>NZ_CP045851.1:1825000-3025000 GCF_009650215.1 Actinomarinicola tropica | reverse complement strand
CTGGCCAACGTCGTTGGCGCGACCGCGCTGGCGTTCGCGCTCGTGCTCGCCGCCACGTCATCGGATCGGGCGTTGCGGCTCCTTGGAGCGCCGGCGTGGAAGTGGCTGCACCACGGAGCCCGGTTCGTCTTCTACCTGACGCTGCTCCACGTCGGCTACTTCCTGTTCGTGCACTACACGCTTTCCTTCCACAAGGATGTCCCGCCGCCCGACTGGTTCCGGCTGCCCTTCGTGATCTCGGGCGCTGCCCTGATGGGGCTACAGATCGCCGCCTTCATCAAGACGGCGGGCAAGCGCTCTCGTCAGGGGGTGCCGGCATGATGGAACGTCCGTCCTGCTGTCCTCAGGACCCTCGACGGATGGGCATGCCCGAGGCCTCCCACGCCTCCATTCCGCCTTCGAGGTGCCCCACGTGGGTGTACCCCGCGCTCACGAGCGCATCGGCCGCGGTCGCCGACATCCGACCCGACGCGCAGTACAGCAGGATCGAGCTGTCGGTGTCGGATGGCAACCGTTGGTCGCCGACGATGTCGTCGAAGTCGATGAACGCGTCGGTGCCATCGATCTCACCCTCGTAGGGTCGGTGCACGTTCACCACGAAGGCGTCCTGCGACATCCGGGCGTCGAACTCGTCAACCGGGAGAGACGCGTACGTCATGGATCCATGGTCCATCGACGCCATCGACCCCGGATCCCCGGCCGGTCCGTGGTCCATGCCGGGCATGCCCAGGGTCATGTACGCGAGGAACAATGCGCCGGCAGCCACGCCGGCGACGGCCAGCGCACGTCCGATGTGTTGCATGAGGCGGTCGACGGGATCGAGTTCGCTGGGCATGCGAACGATGCTACGACGACACGTCGTAGCATCGCCCATCATCATCCAGTCCGTCGTCGGTGCTTCGCCGATCTGCCGTTCAGGTCATCAGTACAGACAAATGCGCTCCGCCCAGAACAAGGCGGAGCGCATTCGGTCGGCACGCTTCAGTTGGCTACCGCAGGATCGAGGCGTTCCGACGGACGAAGGGCAACTGCGCCCACCAGCGTCCGAGTCCGAAGCGATCACCGGCGTAGGTCACCGCGAACACGATGAGGGCCAGGGCGTAGATCAGGTGGTAGCTGAGGAGCGGATCGGTCGACCCGGTTGGCTCACCGGCGCCTGTGAACCGGGCCGGGTGCCACTCGGCGACCCACATCAGCACCATCATGAGCGTGCCGCTCGCCGCAGCGATGCGCAGCGCTACCCCGGACACGACGGCAACGCCGATGCCGAGCAGGCCGAGCATGAACAACCAGTCGACGACGGGGTTCCCGGCGAGGTCGCGGAAGAACCCTGCGAAGGGGCCGACGTCGACGTTGCTCAGGAAGCCCCTGGTGGGGGATCCGCCGTTGAGCCAGGACCGCTCAGTCGGAGTCGAGTAGCCGAGCCCGAACAGCTTGTCAGCGAACGCCCACAGGAACACCCAGCCGACGGCCAGGCGCAGCGCTGCGAGCCAGCCCGACGCCACCCGCTGGGGTGGATCGGGGCGGGATTCCTTCAGGATGGTCTCGACGGTGAGAGGTTGAGAGGGACGGGTGACGGTCGGTTCAGACATCGTGGGCTCCTTCCAGTTCGTTGGTTCCAGGCGCTGAGCCGTGAGCTGACCGTACGAAACGGGGCCACCGATATCATCGGCACGAAACGCTGATCGCGTCTGCGGATTCCTACCGAACTCCTCTGGTGTCGGCATCCGGTGGCTCATCCCCGGCCGGGCCACTTCGTCGAGACGCCACCTCGTGGCGCTCCTGCGTTGCGGGGTGGTATGCCGGGACCACGTTGTCGGACGTGCCGGGTGGTGTGGGGACGGACGTTCGGGCGGGTCCGCGGCGCGGGATGAACCTCGGGGTCGTCGCCGCGTAGGTGTCCCACGCCTCGGCAAACTCGTCGCGGACGCTGCGCTCCTCGGCTGTGGCGAGGCGCCGGTACACGACCACGAGGATCGGGAACATCACCAGCGTCGGCAGGGTGGGCCATTGCAAGAGGAAGCCCACCATCACCGCGAGGAACCCGGCGTACTGGGGGTGACGCACCCAGGAGTAAGGGCCCGCTGTAGCGAGAGTGCCAGCACGGGCTGCGGCCCAGAGCACCCGCCAGGCGCTGACGATCAACCACATCCCGCCAGCGATCAACAGGTAGCTGGCGAGGTGGAACGGGCTCATGTGGGGATCGCCCTGCCAGCCGACGAGTTCGGACCACAGGTGACCGCCGTCGTGGGTGAGGTTGAGCGACTCGAAGCGGCTGCCGAGCGTCCCGGTCAACAGGTAGACGGTGAGCGGGAAGCCGTACATCTCGGTGAACAGAGCGACGATGAAGGCAGTGAAGCCGCCCATCGCCTTCCAGTCCCGGCGGTTCCCGGGACGGAAGAAGCTGAGCGCGAAGACGATGAAGATCGCCGAGTTGATGATGACGAGGGCCCAGAGCCCGTAGCCGTAGTCCATGTCGATGTCCTCCCGCGAGCTGTGCCGCGTCGACCGTACGAACCGCCGGCACCGGGGGCATCGGTGCGGATCACCGATCCTGGGTGTGGGCTTGCCGCAACTCCCCGGGACGTAGCGGACCGGGGCAAGAGAGGCTCATGTGGCGCCCATCGCTGCGGGCGACCGGACCGTTGCCCAGAGCGACGCGAGGACGAGCACCATCCCGGCTGCCGACCACCGGTCACCCGCTCGCCGATGAGCCACCAGGTGCGGGGTCCGGTGGGTGTCGGGCGCCGTTGCACGGCCGCGACGGTCAAAAGCGCAACGCCGGCACGAGCGCCCGCAGCGCGGCGAACCACAACAACGGTGCATCCCGTAGCCCCCACCGGATCATGACGAAGCAGGCACCCCACGCCCCGGTGATCCACAGCATCCGCGCCGGGCGGGGCCGACCGAGCGGCGACGGATCAGCAGCTGGGGGTGGGCCGTCGCGGGACGCTGCCTGCTTGCGCATCATCGCTCCTCGACGGTGCCGGGCGCGGCCCGTGGGGCCAGCCGGACCCAGGGTTCACCGGCGGTGGAAGTACGGATCGTCATCATGGCGATGATCCTGTTGGTCTCGGCGCTGACCACTCAGCCGGGCAGCAGACCGATCCCGTCGAACGCACCAAAAAACGGTTCTGCTCCGATGCCGACGAGCACCACGGCCGCGCCGGTGGCGACCGCAGCAATCCCGGCACTGCGGCTGAGGACCGGGACCGGACCCTCTAGATCCTTGAAGTACATCGGCGCCAAGACCCGGGCGTAGTAGGCGATGGACACCACCGTGTTGATCGCTCCCAGGATCGCCAGCCAGACATAGCCTGCGTCGATGGCGGCGGCGAACAAGGCCAGCTTGGCGGCGAAGCCAGCGAGTGGGGGCACACCGATGAAGGAGAGCATGGTGATGGTGAGGATGGCGGCCAGGACCGGACGGGCTCGGGCCAGACCCCTGTAGGCGGACCGGTCGGTGCGCCCCCGCAGCTGTACGACAACACCGAAGGCAGCGACGTTGGCGAGGACGTAGGCGAGGAGGAAGTACAGCAAGGCCGGCAGGGCGAGATCGCTCCGTTCGAGGGCGACGATGGCGAGCAGTCCGTAGCCGGTCTGGGAGACCGACGACCAGCCCAATAGGCGTCGCACGTCGTCCTGCCACAGCGCGGCCAGGTTGCCAAGGGTCATCGTGGCGGCGGCGATGACGGCGACGAGAGGTCGCCAGCCGAGACCATCGAGCGGCAGCGCGAGCATCAGTCGTGCAAGGAAGAGGAACGCTCCGACCTTGGGTACCGACGTCACGAACGCGGCGACAGGCGCTGGTGCGCCTTCGGCGACGTCGGGCATCCAGGCGTGTGCGGGCACGGCGCCGAGCTTGAACGCGACGGCGATGATGACCAGGGCGGCCGCGACGGCCAAGCCGGTCCCGCTTTCGGCGGCGAGGCCGGTGCTCAGACCCGGCAACGTCGTGGTTCCGCCCAAGCCGAACAGGTAGGCGACGCCGATCAGCATGCTGGCGCTGGTCATCGCCCCGAGGAGGTAGTACTTGATGCCTGCTTCGGCCGAGGCGCGGGACAACCGGTGGTAGGCCACGAGGACGAACCCGGTCGCTGAGGACAGCAGCATCGAGACGACGAACTGCTTCAGATCGGTCGCACCGGCGAGGAGCACGGCACCGAGGGAGGAGAACAGCAGCAAGGTGTAGTACTCGCCGCTGCGGGGATCGCTGCGGAACCAGGGCACCGAGAGTGCGATCACCGCAGCGGTCGCCACCAGGACGATCAGCTTCGCCCAGACGGCCGGCAGATCGCGGGCGTAGGTCTCGGCGAACGTGTATGCCTCGGGCCCGTCCAACATGGGGATCGTCGCGGCGGCGGCGATGGCGACGGTGAGCATGGCCAGGACGGCAGCGCCGCCCTGGAGGCGTCGGGGTGCGGCGAGGGCGTAGAGCAAGACGATGACACCGCCGACGACGAGGACGAGTTCGGGGACGACGTCGCCCAGCATCGAGCCCATGTCCATCGCCGCAGAGCCCATGGTGTCGTCCATCGTCGAAGAGCCCAAGGTGTGGTCCATCGTCGCTGGCCGTCGTGCGCTATCTGCCGACGAAGGGGCCGGCGAAGGTGTCGATCGCGTCGAGCAGCAGGGCCGGGGCGACGCCGATGCCGATGATGAGGACGACGAGAGCGCCAAGGGTCACCCGTTCGACCCAGCCCAGGTCTGGCCACGTCGACCACCGCTCCGGGAGCGGGCCGAGGAAGACCTGTTGCAGCATGCGCAGGAACAGCGCAGCGGTGATGACGATGCCGAGCAGGCCGATGCCGGCGAGCCAGGGGTAGACGGCGAGGGCGCCGGCGAAGATCTGGAACTCGGCGACGAACCCGGCGAGACCCGGCATGCCGAGGCTGGCGAAGGCCGCGACGACGGTGATGCCGGTGAGTGCCGGGGCCCGAGCAGCGAGGCCGCCGTACGCGTCCATCTCGTACGTCCCGCCTCGGGTGAGGATCGATCCGCTGATGAGGAACAGGGCGCCGGTGATCAGGCCGTGCGCGATCATCTCCACGGTGGCGCCGGTCAGGGCCAGCGCCTGGGCGCCTTCCTGTCCGGCGAGGCTGGCGCCCGCTGCCGCCAAGCCCAGCATCACGTAGCCCATGTGGTTGACGCTGGTGTAGGCGATGAGCCGTTTGAGGTTCGTCTGGGCCATGGCGACGAGCGCGCCGTAGACGATGGAGACGACGGCGACCACGCCGATCGGGAACGCGAAGCGGGCGAAGGTCTCGGGCTGCATGGACATGAGGACGCGCACGAACCCGTACGTGCCCATCTTGAGCAGCACACCGGCGAGGACGGCCGATGCCGGCCCCGGGGCGTCGACGTGGGCGGGTGGGAGCCAGGTGTGGAAGGGGACGATCGGCGTCTTCACCGCGAAGCCGATGAAGAACCCGAAGAAGACCAGCGTTGCGTAGACCCCGCCTGCGGGCAGTGGTTGCTGGCGGATGATCTCTGCCATGTCGAACGTCCGGGGTTCGGTGGCGAGGTAGAGGCCGAGGATGGCGAGCAAGAGGGCGAGCGAACCGGCGAAGGTGTAGACGAAGAACTTCAGCGCCGAGCGCCGGGCGTCACCGTGGCCCCACACGCCGATCAGGAAGTAGATGCCGACCAGGCTCAGGTCCCAGAACACGAAGAAGAGGAACAGGTCGAGCGACAGGAAGAGGCCGACCGACACGCCCTCGAGGAACAGCATGAGCGCGTAGTAGGGCCCGGCGCGGCCGCGCACGTCGACTGGGTAGGCGATGGCGACGGCGAACACGAGAGCGGCCATGAGGGCGAGCGGGAGCGACAAGCCGTCGACGCCGACCCGGTAGCCGACACCCAACGTCGGGATCCACTCGGTCGACTCGACGAGCTCGAAGCCGCCGCCGCCGTCGAACCGGGCCCACGCTCCGAGGAGGAGAATCAGGGGAACGACACCGACCACGCTGGCGATCAGACGCAGCCGGGACGCCCACGGATCGTCGGCTTCAGATCCCGCATCGGCCGGGGATCGGAGCCGCCGGGGGAGAAGCGCGAACACGGCGGCGGCAGCGATCGGGATGAAGATGGCGGTGGTCAGCACGTGAGCTCCGTGTGCGTCGATGTCGGCATCAGCTCGACAGGGCCAGAAGGACTGCGGCGGCCACGACGAAGCCCACCGCCACGATCACGTAGTAGTGGTGGGCTTGGCCGGTCTGGAGCTTGCGACTCGCGTGTCCGCCGATCCCGACGAGCCGTGCAGAACCCTCCACCGTCCCGTCGACGACGCGGTCGTCGGCGACTCCCGAGACATCGGCGCTCTTGAGGGTGAGGGCCGCCAGCACCCGGACGGCACCGTCGACGGAGCGCTCGTCCGCCCTGCGAGCCCCTCGGGCCCCGAGGCCGACCGCCTCGGCCAGCCCGTGGAGGAGAACGTCGAGGCTCCACTCTGCACGTCTCCAGGCGAGCCGAGACAGCGTGCGAGTGAGCCGCTCGGCGCCGCGCACGCCAGCGTCCACGACCCGGTCGTCGACGCGGGCAAGACCACGGGACAACGCCAACGTCGAGTCGACCACCACCACCCGGCTCAGCCGGGCCAAGCCGTACCAGTCCGCTACCACCGCCAGAGTCCCCTCTGGTGCCGACGCGTTCAGGCGATGAGCCTGCCACGCCCACACCACAACGGCGGCGACGGCGCCGGTGATGGCGAGCGTGACGGCCACCTCCCACAGGGGAGCCTCGAACAGCACACCGCCGGTCGCCCGCTCCAAGACCTCACCGCTTCCCGGCAGCCACAACAGGGACAGACCCACGGTGATGGCGGCGAGGACGCCGAGCGACCAGCGCTCCGCTGTCGTTGGCTGAGCGTCGACGCGGCGACCGATGGCGCCGTCGGCGGAACCCCGCCCGAAGGCGAGGAGCTGGTACCGGAAGGCGTAGGCCACGCTCAGACCGCCAGCGACGAGAACCCCGAGGAGCAGCCACAGGCTGCTGTGCGCGGCGGCCGCGCCGATCTCCTGCTTCGACCACGCTCCGCCGAGCGGCGGGATGGCTGCGAGGGCGGCCGCACCCACGAGCGACAGCCCGGCGATGCGCGGCAGCACCCGGCCCAGGCCCATGCCGCCCAGGTCACCGCTACCTGCCGCATGGATGGCGACCCCGGCGCCGAGGAACAGCAACGACTTGAACGCTGCGTGGGTGACGAGCTGGGCGCCAGCGGCAGCGGTCGAACCGGCTCCGACGGCCACGAACATCAGCCCGTACTGCGCCGACGTCGAGGCGGCCAGCACTCGCTTTGCCTGCGCCTGAAGTACAGCGATCACGCCACCCGCCAGGGCGGTCGCCATCCCGATGCCCGCGACGGCAGGCAGGAACCATCCGACAGCCTCCAGCGCCGGAGCCACCCGGATGAGCAGGTACGCGCCAGCCGAAACCAAGGTCGCGGAGTGCAGCAGCGCCGACACCGGGGTCGGGCCCGCCATGGCCGAGAACAACCATGGGGAGAACGGGAGCTGCGCCGACTTGGCAGCGACGGCGAGCAAGATTCCTGCGGCGAGGGCGTGCTGGTGAGTGCCGTCGACGGCGGCGAGATCGTCGTATCCAAACCCGCCCGTCGCCGCGAACGTCATTCCGGCGGCCATGTAGAGACCCAGGTCGCCGACGCGGGTCGTGATGAACGCCTGCGCCGCGGCGGCGCTGTTCGACCGTTCGCGCCAGCCGTGCCCGATGAGCGCCCACGAGCACGCACCGATCAGCTCCCACGCGAACAGGAGGGTGAGCAGGTCGGATGCCACGACGAGGAGCTCCATCGCGGCGACGAAACCCAGCATGAGGGCGAGCAGTCTCGTGCGGCCCTCCTCGACGGTGGCGGCGGCATAGGCCAGCACGGGTGCAGCCACGGCGGAGACTAGGACGACCATGACTCGGGCGAAGCCGTCGACGGAGACGCTCAGTTCGAGAGCGTCACTCCAGCGCCATGCCAGTTCGGGTTCGGCCGCCGCTGCCACCACGGCGACGGCGAGGGTCGCGACCGCCGAGGCGACCGAAGCAGCACCGACCGCACGAGGCCGATGCCGCAGCCCCAGGACCGATGCGGATCCCAGGACCGGAAGGACCAAGAGGAGGGCGACCGTCATCCCTTGAGCCTCCGCAGCTTCTCGGTGATGTCGGCCCGACGCACCCGGTACACGTTCGTGATGAGGGCGAACCCGAGCGCCATCTCGATCGCCATCACAGCCATGAACACGATCGCCAACATCTGTCCCTGCGGGTTGCCTCCGGAGCTCAGTGCCCAGAGAGCGATGAGGGCGAGCAGGGCGCCGTTGATCATCAGCTCGAGGCCCATCATCAACATGACGAAGGATTGCTGGCTGATCGCTCCGTACAGACCGATGGCGAACAGTGCCGCGGCGACGACGAGGAGTGCTTGAAGTGTCATGGCGATTCGAGTTCCTCAATTTCCAGCGAGGGCTCTTGCGACCCCTCGTCAGCCGTTCCGAACCGGCCATTGCGGCTGGCCAGCGCGATGGCACCGATCATCGTGGCGAGCAGGGCGACGCCAGCGGTCTGGAACACCAGCATCGAGTCGCCGAGCAGTTCGAAGCCGAGTTCGGCGGTGGCGTCGATCGCAGGATCGACCGGCTGGTCGGGGAAGTCGACCGTGAGGGCCACGACGGACAGGCCGACGAACGACACCACGCCGGCGCCCACAGCGAAGCGGTGCTGGTGCACCATGAACATTGGGTTCAGACCGGCCGGGTTCATCATGTACATGACCATCACGACAGCCATGATCAACATCTCGCCGGCCATCATCAGGATCAGCACCATTCCGAGGAACTCGGCCGCCAACATCACCAGGATCGCCCCCACCCCGACGAACGAGGCGAGCAGCCAGAATGCGGCACGGACCATGGAGTCGGTTCGGAACACCAGGTAGGCGGTGACGACGCTTCCGACGGCGAAGCACCAGAACAGCACGTCAACGGTCAGAGACCTGGTCACAGCAGGAGTGCTCCGCTCACGAAGATGTTCACCAACGCCAGCGGGATGAACACAGCCCAGCAGGCGACGACGAACGGCTCGATCCGGACGCGGGCCAAGAGATGCCGGCTCGCGACCAGAACGGCCAGCACCCCCATCGTCTTGAGCACCATCCAGACCGGCCCGGGCAGCAGGGGGCCCCACCAGCCACCGAGGAACACCGCTGCCCCCATCGCGGCGATGGCGACCAGCATTGCGGCACGGGCAATCTCCCAAGCGAGCCGGTCTGTGCCAGCGTCCTCGGCTGACGTCCCGCCGACGAGGTCGGCACCGTCGGGCAGGTTCAACGGGCCCCAAAAGCTCACCCCCACTCCGACCATGAGGTAGATCGGGAGACCGAGCGGCTGGCGAACCACGTTCCACAGGTCAGCTTGGGCTTCGACGATGTCCATCACGGCCAGCGACTCGGCGGGGAGCGCAGTCGCCAGCATGGCCAGGAGGAACGGGATCTGCAGGGACAGTGCTTGGGCGCCGTAGCGGTACGCGCCGATCATGGGAAACAGCGAGTTCGGTGACCACCCGTGCAGGAACACGGCGATCATCACGAACGCAATGGCCGCGGAGAAGACGACGAATCCGGTACTTGGGTCCGCCACCGCCGCGCCAGGGCCGACAGGGACGACGGCGAGGCCGGTTGCGGCGAGTCCGCCGAGCAGACCTGGCGCCAGGGCCCACCCAGGCGCATCAGGGCGCTCGGTGCGTCGACGCCGCTGGGTGAGGAGCACTGCGACGGTGCGGAGCGGATCGACGAGGAGCGCGCCGAGGTCGCTGCGGCCCCCTCCAGCGACCAGGCGGCTGGCGGTGCCGTCGATGACCGCCACGACATAGACGCCGATGGCCATGGCAAACGCCACGGAGGCGACTGCCGCACCGGGTTCCAGGTAGGCCCTCACGGGACTGGCAGCTCGCGGTCGGGGGAGCGCAGCGCCAAGACCTCGTCGGTATCGAGGTCCAGGCTCACCACGGTGGACACCGCATCGCCCCACTCCATGCCTTCGAGCACGGCCGGGAGCAGCGGAAGGAGACGCTGTGCCGGTAGGTCGCCTACGGCCAGCCGTCCCCGGGGTGACTCCAACGGCGCCTCGGGGTCGTGGTAGCGATCGCGCGCCCGCCCGGCCAGCTTCAGGGCCTGGTCTGCTTCGTTGAGCCGCTGGGCGATGCGAGAGCGTGCGTCACCGCCGTCGTGGATGACCGGTTCGAAGCCGAGCCCGAGATAGGCGGGATCGGCGGCTCGCTCGTCTTGCTCGACTCCGGACGCGCGGGCGACGGGTCCGGTCGCCGTGCCCTCGAGCTGGGCGGCCGGAATCGTCCCGACCCCCCTGGTGGCCCAGCCGAGCACTTGTGAGCGGCGCAGGAGACGGCGCAACTGCTCGACGTCCTCAGCTTGATCCGGGTGCGCCTGGTTCGCGAACCGGAGGACCCGTCGAGCGAGCGAGGACAGCTGGTGCGCAACGAGGGCCGACGCGATCGAGCGGAGGTGCGAGCGGGCGCGCTCCAGCTCCAGGACCGACACCGGAACCGGGGCGTGCAACGCCTGGCGGAAGGGGGTCCGCACATCGATCTCGACAGCTGGCTCCCCCTCGGGGGCCGCAATGACTTCAGCTTGCTGGATCACGTCGCCCTGCAGTCGGGCCGCGAGCACGAGACCGGTCGGGAAGCGAGCGAAGAACGGACCGATGCGGACGGTCAGCTGGTCCAGGCGCAGGCCGTCTCGGTCCGGAGCGACTTCGGCCATCGGGCGCCCGTAGGGCACCCCTCCGGTCATCCCCGTTCCGCCCTGGCCGAACGGGCCGACCCCTCGCCACGGCGCGGGGTCCTCGTCCGGAAGTACCGGAGGGCTCGAGGGCAGCTCGCCGAGCAGGAGAGCCCGGTGGGTGTGGACGACGGCGTCGACGAGGCCCGAAGGGCCGACCTCGTGGACCTGCACCATCGGTGGGATCGGTGGCACGAGGCTTGAGCCCAGCGACCACCACAGCGGCACGCGTGGTCGCGACGAGGCATCGTGCAGCTGTGCGAGCTGCGTGGAGAGGTGAGGTGGCACCGCTCCGGCGATCAACAGCACGTTCGCCGCAGCAGGTGAGTCGACTAGGCGCAGCCGAGGCTCCAGCAGGAGGTCATCGACTTGTACTTGGGCGCCCATGCCCGCCACGGCGAACACCGGCACGGGAGCTTGCGCTGCGACCCGATCGACCGCAGCCCTCAGGCCCACCGCAGCGCCCGCTCCCGCCAGGCGTAGAGCACGCCCAGGAGCAGGATCGTGATGAACATGCCCATCTCGGCGAGGGCGATCCCTCCTTCCCGGACGAACACGACAGCCCACGGGTACATGAAGACCATCTCCATGTCGAAGGCGAGAAACAACAGCGCCATCACGTAGTAGCGGGCGTGGAACCGGCTCCACGCGTGCGTCTCCGGTGGATGGCCGCCGAGGAACGGCACCCGCTCCGATGCCGTCTCGCCCACCCCCGCTATGGCATCGCTTGCCGACCGAAGCGCCACGAGCGCGACGGTGGCAGAGACGAAGACGGCGAGCGCCGCACCGAGCGACCCCAGAGCGGCCATGTGCTAGGTGTAATCGTCAGGGTTCTCGCGGAACTCCTCTGCGCAGTCCTGGCTGCAGAAGTAGTACGTCGAGCCACCGTGCTCGACGGTCGCCACAGCGTCTGATTCGGCGATCACCATCCCACACACCGGATCTTTGACATCGGCCATGATTCCCTCCTTCCGGTCGAACCTTCCCCAAACAGTTCTACTACGTGGCGTCGTCCAAGGCTCTGGGGGCGGCTATGGCGATCCGTCCCCTTCGAGCAGTCCCGCGTTCCTGGCGATGCGAACGAGCGCGGCGCGGGTGCGGACGTTGAGCTTCTCGTAGATGCGCGCTCGGTGGGTTTCGACCGTTCGAACCGAGACGTAGAGGCGTTCGGCGATTTCGGCGTTCGTGAGGCCGTTGGCGATGAGTACGAGGACCTCGACCTCGCGGTCGGACAACTCACCGCCGGGCCCGGCAGGGCGAGCAGTCTGCGCATCGGGGGCGAGCAAGGCGGCGCCAAGGCTGGGATGGACGTAGTCCTTGCCTGCGGCGACCTGGCGGACCGCTTGGACCAGGTCGACATCGGCCGCTTCCTTCACGAGGTAGCCGACTGCGCCGGCGCCGAACGCCCGGCGGAGGTAGGCGACGTCGTCGTGCACGGTGAGCACGAGCACTCGAGTCGCCGGGCTGACCGCACGCACATCGGCGGTGGCGGCGATTCCGCTGCGATCCGGCAGGCCCAGATCCATCACGAACACGTCGGGCCTGGTCGAGGTGACGATCGCCACCGCCTCGGCCGCGGAGCCGGCCTCGCCGACCACCTCGAGGTCGGTCTCGGCTTCGAGGATGTGGCGCAGTCCGCTGCGCACGACGGCGTGGTCGTCGCACAGGGCGATGCGGATGTGGTCAGCCACGCCGCACCTGCAACACGACGGTGGTCCCGGCCCCAGGCGCTGACGTGACCGAGACGGTGCCCCCGACGAGGTCGGCCCGCTCCAGCATGCCGTCGATCCCGAGGGCAGGTCGTGTCGGAACCTGCTGCGGATCGAAGCCGGTTCCGTCGTCCTCGACCAAGACCCGGATCGTGCCGTCGCGGCCGACGAGGGCGACGCTGACTGTCGTCGCGGACGCGTGGCGGACGACGTTGGTCATCGCCTCTTGCACCACCCGGTAGATCACGGTCTCGACCTCCGGTGCGAGGCGTTCGTCGGGTGCCAGCGCGGCGGTGTCGAGCTCGACGCTCAGACCGCTGCGCGAGGCGACGTCGTCGGTGAGGCGCTGCAGCGCTGCGGCCAGGCCGACGTCATCGAGCACGGTCGGCCGGAGGTCGAACGCCAGCTGCCGAGTGCGGCGCAGGCCGTCGGCCACAAGCTCTCGAAGCTCGGCGACCCGCCGCCGGGCGTCGCCTGCGTCGACGTCCGGTTGGGCGAAGGAATCCTCCACCAGCCGCAGCCCGAGCAGCACTGACGTGAGAGCCTGGCCGACGTCATCGTGGAGATCGCGGCTGACCCGCGCACGCTCGGCCTCCTGGGCGGCGATGACCTGGCCGAACAGCTCACGCCGGGCGCGGGCTTGCTCCACGGCGGCGGCACGGCTGCGCTCGCTGGCCAGTAGCTCTGCCGTCTCGATGGCGCCCGCCGCGAAGGCCGCCAACGCCGTCACGAGGGCCTCGTCGGTGTCGTCGAAGGGGGCGCCGTCTGCCTTCTCTGTGAGGTAGAGGTTCCCGTACCGGCGCCCGGCCCGCAGGATGGGCACACCCAGGAAGGTGCGCATCGGCGGGTGCCCGCGCGGGAAGCCGATGGAGCGGGGATCAGCCGACAGGTCGGCGAGTCGGACAGGTGCCTCAGCGATGATCACCTCGCCCAGGAGACCTCGGCCGCGTGGGTAGGCCCCGATCGCATCGACGGTGGCGGCGTCGACCCCGTGGTGCGCGAACGTGGTGAGCTGGCCCGATCCGTCATAGACGCCCAACGCAACGTAGCGAGCGTCTGCGACGTCGGCCGCGCTCTCGACGATCTCCTGCAGGACGTCGTCGCGCTCGTGGGGCGCGCTCAACTCGACGGCTGAGCGCAGCAGCCTGCGTAGACGTTCCGGCCAGCCCCCGATCAACGGGCTCGGATCTTCGGTGGTCACGGGTGCCGGCGTCGAGCCAGCCTCATCGATGACATGGTGTAGTAGATCATAGGCGCCGCCGGGGGATCGAGCTGTCCGCCAATCCACCACCTCCGTCGATGAACGCGCTCCGTCTGCCTGGGCAGGGTCGGTATCGGGCCGCAGCCGGACTCCGTAGTGAGGCCGGATGCCTCATCGGCGCAAGCGGGACACGATGACGACGTCAGCTTCGACCAGAGAGGTGCACGTCATGCACAACCACGGCAGCCATACAAAGCTCATGTTCGCTGCTGCGGCAGGCTTCGTCGTTCTCGCAGCGTTGGGAATCCCGGTCCTGTCCTACCTGCCGCTGCTCGCCATCGTGGCGATCTGCCCGCTGATGATGGTCTTCATGATGCGTCGCATGGATCATGGAGGCGCCGAGCACGGCAGCGATACCAACCACGTCCACGACGAAGGCCGCCCCGCCGCTCACCGGTACTGATCTTCACGGCGTAGGTGAGCGGCACCCCGGGTGTCGGGACTTGATTCTCCGGGGCCCTGCCACGCCCGGTGGATCCCCCCCCCCCCACGCCCGCCACCGTCAGAGCCCGGTCATCTCCGAAGCGTCACCAATCGGGTGGCTGCGCGATTCGGGGTGAGTGCGCGATTGCCGCAGCAACGATCCGTAGTTGCCGCCGGTGCGCTTGTTCTCGAGATGTCCGATGCTCAGGAAACACTCGAACAACAGGAGGACGACGATGAACGCAGAACGCACCTTCAAGCGACTGGCCGTCTTCGCGGGGCTCTTCTTCACAGGGATCATCGCGCTCGGCCTTGCAAACGAGCCGCAGGGCGGGTCGGCGGTCCCGGCTCGGCCGGCGCCTAGCTATTCCCACGAGGTGCTCCAGCAGGACGCCTTGATGACGCAGCAGATGTCGACACCGAACGCTCCGGTTCACAGGAACGATGCGCAGCTTGGGCGCTCACAGGATCCTGGCTACGTCCGTGCCTTCGAACAACACCAGGAAGACATCGACCGGATGCTCGCCCAGTAGACATCCCAGGTCTGGAGTGTCGAGCGCCGTTCAACGCCAAGGCTCCGGTAGCGGCCAAAGACCTAGGTGGACATCGGCAGCGGCACCGCCCGCCTCGTCGAGGGTCATCGGGTCAGCCTCAGTGATCCGATTCGAAGCTGGTGCCGGGGCGTACGCGTAGGCTCCGAGCGGCGATGGAGCTCACCGACGAACAGCCCGCCGTGTGCTGATGGCTCCTACGATCCAACAGGAGCGATCCCGGCGCTTCGCGGATGAGCGGGGTGTGAGGGTCCCTGACGCGTAGCAGGGGCCCTGCGAACTTGGCGATGTCTGACGTCGTCGAGTCCGAGGTGCCCCTGCTGTGTTCAACGCTACGCGCGCGTGCGAGCTTCTTGTCGGTCTTGGCGCTGTGAAGGTCCTCGAGGTGGTCGAGCCGCTGGTCGGCCGGCTCGAGATCACCGTCGAGTCGATCGTGGACGCGCCGGTCTGTCCGAACTGCGGGGAGCGGGCGTGGGTCAAGGACCGGCCGGTGGTCGAGCTGGTCGATCTCACCTGCTTCGGCCGCCCGGTGACGTTGCGGTGGCGCAAGCACCGGTTCTGCTGTCCGAGGCGGTGGTGCCGGCAGGGGTCGTGGACCCATGAGGACCCGCGGATCGCCGCGCCGCGGTTGTCGGTGACCGACCGGGCTGGGCGGTGGGCGACCCGCCAGGTCGGCCGCAACGGCCGGGCCGTGTCCGATGTCGCGGCTGAGCTCGGCGCGGACTGGCACGCGATCAACGACGCCGTGATCGCCTACGGGACCGCGCTGCTCGACGCCGACCAGACACGGGTCGGCGCGGTGGCGGCGCTCGGGGTCGATGAGGTGCTGTTCGCCCGGCTGGGTCGATGGCGGACCCAGGCGTGGTCGACCTCGATCACCGATGTCACCTCGGGCCAGCTGCTCGACGTGATCGAAGGGCGCTCCTCGGCGGGGCTGTGCGCGTGGTTGGCGGCCATGCCCGTCACATGGCGTGACGCGATCGCCTGGGCGGTGCTGGACCTGTCGGGGCCGTGGCGCCTCGCGTTCGACACGATGCTGCCCGACGCCGGCCAGGTCGCCGACCCGTTCCATCTCATCAAGCTCGCCAACCAGCGCCTCGACGAGGTCCGCCGCCGCGTCCAGCAGGACACCCTGGGGCATCGGGGCCGCAAGGACGACCCGCTCTACCGATCCAGGCGGCTGTTGACCCGAGCCGACGAACGCCTCGACGACAAGGGCAGAGAGAAGCTGTTGGGACTGCTCGACGCCGGTGACCCCCGAGGCGAGGTCCGCACCGCGTGGCACGCCAAGGAGACCGTGCGCGGCATCTACGACATCGACGACCCCACCGTCGCTGCCGAGTTCATCGATCGGCTCGGCCACGACCTCCAAGACGAGTCCTGCCCGCCCGAGGTCCGCCAGCTCGGCCGCACCATCACCAAGTGGCGCCACCAGATCGCCGCCTGGCACCGGGCTCGCGTGTCCAACGGGCCGACCGAGGCGATCAACAACCTCATCAAGAGGGTCAAGCGGGTGGCCTTCGGGTTCCGCCGCTTCGCCCACTACCGCGTCCGCGCCCTGCTCTACGCCGGCCGCCCCAACTGGGCGCTACTCGCCACCGTCACTCCCCGCTGAAACGCGAAGCGCCGCGATCCCGATGCCGTCAGCGCGGCCTCGGCAAGCTCACCCCCGTCGAGTTCGAGCTCGCCTTCGCCCCCGACAACACACCCGCCGCCCACGCGGCATGATCAGTCACAACCACCGTCAACCGAACCCGCGGCAGACCCGGACGTCGACCAGCGCATACGAGAGGAGCCCCGTGACCAAGACTCTCTACACCCTCATAGCAATCATCGTGGCGTTCATCGCTGGTCTGATCGTCTATGACGTCTTCTTCGTCGAGGAGGAACCAGCCGACATCGCCTGTCCCGCGGAGGCGACCAGCCGTTACACCGAGGACGAGCTCCACGCCGCCTTCACGATGACACAAGGAATGTCGCGCGACGAAGCCAACCCCATGTGGCACGACACCCAGCTCGAGCAGGCCCTCACCGATCCCGTGTTCGTCGCCGAACTCGAAGCACACTTCTGTCGGATGCGGGACATGGTCGGTGGTCGCTGACATCACGAGGTCGCAGCCGATCAGAGGACCGTACGACACATCGTCTTGGCTCGGGAGGCGTGCCCACGGACCTCGAAAGAGAAGCGCGATCGCAGATGAGATGACCCTTGCGGATGGCAGCGCCCTGGAGGTTGTACCGGGAGCCTGACGTTGTCGGGCGCGGTCCCGCACAGCGGGCCGCCATGCGGCCGCGATCTGGGCCTTCGTCGTTCAGGGGATCGGTGTCGTCGGTGCGTCGACGACTCATGTGGCCGACCGGGCGACCGCCGAGTCGAACGACGGCGGACGGGGTGCCAGCTACTGGGCTGGTCGGTAGGTCCAGTGCCACGGTTCTCGCGGCACGTCCTCCACGAAGCCGAAGCGTGGGGCGTTCGCCTTCATCCAAGCCTCGGACGCGGGGTTCAGGTCGAGGTCGACCGAGAGACCCCATCCGTGGTTGCTCGTGCCTGGAGTAGCCGCGAGTCCCCCTTGGGAGTAGAGACCCTTCTCTGTCGCCCGCCAGTGGGGTGGGACCACCTGGGTGTGAGTTTCGCCAATGGGATGGGGCCATCTCGTCGCCAGTGATGGGACCACCCGTTCGCCAGTGATGGGACCACCTGTCCCGCTTCAGGAAATCCGGCTCAGGTCGTAGCTTGATCTGACCCTGGAGGTTCTTGATGCCCCGTCCGAGTGCGTTGCCGCCGGAGGAGAAGACCCGGCTGGTGCTGTCGGTCCTCGCCGGCGAGTTGAGCGTCGCCGACGCTGCCCGCAAAGCGAAGGTTTCCGAGCAGTCCGTGTCGAACTGGAAACGCCAGTTCATCGAGGCCGGCCGCCAAGGGGTCGCCGAGGGCGGCAAGCCCGGCCCGAACAGCCGGGAGCGGGCGCTGCTCGCCGAGCTGGAGGAGGTGAAGGCGGCGCTCGGCGAAGCCCATGTGGAGCTGCGTGTGTGGAAGCGTTCAGCTGAGCTGCTCCCCCCATCGAGGACCTCGAGATGATCCGGACCGACGCCGGCATGAGCATCTCGCGGTTCGCTGAGCTGATCGAGGTCCCGCGCCGCACCTACACCCGTCAACGAGCCCGCTGGATGGCCGGGGAGCCTCCGAAGGGCCCATGGCCGGCGCCGACGGTGGAGCGGATCGAGCCGACCGTGGCGAAGCTCGCTGCGGAGTTCCCCGCGTGGGGGCACCGCAAGATCTGGGCGTTGCACAACCTCGACCATCCCGACCAGCCGGTGTCGCAGAGCTCGGTGCGTCGGGCCATGGCACGACGCGACCTGCTGCAACCGGCGGGCTACCAGCGAGAACGTCGCGAGCTCGCGAAGGCCCGGCGGGCGGCGTTCGTCGACCCGCCCACTCACCGCAACCAGGTGTGGCAGCTCGACTTCTCTGAGTTCGAGACCACCCGCGATGGCCGCTGGCAGATCGCCGGATGCGCCGACTACGTCGCCAAGTACGAGTTCGACCGGTGGATCTCACCCACCCAGATGCGCCACGACGCCATCGAAGCGGTCAAAGCCGCGATCGCCGAAGCCGAAGAGCTCCTCGGCCGGCCACTCATCGAGGACATCTGCGACCCGCTCACCGGCGAGATCCACCCCGTCGTGGTCGTCACCGACAACGGCCCCGCCTTCCGCTCCGCCGCGTTCGCCCGGTTCATCGCGTCCAGACCCGAGCTGACCCATGTCCGGACCCGTCACCGATCACCCGGCACCAACGGCGTGCGCGAGCGCGGGTTCGGCACCCTGAAGTACGAACAGCTCTACCGCCACGACATCGATGACGGCATCGACCTCGCCCGCCATGTCGAGCACCAACGCCAGATCTTCAACACCCGCCGACCCCACGAGGCCCTCGACTGGCGCCTCCCCCGAGACGTCTACCTGACCACCCCACCCAACTTTCCCCACCCCGAAACTGAGCCAGATTCCTGAAGCGGGACATTCGCGAGCCCGCAGGCTTTGGTGTCGCGGATGACGTTCTCGGCGCGGGCGCGGCGGCGTTGGAACAGCTCGAGGCTGGCGATGTCGTCGTCGGTGTCGTCGGTGATGAACGCGGTGTGGCGCTTGCCTTCGATGGTGTCGAACAGGGTGAGCTGCGCGCCGGGGTGTGGGGTCTCGCGGCGCACGATGAGGCGGGTCCCGGTCGGCCATGCGGCGAGGTTCACGTGGTCGGTGAGTTCGACGACCTCGGCGCCGGGACGCAGTGCGCCGTGGCCGTCGGTCGCTGGTTGCCAGGTGTTGTCGTCGATGAACAAGAGGCCGTCGCGGACGCGTTCGTCGATCTGGTAGCCGATCGAGAAGCCGATGTTGCGGGCCCGGCAGTCCTCGGCGAGCCAGTGCGACGCGCCTGCAGAATCAGCTCGCACGACCAGTTCTTTGGCCGCGTCGTCGCGGTGGTCACCGCGGCGGTGCCCGACGCGCCACTCGGGCGGGAGCGCGGCGATCGCGTGTTCCAGCACGACGATGTGGTCGACCGCGGTGTTGGCGCCGGCGTTGCCGGGCCGCATCATCCCGGCGAGGACCTCGTCGCAGTCACCGGCCATCGCCAACAAGGGGTGGTGCCCGTAGGTGCGCTTGTAGGTCGGCGCCGCGTCCTGCTTGTCCGCCTTGGTCGTCACGATCGTGGCGTCGATGTCGATCACCAGATCCTCGCCGTCAGGGCCGGCGCCGGCCGCCCACGCCCGCTCGCGGGCCACGGCGCGGGAACGAGC
The DNA here is from genome assembly GCF_009650215.1 of Actinomarinicola tropica. GTDB lineage: Bacteria > Actinomycetota > Acidimicrobiia > Acidimicrobiales > SKKL01 > Actinomarinicola > Actinomarinicola tropica. Next base: position 3,005,471 of record NZ_CP045851.1, on the reverse strand, counting down.
GAGTCCGCGAAGCTCCGTCGGGCCGACGGCGTTGAACGTGCGCCACACCGTCGGGTCCGACGGCACCTTCCCGGCGATCGCGGGCTGGTTGCGCAACACCGCGATGTCCGACAACGCCGTGGCGCCATCGGCAAGCGCCAACACCATCTGGCCCATGGTGCGGCCCGGCCGATGAACACGACGCGGGAGCCCGGCGAACGCGTCGTCGAGCCCGGCGGTCAGCCCGCACAGATCAGCGGTCTCGGCGAGCCACACAAGCCCGCCCCGGGACACGAGCACCTCCGCGTTGCCGGTCACGGTCCGCGGCGAAGCGAGCCTGGTAGATTCCACGATGAAAGCCCTCTTGATTCTGGGGTTCTGATGTGTGTTCGACGACCCACATCATCCCAGGTCAGGAGGGCTTTTCGCGAGCCGACTCAGGCCCGCTGTGAAAGATCGTGGCTAGGCGTCTCGATGTCGACCTGTTGATGGTCGTGGCCGCGGTCGCGGCAGCGATGCTCGGTCAGTGGCGAGATGGTTCGTTGCTGATCTTCATCTTCGCGACCACCGGGGCACTCGAAGAGGCGGCGACCGAGCGCACTGCAGCGGGCGTGCGGGCTCTGCTGGTCGACGCCCCCGAGTCGGCTGAGCGACTCGAAGCGGATGGCGGGACGACTCACGTCGCGCCTGACGACCTGCTGGTCGGCGACCGGGTCCTCGTCCGACCAGGTGCCCGCATTCCGAGCGACGGGGTCGTGGTTGACGGGGAGGCAGCTGTCGACGAGTCCTCGCTCACGGACGAACCGCTCCCGGTTCGCAAGGTTGCGGGCCGGACGGTCTTCGCCGGGGCGACGGTCACCGAAGGTGCCCTGGTCGTGGAGGCGACCGAGGTGACCGCCGACAGCACCTTGGCGCGCCTTGCCGCCGCAGTGGACGAGGCCATCGAACAGCAGCCGCCCACACAACTGTTCATCGAGCGATTCGAGCAGCGCTACTCGATCGGTGTCGTCGCGACCGCCGTGCTCCTCGTCGTCGTGGGGCCGTGGTGGTGGGGGTGGACCACCGAGGACACGGTGATGCGGATCATGACCTTCCTCGTCGTGGCATCCCCTTGCGCCGTGGTGCTCGCCACCATGCCCACCACGCTCTCCGCGCTCGCCGCCGCCGCCCGACACGGCGTCCTCATCCGTGGCGGCGCGGTCCTCGAACGGTTGGCCGCCGTCGACCTCGCCGCGTTCGACAAGACCGGCACCATCACCATCGGCTCCCCCCAGGTGGTCGACATCGCCCTCGTTTCCGGCCGCTCCGGCACAGCCGACCAACTCGACGAGGACACGTTGCTCGGCCTCGCAGCGGCGGCTGAACGCTGGAGTGAACACCCCATCGGCCAGGCCATCGTCACCGCCGCCACCGAACGAGGCATTGCGCTCGCCGAAGCGACCGACGTCGAGTTGATTCCCTCGCGCGGCGTACAGGCCACTGTGGACAGCCGACGGGTCCGGGTCGGAGGCGCGGCACTCCTCGGTGACCTCGATTCCGGCGACGCCAACACCGTCGTCGGCATCGAGGTCGACGGCACGCTCCGCGCCCGACTCACGCTTGACGACGAGATCCGCGTCGAAGCCAGTTGCACCGTCGCGTGTCTCGTCGATGGAGGGGTGCGTGAGACCTGGCTCCTCACCGGCGACCGCATCACCAGCGCCAGCCGGGTCGCGACTGCCGTCGGCATCGACCACCACGCTTACGACCTCCTGCCGGACGGCAAGGCCGACGCCATCCGCCGACTCGGCGTCGACGGGCATCGAGTGGTGTACGTCGGCGACGGCGTCAACGACGCCGCCGCGCAACGGCGCCCTCTACGCCGCGCTCGCGGGGCCGCGGCAGCGCTTCACAGACGAACTCGACGAGAGCGATCAAGACCAGTTCCGCAGCGACCTCCAGGCGTATGGCCGGGCCTACGCGTTCCTCTCCCAGATCGTCGACTGGACCGACACCGACCTCGAGAAGCTCTACGTGTTCGCCCGCTCACTACTGGCCGACCTGCCAGCTCGGAGCGGCGCCGCCGGGATCGACCTCGGCTCCGAAGTGGAGCTCACCCACCTCCGCATCGAGGCTCGAGGCACCGTCGACGCCGCCAGCGCCGACAACGCCACCGGTCCGCTCGACGCCTTCCCCGGAGAGGGAGCCGGTCCCGCCGGTGACCCGCAGACCGAGCGGCTCTCCGCCATCGTGGGTCGGCTCAACGAGAAGTACGGCTTCCAACTCTCGATCACCGACGCCCTGCTCTTCGAGCAGTTCAAGGGCGACTGGTCAAGCGACCCCGAGCTCGTCGCCGCGGCGAAGGCAAACACGTTCGAGAACTTCATGATCGTGTTCGCCACGAAGTTCATGAACGTCGTGCTCGGCCGGATGGACACCAACGCCGAGATCTTCAAGGCCCTCCTCGACAACCAGGGGTTCGCCGAGGACCTCAAGCACACCTACGGCCGCGACCTCTACCAACAGCTGCACGCACCAGAAGGGCCCTGACACTCCACCCGGGGAGGGGCCGTTCGACGACGATCCGCCCCGCTGAGACGCTCAGCGCCGCTACTCCCCCAGGTGTTCGGTCTCGTCGTCGGTCGCCTCGTCGGTCTCGGTCCCGGCCGGTTCGGTGTCGGGTTCGGCCGGTGCGGGCGGCAGCCCGCGGGCCTGGGCCAGGATCGACTCGAGGTCGGACATCGTGACCCCGCCGACGAACTTGTGGACCACGATGCCCTGCGGCGAGACGAGGAACGACTCCGGGAGCGCCCTCACCCCCCAGTCCACCGCGAGCGAGCTCACATCTTCGGCGAGCACCGGCCACTCGCCGCCGTTTTCGGCGAAGAACGCCTCGATGTCGGGAAGATCGTTCTGAAAGGCCACGCTGACGACCTCGACATCGCCTGCCTCGGCATGAGCCTCGTAGAACGCGACGAGCTCAGGATGTTCCACGCGGCAGGGCGCGCACCATGTGGCGAAGAAGTTGACGAGGACCCAGCGCCCCCGTTCGTCGTCGATGTCGAAGGTGCCGCCGTCGAGCGTTCGGCCCGCAACAGCGGGAGCGGCGCGTCCGAGGAGGGGGCTGCGGTCCTCATCGGGTCCGCCATCGCTGAGAGCGAGCATGACGACGAACGCCACCATCACCATGCCGACGACACTCGAGGCGATGAGCGCCGTTCGCCGACGTGGCGGCGTCGCATCGACGTACCGGGCCGAGGTGACGGGCTCGCTCATGGGATGAGGAGGTGGCGTCGGAGCACGGTCGCGACCTCGTCGGGGAGCTCTGCGGTATCGGTGAGACCCATCGCGGTGCGCCCGGTGTTGCGGGTGGGGTAGCGGCCGACGAGGGAGCCAGGTCCCGCGGCGGCGCGACGGACGACTTGGCCGACGGCCTCTCGGCGGTCACGTTGGCGGAGGGCGACCGCCAACATGGCGGCATGGACCCGGACGTGCGGCCACGCCCACGGTTGGGACAACTGGTGCACCCGTTCGAGCGTTGGCCACGGATCGTCCGCTGACCTCGCAGCGGTGAGCTCGTCGTCGATGAGGTCGGCGATCTCGACGGGTGTGGTCCATCGAGAGCCTCTACGCGTGGGCATGGGCGAGTTCCGACTGGTCGCGGTTTCGGATCGGTCGAGCGGCAGGCCGCTCGGGGTTGGACCGCGCCCGCATGGCGTTGGCGATGACGAGGATCTCGGCGCCTTCGTGGACGGCCACCACCGTGCCGAGGCCGAGCATGCCGACGGCGGCGATGGGGACGAGGGCGGCGATGATCAAACCCGACAGGACCAGGTTCTGGACCATGATCCGTCGTGTTCGCCGAGCGTGGCCGACCAGCGCGGGCAGGTGGGTGAGCTGGTCGCCCATGATGGCGATATCGGCGGCTTCGACCGCCACATCGGAGCCGAGGGCGCCCATGGCGATCCCGACATCGGCGGTGGCGAGAGCCGGGGCATCGTTGATGCCGTCGCCGACCATCGCCACCGCCGCCCTGCTCCGCAGCTCGGTGATCGCCGTCTGCTTGTCATCGGGAAGCAGCTCGGCGCGCACGTCGTCGATCCCTGCGGCGCGAGCGATGGCGACGGCGGTGGCGCGGTGGTCGCCGGTGAGCATCGTCGTGTGGATGCCGAGGCGGTGCAGCGACTCGATGATGGTGGGAACTTCGGGGCGGAGCTCGTCGCGCACCGCGATCGCGCCGATGGGTGTCCGGTCGCGCTCGACGATGACGACGGTGGCTCCGGACTCCATCATTCGGGCGACCTCGGTGTCGAGGGGGCCGCCGGGGACGAAGCGGGGACTGCCGAGACGAACGTCGTGGTCACCGACCTGGCCGGTGATGCCCGCGCCGGCGATCGTCTGGACATCTGATGCGGGTCCGGTCGGGTGCCCAGCGGCGGTGATCGCCGCGGCGAGGGGATGATCGCTGTTGGCTTCGAGGGCGGCGGCGAGGCCGAGCACGGTGTCGCGGCTGGTGCCGTTGGTCGCCACGTCGACCACCACCGGCCGGTTGCGGGTGAGGGTTCCGGTCTTGTCGAAGGCGACGACCCGTACTCGGGCGAGAGCTTCGAGGGCGGCGCCGCCCTTGATGACCGTGCCGGTCCGGGTGGCGGCGCCGATCGCCGCGAAGGTGGTGACCGGAACAGAGATCGCCAACGCGCACGGTGCGGCGGCGACGAGGACCACCAGCGCCCGTTCGATCCACACATCTGGGTCGCCGACGACGGACCCCACGAACGCGATGGCGGCAGCGAGGACCATGATCCCCGGTACCAACGGCCGCGCTACCCGGTCGGCGAGGCGCTGTGCGTTGCTCTTGTGCTCCTGGGCCTCCTCCACCGTGTGAACGATGCGGGCGAGGGTGCTGTCGGCGGGGGCGGCCGTCGCGATGATGTCGAGCTGCCCACCGCCGTTGATGCTCCCTGCGACGACCCGGTCGCCAGCGGTGCATTCGACGGGGATCGACTCGCCGGTCACGGCCGACACGTCGAGGACCGACTGGCCCTCTGAGACGAGGCCGTCGGTCACCAAGCGCGCTCCGGCACGCAGCACGATCACCTCACCAGTGCGAACGTCGTCGGTGGCGACTTCGGCGACTACGCCGTCGCGCCGCACCAGCGTGGTCTCGGGGACGAGCTCCAGCACCGCGCGCAGACCACGTCGGGCCCTCGTCACCGCCCAGTCCTCGAGCGCTTCGGACACCGAGAAAAGGAACGCCAATGCCGCCGCCTCACCGAGTTGACCCAAGACGAGCGCTCCGGCGCCGGCGATGGTCATCAAGAGGCCGACACCGACACGCCCACCGCGCAGCGCCCTGAGCGACGATGGGACGAACGTCAACCCGCCCGCCACGACCGCGACCACGAACGCCACATCGGCGGCAGTGTCCGCATCGGAGATGCCGGCCACGATCCCGACCAGCCATGCGGTCGCCGCGGTGCCAGCGGCGATGGTCCGCCACCCTTCCTGCCAACCACTTGGGGAGTCGGATCCCGCTTCTCTCGCTGGGCCAGCGCAGCAGGAATCGCTCATCAGCAGTCTCCCGAGATACATCGATCAGCGTCGGAGCGGTCGACGATGATCGTGCTCCGGTGGTCGCTCACCATTGGAGCTCGTCGCATCCTTGGTGGTCGGCGGGCTCGACCTGGAGGGTGGCGTGCGCGATGCCGAACCGGGTCTGCAGGACCTCCCGAGCCTGGTCGAGCACGTCGTGTGTGTCGGTTCCGACGCTCACCATGAGGTGTGCCGAGGCGTTCTCCATCTCAGAGGTGAGGGTCCAGACGTGGAGGTCGTGGACATCCACCACACCGGAGAGCGCACCGAGCTCTGCCCGCATGGCCTCGAGATCGACATCGGGGGGCGCGGCTTGGAGCAGGATGCGCACCGCCTGACCGCCAAGGCGATAGGCGCGGGGCAGGATCCAGAGCCCGATGGCGGCCCCGACCACGGGATCGACCCAGGTCCATCCCGACACCTCGAGCACGATGGCTGCGACGATGACACCGACCGAGCCGAGGGTGTCGGCGAGGACCTCGAGGTAGGCGCCCTCGACGTTGAGGCTCTCTTTGGACCCTTCTCGGAGAAGCGCGAAAGCGACCAGGTTCACGATGAGCCCGAGGCCCGCGACGACGAGCATCGGGATGCCGAGCACCTCGGGTTCGCCGGTGATCCGTTGGGCCGCCTCGACGAGGACGTAGATGGCAATGCCGAAGAGGAGCAGCGAGTTGACGAAGGCGGCGAGGATCTCGAGTCGGTAGAGGCCAAAGGTGTTCTGCCCAATGCCCCGGTCGGTGGCGGCGCGTTCGGCGTGGCGGGAGGCGAGCTGGATGGCGGCCAGCGCCATGCCGATCCCGATGGCGTCGGTGAGCATGTGCCCGGCATCGGAGAGGAGGGCGAGAGAGTTGGTGAGCACTCCGCCGACGGCCTCGACGACGAAGAAGGTGGCGATCAGGACGAACGAGATCGCCAGGCGCTTCTGGTGCCGAGCACCGGCCCGCAACGCGCCGCCACCATGGTTGTGGGAGTGGTCGGCACCCATCAGCGGTCTCCGCTCTCGTCGGGTGGGGTTCCGTGCAGGAGATGCTCTCGAGACAGGTCGAGAAGCATTCGGACGTGAGCATCGTCGAGGCGGTAGTAGATCATCCGGCCGTCACGGCGGTTGCGGACGATGCCGGCGCCGCGCAGCAGGCGCATTGCGTGTGAGACAGCGGTCTCCGAGACGCCGACGGTTGCAGCAAGGTCGCACACGCACAGCTCGCCAGCCTCGAGGAGCGCGTAGAGGATGCGCACACGGTTCGGTTCTCCGAGCAGCTTGAAGCAGTCGGCCAAGGCTTCTGCCTCATGTCCGGCCAAGAGGACATCGCGAGTCGCCGCCACCTTGTCGGGATCGACACAACGGACCGCACACGCGTCCAGTGTCGAAGCAGGCTCCGTCGATATCTTCACATCTGTGAAGATGTCACGAGAGCGGGCGAGACGCAAGTGCCCCGATGCTGATGCGATCTCATCTCGTACATAGTGTACGACTTAGTGGCGCCGGGCATTGTCCGCCTGGCGGATCGGAGAGACGTGAGCAGGAACGTGAAGATCTCGTTGGTGATGGTCGTCGCCGCTGTTGGGGTGGCTCTGATCGTCGCCAACACCGAGGGCAATCCTGGCGGGACCGCGCCGGATGCCGCGGGGCCGCAGGTAGTGCGCGCCGACAGCCAACGTCTGTCCACGGGCGACACCGACGCCACGTTCGTGGAGTTCCTCGACTTCGAGTGCGAGGCGTGCCGCGCCGCGCACCCGATGGTCGAGCAGTTGCGATCTGCCTACGGGGACGACATGACGTTCGTGGTCCGGAACTTCCCGCTGCACAACAACTCCGAGGCGGCAGCGCAGGCGGCCGAGGCCGCGGCCGCGCAAGGACGGTTCGAAGAGATGTACGACCTGCTGTTCGAGACACAGCCCCAATGGGGTGAGAGCGATCAGTCACAAGAAGACGTGTTCTTCGGCCTCGCGGAAGATCTCGGTCTCGACATGGAGCAGTTCCGTGGCGTCTACGACGATCCCGCCACGCTCGAGAAGATCCGCCGGGACAAGGCCGACGGCCAAGCACTCGGCGTCACGGGCACGCCGACCTTCTTCCTCGATGGCGAGAAGGTCGAGGTGGAGAGCTTCGAGGAGCTCCAGGCCATGATCGAGCAGGCGATCGGTGGCTGACCAACTCCACCGTGCGGCGGATGCACGCGGTGGGTCGTCTGGGTCGACTGTCGCCACCTTGTCCGAGCTGCGCCTGACCTGGTTGTTGATCGTGGCCGGCGCAGTGGGCTTGGTGGCGGCCTTCACTCTGCTCATCGAGACGATCGCCCTGCTCGAAGACCCCAGCTACGTCCCGAGCTGCAGCATCAACCCCATATTGAGCTGTGGCTCGATCATGCGCACCGATCAGGCCGAGGTGTTCGGCTTCCCGAACCCGATCATCGGCGTTGCCGGGTTCATGGGAGTGGTCGTCGTCGGGATGGCGATGGCCGCAGGAGCGTCGTTCAGGCGCTGGTTCTGGCTCGGACTCCAGGCGGGCGTGACCTTCGGGGTCGTCTTCGTGCACTGGCTGATCTTCCAGAGCCTCTACCGCATCGACGCCCTGTGCCCGTACTGCATGGTCGTGTGGGCCGTGATGATCCCGCTGTTCTGGTACACCACGCTGCACAACGCCGACCAGCGGATCGTGCCGGTTCCGGCCCGGGTCCGGATGTTGGTACGGACATACCACGGGGTGGTGCTGACCGGCTGGTACCTCATCATCGCGGGCCTGGTGGCGCAACGGTTCTGGGACTACTGGTCATCGCTGCTGTCGACATGAACGGACCTCACATGATGCTCTTCGCTGCAGGCGCCACCAACGGCGGGAACAGCCCGAACAACGTCGCTGCCCTCGCCGGGTTCGCCCTGACGGCCGTGTGGATCCTCATCTGTGTGGTTCTGATCGTCCGCCATCGACGTCGACAGCCCGTGCCGCCGCGGTCGAATCCCGTCGGCAACCCGCCCGGGCGCCCCTCTTCTGGACCCGGAACCGACGATCACGACGACGGCGGAACTCCGCCGGTGCCCCGTGGGTCCTCGTGACACGCCGGCCGCTGAGGCTGCCTCGTGCGTTCAGAGCAGGACGAGGGCAGCGAAGGTCGTGGCGTTGAACCCGACGTGTACCGCGATGGCGGAGCCGAGGCGCCCGGTGCGGACGGTGGCGCCAGCGAAGATCAGGCCAGCCAGGGTCAGGCCGGCGAACTGCAGTGGCTGAAAGTGGGTCGCGCCGAAGATGATCGATGACCCGAGGACCGCTGTGGCCGTGCCCCACTGTGCGCGCATGGTTCGAAGGAGCAATCCGCGAAAGAAGAGCTCCTCGACGATGGGTGCGATGATCACCACGCCGAGACCCACGACGATGAGGCCGCCACCACCGAGGTCGCCCAACAGCTCATCGGCCGGCGCCGACATCTCGCTGAGGTCGAACAACGAACGGAACGGGAGGTACAGGGCGGGCAGGGCCACGAGCTGGGTCAACGCGCCGATGGCGAGGCCGACCGGGACATCGGTCCATCGAAGTTCCGCGGCCGTCGAGCCCACCACCCATACGCCGAACTGTGCTCGTGCGTACACGACCACACCGATGAGGATCGACCAGAAGCCGATCTGACCTGCGACGAGCGCGACAACACCATCGGCGTCACCACTGGCCGCGGCACCCATCCCGCCGGTGACCGCAGACGCCAACACCGCCATGACGTAGCCGCCGAGGATCGGAAGGAACCGGACGAACCCGGGCGAGGGTGCCACGGGTACTCTCTGGCACGTCATGTCGTACAGCGTGTCGCACGTCGCGGGTCGTGGCGAAATCGACGGTCGAGGAGATCATGGAGGAGTGGCGAGACACGACTCGGGATCACCGAAGTGCCGCTGCGTTTCACGAGACAACCGGGAGAACATGCGGTGACGAACCGACCGAGTCGACGAGGGATGGGTGAGCTCGAGGCTGAGGTCATGTCGATCCTGTGGGACGGCGATGGCTGGATGACACCCCGTCAGGTCCTCGAGAGGGTCGGCTCGGAGCCGCCTGTCGTCTACTCGACGGTCATGACGATCCTTCGTCGTCTGTGGAAGAAGGGCATCGTCGATCGTCGACGATCCGGCAGGGCGTTCACCTACCACCCGGTGCGGGGCCGAGGAGAGCAGACCGCGGAGCGGATGACCAGGTTGCTCGAAGCGGCGGATGACCCGGAGACGGCCTTGAGCCACTTCCTCGGCGGTATGGACGCTCGGCGCCGTCGTCGCGTGCGCGAGATCCTCGACGAAGGATCGCGATGACCGTCCTTCTGCTCCTGTGCGGACTGGTCGCGGTCGCGTTGCCCGGGATCCGCCCTCGGCCGCTGGTGGCAGCGAGCCCCCGGTGGTTCGCCCGACTCTCCGCCGTCGCAGTGGCGATGGGATTGGTGTGCATCGCGGCCGCTCTCGCTCTCTCGGCGGCGGTGAACCTGCTGCTGGCTTCACCAGCCTCCACCGCCGGACACCTCGCCCCTGGAGGTCGCGGCGGATCGATCGTGGCGACGCTGCTGTCGGTGTGGATCATCTGCCGGACGGCGCCGTTGCTGATCCGCGCCAGGAGTGCCCACAAGGCGGCCCGCGCTGACGGGTGGCTCGGCGAGCACCGCAGGACCGACACGCACGACCTGGTGGTCCTGCCGACCACCATCCCAGTTGCGTACAACGTTCCCGGACGGCGTTCGCAGATCGTGATCTCCGAGGGCCTTCGCCAACAACTCGACGAGGACATGTTGCACTTCGTGATCGATCACGAGCGTGCCCACCTTCGCGCCAAGGACCGCCGAGCGACCGTGCTCACGCTCACCCTCGAAGCGGTGGTGCCGTTCCTCCCGTTCGCCATGCGCACTGCCGCGGCCATGAGGGTGGCCATCGAACGTGCCGCCGATGAGGCCGCTGCGGGTTCGGAGATCTCCCGGCGCCGGCGCCTTGCCGCCAACATCCAAGGTGTGGCTCTGCACGTGCGGGCATCGTGCGCACCGGAGATGACCCAGTTTCGCGCCCGACAGCTCGCGGTTGCGCCGACCGAGGCGCATCCGCTTGTGGCCGCGGCGGCAGCCGGGATCGCACTGGTGGGTGCGAGTGCACTGTCTGTCGCGTTCCATACCAGCGGCCACTTCGCCCCGTACCTAGCGCTCCATTGATGGGGAGCCCTCTCGTGAGTGGGGCCGAGCCGCTCCGCGGCCGGAGCGACGGGTGCCGCTCGGGGTTCGAACGATGATCGGCACCTCCGACAGTCCTGTGATCGAGTGGATCCACCGATCGACGAGGCTGATCGCCGCGGCGGTCGGCCTGGGCCTGTTGCTCCTCGCGGGCATGGCCGCGATGGAGGCTGGCGACACGGCGCTCTCGATTCCCGAGGCCCTACTTCTCGGTGTGATCGAAGGGCTGACCGAGTTCCTTCCCGTCAGCTCCACCGGTCACCTCACCGTGGTCCAAGAGCTTCTCGGCCTCACCACCTCAGCGGACGCCGAGCGCTCGGCCGACGCCTACGCCATCATCATCCAGTCCGGCGCGATCCTGGCGGTGGCGGTCCTCTACCGGACCCGGATCGCTGCCATGCTGCACGGGTTCAAGCCGGGCGCCCGCCACGAACCCGACCGCCGGTTGGCGCTCGCTCTCGTCATGGGCTTCGTCCCCGCCGGCATCGTCGGATTGGTCGCGGGCGACCTCATCAAAGAGCACCTCTTCGGACTGTGGCCCACGATCCTCGCCTGGGCCGTGGGTGGTGTTGTCCTGCTCGCGTGGCCGACCGCATCGAGGTCGGGGAAGCGATCGTTGAAAGATGTGACAGTCGCCCACGGAGCGGCGATCGGGGTGATCCAGTTGATCGCCATGTGGCCGGGCGTCAGCCGCAGTCTCGTCACGATCCTGGCCGCACTGATCCTCGGCTACACGATGGCCGCGGCAGTGGAGTTCAGCTTCTTGCTCGGTGTCGTGACCCTCGGAGCGGCCACCACCTATGAAGCCTGGGACAACGGCGCGCAGCTCATCTCCCAGTTCGGCGTCATCGCTCCCGCTGCTGGCTTCTTGGCATCGCTGATCTCGGCCGCCGCTGCCGTTGCGTGGATGGTCCGGTATCTCGAGCGGCGCGGCCTGGCGGTCTTCGGTTGGTATCGCCTGGCTGTTGCCGGTGTGGTGGGGGCGGCTGCCCTCGTGTCGGGGACCTGACTCTGAGCGATCCATCACCGAGCGGCGATCGCGCGACTCGACGGCGTTCCGCGAAGCGGTTCAGCCTCTACCGTGGCGTCGTGAGCTGGAGGCCCGAACCTCGCGCAGCGTCGGGGGCCGCGAACGTGAGTGTACGAGCGCTGGCCACCGCGGTCGTCGTGGTCTCGGCTCTTTTGGCGGGGTGCGCTGACCGAACCGGCCCAGCCGGCGACCTCCGCGCCGCGCTCGACGACCTCGACGAGCCGGATCGGTTCACCCTGACCTACCTATCCCACGGCAGCCAGGTTCTCGACTGCTTCGCCCCGAACCGTTCGTTCACACTCGAGGTCGATCAATCGACGCGGCGGGTTGACGCGCGCGTCGCCGACGATGGGACTGTCCTGGCACAGCGCGACGGCGAGGTGGTGATGCTGCACCGCTCGCTGTTCGCGGCCGATGCCGTGGCATCGAGCTGGGTCGAGGTCGATCTGCGGACGATCGACGCAGCCAGCGAGGAGGTGCTCCGCCGTGTGCTGGGGGCTGACCTGTCCGGGTACCTCCTCGCTCCGGACCTTCCGTCTTCGGGCGAGGCGATCGCCGCCGCCAGCGCCGAGATCGCCGAAGAGGTCCAACAGCTCAGTGAGGATGCGAACGGCGTCACCTTCCGGGTCACGCTCGATGCCGAACGGTTCGCTGCCGAATCTGGAGGTCCTGATGTCGGCGACCCGTCGATGAGCGATGCGCCACCTCCGGTGATCGAGCTCACCATCGATGATGTCCGCGTGAGCCAGGTCACAGTCCGCCCTCCAGGTCGAGAGGATGGCAACGCGGCGGGTTGGTCGATCCGGTTCGGCTCCCTCGACCCGGGGACCGCACCTCCGAGGACTGGATCGGTTGCGGCACTCGGCCAACTGGACCTCGCGCAGTTGTTCCCCCGTTCGTCCGGCACGTGCGCGCTTGGTTCGCCGCAGTAGTGGCCACGCAAGGGAGCGCTGTTGGTCGCAAGGTGGCGATGTCGCTCTCGGCCTCCGCGAAGCGGGACTTGCCGCTGGCGCGTGCGGTCGGCGACCATGCGGCCGTCATGCACGATGTCGACCTACCCGCGCGTCGACCCCCACGGCAGCGTTCGTTGGCCGGAGTCACGGTGAAGCGGCGCATCAGGGTGGATCGGTTCGGCTCACTGCTCGCGCTTCTCGCCGTTGTGCTGCTCGCTGTAAGTTGCGCAGACGAGGCTCAGGCGGGCGTGTTGAGCATCAGCGCCGCACGAGTCGACCGGCCCGCCAATCCCGACGTGGCGGCGGTTCGACTCACCATCGAGAACGGAACCGGCACGAGCGATGCGCTGGTCGCCGTGTCCAGCCCAGATGCGGCTCGCGCCTCGGTCCACCGCTCCGGGGTCGACGACGCCGGACGGGCCACGATGGAACCGGTCGAGCGTCTCGAGCTTCCCGCTGGCGAGGCAGTCGAGTTCGCGCCGGGCGGTCTCCACGTAATGCTCGAGGAGCCGGTCAGCGACCTTCAAGTCGGCGACGAGATCTCACTGACGTTCACCTTCGAGAACGCCGGCGAGCGCACCATTGCTCGTGCCTGTGGTCGAACCGGGCACGAGCGCCGGCGAGATGGAGGAACACCATGGTTGAGCTCCCCTGGACCCGGCGACGGTTCCTCGGTCTGATGGGCGGAGCCTCTGCCGCCGCCGTGCTGGCCGGGTGCGGGTCCAATCCAAGCTCACCGGCGGCGACGCCGCCCGAGGAGTGGGGAGGCGTGCTCGTCGACCCGCCCCTCGACAAGCCGGACGTCACACTCCAGACAACCGACGGACAGCCCTTCCCGTTCCGAGACGCGACCTCGGGGAAGCTCACCATGCTGTTCTTCGGGTTCACCAACTGCCCCGACGTTTGCCCGATCTGGTTGAACACGGTCGCCCGAGCCCTGGAGGAGATCGGATCGGGGCCGGGCAGCGATCCCCAGGTCCTGTTCGTGGGCGTCGACGTCGCCCGCGACACCCCCGAGGTGCTCGACACCTACCTCGACCGGTTCGATCCCACCTTCATCGGCCTCACCGGGACGGAGACCGCGATCGCAGCAGCGAACGACGCTCTCTACTTCCCGTCGATCGTCATCGGCGCGCCCGATGAGGCCGGTGCCTATGAAGTCGGTCACTACGCACGCGCGGCCGTGTTCTCGCCGGACAACACCGCACATCGCCTGTACGGCTACGACGTCAGCGTCGAAGAGCTCGTCCACGACCTGCCACTCCTCGCAGAGGGGACCTTCAGATGAACGCCGCGCCGCGGTCCCGCGGCCTGAACCAGCTGGTCCCGAAGATCGTCGTCGGCGTCGTGGCTTCGGTGCTCGCCGCAGCTGCTGTCCAGGGAGTTGCCGGCGCCCACACCGAGGCCGACATCATCGGCGTGGCCGCAGGTGAGCAGGTGACCCTGAACCTCCGGCCGAACCACGGATGCGGCGACTCCCCGACCATCGAGGTGGCCATCCTCGCTCCCCTGGAGGGCGCCACGGCCGAGCCAGTCGACGGCTGGAACGCGACGTCAGAGGGGTACGGCGAGGGCCAGACCGTCCTCGAATGGGCGGATGGCGTGCTGCCGACCGAGGAGATCGGCGCGTTCCCGGTCACGTTCATTGCGCCGGACTCGGTCGGTGAGCTGCTCCTCTTTCCCTCGGTCCAAGTCTGCGAGAACGGTGACGAGCTCCCATGGATCAGCGGTGACCCCGGCTCCGAGTACCCCGCCCCGCGGCTGCTCATCCTGCCGCCCGGCTCGGTGCCCGCCGCGACGATTGACGACGTGCCGGCCGGAACGCCCGGCCGTGAGCTGCTCACCTCGATCGTTGACCCCACGCCGGCGACCGCCCCCAGTACCACGCAGACCACTGCGTCGAGCGACGACTCTTCCGGCGTGACCACGTCGACTGTCCGGTCCGCCGAGCCAGATGCCCCGGACGGGCCATCCGAGGATGACGGCATCCCATTGGCAATCCCAGTGCTCGCCGGCGCGGCCGTGGTCATCGTTGGTGGCGGGCTCCTCATGTGGAAGCGTCGCAGCGCTGGCTGACGGCCGGTCGGTCTGCGAGCCCGCTGTGTCCGCGCGAGGTGAGAATCGGGCGACGTTCGCGCTCAGGCGGGGCGAGGGACGAACATGATCACGGCGACCCCAATGAGGCAGATCACCGCGCCGGCGACGTCGAAGCGGTCGGGTCGGAAGCCGTCGAGAACCATGCCCCAAATGAAGGCTGCGGCGATGAACACGCCGCCGTATGCGGCCAGGATCCGGCCGAAGTCCGGGTCTTGCTGCAGAGTCGCGGCGATCGGGTAGACGCCGGAGGCGACGATGCCGAGGCCGACCCAGATCCATCCGCGGTGCTCGCGGATGCCTTGCCAAACCAGCCACGATCCGAGCAGCTCTGCGACGGCGGACACGAGGAACAGGAGCAGCGTTCTGGTGACGTACATCGTCTCATTCTTCTGGGTGGGGTGACGCGGCGCGTCGGGCACGGATCTTCGATCGTCAGCAGCCTTGGGCCAGGGGATCGAGGCTCACATCCGCCTCCGTCCCCGAGCGCATCGGCAGCGGCTACGAGGTGATCACCGAAGTCGACGGGCCGACCTGACCTTGAGACACCAAGAGTTGCTTCACCGAGTGAACGTCTTCGCGTTAGGAGCCGACTGCTCCCGATGCCGGCCGGTGTCCCAAGGTGCAGTGCGGCGGGGCAGATCGACATGGATCAACCTCAGCCGAGGGAGACGCCCCTGGCCAACGCAACCATCCGCGCCCATGGCGTCTCACCTCTGATGACCCGTTCCGCTGGCCTTGGCAAGGGACGCTGCGTCTGGATTGTTGTCGCTCCGTCATCCCGGGGCGCTGGCATTCCTACATCAAGGTCTTGAACCAGTCGCGGGGGTGCAGGTGAGCGAAGCCCTGGGTCCGATAGGTCTCGGACTCTGGATCGTCGACGCCGTCGAATGCAGGCTCGTAGAGGAACATCACGTCCAGGTCGCGGAACAGGAGATCCTTGATGCCGACGTAGTCGTCATCCGCCGGATGGATGGGCAAGGCGTCGACCCACTCCCAGTCCAGTCCGGCCTCCTCATGTAGCTCTTCGGTTCGATCGATGACGAGGTGGAGTGCGATCTCGTCGGCCGTGCACGACGCGAGGCCAGTCAGCTCGTTGAGCCCTCGGGCAAGGCGGCCGGCGAGGACTTCGAACCGTGACGCGAACGCCGCGATGAACCGGTCGTCGAGGTACGGCCTTGCCACGATCGGAAGCTCATCGATCCACATCTCGGCCATGTCGTCATCGCGAAGCTCGTCCAAGATCAGGCCGGCGACATCCCAGAGCCGGGCAGCCATCCGCGGCGCGAGCGGCGTCGACGCGTACAGCGTCGCGAAGTCCGGGGCGTCCGCAGGCGGAACGGCAGGCACGGAGCGATGGTACGACGCCACCTGACACATCGCTGTGGTCCCACTGTGGTCCCACTGAGCACGGTGAATCGTGGGAAGTGGCGGGCGCTGGCGGTCAACCGGTCAACGCGCTGACCAGCGCATTTGCGCTGGTCAGACACCAATTGCGTTGTGCCCCCGGCATGATTCGAACATGCGACACACGGTTTAGGAAACCGACGCTCTATCCCCTGAGCTACGAGGGCGGGACCTCCGTGTGAAGCTCCGCGTGAAGCTCCGCGCGTCCTGCTGAGTCGAAGGGTACTTCCATGCGGCGATGGTCCCGGAACCGTGATCCGAGGCCACCAACGAAACGCAAAGAGTTGACATGGGATTTGTTTGGTAGCCTTGCGTCGTGAGCTTCACCGACACGATCCGCCGCCTCGAAGAGGCTCTCGACGAGCGCCGATTGGAACTCGCCGAAGCAGCTGCCGCGTTCCGAGCAGCGGAACTGGAGCTCGCGTCGGTCCGAGCCGTCGCAGCTGGTGCCGGGCCCGGGACCCTGACCCGAATGAGTCGGACAGATGCCATTCTCGCGGTGCTCCGGCGGGCGGGGACAACCATGTCGCCGTCCGAGATCACGAGCGCTCTGCACGCGGCTGGCCGCTCCGACGGGTATCCGTCGGTGACGGCGACGTTGTCCTACCTGCTCAAGGCGAGCGTTGTGCAGCGCCCAGCCCGGGGTCGGTATCTCGCAGTCTGAGGAGTCAGCGAGCGATGACGTGCTCTTCGTTGGTGATGCGTGAGGCGAGATTCAGGAGGAGGTTCTCGCATGAACGGTCGACCCAGCTAGTTAGCAGCCAAGCGTTCCGCATCGTCAGGATGCGCTCTGCGTCGGATGGGCGGTACCGGACGACGTTCGAGAGGTGGTGAAGGACAGCGAACGCGACGGCCTCGTGGGACAGGAGCTGCGGCCTCTGCGAGAGGACCACGAACTGTCGAGGCCCCGGGAAGCTCCGGTCCGAAGCAAGCAGGTTCAAGAAGTTGAATCTTGAACAACGCGTGCAAGTGGACGGAGGCATGTGATGGAGCAGAGCAGCGAGCAGGTGGCGTTCGGGCTGGACACCTTCGGTGACGTCACAGAGCGCGTCGACGGCGAGCGCGTGCATCCGGCGCAGGTCATCCGCGACGTCGTCGAGGAGGGCGTCCTCGCCGACCAGGTGGGGGTCGACGCGATCGGGATCGGCGAGCACCACCGCGACGACTACGCCGTGACGTCGCCCGACGTCGTGCTCGCCGCCATCGCGGCCCGCACCGAGCGGATCCTCCTCGGCTCGGCTGTGACCGTCCTCAGCTCGGACGACCCCGTCCGGGTCTTCGAGCGGTTCGCCACCCTCGACGCCGTCTCCGGCGGCCGGGCCGAGGTCACCGTCGGCCGTGGCTCGTTCACCGAGTCCTTCCCCCTCTTCGGCTACGACCTGTCGCAGTACGAGGTCCTCTTCGAGGAGAAGCTCGACCTCTTCGCCCGCCTCCGCGAGGGCGGGCCGGTCACGTGGTCGGGAACGACGCGGGCGCCGCTGCGGGACCAGACCGTCCACCCCGCGGTCGAGTCCGGCACCCTGCGTGCCTGGGTCGGCGTCGGCGGGAGCCCGCAGTCGGTGCTCCGCACCGCAGGCCACCGGCTTCCGATGATGCTCGCCATCATCGGCGGCGATCCGGGCCGCTTCCGGCCGTACGTCGACCTCTACCGTCGGGCCCTGGAGGAGGATGGCGCTCCGACCCTTCCGGTCGGGGTCCACTCGCCGGGGCACGTCGCTCCGACCGACGAGCAGGCGCTCGAGGAGCTCTTCCCCCACTTCAAGGCCAACCGCGACCGCATCGGCGCCGAGCGGGGCTGGCCTCCGATGGGGCGCCGCGAGTTCGAGCGGGAGGCGGGCCCGAACGGCTCCCTGTACGTGGGGTCGCCCGAGACCGTCGCTCGCAAGATCGCCCGCACGGTCGAGACGCTCGGGGTCGACCGCTTCGACCTGAAGTACAGCAACGGCCCGTTGCCGCACGGGCAGGCGATGCGCTCGATCGAGCTCTACGGCACCGAGGTGATCCCGATGGTCCGCGATCTGCTGAGCGAGAGCGGGCGGCGTCTCGCCGGGTGACGCCGTTCACGCCTGCACGCCCTTGACCTCAAGCGAGGTTGAGATCGTACGTTGCCGCACATGGCTACTGCGATCATCACCGGAGGGAGCCGCGGCCTCGGCCGGGCCCTGACCGACCACCTCGTCCGTGACGGCTGGCGCGTCGTGATCGACGGGCGGGATCCCGACCGCCTCGTCCAGGTCGCCGCGTCCCTCGGGTCCGGCGTCGTCACCATCACGGGCGACGTCACCGATCCCGATCACCGCCGCCAGCTTGTGGCTGCGGGCGCTGCCGACCACGACCTCCAGCTCGTCGTCAACAACGCCAGCGAGCTCGGCCCGTCCCCGCTGCCCCCGCTGGCCGACCTCGGTCTCGAGGCGCTCCGTCGGATCCTCGAGGTCAACGTCGTGGCACCGCTCGCGCTGACCCAGGCGGCCCTGCCCCACCTCGACCCGACCGCGGGGGCGGTCCTGTCGATCTCCTCCGACGCCGCCGTCGAGGCCTACCCCGCGTGGGGTGGCTACGGCGCGTCCAAGGCCGCGCTGGACCACGCCGTGCGCGTCCTCGCGGCGGAGCTCGACGACTCCCACCCGCAGCTGCGGGTGTGGTCCGTCGACCCGGGCGACATGCGCACCGAGATGCACCAGGCCGCCTTCCCGGGTGAGGACATCTCGGACCGTCCGGCGCCCGAGGACGTCGTGCCGGCGCTGGCGGCGATCATCGACCTCCGGCCCCCGAGCGGCCGCCTCGTCGCCGCCGACCTGCTGTCGGAGGTGACCCGATGAGCGGCCGGCTGGCCTTCCACCTCCCCGCCGAGCTCGCGGCAGACCGACCGCCCGAGGCGCGGGGCATCCCCCGCGACGGCGTGCGGATGATGGTCGCCCACCGGGGCTCCGTGAAGGTCGACCACCGGCGCTTCGCCGACCTCCCGGACCTGCTCGACCCACGCGACCTCGTCGTCGTGAACACCTCGGCCACGATCCCCGGGGCGGTGGACGGCCGGGGCGACGACGGCGCACAGGTGACCGTCCACCTGTCCACCCGGCTCGGCGACCGGCGTTGGGTCGTCGAACCGCGGCGCCCGACGCGGGAGGGCACCGTGCGCTGGCGCGGTGAGCCACCGCCCACGACGATCCACCTCCCCGCCGACGGGGTCGCGCGCCTGGAGGGCCCCCACCTCGGGAGCGACCGCCTCTGGGTGGCCACCCTCGAGGTGCCCGGGGATCCGCTGGGGTGCTCGCCGCTCACGGCCGACCGATCCGCTACGGCTACGTCGAGGACCGGTGGCCACTGTCGGCCTACCAGAACGTCTACGCCCGTGAGCCGGGCAGCGCCGAGATGGCGAGCGCCGGCCGCCCGTTCACCGCCGACGTCATCACCCGGCTCGTGAGCAAGGGGGTGGGCATCACCCCCGTCGTGCTCCACACCGGCGTCGCCTCCCTGGAGGCCGACGAGTGGCCCTATCCCGAGCACGCCCACGTCCCCGCCGTCACCGCTGCACGCGTCCGCGCCACCCGACGTGCGGGCGGGCGCGTCGTGGCCGTCGGCACGACCACTGTCCGGGCGCTGGAATCCGCGGTGGACCCGGAGGGGTGCGTGCGACCGTTCGACGGCTGGACCGACGTCGTCGTGACGCCGGAGCGGGGTGTCAGGGCCGTCGACGGGCTGCTCACCGGCTGGCACGAGCCCGAGGCCTCGCACCTGCTGATGCTCGAGGCGATCGCGGGCCGGGAGCTGCTGGAGCGCTCCTACGCCGCGGCGATCGAGCAGCGCTACCTCTGGCACGAGTTCGGCGACGTGCACCTCATCCTCCCCTGAGCCGGCACGACCTCCTCGCCGCGATCTGCACGGACCTGTCGATCCGGCCGACGGTCGTACGTCGTCATGGTGGAAGATCGGCACCGGGCCGATCCCGCACCGAGAGGAGCACCACATGGCGCGCTACCTGATGTCGGTCTGCTACCCCGAGGGCTCGACCGCCCCGTCCCCCGAGGAGCTGGAGCAGATCACGAGGGACGTCACCGAGGTTCACGACGCGCTCGCGTCCCAGGGCTCGTGGGTCTTCGGCGGCGGCCTCCACGACCCGAGCGCCTCGACGGTCGTGACCGCACGCGACGGCTCGACGGTGACCCACGACGGTCCGTTCGTCGAGACCAAGGAGGTGATCGGCGGGCTCAGCATCATCGACGTCCCCGACCTCGACGACGCGCTGCGCTGGGCCGAGCGCATGTCGGCGGCAACGACCTGCCCGATCGAGGTCCGGCCGTTCGTGGACGGGCCGTGAGCCCCGAGCCCTCGTCCCTCCGGCAGACCCACGACGTCGGCGACGCGCTGGGCGGCACCTTCCGTGAGGAGTGGAGCCGGGTCGTGGGCGCCCTCGCCCGGGCGTTCGGCGACCTCGACCTCGCCGAGGACGCCGCGCAGGAGGCCTTCGCCGAGGCGGCGCGGGCCTGGCCCCGGGCCGGCGTGCCCCCGAACCCCGGCGGCTGGCTGACGACGACCGCTCGGCGACGTGCGATCGACCGCCTCCGGCGGGACGCGACGCGCGACGACCGCCACCGGCGGACGGCGCGCGGCGCGGCGACGGCCGCGACCTGGCCGGGACTCGATGGCGGCGGGGAGACGATCGAGGACGACCAGCTGCGGCTCGTGGTCACCTGCTGCCACCCGGCCCTCGACCAGCCGTCGCAGGTGGCGCTCACCCTGCGGCTGGTCGGCGGCCTCCAGACCGGTGAGATCGCCCGTGCCTTCCTCGTGTCGGAGGCGACGATGGCGCAGCGGCTCGTGCGGGCCAAGCGGAAGATCCGCGCCGCGAGCATCCCGTTCCGCGTGCCGGACGCCCACGAGCTGCCCGATCGGCTGGGCGCGGTCCTCGCCGTCGTCCTGCTCGTCTTCGACGAGGGCTACGTCGCCACGGCAGGGGAGGGGCTCGACCGCGTCGACCTGTGCGACGAGGCGATCCACCTCGCGCGCGTGCTGGCCCGCCTGGCGCCGGACGAGCCGGAGGTCCGCGGGCTCCTCGCCCTCCTGCTGCTGGTGGCGGGGCGGCGTCCGGCGCGGGTCGCCGCCGACGGCTCGCTCGTCCCGCTGGCCGAGCAGGATCGGACCCGCTGGGACCGGGCGCTCGTCGACGAGGGGTTGGCCCTCGTCCGTGGGTGCCTCCGCGAGGGACGGCCCGGACCCCACCAGCTCCAGGCCGCGATCAACGCGGTCCACTGCGACGCCCCCACGTGGGAGGCCACCGCGTGGGACCAGATCCTCGCCCTCTACGACCAGCTGCTCGCGGTCACGCCCACGTCGATCGTGGCGCTCAACCGCGCCGTCGCGGTCGCCGAGGTCGTCGGTCCCGCGGCGGCGCTGGAGCTGGTCGACGACCTCGACCTGCGTGAGCACCACCTGTGGCACGCGACGCGCGGGGATCTGCTCGCCCGACTCGGCGACGCGCCCGCCGCGGTCGACGCGTTCACAGCCGCGGCGGCGAGGACCGGGAACGTGGCCGAGAGGCGCCACCTGCTCGGTCGGGCGCGGGCGGCCGGAGCCGGCGGGTGAGCGCCGGTCCGACCGCCGTCTGATCAGGCCGTGCGACGGCGGCGCCCCCCGACGACGAGCCCGGCGCCGAGGACGACCAGGCCGAGTCCGGCCACGATCGGGGCTCGGGCGTCGCTGCCGGTGCGCGGCAGGCTCTGGCCCCCGAGTGCGTCGCGACGGCCGGCGGGACGCTCGTCGTCGGCCGGCGCGGCGGGCGGCGCCACCACGATCAGGTCGAACGTGGCGGCCTGCGGATCGCCGGCGCCGTTGTCGGCGACGACGCGCACCGGCCAGGTGGCGACGGCGTCGACGGCGACCGTGCCGGAGATCGTGGCCGTGCCGTCTCCGTGGTCCACCAGGCGGAGCCCGGGGGGCAGCCCCGACGCGGTGATCGCGGCGACCGGGAAGCCGGTCGTCGTGACCGTCAGCTCCACCGGGTGACCGGCGGTCGTGCGCCGTGAGGTGCCGTCGAGGTCGGCGACGGACACCGTCGCCGCCTCGTGGATCTCGAAGGTGAACGGAAGGCTCGAGGTGCCGTGCTCGTTGCTGGCGTACACCGTGAGGGTGTGGCGACCGGCGGTGCCGGGGCCCGGTGTGCCGACGATCGAGGCGGTGCCGTCGCCGTTGTCGACGAAGGTCAGCCCGTCGGGCAGCCCGCTCGACGTGGCGGCCGGCCGGACGCCGGCGAGGCTCGCCAGCCCGACCGGCCCTGCGGGCGGGTCGAGGGAGAGGGCGGGGCGGGGCCAGCCGACCGACCGGAAGCGGAGGTCGATCGCCTCGCCGAGGGGCGCTGGTGCGGGGCGGCCCGGATCGTCGAGGTCGGCGCCCTCGAAGATCTCGACGACGATCGTCTGCTGCTGGGGCGTGCCGACGCCGTTGTCGACGACGATGACGATCTCGTGGCGGCCGCCGGCGCCGCGCGCCGGGGTGCCCGCGAGCGTGCCGGTGCCGTCGCCGTTGTCGACGAAGGTGAGCCCCGACGGGAGTGGTGCCGCGGGGGTCAGTGTCGGCGTCGGGTGGCCGGTGGCCCCGATCGTCACGTCGAGGGGCTCATCGGGGTCGACGTCGCCGCCGTCGGTGGGGGCCTCGGGCACGACCGACGCCTCGGCGACGGTGAGCGAGAGGTGGGTCGACTCGTCACCGGCCCGGTTGGTGGCGCGCAGCGGCACCGCGTAGGCGCCGCCCGTGCCCGGCGCAGGGGTGCCGGAGAGCGTGGCCGTGCCGTCGCCGTTGTCGGTCAGGGTGAGGCCGGACGGGAGGGGCGCGGTGGCCGAGATCGTCGGCACGGGGTAGCCGCCCACCTGGACGGTGTGCGCGGCGGGGGCGCCGCCGACGGTGACTGCGGCCGGGGCGAGCGTGCCCCACGTCGGTGCCTCGTCGATCGTCACGGTGATCGTGTGGGCGTCGTCACCAGACGGGTTGGCCGCGGTGACGGTGATCGCGTGGACGCCACCGGATCCGGGGGCGGGGGTGCCGGAGATGCGCACGTCGCCGCCCCCGTGGTCGGCGAGTGACAGACCGGCGGGCAGGGGCGCGGCGACCGACACGGTCGGCTGCTCCCACCCGGTGGCCGTGAGCTGGACCTCGGCCGCGCTGCCGGCGGTCATCGACGCCGTCGCGGGACCCGAGAGGTTCGGCGCGGCCGTGACCTCGAGCACCAGGGTCGCGGCGTGGGTCCCGTGGTCGTTGGTGAAGGTCAGGTCGACCTCGTGGCGACCCGTCGCCGTCGGGGTGCCTGTCATCCGCAGGCTGCGCCCGTCGATCGTCGCGGTGATGCCGTCGGGCAGTCCGGCGACCTCGAGGGTCGGCACCGGCCAGCCGCGCACGGCGAAGGTGCCGTCCAGGGTGCCGTGCGCCGCCACGCGGATGGTGCCGGGATCGGCGATCTGCGGCGCCTCGACCACGGTGACCGCGACGACCGCGGTGTCGGTCGAGTGCCCGTTGTCGGCGGTGACGGAGATGTCGTGGATGCCGCCGGCGCCGACGGGCACGTCACCGGTCAGCGTCGCGGTGCCGTCGCCGAGGTCGAGGAGGTCCAGCCAGGTGGGGAGGCCCGATGCGCTGAGGCTCGGGAGCGGGAAGCCGTCCGCGGTGATCGTGGCGCTCCCGCTGCGTCCGGCCTCCATCACGGGGGTGGCCGGGACGATCCCGGCCGGATCGAGGACGGTGACGGTCACGTCCACGACCTGCGTGCCGTGCACGTTCGACAGGGTGACGGTCAGCTCGTGGACGCCGGCCTGGGCCGGGGTCGTCGGGTCGGACGTGAGGACGACGTCGCCGTCCTCGACGACGGCGGTCATCCACGTCGGCAGCCCACTCGTGGTGACGTCGGCGACGGGGTACCCGAGGTCGACGCCGAGCGCCAGGTCGAGGGCGTCGCCGGTCGAGATCGTGGTCGACGCCGACTCGACGGCGACGGGTCCGCTCGTGATCGTGAGGTCGTGGGACTCGGTGAGCGTGCCGGCCGCGCCGACCACGTCGATCGTGAAGGACGACACCCCGGCCGCGCCGACGGGCGGTGTGCCGGAGATCGTCGCGGTGCCGTCGCCGTGGTCCTCGAGCGTGGCCCACGCGGGCAGACCCGTGGCGGTGACGGCGAGCGGGCCGGTGCCCGTGGCGATGATGTCGTGGGTCAGCTCGTCGCCGACGGCACCTGCGAGCACGGTCGGGCTCGTGAGGACGATGGGTTCGACGACCCGCACGTCGCGAGTGAACCGCGTGGTGCCGGCCTCGGTCGTGAGGTCGACGTCGATGACGTGGTCGCCGACGGCGACGCCGCTGCCGTCGTAGGTGACGGAGAGCTCGTCGCCGGACGTGTCGAGCGTGGCCCCGTCGAGGGTGTGGCCGGCCCGCTCGGTGACGGTCGCGGCCCCGACGGCAGGGTTGCCGGCGAAGGTCCACGTCGCGGCGTCCGCGACGCCGTCGACCCAGAGGACGTCGTCGGGACCGGAGGCGACGGAGAGGAGCTCGTGGATCGTCAGGGTGACCGTCTGCGACGCGCTGCCGGCGACGTTTGTGGCCGTGAACGTCACGTCCACCGAGCCCGGGGCCCCGGCGGCGACCGTGCCGCTCACCGTGCCGGTGCCGTCGCCGTGGTCGCTGAGGCTCAGGCCGGACGGCAGGCCGGCGGCCGTGAGGGTCGGCGTCGGGTGCCCGCCCGCGCTCAGGGTCGCGGAGAAGGGCGTGCCGGCGAGCGCGGTCGTCGTCGACAGCGGGTCATCGGCCAGCGTCGGCGGCACCGCGAGGGTGAACGCGCTGCTGGCCGTCGTCGAGGCCGGGTTGTCCTGGCTCCACGCGTCGGCCACGGCGCCCTCGTCGACCGCCAGCGTGACCGTCCCGTCGCCGGTCATCCCGGTGACCTGCACGGTGTAGTGCGACGGTCCGCCGGAGATCGCCAGGTTCCGCGGGCCGGGGGCGGTGCCGCCGACGGTCAGCCCGTCGGCGGTGAGGCCGGCGTCGGTCTGGGGCACGGCGGTGACCGGCGCGGGCAGGCCACCCGAGGTGAACCCCACGTCGAAGGTCACGCCCTCCTCGCTCGGCGCGAACACCGTGGACGGCACGTCGATCGTCGCCGTCGGCGGAGCCGGTGCGATGCCGCCGGGAGGCGTCGCCCACAGTCGGTTGACGACGGTGGACGTGGTGCGCGATCCGTCGTAGTTCGTCGGGTGGTGGATCGACAGCCGGACCGAGGTGATCGCGTCCCAGTGGGGCGTCGGCGACAGGCACGTCGTCGACCCGCCCGTGCACTCGAACGGGATGGCGATGTTGTGGGCGAAGGTGTTGGAGATCCCGATCGAGCCGCTCGTCGCCTGCGTGCCGTAGGTGTCGAACACCTCCACGGTGATCGACGCGGCGGACTCCCAGTCGTTCTGGGGGTTGGTGCGCTGCACCTGGTCGAGCTCCAGCAGCAGCTGGGTGTTGTTGGCCCCGCCGGTGAGGTCGATCGGGCCGCCGGACCACGTGGCGATCACGGCGCCGGCGGTGTTGCCGTTGCCGCCGGTCGTGATCTGCATCTTGCCGTCGGCGAACGTGTAGGTGCCGCCGTTGGACGTCGTCGAGTCGCCCTGGGGCAACGTCGAGACCGACCGGGAGGGGAGCGCGTCGGCCCCGCCCTCGAAGTCGTCGATCATCACCGCCGAGCCGACGCTGGCGTCGACGCCTGTGGGTGCGAGGACCCCGATCAGACAGAGCAGGGCGATGGCGGCCGCGAGGCGTCGGTTCCGGCGTGCGGTGAGCATGGGTCTCCTGGACGGGGGACGATCCGTGCTCCATCGGCGGGGCGACGGGTCGATCCATGGGGCCAACGGCCCAATCGTCGGCGGGGGCGCCCCGCCGTCCAGGAGACCTCGGGAGGGTCTAGCGGCGACGCCCGAAGCCGACGCCACCGATGGCGCCGACGATGAGGAGGATGAGCAGGATGATGAGCAGGGTGCGGATCATGGCGCCACCGGTACCCGCGTCCACCCGCGGCGCAAACCGGAGCGTGACGGGCGGACCGACGGGGTACGAGGCGGGGCACCACGATCCGGAGGTGACCCATGCAGACGCGCCGTGCCATGCCACCGTGGCTGGTCGATCTCATCGATCGGCAGGAGAACGACGCCCGCCTCGACTCGATCGGCCGCACCATCGCCGACGCCGCCGCTCCCCTCGACGAGGGCCCGCTCGGCCCGGCCCTCCGTGGTGAGCCGCTCGGTCACCGGGCGCACCCCATGCTCACCGACCTGCCGATCGGCTTCTTCACCTCGGCGGCGGTCGTCGATCTGATCGGAGGGAAGGCCGGCCGTGTCGTCGCCCGCCGGCTCATCGGCATGGGACTGCTCAGCGCCGTCCCCACCGCCATGGCCGGCGCGGTCGACTACCGAGCCGCCCACTCGGACCCCCGCATCCGGCGTGTCGGCGTCGTCCACGGGCTCGGGAACGTCGGCGTGATGCTCCTCTACTTCCGCTCGTGGCGCTCCCGTCGCCGCGGCCACCACCTGCGGGGCCTCGTGTGGGGTGCGCTCGGCGCCGGCGCCGCCACCTTCACCGGCTACCTGGGCGGGCACCTCTCCTACGCACTGGGCGCCAACGTCCAGGAGGGCGGTGCCACCGAGCGCACGCCGAGCGGTGAGCCGGTCGTCGACCTGACGCGCGCCGACGGCCAGGACCTCCTCGACGTCGACGCCGCGGCCGAGCGACTCGGGGTCAGCGAGGAGGACGTCCAGGCCATGGTCGACCAGGACGTCCTCGTGCCCGTCGACGGCGGTGGGTTCCGGCCCGACGACGTCGAGGCCGTCCGCTTGCAGGGCGGCTGAGCTACCGACCGCCGGCGACGTCGACGAGGGTCGCCGTCACGTAGGCGGCGTCGTCGGACAGCAGCCAGGCGATCACGTCGGCGACCTCCTCCGCCGTGCCCACGCGGCCCATCGGCAGGCGAGGCCCGACCTCGCGCGCCCGTTCGGGCTGGCCGGAGTCGGCGTGGATCTCGGTGTCGATGATCCCCGGCCGGACGCCGTTC
The DNA here is from genome assembly GCF_009650215.1 of Actinomarinicola tropica. Taxonomy (GTDB): domain Bacteria; phylum Actinomycetota; class Acidimicrobiia; order Acidimicrobiales; family SKKL01; genus Actinomarinicola; species Actinomarinicola tropica. The sequence continues at coordinate 2,978,189 of NZ_CP045851.1, read as the reverse complement.
ACCCTGATGCCCTCGCCGGCGACCTCGCGGCCGAGGCCCACGACCAGGGTGTCGACGGCTCCCTTGCTCGCTGCGTAGTCGACGTACGTGCCCGGCGACCCGAGGACGGCCGCCACCGACGACACCGCCACGATCGACCCGCCGGCGCCGCCGTGCCGAGGCGACATGTGGCGCACGGCTTCCCGGCAGGTGAGCACGGCGCCGACGGCGTTCACGTCGAACATGCGGCGGATGCGGTCCGACGACATCTCGTCGAGCCGGGCGGTCGGCGCGACGATCCCGGCGTTGGCCACAGCGGCGGTGACCGGCCCCAGCTCCCGGGCGCGGGCGAACAGCTGGACGACGTCGTCCTCCGAGGCGACGTCGGCACGCACCGCGACACCGCCGAGCTCGGCGGCGAGGTCGGTGGCGGAGCGCTCGTCCTCGCGCCAGGACACGCAGGGCCGCCAGCCCATCGCCGCGACCCGGCGGACCGTGGCCGCACCGATGCCGCGACCGCCGCCGGTGATCACACAGACCCCTCGATCCATGGACGGCGAGTGTAGGGACGGAGGTGGCGCGGAGGGCCGTGCGGTTGGGGTCAGACCGGGGCGTCGAGCGGACGCCGGGGCGAGGGCCTCGGTCGCAGCCGGTCCTCGAGGTCCGCGACGAGGTCGGAGCGCACGGCGGCGCACGCGGGGTCGTCCCAGCGGTTCACCCGCTGGAGCGGATCGTCGGAGAGGTCGTAGAGCTCGCCCTCCGTGCCGTCGTGGACCGTGCCCGGCCGGTACACCGTGCAGACCCAGCCGTCGCGAGTGATCGTGCGCAGGTGCACGCCCACGCCGAACAGCTCGCTGTCCCACTCGGTGAGCTGCGCGCCGTCGCGAGCGGCGACGGCGGCATCGTCGTCGGTCGGCAGGACCGATCCCTCCATCCAGTCCGGGGCGGCGAGGCCGGCGACCTCGCAGAACGTCGGTGCGAGGTCGACCAGGCCCACGGGCTGGCTGACGACCGCAGGGGCGATGCTGGCGGAGGGTGCCGGCCGCCAGACGAGCGGTAGCCGCATCAGCCCATCGACGTGGTACGGCCCCTTGAAGAGGAGCCCGAAGTCGCCCTGGAGCTCGCCGTGGTCCGTGGTGAACACGACGTCGACGTCGTCGGTCCAGCCACGGGCCTCGATCGCGGCGAGCACTCGGCCAAGGGCCTCGTCGATCAGCTCGACCTCGATCGCGTTCCGGGCGTTCACCTCGCGCACCTGGTCCGCGGTCAGCGTGGCGGGCACCCAGCGCGACGGTGCCTCGTAGTTCGACACCAGCGAGCCGTCGTACCACCGGCGCCAGTGGCGGGGCTTGGCGTCGAGCAGCGCCTCCCTCTCGGCGCGGTCCTCCGGGTAGCCCTCGGGGAGCGGCACCTCCCGCCAGTCGACGCGACCGAGCTCCGACGCCGGCGGGTCCCACGGGTGGTGGGGGTCGGGGAAGCTCATCCAGCAGAACCAGTCGTCGTCGGCGTCGAGCGAGTCGAGCCAGCCGATCGTGCGGTCGGCCACCCAGTCGGTGTGGTACCACTCCCGCGGGATCGGGTTGTCCTTCACCTGCGGGGCGCCGGTGGACCCCCCGCCGTCGGCGTTCACCTCGAGGTCCTGGTCGAGCACGGCGTAGAAGCCGCCCACCGCCTCGGGGTGCTCGGCGTTCAGCCACCGGGCGTAGTGGAGCGGACCGGCGGCGCCGTGCGTGGCGAGCTCCATGTGCTCGAAGCCCCGGTGCGGACCGATCGTGCCGTCGTGCCACGGCGAGTCGACGGTGAACACACCCTCCCTCGAGAGGCGGTTCTCGACGAAGCGGGCGAAGGGGTCGAGGAACGGCTCGAAGTGCGGCTTGCCGACGAGCGCCGTCCGGTAGCCGGCGCGATGCAGCTCGGCGGCCACCGACGGTGCGTCGACGGGGAGCGGGACGCCGTTCATCCACACGCCGTGGGTGCGGGGGTGCTGGCCGGTGAGCATCGTCGATCGCGAGGGCATGCACACGACCGACTGCGGGACGGCGCGCTCGTAGCGGATCCCCTCGGCCGCGAGGCGGTCGATCACCGGCGTGCGGGCGACCTGGCCGCCGTTGCACCCGAGGGTGTCGTAGCGCTGCTGGTCGGTGGTGACGAAGAGGATCTTGCGTCCCATCAGGTGCCTCCCTGGAGGGCGTCGAGGGCGGGGCCGGCGCCGGACTCGAGCTGGCGGCGCAGCTGCTCGATGGCCCCGCCGGTGCCGCCGGAGATGACGAGGGCCATCGTCGCCGGGTCGGCGTCGGTGGAGTAGACGACGAGGCACGTGCCGTCGCCGAGGTCGATCACGTCGATGGTCGCGAGGTGCTCGCGCACGAGCGGCGAGGTGATCCGGTACTGGAAGCGTCGTTGGATCGGGTCGTTGGTGAGGATCTGCTCGGGCATCTCGACGCCGGTGCCGGTGGTGATCGTGCGGCTGTCGCCGTCGACCCGGCACGCGGTGATCCCCGGGAACCAGAGGTGGAGCAGCTCCGGACGTCCGACGACCGCCCAGACCTCGTCGGCCGATCGGGCGATGCGCCCCTCGCGGCGGATGCTCGCCCTCATCGCGACCCCGCCTCGGCCGCGGCGAGGTGGGCGTGGACGACGTCGACGAGCAGAGCGGTGAGCACGTCGGCGTCGAGGCCGTGGTCGTCGCGGAGCAGCTCGATCGCCTCGTAGGAGAGCGCCACGTCGATCGCGGCGAGCGTCATCTCGGCCCGCTCGCGGGGGAGCGGCGCCAGGTCGGGCCGCAGGGCGGCGCCGAGCAGGTGGCGCAGCTCGGCGCGCACCCGGCGGAGCTCGGCCGCCACCGCGTCGTTGAACGGGGCGCGGAGCCGTGCGACCTTGCCGACGTTGCCCATCGCCGCCACGAGGTCGACGCGGTGGGCGACCGCCCGGCGCACCCGCTCGTGGCGCGACCCGCCGACGTCGATCGGACGCTGCACCACCGGCGCGAGCCGTTCCTGCTGGCGGGCGATCGCCGCGCGTGCCATGTCCTCGACGTCGTCGAAGTACCGCCACACCGAGCGAGCGGACACGCCGGCACGGGCGGCGATGGCCTCGGCGCTCGGCGCGAGGTCGCCCTCGTCGTGGAGGGTCAGCAGCGCGTCGATGACCGTCTCCCGGTTGCGCGAGCGGCGCGCCCGCCGCCCGTCGTCGCCGGTCGACGCCGCCGTCAGGGCCTCCGAGGTCACCGTCATGCGCCCACCGTAAGTATTGTCAGGAATCCTGTCAATTGTTACGGTGGCCGTCGAACCACGACGAAGGGGGACCCTCATGTCGGCCCAGACCAGCACCGCCCTCGACGGTGACGCCCTCCACCTCGACTCGCTCCGCCGGCGCATGGCCGCGATGCACTCGCTCTGGTACGACGCGGTGGCGACGATGGACCTGTCCCACGTCAACCACTTCGAACGCGAGGGCGTCCTGCCGATCGCCTTCTCGCTGTTCCACTACACGAACATGCAGGACGCGTCGTTCATGGCGATCACCGGCCAGATGCCGATCTGGAACGGCGAGTGGCAGGCGCGGGTGCAGATGGCGATCGACGACCACGGCAAGGAGCGCCCCGTCTCCGACATGATCCACCAGCGGGTCGGCGACTACGAGGCGATGAAGGAGTACCAGCGGGCGGTTTTCGGCCGCACCGAGGCGTGGCTCGCCGAGCTCGACCCGGCCGAGCTGCGTCGGGTGATCGTGCCCCGGCCCCTGCCGGAGAAGGTGGCGAACACCTACTCGGCCCGCGTCGCCGGCCCGGAGGGCATCACCGTGCTCGACGCCGTCGAGTGCTGGATCTACCAGCACGGCCTCCGCCACATGGGCGAGGTCGAGCTGGCCCGCGGCCTCGTCGGCCTCGGCGGCATGACCAGCTAGCCGGTGCGCCCCTCCGGGGTTGGGCGCGACATCCGGCGCATGTGACGCCAACCGCGCCCGACCCGTGGGGTTGGGCGCGACATCCGGCCCATGTGACGCCAACCGCGCCCGACCCGTGGGGCCACGCTCAGCCGGTCGCGATCCAGGCGACGAGCCCCGCCTGGCCGAGGTGGTAGGTGACCATCACCGCGAGCGGCCCGTACCGGAGCGGCTCGACGAACCTGTTCCACGCGAGGGTGGCGTCGGAGGCGTAGAAGAGGAGCGCTCCGACGGCGGCGACGAGCGAGGTCGTCCCGAACGCCGACACGACCATCGCCGAGATCACGACGAGGTAGGCGATCACGGGACCGGTGAGGGCGCGGTGGCGCCCGGCTGCGACCCGTCGCACGATCTCACGGCCGATCGTGCCGGCCGCGGCGCCGACCACGGAGATGCCGATGAGCGTCCACGCCAGGTCGGTGGGTGCGAGCTGGAGGCCCACGACGTAGGCGACGTGTCCGAGGAGGAACGCGACGAGGCCCCCGACGAACCAGCGCTCCGGCAGCATCAGCACCACGTCGCCGACGAGGGAGAGGATCAGCCCCGCCACCATCCACGCCCGGACGTCGGCCTGCGCCGGGTCGACGGCCAGCGCGACGCCGACGAGGGCGACCAGCGTCGCCGGCTTCGCGACGTGGCGGACGGAGGGTCGCTCGGCAGCCACGGCCCACCAGTCGGTGAGCGCGCTGGCAGCGGCGAGCGCGGCGAGGGCCCAGGCCAGCGAGGACATGGCGGGCACGTTAGGTGCGTGGCCGCCGCCGGGCCGTCCGTCGCGTCTCCTCACCGGACGCGGGTCCCCCGGCGCTCGGCGTGGCGAAGGAGTAGCGTGCTTCGCGACGGGTGGTTGGCGGGACGAGCAGGACCTCGGCGGAGATCGGCAGGCAGGGATGAGGGACGGCGGGCGCGGAACCGACGGCGCAGTCGACGAGCCCGGTGACGAGACCGCGCTCCGCGCCGCGCTGGCTCGGGCCCGAGCCGACGCCGCTGCCGCCCACGACCGCCTGTCGTTCCTCGTCGACGTCAGTCGCACCGTCGCGGCCACCGCCGACCACGCGGCCGTCCTCCAGGCGGTGCTCGACCTGGCCGTGCCCCGCATCGCCGACGCCGGCCTGGCGCTCCTGCCGCGGGGCGGTGCGCTCGAGCGCGTGGCGGTGGCCCACAGGGAGCCCGAGGCGGCCGCGCTGGGCCGCCGGTACGTCCTCGGCACCATCCAGTCCCTCGACAGCGAGGGTGTCGGGCCGGTCGCCTTCCGCACGGGGAAGCTGCAGATCAACACGGCGAGCCAGATCCAGCCGGACGCCCGCCTGCCCGACTACCTCCGCCAGACGATCGAGGTCTTCGGCCTGCGGTCGTGGGTGAGCGTGCCCATCCAGGCAGGGGGCGAGACCCTCGGTGTGCTGTCGCTCGGGTTCAACGACCCCCAGGCGGTCGAGTCCGACGAGGGCATCGCGATGGCGGTCGAGCTCGCCGGCCGGTCGGCGTCGGCCCTCGTCGGCGGGTTGCTCCTGGAGCACGAGCGCGAGGTCGCCCTGGCCCTCCAGTCGTCGGTCCTCCCGGCGTCGCTCCCCGACGTGCCGGGCTACGAGATCGCCGCCCGCTACGTGCCGGCGCAGAGCAACGTCCGGGTCGGGGGCGACTGGTACGACGCGCTGGTGCTCCCGGACCGGAACGTCGCGATCACGATCGGCGACGTCAGCGGCCACGGGCTCACCGCGGCGTCGACGATGGGTCAGCTGCGCAACGCCCTGCGCGCCTACGCGGTCGAGGGCCACGGGCCGCCGGAGGTGATCGGGCTCCTGTCGTGCCTCCTGGAGTCCACCGGCGACGACCAGTACGCCTCGATGATCGACCTCCGCGTCGAGCCCGACGCGGGCACGTTCGAGTGGGTGTCCGCCGGTCACCCGCCGCTCCTCCACCTGCACGCCGGCACCGCGGTGCAGCTGGGGGAGCCGCACGGCATCCTGCTCGGCGCCGACAGCAGCGTCGCCAGCCCCACGGGCAGAGGTCGGCTCGCCCCCGGCGACGCGCTGGTGCTCTTCACCGACGGGCTCGTCGAGCGGCGCGACACGGGGATCGACGAGGGGATCGCGGCGCTCGAGCGGTCGCTGCTCGCGGTGGTCGATCCGTCGGCCGACGCGCTGTGCGCCGCCGCGTTCGACCGCCCCGACGAGGGCTACGAGGACGACGTCTGCGTGCTCGTCATCCGGCGCGTCCCGACCGCCGCCTGAGCGAGTCGGTCAGGACGGGCCCGACGCGTCACGCGCCGTGCGCGTGGTCGCACCAGCGCTCCTCGCCCTCGGCGATCGTCCCGCCACCCACGCCCTCGAGGGCGGCGAACGGCCCGCACTCGTGGGGGACGATCCAGACGTGGATCATGGCGTTCTCCCGCCCGGGCACCAGGCCGGGGCCGCAGGGTCCGCCGGGCTCGCGCAGACCCGCCACGCGTGGCGCGACAGGGTCCGGCGTGTAGCAGAGGTCGTCGTGGACGTGCCACTGGGTGAGCCGCCCGCCGAGCTCGGGCACCTCGTCGAGGCCGACCCCGTCGGGGAGCATGAACATGGCGGCGACGAGGGTCTTCTCGCCGTCGATCACCTGGTAGACGAGCGACTCGGGCTGGTCGGGGTCGAGCACGACGTCGTCGTCGACGAGGTCCCAGTTCACGTAGTGCTCGTAGCCGGTGAAGCCGTCGCCGATCGATCGCCACCCTCGCGCTTCGGCCTCGGCGGGATCGGCGAACTGGGGCAGCCGCAGGAGCGTGACGGCGATGAGGTTCTCGGCCGCGGCCTGCTGCTGGGGGCTGACACCGTCGACGCCGCTGAGGTCGATCGGCAGGGCGGGGTCGTACGGCGCGGGCGGCACGACGGCTGCCTCGTGGGTGGCGTCGTCGTGTCCTGCATCGTCGTCGGCGTGCGGGGCGTTGGCGTCGTGGTCGACGTCGTCGGCGTGCGCGAGCGTCGAGCCGTCGGTGTGGTCGTCGGCGTGCGCGACGTCGTCGCCGTGGGAACCCTCGTGGGCGTGGTCGCCGGCGAGCGCCATGCCGCCGACGCTGGCGGCGACCAGTGCGACGGCCGCCACGGGCACGACCCGATGGGCGGCCGGGAGCCGCAGCCCGAACATCGCGACCAGGCTGCCGAGGAGAGCGACGAGCGCGAGTCCGGCCGCCAGCCCGTCGGCCCACTGCACGGCCTCGGCGTCGCCCAGGCCGTCGACGACAGGGATGCCGGTGGTCTTGGCGGCCGCCCACCCGGCGAGGGCGACGATCGCTAGGGCTGCCCCCGCCGCGGCGTGGGCCTTCGTGCCGGCACGCAGCGCGAGCGCCCCCCACCCGATCTGGGCCACGGCCAGCGCGACGAACGTCCACACCGCGGTCCGGTGCTCGCTGTGCGCGCCGGCGGCGACGGCGTGGATCGCCCCCGCGCCGAGCGACGCGAGCGCTGCGACGGCCAGCGCCGGTGCCGGGCGCGGCTCGTCGCGCGGTCCGTGGTGGCCGGTGCTGCTGCGGTCGACCTGCATCGGTGCGACCCTCCTCTCGCCGTCGCCCGAGGGTAACGGTGCTCGACCGCCGACGCTGCGCGACGCTGGCGCCATGCGCCGATCGATCGACGACCACCCGTTCTCCCCGGAGGAGCTGCCGCCCGACGACGAGGACGTCCAGCAGCTCTCGTGGGCCGTGGCGATCAGCGACGACTACGAGGACGGCGAACCCCGCGTCGTCCTCACTCTCGAGGAGGTCGGCCGGGCAGGTGCCGGGCTGGTGCTGCACATGCTCCCCGAGCACGTCCGACGTCTGCGGGTGGCGCTGCGCGACGGGCTCGCCGAGATCGGCGCCGAGCCCGGCCCCTGAGGTCCCGCTGGCGTCGGGGGTTGACCGCGGCCCTATAGTTGACCCCGCAGGTCGGATTTGTACCCGACCTCCCAGGTCGCATTTCGCAACGCGGGAGAGCCCCACCGTGACGATCACCCCCATCGTGCCCGCGCCCCGGGACCTCGATGCCGAGCAGCAGCGCGACATCGAGAGGTTCGAGGCCGCCGTGGCGCAGTACCTGGCCGGCGAGATCGACGAGGACGTGTTCCGCGTGATGCGCCTCAACAACGGCATCTACGGCCAGCGCCAGGGCGGCATCAACCAGATGGTGCGCATCAAGTTCCCGGCGGGCCCGGCGACGCCGGAGCAGCTGGAGATGATCGCCCACCTCGCCGAGACCTACTCGCGCGGCTGGGCCCACATCACCACGCGCCACAACATCCAGATGCACTACGTGCAGCTCGACAAGGTGCCCGAGGTGATGCGGAAGGTCGGTTCGGTCGGTCTCACGACGCGCGAGGCGTGCGGCGACACGGTGCGCAACGTCATGGCCTGCCACCTGGCCGGTGCCTGCCCCTACGAGAAGCTCGACGTCACGCCGTGGGCCGAGGCCGCCTTCGAGCACTTCGTCCGCAACCCGATCGGCCAGCGCCTCCCTCGCAAGTTCAAGATCAACTTCTCCGGCTGCGAGACCGACTGCGGCCAGGCGATGTTCAACGACGCCGGCGTCGTCGCCTCGGTGCGCCGCCGCGAGGACGGCACGCTCGAGCACGGCTTCCGCGTGTTCGTCGCTGGCGGGCTCGGCGCCAACCCGCACCCGGCGCTGCTGCTCGAGGAGTTCACCACCCGCGAGGACCTCCTCCCCACGCTCGAGGCGATCCTGCGGGTGTTCGAGCAGACCGGCAACCGGGACAACAAGCTGCGGGCCCGGATGAAGTGGGTCATCGACACGCTCGGCTGGGACGAGGTGCAGCGCCGGGTCCTGAAGCTGCGCTCGACCCTGCCCGCGTCGTCCTCGTGGCCCGGCGGCATCCCCGCCATCGTCGCCAAGGCCGGCGACGAGCCCGCCGGCCGCACCGACTCCGGCGAGATCACGCCCGTCGGCCAGGGCGTGTCGGTGCAGCTCCTGTCGAGCGACCCGTTCCAGCGTTGGGAGGCCACGTCGGTGATCCGGGGCGCCGCCAACGGCACCGTCTCCGCCGTCGCCTACGCCGCGCTCGGCGACATCACCTCGGACCAGTTCCGGGCCCTCGCCGCGATCCAGCGCGAGCTCGGTGCCGACGTCCGGCTCACGAACCGCCAGAACCTCGTGTTCCGTGGCCTCTCGGAGAGCCAGGTGCGTCCTCTGTACGACCGCCTCGAGCAGATCGGCATGGCCCGGCCGGGCGCCGAGCTGGCTCGCGACGTCGTGTCGTGCCCGGGCGCCGACACGTGCAACATCGCGGTCACCCAGTCCCGTGGCCTCGGCAAGGCCATCGGCGACCTGCTCGAGGAGGAGGGCCTGGCCGAGGTGGGCGGCATCCGCATCAACATCTCCGGCTGCACCAACTCCTGCGGCCAGCACCACGCCTCCGACATCGGCTTCTTCGGCGCCGAGCGTCGGGCTCACGGCCAGTCCGCGCCCGGCTACCAGATGCTGCTCGGGGGCTACGTCGGCCAGGAGTCGATCCACTTCGGCGACAAGGCGCTCCGGCTCCCCGCCAAGGCGGCCCCCGAGGCCGCGGTGCGGGTCGTGCGCCGGTTCGCGGCCGAGCGCGAGGCGGGCGAGACGTTCCGCTCGTGGCTCGACCGCTCCGGCGGCGCCAAGGGCGTGGCCGCGGACCTGAAGGACCTCGACCACTTCCCGACGCCGGACGAGGCCCCGCACTTCTTCATCGACTACGACGAGACCGGGCCCTTCTCCGCCGAGGTCGGCGACTCGGAGTGCGCGGTCTGAGCGAGCGGCTGTCCTCGGCGATCGACGCGATCGACGCGGCGAACGCCGAGGACCCGAACACCGTCGTCGTCCGCGGCGAGGATCTGCCGCTCGCGCTCGCCCACGGTCGCTTGGCCTCGGAGTGGGTCGGGCGGCTGGTCCCCGACGCCGACGACGCGCTCGTGCTCGCGGCACGCGCCCACCACCTGCGCCGGTGGGAGGTGCCCCGCAGCTCGTACCCGGAGGGTCGGGCCGCGTACCTGCGGTGGCGGCGCGACCAGAAGGACCGCCACGCCCAGGAGGTCGTGCCGATCCTCCTCGGCGCGGGCTACGACGAGGCCACGGTCAACCGGGTCCAGGTGCTGCTGCGGCGGGTGCGGATCGACGAGGCGAGCGGCACCCAGACGATCGAGGACGCCGCGTGCCTGGCGTTCCTGGAGACCCAGCTCGCCGACGTGGCGGCGCGCCTGGACCGGGACACCCTGCTCCGGGCCCTGCGGCGCACCGCGGCGAAGATGACCCCCGCTGCGCTCTCCCTCGTCGCCGAGATCCCCCTCGACGACTCGGCGCGCGACGCGCTCACCGAAGCGCTGGGGTGACCCGCGCTACGGTCGCCGCATCAGACGGCGGGCGGTGCCACGGGGGGACACATGGAGAAGTGGGCGTTCATCTACACGTCCGGTGACGGGGACGGCGACGGGTCGGCGGTGACGGCCACCACCGGCAGCAAGGCCTGCGAGCTGGTCACCGTCGGCGTCCCGACGCCGGCCGTCGACGCCGAGGTGATCGACGAGCTCATCGACGACGGCGTCGAGCTCATCGAGCTCTGCGGCGCGTTCGGCCCCGCCGACGCGGCGCGGGTCGTCGAGCAGGTGGGCGGCCGGGTCCCGGTCGGCTACGTCACCTACCCGGCGTCGGAGGCGGCGGGGCTCCACGCCCTGTTCGGCTGAGCCCTCCCGCGTCGCCGCCCGGCGACTCGCCGGCGCGTCTCTGAAGGATCCGACAGCGAAACGCTGCGCGATCCTTCACAGAGCTGCGAGAGCGGCGCGGGCGGGAGCCTGCGAACCGCTACGCCTCGTCGGCGAGGCGGCGCTCGACCGACTCGACCTTCGTCTGCAGGCCGTTGGTCACGCCGGGCTTGTGGTCGATCTTGATGACGACGCCGACCCGGGGCGAGTCCTTGGACAGCTCGTCGACGCAGGCCTTGATGACGCCCATCACCTCGTCCCACTCGCCCTCGATGTTGGTGAACATGGCGTTGGTCTCGTTCGGCAGTCCGCTCTCGCGCACGATCTTCACGGCGCGCGCCACCGACGCGCTGACCGAGGGGCCGACTCCTGACGGGCTGATGGAGAACGCAGCGATCATGCCGCCATCGTCTCAGGCGCGCACGGGGGTCGGACGCGTCGGTTTCGTGGCTGGCGCCCCGCGGTAGGGCCTGGCGACCAGCACTCGACGATTCAGGAGCCTCACCCGATGAGCGATCAGACGCCTGGGCAGGACACGCCGACCGGCACCGACCCGGACGCCAAGTACGCCGAGCCCGGCTACGAGGACAAGTCGATCGGCCAGGCCGGCAACGAGGACCAGGAGCTGGCCGACGAGCTGATGGACGAGACCGGCGGTGACACCGCGGAGGCCGAGAAGCGCTTCGAGGAGGAGTCGGCCGGAGCGCCCGCCCGCGAGGAGCAGGGCAAGCCCGAGACCAGCTGAGCACCCGCGGACGGGCGCCGTCCCGTCCGCCTCGGCGTGGCCGCCGCCCTCCCCGCCGGGCGGCGGCCCTCCCGACGGCCCCGCGACCACCGACCCCGCCCGGTGCTCGCGGGGCCGTCCCGCGCCCCGGGCCGGGCGAGGTGTGCGCCCCGTCCGCCAGGGGCAAGATGGGTCGGTGGACGGGATCGTCGTGCTCCTCGCGCTGTGCCTCGGTGGTGCGCTCGTCGCCGCCTTGGCGGTGGCGGTCGTGCTGAGCCGCGACGAGCACGAGCGGGCCGGCTACTACGGCTCGGACGCGCAGCGTCGTCGCCACGAGGCCGACCTCGACGCCGCCACAGTCGCCGCCATCGTCGAGCGCAGCGACCGCGACGAGCTGGCGCACCTCGTCGATCGGCTGGACCGGCTGGCATGGGACGGCACGCCCATGGCGAGCGCGCGTCCCGTCGGCCGCACCGGTGTGTGGGTCCTGACCTTCACCGGGGGCGCCGAGGTGCAGGTGCACGCGCGGGACGGCCGCATCCTGCGCCGGGCCGCAGCGCTCGCCCGCCGGGAGCCGCTCGTCGTGTCGGAGGTGCGGGTGGCCGCCGACGCCGTCGTCGTCCAGCTGCGCACGCCGTACCACGCACCCCTCGCCGTCACCCTCACCGTCTGAGAGACCCCGACCACCGACGGAGTGGCGCGGGTCACGGCTCGATCCGTAGTGTGACCGAGGTCGGGTGCCGAGCACCCGCTGCAGGGGGGACATCTCATCCGGGGGGATACTGGAGTGACCGAACGCACCCTTCGTGGGGCGGCGGCGATCGTCGGCGTGGCCGATGCCGCGTCGCCGACCGGCGTGCTCGACCGGCACGGCCGGGCGCTGGAGGCCGCCATGATCAGCGCGGCGCTCGCCGACGCCGGGCTCACGCTGGCCGACGTCGACGGCGTCACCTGCGCCAACGGCCCGGCCCAGCTCGCCGAGCACCTCGGCATCCATCCGCGCTACCTCGACGGCACCAACGTGGGCGGCTCGAGCTACGAGCTCCACGTCGAGCACGCGGCCGCAGCCATCGCGGCCGGTCTCTGCGAGGTCGTGATCGGCGTCTACGCCGCCACGCCGCGGGGTGACCGCCAGCGCGCCGCCGACGCGGCAGCCGCCGGCGGCGGACGGGGCCGACGGGGCGGCGGGCCGGGGATGATGGGCGGACCGAACCCGGGGCTCGAGTGGGAGATGCCCTACGGGCTGCGCACGCCGATGGGCGCCTACGCCCTGGCCGCCAGCCGCCACATGTACGAGTACGGGACGACGTCGGAGCAGCTGGCCCAGATCGCCGTCGACACCCGGCGCTGGGCGTCGATGAACCCGAACGCCCGGTTCCAGGACCCGATCACGATCGACGACGTGCTCGCCTCGCCGCTGCAGGCGTCGCCGCTGCACCTCCTCGACTGCTGCCTCGTCACCGACGGTGCCGGGGCCTTCGTGATGACCACGCCCGAGCGCGCCGCGTCGCTGGCCAAGCCGCCGGTGCTCGTCCTCGGCGCCGCGACCTGCGGCGACCACTCGATGATCAGCCAGATGCCCGACCTCACCACCACCGCCGGGGCGGTCTCCGGTCCGGCGGCGTTCGCGATGGCGGGCGTGAAGCCCGACGACGTCGACCTGCTGATGGGCTACGACAGCTTCACGATCACCGCGCTCCTCCACCTCGAGGACCTCGGCTTCTGCGGCAAGGGCGAGGGCGGGGCGTTCGTCGAGGACGGCAAGCTCGGCCCGGGTGGGTCGCTGCCGATGAACACCAACGGCGGCGGGCTCTCCTACACGCATCCCGGCATGTACGGCATGTTCCTGATCGTCGAGGCCGTCCGCCAGCTCCGCGGGGAGTCGGGCGAGCGTCAGCTCGACGGACCGGAGATCGCGGTCGCCCACGGCTCGGGCGGCCTGCTCTCGACGATGGGCACGCTGGTGCTCGGCACGGAGGCGACGCTGTGACGCTGCTCGAACCGCCCCAGTCGGAGCACGGGCGCCCCTTCTGGGACGCCACCCGTGAGGAGCGGCTCCTCGTCCCGCACGACGCCTCAACCGGCGAGCCGTTCTGGTACCCGCGCGAGTTCGCGCCGGGGACGCTCCACGGAGAGGTCGAGTGGCGCGAGGCCAGCGGCGAGGGGACGGTCTACGCCGTCAGCGTCCAGCACAAGCCCGGACCCGGCCGTGAGCCGGCCGACGGGCCCTACGCGGTCGCGCTGATCGACCTGCCCGAGGGCGTGCGCATCATGAGCAACGTCGTCGGGTGCGAACCGCACGAGGTGACCGTGGGGATGGCCGTGCGGGTCTCGTGGCACGAGCTCTCCGACGGCCGGAAGCTCCCGATGTTCCAGCCGGCCCCGGAGGGATCGGCGTGAGCGCAGGCAGGACGAACCAACGACAGATCACAGAGGGGGATCGACGGTGACCGACGTGGCGACCACGTTGACCGAGGCGGACAAGGAGGCGTTCCTCGAGGCGGCGGGGCAGGGGATGCTCGCGGCGTTCTGGGCGGCTCGTCAGCCCGACGTGGCGGCCATCGTCTGCGAGCACGGGGACCGGACGTTCGCCGAGCTCAACGCCAACGCCAACAAGCTGACCCGCGCCCTGCGGGCCCGTGGCGTCGGGGCCGGCGACTCGCTCGGCTTCATGATGGCCAACCGGCCCGAGTTCGCGGAGGTGGTGAACACCACGCTGCGCGCCGGGCTGCGGATGACGACGATCAACTGGCACCTCACGGGGGAGGAGGCCGGCTACATCCTCGACGACTGCGAGGCCAAGGTCTTCGTCGCCGATGCCCGCTTCGCCGCAGCGGCCAGGGAGGCGGCCACCCACGCACCGGGCGCCACGGTGCTCGTCTCCGTCGGCGGCGAGATCGACGGCTTCGAGACCTACGAGTCGCTGATCGCCGACGAGGACGGCAGCGACATCCCCGACCCCGAGGTCGGGAGCCAGATGCTCTACACCTCGGGCACGACGGGACGACCGAAGGGCGTCAACCGGCCCCGCTCGCCCGAGGTGGCCAAGCTGACCGCCGCCGCCCAGCTGGCGTCGCCCGCCGGCTACGTGCCCGGCGAGTCCGTCAACCTGTGCACGGGACCGCTGTACCACGCGGCCCCGCTCGCCTTCTCGCTGTCGGCGCCGCTCGCCATGGGTGCGACGGTCGTGCTGATGGACGGCTGGAGCGCAGCCGAGACGCTCGAGCTGATGCAGCGCCACAAGGTGACCCACACCCACATGGTGCCGACGATGTTCCACCGGCTCCTGTCGCTGCCCGCCGACGTCCGAGAGGCCGCGGACGTGTCGTCGGTGCACTACATCATCCACGGCGCCGCCCCCTGCCCGGTGAGCGTCAAGAAGGCCATCATCGAGTGGTTCGGCCCCGTGGTGCACGAGTACTACGCGGCCACCGAGGGCGCCGGCACCACCGTCGACAGCCACCAGTGGCTCGAGAAGCCGGGCACGGTCGGCAAGCCGCCGACGCCGGACCACATCCGGATCCTCGACGAGGAGGGCAACGACCTCCCGCCGGGGGAGATCGGCACCGTGTTCCTGAAGGCACCTCCCGGTCGGTTCGAGTACTACAAGGACCCGGCCAAGACCGAGAGCAGCTACCGCGACACCCACTACACGCTGGGCGACGTCGGCTACCTCGACGAGGACGGCTTCCTCTTCCTCACCGACCGCTCGGCGAACCTCATCATCTCCGGCGGCGTGAACGTGTACCCCGCCGAGGTCGAGGCCGAGCTCATCGCCCACCCGGCGGTCGGCGACGTCGCGGTCATCGGCGTGCCCGACGAGGAGTGGGGCGAGAAGGTCGTCGCGGTGATCGAGCCGCAGCCCGACGTCGAGCCGACGCCGGAGCTCGCGCAGGAGATCATCGCCTTCGCCCGGGAGCACCTGGCCCACTACAAGTGCCCGCGCCAGGTCGACTTCCGGCCCGAGCTGCCCCGTCACGACAACGGGAAGCTCTACAAGCGTCTGCTGAGGGACGAGTACCGAGCGGCCGCCCAGGCCGAGGGAGGAGCAGGAGCGTGAGCGGGATCTGCGAGGGGCGCGTCGCCATCGTCACCGGCGCGGGACGGGGCATCGGTCGGGGGCACGCCCTCGAGCTCGCCCGCCAGGGCGCCAAGGTCGTCGTCAACGACATCGGCGGCGCCGTCGACGGGTCGGGCACCGACGTGGGCCCGGCCCAGCAGGTGGTCGACGAGATCGTCGCCATGGGCGGCGACGCGGTGGCCAACACCGACTCGGTCTCCGACTGGGAGGGCGCCCAGCGGATGATCAACCAGGCGATCGAGACCTACGGCACGCTCGACGTCGTGGTGAACAACGCCGGCATCCTGCGGGACCGGATGGTGTTCAACATGACCGAGGAGGAGTGGGACGCGGTCATCGCCGTGCACCTGAAGGGCACGTTCGCCCTCATGCGGTGGGCCGCCTCCTACTGGCGGGAGAAGGCCAAGGCCGGGGAGCCGGTCGACGCCCGGATCATCAACACCTCGTCGACGTCGGGCATCTTCGCCAACCCCGGCCAGGGCAACTACGGCGCAGCGAAGTCCGGCATCGCGAGCCTGACGATCATCGCGGCGAAGGAGATGGGCAAGTACGGCGTGACGGCCAACGCCATCGCCCCGGGCGCCCGCACGCGCATGACCGAGAACCTCGGCGGGGCCATGTCGAAGCCCGCCGAGGGGGACTGGGACGAGCGGTCGCCGGACAACATCGCACCGCTCGTCACGTGGCTGGCGTCCTCGGAGTCGAAGGACGTGACCGGCCAGGTGTTCATCGTCGGCGGCGGCCGCGTGAACGTGGCGGTCAACTGGCAGCGGGGCCCCGGCGTGGACAAGGGCGCACGCTGGGACCCGGCCGAGCTCGGCTCGGTGGTGCCGGGACTCGTCGAGGAGGCCGGGACGCAGCTCCCACCGCCGCGGCAGCGCTGATCGAGGCGCGGGCAACGGCCTCTGGACAGGGGAGAGCGGTCGAGTCGGGCACCACGCCTGGCTCGACCGTTCCGCGTCCGGGGACAGGCGGGTCGCGTCAGTCCTCGTCGGGGACGTCGTCGGTCGGCAGCTCGAGGAGCATCGTCGTGCCGCCCCCCTCCCTCGGGCGAGCCTCGGCCCGGCCGCCGTGGGACTCGGCGACCGCCTGAACGATCGCCAGCCCGAGCCCCGAGCCGGGTCTGCTGCGAGCGTCGACCGAGCGGTAGAACCGATCGAACACCCGGCGCCGGTCGGCGTCGCTGATCCCGATCCCGCGGTCGTGCACCTCGACCCGGCCGCCGTCGACGACGACCTCGATCGGGCTGTCGGGTTCGGAGAACTTCGCCGCGTTGTCGATCAGGTTCGACAGGGCCCGCTCGATCGAACCGGCGCGGCCGGTGACCGGCGCCCGGCCCTCGACCGCCACGTCGATCGTGCGGCCGGTGCGTCGACCGGCGCGATCGGCGACGACCCGCGCCAGATCGGCCAGGTCGACCGGCCCCTCCGGTTCGTCTCGCGGCTGCTCGGTGGCCAGCTCGACGATCTCGTCGACGAGCGCCGACAGCTCCCGCGCCTCGGAGTCGAGGTCGGCGATCACCTGGCGCAGGACGTCCTCGGGCAGCTGATCGGCCCGGCGGAGCAGGGCGATGTTGGTGCGCAGGCTCGTCAGCGGGGTGCGCAGCTCGTGTCCCGCGTCCTGCACGAGCTGGGTCTGGGCCTCTCGCGAGCTGCGGAGGGCCGCGAGCATCTCGGCGAACGCGGCACCGAGTCGGCCGACCTCGTCGTCGCCCACGTTCGGGGCCGGCACGTCGAGCCGCCCGGTCTCGGCGACCTCCTCGGCGGCGCGGATCAGCCGCTCGAGGCGTCGCGTCGCCCGGTTGGCGATGAGCCAGCCACCGATGGTCGCCATGGCCACGATGAGCGAGACCGAGACGAGGGTGCGGTTGCGGATCGTCGTGAGGACCCGGTTGACCTCCTCGGTGCTGCGGGCGAACTGCACCGCGACGCCGCTCGCGACGGGGCTCGTCAGGACGCGGAACGGCTCGCCGTCGATCGTGATCGAGCGCGTCGTCTCCTCGCGCGACCCCGAGGCGATGGCCACGTCGACGGCCGACACGGGGAGGGGGGTCTCCGCGCTGGTGGCTCGCACGCTGCCGTCGGCGTCGACGACCTGCACGAGGATGCGGTCGAAGGAGCGGGGCCGCGCCGGCCGGTTCGCCGGCACGATGTCGAGGATGGTCACCCGCTGGCCGCTGCTGCTCACACGGGACTCGATCGAGTCGAGCGCCTGGCGCAGCGAGCGGTCGACCTCGGCATCGAGCTGGATCATCGTCGTGCGGTAGCTGGTGGCGCCGATCGCCACCGTGGCGAGGGTCGCCAGGCTGGCCAGGGCGACCACCAGCTTGAGCCGCAGCGTGATCGGGATGTGGATCAGCCGGTGCTCGGTGGGGCCGCTGCGAGAGGGACCGGCCACGGAGCGGCTCACCCGGACCGCAGGGTGTAGCCGACGCCGCGCACGGTGTGGAGGAGCTTCGGTCGGTCGTCGGTCTCGATCTTGCGACGCAGGTAGCCGATGTAGACCGCCAGGTTCTTCGAGTCGGGCCCGAAGTCGTAGCCCCAGATGCGCTCGTAGATCGTCGTGTGGTCGAGGACGATCCCCTCGTTGCGGGCGAGGAGCTCGAGCAGGTCGAACTCGGTCTTGGTCAGGTCGATCTCCTCGTCGCCGCGCCAGACCCGGCGCGACGCGGGGTCGACCCGGAGGTCGCCGACCTGGAGCACGGGGGCATCGCCGTCCTGGGGCGGCCGGGTGCGACGCAGGAGGGCGCGCAGCCGGGCGAGCAGCTCGTCGAGGTCGAACGGCTTCGGCATGTAGTCGTCGGCGCCCGCGTCGAGGCCGGCGACGCGCTCGGCCGTCTCGGTGCGCGCCGTCAGCATGAGGATCGGCGTGCGGTTGCCCTCGGCGCGCAGGACGCGGCAGACCGTGAGCCCGTCGACGTTGGGCATCATCACGTCGAGCACGACCGCCTCGGGGGGATCGGTGCGCAGCGACTCGAGCGCGGCGGCGCCGTCGGCGGCCAGGTCGACCTCGTAGCCCTCGAGCGTCAGGGCGCGGCCGAGGGACTCACGGATCGCCCGGTCGTCGTCGACGACGAGGATGCGGGGGTTCAGGCCCCCCATCGCCCCTCGTGACGGGGCAGCCGGTCGTGGTCGGTCCTGCCGTCGGCGAGCCTCTCGGCCAGGCGCTCCTCCATGCCCGACAGCATGGCGTCCGCGAGCTCGTCGATGTCGACACCGCGCTCCTCGGCCAGCTCGGCGAGGGTGGCGCCGGCGCGCAGCTCGGCACGCAGCTCGGCCGGGGTCATGTCGAGCGCGTCGGCGACAGCGGCGACCGGCCGGCCACCGTGGCGGCACGCGTCGGTGGTGGTCTCGCCTGCGTCGTCGGACGCCGCGCCGGCCACCGACGGCGTGCCGAGTCCGAGCGTGAGGACGGCGAGGGCGCCGGCGCCGGCGCCGGCCGCAGCGATCAGGGCGTCGCTCCGCCGGCTGCGCCCCTGGCGGGCCGAACCGGCCGGGTGGGCGGCGCGGGAGCGGTCGGTGCGGTCGTCGGACGGTACGTGGGCTGCCATCGCTCGGCCTCCTGGGTCGTCGGGTCTCCCGATCGTCGGGTCCGACGGTGAGCGGGGCACCGGTCGAAGGTGAGAACCCGGTGGGAGGGGGCGGCCGCGGCGGGTGGTGCTCGTAGCCTGGGACCACGCCGGCGTCGGCCGGCGACCGATCTGGAGGTGCGACGTGTTCGGACGCAAGCGACTCGACATCCCGAGCCCCGAGGAGGCGCTGCCCGGTCGGTCGGAGACGATGCCGGTCCCCGACCGCCACACCGTGCTCGACACCCCTCTGACGCCGCCGTTCCCCGAGGGGTTCGAGCAGGCGATCGTCGGCCTGGGCTGCTTCTGGGGTGCCGAGCGGCTGTTCTGGCAGCTCGACGGCGTGCACACCACCGCCGTCGGGTACGTCGGGGGCCACACCCCCAACCCCACCTACGAGGAGGTGTGCAGCGGCCTCACCGGTCACACCGAGGCCGTGCTCGTCGTCTTCGATCCCTCGCGCCTCTCCTACGAGGACGTCCTGCGCACGTTCTGGGAGGGCCACGACCCCACCCAGGGGATGCGCCAGGGCAACGACATCGGCACGCAGTACCGCTCGGGCGTCTACTGGACGTCCGAGGCCCAGCGGGAGGCGGCCGAGCGCACCCGCGACGCCTACCAGTCGGTGCTCGAGGCGGCCGGCTACGGCGAGATCACCACCGAGATCCGCGCCGCCGGGCCCTTCTACTACGCCGAGCCGTACCACCAGCAGTACCTCGACAAGAACCCCAACGGGTACTGCGGCATCGGCGGCACCGGCGTCTCCTGCCCCGTGGGGCTCACCTCGGCCGACTGACCCCGGGCGGGGCACCCGTGTCGCCGGTTGCCTAGGGTCACACCTCATGTCGCCACGCATGCCTCGATCGTTCGCGCTCGTCCTCGTCCTCGCCGTCGGCCTCCTCGCGTCGTGCGGGGACGACGGTGGTCCCGGCGAGGAGCGCAGCCTCGCCGACCTCATCGACGAGACGACCACCACGACGAGCACGACCGAGGCAACCACGACCACCGCGCCCGGGGCGGATCGCGACGAGTACGTCGCAGCTCTGGCCCCGCAGCTGACCGAGCTGAGCGCGGGCGTCGAGCTCGATCCCCCCGACGCCGACTGCTTCGCCGGTGCCGTCATCGACGTCGTCGGCGCGGACGCCCTCGCCGACGCGGGCGTGTCACCTGCGCAGTTCGCCGCGTCGCCCGACGGCTTCCGTTCGATCGACGTGGAGATCCCCGACGGCGCCACCGCGCGCCTCGCCGAGGACATCTCGCAGTGCTTCGACGCCGGCGCCATCATCCTCGGTGCGCTCGCCGCCGAGGCGCCGGCGGGGGTCGACGTGACGTGCATGTCCGACAGCATCGGCACCGGCGACGCGGAGATGCTGCTCGCCCGGGCGATCGTCGAGGACTCCGACGCCGTGGCGCTGGGTGAGGACTTCGGCATCGCGATCTTCCAGTCGCTGACGCCGACGTGCGCGGAGCAGGTGCTGCTTCAGTGGCTCACCAGCGACGGGACGATCACGGCGGCGCAGTCGGAGTGCCTCGCTGCCGAGCTCGACGACGAGGTGGCGGTGACCCTCTTCCAGGGCGTGGCCAGCGGCACCGGCCAGGCGGACCCGGCGGCCACCGAGGCGCTGGCCGCCGCGGGGGCGGCGTGCGGCGTGTCCTGACGCCGGCACGAGGACGGGCGGCGGGGCAGGTGTCACACCGCGCTCGCGGCATCCGCTAGGTTCGTTACGGTTTCATGACGGACGGCGGGGCTGAACCCTCAGGTCGAGGTCCAGCCATGCCGATGGTCAGGCGGGGCTCATGCCCCCGGACGACGACGGACGACCCTGGGAGGGGCATGCGGTACTGGCTGGAGCGGACTCGATGGGCGGCGGCGGTGCTCGCCACCCTCATGGCCGTCAGCACCGTCACCGCGGGTGCCGAGCAGTCCGACGCCGACCTGCGGGCCGAGCGTGAGCGCCTGCAGGCCGAGCAGGCGGCCGTGGCGTCCAACATCGACGTCACCCAGGCGGACCTCGAGCAGATCACGACGGCCCTCGCCGAGATCGACGCCAACGTCCGGCTCCAGGAGTCCCAGCTCGAGCAGGCGGAGGCCGCCGTCGCCGCCGCCGAGGCCGAGGTCGTGCGGTCCCAGGAGGCGCAGGCCGCCACCGAAGCCGAGGTCGAGGAGCTCCGCCAGACGATGGCCACCATCGCCGTCGACGCCTACGTCTCCCCGCCCCAGACCGACACCCTCCAGGTCATGCTCGACGGCGACCTCGGTTCGGCCCCCGAGCGCCAGGCGCTGCTCGACATCCGGGCGTCCGACACCTCCGACGTGCTCGAGCGGTTCCGGGCCGCGCAGGAGGACCTCGCCATCCAGGCCGAGAACGCCCGCCAGGCCGAGCAGCGGGCCCGCGAGGGCCGCGAGGAGGTCGAGCGGCGCCTGGGCGAGGTGCAAGCGGCCCGCCAGCAGCAATCCGAGCTCGCCGCCCAGGCCAACCTCCGCCTGCACGAGATGCGCAGCCAGCTCGCCGACCTGGAGAGCAGCCGCTCGCAGATCGACTCCGAGCTCCAGCGGCGCGAGGAGGCCCGCCTGGCCGAGCTCCAGCGCCAGCTCGACGAGGCCAACGCCCGGCGCGGGCCGGTCGAGCTGCCGAACGGCGGGGGTTCCGCCAACCTCGTGCGGGTGCGCGGCATCGTCGTCGACGCCTCGATCGCCGACCAGCTCGCGGCCATGATCGACGCGGCGGCCGCCGACGGCATCACCCTCACCGGTGGCGGCTACCGCGACTCGTCGTCCCAGATCGCCCTCCGCCGGGCCCACTGCGGCACCTCGCAGTACGCGATCTACCAGATGCCGTCCAGCCAGTGCCGCCCGCCGACCGCCGTCCCCGGCACGTCGAACCACGAGCGCGGGCTCGCCATCGACTTCAACAACTGCTCCACGCGCAGCACCGCCTGCTACCAGTGGCTCGCCGCGAACGCCTCGAGCTACGGCTTCAGGAACCTGCCGAGCGAGCCGTGGCACTGGTCCGTCAACGGTCAGTGACGAGGTAGCCTGACGGCGCCGATGCACCCGCACGGGAGAGTCCCCGGCCACCAGGTCGAGGCGCCGAAGGAGCAACCTCCCCGGAATCTCTCAGGCCCCCGGACCGCGCGGGTGGGGCGACTCTGGAACAGCACTGGTGCGTGACAGAGGGGGAGGCCGAGCGTCGCTCGGTCCCACACCTCTCACGGAAGGACCGCTCATGGGCGACCCGACCCCCACCGAGCTGCGCAGGACGCCGCTGCACGACCTCCACCTCGAGCTCGGCGGCCGCCTCGTCGACTTCGCCGGCTGGGCGCTGCCCGTGCGCTACGAGCCCGGCCCCGTCGCCGAGCACGTCCGGACCCGCACCGCGGCATCGATGTTCGACGTCAGCCACATGGGGATCGTCGACCTGAGAGGCGGACCGTTCGAGGCCCGGGCCCGGGCGCTCGAGGCGCTGGCCCCGACGAACGTCGCGGGGCTGGGCGACGGCCGGCAGCGCTACACCCAGCTCACGAACGAGTCGGGCGGGACGATCGACGACCTCATGGTCGCCCGGGTCGGCGGCGAGCTGGGGCTCGTCGTCAACGCCGCCCGGCGCGTCGTCGACCTCGCCCACCTCAGGGCGCACCTGGCGGACGACGTCGAGGTCGTCGAGCGCAGCGATCTGGCCCTGCTCGCGGTGCAGGGGCCGGCCGCGGTCGACGCCGTCGCCGCCCTGGCCGACGACGCGGCCACGGTGAGCGACACGGCGTTCATGGACGTCCGCGACGTCGTCCTCTCGGGTGTGCCGTGCCGCATCAGCCGCTCCGGGTACACCGGCGAGGACGGCGTCGAGATCCAGGTGCCTGCCGACGCGGCGGTCGACGTCGCCCGGGCCCTGCTGGCCGGTGGCGTCGTCCAGCCCGCCGGCCTGGCGGCCCGCGACTCCCTGCGGCTCGAGGCCGGGCTGTGCTTGTACGGGCACGAGCTCGACGAGCAGACCACCCCGGTCGAGGCCGGTCTCACGTGGTCGATCCCTCGTCGGCGTCGCGAGGAGGGCGGTTTCCTCGGCGCCGACGTCGTCCGACAGCAGCTCGCCGACGGGCCTCCACGACGTCGGATCGGTCTGCGGGCCGTCGGGCGTCAACCCATCCGCGACGGCGCGACCCTGCACGTCGACGGCGCCGAGGTCGGCGTCGTCACCTCGGGTGGCTTCGGTCCGACCGTCGACGGCCCCGTGGCGATGGGCTACGTGGCTGCCGACGTCACGGCCGACGAGCTCGTCGCCCTCGTCCGTGGCAAGGAGCTCGCCGCCCGGGTCGTCGACCTGCCGTTCGTCCCCGCCCGCTACCGCCGCACCGCCGCCCGACCCCAGGAGCGCTCGTGACCTCCCGCCCCTTCGCCGATCGCCACATCGGTCCCGACGACGAGGCGCTGCGGCGCATGCTCGACGTCGTCGGCATCGACTCCCTCGAGGCCCTGGTCGACGCCGCCGTCCCGTCCACGATCCGACAGGACGCCCCCCTCGACCTGCCCGCCGCGCTCTCCGAGGAGGAGGCCCTCGGCGAGCTGCGGTCGATCGCGGCCGAGAACGAGGTGATGACCTCGCTCATCGGCATGGGCTACGTCGGGACGGTGCTGCCCGGCGTGATCCAGCGCAACGTGCTCGAGAACCCCGCCTGGTACACGAGCTACACGCCCTACCAGCCCGAGATCTCCCAGGGCCGGCTCGAGGCGCTCCTCAACTTCCAGACGATGGTCGCGGACCTCACGGGCATGGACCTCGCCAACGCGTCGCTCCTCGACGAGGGCACCGCGGCGGCCGAGGCGATGACGATGTGCCGCCGCGTCGGGCGTCACCCGGGCACGGCGTTCTTCGTCGACGCCGCCGCCCACCCCCAGACGATCGACGTCGTGCGGACCCGGGCCGAACCGCTCGGCATCGAGCTGATCGTCGGTGACCCCGAGACCGACCTCGACCCCGAGGTCGCGTTCGGCGTCCTCGTCCAGGACCCGGCCACCGACGGCCGCCTGCGCGACCTCGCCGCCATCGCCGAGCGGGTCCACGCCGCGGGTGGCCTCCTCGTCGTCGCCGCCGACCTGCTCGCCTGCACCCTCGTCGTCCCGCCGGGGGAGCACGGCGCCGACATCGTGGTCGGGTCCGCCCAGCGCTTCGGCGTGCCGATGGGCTACGGCGGCCCCCACGCCGCGTTCATGGCCACCCGGTCCACCTACGCCCGCGCGCTGCCCGGCCGGTTGGTCGGCGTCTCGGTCGACACCGAGGGCCGCACCGCGCTGCGCCTCGCCCTCCAGACCCGCGAGCAGCACATCCGGCGCGAGAAGGCCACGAGCAACATCTGCACCGCGCAGGTGCTCCTCGCCAACATCGCCGGCTTCTACGCCACCTACCACGGCCCCGACGGGCTCCGGGCGATCGCCGAGCGCGTCCACCGCCTCACCACCGGCGCGGCCGACGCGCTGGCGTCGATGGGCGTGGCCGTGCGCAGCCGGGAGGTGTTCGACACCCTCGTCCTCGACGTGCCCGGTGCCGGCGACGCCGTCGTCGCCGCCGGCCACGAGCGGCGCCTGAACCTGCGTCCGCTCGGGCCCGACGCCGTGGGGCTCACCTTCGACGAGACCACGACGCCCGAGGTCGTCGCCCGGGTGCTCGACGCCGTCGCAGCCGCCACCGGGGCGTCCGGCGCCGCCGCCTCCACGGTCGGCGTCGAGGGGGAGTGGGGCATCCCCGAGGGTCTGCGCCGCACCTCGTCGTACCTCGACCACCCGGTCTTCCACCGGCACCGCTCGGAGACGTCGATGCTGCGGTACCTGCGCCGCCTGGCCGACGCCGACCTCGCGCTCGACCGGACGATGATCCCGCTCGGCTCGTGCACCATGAAGCTCAACGCCACCGCGGAGATGGCGCCGATCACCTGGCCCGAGCTCGCCCACCTCCACCCGTTCGCGCCGGTCGAGCAGGCCCGGGGCTACCGGCGCATCATCGGCGACCTCGAGGCGTGGCTCGCCGAGATCAGCGGCTACGACGCGGTGTCGATGCAGCCCAACGCCGGGTCGCAGGGCGAGTACGCCGGCCTGCTCGCCATCCGGGCGTACCACCGCAGCCGGGGCGACGAGGGCCGCACCGTCTGCCTCATCCCCTCCTCGGCCCACGGCACGAACGCCGCCAGCGCGGTGCTCGCGGGCATGGACGTCGTCGTCGTCGGTTGCGACGACGACGGCAACATCGACGTCGACGACCTGCGGGCGAAGATCGACCGGCACGGCGCCGAGCTCGCGGCGCTGATGATCACCTACCCGTCGACGCACGGCGTGTACGAGTCCACCGTGCGGGAGGTGTGCGACCTGGTGCACTCGCACGGCGGCCAGGTGTACCTCGACGGCGCCAACCTGAACGCCCTCGTCGGCATCGGCCAACCCGGTCGGTTCGGGGCCGACGTGTCCCACTTCAACCTGCACAAGACCTTCTGCATCCCCCACGGCGGCGGCGGTCCTGGTGTCGGGCCGATCGGCGTGCGGTCCCACCTCGCCCCCTTCCTGCCCGGGCACGGCGTCGTGCCGCCCCACGACGGACCAGCACCGGGCGAGGGCGGCGTCGGCCCGGTCGCGTCGGCGCCCTGGGGATCGGCGAGCATCCTGCCGATCTCGTGGATGTACGTCCGGATGATGGGCGCCGAGGGGCTCCTGCGCGCCACGCAGGTCGCCATCCTCTCCGCCAACTACGTGGCTCGCGTGCTCGCGCCCCACTACCCGGTCCTCTACGCGGGGCCCGAGGGCTTCGTGGCCCACGAGTGCATCCTCGACACCCGTCCGCTGAAGGACGAGGCGGGGGTCAGCGTCGACGACATCGCCAAGCGGCTGATGGACCACGGCTTCCACGCCCCGACGATGTCGTTCCCCGTGGCCGGGACGTTGATGATCGAGCCGACGGAGTCCGAGGACCTCGACGAGCTCGACCGGTTCTGCGACGCCATGGCGTCGATCCGCGGCGAGATCGAGGCCGTGGCCAAGGGCGACCTCCCGCGGGACGACAACCCGCTCGTGCGGGCCCCGCACACCGCCGCGGACCTGCTCGGAGCGTGGGAGCGGGCCTACGACCGCCAGGCAGGCGCCTTCCCCGACGGGGTCGACCCCGCCCGCAAGTACTGGCCGCCGGTGAGCCGGATCGACCAGGCCCACGGCGACCGCAACGTCATGTGCTCGTGCCCGCCGATCGAGGCCTACGGCCGCTGATCGCCGATCGGTCGCAGATCCTCACGGTCGGGGGCACCGCTGCCGACAGGAACCGCGGTCGGCGAGCGGCGCCGGCACGACCAGCGCGGAGGTGAGCGGATGACGAGGTGGCACGTGCACGTCGTCCTCATGCGCGCCCGTGACGTCCGCAAGGGCGACGTCGTGTCCCGCGACGCCAACCGCCACGACGGCTGGTTCCGTGTCGACGAGGTCCGCCAGCTGCCCGACGGCACCATCAACGTGCTCGACAAGGGCAACGTCCGGGGCTTCATCGCCGGGCCCTTCGACCTGATCGGCCTCCAGACACCGGTGCAGCTGCCACCGGAGGCCGACGTGACGACCCGTCGGCGCGTGCCGGAGGCGCACGAGATGCCGGAGGCGCGCACAGCCGCCCCGGCGCCGGCAGGGGGGGACGCCGTCGCCGCACGGGAGGCGGCCGCCGAGGCCCTCCAGGCCGAGGCCGGGCAGGTGCGCGGAAGTCTGCCGTCGTCGCCTGCGGGGTCGTGACACGCTGAGGGCGTGACCCCTCGGCCCGTCATCATCGACACCGACCCCGGGATCGACGACGCGATGGCCATCGCGGTGGCGCTGGCGTCGCCCGAGCTCGACGTCCTGGCGCTCACCACCGTGCACGGCAACCACGAGGTCGACGTCACCACCGCCAACGCCCTGCGGATCCTCGACCTGCTCGAGAGGGCGGACGTGCCCGTCGTCGCCGGGGCCGGTGGGCCGATCGGGCGGCCGTCCACGCCGCCGGCCACGTTCGTCCACGGCGACGACGCACTCGGCGACGTCGGCTACCCGCCGTCGACCCGCTCGGCGGTGCGCGACGTCGACGCCGCGACGTTCATCGTCGACACGGTGCGCGCCCGGCCGGGCGAGGTGACGCTGGTGCCGATCGGCCCGCTCACCAACCTCGCACTGGCCCTCGAGATCGAGCCGCGCCTCGCCCAGCTCGTCGATCGGGTCGTGGTGATGGGCGGCGCGGCACGGGTGCCGGGGAACATCACCCCGACGGCGGAGGCCAACATCTGGTCGGACCCCGAGGCCGCGGAGGTGGTGTTCGGCGCGGGTTGGCCGATCACGATGATCGGGCTCGACGTCACCCACCAGGTGACCGCGACCACGGCGTGGATCGACGCGCTGACGGGCGCCGGCACACCCGCCGCCCGGATCGTGGTGGAGACGGCGCCCGTCTACCTGCGGTTCCACCGCGACACCGACGGGCTCGAGGGCATCCACTGCCACGACGCCGCGGCGGTGGCGTGGATGCTGCGGCCCGACCTCTTCACCACCGAGGCGTTGCCGGTGGTGGTGTCGACGGGGGACGGCACCGACGGCGCCACCGTCGTCGACGGTGCACCGCGCGGGCGTCCGCTCGTCGACGTCGCGGTCGGGGTCGACGCCGACGCGGTGCTCGCGCTCCTCGACGAGCGCCTCCGCCGCGCCGTCTGACCGGACCGAGTGGTCGGGGGGCTCCGCTCCCGGCAGCACGGTGCGCGGTACCGTGAGCGCATGGCGCGCGTCTGCTCCCGCCCGGGTTGCTCGGCACCGGCCACGGTGACCTTCACCTTCGAACCCGACGCGCTCGTCGTGTGGGTCGGCGACCTGGCACCGGATGCCACCGCACCGGGCCACGACCTGTGCGCGGAGCACGGTGAGCGGCTCTCCGCCCCGCGGGGCTGGCGGATGGAGGACGTGCGGGCCAACCGGCCGCCGTTGCCGAAGCTCGACGCCGACAGCCCGATGCTCTCGCGTGCGTTCCGCGGCGTGCGCGCCAGCTGACCCACCTCGCCACCATCCCGCCACGTCGGCAGTCCGTGAAGGGCTGAGCACGGGCCCTGTCCCCGTCGCTGCTCAGAGACGCGCGAGACGGCGCGTGCCTCGGGGTCAGACGCTGTAGACGCCGGCCACCGCCATGGCGACGCCGGCGGCCACCACCACCGCACCGGTCCCCCTCGCCGCCCAGGACCAGAGACGATCGCGCGCGTCGCCACCGGAGCTCTCCACCGTCCCCCCGACCGCCGACGCCACCGCGATCACCATCCCCACCACCACGGCGGGCACGTGGCCGTCGGCTCCTGCGGCGAGGGCGAGGAGGGCGAGCTCGGGCCGCAGCACGAGCGGCACGGCGACGGGCAGCAGCGCCGCGCGACCCCCGTCGAGAGCGGGCTCCCACGACGGGAGCGGAGCGAGGAGGCTCCAGGCGCCGGCGAGGGCGAGCACGAGGCCGGCGGCCACCACGCCCGTCGGGTCGCTCACGTCGAGCCACGTCCAGGCCGAGCTGCCGAGCAGCGCCAGCACGACCACGGCGACCGCAGCGGCGGCGCCACCGGTGGCGACGGGCCGACGGACGGCCGTGCCCTCCGGGGCGGTGCCGGCGGCACGGGCGAGTCGGGCCGGGTTGGCCGCCGCCACCACCGCCACCACGACGAGGGCTCCTGCGACGGTCACGGCCTGCTCCTCCCACCTGCGGCCAGGTCGGGCGCCTCCAGCACGGGCAGGGCGAGGAGGAGCGCCGAGAGGGCGTGCTGCTGGTCGTCCATCTGGGTCACGTCGAACTGGAACCACGCCCCGCGGGTTGCCGCGGGGTCGTCCCACGCCTCGGCCTCGCCGGCGTCCACCTGCCGTGCGGCGAGCATCCCCGCGGTGCACGCCAGCCGCTCGCCGATCGGGTCGACGAGGTCCGCCATCGCCGGCTCGACCCGGGCCACGGCGTGCAGGCCGCCGAGCTGCTCGCCCACGGTGCCGAGCCCGGCGCCGAGCGTGCGTCGACCGCGCAGCAGCCACCGAGGGAAGTCGTCGACGCGCTGGGACTCGTAGCGCACCTGGACGCCGCCCAGCGCGGCCTGGCGCTCGAGGTAGGCGAGCTCGTCGTCGGACAGCGGCGCCCACGGCGCCTCGCCCGTCGCGACGACCGCGAACCCGTAGGCCGCCCAGTGGTCGGGGACGTCGGGCCAGTACCCCTCGACCTCGTCGCGCTCGAGGGCCAGGTAGCGGCCGATGCGACGAGCGGGCTCGTCCCAGCCGTCCTCGGGGAACTGCTCGTGCATGAGAGCGAGGGCCCAGAACACCTCCCCGGTGAAGAACGGCGAGTAGCGGCCGTCGTTCGGCGTCTCGGAGGCGGCGTCCCAGGAGTCGAGCACCGCGCCCGACGGCTCGGTCAGGGCGACGAGGAAGCGGCTGAGCTCGGCCATCACCTCGTCGTGGGTCGTCTCGCCGGTGTGGCGGCGCCGCTCCGCCAGGCCGGCGACGAGGAGGGCCGACGCGCCCGAGGTGACCCGGGTCGACGACGGCTCGAACGCCGCCCACCCGTCGTGGCGCACCAGGTGGTCGAGCGCGTACGCCACGCCGCGGTCGGCGCTGTCGAGCGCCCCGTCGACGTCGTGCGCCGCGGCCTGGTAGAGCGACATCGCCACGCCGGCGTGGCGCACCGTGTTGTAGCCGGGGACGACCTCGTCGGCGGCCCGGTCGTAGCGGTAGAGCCAGGTGCCGTCGGCGCGCTGGTTCCGTGTGAGCCAGTCGACGGCGGCCTGGGCGTGGCTCCGGGCCTCCGCCGCGTCGAGCGGCGGGCAGTGCTCGGGCAGCAGGACCACGCCCCGCACCACCACGACGACGAGCACCCACGCGCCTGCTGCGCCCAGCGCACGCCGGCGCACCCCTCCCTCCCGCATCGCGGCGACGCTACCGGTCCGGGACGATCGGGACGGCGACGCCTACCCTCGGCCCGTGTCCAGGAGGTGGCAGGCGGTCGTGCTCGTGGTGGTGGCGCTGGTCGTCGCCTGGCCCGCCCTGCGGCGTCCGCCCACCGACGGCTTCCCGTTGTCGACCTACCCGATGTTCGCGAGCGACCGGGGCGCCGAGTCGGTGGTCGCCACCGCCGTCGGCCGCACGCCGGACGGCCAACGGGTGCGGCTGTCGCCGGAGGTCCTGGCGGGCACGGACGAGCCGATGCTGGCCGTGAGCACCGCCCGACGTGCCGTGGCGTCCGACGACGCCGACACGTGGTGCGGCGAGGTGGCACGGCGGGCCTCCGGCACGACCGACGGCGGCGAGCCGGTCGCGGCGATCGAGGTCGTCGTCGAGACCCATGACGCCGTCGCCCACTTCGTCGACGACGCGCCGCCCCTCGACGTGGAGGTGCACGCCACGTGCGCGGTGCCGACACGGTGAGCCGGCCCTCCGTCGCGGCCGTGCGGCGGCTCGCGACCGGCGACGACGCGGCGCGCCTCGCCCTGCTGCGGGTCCTCGTCACCGGCTACGCAGTCGGCTACCTCCTGATCCGTGCCCCCCACCTGTGGGACCTCGCCGCATTGGCCGACGATGCGCCGGGCCGGTGGTCGCCGGTCGGTCCGTTCACCTTCGTCGCCGAGCCGTGGCCTCCGAGCGCCGTGCGGGCCCTGGTGCCCCTCACGATCGTCGTCGGTCTGTCGGCGCTCCTCGGTCGTGCCTGGTCGATCACGGCACCGGCCGCCGCCGTCGGCGTCCTGCTGCTCACCAGCTACGCCAGCTCGTGGGGGCAGGTCTTCCACACCGAGAACCTCCTCGTCCTCCACCTCCTGGTGTTGGCGGCCGCGGCCGTGGTGGACGGCGGGACCGGTGCCCGTCGCACCGGCGAGCTCGCACCACGAGCGATGGCCGTGGTCGTCGTCGTGGCCTACGTGCTCGCGGGCTGGGCCAAGCTGCGCGCCAGCGGGTGGGGCTGGGTGAGCGGCGACGCGCTGCTGCACCACGTGGCCCACGACAACCTCCGCAAGGTGCTCGTCGGCGACTGGTACTCACCGATCGGTGCGTGGGCCGTCGGGCACCCGTGGGTGTTCCGGCCGATGGCGGCGCTGTCGCTCGTCGTCGAGCTGGCCGCACCACTCGCGCTCCTCGGCGGCCGGCTGCGACGGGCGTGGGTCGCCGGTGCGTGGCTCTTCCACCTCGGCGTCCTGGCGATCATGGCCATCCTCTTCCCCTACCAGTTGACCGGGGTCGCGTTCGCGGCGGTGCTCGTCGCCCGCCCCTTGCGTCCCGACCGGCCGTCCCGTTGACTCGTGCCATGACGACGATCGGTGTCCCCCGGGAGCTGAAGGACGACGAGAACCGGGTGGCGATGACGCCCGACGGCGTCCGCGAAGCGATCGCGGCGGGCCTCGACGTCGTGGTGGAGGAGGGCGCCGGCGCCGGCTCGAGCATCACCGACGACGAGTACCGGCGTGCGGGCGCGGCGCTCGCTCCTGTGGACGAGGTGTGGGAGCGGGCCGACCTCGTGTGCAAGGTGAAGGAGCCGCAGGACGAGGAGATGGACCGCATGCGCCCCGGGCTCGTGCTGTTCACCTACCTGCACCTCGCGGCGTACCCGGAGGTCGCCGACGAGCTGCTGGCCCGGAAGGTCACCGGCGTGGCCTACGAGACGGTGCAGCTCGAGTCCGGCGCTCTGCCGCTGCTCGCGCCGATGAGCGAGGTCGCCGGCCGCATGGCCGTGCAGGTCGGCGCCAGCTGCCTGGAGCGTCACCACGGCGGTCGCGGCGTGCTGCTCGGCGGCGTCCCGGGGGTGCGGCCGGCTCGGGTCGTCGTGCTCGGCGCCGGGAACGTGGGCTGGAACGCAGCGTGGCTCGCTGCCGGCCTCGAGGCCGACGTGCACCTCCTCGACAAGAACCTCGACCGCCTGCGCTTCGTCGACCAGATCCACCGAGGGCGCATCACGACGCTGGCGTCGAACCGCGGCGCGGTCGAACGTGCGGTGTCGGAGGCCGACCTGGTGATCGGCGCGGTGCTCGTCCCCGGCGGGCGGGCCCCGACCGTGGTCACCGAGGAGATGGTCGAGGGGATGCTCCCCGGTTCGGTCATCGTCGACGTCGCGATCGACCAGGGAGGGTGCGTCGAGACCGCGCACGAGACGACGCACCACGCGCCGACCTACGAGCGCCACGGGGTCGTGCACTACGCGGTGGGCAACATCCCCGGCGCGGTGCCGAACACGTCGACCCGAGCGCTGACGAACGCCACCCTGCCCTACGTCGTCGAGCTGGCCCGCCTCGGACCGGCCGAGGCGGTGGCCGCCGATGCCGCGCTGGGCGCGGGGGTCAACGTGCACGCCGGCCACGTGACGAACGAGGCCGTCGCGGCGGCTCTCGGTCGGCCGCACGTGCCGCTCGACGAGGTGCTCAGCCCGGCTGGGTGAGGTCCCGCAGGTCCTCGTCGGCGACCGACCCGATGACGAGCGTCGCCGGTGGGCGGATCGGCTCGCTCCCGAGGTCGGCCAGACGTCCGCGCCACACCTGCTGGTCGGGCTGGGTGCCGCGGTGGACGGCGGCTGCCGGCGTGTCCGGTGCCAGCCCGGCGTCCACGAGCCGCTCGGCGATGGCGGCAGCCCGGGAGGCACCCATCAGCACGACGAGGGTGAGCCGTGACCGGGCCAGCGCCTCCCAGTCGAGGCTGCGATCGGTGGCCGGGTCCTGGTGCGCGGTGATGACGGCGAAGCCGCTGGCGTGGTCCCGGTGCGTGACCGGGATCCCGGCGGCGGCGGGAGCGGCGACGGCCGAGGTGATGCCCGGCACGACCTCGTAGGCGATGCCGGCCCGGCGCAGCACCTCGGCCTCCTCCCCGCCGCGACCGAACACGTAGGGGTCGCCCCCCTTGAGCCGCACGATCGAGCGGCCGCTGCGGCCGAGCTCGACGAGGAGCGCGTTGATGTCGTCCTGGGTGGTGCTCGGGCCGCCGGGGCTCTTGCCGACGTCGATCAGCTCGGCGTCGGACCGGGCGAGCGCCAGCATCTCGGGACGGACCAGGCGGTCGTGCACGACGACGTCGGCCTCCCGGAGCAGCTCGCCGCCGCGGAGGGTCAGCAACCCCGGGTCACCGGGGCCGGCGCCGACGAGGTGGACCGTCACGCGAGCTCCAGGTGCCGGCGGAGCTGCACCCTGGCGCCCTCCACGTCGCCGGCGCGGACCTGGTCGAGGACGCCGCCGGAGAGGGCGTCCTCCCAGCCGCGGTGGCGGGTCGGTCGACCGGCGGCGCGCAGCTCCTCGCGGACCTCGGCGAACAGCTCGACGAGGGCGGGGTAGCCGTCGCTCAGCTCGGCGGCGAGGCGGTCGCGGATCCAGCGGGTGAGGGCGGGCGTGCGGCCGGCGGTGGAGACGGAGACCTGGATGTGGCCGAGATCGGTGGTGGCGACGAGCGAGAAGTCCCCGGCGGTGGCGTCGGCGACGTGGTTGGCCATGGCGCCGGCAGCGGCGGCGTCGCGCAGCACGGCGGCGTCGACGTCGGACCGCCCGGTCGCGGCGACGACGATCGTGGCGCCCTCGACGTCGGCCGGCTCGTACTCCCGGGCGAACCACGTGATGCCCTGGGAGAGCAGCTCGTCGATCGACGACCTGGGCCAGACCTCGGGTGACACGAGCGTGACGTCCGCGCCGACCTCGGCCAGCTGGAGAGCCCGGCGGACGCCCACGTGGCCGGCGCCGACGACGACGGCGCGGCGCCCGTCGAGGTGCAGAGCGACGGTGAGGCCGGGACGCGTCGACGTGCGGTGGGGGGCGGGAGCGGAGGGCGGCATCGGACGTGAAAGTCGATCAGTTCAGTCAGGAATTGTCAACACGCCGGCGGAGCGACTGGCACGTGCCGCACCACGTCGTCCCCCGGCCGTCGACGACGAGTCGCCGCAGCGGCTCGCCGCAGCGCAGGCACGGCTCGCCGGCCCGTCCGTAGCACTCCAGGTGGAGCTGGTTCGTCCCCGTCGCCCCCTCGACGGTGCGGTAGTCGCGCAGCGTGGTCCCGCCCCGGTCGATCGACGCGGCGAGCACGGCGACGATCTCGTCACGGAGCGCGCCCGCCCGCTCGCGCCCGACCCGGCGGGCCGCGGGGTGCACGCCGGCGCGCCACAGCGCCTCGTCGGCGTAGATGTTCCCGACCCCGGCGACCGGCCGCTGGCTCAGCAGCTGCGTCTTCACCGCCGCCCGGCTCGCCTGGAGCGCCCGCCAGAGGTGGTCACCGGTGAAGGCCGGATCGAAGGGCTCGGGACCGAGGCGGTGGAGCGTGGGGAGGCTGACGTGGTCGCCACGGGGCAGGACGGCGACGCGGCCGAACCGGCGGACGTCGTGGAGCTCGAGCCGACCGGTCGCCGGTGCGCCGGGCGACGGGCCGAGGTCCCACCAGGCCCGGACGTAGGGGCTCGGGGTGCTGTCCGGGGCGACGACCTGGAGCCGTCCGGTCATGCCCAGGTGCACCACGAGCTCGCGGTCCTCGTCCAGGTCGACGAGGAGGTACTTGCCCCGCCGGCGCACGCCCTCGACGTGGGCGCCGGCCGCGTCGACGGCGGGGGCGAACTTCCCCGACGGGTGCCCGCCGGCGGCGCCGATCCAGCGGCCCCGCACGACGGGTTCGAGCTGGCGGCGGATCGTCTCGACCTCGGGCAGCTCCGGCATGGATCAGGCCGGGCGGACCTGATCGGTCCAGGTGCTCCCGTCCCAGAAGCGGAGCGTGCCGTGCTGGCCGGCCGGGTCGTCGTACCACCCGGGTGGCGGCTGGTTCGGGGATCCCTGAGGGCCGCGTGCCGCCGCCGCGCCGGCGCCCGCGCCCTGGGCGCCGGTGACGCCACCCAGATCCACGCCGAGCCCGCCTGGCGTGTCCGGTGCGGATCCGTCCCAGGCGTCGATGCCCTCGAGCTCGCGCAGGGCGGCGATGCGCTCCGCGAGCGGGGGGTGGGTGTCGAAGAGGCTGTTCAGCTTGGAGCTCTGGTTCTCGCGACCCCGCTCGAGCGGCGACTCGATCCAGAGGTGGGCGGTGGCGTGGGACGTGT
Source organism: Actinomarinicola tropica (assembly GCF_009650215.1). Classification (GTDB taxonomy): domain Bacteria; phylum Actinomycetota; class Acidimicrobiia; order Acidimicrobiales; family SKKL01; genus Actinomarinicola; species Actinomarinicola tropica. The sequence goes on along the minus strand of NZ_CP045851.1, from coordinate 2,943,179 downwards.
GCTGGACGACCGAGGTGTTGGTGGCGAGCTTCTCCAACGCCTGGCGGAGCCCGGTGGGGTAGCGCGTCAGCTCGACCGCAGTCGCGTCGGCCAGGGCCTCGCGCCGCCGGCTGACGGCGGCCTTGATGAGCGTCGCCGCGACCGGGGCGAGGACGATCACGATGATGAGGCCGATGAGGGCGATGGGGTTGCCGCCGTTGTCGTTGCCACGGCGGCGGGCGCCGCCGAACCACATCATCCGCCAGAAGATGTCGGCGATGATGGCGATGGCGCCGGCGGTGGCGACCGCGATCGTGCTCACCCGGATGTCGTAGTTGCGCACGTGGGAGAGCTCGTGAGCGATGACGCCCTCGAGCTCGGTGCGGTTCATCAGACGGAGCAGGCCCGTCGTGACGGCGATGGCCGCGTGGTCCGGGTCCCGGCCGGTGGCGAAGGCGTTGGGTGCCGGATCGTCGACGACGTAGACGCGAGGCTTGGGGATGCCCGCGGCGATCGACAGGCCCTCGACGATGTTGTGGAGCTGGCCGAACTGCTCGATCGAGGCCGGCTGGGCCCGCGTGGCCGCCAGCGCGACCTTGTCCGACGACCAGTAGGCGCTGAAGGTCATCGCGCAGGCCACGACGACGCCGATCACCACGCCGACGACGCCGGTCTGCAGGTACACGCTGACTGCACCGGCGACGAGCACGAGGAAGGCGAACGACACCGCCAGCAGCAACCAGCTCATCCGGCGGTTGCGGGCGATCAGCTCGTACACCGGGCGCCTCCGTGGATCATCGCCCGACACGGTACCGGCCGGGCCGCGGTCCCCGGCTGCAGGCGGGCGGGAAGGCCCCGGGAAGAAGACGGGGGCCCGGTACGCCACGAGTACCGGGCCCCCGAACGCTCGGCCAGACCGGCGGCGGGACCGGTGGTGTGCGGGTGGCGAGGGTGGTCGCTCCCGCTGGCCGATGCGATCTGTGCGCCGTGGAGCGCCTACGAGGGAGTGAACGACGCTGCCGGCCCGGGGGATACGGGCGGACCGAGAAAATCCTCGGGGTTCAGGGTCGCCCGGGGTTGCCGTTGCCGTTGCCCTGGTTGCCGTTGCCCTGGTTGCCGTTGCCCTGGTTGCCGTTGCCCTGGCCGTTGCCGCCGCTCTGGTTGCCGTTGCCCTGGCCGTTGGTCCCCTGGTTGCCGCCGGACGCGCCGGAGCCCGGACGCTCGTCCGGGCCGGTCGGAGGGTTGGGAGGAGTGCCCTGGCCGGGGGCGGTGGCGCCGGGCGTCGAGCCCGACTGGCCGGGTGGCGGACCACCCGTCTGGCCGGGTGCGGTGGCGCCGGGGGTGGAGCCGGACTGGCCGGGGGCCTCGCCGCTCTGGCCCGGCGCGTCGCCGGACTGGCCGGGTGGGTTGCCGCTCTGGCCGGGGGTGTCGCCGGACTGGCCGGGCGTCTCGCCGGACTGGCCGGGCGTGTCGCCGGTGCGGCCGGGGGCGGTGGCGCCCGGCGTGTCGCCGGACTGGCCGGGCGTCTCACCTGTGCGGCCCGGTGCCGTCGCGCCCGGCGTGTCGCCGGACTGACCCGGGCGCGTGGTGGTGGAGGTGTCGTCGGCGGACGTGGAGGTCGGCGGTGCGTCGTCGACGTCCACGTGGTCGCGCTCGTCCGCGGTGGGGACGGGGATGGAGAACGCGTCGGCCACACGGGCGACGGTGTTCTGCAACGGGGCGGGCAACGTGCCCGCCGCCGCCAGGCCCCCGGTGAGGGAGAGGGCGGCGATGGCGATCACACCGCCGACGGCGGCCCGCTTGCTGCGGCGGGCCGTGAGGTCGATGACCGCGCCGCCGTCGGGGTCGTCGCCCGCGGCGTCGGGACCGCCGGTCAGGTCGACGTCGCCGGGACCGGCGGCGGCGAACATCGCCGCGAGGTGGCGGGCGGCGACGTCCTCGGCGACCGGTTCGACGGCCGCCTCGCGGAGTCCTGCGAGCACCTCCTCGGCCGCACCGGCGTCGCCGAGGAGCGCGCCGAGCTCGGCCGCGAGCGTCGGCTCGGGCTCGGGGGCGCCGTCAGGCGTCGGGGTGCGAGGTGTCGTGCCCATCGCTCAGCTATCGCTCCCGGGGTCGTCGGGGATACTGCCGGTCTCGCGGAGCCGGCGGGCGAGGGTGGCGAGCGCCCGGTGCTGGAGCGCCTTCACCGCCGTGACCGGCTTGTCGAGGATCGCCGCGACGTCCTTGATGGGGATGTCGTCGATGATCCGGAGGGTGATCACGGCCCGCTGGTCCTCGGTCAGCCCGTCGAGGAGCGCGAGGGCGCCCGAGGTGTCGAGCCCGGCGAGGGCGACGCCTTCGGTGCTCGTGCCGTCGGTGAGGTCGGTGAGCGTGCGATCCTCGGGCTCGACCGGATCCTCGGGGCGCCGGCCACGCCGGCGGTGGGCGTCGACCAGGCGCCGGTGGGCGATCGTGAGCACCCAGGAGCGGAGGTTGCGCTCGGTGCCCGTGAAGTCGACGAGGCTGCGCACGACGGCGACGAACACCTCGCTCGCGAGGTCCTCGGGCTCGCGGGCGCCGTTCGTGCGGAGGTAGCCGATGACGAGCGGCGCGAGGTCCCGGTAGAGCCGTTCGAGCGCGGCGCGATCCCCGCGCTGGGCGCGGGCGAGGACCTCGGGGAACTCCTCCTCGCCGATCGGCATCGGCACATGCTGTCAGGTGGCCGGGCCGAACCCCACGTCGAGCGGTCAGGCCACCCCTGCGAGCGAGGCGACGGCCGGCGCGTCGGCCCGCATGCGCCCCTGGTCCCAGCGGCGGCGCACCTCGGCGGTGCCCTCGGCGCAGGTGGCGACGTGCGGGCACCAGCCGCAGAGGGGGCCCGGCCGGGGGGCGAACTCGTCGTGGGCGGCAGCGACGGTGAGGTCGTCCCACGTGCTGCGGAGGGCGCCCACGGCCTCGTCCACCCGGTCGGGGGTGGCGTCGGCCTCGACGATGGTCGACCCGAGGTAGACGAGCCGGGCCCGGGTCGGCGCCTCGCCCTCGGCGGCGGCGATGGCCGCGGCGTAGAGCAGCACCTGGGCCAGCTTGGCGTCGCGGAAGCGGGTGGACGGGGCGCGACCGGACTTGTAGTCGGTGACGACGAGGCCGTCGGCGCACTCGTCGATGCGGTCGACGACACCGAGGAAGGGGACGCCGCCGATGGTGGCGGTGATGCGCCGCTCGGTGGAGCGCACGCGCACCGTGGCCGGGTCCTCGAGCGGCCAGAGCCCCTCGATGGCGATCCACGCCGCCCAGCGCAGCCGGCGGGCGCCGGCGGCGTCGAGCGCCAGGGCCCGGAAGTCGGGGTGCGCCTCGGTCTCCGGCCACACCTCCCGGGCGATCAGCTTGGCCCGCTCGACCGTGCGGTGCTCGGGCGCCTCGGCGAGCAGCAGCTCGAGCACGCGGTGGGCGAAGGTGCCGATGACCGCCGGCTCGCCCGCGGGCTCGGGCACGCGGTCGACGTAGCGGAGCCGCCAGCGGCGGGGGCACTGCTCGAACAGCGTCGCCGACGACGGCGACAGGTGGCGGGGCACGCGGGTGCCGGCGCCGTCGACCTCGAAGAGGACGAGGTCGGTGGCGCGCAGGTCGCTGTCGGCGTCGATCGGTTCGGTGTCGAGGGCGTCGGCGTCAGCGGCCATGCACCAGTTGTACCCGAGCCCTGTGACACCGTCGTGCACCCTTGGCCCCGGCGGGGCCCGAGGCGCTCACTCCGTGGCGGAGTCCGCCAGCGGATCGGGTTCGGGATCCCGAGCCGGGGGGTCCGACGCCCGCCGACCACCGGCGGGCGGCTCCTCCCCGCCGGGATCGAGCCGGAACGGCGGGTAGTCGTCGGTCATCAGCAGCACGTAGCCGAGGACCCGCGCCGTCCACCGCTCCATGCCCATGATGAGGTCGAACAGCCCCGGCGGGTAGCGCCCGTTGAAGAGCAGCCCGACGCCGGCGATGAGGGCGAGGAGACCCACGAGCCCGCCGCTGAAGACGATGCGCCCGTCGTCGGCGCCACCCGGGAACCCGAAGGTCCAGCCGCCGACGAACACGGCGACGATCAGCAGGTGGGGCAGGGCGAGCAGCCACCACTTCACGAGGACGAGGGGCTGGGACATGCGCTGGGGCTCGGCCACGTCGAACCGGGCCGGGTAGTCGGGCACGTCGTCGAGCGTGAAGGGCGGGTAGCGGTCGGTGCCGAGGACGAAGGCGTAGAAGACGACCCGCCAGCCCCATCGGAGGATGCCGACGACGATCCGGAAGATGGACGTCGGGTAGCGACCGGTGAAGAGGATGACGACGCCGGCCACGATCGTCAGCCCGAACGCGGCCGCCCCCAGGAAGGCCAGCACGATCAGGTGGGGGATGGCGAGGAACCACTTGACGAGCCACAGCCACCGGCTGAGCTGCGGGTCCCGCCGCCCCTCCAGCCACACCGGGTGGGCCCGACCGAACGGAGGTGGACCGACGGGGGCGCGCACGCCGGCGGCGGCCTGGGTGGCGGTGGTCTCGTCGTCGCTCGTGCCGATGAGCAGCAGCGCGAGGGACACCGCGGCGAGCACCAGGCCGAGGCCGATCGAGCCGGCGCCGATGACGCCCAGCCAGCCGGTGGCCAGCCCGGCACTGGCGTCGACCGCCACCCCGGCCGACCCGTCCGCGCGCATCACGACGACCGTGTACGAGCCGCCCTCCACGTCCCAGGTCAGCGTCTGGGTGCCGGCACCCTCCTCGGACGCGACCCAGAACCCCTCCTCGCCCGGCGGCGTCGCCGGGGGGCCGCCCTCCGCCAGGCGGTAGCGGGGGACGAACGGGTCCCGTCGCGTCGACTCGAAGGTGACGTGCTCGACCCCGTCCAGGTACGCGCGCACGTCCCTCGAGCGCCCGATGCCGACGAACACCTCGCCGCCGTCGGCCGGGTCGACCACGATCCGGGCCGTGCCGATCGACGAGATCGGGTTCCAGCTCGGACCGCCCGGGTCGGCGCCGAGGTCGATCTGGCGGGTCGCGATGGCGTAGGTGTCGGTCTCGTAGCGGTGCGTCTCGGTCGTGTAGTAGCCGTCCACGTCGCGCTGGGTGTTGTGCGCCCAGACGAGGACGGCGCCGCCGCCGATGAGCCCGAGGCTGCCGAGCGCCAGGATGGACCCGAGCACGAGCGCGATGATCTTCGACGTCCTCATGCCGCACCTCCTCGCTGCGTGAAGGATGCGCCCGTCGTGGCGACATCTCCAGGGACCTCGTCGGCCACCGAGCGGGACCTTCGACCCTTCCCGCCCACGTGCCCTCAGACCTGGAACTGGACGGCCTGGCGCGACGTCACGACGGGGGCGATGTGCTGCTCGATCACCGCGACGTGGTCGGGGTGGTCGACGTAGGCGCGCCAGCCCTCCTGGTCGTCGAAGCCGGCGACGATGCCGATCTCGGCGTTGCCGTCACGCCAGCCGAGGTCGACGCCGACCTCGTAGGTCCGGATCGAGGGGATGCGAGCCGGGAGGGTGCGCAGGGCCTCGACGATCCGCTCGACGACCTCGGGGTCGGTGCCCTCGGCGATGCGCAGCAGGACGCAGTGGCGGATCACTGGAGCCCCCTGTAGCTGCCCCCGTCGACGGGGATCGCCGCGCCGGTGACGAAGCGCGCCTGCTGCGAGCACAGGAACGCGCACACCGCACCGAAGTCGTCGGGGTCGCCGACGAACCCGACGGGGACGTCGGGCGGGCGGGTGGTGGCGTCCACGCCGAGCTGGCGCATCCGGTCGGTGGCGTGGAGACCGGGCTGGACGCTGTTGACGGTGATGCCGTCGGCCGCCACCTCGCCGGCGAGCGTCTTCAGGAACGCGGTGGCGCCGGCACGGGCGGTGTTGGAGAGGATGAGGCTGGGGGCGGGCTGGCGGACCGTCGACGACGTGATGGCGACGATGCGGCCCCAGCCGCGGGCCCGCATGTCGGGCACCGCGGCGTGGCACATGGCCACGACCGACATGAGGTTGAGCTGGAGCGCAGGCTCGTAGGCGTTGAGGGGGGTCGACTCGAACGTGCCGGCGGGTGGGCCGCCGGCGTTCGGCACGAGGACGTCGATGCCGCCGAGCGCGTCGCGGGCCGCGGCGACGAACGCCTCGGCGCCCTCGGGGGTGGACACGTCGGCGACGAGCGGGGTGGCGAGCTCGCCCAGGTCGTCGGCGGCGGACTCGACCCGGTCGCGGTGGCGACCGCAGATGGCGACGTGCACGCCGGCAGCCACGAGTGCACGCGCCACGCCGAGCCCGAGGCCGGCCGAGCTGGCGGCCACCGCGGCACGCCGGCCGTCGATCCCGAGGTCCATGGCCCGCACCCTAGGCGCGTGCCGGTGGGCACACTCAGTAGGCGCCGAGCTCGCGGAGGCGGTCGTCGGAGATCCCGAAGTGGTGGGCGATCTCGTGGGCGACCGTGCGGGCCACCCGCCGCCGCAGCTCGTCCTCGTCGCGCACGATCCGGCAGTGGGAGAGCCGGAAGATCGTGATGCGGTCGGGCATGACCGCCGAGTACCGCACCGGCGAGCGCCGGGTGAGGTTCACTCCCTCGTAGAGGCCGAGCAGCGACCGCCCCGTCCGACCGCGGCGTTGGGTCGGGGACGGTGCGTCGGCGGTGAGCACCGCGACGTTCTCCATGCGGGCCGCGAGCTCCTCGGGGATGAGGTCGAGCGCCTCACCGACGATCTCGTCGAACCGCTCCGGGCTGACCTGCACGGGCACCTGCGACCTCGTTCCGACGCGTCCTCCGGGCGTCCATCCTCGCCCATAGGCTCGTCGCCATGCCCGACGCCACCGAGCCCAGGTCACCGATCGGCACGAGCCCGGAGTGGGAGGCGCTGCGCGCCCACCACGCCGAGGTGGCGCCCCGCCACCTCCGTGACCTGCTGGTGGAGCCGGGCCGGCTCGAGGCCATGACGCTCGACCTCCCGGGCATCCACGCCGACCTCTCGAAGCACCGCGCGACGCCCGACACGCTGAGGCTGCTCGCCGAGGTCGCCGAGCGCGCCGGTCTGCGCGAGCGCATCGACGCCATGTTCCGGGGCGACGCCATCAACACCACCGAGGGACGCTCGGTGCTGCACGTGGCGCTGCGTGCGCCGCGTGGCGAGGTGATCCGGGTCGACGGGCGCGACGTGGTCGCCGACGTCCACGAGGTGCTCGACCGGATGCGCGACGCGGCCCGGCGCATCCGCGACGGCGAGTGGCGCGGCGCCACCGGCCAGCCGATCCGGGCGATCGTCAACATCGGCATCGGCGGATCCGACCTCGGCCCGGCGATGGTCGTCGAGGCGCTGCGCACCCGCACCGATCCCGATCGCATCCACCGCTTCGTCTCGAACGTGGACGGCGCCGACATCGACTGGGCGCTGCGCGACCTCGACCCGGCCACCACCCTCTTCATCGTGGCGTCGAAGACCTTCACGACCGTCGAGACGCTCACCAACGCCCGCACCGCGCGGCGCTGGCTCGTCGACGCGCTGGGCGAGGACGCGGTGGCCCGGCACTTCCTCGCCCTGTCCACCAACGAGGCGGAGGTGGTCGAGTTCGGCATCGAGCCCGCCAACATGTTCGGCTTCTGGGACTGGGTGGGCGGCCGCTACTCGGTCGGGTCCGCGATCGGCCTCTCGGTGATGCTCGCCATCGGCCCCGACGGCTTCGACGAGCTGCTCGCCGGGTTCCGGGCCGTCGACGAGCACCTGCGGGACGCGCCGTTCGAGCGCAACCTCCCCGTCCTCATGGGCCTCCTCGGGGTCTGGTACGTCAACCTCTTCGGCGCCTCGAGCCATGCCGTGCTGCCGTACGCGCAGGAGCTGTCCCGCTTCCCCGCGTACCTGCAGCAGCTGGAGATGGAGAGCAACGGCAAGTCGGTCACCCTCGACGGGCAGCGGGTCGGCTGGTCGACGGGGCCGGTGGTGTGGGGCGAGCCGGGCACCAACGGCCAGCACGCGTTCTTCCAGCTCCTCCACCAGGGCACGGTGCTCGTCCCCGCCGACTTCATCGGCGTCGTCGAGCCGAACCACCCGCTCGGTCACCACCACGACCTGCTCGTCGCCAACCTGCTCGCGCAGACCGAGGCGCTCGCGGCAGGTCGCACCGCCGCCGCGGTGCGGGCCGAAGGCGTGCCCGAGGCGCTCGTGCCCCACAAGGTGTTCGAGGGCAACCGCCCGACGACCACGCTCCTCTGCGACCGGCTCGACCCCCGCACGCTGGGCTCGCTCATCGCGCTCTACGAGCACAAGGTCCTCACCCAGTCGGTCGTCTGGGGCATCAACGCGTTCGACCAGTGGGGCGTCGAGCTGGGCAAGGCGCTCGCCACCCGGATCGGCCCCGAGCTCGACCCCGCGAGCACCGTCGATCCCGACGCGGCGCACGACCCGTCGACCGCTGCGCTGGTGCGTCGCTACCGCTCCCGCACGCGCCCCGACGCGCACTGAGCCGCCTGGGATACGTTCCGCCCACGGGACACCGACCCGAGGGGAGACGATGGCCACCACCGAACGGATCCGCAACGTCGCCCTGGTGGGTCACAGCGGTGCCGGGACGACCTCGCTCACCGAGGCCGCGCTGCTCGCCGCCGGGGCGATCGGTCGCCTCGGTCGGGTCGAGGACGGCACCACCGTCGCCGACACCGACCCCGAGGAGAAGGCCCACGGGCTGTCGCTCGCGCTCTCCGTCGTCCCGGTCGAGTGGAAGGGCCACCTGCTCAACCTCGTCGACACGCCGGGCGACCCCGACCTCGAGGGCGAGGTGCGTGCCGCGCTGCGTGTGGCCGACCTCGCCGTCCTGGTCGTCAGCGGGGTCGACGGCGTGCAGGTCGGCACCGAGAGCGCGTGGCGCCTGTGCGCCGAGGCGGACGTCCCCGTCCTCGTCTTCGTCAACAAGCTCGACCGCGAGCGGGCGTCGTTCGACCGCACGCTCGATCAGCTGAAGGAGCGGTTCGGTGAGGGCATCGAGCCCCTCGAGCTGCCGATCGGCGCCGAGGCGGGGTTCAGCGGCGTCGCCGACGTCCTCACCGAGAAGGCCTACCTGTACGACCAGGGCAAGGGCTCCGAGGCGGAGGTCCCCGCCGACCTGGCCGAGCGCGAGCACCAGGTGCACGACGAGGTCGTCGAGTCGATCGTCGTCGGGGACGACACGATGCTCGAGCGGTTCCTCGACGGCGACGAGCCCGCGCTCGACGAGCTCGAACGCACCCTCGAACACGAGATCGTGGAGCGGACCGCCTTCCCGGTGCTCGAGGGGTCGGCCACGACGGGCGTCGGCATCGACCGGCTGTGCGACTACCTCTGCGAGATCGGGCCGCCGCCGACCGACCGGGCGGTCGACGGCATCACCGTCGACCCCTCCGGCCCGACGATCGCGTTCGTCTTCAAGACGGTCGCCGACCCCTACGTGGGTCAGGTCTCGATCTTCAAGGTCCTGTCGGGGACGGTGCGCAACGACGACCACCTGCGCAACGCCCGCAGCGGCGGCGACGAGCGGATCCACGGCCTCTTCCGCCTGCGGGGGGACCAGCAGACCCCGGTCGCCGAGCTGGTGGCCGGCGACATCGGCGGGGTCGCCAAGCTGGCGGACACCCGCACCGGCGACGTGCTGTCGGTGCCCGGCACGGACGTCGACGTCGCCCCGATCGCGTGGCCCGAGCCGGTGCACACCGTCGCCGTCGTCGCCCGCACGCAGGCCGACGAGGACAAGCTGGCCACCGCGATCCACCGCCTGGCCGACGAGGACCCGACGTTGCGGCTGGACCACGACGACGAGACCCACCAGACCCTCCTGCGGGGCACGGGGGAGACCCACCTCAACGTCAGCCTCGAGCGCCTGGAGCGCAAGTTCGGGGTGCGGGTCGACGTCGAACCCGTGAAGGTCGCGTACCGCGAGACGATCACGACGTCGGCGTCGGCGGAGGGCCGCTACAAGAAGCAGTCCGGGGGTCACGGCCAGTTCGGCGTGGCCTCGCTCGTCGTCGAGCCGTGCGAGCGTGGCGCCGGCTTCGAGTTCGTCGACGAGGTGGTCGGCGGCGCCATCCCCCGCCAGTTCATCCCCGCGGTCGAGCGCGGGGTGCGGGACACGATGGACGAGGGCGGCGTCCTGAGGGGCTACCCCGTCGTCGACGTCCGGGTCCGGTGCGTCGACGGCAAGGCCCACTCCGTCGACTCGTCCGAGATGAGCTTCCGTGCCGCGGGTCGCCTGGCGTTCCGAGAGGCGATGGAGGCCGCGTCGCCGGTGCTGCTCGAACCGGTGTCCGAGCTGGTCGTCACTGTCCCCACCGAGCTGCAGGGCGACGTGATGGGCGACCTCTCCTCCCGGCGCGGGCGGGTGAGCGGCACCGAGCCGCTCGGCGGTGGCGAGGTCGCCGTCACGGCGCTCGTCCCCACGGCGGAGGTGGTCCGCTACGCCGTCGACCTGCGCTCGCTGACGGGCGCCCGTGGCCGCTTCACCGCACGCCACCACGAGTACGCGCCGATGCCCGCGCACCTGGCCGAGGCCGTCGCCCCACGGTCCTGAACCGCACGTCGTCGGGGCCCCGCCCCCGTAGCCTGGGCGCATGACATCTCCCGCTCCCGTCTTCTGGCGTGGCGTGCACCACCTGGCCCTCGTCACCGACGACATGGACGCCACGGTGCGCTTCTGGCACGGCGTCCTCGACGCCCGGCTCGTCACCACGATCGCCACCGACGCGTTCCGCCACTACTTCTTCGAGGTGGCGCCGGGCATGAGCGTCGCGTTCTTCGAGTACCGCGACCAGCCGATCGAGACCTACGCCAAGCCCGCCGGCGTGCCCTACGAGCGCGCCGCGCAGTTCGACCACCTGTCGCTCGGCCTGGCCGACGAGGAGGCGCTGCTGCGGCTCCGCGACCGTCTGAAGTCGTTCGACTGCGAGGTCACCGACGTCGTCGACCACGGGATCATGCGCTCGATCTACTTCACCGACCCGAACGGCATCGCGCTCGAGGCGTCGTGGTGGACCGACGACGCCACGGGGCGGCCGGCGGACCACGCCGACCAGCGCTTCTTCTCCGACCCGGACCCGGTCCCGGCGGTGCAGGAGCTGATCGCCGACGGCCGGGTGCGGACGACGCCGCGGACCCAGCTCGTCGACGAGGTCACCAAGGACCTCTACAAGCCCCCCGCCACCGACTAGACGGCCGGCGCTCCCGCCGGCGCCAGCTCGACGGGGATGCCGTTGAGCACCGCGTTGCCGGTGACCGCGTCGACGGCGCCGTCGTCGGTGAGGACGTTGCTGTTGGTGCCGGGCCGCCCACCGGCCACGCCGAGCCGCACGCCGGGGAGGTCGTGGCCCCAGCCGTGGGGCGCGCTGACCACCCCGGGCCGGATGTCGTCGGTGACCTCGGCGGGGATCGTGACCTTGCCGACGGCGCTGGTGACCTCCACCTCGCCCCCGTCGACGAGGCCGAGGCGGCGGGCGTCCTCGGGGTGCACGTGCAGCGTGCAGCGCGGCTTGCCCTTCACGAGCACCTCGACGTTGTGCATCCAGGAGTTGTTGCTGCGGAGGTCGCGGCGCCCGATGAGCAGCATGCGCTCGGGGTCGGACGCCCGGTCGAGCGTGGCCCGCAGGCGCGCCAGGTCCTCGAGGATCGGTTCGGGAGCAAGCTCGATGCGCCCCGACGGGGTGCGGAGGACCTCGGGGATCCGCGGTTCGAGCGCGCCGAGGTCGATGCCGTGGGGCGCGGCGACGAGGTCGTCGAGCGAGATCCCGTAGGGCCCGGTGCGGAGCATGAGGTCGAGCAGTCGCGCCGGGCCGCGGCGCCCGGTCGCATCGATCGCCGCCACGACGTCGTCGGGTGCGTGCGAGGCCATCGAGGACCACGCGAGGTCATCGACCACGGCGGGGTCGGCGTCGGCGCCCGCCCCCTGCGCGATGAGCGCGAGCTTGGCGAGGACCTCCCACTCGTCGGGCTGCCCCGGGTCGAGCGGGAGGACGGGCTCGGACCAGTTGGCGACGTTGCGCAGGGCGAGGCCGTAGAGGGCGACGTCGTAGTGCGACTTCTGGAGAGCGGAGGGCACCGGCAGGACGACGTCGGCGTGCCGGGTCGTCTCGTTCAGGTAGATGTCGACGGCGATCATCAGGTCGAGCCCGGCGAGGGCGGCGTCGAGGCGCTCGCTGTTCGGCGTGGAGAGCACCGGGTTGCCGGCGACGGTGATGAGCCCCCGCAGCTGGCCCTCCCCGGGGGTGTCGATCTCCTCGGCGAGCACCGCGACGGGCAGCTCGCCGAGCGTCTCGGGCAGCTGGCGCACCCGCGAGTGCCGCCGGTGGATGGCGAGGCCCCGGCCCCGCCCCGGCTCGCCCCTGGTGTTGGCGGAGCCGGCGGCCGGCCGGGCGAACATCGCGCCGCCGGGTCGGTCGAGGTTGCCGGTGAGCACGTTGACGAGGTCGACCAGCCAGCTGGCGACGGTGCCGAACGCCTGCGTCGAGGTGCCCATGCGCCCGTAGACGGCGGCGGCCGGGGCCGCGGCGAGGCGCCGGGCGAGGCTCCGGACCACGTCGGGATCGAGCCCGGTGACGGGTGCGACGGCCTCGGGGGTGAGGTCGGCCACCGCGGCGAGCGCCTCGTCGAGGCCGGCGACGTGCTCGGCGAGCCGGCCGAGGTCGACGAGCGACTCGCTCGCCAGCACCTGGGCGATCGCGGCCAGCAGGTGGGCGTCGGCGCCCGGGCGGATCGCGAGCCACTCGGTGGCCTCGCGGGCGGTCTCGGTGCGGCGCGGGTCGATGACGACGAGCTCGCCGCCGCGCTCGACGAGGGACCGCAGCCGGCCGGGCCAGTCGGGCGCGGTCGCGAGGCTGCCGTTGGAGGCGAGGGGGTTGGCGCCGAGGACGACGAGCATGTCGGTGCGGTCGACGTCGGGCACCGGGATCGAGACCGCGCCGAACATCCGGCCCGACGACACCTCCTTCGGGCGCTGGTCGACGGTGCTGGCCGAGAACACCGCCCTGGTGCCGAGGCCGCGCACGAGGTGGCGGTTGTAGAGCATCGACCCCAGGTTGTGGGCGTTCGGGTTGCCGAGGTAGATGCCGAGGGCCTCACGGCCGTGCTGCTCGACGAAGCGGGCGAGGCGAGCGTCGACCTCGCGCCAGGCGTCCCCCCACGTGGCTTCGACCAGCTGACCACTGGCGTCGCGCACGAGCGGCGTGCGGAGCCGGTCCGGGTCGTCGTGCAGCCGGCCGAGCGTGGTGCCCTTCGGGCAGATGAAGCCCTTGCTGAACACGTCCTCGCGGTCGCCGCGGATGCGCACCACGCGCTCGGTGCCCGCGTCGTCGGGCCGGAGGGTGATCTCGAGGCCGCAGGTGGCCTCGCAGAGCGGGCAGGTGCGCAGCGCCGTCCGCTCGCCGTCGTGGGTGGTGGTGGTCTGATCAGCCGCCGATGTCATGGCGGGATCATCCCACGCGGGGCACCGGTCAGGCCCGGGCGGCCAACCGGCGCAACGGCGGGTCGTTCTTGGGTGGCTGCTTGCGGGGTGGGAGCTCGGCGAGCAGCTCGGTGGTCGCGGCGGCGACGGCGGCGACCGCCTTCTCCATCGCGGCCTCGGTGCGCGCCGACGGGGCCTGGATGCCCCCGACCTTGCGGACGTACTGGCGGGCGGCGGCCTCGATCTCCTCGGCGGTGGCGACGGGCTCGAGTCCGCGGAGCGTGGTGATGTTGCGGCACATGCGCGGGACGCTACCCCTCGGTCGGCCGCCCATGACGTGTCAGGTCATGGAGCCCGGCCCCTGGCGACCGTCATCATCCGGCGGTGCCCGCGACCACCCACGACACCGCCGAGCTGCGCCTCGGCACCGTCCTCCCCACGCGGGAGCTCACGATCCTCGGCGAGGCCGATCCCCACGGCGTGCTCGACCTGGGGCGTCGCCTGGACCGCGACGGCGTGGACTCCCTCTGGGTCGGCGAGTCGGTCATCGCCCGGCCGAGGATCGATGCGCTCACGGTGCTCGTCGGCTCGTCCTCGGGGTCGGTGCCGGCTTCCCGGGGCCGGACTCGCGGCGCGAGCTCGACGTCCTCGGCGCCGACTACCACCGGCGGGTCCAGGCGCTCGACGCTGCGGTCGGGACGATGCGCGAGCTGTGGGCCGCCGCCGCACGTCCGGGCGGGTCGACCGACGACGTCACGATCCTGCCGCCGCCCGTGCGGCCTGCCGGTCCGGCCATCTGGCTCGCCGCCGGCACGCCGCCGGGGCTCGACCGCTGCGCCCGCACCTACGACGGGTGGCTGCCGTACCCCGTCACGGCGGACGACTACGCCGCAGGCTGGCAGACGATCCGGGGCCGTGCGAACGCCGCCGGCCGGCCACCCGACGCCGTCGAGCCCGCCCTCTACGTCACCGTGGCGGTGGGGGAGGGCTCGGCGCCGCACGACCGCCTCGACGCCTACTGCCGGGCCTACTACGGCGCACCCAGCGAGCTCGTCGGCACGGTCCAGGCGCTGGCCTCCGGCGCCAGGACGAGGTGGCGCGGTGCGTGTGGCGCTACGTCGAGGCCGGCTGCCGCCACCTGGTGATCCGCCACGCCACCCTCGACCTGCGGTCGGTGCGCGACGAGGCGCTCCGGCTGCACGAGCGCCTCCGGCTCATGTGGTGCAGACTCGGCTGATGGCAACCACACGCACCGCACGCACCACCTGGCAGGGCTCCCTGATGGAGGGCTCCGGCCAGGTGACCCTCGAGTCGTCCGGTCTGGGGACCTACGACGTCAACTGGCCCTCCCGGGCCGAGCAGCCCGAAGGGCGCACGAGCCCCGAGGAGCTCATCGCCGCCGCCCACTCGTCGTGCTTCTCCATGGCGCTGTCGAACGGCCTCGCCAAGGAGGGCAACGCGCCCGAGCGGCTCGAGACCTCGGCCGACGTCACGTTCCAGCCCGGCGAGGGCATCACCGGCATCCACATCACGGTGCGGGGCACCGTCCCCGGCATGTCGGCGGACGACTTCCAGGCTGCGGCCGAGACCGCCAAGGAGAACTGCCCGGTGAGCAAGGCGCTCGCCGGCACCACGATCACGCTGGACGCGTCGCTCGCCTGACGTCCCGGATGCTCACGGGCCGACGGCGGCGACCTGCCGCGCGAGGGTGCGCCGCAGGCGGCGCCGCAGCGTCGCCATCGGCACGTGGGCCAGGCCGAGCTCGGCGTAGCCCGCCTGCCACCACGGGATCCAGCGCATGGCGTTGAGGGTCCACAGCACGCGCCAGCGGTCGAGGTCGTCGAGCGGGTCGCCCGTCACCGAGCGGTAGGCGGCCACGAGGTCGTCCGCCGCCCGCTCGCCGTGGGAGGTCGCGAGGTCGACGGCGCAGTAGGCGACGTCGGCGACGGCCGGGCCCCGGCGGGCCTCTGCCCAATCGACGAGGCCCACGAGGCGGCCACGGCGCCAGGTGGCGTTGCCGGGGTGGAGGTCGTGGTGCACGAGCGCCGTGGCCGGAGGGTCGGCCGCGAGGTCGGTGCGGAGCTGCGCCGCCACCACCAGGGCCCGCTCGACGAGCGGCGTCGGACGGAGGTGCTCGCCACGGGGCGAGCCCCACGACTCCCACGCGTGGCGCCGGGCCAGCGCGTCGGGGAGCGGATCGGGCAGCGGCGTGGCGTGCACGGCGGCCATCGCCTCGGCGAGGTCGCCGATCCAGGCGCCGCGCCGGCCGTCGTGGAGGTCGGCGCGCCCCGGCACGCGTGTCATGACGAGCGCCGGGCGGCCGAACCAGGCGCCGGCGTCGTCCAACGCCACCGGGTCCGGGGTGGTGACCGCGCACCCCTCGGCGACGACGAGCGCCTGGTGCTCCATGCGCAGCGAGCGGGCCCCGGCGAGCGAGCGCTTGACCACCAGGTCCCGTCCGTCGGAGAGCCGCACCGCGTGGGTGGCGCACGCCAGCCCGCCGCGCAGGCGCCGCACCCGCTCGACGCGCGTGCCCGGCCCGCCCAGCGCCTCGGCCATCCGGGCGAGACCGTCCGTCGGAGGGGCAGCCCGCAGCCGCCGCAGGTGCGCCTCGCGGTCGTCCACCGGGTCCTACCGGCGGTGCTCCGTGGCGACCTCGACCGACGCGGCGGCCCCGTCGACGAGCTCCTCGTCGCCAGGCTCCTCGCCGTCGGTCGCTGCCTCCTCGTCGTCGGCGGTGGCGTGCACGTCGGCACGGAGGAAGGTGGCGATCCCGACGTTGACGATCGCGAGCACGAGGCCGACGGTGAAGGGGGCGACGAACGCGCCGGCCGTCCCCGAGTCGTCGTAGGCCGCCGACATCATGGCGATGCCGAACGAGTTGCCGATCTGCATCGTCATCCGCTGGAGGGCCGTCGCCATGCCGAGATCGCCCTCGGGCACGGAGTTCGCCAGCGCGGCCGTGACGGGCGGCCGTGAGATCCCGTTGCCGAGGCCCTGGGCGAGGAGGGCCGCGCAGAACACGATGAGGACGTCGAAGTGGGTGCCGGCGATGAACACCAGCATCGACAGGGCGAGGAAGGCGGTGCCCCACACCGCCATCGACCGGGTCCCGTAGCGGGCGCCCAGCTGGCCGCCGAGCGGCGAGGACAGCGAGTAGACGCCGGTCCGCAGGAGCATCACCGTGGCGGCGACGGTGGCGGACAAGCCGAACCCGTCGCGCAGGGCGATCGGCGACAGCACGAAGCCGCCCATGTACACCGAGCCCATGAGGAAGCTGGTGAGCAAGGCGAACGTGAAGTTGCGGCGGCGGAGGAACTCGAGCGGGACGAGCGGTGCGTCGGAGCGGCGCTCGATGGCGATGAAGGCGGGCACCGCCACCGGCAGGACGACGTAGGACGCCAGCAGGGCAGGGTGGGTGAAGCCCCACGAGGGCCCCTGCCCGATGATCAACATCAGCGAGCCGACGACGAACGTGAGGGCCAGCGCGCCGGCGACGTCGAACCGCACCCGCTTGGGCTGGCTCTCCGGGAGGATCACGGTCGCCAGCGCGAGCGCGAAGCCGGCGAGGACGGCCTGGATCACGAAGATCAGGCGCCAGCCGAACAGGTCGATGAGCGGACCGCCGACGGCGAGGCCGATCGCCGGCGCGCCGGCGGCGACGAACGACCAGTAGCCGATGGCCTTCACCCGGTCGGCCGGTGCGAACACGAGCATCACCAGCGCCATCGACGTCGGCTGGGTCGCCCCACCGATGATCTGGGCCATGGAGCGAAGGCCGATGAGACTGAAGGGATCCCAGGCCAGGGCGGTCGTGGCCGAGACGAGCGTCGCGAGCGTGAAGCCGGTGAGGAACACCTTGCGGTGCCCGTAGAGGTCGCCGAGCTTGCCGAGCACCGGCAGCGAGAGGGCCGACAGCAGCATGGGGCCGGAGATCACCCACGTGAGCACCGACGTCGTGGTGTCGAACTCCTCCGCGATGTCGGTGAGGGAGACCGAGAGGATCGTGATCGGGAACGAGGTCGCGAACATCCCGGCCAGCGCGGCGAACAGGACCCAGCGCGGGTACGTGCCCTTGGCTTCGAGGCGGGACCTCGTGCGATCGCGGAGTTGGGTGACGGCGGAGACGGTGGGGTCCTCGGTGGTGCTCGCCCGACGGTGGTGGACGATCCATGGGTAGCACCGGGAGCGGCGGATCGCCGCATCGGTGCCGGCGGCCGGCGGGCGGCGCCGCTCAGCCGGTGGTGTCGCGGGGGTGGACGACCACGACGGGCACCGACGAGTGCGACGACACCTGCTGGCTGACCGATCCGAGCAGCAGACCGGTGAACCCGCCCAGCCCCCGCGAGCCGACGACGAGCAGGTCGGCGCGGCGGGCGGCCTCGATCAGGGCCCGCGCCGGGAGGTCGTTGACGGCGGTGAGGAGCACGTCGACCCCGGCCGCGTCGCCCACGCGGTCCACGGCGGCGCGCAGCGCGGCGTGGGCGTCGTCAGCCCCGTAGTCGGGTCGGAACTCGCCGGCCGGTTGCTCGAGGTGGGACCACGCGAGGACCACCTCGAGCGTGGCACCTGCTCGTCGGGCCTCGTCGAGCGCCCAGCGCAGGGCCTCGTCGCCACCGGCCGACCCGTCGATCCCGACCACGATGCGTGCCACGCCGGGATCATCCCATGCCGCCGGTGTGCGAGGGGGCTCAACCGGGCCGGGTGGGCGCGGGGCAGCACCCGGCCGCGCACGGCGCCGAACGGGGGCCGAGGGGCCCGAGCGCGACCGGCGTGGCACCGACGCAGCGCTCCTCCACCAGGTCGCGCACCATCCGGACGAACCGGGGGTCGACGCCGGGGGTCGGGACCCGGCGCACCTCGATGCCGACCTCCCGTGCGGTCGCCGCCGCCTGGGTGTCGAGGTCGAAGACCACCTCCTGGTGGTCCGAGGTGAACCCGACGGGCACGATCACGACCTGATCCACACCGGTGGTGGAGAGGGTGCGCAGCCGGTCGTTGACGTCGGGCTCGAGCCAGGGCACCTGCGGCGGGCCGCTGCGGGACTGCCAGACGAGCTCCCGCGGGGCATCGGGGGCCACGTGACCGGCGACGAGCTCCATCGCGTCGCGCAGCTGGAGCTCGTAGTCGCTCGACGCCGCCATCGAGAGGGGGAGCGAGTGGGCGGTGAAGAGCAGGTGAGTCCGTCGGGCGTCGCGATCGCCGAGGTCGGCCAGCGCGGCACGGAGGCCGTCGCGGAACGGGTCGACGAACCCGGGGTGGTTCCAGTACTGGCGGATCTTGTCGACCGACGGCGCCTCGGGCCCCACCGCGGCGCGCGCGGCGTCGATGTCCTCCAGGTACTGCCGGCAGGCCGAGTATGAGCTGTACGCCGACGTGACGAAGGCCAGGGCCCGGCGCACCCCGTCGTGCGCCATCTCGGCCATCGTGTCGGCGAGGTAGGGGCGCCAGTTGCGGTTGCCCCAGTAGACGGGCAGGTCCGGCCCGTCGGCGCCGAGCTCGGCGCGCAGCGCGTCGACGAGCGCGCCGGTCTGGGCGTTGATCGGCGAGACCCCGCCGAAGAGCATGTACTGCTCGGCGACCTCCTCGAGGCGCTCCCTCGGGACGCCGCGACCCCGGGTGACGTTCTCGAGGAAGGGCATGACGTCGTCGGGCCCCTCGGGGCCCCCGAAGGAGACGACGACGACGGCGTCGTAGCGGGCAGCGTCGGTGCCATCGGTCATCGCTCGATCATGCCGGGTGAAGTGCCGGTCCACGACCCGGCGGTGCTAGAACCTGTGCCGATGCGCACCGTGGTCATCTACGAGAGCCTCACCGGCACCACCCGGGAGGCGGCCGAGGTCATCGGCGAGGAGCTCCGCGCCGACGGGGTCGACGTCGTCGTCTGCCCGATCGACGGGATCGACCTCGCGGCGCTCGCCGCCGCCGACCTCGTGATCGTCGGGAGCTGGGTCGACGGCTTCGTGTTCCTCGGCCAGCGGCCGGGCCGCGCCGGGCGCCTGCGCAACATGCCGGTCATCGACGGGAAGAAGGCGGCGGTCTTCTGCACCTACGCCGTCGACCCCGGCAAGACCCTCACCAAGCTCAGCCAGATCGTCACCGATCGGGGTGGCGACGTCGTCGGCGGTCTCGCCATCCGCCGCACCGAGGTTGAAGAGGGCGCGCGCGAGTTCGTCGACCGCGTCCTCGGCACCGTCGACGCCTAGCGTCCCCACCGCGGCGACGCTCACCGCCGCCTGATCCGCAGCACCTCGATCGGCATCGGCGCCGCAGGTCGGAACCACCGGCGCGGGAGCGCGCCGCCTGAACCGGCGTGCCACTCCCTGCGCCACCGCCCCGCGCCGGGTGCCGACGGCCCTGCCCACCGCTCGACGGCGTGGCGTGGCAGCACGAGGTCGGCGGAGACGAGCGCCGAGCCCCGGCCGAGCAGTCGGCGGAGGATGGCGTCGGTGGCCTCGAACGGCGGGTTGGCGACGACCCGGAAGGGCCGTCGGGGGAGGCGCAGGTCGCGCACGTCGGCCCGCACGACGGTGACCGGATGGCCGGCGAACCGGCGGCGCAGCTCGGCCAGGCGCTCGGGGTGCAGCTCCACAGCGATCACCTCGGCGCCGGCCGCGACGAGGTGGCGGGTGAGCGCGCCACAGCCGGCGCCCAGGTCGACGACCAGGTCGCCGGGTCGAACCGGGGTGCGGGCGACGACCTTCCGCGCCGCGTCGTCAGCGAGCCGGTGCCACCCCCAGCGCGGGCGCCGCCCCGCGGACACGACGGACCATCTGCATGATCGTGCTCATGCGCGCAGGCTCCCCGGGCGGTGCCGACGGCGCAAGCGGATTGCGCCCAGGGCAACCGCCGCGCCGACGGTGAGCCACCGGCCGAGCCCGTGGCCCGACGGCTCGCTCCAGGTGAGCTCGACCTCCTGCGGTCCGGCCGGCACCTGCACGGTGAGGATCCCGTGGGGGTCCTCACCGGTGGTGACGGTCCGCCCGTCGACACGGGCGGACCAGCCGGGGTGGTAGCCGATCGCCACCGGCACGGTGGTCGGGTGGCCCGGCGGGATCGACAGCGTGACCTCCTCGGCGCGCGCCTCCACCACCGCGAACGGCATGCGTCCCCCGACCTCCCAGATCGCGACCGGCGGGTGGGTCACGACGAGGTCGAGCTCGCGGGCGGCGGCCAGCACCTCGCGCGTCCCGGGGTCGCCGGACACGAGGTGGCTGACGCCCAGCTGGCGCGCACGGGCCACCCACCGGTCGACGGTCTCGACGTCCGGCGGTTCGAACACCATGAGGGTCGGACCGACCCCCGGTGCGAACTCGGCGCCGAACGGCCCGAGGTTCGTCGCACCGCTGGCCCAGCCGAGCCACCGGCCCGGGGCGACGACGCCCGGCTGGTCGACGTCCGACTCGACGTACGCGAACCGCCGCCCCTCCGGCACCCGTGCCGCCAGATCCTCGGCTGCCGCCCGCATGCCGGGGACCGGCCGATCGAACACCCCGTCGGGCGGGCGGAGCGCGGGCATGGTCACCGCGACGGCGACCGCGGCCGCGGCCCACGCCGCCGCGGGTCGGGCACCGGCTGCCCGACCGAGGACGTCGCCGACGAGCGGCGCCGCGAGCAGGCAGGCGTAGGCGAAGCCCCGGTTCGGCAGCATCACCGCTTCGGGGAACCGGTCGACGAGCAGGGCCTCGATCGCGTGCAGGAGGGCCAGCGCCGCCACCGGCAGCATCGCGAGCGCGACGAGCGCGCGATCCCGCGCCAGGATCCCGAGCGCGAGCCCCGCCGGCCAGGCGAGGACGACGAGGAGCGCGGCCCACCCGATCCAGCCGCGGCGGCCCTCGACGACGAGGTGCACGTGCTCGGCGAAGGTGGGCAGGTCCCAGGAGGTGAGGACGCCACGCAGGTCCCGGTGGAGGACCGCGGGTACCCACCACCACGCGGTCGACCCGGCTGCTGTCGCCGCGGCGCCGACGAGCCACCACGGCACCGACCGGACCGACCCGACGACCCACCCGGTGAGCAGGACGAGCGGGGCGAAGAGGACGAGGGCCACGAGCGACTGCGGGTGGGTGAGGGCGACGGCACCGACGACGAGCCCGAGGCCGAGCGGCCGCGGCCGGTCGTCGGCCATCCACGCCCAGGCGAGCACGACGAGCGGGACGGCCATGTGGTTCGGCATCAAGCCGAGGTCGAAGGCGCCCTCGATCCCACCGCCTCGCCCGGACGAGACGGCGAGAGCGAGCACCCCGGCGGCGCGGGCGCCGGCGAGGGGGACCCGCAGCGAGCGTGCCAGCGCGGCGGTGGCGGGGACGACGGCCACCAGCGCCAGCACGCCGACGAGCTCGTAGGCCCCTGCCGTGCTCAGCAGGCCGAAGGTGACAAGGCGGAGGGCACCGACGGCCAGCGCGAGCCCGGGCCCGTACATCAGGTGGGTCTGGTAGCCGAGCATCGCCCGGTCGAACCAGCCGTCCAGGCGGCCCGACGCGAGCAGGTCGACCCCGACCTCGAGCCGGGTGAGGTGCCCGGTCGTGTCCACGCCCGGCGGCAGGCCGGGCCCCCACAGCCAGTGGAGCCCCCAGGCGACCAGGACCAGGACGGCGACGGCGAAGGCCGCGCGCTCCCGCTGTCCCGTCGTCCCCCCCATGCGGTCACGGAGCGTAGTGGCGAGGGCCGCGGGGAAACCCGCTGGCGCGGCAGGTCGACGGGCGGTGGACTCTCGCTGTTCCTGGAGTCGGGAGGAGGTGACGCATCCGTGGTCGTGAGCCGGGTCGTCACGTCGCGCCGTGGAGAGGGCCCGATCGGCCGGAGCTGATCGGTGCCGCCGGCGCGACGCGCCCCGCTGGCCTCGACCACAGGAGATCCCGTTGTCGACACGACGACGTCGCGGCCCGGAGTCGTTCCGGTGCCGCCACTGCGGGCTGGACGTGTCCCTGGACGCGCCCGGCACCGCCCACCGCAACCACTGCCCGACCTGCCTCTGGAGCCGGCACGTCGACGACGTCCCCGGCGACCGCGCCGCCGACTGCGGCGCCTCGATGGAGCCGATCGCCATCTCGGTGCGGGGGGACGGGGAGTGGGTCCTCGTCCACCGGTGCACGGGGTGCCACGAGGTGCACCTCAACCGCAGCGCGGGCGACGACAACCCGCTGGCGCTGGTGCGCATCGCGGTCCGACCGCTCGCGCTGACGCCGTTCCCGCTCGAGTGGCTGGGACGGCTGTGACCGCCAGGTCAGCCGTCGAACCCGGCGATCCGCCGGAGCTGCTCGGTGTCGAGGTGCTCCTCGACCGCGTCGGCGAGGAGGTCGAAGGTGGCGTCGAGCCCCGTGGGCCGCCGGCCGAGCAGCACCTCGACCACGTCGGGGTCCTCGAGCAGCCCGTGCGCCGTCACGGCGAGGACCGGCCCGTGCGACCAGACCTGGCGGCCGTCGTCGGTGGGGCCCGTGTGGCCGTGGTGGATCTCGTAGGCGCGTGCGCGACGGCCCGCGACGGCCTCCCACGGCCGGGCCAGCTCGCGCGGCAGCTCGATCGTCGTCGCCCGGACGACCTTGGCGCGGTGCAGCTCCGTCCGCAGCGGCAACAGGCCGAGGCCATCCACCCGGACGCCTGCAGGCCCCTCGACGCCGTCGGCGTCCACCACGTCCTCCCCGAGCAGCTGCGCGCCGCCGCAGATGCCGAGCACGCGCACGCCCGCCTCCGCCGCACCGCGGATCGCGGCGCCGACGCCCGAGGTGCGGAGCCAGGCGGCGTCGCTCGTGACGTGCTTGGCGCCGGGGAGGACGATGAGCTCGGCGTCGACGAGGTGACGCGGCTCGGTCGCCGCGACGACGTCGGCCACCTCGACGACGCCGGCGAGCTCGTCGAGGTTCGACGCGGTCGGGTAGCGGACGACCCCGACCCGGGGGCGGCCGCCGCGCACCACCGGTGCGAACGACGCGCCGTCCTCGTCGGGCAGCCGGTGCGCCAGCTCCGGGAGGACGCCGATCGTCGGGACCCCCGTCCGCCCGGAGAGCTCCTCGGGTGCGGGCGCCAGCAGCGTGGGGTCGCCGCGGAAGCGGTTGAGCACGAACCCGGCGATGCGGTGCCGGTGGTCGTCGGGCACGAGGGACCAGGTGCCGAAGAGGTGGGCGAACGCGCCGCCCCTGTCGATGTCGGCCAGCAGCAGCGCGGGCGCGTCGAGGTGGTCGGCGGTGGCGAGGTTGGCCAGGTCGACGTCGGCGAGGTTGGTCTCCGCCGGGCTGCCCGCGCCCTCCACCAGGACGAGGTCGGCGTCGGCGCGGAGGTCGTCGAGGGCATCGACCACGCGGGGCCACACCGATGTCGCCCGTCCGCGCCACGCGGCGCGTGACAGGTCCTCGTCCACCTGCCCGAGCACGACGACCTGGCTGCGGCCGTCGGCCTCCGGCTTCGTCAGGACGGGGTTCATGCGCACGTCGGGGTCGACGCCCGCGGCCAGTGCTTGGAGCCACTGGGCCGCACCGATCTCCCCGCCCTCGACCACCCGCGCGTGGTTCGACATGTTCTGGGCCTTGAACGGCACCACGCGCACGCCCTGCCGCGCGAACCAACGGGCCAGGCCGGTGGTGACGAGGCTCTTGCCCGCCCCGCTCGTCGTCCCCCAGACGGCGAGGGACCGGCTCACCGCCGCTCGTCCGCCCGCTCGCCGTCGACGGCACGGGACCCCACGCCGGCCGTGCGATGCGACCGTGTGGGGACGACGACGATCCCGCCGCACTCGTCGCGCAGGACCCGCACTGACGCGCCGTAGTGCTCGCCGATCGTGTGCTCGGTGAGCACCTCGGTCGGGGGGCCCATCGCGATCCGGCGGCCGTTGCTCATCAGCAGCAGCTCGTCGGCGAACTGGCCCGCCAGCGTGAGGTCGTGCATCGCGCTGATGACCGTCAGCTCGGCCTCGTGGCGGAGGTCCTCGACCAGTTCGAGCACCTGCTGCTGGTGCCCGATGTCGAGCGCGCTCGTCGGCTCGTCGAGCACGAGAACCGGCGCCTGCTGGGCGAGCGCCCGCGCCAGGACGACCCGCTGGAGCTCGCCGCCGGAGAGGGTGCCGAGCCGTCGCCCGACGAAGTCGGTGAGGTCGAGCCGGTCGAGGACGTCGGCCACCACGGCCACGTCGTGGCGGCTCTCGGTGCCGAGGTGGGGGATGTAGGGGGTGCGGCCGAGCAGCACGTAGTCCGCGACGGCCATGTCGGGCGGGCAGCTCGGCGACTGGGGCACGAACGCCAGCCGGCGGGAGACCTCGCGCCGGGAGAGGTCCCGGGCGTCGTGCCCGTCCACGGTGCAGCGGCCGTCGTGGGCCACCAGGCCGAGGAGCGCACGCAGGAGCGTGCTCTTGCCCGCGCCGTTCGGGCCGATGAGCCCGACCCACGCGCCGGGCGCGATGTCGGCGCTCAGGCCGTCGACCGCCCGGAAGTCGCCGAACGAGACGGAGAGGTCGTGGATCTCGATGCTGCTCACAGTCCGAACCTCCGGCTGGTGCGCAGGACGAGGGCGAAGAACGGGGCGCCGAAGAAGGCGGTGATGACGCCGATCGGCAGCTCGGCCGGGCTGAACACCGTGCGAGCGACGAGGTCGGTCGCCACCAGGAAGGCGGCGCCGAGCATCAGCGACAGGGGCAGCACGATGCGGTAGCTGCTGCCGGCGACCATGCGCACGACGTGGGGCACGACGATGCCGACGAAGCCGATGAGACCGCTGACGGCGACGACGGCGGCGGTGCCGAACGTGGCGGCGCCGATGACGACCAGCCGGACGAGCGTGGTGCGGACGCCGAGGCTCCCCGCCTCGTCGTCGCCGACGCTCAGCACGTCGAGCAGGCGGCGGTGGAGGAGGATGACGATCGTGCTCACGACGACGTAGGGCAGGACGAGGAGCACCTCGTGCCAGCCCGAGGTCGAGAGCCGACCGAGGATCCACCCGTAGACCTCGCGCAGCGTCTCGGACTCGCGCTGCTGGACGTAGGTCTGGATGGCGGTGAGGAACGAAGCGATCGCGACGCCTGCGAGGATCAGCGTGGCGACGCTCTGCGCCGACGACGCGGTGTGCCCCACGCCCCAGGCCAGCGCGACGCCGAGCACGGCGCCGACGAAGGCGAAGATCGGCAGGGCGTCGACGGGCCAGGAGGTGGTGTCGGGCCCGTAGGCGATCGCCAGGGTGGCGCCGAGGCCCGCGCCCGCGGCGACGCCGAGCAGGTACGGGTCGGCGAGCGGGTTGCGGAACACGCCCTGGTAGGCCGCGCCGGCCAGGGCGAGCGTGCCGCCGACGAGCGCCCCGAGGACGATGCGCGGGAGCCGCATCTGCCAGAGGATCGCCGCGTGGCGATCGGAGAGGCCCTCGCCGACGTCGACGCCGGGCAGGGCGGAGACCATCTCGGTGACCACCCCGCCGAGGGGCAGCCCGGCCGGTCCGAGCGACACGCTGACGGCGAACGCCGCCGCCAGCGCGCCGAGGCCCACCACGAGCCACGATCGGCGCAACCGACTCGCCTCCGGCGCGACGGGCGCGTCGGCGCGGACGATCGCCTCGACCGTGACCCGGGTGGGCTGCTCGCTCATCGTCAGCCGGCGTCCGCCGTCGCCAGGACCTCGTCGGCGACCTCCCGCAGGAAGTCGACGATGCGGGGGCCCCAGCGGGACGCCGCGTCCTCGTCGACCACGATGACCCGGCCCTCCTCGACCGCGGTGAGGGTGTCCCAGCCGGGGCGAGCGGCGACGGTCTCCGGCGACTGGTCGCAGCACTGGGCGTCGGCCAGGAAGATGAAGTCCGGGTCGGCGTCGAGCACGAACTCCTCGGACAGCTGCGGGTAGTTCCCGGCGTCGTCGGGCGCCTCGTCGCCGATGCTGCGGAGCCCCAGCAGGGCGTACACCCGCCCGATGAAGGTGTCGGACGAGACGCTGTAGAGCTGGCTGTCGAGCTCGTGGAAGTAGGTGCGCTCCGCGAGGTCGTCGGGGATCGTCGCCACGATCTCGTCGATCTCGGTCTGCATCTGCGACACGACCTCGGCGGCCGAGCCCACGTTCCCGGTGGCCACGCCCAGCAGCTCGAGCTGGCGGTACGTGTCGTCGAGGTCCTCGGCCGAGTCGAGGTGGATCGCCGGGATCCCGATGCGCTCGAGCCCGTCCGCCACGTCGCCGGGGTCGGTCGACAGGACGACCAGGTCCGGCTCGTAGGAGGCGATGGCCTCCACGTTGGGCTGGAAGCCGGAGAGGTCCGTCACCGGCGCCTCCTCCGGGTAGTACGAGTACTCGTCGACCGCGACCACCTGGTCCCCGGCCCCGATCGCGAAGAGCATCTCGGTGCCGGTCGGCGAGATGGAGACGATGGCCTCGGGCCGCGACTCGATCGTCACCTCCCCGTTGTCGGCGCTGACGGTGACCGGGAACGTGCCGCCCCCGTCGTCGTCCGCCGGTGCGGTCGTCTCCTCCGGGCGCTGGCCCGATTCGGTGACGGTGCCGTCGTCGCCGTCGTCGCCGCACGCCGCGGCGACCAGCATGAGCACGATCGCCATCCCCGTGGCGATCCGGTGCTGTGTCCTCACTGCATCCTCCGGTCCCGGGGAGGATGAGCCCGCCGGCACCGTGGCGCCGGACGAACCACCCTTCCTCCGAGGGTCGATGTTCGTCGGTCGTGGGAGCAGGCGACCTGGCTCGGGCCCGAGGGCCCATCACAGTTGCGGGACAGCGCCGGGATCTCACCGGACTTCGCTGCGCTCACGACGCCCGGCGCTCTGTGGCCGGGCCTGGGCACCGTAGCCCAGCTCAGGCGACGCCGTGAACCTCGGCGCGCCAGCGGCCGTCGGCCGCCCACCCGGCCAGGTGCTCGACGGCGGCCAGGCCCCAGCGCAGTGCCGCCTCGGGGTCGGTGCCCGGCGGCGGCACGGCGACGATGCCGCGCATGGCGTGGTCCTGGAGGCGCACCCACCCGGCGGGCAACCCGACGCCGGCTTCGGCGAGGCGGGGGAGGGCCTTGCTGCCGCTCGCGTGCTCGATGCCGAGCTGGGCCGGCTCCTCGCGGCGGCCGTGCTGCGGCGCCGTCCACGTGATCCGGGGCACGTCCGGGCCCCGCCCGTTGATGCGACCCCAGATCGACGTCGGCGCGGGTGGCTCGGCGTCGGCGGGCGTGAGGTTCACCCAGCCGGAACCGGCCGTGGCGAGCGCCGCGAGCAGCTCGCGCAGCGGCGACAGGTCCCCACCCTCGACGACGAGCACCTCGACGCCGGTCATCGCCCGGCGAGCCCGTGCACGACGAGGTCGACCCGCGCAGCCAGGCGGCGTGCCAGCGAGGGCTGGCGCCGCTCGGCGCCGGCCCACTCGAGCTGGGCGCGGAGGATCGAGGTGGCGAGGAGCGCCCCCGCGTCCTGAGGGTCGGCGTCGTCGCGGACCTCGCCGCGGGCCTGGCCGTGGGCGACGAGGTCGACGCACGTCGCCACCAGCGGGGAGCCGTCGTCGTCGCCGGCGGTGGTCGCGGGGTCGGCGAGCAGCTCGCCGGTGCCCTGGCGCAGGAGGTGACGTGGTCGGCGCTGCGCCCGGCGGACGACCGCCGCGAGCGCGGCGTCGAGCACGTCGGCGAACGGTTCGTCGTGCTCGATGCCCCGGGCCACCTCGTCGGCGACGAGTCGGGCGTCCTCGGCGAGCAGCTGGACGACGAGCTCCTCCTTGCTGCCGAAGTAGAAGTAGAAGAGGCCCTTCGACACGCCCGCGTGGGCGCAGATGTCCTCGACCTTCACCTCGTCGACCTCGGCGTCGGCCCAGAGGTCCGCCGCGGCGTCGAGGAGGGCGTCACGGCTGCGGCGCGACCGCTCCTGCTCGAGGCTCGACCTGCGACCGCGCGAGGTGACCATGGTCGACTTGCTACCACGGTTGACCGGAACCGCCGAGCGGTAAGCGGGGCCGGTGACCGTCATCGGCTTCCACGCCTCCCACGAGCAGATCCACCCCCGTCAGCTGCTGGCCGACGTGCAGCGCGCCGAGCAGGCCGGCTTCACCGCCGCCATGTGCTCCGACCACTTCGCGCCGTGGAGCGAGCGGCAGGGGCACTCGGGCTTCGCATGGTCGTGGCTCGGCGCGGCGCTCGCCACCACCGACCTGCCGTTCGGCGTCGTCAACGCACCGGGCCAGCGGTACCACCCGGCGATCGTCGCCCAGGCGATCGCCACGCTCGGCGCCATGTTCCCCGGCCGCTTCTGGGCCGCCCTCGGCTCCGGGGAGAACATGAACGAGCACATCACCGGTGACGCCTGGCCCCGCAAGGAGGTCCGCCAGGCGCGCCTCGAGGAGTCGGTGTCGGTCATCCGCCGCCTCCTCGACGGCGAGGAGGTCAGCCACGACGGGCTGGTCACCGTCGACCGCGCCACGCTGTGGACGCGCCCCGAGGTCCGTCCGCCGCTCGTCGCCCCTGCGGTCAGCGTGGCCACGGCACGGCGGTCGGCGTCGTGGGCCGACGGCCTCGTCACGATCAACCAGCCCCTCGACCACCTCCGGCACATGGTCGAGGCGTACCGAGGGGCGGGGGGCCGGGGACGGGTGGCGTTGCAGGTGCACGTGTCGTGGGCGCCCACCGAGGACGAGGCGGTGGCGATCGCCATGGACCAGTGGCGCACCAACGTCTTCTCCCCGCCGGTCTGCTGGGACCTCGACACCCCCGAGGCCTTCGACGAGGTGAGCCGGGACGTCACCGAGCAGTCGGTGCGGGACGCCGTCGTCGTGGTGAGCGACACCGGTCAGGCCGTGGAGCGGCTCGGCGAGCTCGTCGACGTGGGGTTCGACGAGGTCTACCTGCACCACGTGGGCCAGGAGCAGGCGCGCTTCATCGACACCTTCGGTGAGTCGGTGCTCCCGCAGCTCGACGTCTCCGAGCCGGAGCGGAGGGCCGGATGAGGATCACCGACACCAGCGACCTGTGGTGGAAGAACGCCGTCGTCTACTGCCTCGACGTCGAGACGTACTTCGACTCGAACGGTGACGGGATCGGCGACCTCGCCGGCCTGGCCCAGCGCATCGACTACCTCGCCGAGCTCGGCGTCACCTGCCTCTGGCTCATGCCGTTCTACCCGACCCCCGATCGGGACGACGGCTACGACGTCATGGACCTCTACGGGGTCGACGGGCGGCTCGGCACGCTCGGCGACCTGGTCGAGGTCATCCGCACGGCGAAGGACCGCGGCATCAGGGTGATCGCCGACCTGATCGTCAACCACACCTCGGACCAGCACCCCTGGTTCAAGAAGGCCCGAGCCAGCAAGGACAACCCGTACCGGGACTACTACGTCTGGCGGTCCGATCCGCCGCCCGACACGAGCGACGAGGTCGTCTTCCCCGACAAGGAGGACGGGATCTGGGAGCACGACCCGAAGACCGACGAGTGGTACCTGCACCGCTTCTACAAGCACCAGCCCGACCTCAACGTCGCCAACCCCAAGGTGCGCGACGAGATCGCCAAGGCGATGGGGTTCTGGATGCAGATGGGGCTCTCGGGGTTCCGTGTGGACGCCGTGCCGTTCTTCCTCGAGACCACGGGGATCGATCGCCAGCAGGTCGAGGAGATGGCCGACCCGCACGAGTACCTGCGGGCGCTCCGCTCGTTCCTCAGCCGCCGCAACGGCGACGCCATCATGCTCGGCGAGGTCAACCTGCCGTACCGGGACCAGCTGAGGTTCTTCGGGGGCACGGACGGCGACGAGCTCGACATGATGTTCGACTTCGTCGGCATGCAGGCGATGTACCTCTCCCTCGCCCGGTGCGACGCTCGCCCCCTCGCCAAGGCGCTGCGCGGACGGCCGGCCACGGCGGTCGAGTCGCAGTGGGCGACGTTCGTCCGCAACCACGACGAGCTCACGCTCGACAAGCTCTCCGAGAAGGAGCGCCAGGAGGTCTTCGCGGCCTTCGGCCCCGAGGAGCGCATGCAGCTGTTCGGCCGGGGGCTGAAGCGTCGGCTCCCACCGATGCTCGAGGGCGACCCGCGCCGCGTCCGGATGGTCTACAGCCTGCTGTTCTCCCTGCCGGGCACGCCCGTCCTCTACTACGGCGAGGAGATCGGGATGGGCGAGGACCTCGACGCCGAGGGCCGGCTCGCCGTCCGCACCCCGATGCAGTGGACCTCGGAGACGGGTGGAGGGTTCTCGACCGCCCCGCCCCGCAAGCTCGTGTCCCGGGTGGTCGAGGGTGCCTTCGGGCCGGAGTTCGTCAACGTGGCCGACCAGAAGCGCGACCCGGACTCGCTCTGGAGCTTCGTCGCCACGCTCATCCAGCGCTACCGCGAGTGCCCCGAGCTCGGATGGGGGGACCTCGAGATCCTCGACCAGCCCCACCGCCAGGTCCTCGCCCACCGGTGCACCTGGGAGACGGCGTCGATCGTCGCCGTCCACAACCTCGGCAACGATCCGGTCGTCGTGCCGCTGCAGCTCGAGGACGCCGACGACGGGTGGTGCCTGGTCGACCTGCTGGAGGAGGGTCGCTGCGAGCTCGACGCCGCAGGTCGGACCGAGATCACGTTGGACGGCTACGGCCACCGCTGGTTGCGGGTGCAGCGACCTGAGGACCGCCGTCTGCCCTAGGGGCCGACGGCGCGCACGCCGCGCTCGACTGCGAGGTGTCGGGCGCGGTTGGCGTCAGATGCGCCGGATGTCGCGCCCGAGGGCGGGTGTCGGGCGCGGTTGGCGTCAGATGCGCCGGATGTCGCGCCCAACCACGTCGTCGAGGGCGGCGGCCAGGCGCGAGGCGGCGACGCGCAGGTCGTCCGGCGGGGCGGTGGCGAACGAGAGCCGCATCGCCCCGCGTCGCCGCGGCGTCAGCTCGCCGACGACGAACGCCTCGCCGGGCACGAAGGCCGTCCCGCGGGCGATCGCCGCGTGGAGCAACGCTGCGGCATCCGGCGCGTCGTCGCTCCGGGGCGCGGCCCAGAGGAACATGCCGCCGCCCGGATCGGTCAGCTCGTACCGGAGGCCGATGGCCTCGACGAGCGCCGCGCGCAACGCCCTCGCGCGCTCGGCATAGGTGGCGGCGACGCGGCGGACGTGCTCGTCGATGCCGCCCGGCGCGGTCACGAGAGCGAGGGCGATCTGCTGGGCGATGCCGGCGGTGTGCAGGTCGACGGCCTGCTTGGCTCGGGTCGCCGCGGCGACCACCTCGGCCGGACCGACGAGCCACCCCACGCGGAGCCCGGGGGCGAGGGTCTTCGAGAACGTGCCCAGGGTGACGACGCGGTCCGACTGGGCCGCCACCGGGACGACCGGCGCGCCACCGAACCGCAGGTCGGTGTACGGCTCGTCCTCGACGACGGCGAACCCGTACCGGTCGGCGAGGCCGGCCAGGTGACGTCGGCGGGCGTCGGGCAGGGTGGTGCCCGTCGGGTTCTGGAAGGTGGGCACGGTGTAGACGAGCCGAGGGCGGAGGCCGCGGCGCAACGCGTCCTCGAGGGCGTCGGTCCGGAGGCCGTCGTCGTCGACGGGGATGCCGCGGACGTCGAGTGCGTCGGCACGCAGCGCCTGGATGGCGCCGAGGTAGCCCGGCTCCTCGACGACGGCGACGTCGCCAGGGTCGGCGAGGACCCGGCCGAGCAGGTCCAGCCCCTGCTGCGACCCGGTCGTGACGAGCACCTGCGACGGCGACGTGGGGCGTCCGGTCACGGCCGCGTGACGAGCGGCGATCCACGCCCGGAGGCCGGGATCGCCCTCGGTGCTCGAGTACTGGAGAGCGGCGAGCGCCGTCGTCCGCCCGGCCAGGACGTGGGCGACGGCGTCCCGGATGGCGTCGAGCGGGAAGCCGTCCGGATCGGGCAGGCCCCCGGCGAGGGAGATCACCTCGGGTCGGTCCGCGAGGTGGAGGAGGTCGCGGATCGTGGACGACGACATGCCGGCGGCGCGGCGGGACAGCAGCATCGTGCGACGATGGGTGGAATGGACCGGTCCAATCAAGGCTCATTGGGTGGAACGCCACTGGATCTGCCTCCTGCGGGCTGGGAGCGCGGTCCCGGACCCCTCCACCGACGACTGGCCGACGCACTGGAGGCCCTCGTTCTGCGGGGTGAGCTGCCGCCGGGCACGGCGCTCCCGACCGAGCGCGAGCTGGCCCGGCGCGCCGCGGTCAGCCGGGCCACCGCCGCCGAGGCCTATCGCCGCCTGAAGGCCTCGGGCCGCATCGACAGCCGCCAGGGTCGCGGGACGTGGGTGGCGGGGACCCTGGCGCCGGCAGGCCGCGCGCCCGCCGAGAGCATGGGCGCGGTGCTCGAGCACCCCGACGGCTCGATCGACCTCTCCCTCGCCGCGCCGGAGGCGGGCGCGCGCGAGCGGACGGCGATCGGCGCCGCGCTCGACCACGCCCGAGGGGCGGTGGCCGGTACCGGGTACGAGCCGGCGGGCTCGACCGCGCTGCGGGCCGCGCTCGCCGATCGGCCCGACGAGGTCCTGGTGACCTCCGGCGCCCAGCAGGCGATCGGCTTCGTCGTCGAGGAGCTCGTGCGACCGGGTGAGGTCGTCGTCGTCGAGGACGTGACCTACGTCGGGGCCCTCGATGCCGCGCGCCGCGCCGGCGCCCGACTCGTCGCGGTGCCGACCGGCCCGGGCGGCGTGGACGTCGAGGCCCTGCGGGAGGCCGTGGTGCGGCACCGTCCCGCGCTGGTCTACCTGAACCCCACCCACCAGAGCCCGACGGGATCCGTCCTGTCCGATCGTGACCGGGCGCAGATCGTCGACCTCGCCGCCCGGACGGGGACGCCGGTGATCGACGACCGCGTCCTCGCCGACCTGCCCTTCGACGACGAGGGTCGGCCCCGGCCCCTCCGGTCCTTCGACCCGGGGGCCCCGATCGTCACGATCGGTTCCCTCAGCAAGGTGGCGTGGGCCGGGCTGCGCGTGGGATGGGTGCGGGCCGAGCCTGCGCTCGTGCGGCGCCTCGTACCGCGGCGGGTCGTCGCCGATCTGGGCGGCGACGTCCTGGCTCAGGCGGTGGCCCTCGCGCTGCTCGACGAGGTCCCGCGCCTCGCGGCGGCCCGCGCGCTCGACCTGCGACGGCAGCACCGGCACCTGACCGCGGCCCTGGTGCAGCACCTCCCCGAGTGGGAGGTCGCGCCGAGCCGCGGGGGGACCGCGGCGTGGGTGCGACTGCCCGTCGCCGATGCTCGCGCCGTGGCGGACGCCGCGGCCGCCCACGGCGTCCACGTGGTCGCCGGCTCGCTGCTCGCGCCGCACGGGGACATGGGCGACCGTCTGCGGCTGGCCGTCACCCAGCCACCCGAGGTGCTCGACGAGGCCGTCGCCCGCCTTGCGGCGGCGTGGTCGGACCTTCCTGGCCGAGGCAGCTGAGAGCGGGCTGCTCAGGCCCCGTCGCGGAGGGCGAGGGCCCGCTGGCGGGCTGCCTCGTACGCCGCGGACTGGAGCGCCCCGCCGGTGGAGACGCGCCGCACGCCGAGCGCGGCGAGCTCGGCCACCGAGGGCGTGCCGGGGAGCGCGAGCACGTTGACGGGTCGGCCGACCTCCCGCACCACCCGTTCGATGTCACCGGCGTCGAGGAGCCCCGGCGCGTAGACGACGTCGGCGCCGGCGTCCCGGAACGCGACGAGGCGCTCGATGGTGTCGTCCAGATCGCCCACCCCGTAGAGGTGGTTCTCGGCTCTGGCCGTGAGCACGAGGTCGTGGCGTGCGCAGGCCTCGGCGGCGTCGCGGACGGCGGCGACGGCTTCCTCCATCGGCACGACGGCCCCACGCGCCGGGTCGTGGTCCTCGATCGAGCAGCCCGCGGCGCCGGCGTCGGCGAGCAGCCGAACCGTTTCGGGGATGCCCCCGGGGTCGCCGGGGAAGAGGCGCTCGCCGTCGACGCTCAGGGGGACGGAGAGCACCGCGGCCAGGTCGGCGACGTGGGCGACGAGCTCGTCGCGGGTCGTCTCCTGGTCGTTGCGCCCGAGGGACCGGGCGAAGCCGGAGCTGGTGGTGGCGAGCGCCGGGAAGCCGGCGGCCTCCAGCGCGCGGGCCGAGCCGCGATCCCACGGGTTGGGCATGACGAACGTGCCGGCACGGTGCAGCTCGCGGAAGGCGCGGGTGGTCATCTGCTCAGCGGCGCCGGGCCACCCACACCGGGATGCGCCGCTCGGTCTTCTCCTGGTACTCGGCGTAGGGCGGGTACGCGGCGACCGCCCGCTCCCACCACGCCGCCCGCTCGTCGCCCTCGACCATGCGGGCCTCGGCGTCGAAGGGCTCGGGGCCGTCCTGGATCACGACGGCCGTCGGGTCGGCGAGGAGGTTGTGGTGCCAGGACGGGTTGGTGGGCGCGCCTCCCATCGAGGCCACGAGCGCGTACTCCCCGCCGTGCTCGACCCGCATGAGCGGCGACTTGCGGATCTTCCCGCTGCGGGTCCCGCGCGTCGTCAGGATGATGACCGGCATGCCGGTGTCGAGGAGCGTGTTGGCGCGCTGGCCGCCGGAGGCCTCGTACTCCTCCACCTGGTCGCGGACCCACTCCCACGTGCTCGGTTCGTACTCACCGTCGAGAGGCATGGCCGCACGCTACGCGCCGCCGTGTCGTCGTGCGGCGGTGACGGCGGTCACCCCATGCCGCGGTGATCCGTTATTGTCCGCCGTGTCAACGACGCCCTCCCGGGTGTCGGACACTCATCGACCCACTGGGGAGGACCACATGAAGGGCACGATGCCCACGCGCCGTCGACGGGGATGGCGTGCAGCAGCAGGGGTGATCGTGGCGGGGATCGTGGCGGCGAGCTGTGGCGGAGACGACTCGGGGTCGGGCGGCGACACCGGGACGACGGCGGACGAGCAGGCGATCAGCAGCACGACGCTGGCGTCCGACGTCGAGGAGGTGACGACCGGGGGGACCGTGGTCGTCGGCTTGGAGGCGGACGCCAACACCTTCCTCCCGGGCGCGGGTTCGACGAACACGAACGTGGCCCGGGCGGTGTTCGACTCCATCGCGGTGCGCGGCGCCGACGGCGAGATCCACCCCCACCTGGCCGAGTCGATCGAGGCCAACGAGGGATCGACGGAGTGGACGGTCACCCTGCGCGACGGCATCACGTTCCACGACGGCACGCCGCTCGACGCCGAGGCCGTGAAGCGGAACTTCGACGAGTACCTCAACACCGAGACCTCGACGGTCGCCGGCAGCATCACCCACGTGCAGGAGGTGCGCGTCGACGGGCCGCTCACCTACACCTACGTGCTGTCCGAGCCCGACGCCGCGTTCCCCGACCTGCTCACAGGCACGATCGGCTACCCGTTCTCCAACGAGGCCTGCGCGGCAGCCGGCCAGGACTGCGGGAGCCAGCCGGTCGGCGCCGGCCCGTTCCGCTTCGTGTCGTGGCAGCGTGACAGCGAGATCCGACTGGAGCGCAACCCCGACTACTGGCGCACCGACGCCAACGGCGTGCAGCTCCCCTACCTGGACGAGCTGATCTTCCGGCCCATCCCGGACGAGAGCAGCCGCATCGCCTCGGTGCAGTCGGGCGACATCCAGGTCGGGCACACGTTCCGCCAGTCGTTCGTCCGCCAGACCGAGGAGCTCGAGGCCGAGGGCGAGATCCAGTCGCTAGAGGGCCTCGGCAACAACGGCGGCGGTGGCATCTTCAACGTCCTCGTCCCGCCGGTCGACGACGTCCGCGTGCGTCAGGCGCTCGTCCACGCGACCGAGCAGGAGGACCTGATCGAGGTGCTGGGCGGCGCGGGCATCACCCCGCCCCAGACCCAGTTCTTCAGCCCGAACTCGCCGTGGTACTCCGCCGCGGTCGAGGAGGCGTACCCGGCGTTCGACCCGGCACGGGCCGAGGAGCTCCTCGACGAGTACATCAACGATCCCGAGCGGTCCGACGGCAAGGCGGTCGGCGAACCGGTCAGCATCCGCTTCCAGTGCCCGCCGGACCCGTCGCTCCTGCTCCTGTCCCAGACGGTCCAGGCCTTCTGGAACGGGGTCGGCGTCGAGGTCGAGCTCGAGCAGGTCGAGCAGCCGACGCTCATCACCAACGCCCTCGGCAGCGCCGATCAGGACCCGCCGTTCTCCGGCACCTACATGATCACCTGCTTCCGGATGGGTGCCGACCAGGATCCGTACACCACCCTGGCCCCGGCCTTCGGACCGGTGGCGACGAGCTCGGCCAACGTCGCCAACTACACGAGCGACAACCTCGACGAGCAGCTGCAGGTCCTCCAGACCAGCAGCGACTTCGAGGAGCGCTACGCCGCGGTCGAGTCGATGATGATGGAGCTGGCCGAACAGGTCCCGCTGATGTGGGCCGGCGGCACGGCGACGTCGCTCTTCGCGACGGAGGACGTGCGCAACCTCGGCGGCTGGACCGCCGGTGACGGCGCCCAGGGCGACGGCGTGACCGGCGCGGTCGTCTACTGGGCCGAGGTCTGGCGGGAGCGGTAGCCGCCAGCAGGCCACGAGCCGCAGGGGTCCGGGTGTCGGCGGGGCACCCGGACCTCAGCCGGCGCGGTGGCGTGCCGTGAGCTCGGCCACGAGCGCGTCGAGCGCGGCCGAGCGGCGCACGTCGTAGGGCGCCTCGCGCAGTTGCAGCGTCCGCAGCCGGCTCGGCAGCGCGGCGATCGACGTCGCGGCCCGTCGCCGGGACTCGTCGATCGAGGGCAGGGGCCCGATCAGCGCGCCGTCCCGCAGGACCGGGTGCAGCAGGGGCCGAGCATCGGTCGGCGGCTCCTCGTCATCGAGGGCGATGACGTCGTGGGTGCTCCGACCGTCGCGCTCGACCCGCCAGACCTGCTTGAGGCCGGGGAGCGTCACCTTGTCCTCGGCCAGCTTCATCTTCGGGCCCGACGCATCGGCCACGAGCTTGTAGACGCCACCCAGGTTCGGGGCATCCGCGCTGGTGCCGAGCTGGGTGCCGACGCCGAAGGCGTCGATCGGGGACCCGGAGGCGAGCAGCTCGGTGATGCGGTACTCGTCGAGGTCACCGGAGGCGAAGATCGACGTCTCGGTCATGCCGCCCTCGTCGAGGATCGCGCGGACCGCCCTCGACAGGTGGGCCAGGTCGCCCGAGTCCAGCCGGACCCCACGTACGTGGATGCCGTCGTCGGCCAGCTCGGCGGCGACCTCGACGACGCGGCGCGCTCCCTCCTCGGTGTCGTAGGTGTCGATGAGGAGGACGGCGTCGTCGGGGAACGTGCGGGCGAACGTGCGGAACGCGTCGCGCTCGTCGTCGAAGCTCATCACGTAGGCGTGAGCCATCGTGCCGGACAGCGGGATGCCCCACCGATGGCCGGCGGCGACGAGCGACGTGCCCGCCGCGCCGGCGACGTAGGACGCCCGCGCCGTCTGCATCGCCGCATCGCCGCCGTGGTCCCGGCGGGCCGAGAAGTCGACGAACGTGCGGTCCCCACAGGCGATCGCCACCCGTGCCGCCTTCGAAGCCACCATCGTCTGCGAGGCGACGAGGTTGATCAGCCGCGTCTCGACGACCTGGGCCTGGATGAGCGGGGCGGTGACCCGAAGGATCGGCTCGTTGCCGAACACCACCTCCCCCTCGGGGACGCCCCACAGGTCCCCGGTGAAGGTCAGGCGGGCGAAGGCGTCGAGCGCGTCGGGTGCGAACCGCCCGGTCGACTCGAGGAAGGCCAGCTCGTCGTCGTCGATCGAGAGGTCGGTGAGGAAGTCGACGGCGTCGGCGAGTCCGGCGGCGACGAGGAACTGGCGTGGCTCGGGCAGCCGCCGCACGAACAGGTCGAAGGTGGCGGTCTGCTCGGCGATGCCGACGCGCACGTAGCCCGCCGCCATCGTGAGCTCGTAGAGGTCGGTGAACAGCGCGCTGCCGGTGCGCACCACCTCAGGACACCACGGCGCCGGCCGCCGCCATCTCGGCGACCGCACGGGCGCCGTCGCCTTCCTCGAGGTCGACCGCTGCGGTGGCGTCGGGGATGACGACCGTGTC
The DNA here is from genome assembly GCF_009650215.1 of Actinomarinicola tropica. Classification (GTDB taxonomy): domain Bacteria; phylum Actinomycetota; class Acidimicrobiia; order Acidimicrobiales; family SKKL01; genus Actinomarinicola; species Actinomarinicola tropica. The sequence continues at coordinate 2,904,934 of NZ_CP045851.1, read as the reverse complement.
ATAGCCGAGCTCGACGGCGTCGAGGACCGTGGCCTTCACGCACACGTCGGTGGCGATGCCGACCACGACGACCCGGCCGATCCCCCGCTCGCGCAGCAGCGGGTCCAGCTCGGTGCGGACGTCGGCGTCGGACTCGAGGTCGCGGACGGTGAAGCCCGAGTAGCCGTCGGCCTGGCCCGTGCCCTTGCGCACCACGGTGGCGTCGTCGGCCACCTCGAGGGCGGCGTGCAGCTCGGCACCCCAGGTGTCCTTCACGCAGTGGACCGGCCACGTGCCGCCGTGCGTGACGAAGTGCGGGGTCTCCGCCGGGTGCCAGTCCTGGGTGTAGACGATGAGCGCGCCGGCCTCGCGCGCCGCGAGGATCTGCTCGTTGACCTTGGCGACGGCCACGTCACCGCCGGTGACGTAGAGGCTGCCGTCGGGGTGGGCGAAGTCGTTCTGCATGTCGACGACGACCAGGGCCACGTCCGGTCCGTAGGTGATGTCGGATGCCATGCGCGCACCCTACCCAGGCGGTCGATCCCCACCCCAGGGGTGGCGCCTACGATCGGCCTTCCGTGGGCTTCCGATTCCTGCACGCCGCCGACCTCCACCTCGACACGCCCTTCACCGGGCTCGGCGCGACGTCTCCCCAGGTCGCGCAGGCCCTGCGCGACGCCAGCCTCCTGGCGTTCGACGACCTCGTCCGGACCGCCATCGCTCGAGACGTCGCCTTCGTGGTGCTCTCCGGCGACGTGTACGACGGGCCCGAGCGGGGGATCCGCGCCCAGCTCCGCGTGCTCCGGGGCGTCACGCGCCTGGCGGAGCGGGGCATCGCCACCTTCATCGCCGCGGGGAACCACGACCCGGTGGAGGAGGGGTGGTCCGCCGTGCGCGAGTGGCCCGACCTCGTCACCGTGTTCCCGGCCGGCGAGGTCGTGAGCGTGCCCGTCGAGCGCGACGGGCGCGTCCTCGCCACCGTGCACGGCACGAGCTACGCCCGCCGGGCGACCACCGAGAACCTCGCGGTGCGGTTCCGTCGGACCGACGCGCCCGGGGTCCACGTCGGGGTGCTGCACGCCAACGTCGGTGGCCGACCGGGCCACGACCCCTACAGCCCGTGCACGGTCGACGACCTCGTCCGCACCGGTCTGGACTACTGGGCGCTCGGCCACGTGCACACCCGGGAGGTCCTCCACCGCGACCCCTGGATCGTCTACCCCGGCAACCTCCAGGGCCGGTCCCCGCGCCCGGGGGAACGGGGCGCGAAGGGCGTGCTGATCGTCGAGGTCGACGACGCCGGCACCATCGGGGAGCCCGAGCTCGTCGCGCTCGACCGCGTCCGCATCGACGACGCCACGTGCGAGATCGACGAGCTCGCCGACCTCGGCGAGCTCCACACCCGCCTCCGCGAGCTCGGCCAGCAGCGCCTGCTGGCGGCCGAGGGCCGCTCGCTGCTCCTCGGGGTGCGGCTCGTGGGCCGGGGTGCGCTGCACGCCGACCTCCGCCGTCCGGGCGCGGCTGCTGAGCTCCTCCAGGTCCTGCGCGACGACGCGCCGCTCGATCCGCCGTTCCTCTGGTGGGATCGGCTGGACGTGGCGACGACGACGCCGCACGACCTCGACGAGCTGCGCCAGCGGAACGACTTCGTCGCCGACCTGCTCGAGGAGTCGACGGCGATGGACGAGGCGCGGCGCACCGCGCTGTCGGAGGAGTGGGCGGCGGAGCTGCCCGCCGACCTCTCGGCACTGCTCGGTGACGAGCGGCCGGACCCGACCGCGGCTGCACGGTGGCAGGAGGCCGTGCGCCTGGCCGTCGACCTCGTCGTCGAGGAGGACTGACGTGCGCATCCGTGGGTGGCACGTCGACGGGTTCGGGGTGTTCCACGACGCGCGGGTCGAGGACCTGCCGTCGGGGCTCACGATCGTCGCCGGGCCGAACGAGGCGGGGAAGTCGACGCTGCTCGCGTTCCTGCGCGGCGTGCTCTTCGGGTTCCCCGACGGCCGAAGCCGCAGCCGCCGGCACCCGCCGGTGAACGGGGGTCGTCACGGCGGCGCGGTCGTGCTCGGGACCGACGACGGTGACTGGTCGGTCGAGCGCTACGTCGATCCCAAGGCCTTCGTCCTGCGGCGGCCGGACGGTTCGCTGGCCGAGGACCACGAGCTCACGGACCTGCTCGGCCATGCCGACGCCGGGTTGTTCAACAACGTCTTCGCCTTCGGTCTGAGCGAGCTCGACGGCTTCGAGCTGCTCGACTCCCAGGCCGTGCGCGACCGGGTCTTCTCAGCGGGCGTGGTCGGGGCCGGCCGTTCCGCCCGCAGCGCGATCGACGCCCTCGACGCCCGGCGGAGCGCGCTCGTGCGGCCACGCGGCCGCTGCGTGGTGCGCGACCTCGCCGACGAGGCCCGCGCCACCGCCCGCACCCTCGTGCAGGCGCAGGCGGCGGCGGCCGACCTGGTCCGCCGGCGCGACGACGTGGATCGCCTCGCCGATCTCGCCGAGAGCCGCCGCCGCGCCGTGGAGGCGTGCCGCACCGAGCAGCACCGGCTCCGGGCCCTGCTCGAGGCGTGGCCGTGGCGGGGTCGGATCGACGCGATCGAGCAGGAGCTCGACGAGCTCGAGGAGCAGCCCGGGCTCGACGACGCCGTCGTGGCGCGCTTCGACGAGGTCCGCGCCGAGCTGGCGGCCGCCGAGGTCGCGCTCGACGCCGCAGAGCTGGCGCTCGCCGCCGCCGTCGAGCGCCGTGACGAGCTCGACGTCGACGACCGGCTCGTCGAGCTGGGGCCGGTGGCCCAGGCAGTCGGCGCGGAGATCGTCGCCGAGGACGCACGCACGGAGCGGTTGTCCGAGCTCGATCGCGAGATCGACGTCGAGCGGGGTCAGCTGGACGAGCTGCTCGGTCGGCTCGGCACCGGGTGGGACCGCGCGCACCTCGACGCCTTCGACGTGTCGATCCCCGCAGCGGACGACGTCCGACGGCGCGGGCGGGAGCTCGACGACCTGGTGGCCGACCACCGTCGACTGGTCGCGTCGTGCGACGACCTCCGTCGCCGACGTGACGAGGCCGAGGCGGAGGTGCGCGACATCGAGGCCCGTCTGGGCGAGCGCGACCTCGACGGCGAGCGGGAGCGCCAGGAGCGGCGGGCCCGATCGCTCCGCCAGTTGCGGGCGCACCTCGTCGACCTCGGGACGGAGGCGGCGCGGCTCGACGCCGCCGAGCGCGCCGTGACCGGTCTGCGCGCCGTGCGCCCACCGGCGCGGTCGGCGAGCGGTGCGGTGCTCGGCACCGGTCTGACCGCCGTCGGCGTCGCCCTCGTGCTGTTCGGCCTGGCCGCGGCCATCGGCGGCTCGGGGCAGCTCGCCACCGTCCTCGGCGGCTCCGGAGTGGTCTTGGCGGCCCTCGGCCTCTCGGTCGTGCTCACCCGCCGGACCGCGGTGCGACCCGATGGAGCGGACGACCTGGCCTCGCAGGTGCGTGCCGCCGAGGCGGAGCGGGACGCCGCACGCGTGCGGGTCGACCACCTGCGCGCCAGCGTGCGGGCGGCGGCGCTGGTCCTCGACCTTCCCGAGGAGCCGTCGGCGCTCGACGTCGAGGACTGCGCCGCCGCGCTCGACGCGCAGGCCGAGGAGGTTCGCCGCGACGCCACGCTCGCCGACCGCCTCGTCGCCCTGGTGGCCGAGCGCGACGGCGCCGCCGCCGCGCTGGCGCCCCTCGAGCTCGAGGCGTCGACGCGCGAGGCCGAGGTCGAGCAGGCCTCCCGGGCGTGGGCGGCGTGGAAGGAGGCCCAGCGCCTGCCGCCGGACCTGGGGGTGGAGGCGATCAACGACCTCTTCACCGCCGTGGAGCGGGCCCGCTCGTCGTCCCGACGCCTCCACGCGCTGGAGCGCGAGCGCGAGCACCTCGACGAGGAGTCGAACCGCTTCCGTGCCCGGGCCGTCGACCTCCTCCGTCGCGCCGGTCTCGACGACGACGGCGACGACCTTCTCGCCGACGTGCGCCACCTCGTCGACCGTGCGGCGGCCGACCGAGATGCCCGCCGGGCGCTCGAGGAGCGGACCCGGGCGGTGGACGACGCCGAGCAGAGGACCGAGCTGGCCTACGACAGGGTGGCCCTGGCGCGCGCCGAGCGGACCGAGCTGCTGGAGCGCATCGGGGCGATCGACGACGCCGGCGTCCGCACCGCGGTGGAGCGGTGGCGACGCCGGCGTGAGCTCGTGGCCGAGAGGGCCCAGGCCGAGGCCCAGATCCACGCCGTCCTCGGCCGGGGCGACGCGGCCGACGCGGCGGCGGCGCGGCTGGTCGAGGGCGACGTGTCGGGGTGGGAGGCGGCGCTCGAGGAGGAGGTGCAGCGGATGCCGGACCTCGAGGCGGCCCACGAGGACGCCATCCGCATGCACCACGACGCGGCGCGGTCGCTCGAGGAGCTGTCCCGCACCGGTGATGTCGCCGAGGCGGCCGTCGCCGCGGCGTCGGCGCGGACGCGGCTGGCGGAGGCCGTCGGCGAGTGGCAGACCCTCACCGCCGCCCGCCAGCTCGTGGCCGCGACGCTCGGGCGCTACGAGCGCGAGCGACAGCCCGCCGTCCTCGCTCGCGCCGAGGCGATGTTCCGCGACGTGACCGACGGCGCCCACCAGGGGCTCGCCGTGGTCGACGGCGAGCTGGAGGTGCTCGACCGGCGGGGTCGACGGCTCTCGGTCGACGACCTCAGCCGGGGGACGGCCGAGCAGCTCTACCTCTGCATGCGGTTCGGGTTGGCGGCCGAGATGGCGGCCCACACACCGCTGCCGTTCGTCATGGACGACGTGCTCGTGAACTTCGACCCCGAGCGGACCGAGCGGATGGCGGCGGTCGTCGCCGACCTCGCCGGTGCTCACCAGGTGCTCGTGTTCACCTGCCAGCCGACGACGGTCGCCGCCCTGGAGGCGGCGTCGCCCGGCGCCCGCGTGATCGAGCTACCCCGGCACGGCGTCGCCGACTGACCCACGTGGGCGGGCGCCGACGCGCAGGCGCTGTCGGACCTCGTCGGTGGCGGCTGCGAGGTCGGGGATCTCCACCTCGGTTGCACCCTCCGGGCCGAGGACGACGAGCAGGCACCGTGCGACGGGCCGTCCCAGCGTGGCCTCCACCATCAGGGCGTAGGTGGCGGTCTGGAGGCGGTACCGGGGGATGAGCGCCTGCGGGTCGGGCGTGCGGTCCGTCTTGTGGTCGATGACCTCGAGCCCGTGGTCGCCCTCGACCAGCAGGTCGATGTAGCCCTCGCAGAGCACCCCCTCGACCTCGGCGCCCAGGTACAGCTCCCTCCAGTGGGGCCGGCGGGCCGCCGCCACGATGCTCGGGGCACCGAGCGCGGCGCGGGCGAGCCGCTCGACCTCCGGGGCGCGGCCGGGGATGCCCTCGGCCGCGGCCTGGGCCGCGGCGATGGCGGGCAGGTCGGCACCCGAGGCCAGGTCGACCGTCTGGAGCGTGGCGTGGACCGCGCGTCCGATGGTCGTGCCGGCGCGGCCCCGGCGCCACGGCTCGGCCTCGTCGACGGGTGCACCGTCGCCGTCGTCCCCCGGTGGAGGCGACGCGGGATCGGCGGCGGGGAGGAGGCCGGCCACCGCGGTGGCGGCGACCACCGACGGCCGGGCGGCCTCGGCGAGGCGCGCGGCGCGGTCGGCGATCCAGCGGGCGCGGTCCTGGTGCCGGGCGTCGGGGTCGGCCGCCGGCGGTGCGGCCTCGAGGTCGAGCGTCAGCTGGCCGGGCTCGAGGTCGAGCGTCAGCTGGCCGAGCTCGGTGTCGGAGGCGGGGGCCGCGGTCGCCTCCTCGGAGGGGAGCGGGCGCCAGGTGTCAGGGTGGGCGGTGCAGATGGCGTGGAGCCGTGCCGCGACGTTGCGCTCCGGCCCCCGGGACGCGTCGTGGTGGACGCAGAGCAGGAGGTGGTCGCGGGCGCGGGTGGTGGCGACATACATCAGTCGCCAGGACTCGTGGACCTCGTGCTCCTTCTCGCGCTCCCACAGCTCGGCGTGGCCGGTGGTGGTGAGGCCGCTGCGCACCGACGCCTCGGGAACGTGGTCGTCGGTCCACTGGACGTTGGGCCCGTACCGCATCTCGCCCGGGTCGCGATCGATCCCGGCGACGGCCACGATCGGGAACTCGAGGCCCTTGCTGGCGTGGATGGTGAGCACCCGGACGGCGTCGTCGTCGGTCTCGGGGAGGATGGTCTCGCTGACCCGGGCGGACTCGTCGGCCTGGAGGTCGGTCCACTCCAGGAAGTCCCGCAGGGTGCCGCCCTCGGCGTCGGCGTAGGCCCGGGCCTGGTCGGCGACGAAGCGGAGGCGACGCCAGACGTCGCGGGGACGGGGCGTGGCGGTCGCGAGCTCCATGAGGTGGCGCTCCCGGACGACGCGCTCGACGAGCGCGCTCGGTTCGTCCCACGTGGCGGCATCGTGCAGCTCGCGCAGCGCGGCGAGACCGGCGACGACGGGGTCGTCGTCGGGCGTCCCCTCGGGCGGGTCGGCACGGAGGTCGAGCCGACCGCCGCCCACGGCGTAGCGGGCGAGGTCGTCGTCGCCGCACCCGAAGGCGGGGGAGCGCAGCGCGGCGACGAGCGCCAGCTGATCGGTGGGGTCGTCGATCGCCCGCAGCACGGACAGGAGGTCGCGGACCTCCTGGGTGAGCCACACGAGGGAGCTGGCCTCGATGCGGTAGGGGACCCCGACCCGGTCGAAGGCGGCGCGCAGCTCGGGCAGTCCGGTGCGGGTGGGGACGAGCACCGCGATGTCGCTCCATCGAGGCGACCGCCACTGGCCCGTGCGGTCGTCCTCGACCTGCCAGGCGTCGTCCATGGCCCGGTGCAGCGCCCGGGCCAGGTCGTCGCTCGCCGTGGCGCGCCGCTCCGACGCCGAGCCCTCGATCGGGCCGCCGATGGCGACGACGGGCAGGTCGCCGGGGCCGTGGGGGCGCGCCGGTGTGAGGGGGTTGTAGGCGGGCTGGGCACCGGCGGTGCCGGCGCCCATGATCTCGGCGAAGGCCCGGTTGACCCACTCGACGATGCCGGGGACCGAGCGGAAGCTCGTGGACAGGACGCGCTCGTCGGTGTCGTCGCCGTCGCGCACGCGCAGGTAGAGCCGGATGTCGGCGCGCCGGAACCGGTAGATCGACTGCTTCGGGTCCCCGACGAAGAAGATGCGTCCCGGTGGCGTGGCGATGTCCTCCCATGGCGCGTCGACGTCGAGGTCGGTGGCGGCGATCAGCCGTGCGATCTCGATCTGGATGGGGTCGGTGTCCTGGAACTCGTCGACGAGGAGGTGGCGGTAGCGGTCGTGGAGCCGGCGACGGACGGCGGCCGAGCTGCGCAGCAGCTGGCGCGTCATGACGAGGAGGTCGTGGAAGTGCAGCCGACCCGCGGTGCGCCGCTCCTCCACGCCGGCGAGCGTGAAGCGACCGAGGTCGTCGAGGAGGCGTCGCAGCACGTCGTCGACGGCGTGGGCGCGTGCCGCCTGGGCCGCGTCGGTGGCGTCGGTGAGCAGGCTGCGCAGCTCCTCGAGCGTGCCGGCCGGCCAGTTGGGCTTCGCGCCCCGCCGGCCGTACTTGCCGCTGCAGATCGGTTCGAGGATCTGGAGGCGCTCGACCGCGGTGGTGGCTGCCGCGGCTTGACCGAGCCACACGGCACGCTCGTCGAGGAGCCGGGCCACGGCGTCGCTGTCGTCGAGGCACTCGGCCCGGCGGGCCACGGCCGCGCGGAGGGGGGCGACGACGGGTTCGAGGTCGATGGGCCCGAGAGGGGGCCGGTCCGGTGCCCGGCTCGGGAGGCGGTCCCAGCTGTCCTCGAGGGTGCGGGCGAGGACCTTCAGGTGGGCGGGCTCGATGCCGAGCACGACGGCCCGCTGGACCACCTCGGCCCGGTCCGGGTCGTCGAGCAGCTGGTCGAGGAAGGCCCGCCAGCGGCGCTCGAACTCGACCTGGGCCCCGATCTCGGAGTGGACCTCGATGATCGGCGGGAGCCCGGCCTCCAGCGGGTTCTCCGCGAGGATGCGCTGGGCGAAGCCGTGGAGCGTCGAGATGGCGGCCCCGTCGAGCCCCGCGAGCGCGCGGGACTCCGCCTCGCCGGCGTCGACGGTGTCGAGCGCGCCGCGCACCCGGTCGCGCAGCTCGGCCGCGGCGGCCTCGGTGAAGGTGATGACGGCGAGGTCCTCGATCGGCACGCCGTCGCGGATGAGGGTCACCACGCGCTCGACGAGGCTGTGGGTCTTCCCCGTGCCGGCGCCGGCCTCGACGAACAGGGTGAGGTCGTGGGCGTGTGCGATGTCGTGGCGGGCGGCGTGGTCGGGCAGGGCGGGGGTCGTCACGACGCGGCCTCGGCGTCGTCGGCGGGGTTCTCGTCCGGGTCCTCGTCGATCTCCCCGGCGAGGACGAGGAGGTCGTGGAGCTCGGGGGCGAGGCGGACGTTCTGCCACTCGACCCCGCGGTCGCGCCCGCACACGACGTCGAACGCGCAGTGCAGGCAGCGCTCGAAGGGGGGTTTGCCCAGACGGGTGGACGGAGGACCGGGGCGGCCGGGGAAGTGCCCGGCCTCGATCCCGTCGGCGATCGTGGTGAGGACCTCCTCGAACCGGGCCTCGTGCTCGGGTTCGGAGGTGTACCCGTAGCGCTCCCACCCGCCCTTGTCGGAGATGTGCCAGTAGGCGGTGTGCACCGGGCCGGTGGCGTCGGGGTGGGCGGTGCGCGCCGCCAGCGCGTACACGGGTAGCTGGAGCTTCTCGCCTCGGAGCAGCTTGTCCTCGCCCTCGGCGATCGCCTTCGCCTCGCGGGCGCCGCCCGTCTTGTAGTCGAGCACGAGCAGCCCGCCGTCCTCGGTGCGGTCGACCCGGTCGGCGAAGCCGCGGAACTCGATCCGCCGGTCGCCGGGCAGGTCGAGGACGGCCCGCACCGGCTCGTCGGGGCCGAAGGGGAGCTCGGTCGAGACCGGGGTCGAACGGTTCTGGGCCCGCAGCTGGTCGTCGAGATCGAGGAAGCGGTCGAGGTCGCGGTGGAGGGCGACGCGGTCGAGCGCCCAGAAGACGGGCCGACCCGTGAGGCCCTGGTCCTCGAAGCCGGCCCCCACCTCGTCGAGCAGCGCGTGGGCGCGTGATCGCTCCGTGGGGCTCCACCGCTCGTCGGGGGCCTTGGGCCCGGTGCTGATCACCTCGTCGAGGAAGCGATCGAGCGTCTCGTGGACGAGGGACCCGCGGTCGCGGGGCGTGATGCGGTCGATGACCTCCGGGCGCTCCTCCTCGCGCAGGCGCAGCACCTGGGCGAAGAAGTAGCGGCGAGGGCAGGCGGCCCAGCGCTCGAGCGCCGTCGGGGACAGCGCACCGCCGTCGCGGAAGGTGGGGATCTCGACGCCGGTGACGTGGCCGGTGAAGCGACCGAAGCCGCCGAGGCGGCGGGCGCGCAGGACCGCCATGGCGTGTCCGAGCGCAGGCACCTCGGTGGTGATCGGGTGCTCGTGGGCCGCCCGGCCGTCGGCCACCCAACCGGCGAGGTCGGAGAGGTCGCGGTCGGTGAGCGAGAGGTGGTGCGCCGCCGCGGCGGTGCCCGACGTGAACGACCGGACCTCCTCGATGGCGGGGTGGTCGAGCGTGGCGAAGCTGCGGGTCGTGACCGGCGCGCCGACGAGCGCGGCCGCCGAGTCGAGCAGCCAGCGCGACGGGATCCGCTCGCGGCCCTGGCGGAGGTCGCCACGGGGCATGAGCAGGATGCGACGCTCGGCGCCGGCCATGGCGGCGAGCAACCGGTGGTGCTGCTCGACGACGACGTCCGCCCGACGGGGGAGGTCGAGCCCGGCGCGCTCGCGATCGGCGTCGGGGACGAGGGCGTCGTCGGAGGTGCGGCCGGGCAGCGTGCCCTCGGCCAGCCCGACGACCACCAGCAGGTCGAGGTCGAGCCCGACGGCGTGGTGCAGCGGTACGACGAGGAGCCCGCGGCCGGTGGCGCCGGTTCGGCCGTGGACGACGTCGAGCTCTGCCGCGAGTGCACGGCGGAAGGACGTGGCGCGTGGTGACGGCTCGACCTCGTCGAGCGCCCCGAGGCGTTCGAGCGCGTCGAGGACGGCGACCCCGGCCTCTGTCTGGTGCTCGGGCCACCCCGCCCAACGTCCCTCGGGACCGAGCGTGGCGTGGACCAGCGCCCGTGCCGCCGTGGCCATCTGCTCCCAGGAGCCGGCGTCGTCCACGCGGCGGTGCAGCTCGGCGAGCCAGGTGAGGAACGTGCGCAGGCGCTCGACCTCCCGCTCGTCGCGCTCGGCGCGGCTCGCCGACGCGGCGTCCGGGGTGGCGCGCGCCCGGCGCGCCGCGTCGTCGCGGAGGCGCTCGACGTGGGCGTCGAGGTGGCGGTGCCACTCGGCCAGACCGCCGGCGACGATGCCGGCCCGTCGTGTGAGCACGTCCCAGCGGGTGGTGGGGACGCGCTGGCCGTCCGCGTCGCGGATGGGGGCCGCGGCGAGCCAGGCGATCAGCCGGTCGCGCTCGAGGCGCTCGTGGGGGGCGAGAGCGAGCGCGCCGAGCAGAGTGCGGCCGACCACCGACGACGCCAGGGTGGCGGTGGCCGTGGCGCTGATCGGCAGCTGGGCCGCGGCGGCCTGCTCCTGCAGGAGCCGCGCGTAGGGCTCAGAGGAGGGGTACGCGATGGCGGTGCGCTCGAGTGGTGTGCCCTGCTCCCAGTGCTCGACCACGGCGCGCAGGGCGGCGCGGACCTCGTCGTCGGCGTCGGTGGTGGTGATGATCCGTTGCGCCGTGGGAGGCGACGGACGGTCGGGCTCCGACGCGGCGCCGAGGATGGGCTCGAGACGCTCGCGGAGGGCCGCCACCGTGGCGTCGGCGGTGGGGTGGCCGGTGACGCCGAGGAGCACCGTGACCGCGTCCTGGTCGGCCAGCGCACCGACGAGCTCGACCTCGGCAGGGTGCAGCCGCGAGGGGAGGTGCACGACGAGGTGCCCGAGCTGGCCGGCACGACCCCGACGGACGGACTCGACGGCGGCGCGGGTGAGGTCGTGGCGGTCGTAGCGGTCGGGCGCGGCGGCGAGGACGCGCTCGGCCAGCGCGGCGAGGTCGGCCGCCCGGCCGCCGAGGTCGGCCAGGCGACGACGCCCGTCGGCACCCACCGAGGCGAGGTCCTCGACGAGGCGCACGACGGCGGCCTCGGTGGCGTGGTGGTCGGCCGCCGGCGCGAGGACCCGACCCGGGGCGTCGCGCAGCACGGCGCGCGCCGCCGCTCGGGCGACGGTGGCGGTGCGCGGTCGTCGGCCCTGCGCGGCGAGCGACGGGGCGCCGAGCAGCTCGACGATCCGGGGGAGGACGAGGAACTGCACGTTGACGACACCCCCCCGGCGCGCGGCGAGCGTGCGCCGCAGCGAGAGCCCGGCCCGGGGGTGGGCGACGGCGACGGTGACCGGTGCCAGCGGGTCGTCGCCCTTGGCCGCGGCGATGGCACGGCCGAGCGCCGCCGTCGCCGGCCGCCCGTGCGGCACCACCTGCAGCCTGTCCTGACCCATGCGAGCAGGGTACGCAGGTGCAGTGACACCGGCGGCGCCCGCTGCCCACGGCGGTAGGTTCACCGGCGGTGACGCCCGAGCCCCGCTCCGACCCGGACCCCGCGCACGGCGCGCCCCCCGTCCCGGCGCCGATCGAGCAGGGCGGCCCCGCGGGCCAGGGGGCCGCCGTCCCGCCTCCGCAGGGGATGCGCCACGCGGTGAGGGCCTTCCGCCACCGCGACTTCGCGATCTTCTGGACCGGGGCGCTGGCGTCGAACACGGGCTCGTGGGTCCAGAACCTCACCGTGCCGTTCGTGCTCTACGAGATCACCCGCAGCGCCACCTGGGTGGGCGCGGCCACCTTCGCCCAGTTCATCCCGGCGATGGCGCTCGGGCCGCTCGCCGGCTCGATCGCCGACCGGCACGACCGGCGGCGGGTGCTGATCCTCACCCAGTCGCTGATGGCGCTGGCGGCCTTCGCGCTGTGGGCGGCCTGGGCGCTCGGCGTGCGCAACGGTCTCGCCATCCTGGCGCTGGTGGGCCTGAGCGGCGTCATCGCCGGCATCAACATCCCGAGCTGGCAGTCGTTCGTCAACGACATGGTGCCGAAGGAGGACCTGCTCTCCGCCGTCACGCTCAACTCGCTGCAGTTCAACGCCGCCCGGGCCATCGGCCCCGCCATCGCCGGCCTCCTCCTCCACTCGTTCGGTCCCAGCTGGGCCTTCCTCGTCAACGGTCTGTCGTTCGTCTTCGTCCTCGTGGCGCTGCTCCTCGTCCGGACGCGGCCGCCACGTCGCGCCACTCCGCTGTCGGGCAGCTTCTGGCACCAGTTCGCCCGCGCCGTGCGCTACACGCGCACCCAGCCCGGCATCGTCGTCGGGATGCTCTGCGCCGTGCTCGTCGGGGCGCTGGGGAACCCCGTGCAGCAGTTCACCGTGATCCTCGCCGAGGACGAGTTCCGCGTCGGCGAGCTCGGCCTGGGCTTCCTCAACGTCGCCCTCGGCCTGGGTGCGGTGCTCGTGGCGCCCATCGTCAGCGGCTGGGACCAGGTCCTCGACCGGGCGACGATCGTGCGCGTCGCGCTCCCCGTCTACGGCGCCGCCGTGGTCGCGGTCGCCGTGGCGCCCGCCTACTGGGTCGCGCTCCTCGCGCTGGTCGTGGTGGGCGCCGGCTTCCTGGCCGTCATCTCCACCACCAACACCGCCGTCCAGGTGATCGTGGCCGACCACGTGCGTGGGCGGGTCATGGCGTTCCGCATCATGGCGTTCACCGGCGCCTACCCGCTCGGCGCCCTGATCCAGGGGGCGATCGCCGACGTCGTCGGGACGCGACCCACCATCGCGGGGGCCGGGGCGCTGCTCGTGGCGGCGGGGCTCTACCTCGGCGTCCTGCGACGGCCATTGCTCGCCCGGCTCGACGACCCCCACGACGACGGTCGACCCGCCGACGCCGTCCCGCCGGCCTGATCGGCCGACGAGCGACGAGCCGCAACGCGAGGCTCAGCCCCTGAGGACCCCGCCGATGCCCTCCCGGGGCACCCGCGCCCCGTGGGCCGGGACGACCACGACCTCGGCGCCGGTGGCGAGCGCGGTGCGCACCGCGACGTCGACCAGGCGCCCCTCGACGACCTCGAGGCCCAGGTCCTCGATCACCGAGCGCTCCGTTGCGGCGACCGATCCGTCGACGCTCGCGAAGGCCGTGCGCTCCTCGGCGCCGTGGTCGTGGACGAGGAGCACGGCGACGCGCCCCTCGGACAGGGTGCGCAGCGTGTCCGAGGCTCCTTCGACGGCCAGGTCCTCTCCCGTCGCGGCGCCGAAGCGCTCCAGGGCGTCGACCGTCCGGCGGGCCGCGAGATCGGCGACCAGGCGGTCCGCCTCGGCGCTCGCCCGCTCGACGGCGTCGTCGTCGGACCGGCCGCCGGTGTCGACGACCGTGAGGATCCCCTTGGTCTCCTCGGAGAGGTGCTCCTCCAGGAACCCGAGGGCGCGGACGTCGCCGGTGGCGACCACGAGCCGGGCGCCGGCGCGGCGTGCGACCTGGTCGACCTCGGCCGCGACGCCCGCGGCGTTCTTCTCCCAGGTGTTCTCGGCCCTCTGCTGGAAGCGGCGCTGGGACCAGCCGCCCGGCTGGCCGCGGTGGATGTGCTCGGTGTCGCCGTCGACCTCGGCGTCGGGGTCCTGGCCCGTCGTGTCGCCCCTGCTGTCGCGCACCCAGATGTCGGCGCCCTCCCGGTCGACGACCACGACGAGGTGGGCGACGTCCTCGTCTCGGGCGCGCATCAGGGGGAGGAGGGCGGGCACGGGGCCGGTGCGCGCCTGCTCGGTCACGTCGTCGTCGTGGCCCAGGTGGACGAGGACGGGCCCGTCGCTCGGGGCCACCAGGTGGATGGCGGCGGCGTGCTGCCGCGCCGCCCCGGTGACGATGGGCTCGATCCGGTCGAGGAGGTCCTCGGGTGCACCGTCCTCGGCGAGCTGCCGGCGGGCGTTCGACCAGCGGATCCCCATGCGGTCCTCGGCGTCGGCGGCGTCGGCCTCGATCGGGAGGGTCAGGGAGACGAACGGGCCGGTGGCGGCGATCGTGTCGGTCGGTTCCATGTCGGCCGCCTGCCCATCCGGGTGGTGTGGCAAACGCGGCTCAGCCCGAGCCCAGGCCGTGCGGGGTGCCGGTCGGGCCCTGGAGGGTGCGGGCCACGTCGAAGAGGTGGTGGACGAGCTCGTGGACGGTGTGCCGGGCGATCCAGTCGACGTCGCGCGCGACCTGGGCGGGCCACGGGTAGATGCCGACGCGGTCCCACTCCTCGTCGGTGAGGCCGGCGACGAGGTGGGCGAGCTGCGCGGCCGCCGATCCGAGCTGGTCGGCGACGGTCGCAGGGTCCGACTCGTTGTCGCGCTGCTCGACGACCCGCTCGTCGCGCCGCATCGGTGCGTAGGTCGGGCCGTCGTGGATCAGCGCGCGCAGGATGCGCTCGCGCTGCACGACCAGGACGTCGCGCACGTGGGCGCCGTACTCCAAGGGCGACCACACCGCGGGCGCGGGTCGGCGCCGCAGGGCCGCCGCGCCGGTGCCCCGCAGGCGCGCCGCGAACTGGTGGGCCAGCCCGTGGAGCGCCGGTGCCACCTCGGCACGGGGGAGGTCGGCGTCGACGAACCCGCACTCCCCGCAGCGCTCCACCGCGGGGGACGCTACTGCGCGGGCCGGGCGGGCTCGCGCACCCGCGAGGTCAGATCGAGCGGGCGAGCAGGCCGTCGCGGATCGCCGGCGGGGCGGTCGACGGCGACCCGGCGTCGAACGGCGGCTGCGGGTCGTACTCGATCCCCAGCTGGATCGCCATCGCCACCTCCGGGCCGCACATCTCCGCGACCAGCGTGAGCGCCATGTCGATGCCGGCCGACACGCCGGCGCCGGTCACGACCTTCCCCTCGACGACCACCCGCTGCTCGGTGGGGGTCGCCCCGGTGGACGCCAGCGCGTCGTAGGCGCTCCAGTGGGTCGTGGCGGTGAGACCGTCGAGCAGCCCCGCGGCGCCGAGCAGCAGGGACCCCGTGCAGACCGAGGTCGTCCAGGTCGTGTGGGGGTGGGCCTCGCGGATCCAGGTGACGACGGCATCCTCGGGGGTCATCATCCGGCGGGTGACGGTGCCGCCGGGCACGACGAGCACGTCGGGGCGGGGCACGTCGGCGAACGTGTGCTCGACCTCGACGCGCAGGTGCCCGCTGTCGTCGGCGACGATCCCTCGCTCGGCGGCGCAGAGGCGGAGGTCGGCACCGGGCACGTGCTGGAGGACCTGGTAGGGGCCCATGGCGTCGAGGGACGTGAACTCGGGGAAGAGGGCGATGGCGATCTGCACGGGTCAGCTCCTGGTGTCGGTCGGGACGGCACGGCCGCCCGTGGTGGAGAAGTGGCGTCGGTAGGTGGCGGGCGTCGTGCGCACGGTGCGACCGAAGGCGCGGTGGAGCACGGCGTCGCTCCGGAACCCGACCCGCGCCGCCACGGCCGCGACGGTGAGGTCGGTGGTCTCGAGGAGGCGGCGGGCGGCGTCGATGCGGACCGACTCGACGTAGGCGGCGGGCGTGGTGCCGAGCTCGCGGGCGAAGAGCCGGGTCAGGTGACGCTCGCTCATCGCCGCCCGGCGGGCGAGGGCCGTGACCGACAGGTCCGCGTCCGGGTGGTCGGCGATCCAGGCCAGGAGGTCGCGCAGCGGCTCGGTGCGCGACGCCGGCACCAGCTGCGGGCTGAACTGCGACTGGCCGCCCGCCCGCTGCACGAACATCACCAACCAGCTGGCGACGGTGTGCGCCACCTCCGCCCCGTGGTCCTCGGTGACGAGCGCCAGGGCGAGGTCCATCCCTGCGGTGACGCCGGCGGAGGTCCAGAGGTCGCCGTCGCGCACGAAGATGGCGTCGGGATCCACCTCGACGGCGGGGTGGCCGTGCGCCAGCTCGGCGCAGCGGGCCCAGTGCGTGGTGGCCCGTCGGCCGTCGAGCCGGCCGGTGGCGGCGAGGACGAGGGCACCGGAGCACACGGATGTGATGCGGGTGGCGCGTGCCGCGAGGCGGTCGACGGCGGTGACGACGTGGGGGTCGGCCGCGGCGGCGTTGCACCCGTCGCCGCCCACGACGACGAGCGTCCCGACCTCTTCCACGGGGTCGTGGAGGGAGCCGTCGACCTCGAACCGCAGGCCGCTCGAGGAGCGCACGGTCGCGCCGTCGGGGCCGAGCACGCGGATGCGGTAGGCCCCGCCCCCGACGGCTCGACCGGCGCCGTGGAGGACCTCGAGCGGTCCGGTCGGGTCGAGCGACTGGAAGTCGTCGTAGACGACGAAGGTGACGTCATGCACCGGGCGATCGTGCGCCTCCGGCCCTCATGTCGGCAAGGACGTGATCCTGACGATCTCGGACACGGCGTCGCCCCGCACCGCCTCCACCCGCGCCCGACCACCGGGGTGGCGCGGCCGAGCCGTCAGCGGGGCAGGGCCACCGTGAGGTCGAGGTCGAGCACGACGGCGGGGTCGTAGCGGCCGTCGTCGCCCTTCAGGGGGAAGTCGCCGGCGGGGTGGTCCTTGGTGGCGACGAGCCGGACGCGCAGGGCGCCGGCATCGGTGCGGCCGGGCAGCTCGATCGTGTCGAGGACCTCGCTGTAGGCGTAGATCGTGTCGCCGGCGAAGGTGGGGTTGGCGTGCGAGCCGGCGTTGATGGCGAGCACCTTGCACGCGTTGGCGAGGCCGTTGAACGACAGCGCACGGGCCAGGCTGATGATGTGGCCGCCGTAGATGAGGCGGCGCTGGAAGCGGCCGGAGTTGGCGGCGTACTGGTCGAAGTGGACCTTCGCGGTGTTCTGGTAGAGGCGGGTGGCCAGCATGTGCTCGGCCTCCTCGATCGTCATGCCGTCGACGTGGTCGATCTTCTCGCCGACCTCGTAGTCGTCCCAGCGGAACGGCGACCCGGCGAGCGTCGTGTCGTAGGCCGACAGGTCGAGGTGGTCGGGGAGGGAGAGGCCGTCGGCGGGGACGGACTCGGGCAGCTCGGGCACGACCGTCTCCGGCGCGGGCGCGGCGTGGTCCCGCTTGTTGACCATGACCCAGCGCGTGTAGTCGAGCACGACCTCGCGCCGCTGGTTGGTGCCGACCGAGTTGACGTAGACGACGCCGGTCTTCCCGTTGCTGTTCTCCTTCAGCCCGGTGACGGTCGAGGTGGTCGTCACCGTGTCGCCGGGGAAGAGGGGGACGCCGAAGCGACCGTTGGCGTAGCCGAGGTTGGCGACCGCGTTGAGCGACACGTCGGGCACCGTCTTGCCGAACACCAGGTGGAAGGCGAGCAGGTCGTCGACCGGCGCGCGCCCGAGGCCGAGCTGGCGGGCGAACTCGTCCGACGAGTTGAGGGCGAACCGGGAACCGTAGAGCGCGGTGTAGAGGGCGAGGTCGCCCTCGGTGACGGTGCGGGGGGTGGCGTGGCGCAGCTCCTGCCCCACCTCGAAGTCCTCGAAGAAGTTGCCGGCGACCGTCTTGTTGCTCATCGGAGTCGTGGATCCCTCGTGTGTCGGCCTGGTGGTCGGCGACACCGTAGGTGGCCCCGGTCGGGGGCTCCCAACCCGTGCGGGGTCAGCCCTGCTCGACGACGTCGGCCACGCGCCCGGCGTCCAACGTGACGATCCGGCTGGCCATCTCGAGCACGTGCGGCCGGTGGCTCACCATCAGCACGCTCGACGTGGCGTCCTCGACCATCCGCCGCCACAGCTCGCGCTCGGTCTCGACGTCGAGCGCGCTCGACAGGTCGTCGACCACCAGGAGCTCGGGGCGACGGACCAGCGCCCGGGCGGCGCCGGTCCGCTGGATCTGGCCGCCGGACAGCCGCAGGCCGCGCGGGCCGATCACCGTGCGCGGACCGTCCGCCATGCCCGCGAGGTCCTCGTCGAGGCACGCGAGGCGCAGGGCCCGCTCGAGCTCGTGGTCCGGGTGTCCGAGGAGGATCGTGTCGGCCAGCGACTCGCTGAAGAGGCGGGGCACCTGAGGGAGGTAGGCCGTCCGCGGCGGCACCAGCGACAGCGCGGGGTCGTCGACGACGACGCCGTTCCACGTGATCGTCCCCGACTCCCGGGGCACGAGCCCGAGGATGGCCCGCAGCGTGGTGGTCTTGCCGGAGCCGACGGGACCGGTCAGCACGACGAGCTCGCCCCGCCGGACGTCGAGGTCGATGTCGGTCACGCCCCGCCCGGACCCGAGGTGCCGCACCGTGAGGCCCTCCACCGCCAGGTGCTGCAGGCGTCCGCCGTCGGTCGCGGTCGGCTCCATCGGCGGCGGGCCGTGTCGCAGGTGGGTGCGGACCGGGCGCAGGGCGGCGTGGCGGTCGGGGACGGGCATGAGCTCGGCGAGCCGGTCGACCGAGACGTCCGCCTGCCGGTGGTACACGCCGAGGCGGCCGATCCAGCGGGGGAGCCCGGCCACGATCGGCACGTAGCTCGCGAACAGGCCGATGTCGCCGATGCTCAGCTCGCCGCTCCGCAGCGACGACGCCACGAGGAGCAGGACGACACCGACCGCCACCTCGCCGGTGCCGTACCCGAGCGAGCGGATGACCTCGCTGCCGAGCGCGTCCCTCCGACCGACGACGGCCCTCGACGCGTTGAGCGCGGCGAACCGGGTGTCGACGGCCGACTCGGCGGCGTTGGTCTTGACGGCGAGGATGCCGCCGAAGGTGTCGCCGATGAAGCCGGTGACCGAGGCCGTCGCCTCCCGGGCATCTCGACGCCAGGTGCGCAGCACCGGTCCGAGGGCGGCGGAGATCGCCACCGCCACCGCCACCGGCAGGAGCGCGGCCCCCGCGGCGAGCGGGTCGATCGAGAACATCACGACGAGCGCGACCGAGGCGGCGGCGACCGCCCCGGACACGTCGAGCCACACGTCGAGCACCAGGCTGATGTCCTGGGTGTCGTCACGGAAGCGGCTGACGGCCTCGCCCGGGGAGCCGGGGAGGCGGCCGGCGACGGGGCCGCCGCCGGTGGCGAGCGAGCTGAGCGCGTTCACGCGGGGCACGGTGAGCCACCCCACCCACGCGCCGTGCCACTGGACCGCCGCCGACACGAGCAGCGTCCAGCGTCCGACCTCGGCGCCGAGGATGGCGACGAGGAGGAGTACCGGCACCTGCGGATCGGCGACGTCCAGCCGGTCGAGCACCAGCTTCAGGAGGTAGCCGACCACGAGCGGGCTCATGTGGAACAGGACCCACTGGCTCCACGAGAACAGGTAGGCGACCGGGTCGTTGCGGACCAGGTTCCACGCGGCGCGCGGCGTCGAGTCGTGCCGGCTCATGCGCCCAACCCCTCGTCGTCGGCGAAGGTCTCGAGGGCCTCCTCGATCGGCAGCGATCCCGCCGTGGCGAGCAGCGCGGCGTACCTGCTGGCGGGGTCCTGCGCCAGCGCCGCGCGCGAACCGTGCTCGGCGACGTGGCCGTTCTCGACGACGACGATCTCGTCCACCCGGTCGAGCGTGGCCAGGCGGTGGGCGATGACGAGCGCCGTCCGCCCCTCGAGCAGCTCGGCGACGGCGTGGGAGAGGGCGGCCTCGGTGATCGGGTCGAGCCGGCTCGACGCCTCGTCGAGGATGACCAGCCCCGGATCGGCGAGGAACGCCCGGGCGACGGCCAGCAGCTGCGCCTCGCCCGCGGACAGCCCACCGCCCTCGATGGGGGTGTCGAGCCCGTCGGACTGGTGGTCGAGCCAGCTGCCGAGCCCGACGCGGCGCAGGATCGCCACCAGCTCCTCGTCGGTCGCGGGGCGCGCGCCGAAGAGCGTGAGGTTGTCGCGCGTGGAGGCGCGGAAGAGCTCGACGTCCTGGGTGACGACGGCGACCCGCGCCCGCAGCTCGGCGAGCGAGAGGTCCCGGACGTCGACGCCGCCGAGGCGCACGTGGCCGTCGGTGGCGTCCCAGAGCCGCAGGAGCAGCCGCCCGAGCGTGGTCTTGCCCGAACCGGTGCGGCCGACGACGCCGACGTGGGTGCCGGGCGCGATGGCGAGGTCGGTTCGGCTGAGCGCCGGTCGGTCGGTGCCGGGGTAGGTGAAGGTGACGCCGTCGAGCTCCACGGCGAGGGCGCCGGCAGGCAGGTGGCGGTCGGAGCCGGGGTCGGCGATCCGCGGCTCCTCGGCGAGCATCGTCGACGCCCGCCGCGCACCGGCGAGCGCCTTCTGCATCTCCTTCATCTGCTCGGCGATGCGTTCGAGCGGCTGGCGCAGCATCTCGGAGTAGCGGAAGAGGGCCAGGACCTGGCCGACGGTGACCATCTCGCGCTGGACGAGCACGAAGCCGAGCCCGAGGGTGAGGACCGACCCGAACGCGAAGGTGATCGCGGCGAAGGCGTACGACCCGTCGCCGAGGAGCGACGCGCGACGCGCGGCGCGCCAGGTGCGGGCCGAGTTGGTGTGGAGCCGGTGGACGGCGTAGGCGCCGGCGCCGTTGGCCTTCAGGTCCTCGAGGCCGCCGAGGCGCTCCTCGAGGTCGCCGTAGAGGATGGCGTTGGCTTCGCGCTCGGCCTCGCGGGCCGGCACGGCGGCGGCCCGGACCTTCACGAGCACGGTGGCGCCGAGCGCACAGGTGACGACGAGGAGCAGGCCGGCCCAGGGGCTGATGGTGAACGCGACGACGAGCATCCCCACGAGCAGGAGCAGGTTGCCCACGACGTGGACGAGCACGTTGTTGAAGAAGAGGGCCAGGGCCTCGACGTCGCCGTCGATGCGCTCGATCAGCTGGCCCGGCGAGTGGCGGGCGTGCCACCCCATGTCGAGGCGCAGGGCGTGGCGTGCCAGGCGTTCGCGGAGGCGGTTGCCGGCCCGCCACGACACGCTGACCGAGCCCCAGGTGACGACCAGCGACAGCACCTCGGCGGTCAGGGCGACGGCGACGTAGGCCGCGGCGATCGCGGTGAGGAGCGAGAGCTCCCGGCCGTCGATCGCGGCGTCGACGAACCAGCCGAGCATCGCCGGCATCGCGAGCCGCAGCGCGAGCGCGACGAGGAGGACGAGCATGACCCCGGTCAGCTTCCGCCGCTCCGGTCCGAGGGCGGTGAGCAGGAGCCGGGCCTCGGGTCCTCGGGCGCGCGACATGGGTCGGCAACGCTACGGCGCTCGGAGGCGGAACGCCCCGGAATTCGCGCTGCGCCGCCCCGCCGTCAGGAGTAGACCCGCGACGTGGACGAGCCGAGCGTCACCCAGCTGGAGCAGCCGCTCGACGACCAGGTCGTCGCGGCGCTCGTCGCCGTGCGGCGCGCGGCCGACGCGGCGCGCGACCCCGACGACCCGCCCGTCGGCGCGGCCGAGCTCGTCCCCGACCTGTTCGTCGACCGCCCCCGGGAGGTCCGAGCGGTCTGGCTCGCCACCCACGACGACGCACCGGTCGGGCTCCTCGTCGGCGGCGTCTCGGTCGACGGCGAGAACGCGGGCTACGCCGAGCTCGAGATCGACGTCGTCCCCGGTCCGTCCGCTGCCGGGACGCAGCGCACGCTCCTCCGGGCGGCCCTGCCGTGGTTCGAGTCGCGGAGCGCCCGCACGCTGGCGTGGTGGCCCGACGACGCGACGAGCCGATCGGTCGCCGCGGAGGCGGGCATGACGTTCCGCCAGCAGGAGCGGTGCAGCCGCGTGCGGGTCGCCGAGCTCGACGACGCCCTCCTCGACGAGTGGACGGCGGCGGTCGATGCGCAGGCGGCCGGCTACCGGCTCGAGCTGTGGACCGGCGCGTGCCCGGACGAGCTGCTCGACCCCTACGTCGCCGCCTACACGGCCATGAACGACGCACCGCTCGACGAGATCGACTGGACCCCGGAGCAGTACACGGCGGCGATCGTCCGCCGGAGCGAGGAGGTCGCCGCGGCCCGGGGCGTCACGGTCCACGCCGCCGTCGTCGTGGCCCCCGACGGGTCGGGCGCGGGCATGACCCGCATCGACGTCCACCCGGAGCGGCCCCAGCTGGCCCACCAGGAGGACACCGCCGTGGTGCCCGCACACCGGGGTCGGAGGATCGGCCGGTGGCTGAAGGTCGCCAACCTCCGCGCCGTGCGGGAGCGGGTCCCCGAGGTCGCGATCGTCGAGACGTTCAACGCCGAGTCGAACCCGTGGATGCTCGACATCAACGTGGCGATGGGCTTCCGGCCGTACCGGGCCTACGACGCCTACCAGGGGCCGATCGGCGCGGTGCGCGACGCCCTCGGCTGACCCGTACGGTGGCGCCATGAAGGCTGCCGTGTACTACGAGACCGGATCCCCCGACGTCCTCCGCTACGAGGACGTCCCCGACCCGGTGGTCCACCCGAAGGGCGTGATCGTCGAGGTCGCCGCGATCAGCATCGAGGGCGGCGACACGCTGAACCGCCTCGGCGGCGTGATGCCCGCCGTGCCCCACATCGTCGGCTACCAGTGCGCCGGCACGATCGTCGAGGTCGGCGAGGCGGTGACCGACCGGCAGGTCGGCCAGCAGGTCGTCGTGTCGGTGCCGCACGGGTCGCACGCCGAGCTGGTGGCGGCCCCCGTCTCCTCGACCTGGCTCTTGCCCGACGGCATGGACCTCGTCGACGCCGCGTGCGTGCCGATCGCCTTCGGCACCGCCGACGACTGCCTGTTCGAGTTCGGGCGGCTGCAGGCGGGTGAGTCCGTCCTCGTCCAGGCCGGTGCAGGCGGAGTGGGCCTGGCGGCGATCCAGCTCGCGGCGCGTGCCGGGGCGACGGTCCTCGCCACCGCCTCGAGCGCCGAGCGCCTCGAGCGACTGGCCGAGTACGGGCTCGACCACGGCATCGACTACGTCGCCGAGGACATGGTGGAGGCCGTGCGGCGCCTCACCGACGGGCGTGGCGTCGACCTCGTCGTCGACTCCGTCGGCTCGACGCTCTTCGACAGCGTGCGGTCGCTCGCCTACCGGGGGAGGGTGTCGTACGTCGGCAACGCGGGACGGGACGACCGCCCGTTCGACGCCGGGCTGCTGATGGCACAGAACCAGTCGATCACCGGCGTGTTCCTCGGAGCCGAGCTGGCGCACGGTCCGCGTGCCCACGACAACATCGCCCGCCTGCTGCGAGAGGTCGCCGCCGGCGAGGTGCGCGTGGTGGTCGACAGCACGTTCCCGCTCGCCGAGGCGGCCGCGGCCCACGCCCACATCGAGTCGCGCCAGGCCTTCGGCCGGGTCGTGCTCGTCCCCTAGCCCTCGTGCGGTCGCCCCGTTGGGTCCGATGCGCGTGCCAGAGCACGCGGATCGGACCCGAGGGGGCGACGGGGCGGTACGAGCGCGGCCCTGACGGCGTCGAGCGCGTCGGACGGTTGAGCGCCGAGGGCGCGCACCTCGTCGGCGAAGCGACGCGCCGCCGCGGCGAGTCCCTCGTCCGAGGAGGGGCGGATCGGCGCCGCGGGCGCCCGGACGACGGTGCCCCGTCGACCCTCGGTGGTGACGAGGCCCGCGGCGTCGAGCTCGCGGTAGGCGCGGGCGACCGTGCCCGGGGCGACGTCGAGGTCGGCGGCGAGCTGGCGGATGGACGGCAGGGTGCTCCCGTCGAGCAACGCACCGGTGGCGATCGCCTCCGCCACCTGGCTGCGGATCTGCTCGAACGGCGGCACCGGGGAGCCGTGGTCGACCTCGAGGATCACCCGCCCGCCCCCGAGGGGAGGTCGCGCCGCACGGTCCACCTCCAGTCGGGGCCCGATGCCACCTGGAAGGTGCCGATGGCCAGCGCGATCGACGTCACCGCGACGGCGAGGAGCGCCCACCGCAGCGGCGTGCCGACCTGGTAGGCGAGGCCGAAGGCCTGCTGGCCGAGGAGCGCCATCTGGGCGGCGAGGATCGCGCCCAGGCAGGAGTGAGCCGACCACGACCGCAGCGCGTCGTCGGCGCGGGTCATCTCGGGGGCGACGACCGGCTGTCGTCGCGAGACGATGTAGCCGGGAATCCAGCGGCTCGCGCCGACGCCGGCGAGGACCGCCGCCGCGACCACCACGTGGAGGGCCGCAGGATGCGCTCGGGAGTCGTCGACCGCGCCGATCGACCAGGCCCACCCGGCCACGACGACGCTCGCGACCGCGAGGCGCGGCGGCCAGCGCAGCAGGGCCGAGGGGACGTAGGCCGCCACCTCGCGGGCGTCCATGGCCGCCCGTCCCGGCGGCAGTCGGCGGGCGGCGACGACCTCGGCGGCGACGGCGCCCGAGAGGTAGAGGGCCAGCGCGAGGCTCGGCACGACCCACGCATCGAGGTCGGCGTAGGCGCTTCTGTGCACGAGCTCCCAGAGGAGCGGTGCGGTCCACGCGAGCCCGACGCCGGCGCTCCGCCACCGGCGGGCCGCACGCATGCGGGTGGTGACGTAGGGGCGGGTCGCCTCGGTGAGCGGGACAGCCCGTGCCGCGGCCCAGCGCCGGACGCGCCCGTCGATGGGCGCCCACCACGCCCACGCCCAGATCGCGGCCGCCCCGCCGAAGGAGATCGCGATGCCGGTGAGCAACGCCGCCGTGTCGTACCCGTCGATCACCCGGCTTTTGTACCAAGCCGTTGGTACAGATGCAACGGCGGCACGGGCGAGGATCAGGTGTCGGGTGGCAGGTCGAGGCGACCCTCGCCGACGGCGACCGCCGTGCCGGCGATCCGCACGGCCGCCAGGCTGCCGGTCGCGTCGCGCTCGACGACGACCTCGATCCGGCTGGGCCGCCCCATCTCCACGCCCTGCTCGATCGTCCACCGGCGTTGTGGGCTCGACCCCGCGCCGTCGGCGACCTCCGCCAGGTAGCCGGCGAAGGCGGCAGCGGCGGCGCCCGTCGCCGGGTCCTCCGGGATGCCGAACCCGGGAGCGAACATGCGCGCCCGCCAGCGCACCGCGCCCTCCGGGTCCCCGATGGGGGTGACGGCGTAGATCTCGCCGTGCGTGCCGTCGAGCGGTCGTGCCGACGCCAGCGCGTCGAGGTCGCGCACCGGCACGACGACGAACGGGACCCCGGCGCTCCACCGCCCGAGCGGCAGCGCGGGGTGGAGCGCCTCGACCTCCAGGCCGACGGCGGACGCGATCTGGACCGGGTCCGCCGGTGGGGGCCCACCGACGGGTAGGACCGGAACGGACACCGTGCAGGTGGCGGGACGGTCGCCGTCCCAGGCGACCTCGACCGGCACGTCGCCGACGCCCTCGCGGAGCACGACGGTGGTCGTGCCCGTCGGATCGGCCGCGAGGTGGCCACCGGCGGCGAGCGCCCAGGCCGCGCCGACGGTCGGGTGGCCGGCGAAGGGCAGCTCGCCGGCAGGGGTGAAGATGCGGGTGGCCCAGGGGCCGCCCGCGTCGGCCGGCGGCCGGAGGAAGACGGACTCGGAGAGGTTGAGCTCGCGCGCCAGGGCCTGCATGGCGGCCGTGGAGAGGTCGCCGGGATCGACGAAGACGGCGAGCGGGTTGCCGGTGAAGGGTCGATCGGTGAAAACATCGAGCAGCACGTGGTGGGGCACCGGCGGAGGTTCACACGTCCTCACGGCTCACGGCCACTGCGTTCTGGTCGATGGGTGATGGTCACCCGGACGTGGATGGAGGCTGGATGGATCGGTGGGAGCGCCGGCTGCAGCTCGCAGCCCGTGTCGGCGCCGCGGACGACGCGGTCGCCCAGGGCGTCGCGCGCCCCGGTCAGGTCGACGCGGCGCACGGCCGCGACCCGATGGCCGGCCTCGATCGGGACGTCGCCGGTTCGATCCACCCCGACGAGGTGGCGACGATCAGGAGCCTCCTCGACATCGCCGCCCGCCGCCCGTCGATGCGCGTCCAGCTGCCGCTGCTCGTGCGGGAGGGCGCGGACTGGGTCCAGCGCGAGTTCGAGATCGTGGCGGAGCTGATGGGCCCGGTGCTGCGCCCGGCCGGCGC
Organism: Actinomarinicola tropica; assembly: GCF_009650215.1. Taxonomy (GTDB): domain Bacteria; phylum Actinomycetota; class Acidimicrobiia; order Acidimicrobiales; family SKKL01; genus Actinomarinicola; species Actinomarinicola tropica. The sequence continues at coordinate 2,879,115 of NZ_CP045851.1, read as the reverse complement.
GCAGCCCCACCGCCGCCGTCGCACCGACGCCGACGGGGCGTCGCCCCTCGACCGCGGCAGGGTCCTCGCCGAGCTCCGGGAGGCGATCGAGCGCAACGCCGCCACCGGCGTCGCCGTCCTGCTCGTCGACCTCGACCGCTTCAAGCGCCACAACGACGCCCTCGGGGAGGAGGCGGGCGACGAGATCCTGCGGGCGGTGGGCGGTCGCATCGCCGAGACCGTCGGCCGTGCGTTCTCGTCGTCGATCGGCAGCGACGAGTACCTGGTCGTCCTCGACGGCGTGGCCGACCTCGCCCGGGCGCGCGAGGTGGCCGAGAAGCTCCGCCTCGCGATCTCCCGACCGCTCGCGGTGCACGGGGCCGAGCTGGTGCTCACCGCCACCATCGGCGTGGCGATCGGCGGACCCGGCACGCCGCCGGAACGCCTCTTGCGCGACGCCGACACCGCGGTGTTCGAGGGCAAGGACCACGGCCGCGACCGGACGGAGGTCTTCGACGACGAGATGTCGCAGCGCACCGACCGGAGGATCGAGAGCACCCAGACCCTCCGCCGGGCCCTCGACGACGACGCGCTGGAGCTGCACTACCAGCCGATCGTGTCGCTCGACACCGGGGTCATCGTCGGGGCGGAGGCCCTTCTCCGCATCCACGGCCAGGGCGAGGGCCACCAGCTCGTGCGCCCGGCGCGGCTGATCGACGCCGCGGAGGACCTCGGCATCGTCGATCGGCTCGGACGCTTCGTGCTCGAGCGGACCGCCGCGCAGATCGCGACGTGGGAGCCGCTCCTGGCACCCAACCGGCGCTTCCGGGTGTCGGTGAACGTCAGCCCGGTCCAGATCGCCACGCCGGCGTTCACCACCTGGGTGGCCGAGGCCCTGCGGTCCGCCGACCTCGACCCGGGCCGGCTCTCGCTGGAGCTGACCGAGAGCATCTTCCTCGACCCGGATCCCGACGTCGACGCCGCGGTGTCCCGGCTCGTCGAGCTCGGCGTCAGCTTCGGCCTCGACGACTTCGGTGCCGACCGATCGTCGTTCGGCGGCCTCCGTCGCTTCCCGATCGACTTCGTGAAGCTCGACCGGGCGATCGTCGCCGACATCGACAGCGACGGCACCGACGAGGTGATCGGCGAGTCCGCGATCGGGCTCGCCCGCCAGCTGGGCTTCACGACCGTCGCGGTCGGCGTCGAGCGGGAGTCGCAGCGCGACGTCCTGCGGCGCATCGGCTGCGACGCCGCCCAGGGCTTCCTGTTCGCACCGCCGCTGCCACCCGAGGAGCTCGCCGAGCGACTGTGACCGACGGGGCGGCTCCCGTTGGGTACCGTTCACGGGGATGTTCGCGCTCGCGGTGGTCAACCAGAAGGGCGGGGTCGGCAAGACCACCGTCGCGCTCGGCCTGGCGGCCGCGGCGTCGCTGACCGGTCGCCGTGTGCTCGTCGTCGACCTCGACCCCCAGGCCAACGCCACCACCGGCCTCGGCGTCTTCGACCCGGCGCACACGGTCGACCACGTCCTCGCCGACGAGCGCCCGGGCAGCATCGCCGACATCGTCGTGCCCTCGGGCTGGCCGGCGCCGGTGGGCACCGCGCCCGACGTGGCCCCGAGCTCACCGTCGCTCGCCAACCGCGAACCCCAGCTCGCCACCGACCCGGTCGGCGCCCAGGACCGCCTCCACGTGGCGCTGAGCGGCTCCGATCACGACCTGGTCCTCATCGACTGCCCGCCGTCGCTCGGCCTCCTGACCGTCAACGGCCTCTTCGCCGCCGATCGGGCGCTGGTCGTCACCGCGCCGTCGGCGTGGGCGTCCGACGGCGTGGCCCAGGTGCTCACCACCATCGACCGGGTCGGTCGCCGCCGTCCGGGCGGCCTGCCCGTGGCCGGCATCGTGGTGAACAACGTGGGACGGACCCGCGACGCCGCCTACTGGCACGAGCAGCTGCGGTCCGACCACGCCGACCTGATCCTGCCGTCGGTGCGGCAGCGGGCCGCCATCGCCGAGGCGGGGGCGCAGTCCCTGCCGGTCCACGCGCTGGGTGGTCGCGCCGGGGCGGGCGAGGCAGCCGACGAGTTCGCGGCGCTGCTCCGTGCCGTCCTCGCCGGGGCCGCAGAACCGCAGATGGCCGCCACGCCGGAGTGACGATGTCCAGCTACGACCCGCGCCGTTCGCGCCCCACGCCGAAGGTCACACCCGACGAGGAGTCGGCGCCGATCGACGTGCTCCTCGGGCCGGACCCGAGCCCCGCCGAGCCGGATCCGCTCGCGACCACCGCCCCGTCGACCGAACCCCCGCCGGTGGCGGCGGCCGACCTCCCGCCGGCCGCCGGCATCCAGTCGATGGAGGTCCGCCCGTCGGCGCTCGCCCAGCTGGCTCCCCTGCTCGGCGTCGCCCTGCTCGCGGTCCTCGTCTGGTTGGTGCGGCGCTCCCGCCGCTGAGCTGTCGCCGGCCTCAGGCCAGGGGCCGGCCGAAGGGCAGCTCGTCCCGCCACGTCGACAGGAAGGCCTCCGCCGCGTAGCACGCCCCGAGCACCGGGCCCTCGTCGTGCGACATGACCTCGCGCACCGTGGCCGCGACCCACGCTTCGGCGGCGGCGACGGCAGCGTCGGGCGTGTCGGCGTCGGCCGGCCAACCCGCGAAGGTCGGCCCGGCGAGGGTCAGGAAGTCGGGCAGCGCGACGACGTCGCGGCCGTTGAGCACGGCGAGCCCCTTCGCCGACAGGGCGTGGGGCCCCGTGGGCACGACGACCTTCGAGCGGATCGCCGCGGCCATCGCCCCGTCGACCATGCCCTGGCGGGAGCCGCACAGCAGCACGTCGGCCTCGGCGGTCAGGTCCGGCGTGACCGAGGCGGCGCCACGCGCCTCGAGGAGCGCACCGATCCGCTCGGCGTCGGGTCCCGGTTCGACGGCGGCGGTGACGCCGTCGAGCGAGCCCAGCGCGGCCTCGGCGGCCACGACCACGCCGAGCGCGTGCAGGTGGGCGGGCAGCGGATGGCCGTCGACCGCCTCGTCGCGCAGCGCAGCACGCGGATCGCCCTCGCGCAGCGGCTGGAGCGCCGCAGGGTCGACGCCCTTGCCCGCATCGAGCACGAGCTCCCCGCTGGCGGCGCGGGGCGCGAGCTCCTCGACGAAGGCGGCGATCGCCGCCTCGCGAGCGTCGTCGTCGGCGCTGATGCCCGCCGACGCGCCGCCGACCTGCAGCTCGCGCAGGGCGAAGGTGTAGGTCGTCGTGCGCGCCATGGCCTTGGCGCCGCCCTGGAGCACCTTCCCCGCAGCCCGAACGACGCCGGTGGAGCACGGCGCACCCTCGAGGTCGATGGCGACGAACGCGTTGGTCTCGTTCAGCTTCTCGATCTTCACGTCGAGGATTCTGGCCCCCGAGGTCCCGCCGTGCGAAACGCCCGCAGCGCCCGCTAGACCCTCGACGTGGGTCGACGTCGAGCAGCTCTCGGGCCGGCAGCGGTCGTCGCGGCACTGGTCGCGGCGGTCGCCGTGTGGCGCGTGCGGTCCCGCGACGCCGCGGTCCACCGTCGCACGCGACTGGCGCGCAACGCCTCGCTCGCCCGGGTCGGCGGCACGACCGCCGCCGGCTACGCGGCCCACCGCGCTCGCCGGGTGTTCGCCGCGGCCGAGCGCCGCGAGGAGCTCGACCGCAGCTTCGAGCTCCGGACCGCCGAGCAGGTCGTGGCCACCCTGGGGAACCTGAAGGGCGCCCTGATGAAGGTCGGCCAGATCGCCAGCTACCTCGACCAGGGGCTGCCCGAGCACGTCCGGACAGCGCTCGCCCAGCTCCAGGCCGACGCGCCGCCGATGAGCGAGGAGCTGGTCGAGTCGGCCCTGCGGGCGGAGCTCGGGGCCGGTCCGGCGGAGCTGTTCGCCGAGTGGGATCCGACGCCGATCGCCGCAGCGTCGATCGGCCAGGTGCACCGCGCCATCACCCGGGACGGCCGGCCGGTGGCGGTGAAGGTCCAGTACCCGGGCGTCGACGACGCGATCCGCAACGACCTCGCCAACGCCGACGCCGTCTTCGGCGCGATGACGCTGCTCTACCCGGGCCTCGATCCCGAGCCGATCGTCCGTGAGCTGCGGGAGCGCATCGAGGAGGAGCTCGACTACCGCATGGAGGCCGCGCACCAGCAACGCTTCGCCGACCACTACCGCGGGCACCCGACGATCCACGTCCCCGACGTGCTGCCGGAGCTGAGCACAGGCCGGGTGCTGACGAGCGAGCTGTCCGACGGGGTGCGCTTCGACGAGATGCTCTCGTGGTCGACCGAGGAGCGGAACCTCGCGGCCGAGACGATCTACCGCTACGCGTTCGGGAGCATCTACCGGCTGGGCGTGTTCAACGGCGACCCGCACCCCGGCAACTACCTGTTCGCGCCGGGTGGTCGCGTCACGTTCCTCGACTACGGCCTGGTCAAGCGGTTCACGGAGTCGGACCTCGACGGCTTCGAGCAGCTGATCCAGGCGGTCGTCGTCGACCCCGACCCGGGGCGCTTCCGTGCCGTCGTCGACCGCCTGGGGATCGTGCCGGCCGCCGCGCCGATCTCCGACGCCGACGTCTTCGAGTACTTCACCCACTTCTACGAGTTCGTGCGACTCGACGGCCCCTCGACGATCGACGACGCCTACGCGTCGCTCATCGTGCGGCACATGTTCGACGCCACAGGCCCCTACGGGCACGTGATGCGGGCCATCAACGTGCCGCCGTCGTTCGTCGTCATCCAGCGCATCAACCTCGGGCTCTACGCGATCTTCGGGCAGATCGGCGCGACGGCGAACTGGCGGCGCATCGCCGAGGAGCTGTGGCGCTTCACCGACGGCCCCCCGTCGACGCCGATGGGGGAGGCGATCGCAGAGTGGGAACGGCGCCGTGGGCCCACGGCGCTGGGGACCTTCGGCCCTGTCGAGGATCGGAGCGTCGCGGGAGATTGAGGTCAGCAGCCGGAACCGCCGGCTCGAGACCCCGGAGACCCCGATGCTCAGCACCGCCAACCCCATCGCCACGGTCATGCGCCGCACCACGGTCACCGTGCGGCTCGGTTCGACGTTGCGTGAGATCTCCGAGGTGCTCACCCGCGAGGAGGTCGGTGCCGTCGTCGTCAAGGGTGCCCAGCCGATCGCCGGCATCGTCTCCGAGCGCGACGTCGTCCGCGCCCTCGCCGAGGGGGCCGACCCGGACGAGGAGCGGGCCGAGGACGTGATGACCTTCGAGGTGGTCACGGTGGCGCCCGACGAGAGCCTCGCCGAGGTGGGTCGGCGCATGGTCGACGGCGGGATCCGCCACCTGCCGGTCGTCGAGGACGGCGTGCCCGTCGGCATCGTCTCCATCCGCGACCTGCTCGCCGCCGACTCCGCCTGAGCCGGACGTGGGCGCGGGCGTCGCGCCTGCCGTGTGAACGCACGGCGACACCTTCCTGACTTTCCCGACGCGCGTCGGTGGCCATGACCTACCGTCTGGCCACCACGAACGAAGGGGAGTGTCCGACATGAACCAGAGAAGGTGGCGATGGGCGGCGGTGCTGGCGGTGGGAGCGATGCTCCTCGGCGCGTGCAGCGGCGACGACGCCGACGACGATGCATCCGACGACGGCAGCGACACCACGCAGGAGACCGTCGAGTTCCAGCCGGCCCAGGACGGTGAGAGCCTGCTCGCCTCGGTGCAGGAGGCTGGCACCCTCGTGTGCGGCGTCAACGACGCCGTGCCCGGCTTCGGCGTGATCGACGAGGAGGGCAACTTCTCGGGCTTCGACATCGACTACTGCCGGGTGATCGCCGCCGCCGTGCTCGGCGACGCCGATGCCGTGGAGTACCGGCCGCTCGCCGCGGCCGACCGCTTCACGGCGCTGCAGTCCGGCGAGATCGACGTCCTCGTGCGCAACACGACGTGGACCGCCACCCGCGACGGCGGTGAGGGCGCCGCCTTCGCCATGACGACGTTCTACGACGGCCAGGGGATGATGGTCCGCAGCGGCGAGTACTCGTCGATCGACGACATGGACGGCACCTCGATCTGTGTGCTGTCGGGCACGACGACCGAGCTCAACCTCGCCAGTCGGTTCAACGCCGCCGGCCTCACCTACGAACCGCTGTCGTTCGAGGACAACGACCTGTTGCGTGAGGCGTTCATCAGCGGCCAGTGCGACGGGTGGACGTCCGACAAGTCGCAGCTCGCCGCGGTCCGCTCCGCCTACCCCGACGCCGACGGCGGACCCGAGGCGCTGACGATCCTCGACGAGACGTTCTCGAAGGAGCCACTCGGCCCGGCGGTGCGCGACGGCGACCCGCAGTGGTACGACGCCGTCAACTGGGCGGTGATCTCCACGATCCAGGCCGAGGAGTGGGGCATCACGAGCGAGAACGTCGACGACTTCCTCGACAGCGAGGACCCGGAGATCCTCCGCTTCCTCGGTCAACCGGCCGGCGAGGACAACGCCGTCCTCGATCCGGGTCTCGGCCTGTCGGAGGACTTCGCCTACGAGGTGATCTCCCAGGTGGGGAACTACGGCGAGATCTACGAGCGCCACGTCGGTCCCGACACCGCGCTCGGGCTCGAGCGGGGCCTCAACGACCTCTACACCGAGGGCGGACTCCTCTACCCGCCGCCGTACCGGTAGCCGCACGCCGGCGTGACGGCGACCACCTCGACCAGGAGGCCACCCCCGTGGCGTGACGCGCGCGTGCTGCGCGGCGCGCTGCAGGTGGTCTTCCTGGTCGGCGTGGTCCTGCTGCTCCGCTGGCTGTTCGGCAACCTCATCGGGAACCTCGACCGTGCCGGGCTGAGCACCGACCTCAGCTTCCTCGACCAACCGGCCGGCTTCCAGATCCTCGGCTCGGACTTCAGGGCCAGCCAGACGGTGCGCGAGGCCCTGCTCGTCGGCCTGGCCAACACCATCTCGGTGGCGGCGATCGGCATCGTGCTCGCCACGATCCTCGGCGTCGCCGTCGGGGTCGCCAGCCTCTCCACCAACTGGCTGGTGCGCAAGGCGGCGACGCTCTACGTCGAGACCCTGCGGAACCTGCCGCCGCTCATCGTCATCGTCTTCACGTTCTCGGCGGTGATCCTCCGCCTGCCCCGCATCCAGGAGGCCGCCGACTGGTTCGGCCTCGTCATCGTCAGCAACCGGACGATCGGCATCGTCGCGCCCGCCTTCGAAGGGCCCCGCGCGGGCACCTACCAGGTGGTCCTGCTCGTCGCGCTCGTCGGCGCCGCCGCGGTGTGGATCTGGCGCACGCGGCGCAACGTCGCGACCGGCGAGCCGCACCACCGTGTCGCGCTGTCCGCCGCCGTGGTGCTCGTCGTCGGCGGCGTCGGTTGGTTCGCCCTGGGCGGCCCCCTCGTGCTCGACCGACCGCAGATCGTCGGCGTCCAGGTCGAGGACGGGTGGGCGATGAGCGCGAACTACGCGGCGCTCCTCCTCGCGCTCGTGGTGTACACGGCCAGCTACATCGCCGAGATCGTCCGGGGCAGCATCCAGGCGGTGCCGAAGGGCCAGGTCGAGGCATCGGATGCCCTGGCCCTGTCCGGCTTCCAGCGGCTGCGCTTCGTCGTGCTGCCCCAGGCGTTCCGCATCGCCGTGCCGCCCATGGCCAACCAGTACCTCAACCTGACCAAGAACTCGTCGCTCGCCCTGGCGATCGGCTTCTTCGAGCTGACCCAGACGACGCTCACCGTCATCGGCAACGGCAACCCGGCGCCCCAGTCGATCGGCCTGATGATGCTGACCTACCTCGCGCTGTCGCTCACGATCGCCGCCGTCACCAACCTCGTGAACCGCCGCCTCCACCTGGTGTCGCGATGACGACGGCCACGCGCGTCCGAGGGGCCACCGGTCCGCTCCCGTGGGTCCGCAGCAACCTGTTCAACAGCACGCTGAACTCCGTGCTGACCGTGGTGTTCGGGGGGTTCCTCGGGTGGGCGGCCTACCGGCTGCTGGCGTTCGTGTTCGTCAACGCGGACTGGGAGATCGTCCGCCGCAACCTCACGCTGTTCATGGTCGGCCGCTTCGATCGCTCCCAGCTGTGGCGCCCGTGGGCGGCCGGGGCGGTGCTGGCGCTGTCGCTCGGGCTGACAGCGGGGATGTTGGCATCGGCCGCAGCCGCCGACGCCGAGCGTCGCGGCCGCAGCGTGGAGCACCTGACCGCGGCCAGCGCGCTGCGGCGCTTCTGGCCGCTGATGCTGATGGTCGTCGTCGTCCTGTCCTTCACCCGCACCATCGCGCCGACGTTGCTGACGATCGGCGTCCTCGCCCTCGGCGCCGCCGGCGTGGTCGCAGGGCGTCGGGCCCCCGCCGGGTTCCGCCGCTACGGCGTCCTGGTGTTCGTCGCCGGCTTCGTGGTGTCGGTGCTCGTCCTCACCGCTGCGGGAGGCGTCGGGTGGGACGGCTGGAGCGGCCTGCACCTCAACCTCTTCGTCACCTTCGCCGGCATCATCCTGGCCTTCCCCCTCGGTCTGCTCCTGGCCCTCGGGCGGCGGTCGCGCCTGCCGGCGGTGCGCATCGTCTCGGTCGCCTACATCGAGTTCTTCCGGGGGGTCCCGCTCATCGCCCTGCTGATCATGGCGCAGCTGATGATCGGCTTCTTCCTGCCGCCGTCGATGTCGCCACCGAGCCTGGTCGTCCGCGCGCTCGTCGCCATCGTGATCTTCGAGTCCGCCTACATCGCCGAGATCGTCCGGGGCGGTCTCCAGAGCGTGCCGCGCGGGCAGATCGAGGCCGGTCAGGCGGTGGGGCTCTCCACCTTCGCGGTCATGCGGCGGATCGTGCTGCCCCAGGCCCTGCGGGCGGTGATCCCGGCGATGGTCGGCCAGTTCATCAGCCTCTTCCAGGACACCACGCTGCTCTTCGCGATCACCCTGACCGAGGTCCTCGCCGTGGCCGACTCCGCCACGAGCCAGGACGACTTCGTGGGACGTGGGTTGCAGGCGGTGACGCTGCCGTTCGTCGCCTTCTTGTTCTGGGCGGTGTCGTACTCGATGTCCAGGGAGAGCCGACGGCTCGAGACCCGACTGGGGGTGGGTGTGAGATGACCGACACGTTGAGCTCCGGGGCGACGGTGCCCGGCGGCACCGGCGAGCCGATGATCGTGCTCGAGGGGGTGCAGAAGCTCTTCGGGGACTTCCAGGCCCTGCGCGACATCGACCTCGTCGTCGGGCGCCAGGAGGTCGTGGTCGTCTGCGGGCCGTCGGGCTCGGGCAAGTCGACCCTGATCCGCTGCATCAACCGGCTGGAGGCGCACGACGCCGGCCGGATCCTGGTCGACGGGGTCGAGGTCAACGACGACGTGCGCAACGTCCAGACCGTGCGGCGGGAGACCGGGATGGTCTTCCAGTCCTTCAACCTGTTCCCGCACATGACGGTGCTCGAGAACGTCACCCTGGCCCCGCGGCAGGTGCGGCGGCAGGCGGCCAAGGAGGCCGAGGCGACCGCCATGGAGCTGCTCGAACGGGTGAAGATCCCCGAGCAGGCCCACAAGTACCCCGGGCAGCTCTCGGGCGGTCAGCAGCAGCGCGTGGCCATCGCCCGGGCACTGGCCATGCGCCCCAAGGTGATGCTCTTCGACGAACCGACGTCGGCCCTCGACCCCGAGATGGTCGCCGAGGTCCTCGACGCCATGAAGGAGCTGGCCCGCAGCGGCATGACGATGATCGTCGTCACCCACGAGATGGGCTTCGCTCGTGAGGTCGCCGACCGGGTCGTCTTCATGGCCGACGGCGAGGTCGTCGAGGTGGGGTCCCCCGAGCACTTCTTCGAGGATCCGCGGGAGGAGCGGACGAAGCTCTTCATCTCCCAGATCCTGTGACGCCTGCCCCGTCGGGGGCGAGGTTCCTCAAGAGCGGCCGGAAGTCGGCCGATGGATGACACGGCCGCACGGCCTGCTGCCGTGCACCGTCCTCCCGAGGTTCCACGTGTCATCGGTTCGCACCCGTCGCTGGCGGCTGATCCTCAGCGGCACCCTCCTCGTCGCAGCGCTCGCTCCGGCCGTCGCCGGCGCGGATCGTGCCGACGACGACCGCCAGGCCCTCGCGGAGCGCCAGCGTGCCCTCGTCGCCGAGCTGGACTTCCTGGAGGCATCCGACGCCGAGCTCCGTTCGGCGATCGCGGTGCTCGACGACTACGTGGCGCTGAAGACGGCGGAGGTCGCGGAGGCGCAGGACGTCTACGCCCAGGCGTACGTCACCGCCGAGGCCGCGCGTCGCGAGGAGGCCGCCACCCAGGCCGAGGTCGCGCAGCTCGAGGAGCAGATGGCGGCGATGGCGGTCGCCGCCTACGTGGCGCCCCCGCAGGCCGACCGCATGGAGACCATGCTGCACGCCGCCGCGCCGAGCGACGCCGTCTCGCTCGAGGTGTACCTCGACGTCCAGAACCGGCGGGACACCGACATCGTCCGCCAGCTGCGCGAGGCACGCGGCCGGCTCGGCGACCAGCGTCGCGACGCCGAGGACGCCGAACGGCGTGCCGAGACCGCCCAGGAGCGCGCCGTGCAGGAGCTCGCCGACCTGGTCGGCGCGCGCCAGGAGCAGGCCGACCTGCACGCCGCGGTGCAGCACCGCATCGGCGAGGCGTCGCACGAGACGGGGCTGGTGGCGCTGCAGCTGGCCCAGGTGAACCGCGGCCTCGTCGACGGGACGCGCGCGACCGGGGACGTGCCGCTCGTCGACGTGCGTGGGTTCCGCGTCCACCGCTCGATCGCGCCGCAGGTCGAGGGCCTCCTCGCCGCGGCCGAAGCCGACGGGATCCACCTCGGTGGCGGCTCCCACCGCACGAACGAGGAGCAGATCCGCCTGCGGATCGCCCACTGCGGCGGCGACGACCCGTACTCGGTGTGGGAGCGGCCCGCGGGCGAGTGCTCCCCGCCCACCGCCCGCCCCGGCTCGTCGCTCCACGAGCTCGGCCTGGCCATCGACTTCACCTACGACGGCCGGACGATCTCCTCCCAGGACAGCCCGGCGTTCCAGTGGCTCGCGGCCAACGCCCACCTGTTCGGGTTCCACAACCTGGCGAGCGAGCCGTGGCACTGGTCCGTCGACGGAACCTGAGGCGCGTACCCTGGTGTCGGTGGTGAGCGAGCGAGACGAACGGGCATGCCTCTCGGTGGTCATGCCGTGCTTCAACGAGCAGAAGACCGTCCTCGAGGTCGTGGCATCGGTCCTCGCGTCGCCGTTCACGGCCGAGCTCATCATCGTCGACGACGGCTCGACCGACGGCACACGGGACCTGCTCGCCACCATCGACGACCCGCGGGTCCGCGTGCTCCTCCAGCCCTTCAACCAGGGCAAGGGCGCGGCGCTGCGCCGGGGGATCCAGGCGGCGACGGCGGACTTCGTCATCATCCAGGACGCCGACCTCGAGTACGACCCGACCGACTACGGCGTGCTCCTCGAGCCGCTCCTCGACGGTCGGGCCGACGTGTCCTACGGGTCGCGCTTCCACACCAGCCGCCCGCACCGGGTCCTGTACTACTGGCACTCGGTGGGCAACCGTTTCCTCACCATGGCGTCGAACGCCGTCACGAACCTCAACCTGTCGGACATGGAGACCTGCTACAAGGCGTTCCGCCGCGAGGTCATCCAGGGCATCGACATCGAGGAGGACCGCTTCGGGTTCGAACCCGAGGTCACCGCGAAGATCGCCGCCGGGCGTTGGCGGGTGTACGAGGTCGGGATCTCCTACGACGGACGGACCTACGCCGAGGGCAAGAAGATCGGGTGGCGCGACGGCGTGCGGGCCATGTACTGCATCGCTCGCTACTCCCCACTGGGCCGCCGCCTGGCCGGTGGTGAGGCGGAGCGGGAGCGGACCCCGGCGGCGTTCAGCGAGGCCGACGAGGAGCTCGCCGAGACGCTGCACTCGCTCGACGGCGCCGACAACTACGTCGGGTGGCTCGTCGACATGCTGGCGCCGCACCTCCGGGGCGACATCGTCGAGCTGGGAGCCGGTCACGGCACCCTCACCCAGCGCCTGGCGGCCTTCGGGCCGGTCACGGCGGTCGAACCGTCGCCCCGCGGCGTGGCCCGGATGCGCGAGCGCTTCGCCGGCGACGACCGGATCACCGTCGTCGAGGGCGACGCCGCCAGCCTGCCGCCCGGCTGCTGCGACACCGTGGTCCTCTCCAACGTCCTCGAGCACATCCCCGACGACGTGGCCGCCCTGCGGACGCTGCGCGCCGCGCTGCGGCCCGGCGGTCGCGTCGTGGTGTTCGCCCCGGCGTTCGACGCCCTCTACAGCGAGTTCGACGCCAAGGTCGGCCACCACCGTCGCTACCGGCTCGGCGGGTTGCGACGCCGCCTCCGCCAGGCCGGCTTCGACGTCGTCGACGCGCGCTACGTCAACGCGCTCGGCGCCGTGGCGTGGTTCGTCTACGCCCGGCTGCTCCGGCAGGTGCCGACCCGACCTCTCTCGGCGGGCCTCTACGACCGCCTCGCGGTGCCCCTCGTCCGCCGCATGGAGGCCGGACGGAGCGTCCCGGTGGGCCAGTCGGTCCTCGCGGTGGGCGAGCGGCCGACCAGCTGACGGCGGCGGGTCAGCCGAGCTCGCGGGAGAAGTAGAACGCCCGCTCGCCGGTGTCGGGCTCGATCCACGAGAAGCCCTGGCGCTCGTAGAAGCGCTGGGTGTCCACGTCCGCCTCGTCGACGTTGATCTCGACCAGCTCGACGCCGCGCTCGCGGCAGTTGGCGATCACGAGCTCCATCACGCGGCCGCCGATGCCCTGGCTGCGCAGGTCGGGACGGACGTAGAGCTCGTCGAGGAGGGCGACCGGCCCGTCCCACCAGACGTTGGGTCGGAGCGTGACGAGCGCGACGGCGACGGCCGGCTCGCCCGCGAGCACGGCGAAGGTGCTGTCGCCGGCGAGCAGCGCCCGCAGGCGCGGGGCCAGCACCTCGGCGCCGGGGCTCGGCGTGTCGAACTCGGTGTTGAAGTCGTGGAGGAGCTCGGCGACGACCTCGGCGTCGTCGGCGGTGGCGAGGCGCGGCCGCGGCGGGGAGTGGGCCATGGACCGCCAACCTACCGGTGCGCCACTTCTCGCGCCTGTACACATACTTTCCGTGAGTGTCACAGCTCCTTCGTATCATTGGTGCATGGACGCGATAGAGCGGGGCGTGAGCGACGTGGTCGCCCAAGTGGGCCGGGAGCTGGCATCGGTCCTGGCGCCGGAGCGTGGTCTCGATGCCGATCTCGAGCTGCTCGATGCGACGGACCTCCTCGAGGTGACGGGTGCCGTGGAGCAGGCGGGGCGGCTGATCGACGCCCTGCGGGTGGCTCTCGCCGGTGCGATCGACCGTTCCGGTGCGCACGGTGTCGACGGCCATCGCACGGCGAAGGCTGCGTTGGTGCACCTCTGTCGCGTGTCCGGTCCCGAGGCGCATCGGCGGGTCCGTACGGCGCGTGCGCTGCGTCGACTGCCGGACGTCGCCGGCGCGTTCGCCGCCGGGCGGATCCCGCTGGAGATGGCCCAGGCCATCGGGCGGGCCACGTCGAACCCGCGGGTGCAGGCGTTCCTCGACGGCGCCGACCCGATCTTCGCCGAGCAGGCCGTCGAGGAGCAGCACGAGCCGTTCGTGGCCTGGCTGGGGGAGTGGGAGCGGTTGGCCGATGCCGACGGCGCCGAGCAGCCCGGCGACGCGGCGCACCGTCATCGGCGGGTCACGTTGGTGCAGAACCAGGCTGACGGGTCGTGGCTCCTGAGGGGCCAGTTCGGCCCGGTGCAGGGCGCGGCCTTGGCTGACGTGCTGTCCGGGTTCGAGTCGGCGGAGCGGTTGGCTGACCACGAGGCTGCCGTGACCCGAGCGGGTACGGATGCGACCGCGGCGGACCACGCGCGCTCTGCGTCGCAACGGCGCGCCGATGCACTCGTGGCGATGGCCGCCCTGGCCGCGACCTCCGGCGCCGAGGGCCGCCGGGCCGAGCCGTTGGTGAGCATCGTGATCGACCAGCGCTCCTACGACGACGGCCTCGCCCGACTGGCGGGCGCGCGACGCGGCCCTGGTGCGGCTGTCGGGGCCGACGGTCGGGGCGGCGACCGGGTCGACCTCCAGGGCCGGATCTGCGCGACGACCACGGGGCACCGGGTCACCCCCTCCGATGCGGTCGCGGTGTCGCTGATCGGGCACGTGCGACGCGTCGTGATCGACGACGACGGCCGGGTCATCGACCTCGGCCGGCGGCGCCGCCTCTTCACCGGTGGAGCCCGCGAGGCCGCGGTACTGCAGGCGGTGCTCGACCGACGCGGTGGCCTCGCGTGCCTGTGGTCGGGGTGTCACTCACCGCCCCAGGCGCTCCAGGTCGATCACACCGAGCAGTGGACCCGCGGAGGCTGCACCGACGTCGCCAACAGCTCGTTGTTGTGCGGCCACCACAACCGCCTCAAGGAGTCCGGCTACCGACCTGTGCGCGGACCCGACGACACGTGGCAGCTCCTCCGCCCGGACGGCACCCCCATCACCCCTCCGGTCTGAGCGTCCGGGCGCTGGCAGGCAACGCGGCGATGCGCCCTGAGCTCCGAGGGCACCACGGTCGCGCCACTCGTAGCCTGTCGCCGTGCTCGACGAACCCGACGACGACGTCCGCAGCGACGGCGGCTACCTGGTGACCAACCACGCCAACTGGGAGGCGCGGGTGCCGTTGCACGCGGCCTCGCGCGACTACGGGCTCGATCGGTACGCAGCCGAGCCCGAGCGGCTCTCCGACGTCGTGCGGTTCGATCTGCCCCGGCTCGGGGACGTCGACGGTCTCGACGTCGTCCACCTCCAGTGCCACATCGGCACCGACACCCTGTCGCTGGCCCGCCTCGGCGCATCGGTCACCGGCCTCGACTTCTCCGGGTCCGCGCTCGAGGTGGCACGGGACCTGTTCGCCACGTGCGAGACGCCCGGCGAGTTCGTCGAGTCCACCGTGGACGACGCCGTCGTCGCGCTGGGGTCCGAACGGTTCGATCTCGTCTACACGGGGGTGGGAGCGATCTCGTGGCTGCCGAGCATCGACCGATGGGCCGAGGTGGTCGCTGGGCTGCTGCGGCCCGGTGGTCGGCTGTTCATCCGCGACATGCATCCCATGCTGTTCACCCTCGACGAGAGCCGGGACGACGACCTGCTCTGCGTGCGGTTCCACTACTTCGAGTCACCGGGTGGCGAGCGCTTCGAGTCCGAGGTGACCTACGTCGACCACGAGGGGACCCTCTCGTCGCCGGAGGAGGTCTCGTTCAACCACGGCATCGGCGAGATGCTCACCGCCGTCCTCGACCACGGGATGACCATCGACGCGTTCGTCGAGCACGACACCTGCCCCTGGCAGGCGCTTCCGCAGATGGTCGAGACGGAGTCGAACGAGTGGGCGCTGCCCGACGGTCGCGAGCGCGTCCCGATGACCTTCACACTCGGGGCCACCAAGCGCTGACGTCCGACGAGCGGTCGGTCAGACGTCCAGGGCGTCCTGGTCGACGAACCTCGAGTTGGCGAGCAGGAAGTCCCGCCGCCGGTTGACGTCGTTGCCCATGAGGACCTCGAACAGGTCGGCGGCGCGGGCCGCGGCCTCGGCGTCGTCGACGGTCATGCGCTTCAGGATCCGGCTGCCCGAGTCGAGCGCCGTCTCGGCCAGCTCGGCGACGTCCATCTCGCCGAGGCCCTTGAACCGGCTCCACTGGATGCTCTCGGCCTTCCGGTTGCCCTTGGTGAGCTCGGCGACGATGCGGTCGCGCTCGGCGTCGCTCCAGGCCCGGTAGGTCTCGCCGCCCACCTTCGTGGTGTACAGCGGGGGCTGGGCCGCGAAGATGCGACCGGCGTCGAGCATCGGGCGCATGTAGCGGTGGAACAGGGTCAGCAGCAGGCAGCGGATGTGGCTGCCGTCGACGTCGGCGTCGCAGAGGATGACGATGCGGCCGTAGCGGGCGAGGTCGAGGTCGAAGTCCTTGCCCTGACCGGCGCCGATGGCGGTGAAGATCGCCTGGGCCTCGGCGTTGTCGAGGACCTGCTTCATCGTCGCCTTGCCGGCGTTGACGATCTTGCCCCGCAGCGGGAGCACGGCCTGGGTCTCGGAGTTGCGGCCCTGCTTGGCGGGGCCGGCGGCGGAGTCGCCCTCGACGATGATGAGCTCGGAGTCGAGGCCGTGCACCCGGCAGTCGGCCAGCTTGTCGGGCATGCCGGTGGCGCCGAGGTTGGCGGCCTTCCGCTTGGTCTCGAGCGCCTGCTTCGAGGTGACGCGGTTGATGACGGCGTTGGCGACCTTGTCGCGCACCGCGTTGACGTGGGTCTTCTTGCCGTCGCCGCCGATCCAGTTGGTGAAGTCGCGCTTGACGACCTCGTAGACGATGCTCTGCACGCCGGGGGTGCCGAGCTCCTCCTTGGTCTGCCCACGGAACTGCGGCTCGGGCAGCGTGACCTTGAGGGCCGCGACGAGCCCCTCCTGGATGTCCTCCTTGGTGGCGTTGCCCTTGCCCTCCTTCGCCAGCTTGGCGAGCTTGCGGAGGTCGTTCAGGAGCACGTCGTTGACGACGCGGGTCATCGCCCGCTCGAAGCCGGCGACGTGGGTGCCGCCCTCGGTGGTGGGGATGGTGTTGACGAAGCTGACGACGACGGGCTCGTACCCCTTGACCCAGCGGAGCGCGACCTCGACCGTGCACTCCCGCTCGATCTCGGTCATCGCCCCGCCCTGGGCGACCTTCTCGGTGAAGGTGCCGAGCCCCGAGAAGCGCACGACCTCGGTGAGGTTCTCCCCGACGCTCAGGTAGTCGACGAAGTCGGCGAGGCCGCCCTTGGAGACGAACTCCTCGGTCTCGCCCGAGGCGCCCGGACGCTTGTCGGTGAGGCGGATCTTCAGGCCGGGCACGAGGAAGCACATGCGGGCCAGGCGCTCGCGGACCGACGCGTACTCGATGGTGGCGTCGGGGTCGAAGACCTCGGTGTCGGGCCAGAAGCGGACGCGGGTGCCGGTGGTGCCGCGCCGCACGCCCTTCACCTTCTCGAGCGTCGAGGTG
Source organism: Actinomarinicola tropica (assembly GCF_009650215.1). Taxonomy (GTDB): domain Bacteria; phylum Actinomycetota; class Acidimicrobiia; order Acidimicrobiales; family SKKL01; genus Actinomarinicola; species Actinomarinicola tropica. The sequence continues at coordinate 2,862,154 of NZ_CP045851.1, read as the reverse complement.
GGGGTGAACGAGCCGTCGGTCTCGAAGCGGCCGGGGAGGCGCTCGGAGAAGCCGAGCCGCCAGGTGGCGCCGTCGCGGTCGACCTCGGCGACGAGCTTGGTGGACAGCGCGTTCACGACCGAGGCGCCCACGCCGTGCAGGCCACCGGACGCGGCGTACGCGCCGGAGCCGAACTTGCCGCCGGCGTGCAACTCGGTGAACACGACCTCGAGCGCGGTGCGCCCCTTGTCCTTCACGTCGATGGGGATGCCCCGGCCGTCGTCGGTGACCTCGATCGAGCGGTCGCGGTGGAACGTGACGTCGATCTTGGTGGCGAAGCCGCCGGCCGCCTCGTCGACGGCGTTGTCGACGAGCTCCCAGAGCAGGTGGGAGAGGCCGTCGGAGCCCGTGCCGCCGATGTACATGCCCGGCCGCTTGCGGACCGCCTCCAGCCCCTTCAGGACTTGGATGTGGGAGGCGTCGTAGTCGGCGCCCTCGGCCTTCCTGCGGGTGGGCATCAGAACCTCCGGGTGCCGACCGCGAGCAGCCGCTCCTCGGTGGCGGTGCTCAGCGTGTCGCGACGGGTGGGGGAGAGGGGGAGGACGACCGGCGTGCTGTCGGGCCGGGTCGGGTTGTCCTCCTTGCCGACGACGGCGACGAGGTCCTCGACCGGTGCGACGTGGGCCCAGGCGAGCCGCTTCTCGCTCTTGAAGCGGGTGAGGCGGACGCCGCCGGTGGCCCGACCCTTGGTGGGGATCTCCGCCACGTCGGTGAGCTTGGCGGTGCCGGTGTCGGTGACGCTCAGCACCATCGCACCGGGGACGGCGAGGCCCGCGCCGACCACGGTGGCGTCGCCCTTCAGCTTCATGCCCGCGACGCCACCGGCGGCCCGGCCCTGGATGCTGACCTGGTCGACGACGGTGCGCAGCGTCTGCGCGTCGGAGGCGATGATGACCACCTCGTCGTCGTCCGCCGCCTCCAGCACCGCGACGACCTTGTCGTCGGGCTTGAGGCCGATCACGTTCTGACCGGACTTCGTGCCGGCGAGCTCGTCGGGCGCGACGCGCTTGGCGACGCCCTTGCGGGTGACCAGCAGCAGCGGGTGCTCGCCCGGCGTGGTGATGGTGACGACCGACTCGCCGTGCTTCAGGTCGACGACCTCGCTGGCCGCGGCGCCACGGTTGCGTCCCGCGACCTCCGGCACCTCCATGGCGGTGACCGTGAGCGCCCGACCCGTGTCGGTGATCGCGAACACCGGCTGGTGGTTGGTGGTGGCCACCGACGCGACGAGGACGTCGTGGCGCCCGAGGCTCGGCTTCGGGGTGCCCTCGCCCGGCTCACGCCCGAGCAGCCCGCTGGTGGTGAGGGTGACGATGCACGGGTCGTCGGTGATCTCGAGCGGCACCGGCTCGGCCGGCTGCGCGTCGCGCACCTGGTCGGCGGAGATCACCGTCGAGCGGCGCTCCCAGCCGTGGCGCTCGACCAGCTTCCCGAGCTCCTTCAGCACGAGCGTCCGCTGGCGCTGCTCGCTGCCGAGGATGGCCTCGAGGTCGGCGATGGTGGCGACAAGCTCGTCGCGCTCCTCCTCGAGCTTCAGCTTCTCGAGGGCGGTGAGTCGGCGCAGCGGCATGTCGAGGATGGCGTTGGCCTGGATCTCCGAGAGGGAGAAGCGACCCATCAGCCCGGCGCGGGCCTCGGCGGTGTCCTGGGAGCCGCGGATGATCCGGACGACCTCGTCGATGGCATCGAGGGCGATGAGGAAGCCCTCGACGATGTGCAGGCGGTCCCGGGCCTTGCCGAGGCGGAAGCGGCTGCGGCGCACGACGACGTCGAGGCGGTGGTCGACGAAGGCCTGGCACAGGTCGTAGAGGCCGAGCGTGCGGGGCTCGCCGTCGACGAGCACCACGTTGTTGATGCCGAAGCTCTCCTCGAGCGGCGTGAGGCGGTAGAGGTCGGTGAGCACGGCGTGGGGGTTCACGCCGGTCTTGCACTCGATCTGGATGCGCAGGCCGTGGTGGCGGTCGGTCAGGTTCTTGACGTCGGCGATGCCGTTGAGGCGACCGGCGAGCATGAGCTCCTTGATCTTGGAGATCACCCGCTCCGGGCCGACGAGGTAGGGCAGCTCGGTGATCTCGATGCCCTGCTTGCGGGCGGTGACCTGGCCGACCTCGGCGCGGGCCCGGACGCGGATGCTGCCCCGCCCGGTCTCGTAGGCGTCGCGCAGGCCGTCGTCGATGACGATGCCGCCGGACGGGAAGTCCGGTCCGGGGAGGACGGCCATCAGCTCGTCGATCGTGGGCTTCGGCCGGCGCTTGGTCATCGCGAGCTTGATGGCCTCGTGCACCTCGCCGAGGTTGTGGGGCGCCATGTTGGTGGCCATGCCCACGGCGATGCCGCTGACGCCGTTCACGAGCAGGTTCGGGAGCAGCGCCGGCAGGGTGATCGGCTCGGAGCTCTCGCCGTCGTAGGTGGAGCGGAAGTCGACGGTGTCCTCGCCGATCTCGCCGATCATGTCCATCGCCGCGGTGGTGAGCCGGCACTCGGTGTAGCGGGCGGCCGCCGGCGGGTCGTCGAGCGAGCCGAAGTTGCCCTGGGGGTGGACGAGCGTGACGTTGCGGCCGAAGTCTTGGCCCAGGCGGGTGAGGGCGTCGTAGATCGCGCCGTCGCCGTGGGGGTGGTACTTGCCCATCGTCTCGCCCACGACGCGGGCGCTCTTGCGGGTGGGGGTGTCGTCCCGGATCCCCATCGAGTGCATGGCGTGGAGGATCCGGCGCTGGACGGGCTTGAGGCCGTCACGCACGTCGGGCAGGGCGCGCGACGTGATGACCGACATCGAGTAGGCGAGGAACGACTCGCTCATCTCCTCCGCGACCGGGACGTCGACGACCTCCCGAGCGAAGGGGACGAGCTCACCCTGGTGGGCCATGCGGCTGGTGCTCCGAGGGGGTGGGCGGGCAGGACGTGGGGCTGTCCGAGCCTATCGACCGAACGCCCGTTCGCCGGGCATCCCCACACGCTGCTCCCGTGCCCTTGGGGAGCCACACCACCCCCGGGCGTGTCCCGGCGCCCCAAGGGCGCCCCACGGGGAGGCGCAGCACCTCCTGGCGTGCTGCGGCTCCCCATGGGGGCGCGGCGACACGCATGGGGCGTAGCGTGTCCGGCGCAGGTGGACGAGGTGCGTAAGGAGGCTCCATGAGAGCTCACCACCGTTCTCCCGGCGGTCGGACATGACCTCCGTCGCCGACCACTATCGGCGCTCGAACGCCCTCGAGCTGGTCACCGCGGCGCTCGACGACATCGCTCCCGACGGGCGGCAGCTCACGCTCGACGAGCTCGCGGGCTTCGACCACTTCCACACCGCGGGGGCGGTCGCCACCGAGCGGATGGCCGCGCTGCTGTCCCCGACGGCGTCGGACGTGGTGCTCGACGCGGGGTGCGGCCTCGGCGGCCCGGCGCGCCACCTCGCCGACAGGTTCGGCTGCCGGATCGTCGGTGTCGACCTGACGCCGATGTTCGTCGAGGTCGGCCGGCTCCTGAACCGGCGGACCGGGCTGGACGAGCTCGTCGACCTGCGGGTCGGCGACGTCACCGCGCTCGACCTGTCCGACGCCTCGGTCGACCACGCGTGGACCCAGCACGTGGCCATGAACATCGCCGACCGCGCCGGCTTCTACGCCGAGATCCGCCGGGTGCTGCGACCGGGCGGCCGATTCGCGACGTTCGACGTGATCGACGGGGGAGGCGGCGAGCTGCTCCTCCCCGTGCCGTGGGCCACGGAGCCGCACCAGAGCCACCTCGTGACGCGCGACGAGCAGCGCCGCCTCGTCACCGGGGCCGGCTTCCGCGTGGACGTCGAGGAGGACCCGGCTGACGAGCTCCTCCCCGCCATGCGGGCGATGCTGTCCGAACCGCCGACCAACGGGCTCACGACGGCGACGTTCATCGACGACATCGAGACGAAGGGGCCGATGTACCTGCGCAACCTGGCCGAGGGGCGCACCGCCCTGTCGCTCCTGGTCTGCACCGCGGTGTGAGCCCTCGGGAGCGAGCGCCGATCTCGGTACGGGTTGCGACCTCTGGTGTCGCCATCCGTACCAAGATCGGAGGAGTCGGACCGGCGACGACGAGGTGGGGTCAGGTCCGGCGGAAGCGTTCGAGGAGGCCCGGGCGGGCGGCGGCCTGCTGGGTGAGGGCCGACTCGACGACGTCGTGACGGGACAGGTACGTCGACACGAACGCCTGCACCGTCGCGGCCACCGGGAGGGCCAGCAGCGCCCCGACGACGCCGAGGATCGCCGAGCCGGCGATGACCGCCCCGAACGCCACGGCGGCGTGCAGCTGCATGGTGTGCGCGCTGACGCGGGGGAGCAGCAGGTAGTTCTCGATCTGCTGGTACACGACGACGATGCCGACCACCCAGACCGCGGTGAGCGGGTCGTGCAGGAGGCCGATGACCAACGGCAGGGCGCCGGCCAGGTACGTGCCGACGACGGGGATGAACTGGCTCATCACACCGACCCAGAGGGCGAGCGGCAGCGAGTACGGCACCTCGGCGATCTCGAACGCCGCCCAGTGGAAGAGCGCAGAGATCGTGGCGAGGAGAGCGCGGGAGTAGATGTAGCCGCCGGTCTTGGCGATGGCGATCTCCCAGACCTTCAGCACCTCGCGCTGGAGGTCGGGCCGCAGCGCCGAGCACAGCGCCCGGCGGAGGCGGGGGCCGTCGGCCACGAGGTAGAAGGTGAACAGCAGGATCGTGAGCAGGTTGAAGACGGTGCCGAGGATCCGGGAGCTGATCTCGAAGATGTTCCCCGCCATCTGCGTGGCGATCTCCTGGGCCCGACCGCCCTCCTGGAACTCGGCGATGAGCTCGTCGGCCTCCAGCTCCAGCTCGAAGGTGCGGTTCGCCCAGTCCTGGACCTGCTCGATGTACTCGGGCATCCGGTCGATGAGGTCGGCGACCTGCTCGACGAGCAACCGTCCCATGAAGAACGAGAACACGCCCATCGCGACGGCGAGGCCGACGAAGGTGAGGAACGTGCCGAGTCCCCGCCGGATGCCGCGGGCCTCGAGCCAGTTGACCGCCGGCTCGATGGCGAAGGAGAGGAAGAGGGAGACGAGCAGGATGACCAGCAGGTCCTGCAGGCGGCCGACCAGCCACCGGAGGACGCCGAGAGCCGCCACCCCGACGAGGAACATCACGATCGCCCGCGGCACCCACGACGGCATGGGCTCGCGTCGGTACCGGGGCATCGTCGTCGCGCCCGCGTCGGGCTCGGTCATGGCGTCACCGGCGCCGACGGTACGCCGTGGCGGCTCTCAGATGGTGAACGCCATGTTGTCGACGACGCGTCGCGCCAGCTCGGTGTCGCCGGCGAGCTCGACGCGCCCGCTCGCCATCGCCTGCTCGCCGCTCCAGCGGCCGCACCCGAGCGCGTTGTACACCTCGGTGTCGAGGCGGATCGTGGCCGTCGGATCCGCTGGCGCGTCCTCGAGCACGCGGGCCCGGCCCTCGACGGCCACCGGGACGGTGAGCTCGACCGGCCCGTGGACCTCGAACACGACCGTGCTGCCGTCGGGCGCGCCGGCCTTCTTCCCGACCACGTAGCCCGCGGCGGCGGCGACCTTCTGCACGGCCGCCGCGGCGATGGGGCCGTCGAGGTGACCCGGTCGGGCGACGGCACGCCGGATGTCCTGCTCGTGCTCCCAGCAGTCGAACAGGCGGATCTCCATGAATCGGCGGTAGGGGCCCTCGCCCTCCGGCGTGAAGCCGACGCGGTCGAAGTCCTCCGGGGTCAGGGCGTTCAGCTCCTCCAGCCGGCGGTTCGTCACCTCCCTGAACTCGGCGAGGACCTCGTCGCCCGACAGCCCCCGGCGGGCGTCGACCCATGCCTCGTTGGCCTCGCCGATGGGGTTCCGGACGTGCTCGCCGACCGCACCGGGCGCCGGCGGCGCGGCGTCGCCGAGCAGCATGCGCTCGGTGCCGATCATGTGGCTGACGAGGTCGCGCACGGTCCATCCCGGGCAGTCGGTCGGACGGTCCCAGTCAGTGGGCGCGAGCGACGTGCACAGCTCGTCGATCGTCGCCCACTCGGTCGCCAGCTGGGCGATCACCGGTTCGCTCACGTTCGTCCCCCTGAGGTCGGCCGCCGGTACGGTCGAGCCGACGCTACCTCGGGAGGGTGACATGACGGCCGGGCCGCACGAGCAGATCGACTTCTACTTCGACCCGATGTGCCCGTGGGCGTTCCAGACGTCGTTGTGGATCCGGGAGGTGCGGGACCGCACCGGGCTCGAGATCTCGTGGCGCTTCTTCAGCCTGGAGGAGATCAACCGCGTCGAGGGCAAGAAGCACCCGTGGGAGCGCGAGTGGTCCTTCGGCTGGTCGCAGATGCGCATCGGCGCGCTCCTGCGTCGCGATGGCCACGACGTCGTCGACCGCTGGTACGAGGCGCTCGGTCGTGCCTTCCACCTCCAGGGGCGCAAGACGCACACCCCGGACGTGCACCGCGAGCTGCTGGCCGAGCTCGGCCACGACCCCGAGGTGCTCGACCGGGCGCTCGCCGACGTGTCGACCCACGACGAGGTCCGGGCCGACCACGACCGGGCGGTCGGCACCTACGCCGCCTACGGGGTGCCCACGATCGTCCTGCCCGGCGACCACGCGGTGTTCGGGCCCGTGATCACGCCGGCACCGACGGGGGACGAGGCGGTCCGGCTCTGGGACCTCGTCCGGGGATGGGCGGACTTCCCCCACCTCTTCGAGCTGACGCACCCGAAGACCCAGGACGACCGCCGCCACATCGCCGAGAGCTTCGACCCCTACCTCCGCTCGCGCGACTGGCGGACGGTGGCCAACCCGGTCAGCTGAGCGGCGCCCGCGGGTGTCGCCGGGGACGGGCGGGCTGGGCCAGACTGAGCCGACCCCTCTCACGCTGACTCCCGGGAAGACCAGATGAACGAGAAGATGCTCCAGAAGGTCACGAACGACGCCGGCTTCATCGCCGCCCTCGACCAGAGCGGCGGGAGCACCCCGAAGGCGCTGAAGCTCTACGGCATCGAGGAGGACGCCTACTCCGGCGACGAGGAGATGTTCGACCTCGTCCACGAGATGCGCACCCGCATCATCACCAGCCCCGCCTTCACCGGCGAGCGGGTGCTCGGCGCCATCCTCTTCGAGATGACGATGGACCGCGAGATCGGCGGCAAGGGCAGCGCCGAGTTCCTCTGGGAGGACAAGGGCGTCGTCCCGTTCCTCAAGATCGACAAGGGCCTCGCCGACGAAGCCGACGGCGTGCAGCTGATGAAGCCGATCCCCGGGCTCGACGACCTCCTCGCCCGCGCCAACGAGCACGGCGTGTTCGGCACGAAGGAGAGGTCGGTCATCAAGCTGGCGAACGAGTCGGGCATCGAGGCCGTGGTCGCGCAGCAGTTCGAGCTCGGTGCCCAGGTGATCGCCGCCGGACTGGTGCCGATCATCGAGCCCGAGGTCGACATCCACAGCCCCGAGAAGGCCAAGGCGGAGGAGCTCCTCCGTGCCTCGATCCTGTCGCACCTGTCGTCGGTGCCCGACGACGCCTACGTGATGCTGAAGCTGACGCTGCCCGAGGAGGACGGCTTCTACCAGGAGCTCGTCGACCACCCGCGGGTGCTCCGCGTCGTCGCGCTGTCCGGCGGGTACTCCCGCGAGGACGCCAACGCCCGTCTGGCGCGCAACCCCGGCGTGATCGCCAGCTTCTCCCGCGCGCTCACCGAGGGCCTCACCGCGCAGCAGAGCGACGACGAGTTCAACGCCACGCTCGACGCCGCGATCGGTTCGATCTACGAGGCGTCGACCACCTGAGGTCGTGCGCGGACGCCCCCGGTCGGCGTCAGCCGGCCGGGGGTGCCGTGAGCTCCGCCACGTCGTCCTCGAGGGTGGCGCGGCAGCGCTGGAGCGTGGCGGCACGCAGGCGGCGCTTGGTGCCCGCCACGGCTCCCGACCGCAGCTCGGCCAGCCGCCGGGCCTCCGCCACGGCTTCGTCGACGACCGCGTCGCCCGCGACGACCCGGTCGAGGTAGCCGGCGTCGACCGCGCCGTCCGGATCGAACACCTGGCCGAGCACCGTCGCCGAGGTGAGGAGGTGGGTCCGCAGCCGGTCCCGGGCCATCTCGACCGCGAACGCGGGCAGCGTCATGCCGATGCCGACCTCGTTGAGGCCCACCTTGAAGTCCCCGGCGGCGCCGATGCGGGTGTCGGCGGCGAGCAGGAGGATCGCGCCGCCGGCCAGCGCGTGGCCGGTGCACGCCGCGACGACTGGCTGGGGATGGCCGTAGAGCCGCAGGAAGAGCCCGGCACCCGCCAGCACGAGCTCCTGCATCGGCTGGTCGCCGGCTCCCATCACCTTCAGGTCGAACCCGGCCGAGAACCGCCCGGGGCGGCCGGCGATGACGACGGCGCGTGCGTCCTCGAGCGACCGATCGAGAGCGGCGTGGACGAGGTCGATGGCCTCGTGGCTGACCGCGTTGGCCTTGCCGTCGTCGAGCCGGACGACGGCGACGCCGTCGTCGATGACGACCGAGACGGGGGCGTTGGTCGGTGCAGCGTCGGAGCTCATGGCCGGCGACGCTACCGGGCCGGCGACGAGCGTCGCGGCGGGGGAGGGGGCGGCGGGCTCTGCCCGCCTCGGCGGGCCAGCCGGCTGAGGTCCGTGCGGCTGACGACGCCGACGAGGCACATGCGCGAGTCGTAGACGACGATCTCGGGGCGGCCGTCGGGGTCGACGCGCTGGAGGACGTCGAGCAGCGACTCGGTCGACCACGCGGTGGTGAGCTCGGCGATGGGGACCGCGATGTCGCCGAGGGCGACCTCGCCGCGGCGTGCCGGCGGGACGCGTCGGATGTCGTCGAGCGTCACGACGCTGCGCAGCACGCCGTCGGACTCCCTCACGACGAACGCCGTGTGGTCGCCGCCGTCCCCCAGCACGGCGACGAGGCCGTCGACGGTCAGCCACTCGTCGACGATGGGCGGGTCGGGCCGGGCCGCCTCGACCACGGGGATGCCGGCGAGGGCGGCGCGGGCCCGCGCCCCCTGCGCCTCGGCCTGGGCGGACTGGAGCACGTACCACCCGATGAAGAGCGTCCAGAGGCCGAGGTCGGTGCCGACCGACAGCAGCTGCCACGCCCCGGCGGCGATGAGGGCGAAGCCGAGGTAGCGGCCGGCGGCCGCGGCCCGCAGGTGCCCCTTGTGGCGGTCCCCGGTGCGCCACCAGATGAGCGCCGCGAGCACGTGGCCGCCGTCGAGCGGCGCGGCGGGGAGGGCGTTGAACACGGCGAGCACGACGTTCACGACCGCCAGCCAGCGGAGGACCGAGCTCGCCAGCGGGTCGATGCCGAGCAGGTCGACGAGCCACGCCGCACCACCGAAGACGGCGCCGACGAGGAGGCTCGTCAGGGGGCCGACGGCGGCGACGCCGAGCTCGGCCTGGGGCCGGTCGGTCTCGCCCCTGTAGCGGGCGACCCCGCCGAGCATCCACAGCGTGACGCCCTCGACCTCGAACCCCTGGCGGCGGGCGACGATCGCGTGGCCGAGCTCGTGGGCCAGGATCGACGCGACGAACCCGGCGACGGTGACGAGCGCCGCGAGCCAGTAGGTGGTGGGGGAGTAGCCCGGGTCGGAGGCCGGCAGCCGCCCCTCGGCCAGGCCGACGGAGAAGACCGCCGCGAGCACGAGCAGCGTCCACGAGACGCCGACGGGAACCCCTGCGATGTTGCCGAGTCGAACGCTGCTGCGGTCCACGGGACCTCCTGCCCCCAGGCTACGTGGGGAGGGGGCCTAACCTCCGTCGGATGTCCCACTCCCTCCGGCGGCTGTCGTCCCTCCTCCTCGCGCTGCTCCTCGTCGCGTCGGCGTGCGGCACCGCCGATCCGGAACGACGCGACCTGGCCGACCTCGTCGACGGCCAGGGCACCTCGACGACCACGGCCGCCGACGACGACACGGACGACGCCGAGGGCCCGCCCGAGGACGTCGGTGGGGGCACGATCGAGTGGCGCGACGCCGGCCGGGGGTGGCAGTCGGGAACGCTGGAGGTCCCGCTCGACCACGACGACCCCGACGGGGAGACGATCGAGCTGGCGCTCGTCCGTCGCCCCGCGGACGACCCCGATGCCCGCATCGGCCCGCTCCTGATGAACCCCGGCGGCCCCGGCGCCTCGGGCAACGAGCTGGCGCTGATCGCGACGTACCTGTTCCCCACCGAGGTGCTCGACCGGTTCGACATCGTCGGCTTCGATCCTCGGGGCGTGGCCGAGTCGAGCCCCGTCGTCTGCGGCGACGACGAGTTCCTCGACGAGTACACGGCGTTCGATCCCGTCCCCGACTCGCCCGAGGAGCGCGAGGAGGCGGAGGCGCTCATCGAGGAGTTCGCCGAGGGGTGCGAGCGCGAGTCGGGCGACCTGCTCGCCCACATCCACACCGAGGCGGTCGCCCGCGACATGGACCTCATCCGCGAGGCGCTCGGCGAGGAGCAGATCAACTACCTCGGCTTCTCCTACGGCACCTTCCTCGGCGCCACCTACATCGAGCTGTTCCCCGAGCGCGTGCGCGCCGCCGTCCTCGACGGTGCGTACTCGCGCAGCCTCACCCCCGAGGAGATGGCGGTGGGCCAGGCCACCGGCTTCGAGCGGTCGATCGACGCCTTCCTCGCCTGGTGCGAGCCCGAGCGCTGCGACCTCGCGGCGGATGGCGCGCCGGGGGAGCGCCTGCTCGCGATCCTCGACGCCATCGACGAGCGCCCCCTGCCCACCGACGACGGCCGGGAGCTCACCGTCGGCCTGGCGTGGACCGCGGTCATCATGGCCATGTACAGCCCCGCGCTGTGGCCGTCGCTCGACGCCGCCCTCGTCGAGGCGGACGACGCGGAGGACGGCTCCGCGCTCCTCGGCCTGGCCGACCAGTACAACGACCGCGGGCTCGACGGCGAGTACTCCAACTCCACCTTCGCGTTCGTCGCCTACAACTGCATGGACGACCCTCCGCTCGACGGGGCGGAGGAGGAGGCGCTCTCGGAGGCCGTGCTCGAGGTGGCGCCGCGCATCGGCCCGCTCTTCGTCGAGCTGCCGAGCCCGTGCGCCCACTGGCCCGTCGAGCGGGAGGACGCGCCGACCGGGCCGTTCTCCGCCCCGGACGCCCCGCCGCTCCTCGTCGTCGCGACCACCGGTGACCCCGCGACCCCCTACACCTGGGGCGTGCAGCTGGCCGATGAGCTCGAGACATCCGTGCTCGTCACGGTCGAGGGCGACAGCCACACCGCCTACGGCTCGGGCAACTCCTGCGTGAACGAGCTCGTCGACAGCTACCTGATCGACCTCGAGGTCCCCGACGAGCCGCCCACCTGCTGAGGCCCGTCAGGCCTCGGCGGTGACGAAGTCGATGAGCTGCTCGACCGCGCCGACGAGCGGCGCCTCGAGGTCGCGGTAGGAGCTCACGGATCCGAGGATCCGGCGCCAGAACGTGCTCGGGTCGCCGACCCCGAGCCGGCGGCAGACGCCGTCCTTCCAGACCTCGCCCTTCGGCACATCCGGCCACGCGTCGATCCCGACGACCGAGGGGCGCACGGCCTGCCACACGTCGACGTAGGGGTGCCCGGTGACGAGCACGTCGGGGTGGTCGACGGCGTCGGCCGCGCGCTGCTCCTTCGAGCCGGGCACCAGGTGGTCGAGCAGGACGCCGAGGCGCCGACCCGGGCGGGGGCCGAACGTCCGCACGACCGCCATCAGGTCGTCCATCCCGTCGAGGCGCTCGACGACGACCCCCTCGATGCGCAGGTCGTCGCCCCACACCTTCTCGACGAGCTCGGCGTCGTGGATCCCCTCGACGAGGATGCGCGACGCCCGCGCGATGCGGGCGGGCGCGCCCTCGACGGCGATCGAGCCCGACGCCGTGACGGCGGCCGTCCGATCGGCGGGCGCAGCGCGCTCGACGACCAGGGTCACGGGCCGCCCGTCGACGAGGAAGGCGCCCGGGGCCATGCGCACGAGGTGGTCGCGCCCGTGCCGGTCCCGCAGGGTCAACCCGCCGTGGGCGAGGGACACGACGGCACCCGTCACGCCGCTCGGGCGGTGCTCGACGACCATCCCCGGACGCACCGACAGGGTGGGGAACGTGCGTGGGCGACGGCGCGGTCCGTCGACGTCGAGGGGCTCCGGCGCCAGCCGGCGGGGACGATCCATGGCCGAGCGAGCGTACCGAGGTGACGTGGAGCTGCCGTGGACCGGACGGGCTCCGCAGGTGCGTACCCTCCCGTGCGTGATCCTCGTGGACTGCGACCGCGTCTCGATGAGCCGTCCCGGCCGTGCCCTCTTCGAGGACGTGTCGGTCACGGTCGCCGAAGGTGATCGGCTCGGCATCGTCGGTCTGAACGGGACGGGCAAGTCGACGCTGCTGCGGGTCCTCGCCGGTGCGACCGAGCCCGAGTCGGGTGTCGTGCGGCGGGGACGTGGCGTGCGCGTGGCGATGCTGGACCAGGAGGCCGCGCTGCCCGACGGCACCGCGCTGGAGGCCGTGGGGGAGTCGTGGGAGGCGGCGGCGGTCCTCGACCGGCTGGGGATGGGCCCGCACGCCGACCGGGACATCGCCGTGCTCTCGGGTGGGCAGCGCAAGCGCGTCGCGCTGGCCCGGACCCTGGTGGCGGAGTGCGACCTGCTCGTGCTCGACGAGCCGACGAACCACCTCGACATCGACGGCATCGCCTGGCTCGAGGACCGTCTCGCCGCCTTCACCGGCGGGCTGGTGCTCGTCACCCACGACCGGCACCTGCTCGACCGGGCGACGACACGGATCCTCGAGCTCGACCGGGGTCGATCGCACGTGCACGAGGGCGGCTACGCCAGCTACCTCGAGGCGCGGGCCGAGCGGGAGGAGCGCGCCGCCCAGGCCGAGTCGGTCCGTCGCAACCTCGCCCGCTCCGAGCTGGCCTGGCTCCGCCGCGGCGCGCCAGCCCGGACCCGCAAGCCCAAGGCGCGGATCGAGGCCGCCACCGCCCTCGTCGAGGGCCGCCCGGAGGTCGCGGCGCGCGCGGGCGCTCTCGACCTCCACCTCGGCACGCCACGGCTCGGCGACAAGGTCGTCGACCTCCACGGGGTCGGGCACCGGTTCGGCGACGGCCCGTGGCTGTTCCGGGGCGTCGACCTGGCGCTCGACCGGCGCGAGCGGCTCGGCATCGTCGGCGTCAACGGCACCGGCAAGTCGACGCTGCTCGACATCGTCGCCGGTCGCACGATCCCCGCCGAGGGGGCCGTGGACACCGGCACCACCGTCGCGCTCGGCTACTACGACCAGATGACGCGCGAGCTCGATCCCCAGGCGCGCGTCCGAGAGGTCGTCGCCGGCCCGCACCGCGACCCGGACTGGACCGACGCCCGCCTCCTCGAGAGCTTCTGGTTCGACGCCGATGCGCAGTTCGCCCCGGTCGAGCTGCTCTCCGGCGGGGAGCGACGTCGCCTCCAGCTGCTCACCGTCCTGGCGGCGAAGCCGAACGTCCTGCTGCTCGACGAGCCGACCAACGACCTGGACGTCGACACGTTGCGCGTCCTCGAGGACTTCCTCGACGAGTGGCCCGGCGCCCTGCTCGTGGTCAGCCACGACCGGGCGTTCCTCGAGCGCACCGTCACCGACGTCGTCGTCCTCGACGGCAGCGGGCGGGCCGGTCGGCGCCCCGGCGGCTACGCGGCGTGGGAGGAGGAGCGCCGCACCGCTCGCAGCGGGCCGAAGGCCGCACCCAAGGGTCGCGCCGCGACCCCGGCGCGACCGTCGGCCCAGGCGGAGCGGCGGGCGTCGAAGAGCTCGCTGCGCAACCAGATGAAGTCGACCGAGAAGGAGCTCGCGCGGCTCGAGCGGCGGCACGCCGAGCTCACCGCGGCGGTCGCCGAGGTGGGCAGCGACCACGTGGAGCTGGCCCGTCTCGGCGCCGAGCTCTCGGCGGTCGACGAGGAGCGGCGGCAGGTCGAGGAGCGGTGGCTGGAGCTGGGCGAGGAGCTCGAATCGCAGGGGTGACGGTCAGGACACCCCCTCCCGCCCTCTACCCTGTCGACATGCCGCCGGCCCCCGCACCGACGACGTGACGCTTCTCGTCGTCGTCCACGCGGTGGTCGCGCTCCTCGCTCCGGCCGCGGCACGTCCCCTCGGTCGGCGGGTGTTCCTGTGGACGCTCCTCGCCCCGGCGGCGACCCTCGTGTGGCTCGCGGGTCACCTCGGCACCGTGCTCGACGGCGGGGCGATCGAGGAGGCCCACGAGTGGGTGCCGGGCCTCCAGCTCGAGCTCGCCTTCCGGCTCGACACCTTCGGGGCCCTCATGGTCCTGCTGGTCTCCGGGATCGGCGCCCTCGTCATGGCGTACTCGGTCGAGTACTTCCCCGACCGGCCGGACCTCGGCCGCTTCGCCATGTACCTGTGCGCCTTCTCCGGCGCCATGCTCGGGCTCGTCCTCGCCGACAACCTGCTGCTGATCTTCGTGTTCTGGGAGCTGACCTCGGTCACGAGCTACCTGCTCATCGGCTTCGACGACACGAAGGAGAGCTCGCGCAAGGCCGCCCTCCAGGCGATCCTCATCACCGGGGCGGGCGGGCTGGCGATGCTCGGCGGGCTCGTGCTGCTCGGCCAGGCGTCGAGCTCGGCCACGTGGTCGCTGTCGGAGATCCTCGCCGACCCGCCGACCGAGGGTGCGGTCGTCGCCTGGGCCGTGGTCCTGGTCCTCGCGGGCGCGTTCACCAAGTCGGCCCAGGTGCCGTTCCACATGTGGCTGCCCGGGGCCATGGCGGCGCCGACCCCCGTGAGCGCCTACCTGCACTCGGCGACCATGGTGAAGGCCGGCGTCTACCTGATCGCCCGCATGTCGCCGGCGTTCGCCGACGTCGGGCTGTGGCGGCCGCTCACCGCCGGCGTCGGCGTGGCGACGATGCTCTGGGGCGCCTACCGGGCGCTGCGGCAGTACGACCTGAAGCTCGTCCTCGCCTTCGGCACGATCAGCCAGCTCGGCTTCCTCGTCGCGCTCCTCGGCTGGGGCGACTCGAAGCTCGTGTTCGCCGGGACGGCGATGCTCCTCGCCCACGCCCTGTTCAAGGCCGCGCTGTTCATGGTCGTCGGCGTCGTCGACCACCAGGCGCACAGCCGCGACCTGCGCCGCCTGAGCGGGCTCGGTCGCCGGCTGCCGCTCACCGCCGCGGTGGCGACGCTCGCGGCCCTGTCGATGGCCGGGGTGCCGCCGCTCCTCGGGTTCGTCAGCAAGGAGGCGGGCTTCCTGGGGTACCTCGACGCCAGCGGCACCGGCTCCAACTGGGTGCTCGCCGGGCTCGTCGCCGGATCCGTGCTCACCACCGCCTACACCGCGCGCTTCCTCTGGGGTGCGTTCGCTGCGAAGCCCCAGGTCGAGGACCCGATCGGCGCCGAGGTGCCCCGGCCGCCGGCGGCCTTCGTGGTGCCTGCCGCGCTCCTCGCCGCACTGTCGCTCGTCGGCGGGCTCGTCACCGCCCTGGCCGACGAGCTCGTCCGCCCGGCGGCGGCCGCGCTCTACGAGCCGGCGGGGGAGTACCACCTGCACCTGTGGCCCGGCTTCACGCTCCCGCTGCTGCTGTCGGGTGTGGCGCTGGCCGGTGGCGTGCTGCTCTTCCTGGCCCGGCGCCCGGTGGCGCACCTCCAGTCGGGCCTGGCGGTCGGCGGCGGTGCCGACGTCGCGTTCCACGCCGGCTACGCCGCACTCATCAGGGGCGCGGCCCAGGTCACGAGGATCGTCCAGCCCGGCTCCTTGAGCTTCTACGTCTCGATGGTCCTCATCACCTTCGCGGTCGTCCCCGGCGTCGTGCTCGTCCGCCACCTCGAGGTGCCCGACGGGTGGGTCTGGGCCGAATCACCGCTGCAGGCGGTCATCGCCGTACTGGTCCTCGTCGGCGCCATCGGCACCGTCCTCACCCGGCGGCGGTTCGCCGCGGTGCTCGCCCTCGGCACCGTCGGCTACGGCGTGGCGCTGCTGTTCGTCGTCCAGGGTGCGCCCGACCTCGCGCTGACGCAGTTCCTCATCGAGACCGTGTCGCTCGTGCTGTTCCTGATGGTGCTGCGCCGCCTGCCGGACCGCTTCGCGCGCCGTCGGACCCGGTCCCTCCGCGTCGCCCACCTCGGCCTGTCGCTCGCCGTGGGCGCCGCGGTGTTCGGGTTGGCGCTGACCTCGCTCGCGGCACGCACCGACCGGCCGATCGGCGAGGAGATGAGCGAGGTCGCCTACCCGGAGGGCGGCGGCGCCAACGCCGTGAACGTCATCCTCGCCGACATCAGGGCCTTCGACACCCTGGGCGAGATCGTGGTCATCACCGTGGCCGCGATCGGCACCGCGGCGCTGGTGCGGGCGGGCCGCCCGCCGCGACGCCAGGAGGACGTCGGCGTGGAGGAGGAGCGGACGGGCGCTGCGCTCGACCCCGCGGACGAGGAGGTCCGCACGTGAGCGACCTCGGCCGCCCCCTCGGCGGCGATCCGTCGGGCGTGCTCGACGAGACGGTCCGCGTCGCCGTCCCGATCGTCCTCATCGCCTCCGTCTTCCTCCTCTTCGCGGGCCACAACGCGCCGGGCGGCGGCTTCATCGGTGGGCTCGTCGCCGGCTCGGCGGTGTTCCTCCGGTACATCTCGGCCGGTGCCACCGCCCACGGCGGCGTCACCCGGGTGCCCTTCGAGGTGCTGCTCGGGGCCGGCGTCCTGCTGAGCGCGCTGACCGGCGTGGCATCCCTCGTCGCCGGCGACGGCTTCCTCGAGGCCTGGACCTTCGAGGAGGACCTGCCCGTCCTCGGCACGGTCAAGTTCACCGCCACGCTGCCGTTCGACATCGGCGTGTACCTGGTCGTGCTCGGGCTCGCCGTGGCCGTCGTGGCGTCGCTCGGCCGCGAGGCCGACGAGGACCTGGCGCCGGTCGTCGAGCCCGACGAGGTGGAGCGATGAGCGTCGTCCTCGCCGCGACCGCCGCCCTGCTCTTCACGGCGGGGTGCTACCTGCTCCTCCAGCGCACCCTCACCCGGGTCGTGCTCGGCATCGTGCTGCTCGGCCACGGCACGGTCGTCCTGCTGCAGGTCGCCGGCGGTCGGGCGGGGGAGCCGCCGATCGTCGGACCCGAGACCGACGGCAGCGCGGTCGTCGATCCGCTGCCGCACGCACTCGCCCTGACGGCGATCGTCATCACCTTCGGCATCACCGCCTTCCTGCTCGCCCTCGCCTACCGCTCCTGGGCCCTGACCCACGACGACCAGGTGCAGGACGACCTCGAGGACCGTCTGGTCGCCCGGCGGGTCGAGTCGGACCTGGCGCGCGCCGCAGCGCGGGAGGCCGCCGAGCAGGAGGACCTCACCGAGTTCGGCCCCGACGACCCGGGCATCGGCACCACGCTCGACACCGAGCCCGACCCCGGCGAGGAGCTGCCATGACCGTCCTCCTCCCGCTGGCGGTCGTCGTCCCGCTCGTCGGTGCTGCCCTCGCGCTCGTCGTGTCGGGGTCGCGCCCGGTCCAGCGCGCCGTGTCGCTCGTCGCCGTCACCGCGTCGGTTGGCATCGCCGTGGCCCTTCTCGTCGGCGTCGAGTCCGACGGCACCGCCGCGGTCCAGGTCGGTGCGTGGCCGGCACCGCTCGGGATCACGCTGGTCGCCGACCTGATGGCGTCGCTCTTCCTGCTCGTCTCGGTGCTCACCGTCTTCTTCGTCTTGGTGTTCGCGATCGGCCAGGGGGCCGACTCTCGCGGCATCTTCCACCCCTGCTACCTGGTGCTGACCGCTGGGGTGTCGGCGTCGTTCCTCGCCGGCGACCTGTTCAACCTCTTCGTCGCCTTCGAGATCATGCTCATCGCCTCCTACGTGCTCATCACCCTGGGCGCGACGCGGGCGCAGGTCCGCTCGGGCATGAGCTACGTCGTCGTGAACCTCACGGCATCGACGCTCTTCGTCACCGCCGTCGCGTTCGTCTACGCGGCGACGGGCACGCTCAACATGGCCGACCTCGTCGGGCGGTTCGCCGAGCTGCCCGATCCGCTCCGTGCTGCGATCGGTCTCGTGTTCCTCGTCGTGTTCGGCGTGAAGGCCGCGATCTTCCCGCTGTTCGGCTGGCTCCCGGACTCGTACCCCACCGCGCCCACGTCGGTGACCGCGGTGTTCGCCGGGCTCCTCACCAAGGTCGGCGTCTACGCCATCATCCGCACCCAGACCGTGTTCGACCTGCCGGAGCTCGGCGGCTTCGTGCTCGTCGTCGCCGGGCTGACGATGGTGATCGGCGTGCTGGGAGCGATCGCCCAGGACGACATGAAGCGGATCCTCAGCTTCCACATCATCAGCCAGATCGGCTACATGATCATGGGGCTCGGCCTGTACAGCGTCGCCGGACTGGCCGGTGCGGTCTTCTACGTCGTGCACCAGATCCCGGTGAAGACGGTGCTGTTCCTCGTCGGCGGCCTCGTCGAGCACGTCGGCGGCAGCGGGGCGCTGGCTCGCGTGGGCGGGTTGCTGCACCGCGTGCCCGTCGTCGCCGTGCTCTTCCTGCTGCCCGCGCTCAGCCTGGCCGGCATCCCGCCGTTCTCCGGCTTCGTGGCGAAGCTCGCCCTCGTCGATGCCGGGCTGTCGGGCCGCGAGTGGGTCATCGTGGCCATCTCCCTCGCGGCGTCGATCCTCACGCTCGTCTCGATGACGAAGATCTGGTCAGGGCTCTTCTGGGGCGAGGTCACCGAGCCCGTCCGCGACGGCACGGGGTCGCTTCGCTCTGCCCACCTGATGGTCGCCGCCACCGCCGGGGCCGTGGTGCTCACGCTCGCGATCGCGGTCGCGGCGGGTCCGCTCTTCGAGCTCTCCGAGCGGGCAGCGGTCGAGCTGCTCGACCTGTCGCCCTACGTGGAGGCGGTGATGGACCCGTGATCCGTCGTCTGGCCGTCGTCGGCCTCATGACGTTCATCTGGGTCGGCCTGTGGGGCGACGTGAGCGTCGCGAACGTGCTGTCCGGCATCGTCGTCTCGCTCGTGGCCCTCGCCATCACGCCGATCGACCACCCACCGATCCGTGGCGCCCTGCGGCCGCTCCCGGCGCTCGGGTACGCCGGCTACTACGTGCGCCAGCTGCTCGTCGCCAACGCCGTCGTGGCGTGGGAGGTCGTCACGCCGCACAACCGCGACAACGAGGGCATCATCGCCGTCCCGTACCCGCCCTCGGTGTCGCCCACGGTGCTCACCCTCATCGTGAACTCGATCGGCCTCACGCCCGGCACGGTCGTGGTCGACATCGCCGAGGACCCGTGCGTCCTCTACGTCCACGTGCTGCACCTCGACGACCGCGAGCGCTCGCGCGACGAGCTGCTCGAGCTGGAGCGGCGCGCCGTCCGGGCCTTCGGGTCGGACGCCGCGTGCGAGGAGATGGCCGGGCTGCTCCGCCGCCGGCACGAGGAGGTCGCCTGATGTTCGAGGTGGCGCTGACGATCTACTTCGCGACCCTCGCCGTGGCCGCGACGCTCGCCATCGCGCGCATCGTCGTGGCGGAGTCGATCCCCGACCGGATCCTCGGCCTCGACCTGCTCGTCGTCATCTCGCTGATGGGCATCGCAGGTGACGCCACGCGGCGCGACGGCGACGTGTTCCTCGACGTGCTCGTCGTCACGTCGCTCATCGGCTTCCTGGCCACCGTGGCCGTCGCGCGGTTCATCGAGAGGAGGGGGTCGCGGTGACCGAGGTCGTGAGCTCGGTGCTCCTGGTCACCGGAGGGCTGCTGGCCCTCCTGTCGGCGGTCGGCCTCCACCGCTTCCGCGACGCCATCGCTCGCTCGCACGCGGCCGGGAAGGCGGCGCCGCTCGGCGCGACCTTCGTCGCCGTCGCCGCCTCCCTGCAGATCGCCGAGCTCGACTCGACGTTCAAGATGGTGGTGGCGCTCGCCCTGCTCCTCATCACGTTCCCGACGGGCGTGCACATGGTCGTGCGGGCGGCCTACCGGTCGGGCACCGAGCTCAACCAGGAGATCGAGGTCGACGAGCTCGGGGACGCCCTGCGCGCCCTCGACGACGAGGGCGGCTGATCGCGGGGTAAGGGGCCCCCATGACCGAGACGATCTCCGTGACATCCCCCTACGACGGCCGGCAGGTGGGGGAGGTCCCCCGGCACGGTGACGACGACATCGACCGCGCCGTCGACCGAGCGGCCCAGCTCCACCGGCGGGGCGCGCTGCCGGCGCACGAGCGGGCGGCCGTCCTCGACCGAGCCGCGGCGGCCATCGAGGGCGACCCGGACCGCTTCGCCCGGATCATCTGCGACGAGGCGGCCAAGCCGATCTCCACCGCACGCACCGAGGTGGCCAGGGCGATCGACACGTTCCGCTTCTCGGCCGCTGCGGCGCGCACAGTCGCCGGCGAGCTCGTCCCCATGGACGCCAGCAGCGCGGGCGAGGGGAAGCTCGGCCTGGTGATGCGGGTGCCGCGAGGGGTGGTCGTCGGCATCTCTCCGTTCAACTTCCCGCTCAACCTCGTCGCCCACAAGGTGGCGCCCGCCATCGCTGCGGGGTGCCCGATCATCCTCAAGCCGGCGACGGCGACCCCGCTGACGGCCCTCGAGCTGGCCCGGCTCCTCGGGGAGTGCGGGCTCCCGGAGGGCTGGCTCCAGGTGCTGACCGTCCGGGGCAGCGACACGAACCGGCTCGTCGAGCACCCCGACGTCGCGATGATCACGTTCACCGGCTCGCCCGACGTCGGGTGGGCGATCCGCGAGCGCGTGCCCCGCAAGGAGGTGGGTCTCGAGCTCGGCAACAACACGCCGGTGATCGTGGAGCCGGGCGTCGACGTCGACGCCGTGGCTGCGGCGCTCGCCGTGGCCGGCAACGGCTTCGCGGGCCAGTCGTGCATCTCGGTGCAGCGCATCTACGCCCACGCCGAGGTGGCGGACCGGCTGACCGACGCGCTCGTGCGCGAGGTCGACGCACTGGTCGTCGGGGACCCGTCCGACGACGCGACGCAGGTCAGCGCGCTGATCGACGAGGGCGAGGCGGAGCGCGTCGCCGGCTGGGTCGACGAGGCCGCGCAGGCCGGCGCGACCGTGTGCACGGGGGCGTCGCGCGACGGCGCGGTGCTGCGGCCCACCGTGCTCTCGGGCATCACCCCTGCGATGAAGGTGTCGGCACGCGAGGTGTTCGGGCCCGTCGTCGGCGTGGCCACCTACACCGACCTCGAGGAGGCGATGGCCCGAGCCAACGACACGGTCTACGGGCTCCAGGCGGGCATCTTCACCCCCGACCTCGACGTCGCCCTCCGTGCCGCCCGCACCCTGGACTTCGGCGCGGTGGTCGTCAACGAGGTGCCCACGTTCCGCACCGACCAGATGCCCTACGGCGGGGTCCGCGACTCCGGCAACACACGCGAGGGGCCGGCCTACGCGGTCGAGGACATGACCGAGCGCAGGCTCGTGGTGATCGACCGCCCGCTCTGAACGTGCGATGAGTCCCACCGCCGCGCCTCGTCAGCCGTGCATGAGCGAGATCTCCGAGCGGTTCGAGCGGGTGGCACGAGGGTTCACGGCGACGGTCGAGGCCGTCCCCGACGGTGCGTGGGAGCGACCCGCCCCCTGCGAGGGTTGGACGGGTCGCGACGTCGTCCGCCACCTCGTCGACTGGCTGCCGGGTCCCGGGTTCCTCCTCGGGACCTTCGACGTCGAGACCGGGCCGATCCCCTCGGTCGAGGACGACCCGGCGGCGGCGTGGGCGGTCGTGCGCGACGCCGTCCAGCGGGCCCTCGACGACCCGGAGGTGGCGGCGCGGGTCGCCGACTGCGGTCCTCCCGGCCGGATGTCGCTCGAGGCGGCCGTCGACATGACGTGCACGCCCGACGTGCTCGTCCACACGTGGGACCTGGCGCGCGCGACCGGGCTCGACGAGCGCCTCGATCCCGACGAGGTCCGCCGTCAGGTCGCCGCCGTCGAGGCCCTGCCGCCGGAGGTCGACGAGGCCATGCGCCGCAGCGGGCACTACGGCCCCCGGGTCGAGGTCGACGACGACGCCGACGCCCAGACGCGGCTCCTGGCGTTCATGGGCCGCACCGCCTGACCTCGCCCCGGCGCCCCTGCGCCAGGGCCGGGCGCCGGTAGCCTGGCGTCGATGTCCGGAGAGGAACGGAGCGGGGACGAGGGCGGCCATCGCGGCGCCACGGTGCCGGCCGGCCGCGTGCTCGCCGTCATCCTCGTCGGCTTCGTGCTCGCTGCCCTGGTCAACGCCGACAGCCTCGTCGAGCAGGCCGAGCGCAAGCCGTTCGGCTGGCCCCGCGACGTCTCGCTCGCGGTCTGGGAGCCCGTCCAGGACCTCAGCGAGCTGACCCGCATCAACGTCGTCCGCGACGCCGTCGACTCGGCCCTGGGACGGGGCGATGGCGACGCCGACGAGGACTTCGAGTTCCCTCCCCCGGACGTCGAGGTCGCCTCGCCGAGCAGCACGACGACGACGCCCTCCGGTGATCCCGACGGCGAGGCGCCGGCCACCACGACCACGACGGCGCCGCCCGAGCCGGAGCTGCGCACGCCCACCGCCGAGGAGCCGTTGCGGGTCTGGGTCGGTGGCGACTCGATGTCGCAGGTGTTCGGCCAGTCGCTCGTGGCGATGACCGACGCGACCGGCGTGATGGAGAGCACCCTCGACTACCGCATCTCCACCGGCCTGACCCGGCCCGACTACTTCAACTGGCCCGCCCACCTCGACGCCGAGATGGAGCGGCTCGACCCCGAGGCGGTCGTCATCATGTTCGGAGCCAACGACGCCCAGGGCATGGAGGTCGACGGCCAGGTGTACGAGCGGCTGAGCCCGCCGTGGCAGGAGGAGTACCGGCGTCGTGTCGCCGGCACCATGGACCTGCTGCGGTCCGAGGGTCGGGTCGTGTACTGGGTCGGTCAGCCGATCATGCGCGACCCCGGCTTCTCCGACCGCATGGCCCAGCTCAACGAGATCTTCCGCTCCGAGGCGGAGCTGCGGCCGTGGGTGCGGTTCGTCGACAGCTACGACCTGTTCGCCAACGACGGCGGTGCCTACGAGGCGTTCCTCCCTGGCGTCGACGGCACGGTCCAGGACCTCCGCCAGGGCGACGGCATCCACCTGTCGCGTGCCGGCGGCGACCTGCTCGCCCGCACGGTCCTCGACGTCGTCGAGGCCGACGCCGACCTCGACTGAGGCCGGCCAGGACCTGCTCAGAACTGGAAGTAGATGAACGGCGCGACGCCTTCCGGGCCGAGGGCGTCGACGACGAGGAGCCCGCCGGCGAGGGCGACCGCGTGCAGCGCCAGCGGCGTCGCCGCGAACGCCTCCTCGACCCGTCGCACCGCTCGCGTCGGCACGAACTGCGAGGCGAGCATGGCGGCGATCGTGAACGCCGCGAGGACGGTGACGAGCGGGCCGGTGCCGCCGCCGAGGAGGATCTGGCCGATGACGTCGAGCGCGTCGGTGAACGTCTCGGCCCGGAAGAAGATCCACGCGAAGCAGACGAGGTGGAAGGTGAGCAGCCACTGGCCCACCTTCACGAGCTCGGGCCGCACGCCGCGAGGCTCCCAGCGGGCCTTCACCACCCGCTCGGCCACCAGGTAGCCCCCGTGCAGCGCGCCCCAGACGACGAAGGTCCACGCCGCGCCGTGCCACAGCCCGCCGAGGAGCATGGTGAGGAACAGGTTCCGGTAGACGAAGCCGGTCGACCCGCGGTTGCCGCCGAGCGGGATGTAGAGGTAGTCGCGCAGCCAGCGGGACAGGGTCATGTGCCAGCGGCGCCAGAACTCCTGGATCGACAGCGAGCGGTAGGGCGCGTCGAAGTTCTGCGGGAACCGGAAGCCGAGCAGCAGCGCGCAGCCGATCGCGATGTCCGTGTAGCCCGAGAAGTCGGCGTAGATCTGGATGGCGTAGCCGTACACCGCGAGCAGGTTCTCCAGGGCGGAGAACGCGTCGGGCTGGGCGAACACCGGGTCGACGAGCTCGGTGGCGAGGAAGCTCGAGACGACGACCTTCTTGAACAGGCCCTGGAAGATGAGGCGGAACGCCTCGGGCATCCGCACGTGGCGGGGGTCGGGTCGGTGGGCCATCTGGGGGGCGAACTCCGACGCCCGGACGATGGGTCCGGCGACGAGCTGGGGGAAGAACGACAGGTACAGGGCGAAGTCGAGGAGCGACATCACGTGCTGGTCGCCGCGCCCGATGTCGATGACGTAGCTCATCGCCTGGAACGTGAAGAACGAGATGCCGACCGGCAGGATCACCTCGATGAGCGGCGGGTTGAGGTCGACGCCGACGTCCTCGCCCAGCGCGATGAGCGAGGTGACGAAGAACCCGTAGTACTTGAAGAACCCGAGGATCCCGAGGTTGACGGCGACCGAGGCGGCGACGAGGGCCCGCGACGCGGGGGTCTTCTCCCGGTCCGGCCCGCGCGCTGCGGCGACGGCGTGGCCGAAGAGGTAGTTCACGACGATCGACGCGCCGATGAGGAGGACGAGGCGAGCGTTCCAGTACGCGTAGAAGTAGAGGCTCGCCCCGAGCATGAACAGGCGCCACGCCGTGTGGTGGGGGCGCAGCAGCCAGTTCGCGGTGAAGACGACCACGAAGAAGATCGCGAACGCGACGGTGGGGAAGAGCATCAGCCGCCCCCGACCGGGCGGCGCGTCACGGCAGGCAGGTCAGCGTCCCTCGAACTCCGGGGGCCGCCCCTCGGCGAAGCTCGTGATGCCCTCGCGGAAGTCGGCGCTCTGGAACAGCAGCATCGTCTGGAGCAGCACGTGGTGCACGTGGCTCGGGAAGTCCTCGGTGAGCCCGTGGCGGAAGAGGCGCTTCATCGACTGCACCGCGAGCGGCGCGTTGGCCGCGATCTCCGCGGCCCACCCGTAGGCGGTCGCCATCAGCTCGTCGCCGGGCAGGGCCCGGTTGGCCAGCCCCATCTCGGCCGCCTCGGCGCCGGTGAGGTCCCGGCCGAGGAAGCCGATCTCGGCGGCCTTCGCCCACCCGAGCAGCCGCGGCATGTACCAGGTGCCCCCGCTCTCGGGCACGACGCCCCGCTTGGCGAAGCCGGTGACGATCTTGGCGTCCTCGGCGACGAGGCGGATGTCGCACCCGAGGGCGATGTCGAGCCCGAAGCCGGCCGCGGCGCCGTTGATCGCACCGATGACCGGCGTGTCCATCTCGAACATCACGGTGGTGGGGTGGTCGCGGGTGGAGAGGTGCGTGCCGCTCCCCGAGGACCCGCCCTGACCGCCGATGCCGGTGCCCGCGACCGCGTCCTTGATGTCGAGCCCGGCGCAGAACGCCCGGCCGGCGCCGGTGAGCACGATCGCGCGCACCTGCCGGTCCCGATCGGCCTCGGCCAGGCGCTCGGCGAGCTGGGTGAGCATCCGGCCCGAGATGGCGTTCATCCGGTGGGGCCGGTTGAGGGTGATGGTGGCGACGTGGTCGTCGACGGCGTAGAGGACCTCGTCCTCGGCGGTGGACGACGTGGTCTCGCTCGGCGCGTCGGTCATGGGGGCGATCGTATGCCCGTCGGTGGAGCGGTGGGGGACCCCCTGTAGAGTCCGCCACATGGCCCCCGACACCGACACCACGGTCGCCACCGACACGATCGTCACCGTCACCGACCAGGCCCGCGCCAAGGTGCTCGAGATCCGCGGCAACGAGCCCGAACCCGAGTCCCTCGGCCTGCGCATCGAGGTCGTCGGTGCGAGCGGCGTGGAGTACGCCTACGACCTGGCCTTCGAGGCGCTCACCGAGGCCGCCGAGGGCGACTCGGTGGTCACCACCGACGGGCTGCCCGTCATCGTCCCCGCCGACAGCGTCGACAAGCTGCGCGGCGCCACCCTCGACCTGCCGGCGAACGCCAACCAGGGCGGGCTGGTCATCCGCAACCCGAACCGGCCCGACCCGCTGGCCGGGGTCGAGCTCGACCTCCACGGCGACATCGCCGACAAGGTGCGTCAGCTGCTCGACCAGGCCGTCAACCCGATGCTCGCTGCACACGGCGGCTTCGCCAGCCTCGTCGGCGTCGAGGACACCAAGGTGTTCCTGTCGATGGGTGGGGGCTGCCAGGGCTGCGCGGTCAGCGCCATGACGCTGCGTGAGGGCATCGAGACGCAGATCCGCGCCGCGATCCCCGAGGTGACCGAGATCATCGACGTCACCGATCACGACGCCGGCGAGAACCCCTACTACAGCGAGTAGCCGGACCGGCCCCGCTCCGGCGGTCAGCTGCGGCGGCGCACCTCGGCGGCGATGCCCGTGGCGTCGAGGCCGAGCTCGGCCAGGATCGCATCGGGCTTGGCCTGGGCGATGAACCGGGTGGGCACGCCGAGGACCGACACCGACGGCATCGGCACGTCCGCCTCGTCGACGTGGGCGGCGACGTGCTCGGCGAACAGCGCGCCCGCCCCGCCGTCGCGGTAGCCGTCCTCGACGGTGAGGACGAGCCGGTGCCGAGCGGCGTCGGCGATCATGTCCAGGTCGACCGGCGTGACGGCACGGGCGTCCCACACGGTGACCGAGCGCCCCTCGGCGGCCAGCTCGTCGGCGGCGGCCAGAGCAGCTTCGAGCATCTTCCCGACGGCGAGGATGCAGACGTCGTCGCCCTCGCGCCAGCGGCGGGCCCGGAAGCCCACGCCGACCTCGTCGGCGTGGACGTTGCGCGCCGCGGTCTTCGGCCAGCGGATGGCGACCGGACCGTCGGCCAGCTCGACGGCGTCGTGGAGCATGGCCTGCAGCTCCTGGTACGACGACGGCGCGAGGACGGTCATGCCCGGCACCTTGGACAGCAGGACCATGTCGAGCACGCCGTGGTGCGAGGCGCCGTCGTCGCCGGTGATGCCGGCGCGGTCGAGGCAGAAGATCACCTTCTGGCCGTGGAGGGCCACGTCGAGGTTGACCTGGTCGATCGCCCGGGTGAGGAACGTCGAGTAGACGGCGAACACCGGGAGCAACCCACCCATCGCCATGCCCGCCGCCGACGTGACCGCGTGCTGCTCGGCGATGCCGACGTCGATCATGCGGTCGGGGAAGCGCTCGGCGAAGGGGAGCAGGCCGGTGGAGTCGGGCATCGCGGCGGTGATCGCCACCAGCTCGGGGTGGTTCTCGCCGGCCTTGATGAGGGCCTCGGTGAAGGCCGCGGTGTAGCTGCCCGGCTTCACGCCGCCGACGTCGTGGAGGTGCTTGACCGAGTCGTTCTCGGCCGGCGCGTAGCCCCGGCCCTTCTGGGTGACGACGTGCACCACCTGGGGGCCGCCGATCTCCGAGGCGTTGCGGAAGGCCCGCTCGAGCTCGCGGACGTCGTGGCCGTCGAACGGCCCGCTGTAGAAGAGCCCCAGCTGCTCGAAGAACGTGACCGGCTCGGTCCAGAACTCGCGCGCCGCCGTGCGGGTGGCGTTGAACCCCCGGTTGAGGAACCGGCCGACGAGCGGGACCCGACGCAGGAAGCGCTCCATGCGGGTGGTCTCGCGGACGTAGGTGGGGTTGGACCGCACCTTGTTGAGCGACTCGCCGAGGCGCGACACGGTCGGGGCGTAGGACCGCCCGTTGTCGTTGAGGACGATGATGCAGTCGCGGCCGCTGTGGCCGAGGTTGTTGAGGCCCTCGTAGGCCATGCCGCCGGTCATAGAGCCGTCGCCGATGACCGCGACGACCCGCCGGCCGTCACCGTGCTCGCTCTGCTGGGC
The DNA here is from genome assembly GCF_009650215.1 of Actinomarinicola tropica. GTDB lineage: Bacteria > Actinomycetota > Acidimicrobiia > Acidimicrobiales > SKKL01 > Actinomarinicola > Actinomarinicola tropica. The sequence continues at coordinate 2,834,508 of NZ_CP045851.1, read as the reverse complement.
CGTGGCCAGGCCGTGGGCGTAGCTGAGGACGGTGGAGGCGTGGCTGTTCTCGATCCAGTCGTGGGGCGACTCGGACCGGCTCGGGTAGCCCGACAGGCCGCCCTCCTGGCGGAGCGTGGTGAAGCTGTCGCGGCGACCGGTGAGGATCTTGTGCACGTACGCCTGGTGGCCGGTGTCCCAGAGCAGGATGTCGCGGGGCGACTCGAACACCCGGTGCAGGGCGATGGTGAGCTCGACGGCCCCGAGGTTGGAGCCGAGGTGCCCGCTGCCGCAGGCGTTCACGGCGTCGACGATGAACTCCCGGATCTCGGTGGCGAGGTCGTCCAGCTCGGCGTGGGTGAGCGACCGGAGGTCCTCGGGGGAGTTGATGCGTTCGAGGAGCATGCGGCTCCGGGTCCTTCCGTCGACGGCTGCGCTGACGCCAGCGTCAAACGGTACCGCCCTCGGCTCCGTGGGACACAGCGGCCAGGCGGCGGTCGTTCCACGCCGCGAGGCGCGAGCCGAGCATCCATCCCACCGCGAGCACGATCGCCCCGCCGACGGCGTCGAGCCAGAAGTGGTTGCCCGTGACGACGATGGCGAACAGCGTCGCCGGTGGGTACGCACCGGCCAGGACCTTGGCCCACCACTGCCGGGTCCGTCCGGCGATGGCGAGCGCGCACCAGGTGGCCCAGGCGAAGTGGAGGCTCGGCATCGCCGCGTACTGGTTGGAGACCTTCGCCATGGCGCCCTCGTTGAACGACCAGAGCCCTCCGTACTCGGCGAGGGTGTCGACGAAGCCGTAGTCGTCGATGAAGTACGGGTTGTTGTGCCCGGCCCCGAACTCGTCGTCGGCCGACAGGAGCCGGGGTGGCATCAGCGGGAACAGCGTGAACCCGAGCAGGGCGAGGCCGGTCGTGAAGGCCAGGGTGTTGCGCCAGGCCGGGTACTGGTCGCGCCACCGGAAGAACAGCCAGACGAGCACGCCGATGGTGACCGCGAAGTGGAACGTGCCGTAGAAGACGTTCCAGAACTGGATGAACGGGCGCCAGTCGAGGAACAGCTCCTGGATCGTCTCCTCGTGGAACAGCCCGAGCGCCTCCTCGATGCGGATGACGGTGAGGGCGTTGTCGTGGGCGACGGAGCTGTCGACCGAGGCCGACCCGAACTGGTTCCGGATGTAGGTGTAGATGGCGTAGAAGACCGCGATGTAGACGACCTCCCGCCAGCAGCGCAGGCGCGACGCGTGCTCGACGCGGCCCTCCTCCTGCGTGGGACCGGATTCGACGCCGGCCACGGGCTCGTCGGCGGAGTCGACCGTCATCGGGGCACCTGCCCGCCCGGAGCGCCGGCCCGCCGGCGGTTGCCGAGGGCGAAGGCGCCGGCACCGGGCAGCGACGTGACGAGGTTGAGCAGGTAGAGCAGCAGGCCGAGGGCGATGGCCTTCTCGGCGGGGACGCCGAGCGGCTTCAGGAACAGGACGAACGCACCTTCGCGGAGCCCGAGGCCGGAGATCCCGATCGGCAGCACCTGGATGATGAGCACCGCGGGCATGAACACGAGGAGCGCGGTGAGGCCGACCTGGGGGATGTGGAGCGCCTGGGCCGCCATCAGCGCGGCGAGGACGAGGACCAACTGGTACCCGATGCCGACGGCGAGCACGGCCATCGCATCGGTGGGGCGACGTCGCATGCCGTCGACCCCCAGGTGCACCGCCCCGACGAAGCGCTGCCAGCCCTCGGAGCTCGTGAAGCGCCCGAGGAGGCGCTTGTCCGCGACGAAGATCACGACCCCCATGAGGCCGACGAGGGTGACGAGGGCGATGGCCGTGGCGACCGTCGAGGCCCGGCCGAGCCCACGGAGCCCCGGGTTCAGGGCGAGGCCGGAGAAGGTGATGAGGGGAAGGACGATCCACCCGCTCAGCCGCTCGAGGACCACCGACGCGAAGGTGCTCGGCCCGAGCCCCGTCTCGCGCGAGAGGCGCGAGACCCGGAGGACGTCGCCGCCGATCGTGGTGGGCAGGACGTTCGAGACGAACTGGCCCGCGAGGTAGTGCGAGAACAGGTGCCGCCAGCGCGCGTGGACCCCGAGCGCCGCCAGCACCTGGTGCCACCGGGCGGCGGACACGCCGATCCCGACGAAGGTGAGCGTCGCGGCGCCGAGGAGCCAGAGGCCGTTCCCGGCGGACCACGGCGGGATGACCTCGGAGAACGCCACGTCGTCGACCTGGAGGAAGAGGACCCCGAGCATCGCCAGGCTGACCACGATCCGCAGCACGAGCAGCGCCTTGCGCTTGCGGTCGGTGGTCGTGGTCTCCATCCAGCTCTCCGTGATGTGGGGCGGCCATTGTGCCACCGGCCGTGATGGGTCATGCTGGCAGCTGCGCCGCCGTCCCACGACGGACATGCGCCTCGTCGGTTGAGCCCGACCTCGCACCCTCCGGTCGAAGGAGCTCCCGACATGTCACGAGCCGTCCCCACCCGTACCGTCCACGCCGTCCGGTGGGCGCTGCTGCCGCTGCTCCTCCTGGCCGGCGCGTGCAGCGGATCGGGTCCCGATCCCGCCGACGCCTCGTCGCCGTCCCCCGTCGGGCCGGCCAGCGACGACGGCCCGGACGAGGACGCCAGCCACGACGTCTGGGCGGAGGGCGGGGTCTTCCTCCGGCCGGAGGACCTCGCCGACGCGCTGGCCCGGACGCGGGAGGTCCGCACGGGTCGCTACGTGCTCGGCGTCGAGATCAGCCCCGGCGTCGAGGCCGCCCCCTCGATCGACACCCACGTCCAGGGCGCCTTCGACCGCGGGGCCGACGCGGTCACGGCGTCGATGGACCTCGACGAGACCTTCGCCGGGGCGCCCGAGCTCGCCGCGCACCTTCCCGCCGAGCTGCGTGGTCGGGCCGTCGAGGTGCGCACGGTGGCCGGTGCGTCCTGGATGCGCGTCGGCGAGGACGCGCCGTGGACGTCGCTGCCGCCGGGCGGGAACCCGCTCGGCGGGATCGTCCCGGGCGTCGACCAGGTGCTCGACCTGCTCGACCACGCCCACGAGCGCATCCGGGCCCACACGGGGGGCGTCTACTCCGGGCACGTCGACGTCCGGGCGCTCGCCGGGGCGGGTGGCTCGTTGGCGGCCTTCGCCCACCTGGCCGACGTGCTGCCGCCCGATGCCGCCGATCGCCTCATCACCTACCGCACGTCGATGGACCGGGACGGCCGCATCGACAGCGTGGAGGTCGAGCTCGATCTCGCCGCCGCGGCCGAGGCGGTCGGGGAGGCACCTCCGGCCGGTGCCGCGCTCCGGTGGCGTCTCCAGCTGTCCGAGCTCGACGAGCCCCTCGTGATCGCACCGCCCGCGGACGTCATCCCGGCCACGGAAGGCTGACGGCAGGTCGGTTGCAGATCGAAACCGACTGGCTTAGCGTGCCCGCCCGATGGGACCGACCGAACCTCCCTGCTCGATCGCGGCGACGCTCGACGTGGTCGGCGACCGCTGGACCCTGCTCATCCTCCGGGACCTGTTCCGGGGGGTGCGCCGGTTCAGCGAGATGCACGCCGACCTCGGCATCGCCCGCAACCTCCTCACCGACCGCCTGCACCGGCTGCTCGAGCACGGACTGGTCGAGAAGGTCCCGTACCAGCAGCGCCCGCTGCGCTGCGAGTACCGCCTCACCCGCAAGGGGGCGGACCTCTCGCCCGCGCTCATCGCGCTCATGGCCTGGGGCGACCGCTGGTACGCCGACGCCGGCCCGCCCGTCGAGCTGCTCCACGACGCCTGCGGCACGCCGATCGAGCGGCAGCCTCGTTGCCCCTCCTGCGACGTCGCCGCGGCGCCGCACCACATCCGGAGCCGTCCCGGGCCCGGCGCCCCCGCCCGACCGGAGGCCGTCCCGGCCCCCGCCGACCTGCACGGAGCCTCGTGAACCAGGACCTCCTCCACCTGCCGACCGACGAGCTGCTCGCGGCGGCACGTGCCGTGCGCGACGCGCGGCACGGCCACCGCATCACCTACTCGCCCAAGGTCTTCATCCCCCTCACGATGCTGTGCCGGGACAACTGCGGCTACTGCACCTTCGCCCGGCCGCCGGCCCGGCTCGACCGCCCCTACCTCGACGCCGACGCGGTGCTCGAGATCGCGTGGGCCGGTGCCAGGGTCGGCTGCCACGAGGCCCTCTTCACCCTGGGCGAGCAGCCCGAGGCCCGGTACCCGGTCGCCGCCGAGTGGTTGGCCGCCCACGGTCGCACGTCGACGATCGACCACCTGGTCGCGATGGCCCGCCTCGTGCTCGACGAGACCGGGCTCCTGCCCCACGCCAACGCCGGCGCCCTCGGGCGCGACGACCTCGCGGCCCTCCGGGCGGTCAGCCCCTCGCAGGGGATGATGGTCGAGACCCTGCGTGCCGACCTGCCCGCCCACCGCGGTGCACCCGACAAGGCACCCGAGCGCCGGCTCGCCACGCTCGAGGCCGCCGGCGAGCTGCGGATCCCGTTCACCACCGGCATCCTCGTCGGCATCGGCGAGACGGAGGCCGATCGGCTCGAGGCGCTCTCGGCCATCGCCGCCGCCCACCGCCGCCACGGCCACGTGCAGGAGGTCATCGTCCAGAACTTCCTGCCCAAGCCGGGTACGGCGATGTGGCGACACGAGCCCTGCCCGGAGGAGGCCCACCTGCGGGCCGTCGCCCTGGCCCGCCTCGCGCTCCCGCCCGAGGTGCACGTGCAGGCCCCGCCGAACCTCGCGGCCGACCTCGGGGCGCTCATCGACGCCGGCATCGACGACTGGGGCGGCGTCTCCCCGGTCACCGCCGACCACGTGAACCCCGAGCGCCCCTGGCCCGCGCTCGAGGCGCTCCGCTCCGCCACCGAGGCCCACGGCTTCGTGCTCGCCCCCCGCCTCACGGCCCACCGCGAGCACGTGCTCGACCCCGACCGCTGGTTCGACGAGTCGCTGCGCTTCGCCGTGCTCGACCGCGCCGACGCCGACGGTCTGGCGCGCGACGACGAGGGGTCCCACCTGCCGGAGCGGATCCGCGACGCCCGCCACGTGGGCTCCGGCGCCGACGTCGACGTCGAGAACCGCTCGACCGCCTGGTACTCCGGGGCCTCGGCGCCTGCCCCCGCGTTGGTGCCGGCGCCGGCGGCCACCTCGGGGCCCGTCGTCGACGTCCTCGAGGGCGTCCGGATGGGACACGAACCCGGCGGCGACGAGCTGCTCACGCTCCTGCGCGCCCGGGGCCACGAGGTCGCGGCGGTGGCCGCCCTGGCCGACGAGCTGCGGCGGGAGGCGGTCGGCGACGACGTCACCTACGTGCGGAACCGCAACATCAACTACACGAACGTCTGCACGTTCAAGTGCCGGTTCTGCGGCTTCAGCAAGGGGCCGCTGTCGCTCAACCTGCGGGGCACCCCGTACCTCCTCACGCTCGACGACATCGCCGAGCGGGTGCGCGAGGCGGTCGAGGTCGGCGCCACCGAGGTCTGCCTCCAGGGCGGCATCCACCCGGACTTCGACGGCGACTACTACGTCGACGTCACCCGGGCGGTCGCCGAGGCCGCGCCCGGCATCCACATCCACGGCTTCACGGCGCTCGAGGTGACCGAGGGGGCGCGCCGGCTCGGCGAGCCGCTCGCCGACTACCTCCGCCGGCTGATGGACGCGGGACTGCGGACCCTGCCCGGCACGGCGGCGGAGATCCTGGACGACCCGGTGCGCGAGGTCCTCTGCCCCGACAAGATCACCACCGACGAGTGGCTGTTCGCCCACCGCACCGCGCACGAGGTCGGCCTGCGCTCGAACGTCACGATGATGTTCGGTGCGGTCGAGCAGCCGGAGAGCTGGGTGCGCCACCTGCTCGTCACCCGCGACCTCCAGCGCGACACCGGGGGGTTCACCGAGTTCGTCGGGCTCCCGTTCGTCCACATGGCGTCGCCCATCTACCTCCAGCGGAAGGCCCGACGCGGGCCCACGTTCCGCGAGACCCTCCTCGTGCACGCCGTGGCGCGCATCGCCTACCGGGGCCTCATCGACAACGTGCAGGCGAGCTGGGTGAAGATCGGGGTGTCCGGGGTCCGCCAGATGCTCCAGGCCGGCTGCAACGACCTCGGGGGCACGCTGATGGACGAGAACATCTCGCGGGCCGCCGGCGCCGAGCACGGCCAGCAGCTGACGCCCGACGACTTCGCGGCGATCGTCGCCCCGCTCGGTCGTCCGCTGCGCCAGCGCACCACCCTCTACGGCGAGGTGGCCGTCCCGGCCTGATCTCCGTCGGCGTCGCGGCCCGGCGGGTCGCCGCTCGGGAAGACGTCGAGGACGAGGGTCACGGGCACCGCCCCGTCGGGCACGGGGGCGCGGCCGGCGCTGCGCTCGCCGACGGCGCTCCGCCAGCGGTCGACCACCGCGAGCAGCTCGTCGCGCATCTGGCGCATCTCGCCGCGGGTCAGGATCGGCCGCGAGATCATGTCGATGCTGCCGTCGACCCACTCGGAGCCCCACAGGTGGGCTTCGCGGTGCCAGCGGTGGAGGCGCTCGGTCTGGGTGCGGCGGACCTCGTCGAGGACGACGTCGACGTCGTGGGCGGTCTCGGGCTGGTTCTGCTGCATCTCGAAGCCCTCGAGCGTCCAGCCGCCGGGCCGGGCCCGCCACCAGCGGTCGCGTCCTGTGCCGATGTCGGGAGCCTCGACGATCAGCTCGTGGGCGGCCAGCTGGCGCAGGTGGTAGCTCGTCGAGCCGCTGCTCTCGCCCACTTCGCGCGCCAGCTCGCTCGCGGTGCTCGGACCCCGCTCCATCAGCCGCTCCAGCAGGCGGAACCGCAACGGGTGGGCGAGGGCCTTGAGCGCAGCGGCGTCGAGGACCCGGCACTCGTCGGCGGGGAGGGGGTCGGCGGTGCGGGGCGTCTGGTCCGGCGTCTCGTCGGGCACGGTGCGTCCTTCCCAAAGAAGTGTTTGCAAAGAGTCCTTTGCAATGGGTACTCTGCAAAGAGTTCTTTGCGATCGCAGCCTAGCGGTCACCCGAGGAGGAGCCATGACCCGTCGACGCAACACCCGCTGGACCCGTCGCCCGACCCCGCCCGTCGACGCCCGTCGCACGCGCCGCACGAACCGGCCGTCGTCGACGGTCCCGCCGGGGCACTTCCCGCGCCTGGTGTGACGGCGCTACGACAGCTTGTCGAGGAAGCGGTCGGTGTCGACCACGACGCGGGTCACCTTGCCCGCCCCGACCAGTCCGCGGCTGTCGCGCGCCGCAACGGTGAACACCAGGCGGCGCCCGTCGATGCGCTCGAGCGTGGCCTCCGCGGTCACGGTCGACCCCACGGCCGTCGGCGCCAGGTGATCGACCTGGACGCGCATGCCCACCGTGGTCATCCCCTCGTCCAGCTGACCGGCGACCGCCGCCACCGCGGCCTCCTCGAAGAGCGCGACGAGGCGTGGCGTGGCGAGGACGGGCACGTCGCCGGACCGGATCGCGATGGCGGTGTCGTCGTCGGCGACCACCAGGTCCACCGCGGCCGACGACCCGTGACGGATGGGCATCGCCGGTACCCTACGGCACATCTCGACCGGGGCGGCACGGGGGTCGAGGTGCACGACGACGAGGAGCGCCGGTGATCGACGAGCAGACCCTGCAGCGGACGTTGGGCGCGGCCCTGGCCACCGGTGGCGAGTGGGCCGAGGTGTTCGTCGAGGACCGTCGCCACACGGGGGCCGTGCTCGACGACGGCCGGATCGAGGACATGTCGTCGGGCCGGGACAGGGGCGCGGGCATCCGGGTCGTGCGCGGCGAGACGACCGGCTTCGCCCACACCTCCGACCTCAGCGAGCAGGGCCTGCGCCTCGCCGCCGAGGCCGCGGCGGCCGCCGCCTCCCGCGGTGACGGCGGCACGAGGGCGGTCGATCTCACCCGGCAGGCCGCCCGCCCGCACGGGGTGCGCACGCTGCCCGAGGAGGTCGCCAAGGCGGCCAAGGTCGAGCTGCTCGGTCGGGCCGACGAGGCGGCGCGGGCCGCCGGCGGCGAGATCACCCAGGTGATGGCGCGCTACGGCGACACCCGGCGCCGGATCCTCGTGGCCAACACCGACGGCCTGCTGGCCGAGGACGACCAGGTGCGCACGCTGTTCTCGGTGTCGTGCGTCGCCGACGGCGACACCGGCCTCCAGACCGGCCGCGAGTCGATCGGACGCACGGTGGGCTTCGAGCTGTTCGACGCCTACGACGTCGAGGACCTCGCCCGCCGCGCCGCACGCCGGGCGCTGACGAAGCTCGGCGCCGTCCCCGCTCCCTCCGGGTCGATGCCGGTGGTGATCGGCAAGGGCGGTGGCGGCGTGCTCTTCCACGAGGCGTGCGGCCACGGGCTCGAGGCCGACCTCGTCGCGAAGGACGCCTCGGTCTTCGCCGGGCGTCGCGGCGAGCTCGTCGCCAGCCCGCTCGTCACCCTCGTCGACGACGGCACGATGTCGGAGGAGTGGGGCGCCATCGCCATCGACGACGAGGGGCGTCCCGCGCAGCGCAACGTCCTGATCGAGCACGGCGTCCTCACCGACTACATGTGGGACCACCTGCGGTCCCGCAAGGAGGGGCGTGCGTCGTCGGGCAACGGGCGCCGCCAGAGCTACCAGCACCTGCCGATGGTCCGCATGACCAACACCTACATCGGCAACGGCACCGACGCACCCGACGACATCGTCGCGGCCACCGACCGCGGCGTCTTCGTCGCCCAGCTCGGCGGCGGGCAGGTGAACACCGCCACCGGCGACTTCGTGTTCGGGATGACCGAGGCCTACCTCATCGAGGACGGCCGGATCACCGCCCCGATCCGCGACGGCAACCTCATCGGCAACGGCCCTGAGGTGCTCCGCGACATCGACATGCTCGGCGACGACTTCGAGATGGGCGGACCCGGCACCTGCGGGAAGGACGGCCAGGGCGTCCCGGTGGGCGACGGCACGCCGACCCTCCGGGTCGCCCGCCTCACCGTCGGGGGCACCGCGGCGTGAGCGACCCGGACGACTCCCTCCTCCGGCTCGCCCGGGGGCTCGTCGAGCGCGCCGACGCGGGCGAGCAGCTCGAGGTCACCATCGGCGAGTCCCGGCGAACGACCGTCCGGGTCCACGGCGGCGAGGTCGAGTCGTTCACGTCGGCGACCTCCCACGGCGCGGGCATCCGCGTGATCCGCGATGGTCGGGAGGGGTTCGCCCACGCCGGCTCGCTCGATCCCGAGGTCCTCGACGACACGCTGGCCGAGGCACGCGACAACGCGGCCTTCGCCACGCCCGACGAGCACGTGGGACTGGTCGAGCCGGACGGCGTGGTGGCGATCGAGGTCGACCACTGGCGCGACGAGTCGCTGGCCATGGCCGAGCCCGACAAGATCGCCCGAGCCGTGGACCTCGAGCGCCGCGTGCGTGCGGGCGACCCGCGCGTGCGCTCGGTGCGCACCGCCATCTGGTCCGACGGGGCGTCGCGGGTCGCCCTCGCCTCGACCGCCGGTCTCGCGCTGGCCACGCGCGGCACCTCCTGCTCGCTGTCGGTGAGCGCCATCGCGGGGGAGGGCGACGACACCGCCACCGGTGCCGGGGTGGACGCCGCACGCGCCCCGGGCGACCTCGACGACGACGCGGTGGTGGCCGACGCCGTCCACCGGGCCACCGAGCTCCTCGGCGGGCGACCGGTGGCGTCCCAGCGCCTCACCCTGGTCGTCGAGCCCCGCCTGGCCGCGATGTTGCTCGGCATCGTCGCGGGCACGCTGACCGGCGACGCCGTGCTGAAGGGGCGGTCGCCCTTCGCCGACCGCCGCGGCGACGCCATCGCGTCGCCGGTGCTCCGACTGGTCGACGACCCGACCGACCTGCGCTCGCTCGGCGCCGACAGCCACGACGGCGAGGGGCTCGCGACCCGGCGCAACGTCCTCGTCGACGACGGGGTCCTCCGCGGCTTCCTCTACGACGGCACCACGGGCCGGCGAGCCGGCACGGCCTCCACCGCCTCCGCCGTCCGGGGCTCCCGGAGCCTGCCGAGCCCCGGCGTGCAGGTGCTCGTCGTCGAGCCCGGCGCACGCTCGGCCGACGAGCTCCTCGCCGACGTCGAGCTGGGGTTCGCGGTCCGGTCCTTCAACGGCCTCCACTCGGGCGTCAACCCGGTGTCCGGCGACTTCAGCGTCGGCGCCGAGGGCCGCATGATCCGCGGCGGGGCGCTGGCCGAGCCGGTGCGGGAGGTCACCGTCGCCGGGTCCCTCCAGAGGATGCTGCTCGACCTCCGCGAGGTCGGCGCCGACATCGAGTGGCTCCCGAGCGGCGCGGGCATGGCCTCACTCGTCATCGACGACGTGTCGCTCGGCGGCCGCTGACCCCGAGGGACCGGTCGGTCGTCCCGGATCGAGCGCGTCGACCGGGACGAACGCCCAGGCGAACGCCGCGGCGACGACCACACCGGCGGCGACGACCGTCGAGACCGTGTGGAAGCCGACGACCAGCTCGTCGGGCGCCACCTCCACGCCGGGCGCGAAGCCGGCGACGAGGGGGATGACCGCGACGGCGAGGAGCTGGCCGGTGCGGGCGACGGCGTTGTTCACCCCCGAGGCCAGACCGGCGTGGCGATCCGGGGCGGTGGCGAGAGCCGTCGCCGTCAGCGGCGCCACCGTGAGGGCGAGTCCGGCGGCCAGCCCGAGCACGGCGGGCAGCACCGCCTCGGCGTAGCCCGCGCCCGGTGCGATGCGGCGCATGAGGACCAGACCTGCGGCGATGCCGAGCGGCCCGACGGTCATCGGCAGCCGCGGCCCGATGCGCTGGGCCAGCGCCCCGGCCCAGGGCGACGCCACGAGGAGGACGAGGGTCACCGGCACCGTCGCCGCTCCGGCTTCGAGCGGCGAGTAGCCCATCGCCCGCTGCAGGACCAGGGCGATCATGAACATCGACGCCCCGAGCGCGCCGTAGATGAACAGCGTCGCCCCGTTCGTCGCCGAGAACGCCCGGGACCTGAAGATCGACACGACGAGCATGGGGTCGGTCGTGCGCCGCTCGACGGCCACGAAGAGGGCGAGCAGCACGAGGCCCGCGGCCACCCCGGCGGTCCGGGCCTCGATGAGCCCCCACGTGAGGACGGCGAGCCCGCCCGCGCCGAGCGCCGCGCCGGCGAGGTCCAGGTGCGTCGACGCCTCGGCGTCCCGGGTCTCGGGGAGGCGGGTCACGGCCACGTAGGTGACGAGCGCGCCGAGCGGCAGGTTGATGAGGAAGATCCAGCGCCAGGACGCGACGTCGACGATCCATCCGCCGAGGAACGGGCCGATGGCCGTCGTGATGCCGCCGAGCCCCGACCACGTGCCGATGGCGCGGCCCCGGTCGTCGGGGTGGATCGTGGCGTGGATGATCGCCAGGCTGCCGGGGGTGAGAAGGGCGCCGCCCACGCCCTGGAGGACCCGCGCCGCCACGAGCGCCTCCACCGAGGGCGCGACGGCGCAGAGGAGCGAGGCCGCGGTGAACGCCACGGCACCGGCGGTGAACACCCGTCGTCGCCCGAGGCGGTCGCCGAGTGAGCCCCCGAGGAGGATCAACGAGGCGAGGGCGAGCATGTACCCGTTGACGACCCACTGGAGGCCGGCGAAGTCGCTGCCGAGGTCGTCGCCCAGGCGGGGGAGCGCGACGTTGACGACGGTGCTGTCGAGCATCGTCATGCCCGAGCCGAGGATCGTGGCGACCAGCACCCATCGCCCTGCCGCCTCGTCGACGCGCACCGACGGTCCGCCCGCCGTGCCTCCCTCGTCGGTCGATCCGGTCGCCACCTCCGTGAGCGTACGGCCGTCGCCTCGGTGACCTTCGCCCCTTGGGTGGGCGGGCCCGACGGGGGAGACTGCAGGTGAGCGAGTCCCGTGGAGGTGAGCGATGGATGCGACCCAGGTCCGACGGTCGACCGTCCTGACGCCGGAGGAGATCGAGCGGCTGCCCGTCGAGGCGCTCGGCCACATCCCCGGCGTGGGGAACCAGGTGCTCTGGCGGGACGCCACGTCGATGCAGGGGATCCTGACCATCGAGGGCGGCCACCACCTCGGCGCCCACGCGCACCGCGCCAACCACCACCACGTCGGGGTGCTCGACGGCGTGGCTCGGATCCTCGGTCGGGAGCTCGGACCCGGCTCGTACGTGCACATCCCCGCCGGGGTCGAGCACGACATGGAGGCCGCCACCGACCGGCCGTGCCGCCTCCTCTACGCCTACGTGGCGCCGGCCGGGTGAACGGGAGGTCACGGGTAGGCTCGGCCCCCGTGACCTCGACCGACGGGCCGCCCGAGACGGCGGTCGACCGCCACCCGCACCTGGCACGCCCGCTCCGACCGGGGTGGGTCCGGGTCGACATGCACTCGCACACGATGTGGTCGGGTGACTCGACGACGACCCCCGACGAGGTCGAGGAGGCCGTCGTCGACAGCGGCATCGACGTGCTGTGCATCACCGACCACAACGCCATCGCCGGTGCCGAGGAGCTGGCGGCGCGCCTGCCGTGCCGCGTCGTCGTCGGGGAGGAGCTGCGGACCCAGCTCGGCGAGATCATCGGGCTGTTCCTCACCGAGCGGATCCCCTTCGGCGTGGGGCCGCGCGAGGCGGCCGAGCGGATCCGGGCCCAGGGCGGCGTGGTCTACGTGCCCCACCCGTTCGACCCGATGCGGGCGAACCTCCGGGCCGAGAGCATCGACGAGCTGGTGGCGGCGGGCCTCGTCGACGTGATGGAGGTGCGCAACGGCAAGACCAGCCTCGAGCACCTCAACCGGGAGGCCGCGGAGTACGCCGCCGCCCACGGGCTGCTCGCCGGTGCCGGGAGCGACGCCCACGTGCCCGCGGCGCTCGGTGCCGTCTACGTCGAGATGCCGGACTTCGACGGGCCGGCGGACTTCCTCGCCAAGCTGCCCGAGGGCGAGGTCGTCGGCCACCACTTCGACCGGGCCCGTCCCTGGACGCCCCGGATCATCCCCTCGACGTCGTCCGGCTGACCTCCGGTCGGCTCAGCCCGGCGAGATCACGACGGTGACGACGCTCGTGGCCATCGCGGTCGCGAGGCGGGCGGCGTCGTCGGACCCCACCGCGACGGTGATCCCGGCGTCCTCCACGACGAGGACCCGCGCGGAGGTGGCGACAGGGGTCGTGGGCCCACGGCCGGTGGCGAGCGTCGGATCGACGGTGGCCAGGACGTCGACGCGCTGGCCGACGGCGAGCGGTGGCCGGTGGTGGTCCGTGGGCACGGCGACAGCCCGCTCGGTGGGAGCCAGCTGGCCGGCGACGCCGATCGCGCCGTCGGGGGCGAGGCGCGACGCCGCCACCGCCTCCCCGGCCAGCACGGGGCTCCGCACCGATCGCCCCTCCGGCAGTGACGCGAGGGCGTCGGTGGGGACCAGCGACGCCGGGAGACGTCGCACCTCGACCTGGCCGGCATCGAGTGTCGCGCCGGCCGCGAGGTCCTCTCGGGCGACGAGGACGGGCACGAGGTCGCCGTAGGCCTCGGCCCCGGCGGTCGCCCGCTGCAGCGCACCGGCGACGGTGGCGTAGGTGGCGATGCCGGCCAGCGCGGCCAGCGCCCAGAAGACGACGGGCTGGCGACGGAGGGCGACCACGAGGCGTCGGCGAGGGCGGCGCGCCAGGGTGGCGCGAGAGGGGAGCGGGCTCGGGGCCACGGGGACCTCCTGTTCCAGGCGGTGCAGGAGGGGGAAGCGACGCCGACGCTACCGCCCGCAGCGGCGGCGGTCGACGGGCAGGTTCAGGAGGCGGCGGCCGAGGTGCTCGACGAGGTCGACGAGCTCGAGGACGAGTCGGAGCTGCTGCTCGAGCTGCTGCTCGAGCTGCTGCTCGACGAGCTCTCGGTGCTCGAGGTCGACGAGGAGCTCGACGAGCCGCCCCGGCTGTCGGTCTTGTAGAAGCCCGAGCCCTTGAAGCTGATGCCGACCGCCGAGAAGACCTTCTTCAGCGAACCGTCGCAGCTGGGGCACGTGGTGAGGGCGTCGTCGGTGAAGGACTGGACGACCTCGAGGTCCTCGCCGCAGTCGCGGCAGCGGTACTGGTAGGTGGGCATCGGGTGGCCGGCCTCCGTGCGGATCGGACGAGCGGGGAACAGATTGGCACTCGTGCCTTGCGAGTGCCAAGCCTACCGCCCGTTAGGCTCCGCGACGTGTTCGGGGCGCCAGGGATCGTGATGGTGGGCGCGGTGCTGGCGTCCTACGCCCTGGGCACCCTCCCGACCGCGGTCCTCGTCGGCACGCGCCGCGGCGTCGACCCGACCACCGCGGGCTCGGGCAACCCGGGTGCGAGCAACGTCTACCGGCTCATGGGGCGGCGCGCCGGTGTCGCGGTGCTCGTCGTGGACCTCCTGAAGGGCCTCCTCCCGGCCCTCGCCGCGCTGGTGCTCATCGGGCGGCCGCTCGCCCTGGCCTGCGGCCTCGCCGCGGTGGTCGGTCACGTCGCCCCGATCCAGCGGCGCTTCCGGGGCGGCAAGGGCGTCGCCACCGCCGGTGGCGTCGCGCTGGTCCTGTGGCCCCTCGTCTCGGTCGTCCTCGTCGCGGCCTTCCTGCTCGCCGGTCGCCTGGTCGGCATCGCGTCGGTCGGGTCGCTCGTCATGGCCGTCGGCCTGCCGGTCGGCGTCGGGTTGACCGGCCGACCCCTGGGGGAGGTGCTGGCCGCCGCCGCGCTGGCGCTGCTCGTCGTGCTGCGCCACGCCGGCAACATCCGTCGCCTGCTCCGTGGCGAGGAGCAGCGCACCCGACGTCCCGACCCCGCCCCCCGCACACTGGAGTGATGATGTCGAAGGTCCGCAAGGCCGTGATCCCCGCCGCCGGCTGGGGCACCCGCTTCCTCCCCTTCACCAAGTCGGTGCCGAAGGAGGTGCTGCCGATCATCGACCGCCCGGCGATCCAGTACATCGTCGAGGAGGCGGTGGCCGCGGGCATCGAGGACATCCTCATCGTCACCAGCCCCTACAAGAAGGCGGTCGAGGACCACTTCGACCGCACCCGCGAGCTCGAGGCAGTCCTCGAGGCGGGCGGGAAGACCGCCGAGCTCGAGCAGATCCGCGCCCTGGCCGACCTCGCCCAGGTGCACTTCGTGCGCCAGGGGGAGGCGCTCGGCCTCGGCCACGCCGTGGGCGTCGCCCGCCGGCACGTCGGCGACGAGCCCTTCGCCGTCCTCCTCGGGGACGACATGATGCACCCACGGTCACCGCTCCTGCGGGAGATGATCGCCGCCACCGAGGAGCGCGGCACCTCGACGATCGCCCTGATGCGGGTGCCGAAGGAGGATGTGTCGAAGTACGGCTCGGCGGCGGTCGAACCGATCGAGGGTCGCGACGACCTGGTCGCGGTGAGGGGGCTCGTCGAGAAGCCGCCGCCGGAGGAGGCGCCGTCGGACCTCGCCGTCATCGGCCGGTACGTCTTCACCCCGGAGATCTTCGACCACATCGAGCGCACCGCCCCCGGCAAGGGCGGCGAGATCCAGCTCACCGACGCCATGGCCACCCTCGCCGCGGGGTCGGGGGTCAACGGGCTCGTCTTCGAGGGGGGCCGCTTCGACGTCGGCGACAAGGTCGACTACCTGCGCACGGTCCTCGAGCTCGGCCTCGAGAGGGAGGACCTGCGAGCCGACCTGCTCTCGCTGATCCGCGACGTCGCGGCGCGCGAGGGCATCGGCGACCCGTCGTGATCCCTCTCGGCGAGGCGCGCGCCCGGGTCCTCCGGGACTGCCACCTGCTGCCCGTGGTGGAGGTCCCCCTCGCCGCAGCGCGCGGCCTCGTCACCGCCCTCGAGGTGCGCACCGACGAGGACGTCCCGCCGTTCGCCAACACGGCGATGGACGGGTTCGCCGTCGTCGCCGCCGACACGGTCGGCGCCACCGACGAGCGTCCCGTCCGCCTCGACGTCGTCGGCACCGTCGCCGCCGGCTCGTCCGGCGAGGTGCAGGTCCGGTCGGGGTCGGCGGCCCGGATCATGACCGGTGCCCCGATCCCGCCCGGTGCCGACGCCGTCGTCATGGTCGAGCGCTGCCGGCCGTCGGACGACGGATCGAGCGTCGAGGTCACCGTCGAGGTCGCACCGGGCAACCACGTCCGACCGGCGGGCGACGACCTCCGCGCCGGCGATCCGGTCGTCGCCGCCGGTGTCGAGCTGACCGCCGGGCACCTCGGGGTGCTCGCCGGCATCGGGCGACGCACGGTCGAGGTCCACCGCAGGCCGCGCGTCGGGGTGATGTCGACCGGCGACGAGCTGGTCGAGGGCCCCGGACCGCTCGAGCCGGGCCAGATCCGCGACGCCAACCGCCACACGCTGCTCGCGCTCCTCGACGAGCTGGGCTGCGAGTCGGTCGACCTCGGGATCGTCCCCGACGACGAGGCGGCCATCACCGCGGCGATCCGTGACGGCGTCGAGCGCTGCGACGCCCTCGTCACGTCCGGCGGCGTCAGCATGGGCGACTTCGACTACGTCAAGGTCGTGCTCGACCGCCTCGGCGACATGGACTGGATGCAGGTCGCCATCAAGCCGGCGAAGCCGCTGGCCTTCGGCACGGTCGACGGCACGCCGGTGTTCGGCCTCCCGGGTAACCCGGTGTCCTCGATGGTGAGCTTCGAGCTGTTCGCCCGCCCCGGGCTCCGCCGGATGATGGGTCACGAGGGCCCCGGTCGGCTCATCGTCGACGCGGTGGCGGTCGACGGGCTCGCCCGCCGCCCCGACGGCAAGACGCACTTCCTGCGGGTCCAGGCCGCCTACGGCGAGGACGGGCGCTTCCACGTGCGCTCCGCCGGGGGCCAGGGGTCCCACCAGCTCTCGGCGATGGCGGCGGCGTCGGCGCTCGCGGTGCTGCCCGACGGCGACGGCGTGGCACCCGGCGGCACCGTCGAGGCGATCCTGCTCGGCTGACCCCTACGCTGGGCCCGATGGTCACGCCACTGGTCGACTCGTTCGGGCGCACCCACCGCGACCTGCGCATCTCGATCACCGATCGGTGCAACTTCCGCTGCACCTACTGCATGCCGGCCGAGGGCCTCCAGTGGCTGCCCCGGGAGGACGTCCTCTCGTTCGAGGAGATCGTGCGGATCGCCCGCCTCCTCGTCGAGGAGCACGGGTTCGAGTCGATCCGCCTCACCGGTGGCGAGCCCACCGTCCGGGCGCACCTGCCCGAGCTCGTGGCCCAGCTGGCCGCGCTCGGCGTCGACCTGTCGCTCACCACCAACGGGGCGACGCTCCGGTCGCTGGCCCGCCTGCTCGCCGACGCCGGCCTGCGGCGCATCAACATCTCGCTCGACACCCTGCGTCGCGACCGGTTCGTGGAGATCACGCGCCGCGACGAGCTGGCGAGCGTGCTCGACGGCATCGATGCCGCGCTCGAGGCCGGTCTCTCGCCCGTGAAGATCAACGTCGTGGCCATGCGGGGCGTGAACGACGACGAGCTCGTCGACTTCGCCCGCTTCGGCCGCGACACCGGCGTGGTCGTCCGGTTCATCGAGTTCATGCCCCTCGACGCCACGGGGGAGTGGACCAACGGGCAGGTGGTCACCCACGCCGAGATCGTCGATCGCATCGGGGCCGTCTTCCCGCTCGAGCCGCTGGGCGACGTCGCACGGGGGTCCGCACCGGCCGAGCGGTTCCGCTACGTCGACGGACGCGGCGAGATCGGCGTGATCGCCACGGTGACGCAGTCGTTCTGCGCCAGCTGCGATCGAGTGCGCCTCACCGCCGAGGGCCAGCTGCGATCGTGCCTGTTCGCCCTCGACCACACCGACCTGCGCGGCCTGCTGCGCGGCGGCGGCACCGATGCCGAGCTGTCGGCGGCCATCTCCCGCTGCGTCGGGGAGAAGTGGGCCGGCAACAACGTCGGCTCGGTGCAGTTCATCAGGCCCAGCAAGTCGATGAGCCAGCTGGGCGGCTAGCGCAGCGGCGCACCGGGCAGGCTCGGGCACACCGTGCCGCCGGAGCGCAGACCGGCGACGTCGCCCCAGCGGGGGCTGTAGATGTCGTGCCACGCCTTGGCCTCCGACCAGCGCGTGAAGCTGGTGCAGTTGACGGCGTCGCCCGGGTTCGGCGGCGCGGGCTGGTTCTTGAACCGCCAGAGGAACACGGCGATCTCGGCCCGGGTGACGGGACGATCGGGCTCGAAGCGGTTGGAGCCGCCGACGCCCGTGGTGAGCCCGCGAGCGGAGGCCCAGCGCACGGCGGCGTCGTAGAACGCCCCGGGGCGGACGTCGACGAAGCCGGTCGACGGATGACCGCCGGGCCGCCCTGCCAGGCGGTGGAGGAAGGTCACGAGCTCGCCGCGGGTGACCTGGCCGTTCGGGTCGAAGCGGTTCGAGCCGCCGACGCCGGTGGTGAGGCCGTCGGCCGCCGCCCACCGCAGGGCCCGCTCGTAGAAGGGGTTGCCGACGACGTCGACGAAGCCGTGCGGGCGGCTGCGGGCGGGCTCGCCCTGCACCCGCCACATGAAGGTGACGACCTCGGCGCGCGTGCTCGCGTTGTTCGGGGCGTAGACGCCGGGGCTGATGCCCGTGGTGAGCCCGTTGCCACGGAGCCACGCCAGCGCGCCCCCGTAGAACGCCGAGGCGCGGGCGTCGACGAAGCCCGCGAACCAGTCGAGGTACAGCACGTCGGCGCCCTCGACGACCTCCCAGACGGTCTCCTGGCAGGGGGCGACCCAGAGCGGCGGGGACTTCCGGATGTGGCCGTTCCCGTCGATCATCCAGACGGTGTAGTGCTGGTTCGGCGCCAGGCTCTCGACCCGGTAGTAGCCGTTGCCACGGGAGTTGCGTGGCGAGTCGCCCCACCCCCAGATCGGGTTGGACGTGTTCGGGTCGACGTTCCACGCGTGGATGTTCGGCACGTCGACCGGTCGGCCGTTGACGACGAGTCGCCCGGCGATCGAGCCGTTCTGCCCCACGACGCCGTTGTCGCCCTGCACCCCGCAGTTGAGCGGCATGCGGATGTCGAGGTTGGTGTTCGGCAGCGGCACCGCGCGCCGCATGGCGTGGCCGTAGCGCTCGGTGGACACCGCCTCGTAGGGGTCGTTCGTGCGGGGGTAGGCCTCGATCCAGACCGTCGCGGCGTTGTTCGGGACCTGGATCGACCAGTTCTTGGTGAACCGGCCGCCGTCGCTCGTCGAGCTGCCGTGTCCGCTCATCATGTTGCGGTTGATCCGGTACAGGTCGGAGTACTGCCCGGTCGGCATGACGCACCCGTTGGCGTCCAGGCGGCGCCCGGCGGCGTCGAAGTACTCGAGGCCGAGCATGACCCACATGTAGCGGCCGTCCTGGCCCTGGATAGTGCCGCCGAGCCGGGTCGACCGGGCGGCGCAGGCCGCGCTCGCGGGCTCGGGGGTCGGGCCGAGCGTGAGCCCGGCGGAGAGGAGGGCCGACGCGAGGAGGAAGGCGAGCAACCGGCGGCGGGGGTGGGGGCGGGACGAGAACGGCATCAGTCCTCCTGCATCGGCACGTCGGCGCGCCACCTTGACGACGTCGTGCTCACCCTCTTCGGGTGGTGTCGGACCGGGGAGCGCCGCCGCTCGCTCGTGGCAGGCTGCCCGTCGACCCCGGCGCCTACACTCCCCGCCATGTCCGACCACGGCCTGACCCACCTCGACCCCCTCGGCCGGGCGCGCATGGTCGACGTGACGCCCAAGGAGCCCTCGCACCGGCGGGCACTCGCCCGGGCCCGGGTGTTCATGCAGCCGGAGACGACGTCGCTCGTCGCCCGCGGTGCGCTGTCGAAGGGCGACGTGCTCTCGGTGGCCCGCGTCGCCGGCATCCAGGCGGCGAAGCGGGCCTCGGACCTCATCCCGCTCTGCCACCCGCTGCTCATCGGGTCGGTCCTCGTGAACTTCCGCATCGAGGACAGCTACGTCGAGGTCGAGGCGCAGGTGGAGACCGTCGACCGCACGGGCGTGGAGATGGAGGCGATGACCGCCTGCTCGGTCGCGGCGCTCACGATCTACGACATGTGCAAGTCGGTCGACCGCTCGATGGTCATCGGCGACATCACGCTCTGGGAGAAGACCGGCGGCCGGTCCGGGACCTACCGGCGGGCCGTCGAAGGGGACGGCACCGACCCGACGTGACCGAACGGGGCGGGCGGGCAGCCGGCAGGTCCGGGCGCAGCGCCCTCGTCGTCGCGCTCGCCGTCCTGCTCGTCGCGCTGAGCGGCGGTGGGGCCGCGGCCGCGCCGGTGCGCACCCAGGAGGACACGACGCCGGGCCTCCGGGTGGAGTCGACCACCGTCTACACCGTCGACCTCGCGGGCTCGGTCATCCGCGTCACCCACGACATCACGCTCACGAACCAGACGCCGGACCGCGTCACCGGATCGACGATCGAGCAGTACTACTTCCACGCCTACGCCACGCCGGTCCTGTCGCGGTCGAACGGCGTCACGGCCACCGGCGCGGGTGGCCGGGCGCTCGGCGTCACGACCGAGCCCATCGGTGGCGGGCTCGCCGAGCTGGCGACGATCGACCTCTCGCCCAACCTCTTCTACGGCAACAGCCAGACGATCCGGCTGTCCTACGACCTGCCCGGGCAGCCGCCCCGTAGCGGCGGCATCAGCAACGTGAACCCGGCGTTCGCCACCATGCCGCTGCTCGCTGCGGCCGATCCCGGTCTGGGGTCGGTCGAGCTCCGCGTGCCGTCGGGCACCGACGTCGAGATCGTCGGGGAGCCGCTCACCCCGCAGGGCTCGGCTGACGGGTTCGATCGGTACCGGGCGGACGCCATCGCCGACTCGTCCGAGTGGTACTCGAGCGTCGTCGTCCGCGACGACGACCAGCTCGCCGAGCGGGTCGTCGACTTCGGCCCGCACACCGTGCGCGTCCAGGGGTGGCCGGGTGACGACGCCTGGCTCGACCACACCACGAGGCTGGTCGAGGAGGGGTTCCCCCTGCTCGAGGAGGCGATCGGGTTCGCCTGGGACGAGGACCGGCGGCTGACGATCGTCGAGACCGTCGCGCCGTACCTCTACGGCTACGCCGGGTGGTACGAGCACGCCCGATCGCTCATCGAGGTCGGTGACGAGCTCGACGAGCACGTCACGCTCCACGAGATGGCCCATGCGTGGTTCAACCACCAGCTGTTCAGAGGTCGCTGGATCAACGAGGCCTTCGCCGACGAGCTCTCCGCCCGGGTGCTCGTCGAGCTCGGTGGGGAGCCTGTGGCGCCGGACCCCATCGATCCGTCCGACCCGGCCCGAGCGCCGCTCAACGGGTGGGAGACCCCGGCGTTCGACGACCCGGACAGCGCGGCCACCGAGGCGTTCGGCTACAACGCGTCGTGGTGGCTCGCCCGGGCGCTGCACGACGAGATCGGCGCCGAGGCGATCGCCGAGGTCCTGCGGGCGGCGGACGAGCGCCGCTCCCCGTACCCGTCGGGATCGACCCAGGACCACCTGCCGACCATCGCGGACTGGCGGAACCTCCTCGACCTGCTCGAGGAGGTCGGTGGCTCGACCGGCGCCGAGCAGCTGTTCCGGGACCACGTCGTCACCCCCGACCAGGTGGAGGCGCTCGACGACCGGGCCGCGGCACGCGCGACCTACGCCGACCTGCTCGACGAGGGTGACGGTTGGGCGCCGCCGGCCGTGCTGCGGGACCACATGCTGCGCTGGGAGTTCGACGAGGCCACCGCCGTCGTCGACGACGTCCGGGACCTCCTGGCGGCACGAGATGATCTGGCCGACGAGCTGCGGGGCATCGACCTCGACGTGCCCGAGCCGCTCCAGCGCACCTTCGAGTCCGCCGACGACCTGGGCGAGCTGCGCGACGAGATGGACGCCGCCGAGGACGCGGCCGGCGACCTCCGGCAGGCGGTCGAGGCGCGCGACGACGCCGGCCCGCTCGCCGACGTCGGGCTGTGGTTCTCCGACGTCGACGAGGAGATCGAGGAGGCACGCGCGGCCATGGACGACGGCGACTGGTCGGGGGCCGAGGACGGCGCGGCGTCGGTCGCCGATGCGGTCGACGGGGCCACCACCGACGGCCTCGTGCGCCTCCTCGGTGCGGTGCTGGTGCTGGTCGTCCTGGTCGGTGGCGCCCTCCTCCTCCGGCGGCGGGTCCGGCGTCCACCGACCGCCGCGGGAGACGACGACGAGACACGTGACACGGGTGGCAACGGTCACGGGGTTGTGGCATCGACGGGTGGTTCGTAGTAGAACCGTCACAATCGTCGTCGGACCGTCATCTGGGGCTGGCCGGTGCCGACACCTTGCAGTGCCGACCAACAAGGGAGATGTCTGCGTGGTCGCTGTCGTGGTTGGGATGTTGAAGGTCGGTCTCGCGGTCGGTCTGGTGGTCGCGTGGGCGTCGGTCCTCCTCCCACCGATCGCACGCCTCCTCGGCGGCGTCGGGCGGCCCTCCGACTCGGTCGGCAGCTTCCGCCAGAAGATGTCCGTGCTCGGCGGCGGCATGGGTCGGGCCCGCAGCGGCGGCCCCGCCCTCGACCTCACCTCACGCCTCAGCGCCCCGGCGGCCTCGATGCGCACCGGTGTGCGACGCACCTCCACGGCGCGCCAGCGGCGCCGCCAGGTCCTGGTCGGCCTCCTCGCCTCGACCGGCCTCACGGCGCTCGCCGGGCTCGTCGTCGGCGGCATCGCCTGGGCCCTGTTCGCCGTGAGCGTCCTGCTGCTCGCCGCCTACGTGGCGATGCTGTGGCAGATGCAGCAGGTGGCCCTGGAGCGTCGGCACAAGGTGGCGTACCTGCCGCGCCAGGAGGACCACGCCGAGGCCCCGGCCCTGCACCGGGTCGGCGCCGCACGGGGCTGACCGGCGGCGTTCGGCGTCCGCTCCCCGAGCGGCTACGCTCATCGCCCTGGTGCCCCGGCACCGCCCCTCTGGGGCTGTAGCTCAGTTGGCTAGAGCGCCTCGGTCGCATCGAGGAGGCCGCGGGTTCGAATCCCGCCAGCTCCACCACCTCCGCCCGCCCGTGGATCGTCATGACGAAGATCGGCACTGACGTCCACGCGGCGGCGAGCATCCTCCGCTCGGGAGGTCTCGTCGGGCTCCCGACCGAGACCGTGTACGGCCTCGCTGCCCTCGTGAGCCTCCCCGAGGCGGTCGCCCGGGTGTTCCGGGCCAAGGGACGTCCGACGGACCACCCTCTGATCGTCCACGTCGCCGGCGTCGACGACCTCGACCGGTTCGCCCGTGACGTCCCGCCGGCGGCGCGGGTCCTGGCGGCGCGTCACTGGCCCGGGCCGCTGACGATCCTCCTGCGCCGCTCCGACGCCGTGGCCGACGTGGTGACGGGCGGGCGGGACACCGTCGCCCTGCGCGCGCCCGCCCACCCCCTCGCCCACGCGCTGCTGGCCGAGCTCGGCGACGGGGTCGTCGCCCCGTCCGCGAACCGCTTCGGGCGGGTCAGCCCGACGAGCGCCGCCGACGTCGTGGCCGAGCTCGGCGACGCCGTCGACCTCGTGCTCGACGGTGGCCCGTGCACGGTCGGGATCGAGTCGACGATCGTCGACCTCTCCGGCGGGGTGCCCCGGCTCCTGCGTGCCGGCCAGGTGACGCTCGCCGAGCTCCGCGAGGACCTGCCCGACGCCGAGGCCGCCGGCGACGCGGCCGAGCCGGTGGCCCCGGGGATGCTCGCCGCCCACTACGCCCCCGACGCCCGCGTCGTCGTGCTCGACCCCGCGGTGGCGCCGGGTGAGGTGGCCAGGGTCGTGGCACCCCACGTCCGCGACGGCCGGTCCGTCGCCGTGCTCGCGCCGGACCTGATCCCCGGCCTGTTGCCGCCGGTCGAGCAGCTCGACGCGGCCGGAGGACCCGCGGCGTACGCGCGCGTGCTCTACGCCCGGCTGCGGGAGGCCGATCGGCGCGGCGTCGACGTGCTCGTGGTCGTCCCGCCGCCCGGCGACGGCATCGGCGCCGCGGTGCGCGACCGCCTGCGTCGCGCCGCGGCGGGGTCCGCCGGGACGGGTTAGGCCTGGTCCTCGCCGGTGAGCGTGAGGATCTCCGCGCCGTCGTCGGTGACGAGGATCGTGTGCTCGAACTGGGCGGTCCGGAGGCCGTCGGAGGTGACCGCCGTCCACCCGTCGGGCCACAGGTTGAACCGGTACGACCCCATCGTGATCATCGGCTCGATCGTGAACGTCATGCCCGGCTCCATCACCGTCGTGGCGTGCGGCGAGAAGTAGTGGGGGATCTGCAGGTCGGTGTGGAACTGCTCGCCGATGCCGTGGCCGATGAAGTCCCGCACGACGCCGAACCCCTCGGCCTCCGCGTGCTCCTGGATGGCGGCACCGATGTCGGAGATCGGCCGCCCCGGTCGGACCGCGGCGATGCCCCGCTCCATCGACTCGCGCGTGACCCGGACGAGCCGGCGGGACTCGGGATCGACGTCGCCGACGAGGAACGTGGCGTCGGTGTCGCCGTGCACGCCCTCGCGGAACACCGTGACGTCGAGGTTGACGATGTCGCCGTCGCTCAGCGGGCGGTCGTCGGGGATCCCGTGGCAGATGACCTCGTTGATCGAGGTGCACAGCGACTTGGGGAAGCCGTTGTAGTTGAGCGGGCTCGGGTAGGCGTCGCGGGCGACGGCCTCGGCGTGGGCGATGGCGTCGAGCTCGTCGGTGGTGATGCCCGGTCGGACGTGGGCGGCGGTGGCGGCGAGCACCTCGGCCGCAGTGCGGCCGGTGCGACGCATCCGCTCGATGACGTCCGGGCTCTTCACGCGGGGCTCGGCTCGGCGGACCGCCTGGCCGCTCGCGGCGTACGGCGGGCGCTCGATGTGGTCGGGCACCTCACGGGTGGGGCTGAGCGTCCCCGGGCGGATGCGGGCGTCGGGTCGACCGTGGCACCGCTTGAACTTGTTGCCGCTGCCGCACCAGCAGGCCTCGTTCGACTTCGGCGGGCGCATCGGGGCTCGGACGCTCATGCCTCGATTGAACCAGGCCGTTCGCCGGACTGCACCCCGTCGGCGGGTCGAGGCGCTAGACCGTAGGACGTGACACGGGAAGGAGAGGTCCTCATGCACGCCCGCACGACGGGCCCCTTCATCGTGGGGCCCGACGAGCTGGTCCCCGGGGCCCCGAACCGGCCGCTCAGCGGCCGCACGTTCGCCGTCAAGGACATGATCGACGTGGCCGGCCAGCGAACCGGCGTCGGGAACCCCGACCTCCTCGCCGCCGCGGAGCCGGCGCCCATGCACGCGACCGCGGTGCAGCGGCTCCTCGACGCCGGCGCCACCTGCGTCGGCAAGACGCACACCGCCGAGTCCGCCTACTCCCTGTCGGGGGTCAACGAGCACTACGGCACGCCGATCAACCCCGCGGACCCCACGCGCGACCCGGGAGGGTCGTCGAGCGGCTCGGCGGTCGCCGTGGCCTCCGGTCTCGTCGACGTGGCGCTCGGCACCGACACCGCCGGCTCGGTGCGGGTCCCCGCCTCCTACTGCGGCGTGATCGGCATGCGGCCGACCCACGGACGGGTGCCGATCGAGGGCGTGGCGCCGCTCGCGCCGCGGTTCGACACCGTCGGGTGGCTGGCCCGCGACGGACAGGTCGCCCGCCGGGTCGGCGAGGCGCTCCTCGGCACCGGGCGCCGTCGGGGGCGGATCACCCAGCTCCTGGTCGCCGAGGACATGTTCGAGATGTGCGATCCGGGGGTGGCCGACGCGCTCGCCGACGCCATCGGCCGGGTGAGCATGGCCCTGCTGCGCACACCGGAGCCCACCCGGTTCTGGGGGATGGGCGAGGCCGAGCAGTGGGCCGACACCTTCCGCACCCTCCAGCGGGCCGACGCCTGGCGCACCAACCGGCACTGGATCGAGCGGATGCACCCGCGGTTCGGGCCGACGACGGCGCAGCGGTGGGAGGAGGCGGCGTCGGTCGGCGCCGAGCAGGAGGCCGAGGCCGAGCGCGTGGCGGCGCTGCTCACCGAACGGGTGTGGGAGCTCCTCTCGGGCGGGGCGGTCATGATCGTGCCGACGACGCCCGGCGTGGCGCCGCCCCTCGACCTCGATCCCGCGGCGGCCAGCGAGGTGCGCGGCCGCCTGATGACGTTCAGCGTCATCTCGCCCCTCGCCCGGGCACCGCAGATCTCCCTCCCCCTCGCCCAGGTGGACGGACTGCCGGTGGGGTTGGGGGTCATGGCCGGGCCGGGGGCGGACGAGCTGCTCCTCGACCTCGCCGCGTTCCTCGTCTGATGCGGCCGGGAAGGTCCCGCGTCGTGCGGCGCGTGGGAGCGTGCGTGGTCGCGGCCGCCCTGCTCGCGTCGTGCTCCGGCGACGACGACGGCGGAGACGACGCCGCCGACGAGGCGTCGTTCTGCCGGCTCGCCGACGAGAACGCCCCGGTGTCGGAGGCCGGTGCCGGGGTGCTGCGGCGGATGGAGGAGCTGGCACCCGCCCGGCTCGAGGACGACGTCGCGGTGCTGCGCGACCTCGCGGAGCGGCTCGAGGACCACGACGCCGACGACCCCGACGCCCTCGCGCTCGAGTTCGAGGTGCGCTTCAGCGACGAGCACGTCGCGGCCCGCGCTGCGGTGGACGCGTTCGTGAAGCAGGAGTGCGCGCGCCCGTCGGTCACGTCGACGTCCACCTCGACCTCGACGACCGCGCCGAACGGCACCGGTGGCGGCGATGGCGCCACCTCCGACGGTTCCATGGGCCAAGATGGCGCCGACGCCGACGAGAGGTAGGGGAGCCGTGGGGTTCAAGGTCGTGGTCGACTTCGACAAGTGCGAGAGCAACGCCGTGTGCATGGCGATCGCGCCGGACATCTTCGAGGTGCGGGACGACGACTACCTCTACGTCCTCGACGAGACGCCCGCGGAGGAGCGGCGCCCGGCCGTCCAGGAGGCGGTCGACCGCTGCCCCAAGCAGGCGATCTCGATCGCCGAGCTGTAGGCGCCCGCCCTGGACTCCATCACCGTCGTCGGCGCCTCCCTGGCCGGGATGCGCGCCGCGCAGACGTTGCGACGCGAGGGGTTCGACGGGCGGATCGTCGTCGTCGGCGAGGAGCCCGACGAGCCCTACGACCGCCCACCCCTGTCGAAGGCGTACCTCACGGGTGAGGACCCCACCGACGCCGTGCGGCCGGCGGTGCGCGACGTCGACCAGCTCGACCTGACGTGGCGCCGAGGCCGACGGGCGGTGGCGTTGGACGTAGCTGATCGCGCCGTGGAGCTCGACGACGGTGAGCGCATCGTGGCCGACGGCGTCGTCCTGGCGTGCGGCGCGGCGGCCCGGCGTCTCCCTGGCATCGACGGCATCGAGGGCGTGCACGTCCTCCGCACCCTCGCCGACGCCCGGGCGCTGCGCGCCGACCTCGACGCCGCACCCCGTCGCGTGCTCGTGGTCGGGGCCGGCTTCATCGGTGCCGAGGTGGCGGCGAGCTGCCGGGAGCGGGGGCTCGCGGTCACGATCGTCGAGGCCCTGCCGATGCCCCTGTCGCGCGTGCTGCCCCCGCCGCTCGCCGCGTGGTGCGCCGAGCTGCACCGGACGCACGACGTCGACATGCGCCTCTCCACCGGGGTCGAGGGCGTCGAGCGGGAGGCTCGGGGTCGGGTGGCCGGCGTCCGACTCGCCGACGGCGTCGTCGTCGAGGCCGACGTCGTCGTCGTGGGCATCGGTGTGGCCCCGAACACCGCCTGGCTCGAGGGGTCGGGCCTCACGCTCGACGACGGCGTCGTGTGCGACGCCACCACCCTGGCCGCGCCCGGCGTGGTGGCCGCAGGCGACGTGGCGCGGTGGGACCACCCCCGGTACGGCCTCGTCCGGGTCGAGCACTGGGACAACGCGGTCGAGATGGGTGCCCACGCGGCGCGCCGTCTCCTGGCCGGTGACGACGGCAGCGCGTTCGCGCCGGTGCCGTGGTTCTGGTCCGATCAGTACGACCGCAAGATCCAGCTGGCCGGCCGGTGCCGTCCCGACGACGACGTCCACGTGGTCGAGGGGTCGCTCGAGGAGGGGCGCGTGGTCGCGCTGATCGGCCGCGACGGCGAGCTGCGCGGGGTGTTCGGCGTCAACCGGCCAGCGCCCCTCAACCGGTGGCGCCTTCGCCTCGCCGACGGCATCGGTTGGGACGAGGCCATCGCCCTCGACGGGTGACGGGCGCTCAGCGCGCGTCGAGAGCCTTCACCATCCGCGTGAGCGCCACCTGGCGGTAGGACCCCTCGGCCAGCTCCCGCACCTCGTCCCAGTCCACCGGCGCGGCGTCGAGCTCGAGCTCCAGCCACCCGCTGGGGCCCCAGTACGGCGGGGCGAAGAACCGCGGATCGTCGACCAGAGCCGGTCGCTCGTCCTCTTCCGGCTTGAAGATCACGCCGAAGGTGCCGTCGGCTCGGCCCGAGGCGAACAGGGCGAAGATCTTCTTGCCGGCCCGGAAGGTCGGCCAGCCCCACGCCTCGACCTCGACCGACTCGGGGAAGGCGAGGCAGACCTCGCGCAGCTCGGCGAGGTACAGGTCGTCGTCGCTGTACATCCGGGGATGCGTGCCCATGAGGGGAGTCTGCCGCGCTCAGCGGTCCCAGTCGTGGGAGATGCAGCGGTCGTCGAGGTCGCCCATCGACCACCTCCCCCAGATGCCCCCGACCGCTCGCCGGGTGTACTCGGTCCACCCCATGGCGGAGCGGTCGAGCGTGCGTCGGACCGTCTGGCGGATGCCGCCCTCGTGCACGACGTAGCCGCCCCACACCCCGGGGAAGTCCTTGGTCGACCCGACCTCGGTGACGACGAGCGGACCGTGGCGCCGGGCTCGGTTGCGGTGGGTGTGACCGGAGGTGACGAGCGTGGCCGGGTTGGCGCGCACGAGCGCGTCGAGGAAGCGACGCGCCTCCCGCCCCGGGATGCCCGGCGGCCAGAACCAGGGCAGCTGGAAGCGCTGGGCGTAGTGGTGCATGGCGACGACGGTCGGGCCGCTGGCGTCGGCGACGACGTCGGCGACCTCCTCGACGAGGTGGCGCACGGCCCCGTGGCCCCGGCCGTCGATGGTCGTGTCGACGAGAACGAGGCGGAGACCGGGCAGGTCGCGGTGGGCGACGCCCCGCACGAGCTCGACCTCGGCGCCGTCGAGGACGTCGCGGCGCTCCGCCCGCGGCGAGCGCTTCACCTCGTGGTTGCCGGGCACGAACGTCACCGGGACGCCGGCATCGGCCAGGAGCGCGTCGGCCATGTCCCACTGCTCGGGGTGGCCGTGCTCGACGAGGTCGCCCTTCACGACGAGCAGCTCGGCGCCCCAGCCACGCGCCTCGCGGATCGCGGCGCGCCCGCAGCGGAGGGGGTGCGGATCGACGGGGTCGTCGCGCTCGCGCATGGTGTGGAAGATCCCGACGCTCGGGTTGCCGAGGTGGACGTCGGACACCGTGGCGAACCGGCACAGCTCCTCCCCCGCGGGGAGCTGGGGTGTCCGCAGGTCGAACCGACGTCCGGCCACGCGCAGCACCAGCGGCGTGGCGGGGGCCAGGTCGTCCACCACGACACCGCCCGGCCCTCCGTCGGAGTCACGCAGGAGCCGGCGCGCCGCGCCCCGCTGGGGCTCGACCGCCACCTCGACCGGGCCCGACGGCAGTCCGACCCAGGTGACCTGGAGGGCGGTCGGCTCGACGGCGACGACCTCCACCCGGGGTCGACCCCACGACCGGGGAGGGAACCCGGGCATCCTCAGTCGGTGACGGCGGCGGCGATGCGGTCGGCCTCGCGCTCCCGCACCCCCACGTTGACCCGCATCGCCTCCAGGTGCTGTGCGAGGGTCTTGGTGGCCTGGGGGAGGGGGTGCTCGGCGAAGAACGCCTCGACCTGGGCGGCGAGCTCCGGCGTGGACAGCGCCCGGACGCCCTCGACCATCCGCACCATCGACATCGAGGGCAGGCGCTCGCTGATCTCGGACCAGTGGGACTGCACGAATGCCCACGCCTGGGGTCCGTTCTCGCGGTTGAGGAGGGCACGGCGGAGCACGAAGGCGCCGTTCTGTGTGCGGATCTCGTCGGTGAGCGTCATGGCCAGCAGGCGGTCGAGCTCCTCGGCACCCGGGAAGTCGGCCAGCGCGTAGGTGTACCGGACCTCCTCCTGCGGGGTGCTCGCGGCCCGGACGCGGCCGGCGAAGGCATCGAAGTCCTCCGCGGTGCCCGATCCGGCGACCACCTCGATTGCTGCGGCCACGAGCGCCGGATCGAGGCCCTTCTCGCCGGCCAGGTGCCGGTCGTGGAGCGCGCGGGAGCGTGCCACCACCTCGTCGTCGGCCCCGACCGTGCCGAGCAGGCTGACCAGGGTGCCGCGCAGCTGGCGGTGCCGCTCGTCCTCGGCGGCTGCCGGCTCCCAGCCGATCCGGTCGAGCGCCGGGCGGGCGAGGGCGCGGACGGTGGCGGTCCAGGCCTCACGAGCGGGCGCGGGGACGAGCCGATCGAGGGCGCCGAGGCCCCCGGCGATCCGCTGCCAGACCGAGAGGTCGTCCTCGTCGGCGGCGAGCTCGCGGACGAGAGCGAGGAACGAGGGCGCGTCGAGCTCGTCGGCGAGGACGGCGGCCCACGCGTCGTCGACGAGCCCGTAGCGCTCGATGGCGGCCAGCTGGCCGCGGTGGGCGAGCAGCGCCTCGCGCGCCGCCGGCGAGTACCGGACGCGGTAGAAGCCGGCGCCGTCCACGTTGACGTGGACCCAGTCCGCCGGCCGGTCGAGGTCGACGGTGGTCGTGTCGCCCTCGAGCAGCACCCGCTCGACCGTGGACTCGTCGCCACGGCCCACGCGCAGCGTCACGGGGACGGACCACTCGGTCGCGTCGGGCTCGGAGCCCTTCGGGTCGAGCGCCTGGAACCGGCGCTGGGTGAGGCGCACGACGTGGCGGTCCTGCTCGAGGTCGACGCCGACGGCCGGGAAGCCGCCCTGGTAGATCCAGCTGTCCATGATCCGTCGCACGGGCTCCCCGCTCGACTCCTCGATGGCGTCCCACAGGTCGGTGGTGACCGTGTTCCCGTACTGGTGGGTGGAGATGTAGCGGCGGATGCCGTCGCGGAAGGTGTCGGGGCCGAGGTACTGCTCGAGCATCCGCAGGACGGCGGCGCCCTTCTCGTAGGTGAGGAGGTCGAACATCCCCTCGGCGTCCTCGGGGGAGATCACCGGGAACTCGATCGGGCGCGTGGCCGCGAGCGCGTCGACGTCGAACGCCGCGGTGCGGGACAGTCCGAAGCTCACCCAGCGCTGCCACTCGGGCCGGTACGCGTCGGTGGCGAGCATCTCCATGAACGTGGCGAAGGCCTCGTTCAGCCAGATGCCCTCCCACCAGCCCATCGTGACCAGATCGCCGAACCACATGTGGGCCAGCTCGTGGGCGACCACGTCGACGAGGCGCTCCAGCTCGGGCTGGGTGGCGGACTCCGGGTCGATGAGGAGGAGCACCTCGCGGAAGGTGACGCAGCCGAGGTTCTCCATCGCCCCGAAGGCGAAGTCGGGGACGGCGACGAGGTCGAGCTTGTCGCCCGGGTACGGGATGTCGAACCAGTCGGCGAAGAAGTCGAGGCAGAAGACGGCGGCGTCGAGCGCGTAGGGGGCGAGGTGGCCCTTGCCGCGCGGATGGGCGACGCGGATCGGCACGCCGCCCCGGGTGGTCACGGCCTCGGTGACCTCGAGCGGACCCACGACGAAGGCCACCAGGTAGGTCGACATCTTCATCGTGGTGGCGAAGCGGACCCGGCGTCGGCCGTCGTCGGTGGGCTCGTCGGCGATCTCCGCGGCGTTCGACAGCGCGGTGAGCCCGTCGGCGACGACGAGGGTGACGGCGAACGTCGCCTTGAAGTCCGGTTCGTCGAAGCACGGGAAGGCCCGCCGGGCGTGGGTCGACTCCATCTGGCTGACCGCCAGCGTCTGGGTGGCACCGTCCTCGTCGACGTAGGTGCTGCGGTAGAACCCGACGAGCTTGTCGTTGAGCTCGCCACGGAAGGACAGCTCGAGCCGCCAGCGGCCCGGCGCGGCGGCGTCCTCGATGTCGATGAGCGCCCGCTCGGTGTCGGCGTCGTAGGTGACCGACCCGGCGAGGCGGGTGCCGTTCGGGCCGACGAGGGTGGCCCTGTCGATCTCGAGGTCGAGCGCGTTGAGCACGATCTCGTCGACCGGCTCGACGACCTCCACGTCGATCGCGACCGTCCCCGTGAACGTCGCAGCACCGAGGTCGGGCTCGAGGACGAGGTCGTAGTGGGACGGCACGACCGTGCGCGGGAGCCGGTAGCGGTCGGCCTCACCGGTGGCGGCGGTCGGGTTCGGTGCGGTCACGGGGCCTCCAGCAGACGTGAGTGCGTCGGAGCGTACCGGGTACCCTCGGCCGTCCTTCGACCGGGAGACGAGATGACCGACACGCAGTACGCCGTCGTGGGCATGGGGAACGCCATCGTCGACGTGATCACCCACGTCGACGACGCGTTCGTCGAGGCCCACCGCCTCGAGCGCGGGGCGATGCGCCTGATCGACGCCGACGAGGTGCGCACCCTCTACGCGGCGATGCCTCCCGGCATCGAGTCGTCGGGCGGGTCGGCGGCCAACACGATCGCCGGCATCGCCGACCTCGGCGGCAAGGTCGCCTACATCGGCAAGGTGCGCGACGACCAGCTCGGCGAGGTCTTCGCCCACGACATGCGGGCCGTCGGCGTGGACTACGACGTCCCGCTCGCCGCCGAGGGCGACCCGACCGCGCGGTGCCTCATCGTCGTCACCCCCGACGCCCAGCGCACCCTCAACACGTACCTCGGCATCTCGCGGTACCTCGCACCCGAGGACGTCGACGAGGCGCTCGTCGCCTCGGCCGACATCCTCTACTGCGAGGGCTACCTCTGGGACGTCGAGGTCGCCAAGGCGGCGATCCGCCACGGCATGGACGTGGCCCACGCCGCCGGCCGCCGCACCGCCCTCGCCCTCTCCGACAGCTTCTGCGTCGATCGCCACCGTGCCGAGTTCCGCGAGCTCGTCGACGGCAAGGTCGACATCCTCTTCGCCAACGAGCTGGAGATCTGCTCGCTGTACGAGGTCGACAGCTTCGACGCCGCCCTGCAGCGCGTCCGGGGCGCCTGCGACATCGCCTGCCTCACCCGCAGCGAGAAGGGCTCGGTGATCGTCGCCGGCGACGAGGTCCACGTGGTCGACGCCCACGCCGTCGACCACGTCGTCGACACCACCGGCGCCGGCGACATGTACGCCGCCGGGTTCCTCTGGGGGCTCTCGGAGGGTCACGACCTGGCGACCTGTGGACGGCTCGGGTCCATGGCCGCGGCGGAGGTCATCTCGCACCTCGGGGCCCGCCCCGAGGTCTCGCTCCGGGAGCTGGCGACTCCGATCGTCTCCTGAGCGCCGGTCGCGTGCCCGAGCGCCCCGGGCTGCTCACCCGGGACTTCGTCGTCGTCACGCTCGCCGCCGCGTTCTTCATGATCTCGTTCGGCGCGACGCTCCCCGTGCTGCCCCGCTACGTCGCGGACGGGCTGGGGGAGAGCGACGTCGCGGTCGGCATCGTGATGGGCGCGACAGCCGTGTCGGCCATCGTGCTGCGGCCGGCGATCGGACGGGCCGGGGACCGTCGGGGGCGTCGCAGCCTCCTCGTCGCGGGGGCGCTGGTCACCGCCGTCGGCATGGCGGCGCACGTCCCGGCCAGCTCGGTCCCGCTGCTCGTCGTCGCCCGCCTCGTCGTCGGCGCCGGTCAGGGTGCGCTCTTCGTCGGTGCCGCGACCCTCGTCAACGACCTCGCACCCCCCGATCAGCGGGGGCAGGCCGCGAGCTACTTCTCCGTCGCCATATACGTCGGCCTCGGCTTCGGCCCGTTCCTCGGCGAGTGGCTCCTCACCCGGACGTCGTTCGACGCCGTGTGGTGGGCGGTCGTGTGCGGCCTGGTCGTGTCCGCTGTCGTGGGCCTGGCCGCGCCGATCGGGTTGCCCGAGGTCGACCCCGACGAGCCGCCGCCGGTGGCGCGCACCGGTCTGGCGCGCCTGCTCCACCCGGCCGCCGTCGGGCCCGGCACCGTCCTCTTCCTCGGCGTCGTCGGCTTCGTCGGGTTCAACACGTTCGTGCCGCTGCACGGCGAGGAGATCGGCCTCGACGACGTCGCCGCGGTGTTCCTCCTCTTCTCGTTCGTGGTGCTCGTCGTGCGGCTCACCGGGAGCCGGCTCCCCGACGCCCACGGCCCGATCGTGATCGGCACGGTGGCCCTGGTCGCGTCGATGATCGGGTTGGTCGGGATCGCCGCGTGGCGGGCCCCGATCGGGCTGTACGTGTTCACGGTCGCGCTGGCCGTCGGGTCGGCGCTCCTCTACCCGGCGCTGATGGCCGCCGCGGTCAACGCCGCGCCCGACAACGAGCGATCGAGCGCGGTCGCCACGTTCACGATGTTCTTCGAGGTGGCGACGGCCCTCGGGGGAGCGGTCCTCGGCGTGGTGGCCTCGCTCTCGTCCTACTCGGGTGCGTTCTTCACCGCCGCGCTGTTCTCGCTCGCCGGGCTCGTCGTCCTGCACGTCCGCCTGGCGCGGAGGCTGGAAGTAGGGTCGCCGCATGTCTGAGCCCCAGAAGCCCGTCGTCGAGATCCCGAGCGGCCAGGAGCCGCCCGCCGAGCTGGTCCTCGAGGACCTGGAGGTCGGCGACGGCGACGAGGCGACGCCGGGCCGCGACGTCGAGGTGCACTACGTGGGCGTGGCGTGGAGCGACGGGCAGCAGTTCGACGCCTCCTGGGACCGCAACGACACGTTCCGGTTCGGCCTCGGACGCGGCCAGGTCATCGCCGGCTGGGACGAGGGCGTCGCCGGCATGCGCGTCGGCGGCCGTCGTCGCATCACGATCCCGCCCCACCTCGGCTACGGCGCCCAGGGGGCGGGCGGCGTGATCAAGGGCGGCGAGACGCTCGTCTTCGTCGTCGACCTCCTCGGCGTCGGCTGACCGCGGTCGGTCGGCGGCCCCGGCGCGGCTCGCCCATGGGGGAGAGGTGGCGGCTGCTGCTCATCGGCGCGACCGTGCTCGTCGTCGCGACGTCGAGCGTCCTGGTCCGCCACGAGCTGCTCCCGCTGCTGTCGTGGAACAGCGACGAGGCGGTCCACCTCTTCCAGGCCGATCTCATCCTCGATGGTCGGCTGACCGCCGACGCCGCGCTCCACGACGAGAGCTTCCGTCCCTGGCTCAGCGGCACGCGGGACGGCAGGGTGTTCCTCGCCTACCAGCCTGGAGTGCCCCTGCTGCTCGCCCTGTCGCAGCTCCTCACCGGGTCGACGACGCCGATCCTCGTCACCGTCGCGGGCGGGCTCGTGTGGGCGACCTACGGGGCGGCGTCGGCGCTGTGGGGCGACCGGCGCGTCGCCGCCTGGTCGGCAGCGCTCGTGGGCCTGTCGCCGATCGTGCTGCTCCACGCCGGTCTCCACCTGGGCTACCTGCCGGCGGCGACGGCGCTGTTCGCCGCGCTGTGGGCTGCCCTGCGGGCCGCGGAACGTCGGAGCGCCGCCGTGTTCGTGGGCGCCGGCGCGGCCCTCGGTGCAGCCGTCCTCATGCGCCCGTTCGACGCGCTGCTGTTCGCCCTGGCGATCGCCCCGCTCGTGCTCGTGCGTGCCCGCCGGGCCGACCACGGGGTCGGGCCGACGTGGTGGGTGCGCCCGATCGCCTTCGCAGCGGTCGGCGCGTTGCCGGCGGTGGCGTTGACCGCCTGGTTCAACGCCCGGACCACGGGTGACCCCCTCGAGTTCCCGATCACCGCGCTCGGCGGTCCCAACACGTTCGGCTTCGGCACGCGGGCGCTGATGGAGGGGTCCGACGCCGTCGACTACGACATCGGGCTGGCCGTCGAGTCGCTCGCGTGGCACCTCGCGAGCGTTCCGTGGTGGATGGCCGGCGGGCTGGGCCTCGTGCTCCTCGCGGCGTGGGGCCTGACGCGCCCGGGTCCGGTCGCCGAGCGCCGCACGGCCGCGGCGTTGGTGCTCCTCTACCCGCTCGGCTACGTCGTCTGGTGGGCGACGGCGACCGCGTCGGAGTGGCTCGACTCGTTCGGGCCGTACTACTACCTGCCGTCGTTGGTCGCGCTCGCGTTGCTCGGCGCGCGGGGAGTCGTCGCGCTCGGCGAGGTGCTGCCGTCACGACGCGCGGCGGGGCTGGTCGTGGTGGTGCTCACGGTCGCGACGCTCCCGGCGATGCCGGGCGCGCTGCGGTGGCACGAGCAGGTCACCGATCGCTTCGAGCGCATCGAGGCGGCCGTCCCGGACCACCTCGACGACGCGATCGTCGTGCTCGACGTCGACCACGTGCTCTTCGCGCACCCCTACTTCGCGAACGATCCGGGGCTCGAGGACGACGTCGTGTTCGCGGTGTCGGACGCTGACGTCGAGGCGCTGGGGGAGCGGTTCCCGGAGCGCACGATCTACCGCCTGGACGTTCCGGCCGTGGACGGGACGGGCGCAGGGCTCGAGTGCGTCGACGGTCCCGGCTGCTGAGCGGCTCCCGTCGCTACCTGGACATGCCTTGACGGTTATATAACCAAAGAGGCATCATCGTCGCCATGGCCTTCGCCGCCCTCGCCGAGCCGACCCGTCGCCAGATCCTCGATCTGCTCGTCGAGGGCGAGCGGCCGGTCGGTTCCCTCGTCGACGCTCTCGGGCTCAGCCAGCCGCTCGTCTCCAAGCACCTGCGCGTGCTGCGCGAGGCCGGGCTGGTCGAGGTCCGGGCCGAGGCCCAGCGACGGGTCTACCGCGTGACGCCGGAGCCTCTCGCCGAGGTCGACGAGTGGCTGGCCCCCTACCGCCGCATGTGGAGCCGCTCGCTCGACCGGCTCGAACGACACCTGGAGGACGAGGCATGACCGACGACGGACGGCTGCTCACGATCGACGGGCGACCGGCGCTGCGGTTCGAGCGGCGCTACCGCCAGCCGATCGATCGCGTGTGGCGGGCGGTCACGGCCCCCGAGGAGATGGCGCGGTGGTTCCCGTCGAACGTCGAGGGGGATCGGGCCGTCGGTGCGGCCCTCGTCTTCGACGACAGCGCCCAGCGCGCCGCCGACGAGGAGGCGGGCGAGCCCACGCGGGCCGACGGCGAGATCTTCCGCGGGCACGTCGTCGTGCACGACCCGCCGAACGTCTTCTCCTTCACGTGGGGCGGCGAGCTGCTCCGGATCGAGCTCCACCCCGACGGCGACGGCACCCGGCTCGTGTTCACCCACCTGCTCAGCCACCGCTCGATCGCCCACCGCACCGGAGCCGGCTGGCACGCCTGCCTGGGTGAGCTCGACCGCATGCTCGGGGTCGACGTGCCGGTGGAGGACGACTGGATGTCGGTGTTCGAGGAGTTCGTGGACCGGCTCGGCCCGGAGCTCGCGCACGTCGACGGGGACGCACTCGTGTGGGAGCGCTACAGCCACGTCGGACCCGAAGAGGTGCGCGCCGCGCTCGATCGGCCGGAGGACTGGGGCGGCGCACCGCACGCCGACGAGGCGATCTCCTGGGAGGTCGTGCCCGACGAGCACGGCTCGATCATCAGGCTGCGCCACGAGGAGATCGGGGACGACGCCGAGCTGGCGGCGTCGTGGCATGCCCTCCTCGTGCAGCTCGACATGTACCTGGCGGCCGGTCAGCTCCTACCGGTCGACGGGGCACGGTTCCGTGAGGCCTACGCCTCGCTGCTGGCCTCCCGCCGCTGAGATAGCATCTCACATAGCCGAACTGCTGTTCCGAGATGTGAGATCGCATGTGGGTGCCCATCACGTTGGCCGCGGCCACGTTCCAGATCCTGCGGACCTCCCGCCAGCACCAGCTGCGCGCCCACCTCTCCACGACGGCCGCGGGCTTCGTGCGGTACCTCTACGGGGCCCCGCTCGCCCTGGCGCTGAGCGCCGTCGTGTTCGGGGTGGTGGGGCGGGACCTGCCGTCGGTGCCGTGGCGGTTCTGGCCGGTCGTCACGATGGCCGGCATCGCGCAGATCCTCGCGACGATCGCCTTGCTGCGGGCGTTCAAGATGCGGGACTTCGCGGTCGGGACCGTCTACGCCAAGGCGGAGGTGATCCTCGTCGCCATGGCGTCGACGGTGGGGCTCGGCGAACCGCTGCGACCGCTCGGCTGGCTCGGCGTGGGGCTGGTGACGCTCGGCGTGGCGTCGCTGGCCGCACGAGGGTCCCTGCGTCGGCTGCTCGCCCGAGCCGGTGACCCTGCCGCCCTGATGGGCCTGGTGGCCGGCGGCCTCTTCGCCGTGGCCGCCGTCGGCATCCGCGGCGCGTCGACGTCGCTCGGCGACGCGCCGGCGTTCGACCGGGCGCTCCTCACGCTCACCGCCATGCTGGTGATCCAGACGCTCGTGAACGGCGCGGCGTTCCTCGTCACCGACCGGGCCGAGATCACCCGGACGGTGCAGGCGTGGCGGCCGGCGTTGCTCGTCGGCGTGTTCAGCCTCGGAGGCTCGATCGGCTGGGCGTGGGCCATGACGCTCGAGAACGCTGCGAAGGTGCGCACGCTCGGTCAGGTGGAGCTGCTGATCGCCTTCGCGATCGCCCACGCCACGCTCGGCGAGCGCCACCGCCGCAGCGAGTACGTCGCGGCGGCCGTGGTCCTCGTCGGGGTCGCCGCGGTCACCGCCCTCGGCTGAGGCGGCCTGCGCCACACTGGGTGCATGGACGCCTACGACGCCATCGTGACCAAGCGGGACACGCGCAGCTACCTGTCGGATCCGGTCGAGCCCGACGTGCTCGAGCGGGTCCTGCGGGCGGCCCGGATGGCGGGCAGCGCCAAGAACGCCCAGCTGACCCGGTTGGTCGTCGTCACCGACCCGGAGATCCGGACCGCGCTCACCGAGTGCGGCGACTTCACGTCGTGGATCGACCAGGCACCGGCCGTCGTCGTTCTGACGTGCCCGGTCGAGACGGGGCGCCTGTTCGACCTCGGGCGGATGGCGCAGAACCTCATGGTCGCCGCCCACGACGCGGGCCTCGCCACCTGCCCCGTCACGTTCCAGCACCAGGACCGCATCCGCGAGGTGCTCGGGCTGCCCGCCGACGTCGAGGCGCCCCACGCCGTCACCCTCGGCCACCCCGGCCCGCCGCCGGCCGAGAACCCCCTGCGCGCGCCCCGCATCCCCCTCGACGAGCTCGTCCACCGCGACCGCTGGTCCTCGTAGCGGCCGCGACCCCGCCCGCCTGGCGCCGTCCTGGCGCCGTTCTCCCCACCGATCCCGTCGGTCAGCGAGGGGATCGGTGGGGAGAACGCCAGCGCGGCCGACTGTCACAGGGCGTCGCCACCATGGTGGGATGGCGAGCGAGCAGACGGCGAGGCTGGTGGCGTTGGCGGGTGCGCAGCACGGCGTGGTGTCGGTCGCGCAGGCGCGACGTGCGGGCCTGACCGACAACCAGCTCCAGCGACTGGTCCGCGCCGGGGTCGTCGAGCGCTGCGACGTCGGCATCCTGCGACTTGTCGGGGTGACCCGATCGTGGCTCCAGGACCTCCACGTGGCGACGTTGCGGGTGGGCCGATCGGGCGCCGTGTCGGTGCGTGCCGCGGCTCGGCTCTTCGAGGTCGAGGGGTTCGATCGGGCTCCCGTCGAGCTGAGCGTGCCCGCGGGGCATCGACGCCGTCCCCGGCTGGGCGTCGTGCACGAGGTGCAGGACCTCGAGGAGGTCGACCTGACCCGTCGCGCCGGACTGCGGGTGACGACCCCGGCGCGGACGCTCGTCGACGTGGCCGGCGTCGTCGACGAGACGACGCTCGAGGTCGCGATCGACGACCTGCTGCGCCGTCGGCTCACGACAGCGGAGCGTCTCCGCGACACCGCGTCCCGGCTCGCTCGCCAGGGCCGCACCGGGCCGCGCGCGGTGTTGGGCCTCCTCGATGGGCGTGCGCGTCTCGACGAGATGACCGAGACCGGGTTCGAGACGAAGCTGCTCCGGGTCCTCCGCGTGGCCGGCCTCCCGGCGCCGACGCCGCAGTACGTCCTGCGCGACGCCGACGGGAGGTTCGTCGCTCGGTTCGATGCCGCCTACGTCGAGGTGAAGGTCGGCATCGAGGCCGACAGCGAGCGCTGGCACATGAACCGCCGGCGCTTCGTCGCCGACCGGACCCGCCGTGCGGTCGCCGAGTCGCTCGGGTGGCGCGTGTTGGGGTTCACCCACCGCCACGTGACCGCCGAGCAGCGGTTCGTCGGCGAGGTCGTGGCGCGCACGCTGCGGGTGGCGCGGGCGGCGTGAGGCGTTCCTCCCACCGATCCCGTCGGATGGCGACGCGATCGAGGGAGAGAACGGTGAGCGAGGCGGGAACGCCGTGACAGCGGTCACCCGTACGGCGTAGAGTCGGCGCATGAGCGAGACCCGCACCCCCGCAGAGACCGCCGCGCTCCTCGGCCGCACCGACGTGAACGACCTCGAGGAGATCCTCGCGATCACCAACACCGACGCCGAGGAGACGATCCGGGCCGTCAAGGACAACGCCGACGCCATCTTCACGTGGGACTACGAGAAGGGCGCCCGCCCGGCCCTCAACAAGCTCTACGAGAAGGCCAAGACGGCGCAGTGGAACGGCGAGACCGACCTCGACTGGTCGATCGAGGTGGACCCGGAGAAGTGGTTCGTCGGCGCCGCCGATCCCCGGTTCGGTCCCGAGGGGTCGCTGGCCCGGCGCAAGAACTCGCCGGTCGCCAAGTGGGGCGACAAGGAGTGGGCCACGCTCGCCCATGAGTCGCTCACGTGGCGGATGAGCCAGTTCATGCACGGCGAGCAGGGCGCGCTCATCTGCACGGCGAAGATCGTCGAGACGGTGCCGTGGATCGACGCCAAGTACTACGCGGCCACCCAGGTGATGGACGAGGCTCGCCACGTCGAGGTCTTCGCCAAGTACCTCGACGAGAAGGTCCAGGACCACTACCCGATCAACACCCACCTCCAGCTGCTGCTCGACGACATCATCAACGACAGCCGCTGGGACATGACCTACCTGGGCATGCAGATCATGGTCGAGGGCCTCGCCCTCGCCGCGTTCGGCTTCATGCACCAGCTCACCGAGGAGCCCCTCCTCAAGCAGCTCCTCCGGTACGTGATGGCCGA
The DNA here is from genome assembly GCF_009650215.1 of Actinomarinicola tropica. GTDB lineage: Bacteria > Actinomycetota > Acidimicrobiia > Acidimicrobiales > SKKL01 > Actinomarinicola > Actinomarinicola tropica. The sequence continues at coordinate 2,793,595 of NZ_CP045851.1, read as the reverse complement.
CGAGGCCCGCCACGTGGCCTTCGGCGTGCTGTCGCTCAAGGAGTTCTACGAGGGGCTCGACGCCGCGGAGATCCGAGAGCGCCAGGAGTTCGCGTTCGAGGCCGCCGTGCGCATGCGGGACCGCTTCCTCCAGCAGGAGGTGTGGGAGCGCATGGGCGTGCCGGTGAAGCCGCTCGTCGCCGGTCTGCTCGACATTCCCCAGGAGGAGAACATCTTCCAGCAGATGCTCTTCTCGAAGATCGTGCCGAACTGCAAGAAGCTCGGCCTCCTGGACGCCGGCGACGCCTGGCTCCGGCACCGGTTCGAGGAGATCGGGATCATCCAGTTCGAGGACTGGGTCGACACCGGCGAGGAGTACGAGACCCTCGACGCCGTCACCCAGGACCGCGAGCAGACCGCCGCCGGCCAGTAGTCCCTGACCGCGCACCGGCCCGCCTACTGTGGCGGTCCGCGTGAACGACTACCGCAGCCACGTCACCTTCGACCGCGCGTTCACGGTGCGCCAGTGCCAGCGCATCGTGGCGCTCGGCGACGCGCTCGACGTCGACACCGCGTCGCTCTCGGGTGTGGAGGTGCCCGACGACGGCCTGCGCCGCTCCCGGGTGGCGTGGATCGACCAGACGCCCGACACCGCGTGGATCTACGACAAGCTCGCCGCGCTCGTGGTGCAGGCGAACCGCACCTACCGGTTCGACCTCGACGGGTTCGGCGAGGACCTCCAGTACACGGTGTACGACGAGCCCGGCGCGTTCTACACCTGGCACCAGGACGGCCTCGTGGGCGACGTCGCCACCCGCAAGCTCGCTCTCGTCGTCCAGCTCTCCCCGGCCACGGCCTACGAGGGCGCCGACCTCGAGCTGTTCGACGTGGTGGCGGACTCCGCACCCGAGGAGCTGGCGGCCTGGCACGGCCGCGTGCGGGTCCAGGGTTCGGTGACGGCGTTCCCGGCCTTCGAGTACCACCGCGTCACCCCGCTGCGCGCCGGGGTGCGCCGCTCGCTCGTGGTGTGGGTGAGCGGCCCGCCGTTCAGGTGAACCGCGCGACGAGCTCGTCGCCCAGGCGACGGAGCTCGTCGCGCAGCTCGTCGGGGGCGACGACCTCGAACGAGCACTCGAGGCTGACGAGGTAGCGGGCGATCCACGCGTGGTCGTCGGCGCCGATGCGCAGGTGGGCCCGGCGTCCGTCCTCGGTCGGGGTGAGCGTGCCCATCGACCGGTGGACCTCCTGGCGGGCCAGGTCGAAGGGCAGGTCGAGGACGACCTCGGCCTGGGCCGCGTAGGGGTAGCTGGCGATGGCGTGCAGCACCATGGCCTCGGTGTCGGGCTCGTCGCGGGCGACGAAGCCGTGGCCGGTCACCTCGACGTCCGACATGCGGTCGGCGCGGAACGTGCGCCAGTCGTCGCGGCCGAGGTCGAAGCACACGACGTACCAGCGGCGCTCGGCGTTGACGAGGCCGTAGGGCTCGACGCGTCGCTCGGTGGTCGCGCCCTCGCCGTCGGTGTAGCGGAAGCGCACGAGCTGGTGGCTCCGGCAGCCGCGGGCGATCTCGAGGAGGACGTCGGGGTCGACGGAGGGTCCGGGCGCCCGGTCGACGACGATCGTGGAGGAGTGGAGCGCGGCGACGCGGTCGCGCAGCACCGGCGGGAGCACCTGGTCGAGCTTGGCGAGCGCGCTGACGGCGGCGTCGCCGTAGCCGGTGAGGCCGCGCACGGTGGTGGTGCGGAGGCCGACCGCCACGGCGACGGCCTCGTCGTCGGTGAGGAGCAGCGGGGGGAGGCGTCCGCCGACGCCGAGGTGGTAGCCGCCGGTGCGCCCGGCGTCGGACTCGATGGGGTACCCCAGGTCCCGCAGGGCGGCGACGTCGCGGCGGACGGTGCGGGTGGTGACGCCGAGACGCTCGGCCAGCTCGGTGGCGCTCCACCGCGGGCGGGCGCTGAACAGCGAGAGGAGGTGGAGCAGCCGGGCTGCGGCGGACGGTGAGTCGGTGAGCGTCTCCATGGCGACGCACCTTTCTCGGGAAGGAGGACCGGCCACGTCCTAGTGGGTCGCGACGCTCCTCGCATGCAGCCGTTCCTGTTCGACCCCCACATCACCGACGCCCGCCGGGCCGACCTCACCGAGGCGGTCAGAGGCGGGGCAGCGCCTGTTCCAGGCCGACCAGCGGCGCGAGCGGGTCGCCGGCCGTGGCGAGCCGCTCGGCGACGTCGTGCACGGTCCAGCGGTCCGACCGCAGGTCCGGGTCGTCCAGCTCGTCCCACGTGATCGGCACCGACACCGGGGCACCCGGGGCGGGCCGGGCGCTGAAGGGTGCCACCAGCGTCTTGTTGATGGCGTTCTGCGTGAAGTCCAGGCGGGTCTTCCCGCCGCGCTTCGACACGTCCCACTCCCAGCTGATGAGGTCGGGGACCATCGCGCCGACGGCCCGGGACACCGTCTCCACCCAGTCCCGCGTGTCGTCGAACGTGTAGCCGGGCCGCACCGGCACCCAGATCTGCAGCCCGCGCTTGCCGGTCACCTTGGGCATCCCCCGCACGTCCAGGTGCTCCAGCGCGGTGCGGTACAGCCGGGCCAGCTCGACCGCCTCCTCGAAGGTCGCCTTCGTGCCCGGGTCGATGTCGATGAGCGCCCACGTCGGCTCGTGGGGGCGGTCCGCGGTCGAGGTCCAGGGGTGCAGCTCGAGCGCCCCGTAGTTGGACACGAACGCGAGGGCGGCGGCCGACTCGAGCACCAGGTAGTCCCGGGTGTCGCCGTCGGAGGCGTCCTCGTACTCCCACTGGCGGATCCAGTCCGGCGTGTGGGGCGGGGCGGCCTTGTGCCAGAAGCCCTTCTCGTCGATGCCGCTCGGGAAGCGGTGCATGTTGATCGGTCGACCCGCCAGGTAGAGCAGCATCGACGGTGCGACCGTGGTGTAGTAGCGGACGAGGTCGCGCTTGGTCACCGCCGCGTGGCCCTCCCGGGCCGGGAAGTACACCCGGTCGAGGCTCGACAGCTTCACCTCGTGGCCACCGACCTCCCACATCCCGTCCTTGGCGGGCAGCGCGTCGAGCGCGGCGAGCTCCTCCTCGGTGGGCCCGGCGAAGGACGCCGAGCTCGTCCACGTGGCTGACGGTGCCATCTCCACCTCGTCGTTCGTGCGTCCCGACTTCACCGAGCGAGGGTGGTCCTCCGGGTCCCACCCGGCCACCGCCGCCTCGTCGTGCTTGTGCAGCAGGAGCCACTGCTCCTTCTCGCCGTCGGCCCCGCCGCCCCGGCGGACGAGGACGAACCGTCCGTCCAGCTTCTCACCGTGGAGGTCGACGTGGAGGCTCCCCTCGGCGACGGCTCCGACGGGGTCCTCGCCGTCGGCGAGCTCCCAGGTGCCCCAGTCCCACACGATCACGTCGCCGCCGCCGTACTCGCCGTCGGGGATGACGCCCTCGAAGTCGTAGTAGTCGAGGGGGTGGTCCTCGACGTGGATCGCCATGCGCTTCACGTCGGGGTCGAGGGTCGGGCCCTTCGGCACCGCCCAGCTGACGAGCACGCCGCCCATCTCGAGTCGCAGGTCGTAGTGCAGGCGCGTGGCGCGGTGGCGCTGCACGACGAACCGGTTGCCGGCCGGCGGGGGCGGCTCGGTGCCTGAGGGCTCGCCGGTGATCGAGAAGTCCCGCATCGACCGGTACCGACGGAGCCGGTCGGTGGGGCTCATCGCCCAGGGCCCTCGATCAACCCTCGGGCGTAGGCCGCCTGCCCGGCGTGCTGGAGGCAGTCGTCGGCGATGCTGACCAGCCGGACGCCGAGGGTGACCGGCGGGTTCCAGTCCTCGTCGACCACGCGGTCGAGGTCGTCGGCGGTCAGCAGCCACACGTAGTTCATCGTGCGCTCGTGGACGGCCTCGAAGTGCTCGACGAGCAGCTCGGCGGATTCGGGGCGGATGCTCGCCACCTGCTCGGGGGTGTGGCCGTAGCCGTGGTCGGCCGGGTCGGGGGAGCGTCCGAACCGCTTGGCCCAGCCGTCGCTCACCCACAGCTGCTTGGCGCCGGCGACGTCGGCGACCTGGGCGTCCTGCACGCGGGTGAGGTGCCAGACGAGCCAGCCGATGGTGTTGGCGCCCTCCCGCGGGGCCTCGACGAGCTGGTCGGGTCGGAGCCCGTCCACGGCCCGGTGCACCAGCTCCGGGAGGCGGCCGTAGAGGTCGACGAGCACTTCGGTGGCGTCCATCACCCGTCCTTACCCGTCGTCGCCCTCCTCAGGCGGCAGGAACTCGAACTTCAGGTCGCCGAGGCGCACGAGGGTGGACGAGATCCACCCGCCCATGGCCCCGAAGTGGGTGTCGAGGATGCCGCCGTCCTCGAGCGTGGTCTCGTCGAGCTCGTAGGACCCCTCGTAGCTGACCTCGATGGCGTGAGCCGGCGGGTCGGTCGGGTCGTCGGGGTAGGCGGTCTCCACCGTCGGGCCGCCGCGCTGCAGCTGCTCGCCGCCGATCGTGGGGCTGTGCTCCGGGAGGGCGGCGAGGAACACGGAGGGATCGGGGAGCTGGGCCAGGCGCTGGATCCGTACGACGATCTCGATCTCGATGCGGGGACCCTCGTCCATGTCCTCGCCGATGTACCAGGAGCGGTAGGCGGTCTGGGCCCAGGTCGGCCAGTCGAGGGTGATGTCGACCCGCACCCGTGGAGGGGACCCCTCGCCGGGCAGCCCGTAGGACGTCTCCCAGGTGAGGTCCCCGAGGAGGATGTCGCTCTGGAAGCGCTCCTCGAACGCCTGTCGCTCGAGCAGGGCCCGCTCGAGGGCGTCGCGCAGGGCGCCGATGGCGTCGGTGAAGACGTGGTCGAGCATGCGGGCCGGACCCTAGTGGGCCGTCACGGGCGCATGGCTCGGGCGGTGCGACCGGGGTGGCGGAGCGGGGCGGCGAGGTGGACGAACTCGACGAGCAGCGGCCGGGTGTCGCGCGGGTCGATGATCTCCTCCACGAGGAACGACTCGGCGGTCTTGAACGGCGAGCGCACCTGGTCCATCCGCGCGGTGATCTCGGCGAGGAGCGCGTCGCGGTCCTCGGCGGCGTCGAGGTCGGCCTTGAACGCCGCTTCGATGCCGCCCTCCATCGGCAGCGATCCCCACTCGCCCGACGGCCAGGCGTAGCGGTAGGACAGCCGCGACGCGTTCTGGTGGGCGGCGCCACCGACCCCGAACACCTTGCGGGTGATCACCGAGCACCACGGCACCTGCGCCTGGTAGATCGCGGCGAGCGCCCGGGCCCCGGCGCGGATGGTGCCCGCCGTCTCGTGCTCGGTGCCGATGACGAAGCCCGGCTGGTCGACGAGGTGGACGACGGGGAGGTGGAACGTGTCGGCGAGGTCGACGAACCGGGTGATCTTCTCGGCGGCGTCGACCGTGATCCCGCTGCCGTAGAAGTAGGGGTCGCTGGCGAGCACGGCGACCGGCCAGCCGTCGAGGCGGGCCAGCCCGGTGATCGCGGAGCGTCCCCACATGCGGCCGATCTCGGTGAAGGAGCCCTGGTCGACCAGCGACTCGATGATCGGGCGGGCCTTGTAGACCTTGCGGCGGTCGCGCGGGATCGCCCCGACGAGCCAGTCGTCCCGACGCTCCGGATCGTCGGCGACCGAGCCTCGAGGGGGCACGTCGTGCACCGAGGACGGCAGGTAGGACAGGACGCGACGGGCGCGCGCGAACGCCTCGTCCTCGGTGTCGACGACGTCGTCGACCACGCCGTTGCGGGCGTGGATGTGCGAGCCGCCCAGGCCCTCCTTGTCGACCTCCTCGCCGAGGCGGGCGACCACCGGCGGACCGGCGACGAACACCTGCGAGGTGTCCCTCACCATCACCGAGTAGTGGCTGGAGACGACCCGGGCCGCTCCCAATCCGGCGACCGAGCCGAGCGCCAGCGCGACGACGGGCACCGTCGCCAGGTTCTCGACGACGTGCTCCCACCCGGGGTTGAACGGCACGTAGGTGCGGCGGTCCGCGTCGAGCGACCGCACGGACCCGCCGCCGCCGGTGCCGTCGACGAGGCGCACGAGCGGGATGCGCAGCTCGTGGGCCATCTGCTCCGACATCGTCTGCTTGCCGCGGATGGCGGCGTCGGCGGCACCGCCGCGCACGGTGAAGTCGTCGCCGCCCACCACGACGGGCCGACCGTCGATGCGTCCCCGCCCCATGACGAAGTTGGCGGGCACGAAGGAGGTGAGCTCGCCGTCCTCGCCGTAGGTGGCGCGCCCGGCGAGCTCGCCGACCTCGTGGAACGTGCCGGGGTCGAGCAGCCGCTCGATCCGCTCCCGCACCGTGAGCTTGCCGCCGTCGTGCTGGCGGCGGACCTTGTCGGGGCCGCCCATCTCGCGAGCCATCGCCTGGCGGCGCCGCAGCTCCTCGATCTCCGGTTCCCAGGTCACGCGTGCTCCTCGCTCACCGAGTTTCGTCCGCTCGGACGTGGGCGGTCATGAACGCCACGGGCACCGACATCCCGCAGGCCTCGTGGCGGAGCGTGGCGATGCGCCGTCCCGGCTGCACGGCGTCCTTCACCCGTCCGCAGGCTGCGCCGAGATGGGCCGCGGTGGCATCGAGGTCGGCGACGGTGAGCGCCACGCCGAAGGTGCGGCTGGGACCGTCCCCCGACGGTTCGGCGGGGCCGACCAGCTCGAGGATCGGCTCGCCGAGCCAGAAGAACATCTGCCGTCGCGGCCGGTCGGCGGTGCCGACGTCGCGGGTGCGGCGCAGCTCGAGCCCCACCGCGGTGAAGGCCTCGAGCGTCCGGTCGAGGTCGGGCGAGGCCACGACGAGGTGGTCGAACCCCGCCACCCCGTTGGGATGGCGCGTCGCCGGGGGATGGCCCGGGTCGGCGGCGTGGACCGCCAGTCCGTCGAGATCGTCGCGGTCGGCGCCGTCGAGCCCGAGCGAGCGGACGCCGCGGCCCGCATCCTCGCCCACGAGTCGCACCCGGACCGTGCCGAGCCACGTCGCGTCGCCCTCGACGTCGAACCCCGCATTCGCCCACGCCGTGGGCTCGTCACCCACGATGAGCTCGGTCAGCCGCACCCCCATGGGTCGAACCTACCCTGTGGGCATGAGCAGCCCGGAGTGGGAACTGACCGGTGACACCGTGGCGAAGCTCCACGAGGAGCTGGCCGAGGTCGACGAGGACACCCGTGCCGACTTCGCGGCGTTCTCCCGCTTCATCCGGTCCGAGCTCGCCGAGTTCAAGATCGACCCTGCCGCCGACGAGTGGGCGACGTACCACGGGCTCGCCTTCATGAGCCTCATCGTCCGCCTCGCCCGCAACAACTACGAGAACGACGCGATCGACCACGCGACGGCCGGCGCGGTCACCGCGATCGCCCGCGGCGTCGCGATGGCGCTCGCGGAGCACGCCCCTCGGCTAGACCAGCGCCCATGAGCGACATCTACCCGAACGTCGAGCGCCGCCGGCCGACCCAGCCCGAGCCGTTCGGCATGGCCCAGGAGGCCGCCGGCGAGATCGAGCGTCGCACCGGCGGGGGGCCCCACCAGGTGGCGGTCATCCTCGGGTCCGGGTGGGGCGAGGCGGTCCGCCACCTCGGCGACCTCGACACCGAGATCATGCTCGTCGACCTGCCGGGCTTCGCCACGTCGACGGTCCCGGGCCACGGCGGGTCCGTGCGATCCAGCTGGATCGGCAACCGTCGCGTGCTCACCTTCCAGGGGCGCGTGCACCTCTACGAGGGCAACCCGCCCCACACCGTCGTCCACGCCGTGCGCTCCGCGGTGATGGCGGGCTGCGACGTCGTGGTGCTCACCAACGCCGCCGGGTCGCTGAACCCCGACTTCCAGGTCGGCGACGGCGTGCTCATCTCGGACCACATCAACCTCACCGGCCAGTCGGCGCTGTGGGGTCCGCCGCCGCCCGAGCCGTTCGGGTCGCGCTTCGTCGATCTCACCGACCTCTACGCCGGGCGACTCCGTGCGATCGCCCGCGAGGTCGCGCCGGGCATCGGCGAGGGCGTCTACGCCGCGCTGCACGGCCCCAACTACGAGACGCCCGCCGAGATCCGCATGCTGCGCACGCTCGGCGCCGACCTCGTCGGGATGTCCACGGCACTCGAGGCCATGGCCGCACGCCACCTCGGGGCCGAGGTCTTCGGCCTCTCGCTCGTCACCAACCTGGCGGCCGGGGTCGGCGAGTCGAAGCTCGACCACACCGAGGTGCTCGAGACCGGCGCCTCCGCCGGCGGTCGCATGGGCGAGATCATCCGGGGCGTGATCGAGCGCCTGTAGCGGCTCGGCCCGGCGGTCCCGCTAGTAGCTGACCGTCCGGGTGCGGTGGCGGGGGCGCGCCTTGTAGCGGGGATCGCCGCCCATCGTCCACAGGATCGTGTCGAGCTCGCCCGAGGTGATGTGGTGTCCCTGGCGCTCCAGCTCGTCGCGGAGCAGCTCGACGGCGTGGACGCCGCAGGCACGGATCTCGATCTCCTCGTCGGTGCCGGGGGCGATGAGCTCCTCGGCGTCGATGCGGTGCACGAGGTCGTCGTCGAAGGCGAGCACGCCATCGATGCGCAGCACGTGAGGCACGAGGTTGTCGGGGAACATCGTCAGGCGGGCGATGTCGTCGAAGCGCCCCGGTCCCTCGCCGCCGAACGCCAGGTGCAGGTCCATCGCCGTGATCTGGGCTCGCTTGTAGAGCGGCACGTCGACGCCGTGGTACTCGGCGACGTCGTGGAAGAACGGCATGCGGTCGAGGATCGTGACCAGACGCTCGGCCGAGCCGCCCGCGCCCTCGACCACGGCGAGGAACGAGCCGTCGGCCTCCTCGAGGACGAACGCGCCGAGGTCGTTCAGAGCCGAGGTGAACAGCTCCATCAGCTCGGTGGCCGGATCGTCCTCGTCGTCGACCTGGTCGAAGATGCGGCAGACCTCGGCGCGGGTGAGCGCCGTCAGCGCCTCGGCGGTCGGGGCGCCGTGGGCCTCGACGTGCTCCCGCCAGGCGGTGGCGATCGTGTGGTAGCCGGACATCCCCGGACGCTTGCGGATCGTGGGGAACCACCCCGACCCGAAGTTGATCGCGTCGAGCGAGATCACGAACGCCGCCGTCCCCTCGGGGTCGTCGAGCGCGTGGTGCGCCGGGTCGCTGCCGACCCGGCCCCGCTCCGAGAGCGACAGCTCGCGGGCGTAGTCTGGGAGGCGTTCGGGGTCGATGCGGACGTGCGCCGCCCGCTCGGCCACCCAGCGGCAGCGCTCCCTGATCTCGTCGCACACACCGGGCATGGGCGCACCCTAGATGGAGGTGACGTGGAGGACCGAGGCCGGCTGCCGGACGACCTGACAGCAGCGATCGACGCCTGGATGGCCGCCGATCCGGACCCCGAGACGCGCGACGAGCTGGCGGCCCTCGTCGCCGGCGGAGAGGTCGCCGAGCTGGCGGACCGGTTCTCCGGCACCCTCGAGTTCGGCACCGCGGGCCTGCGCGGCGCTCTCGGCGCGGGCCCCATGCGGATGAACCGCCTGCTCGTCCAGCGGGCCGCGGCGGGCTTCGTCGACTACCTCGGGCAGGGTGCCACCGTCGTCGTCGGCTTCGACGCCCGGCACAAGTCGGCGCGCTTCGCCGAGGACACCGCACGGGTGGTGGCCGGGGCGGGGGGACGAGCCCTCGTCCTGCCCGGCCCCCTCCCCACACCCGTGCTGGCCTTCGCCGTCCTCCACCTCGGCGCCGACGGGGGCGTCATGGTCACCGCCAGCCACAACCCGCCCGCCGACAACGGCTACAAGGTGTACCTCGGCGACGGGGCACAGATCGTGCCCCCTCACGACCGGGTGATCTCCGAGCACATCGCCGCAGCATCACGTCGCGACATCCCCATCGCCTCGGCGGCGTCGTCCTCGATCGAGCGCCTCGGCGACGAGGTCGTCGACGCCTACCTGGACGTCGTCGCCGGCTGCCGGCTCACGGAGGACTGCGACCCCCTGTCGGTCGTCTACACCGCGATGCACGGCGTCGGGCGCGACGTCCTCCTCGCCGCCTTCGATCGGTGCGGGTTCGCCGCCCCGCACGTCGTGGCGCCTCAGGCCGAGCCGGACCCCGACTTCCCGACCGTGGTGTTCCCGAACCCCGAGGAGCCCGGGGCCCTCGACCTCGCGCTCGCCGAGGCGGAGCGGGTCGGCGCCGACCTCGTCATCGCCAACGACCCCGACGCCGACCGCCTCGGCGTCGCGGTGCCCACGCCCGACGGCGGCTGGCGCGCCCTCACGGGCAACGAGATCGGCGTCCTCCTCGCCGACCACATCCTCCGCCACACCGAGGGCGACGACCGGCTCGTCGTCACCACGATCGTCTCGTCCCGGCTCCTCGAGCGGATGGCCGACGCCGCAGGCGTCCGCTTCGTCGCCACGCTCACGGGGTTCAAGTGGATCGTGCGGCCCGGGCTCGAGGACCCGCGCGCCCGCTTCGTCTTCGGGTACGAGGAGGCGCTCGGCTACTCCGTGACCTCCTCGGTGCGCGACAAGGACGGCATCACGGCGGCGGTCACCTTCGTCGAGCTCGCCGGTGCGCTCTCCCGTCGGGGCGCCACCGTCCTCGACCGGCTCGACGAGCTGGCGCTCGAGCACGGCCTCCACGCCACCGAGACGTGGTCGATCCGGGTCGAGGACCTGGCCGAGATCGGACGCATCATGGCGGCGGCTCGAGGCTCGACGCCTCCGGCCCTGGCCGGACACGCGGTCACCGGCGTCCACGACTACGCCGAAGGCGGCGCGCTGATGCCCACCGACGCCGTCGAGTGGCAGCTCGACGACGGGTCGCGCGTCGTGCTCCGGCCGAGCGGGACCGAACCGAAGGCCAAGGTGTACCTCGAGGTCGTCGACGACGTGGCCGACGGCGACGTCGTCGCGGCGCGTCAGCGGGCGGCCGCTCAACTCGGGGCGCTCCGCACCGATCTGGGAGCACACCTGGACGTCGACGCGGGGAGGACCATCTGATGGGACGGCGGCTTGCGGGCGGGTTCCTCGTCGGCCTCGGGCTCGTCGTGGCCTCGCTGGCGTGGATCTGCCTGTCGATCACCCGCACGGTCCTCGATCCGGATCGGTCCGCGGCGATCGCCGAGGACGTCTACCGCGACCCCGAGGTGCGGGACCAGCTGCGCAGCTCGATGGCCGACGCGATCGACGCCGCCGTGCCCGACGGTGTCGACGTGAGCCGCCTGGACGTCGTCGACGCCGCCGACCGGGCGCTCGACGACCCGGCGGTCGAGGCGCTGCTCGTCGACGGTCTCGTGCGGGCCCACCAGCGGTTCCTCGGCGACGACCCGAACCCCGACGAGCCGATCGTGGTCGACGGGGCGGCGCTCGCCAGCGCCACGCGCCGCCAGCTGGTGAGCGCCCAGCCGGAGCTCGCCGGCGTCGTGCCGGAGATCCCGTCGCTCGCGGTCACCCTGCCCACCGACTCGATCCCGAACGCCGGAGGCCTGCGGGACCGCCTGGTCGCCGCCACCGCGGTGCTCGCCGCGCTCGCCGCCGGGCTGGTCGTCGCCGCCTTCGTGGTCACCGACAACCGGGCACGCGTGCTGCGTCGCGTCGGATTCTGGCTGATCGGCGCCGCTGCGTTCTGGGTGATCATCGGCACCGCCCTGCCGTCGCTCGCCCACCTCCTCCTGCCGGGGCAGGCCGCCATCATCGGGGCCATCTGGGGCGTCGCCGCGGGCGGCATGCGCCAGCCCTCGATCACCGCGGGCATCGCCGGGGTCGCGGCGCTCGCGCTCTCGATCGTCTGGATGGCCGGATCGGCCGTCTCGCGCCGGAGCCGGCGCCGCGACGCGGTGCGCGAGCGCAGCGCCCGGGCCGCCGAGGAGCCCCGCTACGTGTCCCGGCCGGTGTCGGTGCCGGCCGACTACCACGCACCGAACCCCGACTACGTGCCGCCGCCGCCCGCGCCCACACCCACCTACGTGCCGCCCGGCGAGGGGGTCGACGCCACCGTGGCCGCGCCGTCACCTGCGGTGTCCCGGCCCGCCGCGCCGCGCTGGGTCGAGGGCGTCGGCTACGTCGACGATCCCGACGCCACGCGCTACTGAGCTGAGCCGAGCCGAGCCGAGCTGAGCCGGGCGGGCGGGCTCTCGCGGCTCGCCCCTCACGCACGTGCCGGGTCCGCGGGGGCGATGTCGCCAGCAGGTTGGCGCGATCGCCCCCGCGCTGCCGCCGCGGGTGCGATGTCGCCAGCGGGTTGGCGCGATCGCCCCCGCGCTGCCGCCGCGGGTGCGATGTCGCCAGCGGGTTGGCGCGATCGCCCCCGCGCTGCCGCCGCGGGTGCGATGTCGCCAGCGGGTTGGCGCGATCGCCCCCGCGCTGCCGCCGCGGGTGCGATGTCGCCAGCGGGTTGGCGCGATCGCCCCCGCGCTGCCGCCGCGGGTGCGATGTCGCCAGCGGGTTGGCGCGATCGCCCCCGCGGTCAGGACCAGGCGCGGATCATGCCGGCGCCGACGGTGTGGTCGGTGCGCTCGTCGATGACGACGAAGGACCCGAGCACCCGATCGGCGTCGTAGGTGTCGACCGCGAGGGGGCCGGCGGTCGCGAGGCGGACGACGCCGATGTCGTTGAACGCCAGCTCGCCGGCGTCCTCCTCGTGGGCCAGGGCCTCGATGTCGAGCCGGCTGACGACCTCGCGGGCGATGGCGCGCTCGACGCGGGTGCCGTGCTTCACGAGCCAGCGGTCACCGGGGCGGAAAGGCTGCTCGGTGAACCAGCAGAGGGTGGCCTCGACCTCGCGCGTGACCATCGGCGGCTCGGGGGCCGCGAGGACGTCGCCGCGGATCACGTCGAGGTCGTCGGTGAGGCTGACCGTGACCGACAGGCCGGGAGGGGCGACCTCGACGGGGTCGGCACCGACGAGGATCTCGGCCACGGTCGTCGTCTGCCCGGACGGCAGGACCGTGATCGGGTCGCCGGGTCGCAGCGGGCCGCCGTGGACCATGCCGGCGTAGCGGCGGATGGGGCGACCCTCGCCCGGCTCCCGGACCACGAGCTGCACGGGGAGCCGTCCGCCCGTGTGGTCGCCGACGGGCGCCGGGTCGACGGTCTCGAGGTACTCGAGCAGGGTCGGGCCCGAGTACCAGGGCGTGGAGCCGGAGCGGTCGACGACGTTGTCGCCGTGGAGGGCCGACAGCGGGATCGGGGTGATCGTGTCGATGCCGAGCTGCTCGGCGATGCGGAGGATCTCGGCGACGACCTGGTCGAAGCGCTCCTCTGACCAGTCGACGAGGTCCATCTTGTTGACGCAGACCGCGAACTGCCGGATGCCGAGCAGCGCGGCGACGGTGACGTGGCGCCGGGTCTGGGTGGTGAGGCCGTTGCGGGCGTCGACGAGGACCACGGCGACCTCGGCGGTGGAGGCGCCCGTGGCCATGTTCCGGGTGTACTGGGCGTGGCCCGGGTTGTCGCCGACGATGAACGTGCGCCGGGGCGTCGCGAAGTACCGGTAGGCGACGTCGATGGTGATGCCCTGCTCGCGCTCGGCGCGGAGGCCGTCGGTGACGAGCGACAGGTCGAGCCCTTCGTGGCCGCGCCGGGCGCTGGACGCGGCGACGGCGTCGAGCTGGTCCTGGAGCAGGCCCTTGGCGTCGTGGAGCAGCCGTCCGATGAGCGTGGACTTGCCGTCGTCGACCGAGCCGATCGTGGCGAAGCGGAGGAGGTCGGTGTCGGCGTCGAGGACGTCGGGATCGAGGATGTCGCCCACGTCTAGAAGTAGCCCTCGCGCTTGCGGTCCTCCATGGCGGCCTCCGAGAACCGGTCGTCGGCGCGAGTGGCGCCCCGCTCGGTGAGGATCGACACCTGGATCTCGGCCAGGACCTCGGCCGGCGTCGCCGCGGTGGACCGCACGGCACCGGTGCACGAGGCGTCGCCGACGGTGCGGTAGCGGACGGTCTCGACTCGGGGCGTCTCGCCGGGACCGGGGACGACCCACTCGTTCACGGCGAGCAGCATGCCGTCGCGCTCGACGACCTCACGCTGGTGCGAGTAGTAGAGCGACGGCAGCTCGAGGCCCTCACGGGCGATGTACTCCCAGACGTCGCGCTCGGTCCAGTCGCTGATGGGGAACACCCGCAGGTGCTCGCCCGGCCGCACCCGTCCGTTGTAGAGCCGCCACAGCTCGGGCCGCTGGTTGCGGGGCTCCCACTGGCCGAACTCGTCGCGCAGGGAGAGGATGCGCTCCTTGGCCCGCGCCTTGTCCTCGTCGCGGCGGGCGCCGCCGAAGCAGGCGTCGAAGCGATGCTCGGCGATGGCGTCGAGCAGCGTGACCGACTGGAGGCGGTTGCGCGAGCCTCCGGGACCGGGATCGGCGACCCGGCCGCTGTCGATCGAGTCCTGGACCGAGGCGACGACGAGCTCGGCGCCGAGCTCGGCGACCCGGCGGTCGCGGAAGTCGATGGCCTCGGCGAAGTTGTGGCCGGTGTCGACGTGCATCACGGCGAAGGGGAAGCGCCCGGGGGCGAAGGCCTTCGCGGCCAGGTGGAGCAGCACGACCGAGTCCTTGCCGCCCGAGAACAGCACGACGGGGCGCTCGCGCTCGGCGGCGACCTCCCGCATCACGAACATGGCGTGCGCCTCGAGGGCGTCGAGGTGGGCGAGTCGGGTCATCGAGGCTCGATCGGGGTCGAGGACGGTCATCGGTTCTCCAGGACGGTTCACAGGTTGAGGCCGCACTCGGTCTTGCCCGAGCCCGCCCAGCGCCCCGAACGGGGGTCGTCGCCGGGGGCGACGCGGTTGGTGCAGGGCCCGCAGCCGATCGACGGGTAGCCGTCGAAGAGCAACGGGTTGAGGACGACGTCGTTGGTGGCGATGTACGCGTCGGTGGTGGCGTCGTCCCAGGTGGCGAGGGGCCGGATGCTGACGAGCCCGCGTCCGTCGCGGGTGACGATCGGCGCGTCGGCGCGCTCGGGGGAGTCGGCCCGGCGCAGGCCGCTCATCCACGCCGCGTACTGGCGCAGCGCGCTGTCGAACGGGGCGACCTTGCGACGGGCGCAGCACGCGTCCACGTCGGTGCGCCACAGGTCGTCGGTCGGGCTCTCGTCCCGCACCACCCGCAGCTCGATCGGGTAGCGGCGGCGGACCCGCTCGGCCGTGGCCAGGGTCTCGGGGAAGTGGTAGCCGGTGTCGACGAACACGACGTCGATCCCGGGCTGCACCTTGGTGGCGACGTCGATGAGGACGGCGTCCTCCATCGAGGCCGCGACGGCGAGGTCCGAGCCGAACGTCTCGGTGGCCCAGCGGACGATCTCCGCGGGCGTCGACTGCTCGAACGACGCCGAGATCTCGGCGAGGTCGGCGTCGGTGAGGGCGTCGGCGGTCGAGGGCACGGCGTCAGGCTACCGATATCCGACTAAACCGATCAACATTCACGAGATTTCCCTCCGGGCGGTCCTACTGGGCACCGAACTGGCGGTCGCCGGCGTCGCCGAGGCCCGGCACGATGAACCCCACCTCGTTCAGGCGCTCGTCGACCGAGGCGGTGTAGATCTCGGCGTCGAACCCGGCGGCGGCGAAGTGCTCGATCCCCTCTGGTGCTGCGAGCACGCACACGACGATCATGCGCCCCGAGTGGTGCTCGACGATCTGCTCGCAGGTGTAGACGAGCGACCCCCCGGTGGCGAGCATCGGGTCGAGGACGATCACCGGCGCGCCGTCGAGGTCGGGCGGGATCGTCGACATGTAGGCGTCGGGCAGGAGGGTCTCCTCGTTGCGCCGGACGCCGATGAAGCCGACGGGCGCGTCGGGCAGCAGGTCCTGCGCCGGTCCGAGCATGCCGAGGCCGGCCCGCAGCACCGGCACGATGATCGGCTGGCGGACCAGCTGTCGAGCCGGCGCGTCGGCCAGCGGCGTGCGCACCGTCGTCACCTCGCTCTCGAGCGAGCGGGTGGCCTCGTAGACGAGGAACGTGGACAGCTCCCGGAGAGCCTGGCGGAACGCGGGCGACGGCGTGGAGGCGTCGCGGATGCGGGCGAGGCGCTCGGCGGCGAGGGGGTGGTCGACGACGTGGGTCTGCACGGCGACGATCATGCCAGCCCGGCCACGGCACCCACCCTCCCGGGTAGCGTGCTCCCATGGCTCTCATCGAGATCCCCGGGGCGCAGGACGTTCCCGGCGGCGCCACCGTGTCGGTCACCCCGGTCGACGAGGTCGGCCTCGAGGCCCGGGCCGCCGCGCTCGGCACCCGGTCGATCAAGACGAGCTCCAAGCTCGCGGCGCTCGACCTGGCCATCCGGTGCATGGACCTCACCACGCTCGAGGGCATCGACACCCCCGGCAAGGTGCGGGCCATGTGCGCCAAGGCGGTGCGGCCCGACCCCGCGATGTCGGGCATCCCGTCCGTCGCCGCCGTCTGCGTCTACCCGGAGCTCGTCCCGACCGCCGTCGACGCGCTCCAGGGCACCGGCATCCACGTCGCCAGCGTCGCCGGCACGTTCCCCGCCGGCCTCGGCCCGCTCGACGTGCGCCTCGCCGAGATCCGCTCCGCCGTGGCGGCGGGCGCCGACGAGGTCGACATCGTGCTCAACCGCTCGGCGTTCATGGCCGGCCGCTACCGCGAGGCGTTCGACGAGATCGCCGCCTCGAAGGAGGCCTGCGGACGGGCCCACCTGAAGGTCATCCTCGAGACGGGCGAGCTCGGCTCCTACGACCAGGTCCGCCGGGCGTCCATGCTCGCGATGCTCGCCGGTGCCGACTTCATCAAGACCTCCACCGGCAAGATCGGCACCAACGCCACGCCCCCCACCGCGCTGTGCATGGCCGAGGCGATCCGCGACTTCGCCGACCAGACCGGCACGGCCGTCGGCCTCAAGCTGGCCGGCGGCATCCGCAACGCGAAGCAGTCCTGGCAGTACCTCGTGCTCGTCCAGGAGACGCTCGGCGCCGAGTGGCTGACGCCCGATCGCTTCCGCATCGGAGCGTCGAGCCTGCTGAACGACGTGCTGATGCAGATCGCCAAGCTGCGCTCCGGCACCTACCAGCGTCCGTCCGACTTCACCGTCGACTGAGGTCCCCATGCCCGACACGCCTGCCACCCCCGACCTGCCCCCGACGTTCGACCTCGAGTACGCGCCCGCGCCCGAGTCCTCGAGCGTCGTCTCGATCGCCGACAGCTACTCCCTCTTCATCGGCGGCGCCTGGGTCGAGCCCCGCAGCGGCCGCTCCTTCACGACCACGAACCCCGCCACCGAGGAGGGCCTCGCCGAGGTCGCCGAGGCCGACGCCGACGACGTCGACGACGCGGTCGGCGCCGCACGTGCCGCCCTCGACGAGTGGTCGGCGTGGTCGGGCCGCGACCGGGCAAAGGTGCTCTACCGCGTCGCCCGGGTGATCCAGGAGCGGGCCCGCGAGCTGGCGGTGCTCGAGACGATCGACGGCGGCAAGCCCATCAAGGAGTCGCGCGACGTCGACGTCCCGCTCGCCGCCGCGCACTTCTTCTACTACGCAGGCTGGGCCGACAAGCTCGGCTACGCGTTCCCCGGCCGCCGGCCCCGGCCGGTCGGCGTCGCCGGGCAGATCATCCCGTGGAACTTCCCGCTCCTCATGGCGTCCTGGAAGCTCGCGCCCGCGCTCGCCGCGGGGAACACGGTGGTCCTGAAGCCGGCCGAGACGACGCCGCTCACCGCGCTGGTCCTCGCCGAGATCCTCCAGGAGGCCGGCCTCCCCGACGGGGCGGTCAACATCGTCACCGGTGCGGGCGAGACGGGGGCCGCGCTCGTGGCCCATCCGGGCGTCGACAAGATCGCGTTCACCGGATCGACCGAGGTCGGCAAGCACATCCAGCGCGAGCTCGCCGCCCGCGACACCCGCCTCACCCTCGAGCTCGGGGGCAAGGCGGCCAACATCGTGTTCGAGGACGCGGCGATCGACCAGGCCGTCGAGGGCGTCGTCAACGGCATCTACTTCAACCAGGGCCACGTCTGCTGCGCCGGCTCCCGCCTGCTCGTCCAGGAGTCGATCGCCGACGCCTTCCTCGACAAGCTCAAGCGACGGCTCGACACGCTCCGGGTGGGCGATCCGCTCGACAAGAACACCGACGTCGGCGCGATCAACTCGCTGGCCCAGCTCGACAAGATCGAGGAGCTCGTCGCCGCCGGCGTGGCGGAGGGCGCGGAGATGTACCAGCCGCAGTGCGCCCTGCCCGAGCGGGGCTGGTTCCACCGCCCCACGCTCTTCACCGGGGTCTCGCTGTCCCACCGCATCGCCCGCGAGGAGATCTTCGGCCCGGTGCTGTCGGTGCTGACGTTCCGGACCGCCGAGGAGGCGGTCACCAAGGCGAACAACACGCCCTACGGCCTCTCCGCCGGTGTGTGGACCGAGAAGGGGTCGCGCATCCTCTGGATGGCCGACCGGCTGAAGGCCGGTGTCGTGTGGGCCAACACGTTCAACCGCTTCGACCCGACGAGCCCGTTCGGTGGGTTCCGCGAGAGCGGCTTCGGGCGCGAGGGCGGCCGTCACGGCCTCGAGCCCTACGTCGAGCTCGAGGACCTCGTCGCCACGTGAGCCAGCCGGTCGGCTGGGTGTCGAGGCAGTTCGGCGACGACCCGACGGTGGTGCTGCACGTACCGCACGGCGGGCTGCGCATCCCCGCGGACGTCCGCTCCGCGATCGTCCTCGACGACGGCCAGCTGGAAGCGGAGCTGGCGGCGATGACCGACCGCCACACCGATCACCTGGCCGTCTCGGCGTGCGAGCGGTCGGCCACGTCCACCGTCGTCGTCGCCAACGAGCTCTCCCGTCTGGTCGTCGACCCCGAGCGCTTCGTCGACGAACGGGAGTCGATGGCCGAGATCGGGATGGGTCGGGTCTACCTCGCCACCTCCACGCTGGACGTGCTGCGACACCCGGACCCGCAGCGGGACGCCGACCTCGTGCGGCGGTACTTCGAGCCCTACGAGACGGCCGTGGCCCGCGCCGTCGACGTGGTGCTCGACGCCAACGGCCACGCCACGATCCTCGACATCCACTCCTACCCGCGCGACCCGCTTCCCTACGAGCGCGACCATGGCGCCGAGCGTCCCGGCATCTGCCTCGGCACCGATGGGGTCCACACGCCTCGCTCGCTCCTCGACGCCGCCCGGGAGGTGTTCGACGGCGTCCCGGGAGGCGTGGCGCTGGACACTCCGTTCGCGGGCACGTACGTGCCGGGCGATCACTACGGCACGAACACCGCGGTGCGGTCCCTGATGGTCGAGATCCGGCGCGACCTCTACATGGACGAGACGACGCTCGAGCTCCACGGGGGCGCCGACGACGTCACAGCGCGGCTGGCGGCGCTCATCGATCGGAGCTGAGCGGCCGCTCAGGGGCGGCGGCCGGAGGCGGCCACCTCGACGATCGACGCCACGCGGCGGGCCCGCGTGTCGGGCTTCGCCGCGCTGACGACCTTCCAGAGCTCCTGCTTGCGGACCGACGGCGGCCAGGCGTCCCACCCCGCCCGGGCCGCGGGGTCGGCGTCGAGAGCCGCAGCCAGCTCGTCGGGCTCGACCAGGTCCTCGACCGGGTCGTAGATCGTCCACCAACCGTTGGCCTGCGCCACCTCGATCGCCCGCCGCCCGGCGTCGGTCATCAGCCCGTCGGCCTCCATGCGGGCCGCCCGCTCCCGGTTGAGGCGCGTCCACCCGCTGCGGGGCTTGCGGGGTGTGAGGAGCTGGAGGCGCCGGTCGTCGTCGAGCGTGTTGACCGTCGAGTCGATCCACCCGACGCAGATGGCCTCCTCGACGACCTCCGGGTAGGGGACGACCGGCCGCCCCGTCGCCGGCTTCCACGTCGCCAGCCACACGCCGCGCTCGCGCGCGTGGTGGGCGAGCAGCCAGGCGCGCACCGCGGCGCGGGTCTCGGCGTGGAAGATCGGCATGTCGAAGTTCCAGGTCGCCGGGTGGTCCGACGCCGTCTCGGGCACCGCCATCTCGCTCACACGTCCCTCCAGTAGATGACCGCCGGCTCGCCGTCGACGCCGCGGGGGATGCGTCCGATCTCCCGCCAGCCGAGCTCCTCGTAGAGCGATCGGGCCGGGTTCGACTCGAACACCAGGTTGAACATGATGGCGTCGAACCCCGCTCGGGGTGCCCGGGCGATCGAGTCCACGACGAGGGCCCGCCCGATCCCCCGACCCCGGGCCGACGCCGCGACGACGTAGCCGGCGTTGGCGATGTGCGCGGCTCGTCCGGGGAAGTTCGGCTTCAGGTAGTAGGCACCGACCACCGCCCCGTCGAGCGTCGCCACCACGACGACCGGCGGGTCGACCCAGCTGGCCGCGAAGCGCACCTCGTCGAGCGGAGGGGCCTCGGGGTAGCCCTCTCCGGTGGTGACGACGGCGTCGAACACGGCGAAGAGGGCGGCCCGGTCGTCGGGTCGGGCGTCGCGCAGCTCCAAGCTCACCCGCACAGCCTCGCGGACCCGGGGGTAGCCTCGCCGCCGTGACCGACCGCCTGGACGTGCGCAAGACCTACAAGCTCTACGTGGCCGGGGCGTTCCCTCGCTCCGAGTCCGGCCGCACCTACGACGTCACCGGTCCGGACGGCACGGTCCTCGCCCACGCGCCGCTCGCCTCCCGGAAGGACGCCCGCGACGCCGTCGGCGCCGCCCGCGGTGCGCAGGCGAGCTGGGCCGGTCGCACCGCGTACAACCGGGCCCAGATCCTCTACCGCATCGCCGAGATGCTCGAGGGTCGACGCGCCCAGTTCGTCGACGAGCTGGGGGCGGCCGGCGCCGAGGACGCGGCCACCGAGGTGGACGCAGCCGTCGATCGCTGGGTCTGGTACGCCGGGTGGGCCGACAAGATCGCCCAGGTCGCCGGGTCGGCGAACCCCGTCGCGGGGCCGTACTTCAACCTGTCGGTGCCCGAGCCGTCGGGCGTGGTCGTCGTCGTCGCTCCCGACGCCCCGGCCCTGCTCGGCCTCGTCTCTCGGGTCGCTCCGGCCATCCTCGCCGGCAACACCACGGTGGTCGTCGCCTCCGAGACGAGCCCGCTCCCTGCGCTGACCTTCGGCGAGGTCCTGGCCACGAGCGACCTCCCCGACGGGGTGGTGAACGTGCTGAGCGGACGTCGCGCCGAGCTGGTCCCGCCGCTGGCGGGCCACCGCGACGTCGACGTCCTCGACCTGCTCGGGGTCGACGACGACGAGCTGCGCGCCGACGCCCGGCGCGCCGCCGCCGACGCCGTGACCCGCACGGTGCGGGAGCGTCCCGGCGACCGGGACTGGCTCGGTGAGGGCGCCCAGCACCCGGAGCTGATCCTCGCGTCCTGCGAGGTCAAGACGGTCTGGCACCCGAAGGGCCGGTAGCGCGATCACCTCAGGGCGGCTCGCTTCCCGCCGACGAGGGTCCTAGCATCACCTGCGGGCGGAGCCGCCAGGAGGTACGGCGTGACGCCGTTGCACGTGCGACAACCCGCTCCCCGCTCTGCCCGCCGCCGGGTCTCCGGCCGGGCATCCGCTGCGCTCGTCGTCGCCGCGCTCCTCGCCGGCCTCGTGGGTCCGGCCTCCCCGGCCGACGCATCGGTCGCCGACGAGCTCGCCGCGGTGCAGTCAGAGGCCGACCAGCTGGCCCAGGAGCTGTCCGACCTCGAGACCGAGCTCGCGCTCATCGAGCAGGAGATCGCCGCGCTGGAGGAGGAGGCCGAGGAGATCCGCGCCGAGATCGCG
Source organism: Actinomarinicola tropica (assembly GCF_009650215.1). Classification (GTDB taxonomy): domain Bacteria; phylum Actinomycetota; class Acidimicrobiia; order Acidimicrobiales; family SKKL01; genus Actinomarinicola; species Actinomarinicola tropica. Next base: position 2,771,972 of record NZ_CP045851.1, on the reverse strand, counting down.
GTGCTGCGCGACGAGGTGCGCGAGGTCGCGGTGAACCGCTACGTCAACGGCGGCAACCCGCCCTCGATCTGGACGCCGGACCCCCTCGAGACGGCCCGGCGTGACACGCTGCTCGGCGCCGTGCAGGCCGACTCGAACAAGTCGATCGACGCCTTCCGGGACGCGGGCGAGCGCCTCGCGTCCTCCCAGGAGGAGCTGGCCGACCGCCTCGCCCGCCAGGAGCAGGCCGAGCAGGACCTCGAGACCCGGCTGGCCGAGCTCCAGGAGGAGCTGCAGCGCCTGGCCGAGCTGCAGCGACAGGCCGACCTCGCCGCGGCCCGCCGGGCCGCCGAGGAGCGCGAGCGCGAGCTCGCCGCCGCCCGGCAGGCCACCACCACCACGACGGCCGACGACGACGAGGGCGACGACGACACCGCAGCCGGGCCGACGCGGCCGGATCCGCCGTCGTCGCCGGGCCCCACCGACCCGCCGCCGACGTCGCCGTCGCCCACGAACCCGCCGCCGACGGCCCCGCCGACCACCAGCCCGCCGCCCCCGCCCCCGCCGCCCCCGCCCCCGCCGTCGAGCGGCTTCGTCTGCCCGGTGCGCCCGTCGTCCTTCATCGACTCCTGGGGCGCGCCGCGATCCGGCGGCCGCAGCCACAAGGGCGTCGACATGATGGCCGCGATCGGGACCCCCGCGGTCGCCCCGGTGAGCGGGCGCGTCGAGCACCGGGGCAACTCCCTCGGCGGCCTCTCGTACCACCTGTACGGCGACGACGGGAACTACTACTACGGCACCCACCTGAGCGCCTACGGCCAGAGCGGCCGGGTGAGCGCGGGCACGGTCATCGGCTACGTCGGCGACACGGGCAACGCCGCCGGCATCCCGCAGCTCCACTTCGAGATCCACCGCGGTGGCCCGGGCAACGCCATCAACCCGTACCCGACCGTGCGGGCCGCCTGCTGATGCTCGAGCGGGTCGCGGCGACGTGGGACGACGACGTCCTCCCCGCCCTCGTCGACTACATCCGCATCCCCGCGGTCTCCGTGGCGTTCGATCCCGACTGGGAGCGTCACGGGCACATCGACGCCGCCGTCGAGCACGTGCGCGCCTGGTGCGCCGCCCGTCCGATCGAGGGGATCCAGGTCGAGGTCGTGCGGCTGCCGGGCCGAACCCCGGTGATCGTCGTCGAGGTGCCGGGGACCGACGGCGCCGCCGGGCCGGACCAGGACACGGTGCTCCTCTACGGGCACCTCGACAAGCAGCCCGAGATGACCGGCTGGCGCGAGGGCCTCGGGCCGTGGACCCCCGTCAGGGACGGCGACGCGCTGTACGGCCGGGGCGGCGCCGACGACGGCTACGCCGCGTTCGCAGCGCTCACGGCGCTCGAGGCCGTGCGGGCCGACGGCGGCGCCCACGCCCGCTGCGTCCTGCTCGTCGAGGCGAGCGAGGAGTCGGGAAGCCCCGACCTGCCCGCCTACGTCGAGGCCCTGGCCCCGCGCATCGGCCCCGTGAGCCTGGTGGTGTGCCTCGATTCGGGGTGCGCCACCTACGACCGCCTCTGGGTCACGACGTCGCTGCGAGGCCTGGCCAGCGTCGTCCTCCGCGTCGACGTGCTGACCGAGGGGGTCCACTCGGGGTCGGCGAGCGGCATCGTGCCGTCGAGCTTCCGGGTGCTGCGGCGGCTCCTCGACCGGATCGAGGACCCCGACACGGGCCGCATCCTCGTCCCGGATCTGCTCGGTGACCCGTCGCCGGCCCGCCTGGCCCAGGTGCGGGCGACGGCAGAGGAGCTCGGCGACGGCATCACCGCGTCGTGGCCCTTCGCGGGCGGCACCCAGGCGATGACCACCGACCCGACCGAGGCCCTGCTCAACCGCACCTGGCGGCCGACGCTCTCGGTCGTCGGCATGGACGGCATCCCCTCGATCGTCGACGGCGGCAACGTCCTGCGCCCCACCACGGCGGCGTCCCTGTCGTTCCGGCTCCCGCCCGGCGTCGACGCCCACCGCGCCGGCGACGCGGTCGTCGAGGCGCTGGAGGCCGACCCGCTCCACGGCGCCCAGGTGCGGGCGGAGCTGGTCGAGGCCGCGGACGGGTGGGAAGCCCCCGACCTGCGGCCTTGGCTCGCCGAGGCCCTCGACGCCGCTTCGCAGGAGTCGTTCGGTGCTGACGCCCGCTTCATCGGGGAGGGTGGCTCGATCCCGTTCATGGGCATGCTGGGGGAGCGCTTCCCGGACGCGCAGTTCGTGGTCACCGGGGTCCTCGGCCCGGGCTCGAACGCCCACGGGCCGAACGAGATGCTCCACGTCCCGACCGCCCAGCGGGTCACGGCCTCGGTGGCCCGACTCCTGGCCGCCCACGTCCGCCGCTGATCCGGTCGGGCATCGCCGTCCGGACGATCGGGTACGGACGTCGCGCCCGCCGCCGGGCGGGTGCAGCCGAGGAGGTGCACATGGGATCGGTGGCACGGGTCAGCGAGATCAGCGCGTCGTCGAGCACGAGCTTCGACGACGCCCTCCAGACCGGCATCGCACGGGCGCAGGAGACGCTGCGCAACGTGCGGTCGGCGTGGGTGAAGGAGATGCAGGTCGAGGTGGGCGACAGCGGGATCACCGAGTACCGGGTGAACATGCTCGTCACCTTCGTGCTCGAGTAGCGCCGGGCCGGGACCATCGGCCCTACTCGCCCGACACCCGGGTGGTCGAGGATCGACCCATGGGAGCGATGGAACCGCGCCTGGTGGCGACGATCCTCGAGGTCACCGACCTGGACCGCTCGGCGGCCCTCTACGAGCGGGCCTTCGGCCTGGTCGTCGACCGACGGGACCACGAGGGCGGCGAGCACGCGATCGGCGACCCGTGGAGCAGCGGCGCGCACGTCGTCACGAGCTGGACGAACGGCGCGCCGCTCCACTTCGCGCTCTACCAGTGCCGCCACGCCCCGACCAGGGGCACGCAGGTGGCGTTCATGGTCGACGACCTGGCCGCGGCGCACCGCCGGGCGCTGGCGTCGGGCGCGTGCGTGATCCACGGGCCGCGCACCGAGCCGTGGGGCTGGAGCGCGCGCTACCGCGACCCCGACGGCAACGTCGTCGAGCTCACCCAGCACCACCCGGGCGTCGACGAGGCCGACGTCGCGGCCCGTCGCGCCGCCCGCTCACAGCGTGAGTGACGCCGCGGTCGCGGCTCCGAGCTCCCACGCGGCGTCGAGCGCCTCGCGGTCGGGGGCGCCCACCACCTCGAGCGCCGGACGGGTCCGCACCCAGCCGAGACCGGTGGCGATGGTCTCGACGGATCGCACGGCACCCGCCGTGTCGTCGTTGCCGTGGACCCAGAGGGCGTAGGGACGGCCGCCCGTCGCGTCGAGGCAGGGGTAGTAGATCGTGTCGAAGGCGTGCTTGAGCGCGCCGGACATGTAGCCGAAGTTGGCCGGCGTGCCGAGGAGGTACCCGTCGGCGTCGAGGACGTCGGGCACCGTCAGCGCCAGCGCGGGGCGCAGGACGACCTCGACGCCCTCGATGGCGTCGTCCTCCGCGCCCGAGCGGACCGCCTGGAGCAGCGTGTGCGTCGGCGGGGAGGGCGTGTGGTGCACGACGAGAAGGCGGGGCACGTCAGCCTCCGGCGAGCGCGGCGTACCCCGGCTTGATCACCTCGTTGATGATCCGCAGGCGCTTCTCGAACGGCCAGAACGCCGACTTCATGGCGTTGATCGTCAGCCACTGGAGGTCGTCCCAGCCGTAGCCGAAGGCGTCGACCAGCCGGGCGAGCTCGTCGGTGAGGGTGACGTCGCTCATCAGGCGGTTGTCGGTGTTCACCGTCACCCGGAACTTGAGGTCCTTCAGGAGCCCGATCGGGTGCTCGGCCACGGTGTCGCACACGCCGGTGTGGACGTTCGAGGTCGGGCACATCTCGAGCGGGATCCGCCGGTCGCGAACGAACGCGGCCAGGCGGCCGAGCGTCGCGCCGCCCTCGGGGTCGAGCGTGATGTCGTCGACGATCCGCACGCCGTGGCCGAGCCGCTCGGCGTTGCACCACTGCAGCGCCTCCCAGATCGACGGGAGGCCGAACGCCTCGCCGGCGTGGATCGTGATGTGGAAGTTCTCCCGCTGGACGTACTGGAAGGCGTCGAGGTGGCGAGACGGCGGGTACCCGGCCTCCTTGCCGGCGATGTCGAAGCCGACGACGCCCTGGTCCCGGTGGCGGACGGCGAGCTCGGCGATCTCGCGGGAGTTGGCCGCGGTGCGCATCGCGGTCACCAGCGTGCCGATCGTGATGCCACGGCCCTGGCTCCCGGCCCGGAACCCCTCGAGGACCGCGTCGACCACCTCGTCGAGCGACAGCCCCTGCTCGATGTGCAGCTCGGGCGCGAAGCGGACCTCGGCGTAGACGACGCCGTCGGCGGCCAGGTCCTCGGCGCACTCCCGCGCGACCCGGACGAGGGCGTCCCGGGTCTGCATCACCCCGACCGTGTGCTGGAACGTCTCCAGGTAGAGGACGAGGTCCTTGCGGGCCGCGCCGGCGGTGAACCACGCGGCGAGCTCGTCGACGTCGGTGGTCGGCAGTCCGGGGTACCCGTGCTCCTCGGCCAGCTCGACCACGGTGGCCGGGCGGAGCCCGCCGTCGAGGTGGTCGTGCAGGAGGACCTTCGGGGCTCGGCGGATCTGGTCCGGGCTGGGCAGCTGGGTCAACCGGGTCTCCCGTCGTCGATCTCGGGCCGATGCTACCGATCGGCCCCCGATGGTGGATCATGGAGCGATGGTCAGCGTGTCCCATGCCGGCCGCCTGCTCGTGGCCACGCCGGCGATCGGCGATCCGAACTTCGAGCGCACGGTCATCCTCCTCCTCGACCACGACGACGACGGGGCCCTCGGCCTCGTCCTCAACCGGCCGTCGGACCTGGAGGCCGCCGAGGTGCTCCCGGGTTGGAGCGACCTGACCGCCCGCCCGGGTGTGGTCTTCTCCGGCGGTCCCGTCGAGCGCGAGGGCATCATCGGCCTCGGCCGGCGCACCGCGCCGGACCCGGCTGCGCCGTTCCAGATCACGGTCGGCTCGGTCGGGGTGCTCGACCTCAGCGCGGAGCCGATCGATCTCGTCGGCTCGGTCGAGGGCATCCGCCTCTTCGCCGGCTACGCCGGATGGGGGGCCGGGCAGCTGGAGTCGGAGCTCGTGTCGCAGGGGTGGTGGCTGGCCGACGCCGAGCCGGGCGACATCCTCACCGAGGCGCCCGAGGACCTCTGGGCCGCCGTGCTGCGCCGCCAGCCCGACCCCCTGCGGCGCTGGGCGCTGTACCCCGTCGACCCGTCCATGAACTGATGCTCTCGGGGCTGGTCCCCCTGTGGTTGGGCGCGGGATCGGGCGCATGTGACGTGAACCGCGCCCAACCCCGCAAGGGGCGGCGGGTGGCGCCCCGCCTGGCAGGCAGGGCGCGAGGGCGAAGCTCAGGCGGCGTCGAAGCCGCGGAGGGGGAGGTCCGGGCCGCGGTGGAGCCAGTTGCTCTCCGGGTACGCGGCGGACCGCTCGACCGCGTGGATCGTGTAGGCGTGGCGCGACCGAGGCGACCGGTTCGGGCCGCTCAGGTGCGGGAGCAGCGCGTGCAGCACGACGAGCGTCCCGGCCGGCACCTCGAGCGGGACGATCTCGTCCATCGGGTAGTCGTCGGTGTCGAGCACCTGCATCTCGGTGCCGCCGTCCGACGACCGCACGAAGCGCTTCTTCGCGGGGAGCCGGTGGCCGCCGGGGATGGCGTAGAGGCAGCCGTTCTCGGTGGTGGCGTCCTCCAGCGCGAACCAGAAGCCGGTGACCGTGGCCGGCTCGGTCCAGAGGAAGGTGTGGTCGGTGTGGCAGACCACCTCGCCGCCGATGTTCGGCTGCTTGAAGATGTACATCGACTGGAGCACGAGCGGGTCGACCATGCCGATGCCGCGAGCGACGTCGCCGAGCATCGCCGAGTGGGAGAACTCGGCGAACACCGGGTCGGCGTCGTGGAGCGCGTGTCCGATCTTGTTGATCGACAGCGCCTTCGCCTGCCGGAGCTCGCCCGCGTCGTCGAACGCCTCCTCCTCGAAGAAGAACGAGACCTTGTCGCCGGACTCGAGGAAGTAGTCGTCGGTGGTGCGGGTCTGGTCCTTGGTCGAGAAGATCGACGCACTGCCCGCCGCCACGTGGTCGAACTCCTCGACGAGCTGGTCGGCGCGGTCCATCAGCCGTCGACGGGTGTCCGCATCCACCATGTCCGGGAGGACGAGGAAGCCGTCGCGCTCGTAGTCGGCCCGTTGCTCGGCGGTGAGTTCCATGCCCCGAAGCGTACGTCGTACGGCCCGGAGGCACGAAGTAGCGTCCGCCACATGGGGAACGAGCGGATCGCCGTCGACGTCGCCTACCGGACCACCCGCGAACGGGTCACGTCGTGGGCTCGGGGCCTGACGCCCGAGCAGGCCACCACGCCGGTGCCGGCGCTGCCGGGCTGGACCGTGAAGGACACCTTCGCCCACCTGGCCGGGCTGGCCGCGGACGTCGTGGGCGGCAACGTCCCCGCCGGCGTCCCCGACGACGAGTTCACCGCCCGCGAGGTGGCGGAGCGGGCCGACCGCTCCCTCCCCGACGTGCTCGACGAGTGGGACGCCGCCGGACCGCGCTTCGAGGAGATCCTGGCCGCGCTCGGCGACGCCGCACCGAAGAACGCGGCGGTCGACGTCTGGAGCCACGAGGTCGACGTCCGCTCTGCGCTCGGCGCGCCCCTCCCGGTCGACGGCGGCCCGGCCGAGCGGATCCTCGACGTCATGGTCCGCCACGGGGTGGGCCGGTCGTGGGGCGACCTCGGTGTGCCTGCCCTGCGCATCGTCCTCCCCGACGAGGAGTGGGTCGCGGGCCAGGGCGAGCCCGCCGGCACGCTGCGGACCGACCGCTTCGAGCTCGGTCGGGTGATGCTCGGCCGCCGCAGCCCGCAGCAGATGCGCGCGCTGGGCTGGGACGGCGGCGATCCCGACACGTGGATCCCCCACCTGCACGTCTTCGGCCCGGCGAGCGCCGACGTGGTCGACTCGCCGCGCGCGACGTGAGTCGGGTCGACGAGCAGGGCCGGCCGGAGCCGCCCGTCGCCGGCGACGAGGTGTCGACGCTGCTCGGGTTCCTCGACTTCCACCGGGCGACGCTCGAGTGGAAGTGCGACGGGCTCGGTGCCGACGACCTCGCCATCACGATCGGCCCGTCGACGATGACGCTCGGGGGTCTCCTCACCCACCTGGCCTTCGTCGAGGACCACTGGTTCTCGTTCCACCTCCTCGGCCAGCCGCGGTGTGCGCCGTGGGACGCCGTCGACTGGCGGTCGAACCGCGACGGGGATTGGACCCGGGCCGCCGAGCACGACCCCGACGAGGTGCGCGCGATGTGGCGCGACGCCGTCGCTCGGTCCCGTCGCATCGTCGATCAGGCGCTCGCCGCGGGCGGTCTCGACACCCCGTGCGCCCGACCGTGGTCCGACGGCACGACGCCCACGCTGCGGTGGGTGCTCGTGCACATGGTGGAGGAGTACAGCCGACACAACGGGCACGCCGACCTCCTCCGCGAGGCGATCGACGGGTCGGTCGGCGAGTAGCCGACCTAGCCGGCCACCCCGTCGCGCACCCAGATCTCGATCGCCTCGGCGAGGAGCTGCACGCCGATGGCGGCGACGAGCAGCCCGAGGACGCGGGAGACGAGGTCGATGGCGCTCGGGCGGAGCAGGTGCGACACCACCGTCGCGAACCGCATGCCGAGGTAGACGACCGCCAACGCGACGACGAGGGCGCCGAGCACCGACAGGGTGGCGCCCACGTCGTCGGCGTCGGCGATGGCCAACATGGTGGCGGCGATCGCGCCCGGTCCGGCGAGCAGGGGGGTGCCGAGCGGGACGAGGGCGACGTTGCCGGCCTCTGTGGCGGTCGTGAGCGACGACGAGCCGGTGGGGTTGAGCAGCTCGTAGCCGATGAGCAGGAGGAGGAGCCCACCCGCCACCTGGAGGGACTCGAGCGAGATCCCCACCAGGTTGAGGATCTGCTGGCCGCCGAGGGCGAAGAGGAAGATCACGACGCCGGCCACGACGGTGGCGAGCCGCGCCGATCGCCGTCGCGAGCGGTCGTCCTGGAAGCGGGTCAGCGCGAGGAAGATCGGCACGTTGCCGATCGGGTCCATGATGACCAGCACCGTGACCAGCGTGGTGAGGAAGGCGGTTCCGTCGAGCGTGATGTCGGGCAAGGCCCCCACGGTACGTTGGGAGCCACCATGCACATCGACATCTGGTCCGACGTCATCTGCCCGTGGTGCTTCCTCGGCAAGCGCAGGTTCGAGGCGGCGGTGGCGGAGCTGCCCGACCACGTCACGGTCGACGTGCGGTGGCGGGCGTTCCAGCTCGACCCGACGGCGGGCACCGAGCCGTCGGACCTGCGCCGGTCGATCGAGAAGAAGTACGGGCCGGGGGCCTTCGACGGCATGGTCGCCCGGCTCACGGCCCTCGGCCGCGACGTGGGCATCGACTACCGGTTCGACCTCGCCCAGCGGGTCTCCACCGTCGACGCCCACCGGTTGATCGCCTGGGCGGGCGCCACCGCCGGCGAGGTGCCCCAGGGCCACCTGGTCGAGCGCTTGTTCGTCGCCTACTTCCAGGAGGGCGTCAACGTCGCCGACCGCGCCGAGCTGGCCCGGCTGGCCGACGAGGTGGGGCTCGACGGCGACGCGGCCGCCGGTGTGCTCGACGGGACGGATCACGCCGACGACGTCGAGGCCGACCTCCTCGCGGCCCGGGAGCGGGAGCTCACCGGGGTGCCGGCCTTCGTGATCGCCGACCGCCTGCTCATCCCGGGTGCCCAGGAGGTCGACACGTTCCGCCAGGTGCTCACCCGGGCGGCCGAGCGGTTCAGCTGAGCCGGAACGCCTCGGGCAGGAGGGCGTCCACCGTGGTGGCGCCCACGCCGTCGATCACGACGGGGGCGTGTGCCGGGAGCAGCTCGACCATCACCTGCCGGCACGCGCCGCACGGCATCAGCGTGGCCGGTTGCGAGGCGTCGCCGTCGAGGCAGGTCACGGCCAGGGCGACGAGGTCGCGATGTCCGCCGGCGACCGCGGCGAAGAGCGCGGTGCGCTCGGCGCAGTTGGCGAGCCCGTAGCTGGCGTTCTCCACGTTGCAGCCGGGGACGACCGTGCCGTCGGCGGTGAGCACGGCGGCACCGACGCGGAACGACGAGTACGGGACGTAGGCCCGCTGGGCCGCGTCGCGCGCGGCGGCGAGCAGGTCGCGGAGGTCGGCGTCGTCGGGCGTGACGGTCATGCGCGGATCCTGTCGAGGACGAGGGTGCGGTCGGCGGTGGCGTCGGGGCCGATGTCCCAGGCCCCGTCGAGGGCTGCCTGGGCAGCCGCGATGCGTGCCGGGTCGTCGGTGTGCAGCTCGAGCAGCGGTGCGCCGGCGGTGACGACGTCGCCCGGCTTGGCCCGCAGCACCACGCCGGCGCCGGCGCTGACCGGGTCCTCCTTGCGGGCTCGGCCGGCCCCCAGGCGCCAGGCGGCGATGCCGACCGCCCGGGCGTCGAGGCGCTGCAGGCGTCCGTCGGCCGGCGCGGTCACGGTCTCGACGTGGCGTGCGACGGGCAGCTCGGCGTCGGGGTCGCCGCCCTGGGCCGTGATCATGCGCCGCCACACGTCCATGGCCCGGCCGTCGGCGAGCGCGGCGGCGGGGTCGGCGTCGATCCCGGCGAGGTCGAGCATCTCGCGGGCCAGCGCCAGGGTGATCTCGACGACGTCGCTCGGGCCCCCGCCGGCGAGCACGTCGACGGACTCGCGGACCTCGAGGGCGTTGCCGGCGGTGAGGCCGAGCGGGGTGTCCATGTCGGTGAGCAGGGCGGAGGTGCGCACGTCGTGGGCCGCGCCGAGCTCGACCATCGTGCGGGCGAGCTCGCGCGCCATGGCGATGTCGGGGAGGAAGGCCCCCGAACCGACCTTCACGTCGAGGACGAGGGCGTCGGTGCCCTCGGCGATCTTCTTGCTCATGATCGACGAGGCGATGAGCGGGATGGCCTCGACGGTGCCGGTGACGTCCCGCAAGGCGTAGAGCTTGCGGTCGGCGGGGGCGAGGTCGGCGCTCGCGCCGCAGATCACCGCGCCGATGTCGCGCATCTGGTCGATCATCGCCTGGGTGGGGAGCAGGGCCTGCCACCCGGGGATCGATTCGAGCTTGTCGAGCGTGCCACCCGTGTGGCCGAGGCCGCGACCGGAGAGCTGCGGCACCGCTGCGCCGCAGGCCGCGACGAGCGGGCACAGGATGAGGGAGATCTTGTCGCCCACGCCGCCCGTGGAGTGCTTGTCGACCGTGGGCCGACCGACGGGGGAGAGGTCGAGCCGGACGCCCGACGTGATCATCGCGGCGGTCCAGCGGGCCAGCTCGTCGGGCTCCATGCCCCGCCAGACGATCGCCATGAGCAGGGCCGACGCCTGTTCGTCGGCGACCTCGCCGTCGGTGTAGGCCCGGATGAACCAGTCGATCTGGTCGTCGGTGAGGCGGTGGCCGTCGCGCTTGGTGCGGATGACGTCGACGACGTCGAAGGTCATGGGTCTCCTAGTGCGCTTCGCCCTTGCGGTACACCCGGCCGTTCCACGCCGGCGGGCGCAGGCGCTGGGTGGCGAACCCGAGGACGAGCAGGGTCACGACGTGGGGCGTGAAGGTGACGAACTGGCGGGGCACCTCCTCGGCGAAGGTGTACCAGGCGAGGAACGCCACCGAGGTGAGCGCGAGCAGGACGGCGGGGATGGCCCGGCGCTGGACGAACCCGGCGCGCAGGGCGAACACGGCTGCGAGCAGGGCGACGAACAGCAGCAGGGCGTGGATGGCCTCGTTGCTCCGGATCTGGAGGGCGTCGGTGAAGCCGAACAGGCTGGCCCCGGCGAACGCGCCGAACGGGTTCCAGTTGCCGAAGATCATGGCGGCGAGGCCGATGAAGCCGCGTCCGCCCGTCTGGCCCTCGCGGTAGAGGTTGGAGGCGACGAGGGCGAGGAAGGCACCGCCCATGCCGGCCAGCGCGCCGCTGATCGTCACCGCGGCGTACTTCATCCGGTACACCGGCACGCCGAGCGACTCGGCGGCCTCGGGGTTCTCGCCGCAGCTGCGGATCCGCAGGCCGAACGCTGTGCGCCACAGCAGCCAGTAGGCGAGCGGGACGAGGGCGAGGGCGATGATCGTGAACACCGACAGGTTCGAGGTGAGGCCCTTCAGGATGCCGCCGAGGTCCCCGATGAAGAACCAGTTGCGCTCCTCGAGCCAGCCGAACAGGTCCGGTGAGGTCCAGCCGAACACGTCGCCGCCGGCGAGCACGGGCACGTCGACCCGGCCGAAGTCCTGGTCGGTGATCGCCGGCGACTGGGTGGCGCCGCCGCCCGTGCCGGTGGTGTAGGTGACGACCGAGAGGTAGCGGGCGATGCCGCCGCCGAGGATGTTGATGGCCACGCCGGAGATGATGTGGTCGACGCCGAAGGTGACGGTGGCGACGGCGTGGAGCAGCCCGCCGGCGGCGCCGCCGAGCATGCCGAGGACGAGCCCCCACCAGATGCCGTACTGCCAGGCGCCGTAGGCGCCGAACCAGGTCCCGAGGATCATCATCCCCTCGAGGCCGATGTTGATGATGCCGGACCGCTCGGAGAAGACGCCGCCGAGAGCGGCGAGCGCGATGGGGACCGTGAAGCGCAGGGCGGCGCCGGACGTGCCCGACGAGGTGAGCTGCCCGGTGTCGGCGACGATGCGGGTGACCGACAGGAGGAAGACGCCGAACAGCGCGAGCACCACGATGCGCTGCCAGGAGGCGATCGCACCCCAGCGCTCGAGCAGCCCGGGACCGGGAGTGGGGCCGCCCAGGGGGCCGTCGCCGCTGCGGAGCTCGGTGGAGACGCTCATGCCGGCACCCCCTCGGCGCTCGCGCCCGCCGCCGCGGGCTCCTGGCGGGCCACCGCCTTCTGGTCCTGGACGACCTTGATGCGTCGGACCAGCTCGTAGGCGACGACGACCGAGATCACGATGATCCCCTGCATGATCACGACGATCTCCTTCGGGATGCCCTCGAGGTCGAGGATCTGCGCCGACCGCTCCATGAAGCCGAAGAGGAGCGCACCGATGGCGATGCCGGCCGGGTGGTTCCGGCCGAGGAGGGCCACGGCGATGCCCGTGAAGCCGAGCTGCTGGGGGAAGTCGACGGTGAAGCGGTAGAAGAAGCCGAGCATCTGCGACATGCCGACCAGGCCGGCGAGGCCGCCGGAGATGAGCAGCGTCTTCGCGACCATCGCCTTCGGCTGCACGCCGCTGACGAGCGCCGCCGACGAGTTGGCGCCCGAGGCGCGGAGGTCGAAGCCGAAGCGGGTGCGCCAGATGACGATGTAGTAGGCGATGCCGAGGAGGGCGGCGATCACCACGAAGCCGTGGAGGTCGCTGCCGGTGCGCAGCTCGAGGCCGAGCCACTCGAGCACCGGGTTGAGGGACGGGAACCGACCCGACGCCGGGATGTCCTTGGTGGCCAGCTCGAGGTCGTTGGCCGAGGTCTTCTCGTCGAGGAAGTTCTGCAGCAGCCACGCCGTGAGCCCGATCGAGATGGCGTTCATCATGATCGTGGAGATCACCTCGTGGACGCCGCGGGTGACCTTCAGGACGGTCGGGACCGTGATCCAGGCCATGCCGGCGAGCACGGCGACGACGAGGATGAGCGCCACGTGGAGCGGCGCCGGGAGGACGACGGCCGAGCCGACGGCTGCGGCGGCCACCGCGGCGATGCGGTACTGCCCCTCGACGCCGATGTTGAGCAGCCCCATCTTCATGCCGAAGGCGACGGCCAAGCCGGAGATGTAGAGCGGGACGGCCCGGTTGATCATCGAGATGACCGAGTCGCTGCGGGTGCCGTAGTCCCACATCTGCCGGTAGGCCTCGATGGGCGAGGCGTCGGCGAGGACGAGGAACAGCGACGAGAGCAGCAGCGAGAAGAGGACGGCGACGACGGGGGCGGCGATGCCGAGCCCGATGCGGCGGATCACGGACGGGCCTCCTCGGCACGGGCGCCGGTCATGTAGGAGCCGAGCTCCTCGGCGGTGACGGTGGCGGGGTCGAGCTCGGCGACGAGGCGACCCCGGTAGATCACGTGGAGCGTGTCGGACAGGCCGATGAGCTCCTCGAGGTCGGCGGAGATCAGCAGCACGGCGAGTCCGTCGGCCCGGGCCTGTCGCAGCCGCTCCCACACGGACGCCTGGGCGCCGACGTCGATGCCACGCGTGGGGTGCGCGGCGATGAGGAGGGTCGGCGACGCCTCCATCTCCCGCCCGACGATGAGCTTCTGCTGGTTGCCGCCGGAGAGGGCGTAGGCCGGGACGTCGGGTCCGGGCGTGCGGACGTCGTAGTCGGCGATGGTGCGGATCGTGCGCTGCCGTGCGCCCTTGCGGTCGATCCACGGGCCCTTGCTGTACGGCGCTCGGGCCTGGTGGCCGAGCATGACGTTCTCCCAGAGCGGCGACGCGAGCAGGAGGCCCTCGCGGTGGCGGTCCTGGGGGATGTAGCCGATGCCGGCGTCGCGCCGGTCGCGCGTCGACCAGTGCGTGATGTCCTGGTCGCCGAGGCGGATCGTGCCCGCGGCCGGGTCGTCGATGCCGAGGATGGCGTTGATGAGCTCGTGCTGGCCGTTGCCCTCGACGCCGGCGATGCCGAGGACCTCGCCGCGACGGATCCGGAACCCGACGTCGTCGATGAGCGTCCGGCCGTCGTCGGCCCGCACCGTGAGCTCGCGGACCTCGAGCTCGACCTGGTCGGTGACCGTGCTGTCCCTGGTCTCGGGGGTGGGGAGCTCGCTGCCGACCATCAGCTCGGCGAGCTGGCGTGCGGTGACCGAGCTGGGCTCGACGGTGCGCACGGTGGTGCCGGCCCGGATGACGGTGATCGTGTCGGCGACCGACAGCACCTCGTCGAGCTTGTGGCTGATGAAGATGATCGTGACGCCCTCGCGCTTGAGCTCGGCGAGGTTGCGGAAGAGCTCGTCGACCTCCTGGGGGACGAGCACCGCCGTCGGCTCGTCCAGGATGAGGATGCGGGCGCCGCGGTAGAGGACCTTCAGGATCTCGACGCGCTGGCGCTCACCGACGCCGAGCTGCTCGACGAGCACGTCGGGATCGATCGGGAACCCGTAGGTGTCGGCCAGCTCGTTGATCCTGCTCCGGGCCCCGGCGATGTCGAGGCGGGGGCCCCGGCGAGGCTCGTCGCCGAGGACCACGTTCTCGAGGACGGTGAGGTTGTCGGCGAGCATGAAGTGCTGGTGCACCATGCCGATGCCGGCACCGATGGCGTCGGTGGGCGACCGCAGGTCGATGTGCTGGCCGTCGATGGCGATCGTGCCCTCGTCGGGACGCTGCATCCCGTAGAGGATCTTCATCAGCGTCGACTTGCCGGCGCCGTTCTCGCCGACGATGGCGTGGATCTCCCCCCGGGCCACGGTGAGGTTGATGTCGCGGTTGGCGACGACGCCCGGGAACCGCTTGGTGATGCCGCGCAGCTCGACGGCGGGGGGTTGGGTCACTCGCTTGCCTCGCTCCCTGGGTCGGCGCCCTCCGGCGCACAGGGGGTGAACCGGAACGGGCTCGGGGCCGCTCGGGTCCCGAGCCCGTTCCTGCTCGTGTGTTCGGAGCCGGAGCTCCTGGGTGCGGGACCGCTACGGAGCGGTCGGGACCTCGATGTCGCCGGCGGTGATCTGCTCGGCGAAGGCGTCGAGATCGCCGGTGATGTCGCCGAGGAAGTCCCCGGAGGTGGAGTAGCCCACGCCCTCGGACTCGAGGTCGAACTCCTGGACGCCGCTGATGTCCTCGCCGCCGACGTAGCGCTCGATGATCTGGTACACGGCGTTGTCGACCCGCTTCAGCATCGAGGTGAGGATGTACTGGTTGAGCGGCTCGCCCACGATCTCGTACTGGTCGGAGTCGACGCCGATCGCCCACACCTCGCCGGGCTCGCCGGCGTCGGCCGCAGCCTCGAACAGGCCGTTCCCGGAGCCGCCGGCGGCGTGGTAGATCACGTCGGCGCCGCCCTGGTACATCGACGCCGCGATCTCACGGGCACGGGCCGGATCGTTGAAGCCCGAGAAGTCCGGGGGCTGGGAGATGTAGGACACCTCGACCTGGATGTCGGGGTTCACGGCCTGGGCGCCGGCGACGTAGCCGGCCTCGAACTTGGCGATGAGGTCGTTCTCGACGCCGCCGATGAAGCCGATCTGGCCGGACTCGCTCTGGAGCGCCGCCGCGGCGCCGACGAGGAAGGAGCCCTGCTCCTCGGCGAAGACCATCGAGGCCACGTTGTCGGCCTCGACGACCGAGTCGATGATGGCGAACTCGGTGTCGGGGAACTCCTCGGACACGGCGGTGACCGCGTCGGCGAAGGCGAAGCCCACGCCGATGACGAGGTCGTAGCCCTGCTCGGCGAGCAGCCGGAGGAGCTCCTCGCGGTTCTCGCCGCCGGCCGACGGCTCGAGGTCGTCGACCTCGATGCCGAACTCGTCGGCGGCCTGGGTCAGGCCCCGGTAGGCCGCGTCGTTGAAGGACTGATCGCCGCGGCCGCCGATGTCGTAGACCATGCCGACGCTGATGTCGCTGGCCTCGCCATCGCCGTCGCCGCCGTCGCCACCGTCGGTCTGCTCGGTGCCGTCGTCGCCCGATCCGGTGTCGTCGCCGTCGTCATCGCCGCAGGCGGCGGCGATGAGTCCGAAGACGGCCAGAAGGGCGAAGAGCAGGCGAAGGCTCTTCAGGTTCTTGCGCACGCAGTTCCTCCTCATCGGGGGCATCGCCCGGTCTTGGGCGAGCCGTCGGCCCACGCGGTCTGTGTCGATCGCGTCGCGCTGCCGTACAACGTACTCTCCGCCTCCCGGCCGGTGAGACGACAGTGCCGTTGGTCCCGACCGCGACACTCAGCGTGGCGGCTCGATCCGGCAGGCGTCGCTGGCGCCGGGCATCCGGTAGCGGTGGCGGGCGACCCAGCGGTAGACGGGTCCGGCGAGCCACCGCAACGGCGGCGCGAGGAGCAGCCGTCCGAGGAGCGACCACGGCGGGCGCGCGGCGCGCAGGGCGCCGCCGATCGCGAGGTGGCCGCCGAGCGGGGCCTCGCCGTCGTCCAGCCACCAGGCGGCGCTGGTGACGTCGTCGACCGTCAGGCCGCGGGCCGAGAGGTCGCCGAGCGACTGCCACGGGACGACGGGGACCGTGGCAGGGAGGCGGCGCGCGATCCAGCGCGCCGAGGAGGTGCAGAACCCGCAGTCGCCGTCGTAGACGAGCACGTGGTCAGCGCCGTCCGTGGAGCGGCCGCGTGGTGGGGCCGGTGGCTCAGCCGCGGCCGGCGTTCGGCTTGCGGCCGTGGTTGGCCTTCTTGCGCCGGGCGTTGGTCTTGCGCTTCGAGGTCTTCTTCGACATAGGGGCGGGATCCTACCGGGGCGGGCCGCCGGGGCACCACCCGGGCACCGGTAGCCTGCGCCCGATGGAACGCTTCGGCTTCGTCGGCCTCCCGAACGCGGGCAAGTCCTCGCTCTACAACGCGCTGGCGGGTGGTGGCGCGCTCGCCGCCCCCTACGCCTTCGCCACCACCGACCCGAACGTCGGCGTGGCCAAGGTCTTCGACGGGCGCCTCGACGCCCTGGCCGCGATGAGTGCCTCGAAGAACGTGGTGCCGGCGAGCGTCCAGTTCACCGACATCGGCGGCCTCGTCGAGGGAGCGAGCAAGGGGGAGGGGCTCGGCAA
Organism: Actinomarinicola tropica; assembly: GCF_009650215.1. Lineage (GTDB taxonomy): Bacteria > Actinomycetota > Acidimicrobiia > Acidimicrobiales > SKKL01 > Actinomarinicola > Actinomarinicola tropica. The sequence continues at coordinate 2,755,227 of NZ_CP045851.1, read as the reverse complement.
CCGCTTCCTCGCCGGCATCCGCGAGGTCGACGCCGTCGTCTACGTCCTGCGGGCGTTCGCCGACGCCGACGTCCCGGGCCCGACCGATCCGCTCGAGCACCTGCGGGTCCTCGAGATCGAGCTGACCCTGGCCGACCTCGAGACGGTCGAGAACCAGGTCGACAAGCGCCGCAAGGCCGCCAAGGGCGACAAGAGCCTGCTCGACGAGGTGGCGGCGCTGGAGGCGGCCCAGGTCGCGCTGGCCGAGGGCACGCCGATCTACCGCTCCGACCTGGCGCCGAAGGTCCGCGAGCTGCTCGGCCCCTACTTCCTCCTCACCAACAAGCCCGTCCTCGCCATCGTCAACGTCGACGAGGACTCGATCGAGAGGGTGGACGAGGTCGTCGCCCCGGTGCAGGCCGAGCTCGGCGACCGGGCCGAGGTCATCGGCGCCTGCATCCAGCTCGAGGCCGAGGCCGCCCAGCTCGACCCCGACGAGCGCCGCGAGATGCTCGACGGGCTCGGGCTCGGCGAGGGGGCGCTGCCGCGCTTCGTCCGCGCCGCCTACCACCAGCTCGGGCTCCGCACCTTCTTCACCACCGGCGAGAAGGAGACCCGTGCCTGGACGTTCCGTGCCGGGTCGAAGGCGCCCCAGGCGGCCGGTCGCATCCACACCGACTTCGAGCGGGGCTTCATCCGGGCCGAGGTCATCCACTGGGACGAGCTGCTGGAGCTGGGCTCCTGGGCGAAGGCCCGCGAGGTGGGGAAGCTGCGGGTCGAGGGCAAGGACTACGAGGTCCAGGACGGCGACGTGCTCGAGATCCGCTTCAACGTCTGAGACCCGACGACCCACGACAGGAGGCGACGTGGCCTGGCTGGTGCGCGACGACGAGGTGCTGGCGTCCCTCGAGGTCGCCGAGGGCCGAGCGGCGCGCGTGCGTGGCCTGCTCGGGCGCGACGGCATCGACGGGGCGATCCTCCTGCGCCCGTGCCGCTCGGTGCACACGTTCCGCATGCGCTTCGCCATCGACGTCGCACTGCTCGACGCCGACCTCGTGGTCCTGCGCACGCAGCGCCTCGCGCCCAACCGGATGACCGCACCCTGCCGGGGGGCGCGGGCCGTCGTGGAGGCCGAGGCCGGAGCGTTCGGCTCGTGGGGCCTGCGGCCGGGCGACCAGCTGGAGGTGCGGGAGTGAGCGGCGGGCGCCTCGTCCTCGTCGGCACGCCCATCGGCAACATGGGCGACATGGCGCCGCGCGCCGTCGAGGCGTTGGCCGGCGCCGACGTCGTCGCCTGCGAGGACACCCGTCGCACCGGTCGCCTGCTGCAGCACGCCGGCATCCGGGCCCGCGAGCTGCTGACCGTCAACGACCACACGGAGGCCGCCCGCACCGCGCAGCTGCTCGAGCGGCTCGGGCGCGGCGAGGTGGTGGCGGTCGTCTCCGACGCCGGGATGCCGGGCATCTCCGACCCCGGCGAGCGGCTCGTGCGCGCCGCGGCCGCAGCCGGTCACGTCGTCGAGGTGGTCCCCGGCCCGTCCGCGGCCGTCGCCGGGCTCGTGGCGTCGGGGTTGGCCACCGGCCGCTTCTGCTTCGAGGGGTTCCTGCCCCGCAAGGGGTCGGGCCGGACCGAGCGGTTGGAGGCGCTCGCCGAGGAGCGGCGCACGGTCGTCCTGTACGAGGCGCCGCACCGCCTGGAGCGGACGCTGCGCGACCTCGCCGCCGCGCTCGGGGGCACCCGTCGCTGCGCGCTCGCCCGGGAGCTCACGAAGCTGCACGAGGAGGTGTGGCGGGGCACCCTGGACGCCGCGGTGGCCCGGTGCGAGGCGGTCGAGCCGCGGGGGGAGTACGTCGTCGTCGTCGACGGGGCGCCGGCACCGGGCCCGCCCACCGACGCGCAGCTCGTCGCGGCGCTCCGGCGCGAGATGGCGGGCGGTGCCACGGCGCGCGATGCCTCCATCGAGGTCGCGCGCCGCCACGGGGTGCCGAAGCGCCGGGTCTACGACCTGGCCACCACGTTGCGCTGAGCCCGAGCACCGGCCCGGGGCGCACCGGCGCCGGAGCGGTTCGTGCTTGACTGCCCAGATGGCGAAGGGGCCCGCAGCGACAGGTCGTGGCGCGCTCGTCCGCTCGAGCGCGATGGTCGCCGTGGGCACGGCGTTGTCCCGACTCACGGGGCTGCTGCGGATCGCCGCGCTGCTCTGGGCGCTCGACCAGACCCGACTGACCGACGTGTTCAACCTCGCGAACACGATGCCGAACCTCGTCTACGAGCTCCTGCTCGGCGGCATCCTCTCGGCGACCCTGGTGCCGCTGTTCACCGAGCGGCTGGACGACGACGACGGCGGCACCTCGGCCATCGTCTCGACGGTCGCCGTGGCGCTGGTCGTGGTCACCGTGCTCGGCGTCGTCGTCGCGCCCTGGGTGATGGGTGTCTACGCCGACGGCATCCAGGACCCCCGACCGGGCGAGGTGGAGGCCTACCGGGAGGTGGGCACGACGCTCCTGCGGTTCCTGATGCCCCAGGTGCTCTTCTACGGGCTCGTCACGGTGGTCACCGCCCTGCTGCACGCCCGTCGCCGCTTCGCGGCCCCGGCGTACGCGCCGGTGCTCAACAACGTCCTCGTCTCGGCCCTGCTGTTCGCGCTGCCGACGATCGTCGGGCGGTCCGTGCGGGGCGAGGGCGCCGTCGTCGACGCGCAAGGCGACACGACCCTCCTCGTCGTGCTCGGGCTCGGCGCCACGGCCGGCGTGGCGGCGATGGCCCTCGCCATGGTCCCGTCGGTCGTGCGGGCCGGCGTCTCGCTGCGGTTCTCGCGCAACTGGCGGCACCCGGCGGTCCGCCAGATGGTCCGCCTCTCCGGCTGGACGCTCGGCTACGTCGCGGCCAACCAGGTGGCGCTCTACGTCGTGTACTTCCTGGCGAACGCCCGCGACGCCGGGGACCTCACCGCCTACACGGTGGCGTTCACCTTCTTCCAGCTGCCGCACGGGCTGTTCGCCGTGTCGCTGATGACGACGTTCATGCCGGAGCTGACCGTCGCCGCCCAGTCCGGCGACCACCGGGCCTTCCGGGAGCGGTTCACGCTCGGGCTGCGCCTGATGGCCCTCGTGATCCTGCCGGCGTCGGCCGGCTACGTCGCCCTCGCTCAGCCGATCGTCGGGCTCCTGCCGATCCGGGGGGCCTCGATCGAGACCACGTCGTCGGTGCTCGCGGCGTTCGCCGTCGGCCTGTTCGGGTTCTCCGTGTACCTGTACGCCCTGCGGGGCTTCTACGCCCGCAAGGACACCCGCACGCCGTTCTTCCTCAACGTGGCGGAGAACGGCGCCAACATCGCCCTGGCGCTGCCGCTCGTGGTGGTGTGGGGGGTCGCCGGGCTGTCGGCCGCGTACTCCGCCGCCTACCTGCTGGCCGCCGTGCTCGCGGTGCGATCGCTCGGTCGGCGGGTCGGCGGGCTCGGGCTGCGTGCCGCCGCGGGGTCGCTGCTGCGCATGGCGATCGCCGCCGTGGGCTGCGGGGCGGCGGCGTGGCTCGCGTCGCGTGCCGTCGCCGACGTCGGCCCCGTCCTGGTGGAGGCCGTCGTCGGCGTCGTCGCCGGTGCCGCGGCCTACGGGGTGCTGCTCTTCGTCCTGCGGGTCGAGGAGGTCGACACGGTGGTGCGGATGGTGCGCGGCCGCCTCCGACGCGCTCAGAGCTGATCCGGGTCGACGATCCAGGGCTGGCGCGGCAGCGTCGTCGGATCGAAGCGGTCGACCAGCTCGCCGGGGGTGAGCAGCTCGCCCGGCTCGGCGAGGCCGAGGCTCGTCGCCAGGTGGGAGAGGACGAGCGCCGGCGTCTCTCCCTGCGCGGCGCGGTCGGCCAGGGTCACGGCGCCGTGGCGCTTCGCCATCCGCTTGCCGTCCGGACCGAGCACCAGGGGCACGTGGGCGTGCGCCGGTCGGGGCGCGTGGAGGAGGTCGGCCAGGTGCAGCTGTCGGGGCGTCGAGGACAGCAGGTCGTCGCCGCGGACCACCTCCTCGACGCCCTGGTCGGCGTCGTCGACGACGACGGCGAGGTTGTAGGCGGGGACCCCGTCGTTGCGCCGGAGGACGACGTCGTCGACCAGACCTTCGTAGGGGCCGTGGACCCGGTCGACGAAGGTGATCGACGCCACCTGCGCATCGAGCCGCAGCGCGGCGGGCCGTCCCTCGGCCGCACGGCGTGCCCGCTCGGCGGCGTCGAGGCGGCGACACGTCCCCGGGTAGGCACCTTCGGGGGCCTCGCCGTGAGCGGCCGACGCGGCCTCACGGATCTCGCGGCGCGTGCACGTGCACTCGTAGGTGAGCCCGCCGGCCACGAGGCGGTCGATGGCGGCGTCGTACAGCTCGCGCCGCTCGGACTGCCGGACGACGTCGCCGTCCCAGTCGAGCCCGATGGCCCGGAGGTCGGCGAGCTGCCCGGCCTCGTGGGCGCGGTCGGCGACGCGGTCGTCGAGGTCCTCCACCCGCACGAGGAACGCCGATCCCTCGGCGCGTGCGAACAGCCAGGCGAGGAGGGCGGTGCGGAGGTTCCCGATGTGGAGCTCGCCCGTGGGGCTCGGGGCGAAGCGTCCGACGGCCATGCGGGCATGGTGCCACGGGGGCGCCCGACGTCGAGATACCCCTGTCGCCGGCGGCCGCCGGTTCGTACCCTGACCGGGTGGACGCGCTCGGCCGGGACGAGGAGATGGCGCTCCTCGCCGCGCGGCTCCGGGACCGCCGCCTGGTCACCGTCGTCGGGCCGGGGGGCATCGGCAAGACAACGCTCGCCCGAACCGCGGCCGAGCGTGCCGCACAGGACTTCGACGAGGGGTCGCTCACGGTCGACATGACCCTCGTCGACGACCACGAGGGGGTTCGGGAGTCGCTGGCCGGGCAGCTCGGGTACGCCTCGGGGCGGGCGATGCTCCAGACGCCGGGCGACCGCCCGGTGCTCATCGTCGTCGACAACTGCGAGCACGTCCTCGACGAGGTCGCCGATGCCGTCGACCAGCTGCTCGGGTCCTGCGAGATGCCCACCGTCCTGGCGACGAGCCGCAGCCCGCTCGAGCTCCCGGGCGAGGTCGTCGTCGCCCTCGGCGGCCTGGCCGTGCCACCCCCCGGCGCGCTCGACGCACCTGCGGTGCAGGTCTTCGTCGAGCGGGCGCGCGACGCCGGGGTCGACCTCGAGCCCGACGAGGCGATCGCCGAGCTGTGCCGTCGCCTCGACGGGGTGCCGCTGGCGCTCGAGCTCGCGGCGGCCCGGACGCGCACCATGGCGCCGGCGGAGATCCTCCGCGCCCTCGACGTCGGGATCGAGGTCCTCGCGCCACCGCGGCGCCGGGGCACCGCCCGCCACCGGAGCCTCCGCGCGGCGATCGACTGGTCCTACGACCTGCTCGACCCGCCGCACCGCCGGCTGGTCGCTGGTCTCGCCGTGTTCGCCGGCCCGTTCTCGGTCGACGCCGCGCACGCAGTGGCCGGCGACCCCGAGGGTCGCGCCGACGACACGGCCGAGGGTCTGGCGGCGCTCGTCGACGCGTCGATGGTCATGGCCGAGCACGCCGACGGCGCCACCCGCTTCCGGCTGCTCGAGACGATCCGCGCCCACGGGGCCGAGGTGCTCGACGCCACCGGTGCCCGGACCCACCACGAGCGCCGGCTGGTCGACCACACGATCGAGCGGGCCACGCGCATCCTCCGCGAGGGGGCGAGCGGGTGGTCGTCCTCGGCGCTCACGGAGCTCCTCGACGCCTACGGCGACCTCGCCGCCGCGGTCCGCTGGTGCGTGGCCCACGACGAGGACCCGGACCGGGCTCTGCTCCTCGTCGCCGTGCTGTGGGGCGTCGTGCACCAGGCCCACACCGAGGAGGTCGGCCGGCTGGCCCAGCAGGTGCTCGAGCGGTGGCCGGCGACCGACGCCCCGCTCCGCGCCGACGCCGTCGCCACCGCCGCCACCTGCCGCTACATGCTCGGCGACCTCGATGGCGCGGTCGCGATGGCTGAGGCCGAGCTGGACGTGGGGCGTCCCTCGCCGTTCGCCCCCGCCACCCTGCGACGCGTGGTCGCCCAGGCCCGTCGGGCCGCGGGGGACGCCGAGGGTGCGGTCGAGGCGTTCGCGGCGACGGCGGCCACCGCGCGGTCGCTCGGCCTCGTCGCGATGGCTACGGAGGCCGACGCCGCCCGGGCGCAGGTGATCGCCGACCTCGGTCGGGTGGAGGAGGCGCTCGACCTCGCTCGTGGCGCCGAGGAGGAGGCACGGCGTCACGGTTCGGAGGTCGGGGTCACGTGGGCGCGAGCGATCCAGGGGTCGATCCTGCTCCGCTCGGACGTGGACGCGGCAGCCACCCTGCTCGACCGGGTGCTGGGCGAGGCGCACGCGATCCGCTACCACGCGGCGGCGAGCGTCGTCCTGCGGGCCCGAGCGCTCGCCGACGTCCTGCGCCGTGACTGCCCGGGTGCGGCGGCGCGCACGTTGCAGATGCTGGAGGACCTCCTCGCGGTCGGCGCCACCGACGAGATGCGCGCCGTGCTGGAGGTCGCCGCGCCGACCTTGGAGCTGGCCGGACGGACGCAGGTGGCCCGGGACCTGGCCGCCACGGCGCTGGTGCTGCCCGTCGTCTCCATCACCGCGAGCGTCGGGCACGAGCTCGTGCCGCTGCAGCCCGGGGACGGGCGCATCCTGCCGGTCCGCGACGCGATCGTCATCGTGCGGCAGGAGCTGCGGGTGCTGCTCGAGCCGGAGGGCTGGGACGGCGTCGAGCGCCGCGCCTCGGCGACGCGCCGCGGCACGTTCCGACCGGACGGCGACATGTGGGAGGTCGGGCTCGGCGATCGCACCTGGCGGGTGCGGGGGACGAAGGGCATGCACGACATCTGGCGGCTGCTCGGCTCGCCCAGCCGGGAGGTCCACAGCCTCGAGCTCGTCGGCTCCGCCGTCGACGAAGCGGGCACCGGGCCCCGCCTGGACGAGACGGCCCGCCGTGCCTACGAGCAGCGGGTGCGAGAGCTGCAGGCCGACATCGACGAGGCGGACGATCGCCACGACCTCGCGCGTGCGGAGCGGGCGCGCCTCGAGCTGGATGCGCTCGTCGACGAGCTCACCTCCTCGCTCGGCCTCGGTGGACGGGCGCGGAGCAGCGGGTCGTCGGCGGAGCGGGCCCGCTCGACGGTGACGCAGCGGATCCGTGCCGCGGTGCGCCGGATCGAGGCGGTCGACCCGGGTCTCGCCCGCCACCTGCGGGCGTCGGTGCGCACCGGCGCCTTCTGCTGCTACGAGCCGGAGGAGCCCGTCGCCTGGGTGCGAGGTGCACCGACGCAAGGCACGTGGGCGGTCTGTGTTAGGTCGCCCTAATCATGCGCGTGTACTGTGCCGCCCATGGCCATCACGAGAGCTGCCTCCGCCCTGCGTGCCGTCGACCTGCGATGCGGCTACGGGGACGTGGACGTCGTCACCGGGGCGTGCGTCGACGTCCGTCCCGGCGAGGTCACGGCCCTCGTCGGTGCGAACGGCTCCGGCAAGTCGACGCTCCTGCGGTCGATGGCCCGGCTGCACACGCCCACGTCGGGTGACGTCCTCCTCGACGGTGATACGCCGGCCCTCGCCCTCTCCCTCCGGGAGTTCGCCCGCCGCGTCACCCTGCTGACCCAGAGCCGTCCGAGCCCCGCGGGGATCCCGGTGCGCGACGTCGTGGCCTACGGTCGCCACCCGCACCGGCATCGCTGGCGGGGCACCGACCCCGATGGGGCCGAGGCGATCGCCTGGGCGATGGAGGTCACGGGGGTCACCCCGATGGCCGACCGTGGCATCGACGAGCTGTCCGGCGGCGAGCGCCAGCGGGTGTGGCTCGCCACGTGTCTCTGCCAGCGGACCTCCGTGCTCCTGCTCGACGAGCCCACGACGTTCCTCGACCTTCGCTACCAGGTCGAGATCCTGGAGCTCGTCCGCGACCTCGCAGACGTCCACGGCGTGGCCGTGGGCATCGTGCTCCACGACCTGCAGCAGGCCTGCGACGTCGCCGACCGCGTCGTCCTCCTCGCCGACCGCGCCGTCCTCGCCGCCGGGCCGCCGGAGGACGTGATGACGGCCGAGCTGCTGTCGGCGGCGTTCGGCATCCGCATCGACGTGCACCCCGATGCCGAGACCGGCGTGCGACGCATCCACCCGGTGGGGCGCCACACCCACCGGGCCCGCCAGCTCGCCTGAACCCTCACGAACCCCCCCGAACCGGAAGGACCCGAACATGACCCGTCCCCACCTCCGCCGCGCCGTCGTGGCGGTCGCGCTGGCCCTCGCCCTCGCCGCCTGCGGCACCACCGAGGACGACGCCGCCGACGCCGACGACCCCGCACCCGAGGCGGCGGAGCCCGTCACGGTCGTCGACGCTCGGGGCGAGGAGGTCGTCCTCGAGGACGGCCCCGCCCAGCGCGTCGTGGCCCTCGAGTGGATGCAGGCCGAGGTGGCCGTCACCCTCGGTGTCATGCCGGTCGGCGTGGCCGACGTCGACGGCTACACCACCTGGGTGTCGGCGGCCGCGCCGCTCGACGACACGGTGGCCGACGTCGGCACCCGCGGCGAGCCGAGCGTCGACGCGGTCATCGACCTCGACCCCGACCTCATCCTCGTGGAGGCCGGCGCGTCGGAGGACGTCGTCGACCGCCTCGACGACTACGCCCCGGTGGTCGTCGTGCAGGGCAGCGATGCCTCGGACAACCTCGGGCAGATGCGCACGAACGTCGAGACGATCGCCACCGCGCTCGGCAAGGAGGCGGAGGCCGAGGAGGTCCTCGCCGAGCTCGACGCGGCCATCGAGGACGGCGCCGCCGCCCTCGAGGAGGCTGGCGTGGCCGGCGACGGCTTCGCCATGGCCGACGGGTGGATGGACGGCAGCACGGTCTCGATCCGCATGTTCGGCGAGGGCTCGCTCATGTCCGACCTGGCCGAGGCGCTCGGGCTCGAGAACCGCTGGACGGGCGAGGTCGACGAGATGTGGGGCCTCGGGGTGACCGACGTCGAGGGTCTCACCAACATCGGCGACGCCCACTTCTTCTACAGCGCCTCGGAGGACGACGTCTTCGGTGACGGGCTGGCCGGCAACCCGATCTGGGACTCGCTGCCGTTCGTCGTCGACGGCGACGTGCACAAGCTCGAGGCCGGCACCTGGACCTTCGGTGGCCCCGCCGCTGCGCAGTTCTTCATCGACCAGGTCGTCGAGGGCCTCACCGGGTGACCGACGCGGCCACGGCGGACCCGACCGCAGTCGGGTCCGCACCCGCGGGGCGCCGCCGCCAGCTGCCGAGCGCACCGGTGCTGGCGGCGGCCGTCGTCCTGCTCGCCGTCGCGTCGGTGGTGCACCTGACCCAGGGCACCTCCACCGTCGGCGCCGGGGACGTCGTCCGCCTCCTGTTCGACTGGGACCAGGCGACCTGGGACGTGCTCCTCGGGTCCCGGCTGCCGCGCCTCGTCGCCGCGCTCGTCGTCGGCGCAGCGCTCGGCGGCTCCGGCGCCGCCCTCCAGTCGGTGGCCCGCAACCACCTGGCCTCGCCCGAGCTGCTCGGCGTGTCGGCGGGTGCCTACTTCGCGGTCACGGCGGTGGCCGCGTTCGGGGTCACGCTCCCGCTCTGGGCCGCGGGCAGCGTCGCCTTCCTCGGTGGCCTGCTCGCCGCGGCCCTGGTGATGGCTCTCGCCGCTGGCGGCGCCGCCGGCTCGACTCGCCTCGTCCTCGCCGGATCGGCGGCCTCGCTGTCGCTGGCGTCGGGCACGTCGCTGCTCCTCATCCTCTTCCAGGAGGAGACCCGAGGCCTGTTCGCGTGGGGGAGCGGGTCGCTCCTCGCCGTCGACATGCAGGCCAGCGGGAGGATGGCGCCGGTGCTGGTGCTCGGTGTGCTCGGCCTCGTCGCCCTCGGCGGACGCCTCGACATGTTGGTGCTCGGCGACGACGCCGCGACCGCGCTCGGCGTGCGGGTCCGGGCGGTGCGAGTCGGCGCCACCCTGCTCGCCGTGCTCCTCGCCGCCGCAGCGGTGACGGTGGCGGGGCCGATCGGCTTCGTCGGCCTGAGCGCGCCGGTGATCGCCCGCCTGGTCGCGAGCCGTGCGCCGTCCCTCCTCCGCCACGCCGCCCTCATCCCGTTCGCGGCGGTCGTGGGATCGCTGGTCGTGGTGGCGAGCGACGTGGGGCTCCGAGCGCTCGTCGGCGCGGCGCAGGGTGTGGAGGTGCCGACCGGCGCCGTGACGACGCTGACGGGGTCGCTGTTGCTCGTCGTGCTCGCCCGCCAGCACCGCGACGCCGGCGTGGCGCGCGACGCGCCGGCGGCACGGTGGCGGTCGGTGCGGTCCCGGCGGCGGGCCGTCGTCGTGGTCGGGGTGCTCGTCGCCCTGCTCGGCGCGGCGGTCCTCGCCGGCGCGCTGCTCGGCGGCTCGACGCTGCTCACCGGCGACATCGCCGCCTGGCTCACCGGCAGCGCCGGGACCCGGACGAGCTTCATCCTCGACGAGCGGCTCCCCCGCGTCGGTGCCGCGGTGTTCGCGGGTGCGGCCCTGGCCCTGGCCGGGACGGGGGTGCAGGCGGTGAGCCGCAACCCCCTCGCCGAACCCGGGATCCTCGGCATCACCGCCGGCGCCGGCCTGGGGGCGGTGGTGCTGACCACGAGCGTCGACGGAGCGGGCATCTGGTGGATGGCGGCCGCGGCCACCGTGGCAGCCGCCCTGACCTTCGTGGCCGTGTACGCCGCGGCGTGGCGTGGCGGCCTCAGCCCCGACCGGCTCGTGCTCGTCGGCATCGGCATCTCGGCCGCGCTCGGCGCGCTGACCGTCGTCGTGCTCGTCACCACCGACCCGTGGAACACCCCGAAGGTCCTGACGTGGCTCTCGGGCTCCACCTACGGCCGGCAGTTCGACCACCTGCTGCCGGTGCTCGCGTCCCTGGTCATCGCCGCGCCGCTCCTCCTCGCCGCGCACCGCCGGCTGGACCTGCTCGCCATCGACGACGACGTGCCCCGCATCCTCGGACTCCCGCTCGAGCGCACGCGCCTGGTCGTGCTCGTCCTCGCGGTGCTGCTGACCGCCACCTCGGTCACCGCCGTCGGGGTCGTCGGATTCGTCGGGCTCGTCGCGCCGCACGCCGCCCGCGCGCTCGTCGGCGGGGGGCACCGTCGCGTGCTCGTGGTGGCCTGCCTGCTCGGTGCCGTCCTGCTCTCGGTGGCGGACACCGTCGGACGCACCGTCATCGCTCCGGCGCAGGTGCCTGCGGGTCTCATCACCGCCCTGGTCGGTACGCCCTACTTCGTCTGGCTCCTCTGGCGGTCACGCCCGGCCTGATCCCGCCGGCGTTTCGCGCCCCGGGCAGGGCTGGTACGCCCCACACCTCGCACACGAGGAGGAGACGTGGAGTGGCGCCGGTACGTCGACCCTGATCGACCAGCCACCCAGGCGATCGCCGTCGGACTCGCCTACGCGGCCCTCGCGACCTCGTCGTTCGCGCTGTTCGGAGCCTCGGAGATCGGGGTCACCTTCTTCCCGCCGGCCGGCCTCACCTTCGCGGTGCTGCTCGCCACGCCGCGTCGCCGGTGGCCGCCGATCCTCGTGGCGATCGTCGTCGCCGAGGTCACGGTCGACCTGGCGAACGGCTACTCCCTCGAGGCGGCCCTCGGGTGGGCCACCGCGAACGTCGTCGAGCCGACGGTCGGGGCGTGGCTCGCCTCGCGCATCTCGGCGCCGGCCATCGGGCGTCGGTTCGCGCTGGCCATCCTCGTCGGCGGGATCCTCGTCGGCCCCGCGGCAGGGGCGAGCATCGGCGCGGCGACCCTCTCGCTGTTCGAGGGCGGGGACGGGTGGGCTGCGCTCTCTGACATCTGGGTGGGCGACGCCCTCGGCGTGCTGATCGTCGCACCGCTGGTCCTCGCCGTGCTGCGGCCCGCCACGTTCACCTCGGTGGCGGTCACGTGGCTCGATCTGGCGGGCACGACCGGCGTCGCGGTGGTCGCGACCGTGGTCGTCGTCGGGGTGGGCGACCCGAGGCTCGGCTACGCCGCCGCCCTCGCCCTGGCGCTCCCGGCCGCCCGGTACGGCACGCGCGAGCTCGCCATCGCGGCGGTGATCTTCGCCTCGGTCCTGACCACGGCGACGGCGCACGACGTCGGCCCGTGGGCACCCGGCCGCACGGGCGCGGACCCGCAGGAGCGGCTCGTCGAGCAGCAGGCGTTCATCCTCCTCGCCACGGCGGCCGCGTGGTTCGTGAAGCTGGAGGTCACCGAGCGGGTGCGGGCGGCGACGATCGCCACCGCCGCCCGTGCCGACCTGCGCGAGGCGCGCCGGGCCGCCCTCGACCGCGAGCACCTCGCGGCCATGAACGTGGCGCTCGCCGACCTCGGCTCGGTCGACACGCTCGACGCCCTCCACGAGGCCCTCCCACGCCACGCGCGGTCGATCTGCGACTGCAGCTCGGTGCAGCTCGACCTCGATGTGTCGGCCCGTGCCGTCGAGTCCACGGCGCGGCCACCCCGGATCGCGCTCGAGGGCCAACGCCTCGTCGTCCCGCTGCGCACGCCGACGGCGTCCGGCTCCCTGGTGCTCGAGCGTCCCGGGCCCCGCCCCTGGTCGGGAGGGGACCAGATCCGTGCCGTCGCCTTCGCGTCGATCGTGGGCGACGGGATCGAGCGTGTGATGCGCGCCGAGACGCACCGCCACATCGGGCTCACGTTCCAGGACGCCATCCGGCCGCGCGTCATCGGCGACGACCTCGGTCAGATCGCCCACGGCCTCTACCGCCCGGCCACGAGCGGGATGTACGTCGGCGGCGACTGGTACGACGTGGTCGTCGTCGAGGACGGGTCGGAGCTGCTCACCTCGATCGGCGACGTGGCGGGTCACGACCTGGCGGCCGCGGCGCAGATGGGCCGGGTGGCGTCGTCGGCCCGGGCGCTCGCCCACGCCGGCCACCCGCCGGCGGAGCAGCTGGAGCTCCTCGACGAGCTGGCGCTGCAGGACGAGGAGGCGTTGATGGCGACGGTCGTCTGCGCGCGCATCGACCTGAAGGAGGGGGAGATGGTGTACGCCTCCGCGGGCCACCTCCCGCCGATGCTGCGGCGCGCGGCCGACGGCGCGGTCGTGATCCTCGACGACGCCACGTCGCCCCCGCTCACCGCGAAGGTGGGCCGCGGCCGACCGGAGGGTCGTGTGGACGTCGCGGCCGGCGACCTCCTCGTGCTCTACACCGACGGGCTCGTCGAGCGCCGCCGGGTGGGGATCGACGAGCGTCTCGCCCAGCTCGCGGACGCGCTGCGGGCGCTCGACGGGACCGCGCCGCACGAGGTCTGCGATGCGGTGGTCACGGCGATGATCCCGCACGGCCGCCACGACGACGACGTCGCCCTGGTGTGCATCCGCATCCCGTGATCAGGGCGTTGGACCCTGGCGCCCGAGGGTGGTGGGCGCTGTCCACTGGAAGCGACGAAGGGGGTGCACGATGCGCGAGTCGCTCGAGCGCCATCGAGGCCCTCTCGTCGCCGTGGCGGTGTTGCTCCTACCGCTGCTCGCGATCGCCGGATCGTGGTTCCTCGTCGACCGTGACGAGCGCTCCGGGGGCGCACCGTCAGCCGACGGGTCGACCTCGCTGACCGAACCCGCCGCTTCCACCACGACGCTGTGGTCCTCCACCTCGACCTCGGCCACCGCGACGACCGCGGGCCCGACCACCACCGCACCGCCCCCGCTCCCCACCGTCGGCACGATCGTCCGGCGCGGCGACCCGACGGTCCGATCCGTGGCGCTGACGTTCGACGCCGGATCGGACGTCGGCAACACCGACGTCGTCCTCGAGCTGCTCCAGCGGGAGGGGATCACCGCCACGTTCGGCATCACCGCGGCGGAGCGTGCCGCGCAGATCCGCGATGCCGAGGCCGCGATCGTGGCCGCCGCCGGCCGCGGGACGAACGGCTGGTTCCGGCCGCCCTACGGCGACGTGGACGACGGCGTCGTCCGCGACGCGGCCGCAGCAGGGTGGCCCGTGACGCTCATGTGGACCGTCGACTCGCTGGGATGGAAGGGCACCGGTGCCGACGCCGTCGTGGATCGCCGCCCCGCAGGAGCCGAGCCCGGCGCCATCTACCTCCTGCACGTCGGCGCGGCGTCGGACGACGCCGAGGCCCTGCCCCGGATCATCGGCGGTCTGCGCGACCTGGGCTACAGCTTCGAGACTGCCGCGGAGATCGCGGGGTGACGGGCAGCAGCGACCGCCGGCCGAGGTCGCTCAGCCGGCGTAGAGGATGTCGCCGGTCGGTTGCGGTGAGCCGCCGGCCGGCTCGATGGTGATGCCCCACCCGTCGACGGGTTCGACCGGCAGCGCCACGCGCCGTTCGAGGCGACCCTCGGTGTCGGGTTCGAGCAGCCCGGCGGAGGTCGGGCCGTCCCGGCCGAGGCTCCAGAGCTCGTAGACGCGGTCATCGCCGGGATCGGGCAGGTCGGAGCCGATCACGACCGCCCCGTCGGTGCTCGCGGACCACGCGACCCGGACCGCCCCGGGAGGGCCGGCGCTCTCCAAGGTGACGAGCTCGACGTCGGGCGCCGCCAGCACGGCGAGCAGGTCGGTCGCGCGGTCGCGGTCGACGACGGCGTCGCGCGCCACGAGGCCGGCGGCCAGCGCGACGAGGAGGAGCACGGCGGCGGCGGCCAGCGGCACGAGCGGCCGCGAGCCGCTGGTGGCGCGGCCACCCCCGGCTCGAGCGAGCTCCCGGGGTTCTTGCGGTGTGGTCGCTGCGGCGGCGAGGACGCGTGAGCGCAGCTCGGGCGGCGGCTCGACGGCCGTGGCGCCGGCCAGCTCACCGGCGGTACCGCGGAGCTCGTCGATGTCGGCGGCGCAGTCGGGGCACCCGGCGAGGTGGGCCTCGAAGCGGGCGCGCTCGTCCGGCTCGAGGGCGTCGAGCGCGTAGGCGGCGGCGAGGTGGTGGAGGTCGTCGCTCATGGAGACGTCCCCAGGATGTCGCGACCAGCAGGATGCCGGGCAGGAGGTAGTCGACGTACCGGACATCGCCGGTGTCGATCGCCCCGCCGAAGACGTAGACGAACAGGAGCAGCATCACGATCGGGGTGATGGCGGTGGTGATGATCGTGTCGGGGCTGCGCAGGATGTGGCGCATCGACCGGCCGAGCAGCGTCACCGTGTCGACGAGAGCCTCCCTGCTCCTCATCGGACGAGGGCGAGGAACACGTCCTCGAGGCTGGGCTGCTTCTCGACGTACTCGACCGTGGCCGGCGGCATCAGCGCCCTGAGCTCGGCCAGCGTCCCCTCCACGAGGACGGTGCCCTCGTGGAGGATGGCGATGCGGTCGGCGAGCTGCTCCGCCTCCTCCAGGTACTGGGTCGTGAGCAGGATCGTGGTGCCGTCGTCGGCGAGCTCACGGATCGAGTCCCAGACCTCCCGACGTGCGTGCGGGTCGAGGCCGGTGGTGGGCTCGTCGAGGAAGACGATCGGCGGACGGCCGACCAGGCTCATGGCGATGTCGAGACGACGGCGCATGCCGCCCGAGTAGGTCCCGGCACGGCGGTCGCCGGCCTCGGTGAGCGACAGCCGCTCGAGCTGCTCGGCGGCGATCCCCTGCGGGTCCGCGAGGTGGCGGAGCTTGGCCACCAGCACGAGGTTCTCGCGGCCGGTGAGGACGTCGTCGACCGCTGCGAACTGACCCGTGAGGCTGATCGAGCGTCGCACCTCCTCGGGTTCGGTGGCGACGTCGACGCCGTTGACGGTGGCAGTGCCGCCGTCGGGCCGAAGGAGGGTGGAGAGGATCTTGACGAGGGTCGTCTTCCCCGCCCCGTTGGAGCCGAGGAGGGCGACGACCGAGCCCCGTGCGACCTCGAGGTCGAGGCCGCGGAGGACGTCGAGGTTCCCGTAGGACTTGGTCAGGCCGGCGACGCGGACCGCTGGTGGGTGTGCATGCGGCGAGCGTGCAGCATTGACCTCGCGTCAAGGTCAAGCGCGAGGCGGACGGGTGTGTCGAGGTGAGCTCGCGCTCGCCGCGCCGAGTAGACATGCCGTCGTGACGGTGCGGGCGGCGACACTCACGTGACGAGGATGGTTGGCTCGCCTCGCGGGCCCGGAGCGCACCGGGTTCGCCTTGCCATGGATGCACCGGGCCACCTGGGCCGAGATCAGTTCGGTCGAGAAGGTGTGGCTTCGTTCGGCGAAGCGATTCGACGTGGCGATCCGCACGGGCCGGCGACGGATTCGGATCGACACCGACCTGCTGTCCGATTCGCCCGACCGCCTGATCGAGCTGCTCCTGGAGCAGTGGCGATCGTGGGCCGTGCGCCGAGTCGCGGGCTGAGAGCACGAGGAGTCGACGTGGCCGAGCGTGCACCAGTCCGTGAGCGAGACGTGGATCGACTGCGGGGGAGGCTCGACAGCGTGAGGTGTCCGTGAATGTATGAGGGGGAGCCGGTCGAAGTCCTGCTGCCGTTCGTCCACCAGTACGAACTGGAGGTGGTCGGCTCCGACTACTCGACCGATGCGAAGGAACGCCGCATCTTCCAGACGAAAGGGATCTACCGACTTGCTCCGAGCATGATTCTGGATGTGTACCCTCGGAGTGCAGCCGCGTGGCGGGGAGAGTTCTTCGGAGGCCTTCAACCCCTCACGGTGGTGAGCTCAACGCCTAGCCCGGACCACTTCTTAGCGGTTGCAGGTGGGATCGCATACCTGGTGAGGGCACAGTCTCCGGGCGACTTCGCTGTCCTTCCGGGAGGCGTGGAGCGCCTCGGTTGGTCGGAGACGGCACACGCGCTGGTGTTGGCAGACGTGACAGAGGTCTCGGTCATCGATGAGACAGGCGGCATTCGTTGGAAGTCCGACCGCCTCGTGGCCGATGGCTTCGACGAGGTGCGCGTGACTCACGACTCCGTGGTGGTCCGCGGATACGGCCTCGGCACCGGCCGCGAAGTGGAAGTCGAGCTCGCTCTCGCCGACGGTTCGGAGCTCTGGCGGTCCTAGTGGTCCTGACGGTGCCGCGCTGAGAGGAGAGGCCGTGCCTGCCTGGCTAGATGCACGTATGTCGTGCCCCCACTGTGGGGAAGCTCAATGGTTCCGTGAGCTTCCACTCTTGTGGGGAGCCGTTCGCTCGCCGTATCCAAATGTGGGGCCACACTATAGAGTCGGCGGAATTGTGATGTGGCATGCAACGCCGGATGGTCGGGTGCCTGGAAATGCGTCGTTTCGCGCTGAAACCGGATCGATCAACGCCGGGGAGCCCACACGCGGGGTCGTGCTCGTGCACTGTGACGAGCCGCGGCGCTGCGAGTCGTGTCGGGAGGGGTTGGGTGGCAGTGTCATCGAGATCCGTAACAACCAGATTGTCGATGCGCGTATTCTGGCTACCGGGCAGTGGGAGACGGATGTCGACTACGTCGTGCAGAGAGTCGATGGCAGTACGGAGTCGCATTCGGCATTTGAGCCACTAGCTTCGGTTGCTCTCGATGACTGACCTTGCCCGGCTTCGGTGGACCCTGATTCTGGCGTACTGAGGAGGCCCTGTTGGGCGTAGTTGAATCCCCTCTGATGCTGTGGCTCGACCGCTCTATTGTGCTTCGTGCGAGCAGCTTGCTCCTTGCCTTGCTCGTGCTGCTCCTGTGGTTCTTGCAGGTCGGTGACAACCCAGGGTGGATATCAGCATTCGTCGTGGCTGTGGGGTTAGCCGTTGTCGCATCTACGGCGAAGGGAGTCCTGCGACCACCGCTGCAGCTTCAGGAGATTGGAGGAGGACTCTACGAAGTGCGCGCGGCCACACGGTGGGCGACGTCGCGTCGACGAAAGGTGGACGTCCGCGATTCGGACTTCTCCATCACTGGGCCGAGTCCCTTCGGTTCGCCTGGTCATCTGCTCGGCGGGAGCGATCCCCTACTGAGGCGCGTGAGCCGCATCATCGGTCTGTGGGAACTTGGGCTCCGTCAAGGTCCGGAGTACCTGTACATCGGCGGCAGTCGCACCGACCTCGAGGAGACGAAGGCTCAGCTACTGAGGGCTGCTGAGCGCCCGTAGGTCTCGCGTGGCGGACCAGGCGAACCCTCAAGCGATGCGTAGGTGCGGTAATCCAGGATCCCGAGCAGGCCCGCGTTCAGAGCGTGTTCGTCCAGGATCTGATGGCGGTACACCATCAGATCGTCAAGCGACGGCGCCGGCACGCCGACGGTCGAGGTGTTCGATGCGGCCGCCGCTACGGTCGAGAAGATTGGATTTCCCTGAATGTACGAGGGTTGGCAGATCGAGCCAGGAGAGTCAGTCGGGCCCATTCGTCTCGGTATGGAGGTGCTTGACGCCCGGCGTGCGACAGGGCGCCCTCTGCGGGAGACGCATCCGAGCTTCATGACGTTCCTCTACTATGATGGATTGACGGTGATGGCGGTGCACGGGATCATCACGTCGATTGTCGTCGAGACTGGATCCCAGATCGCGATTCCCGGAACCGGCTTACGACCAGGCGCGATGTTACGAGATCTCCTTGACCAACTCGGAGTTGTTCTTGAGTATGACGAAGAGGAGGCCCTCTGGTTTACGCCTACCATCCCCGGCTTGTGGTTTGGGATTGAGCGGCCCGGTGGGCCAGACGAACCGCCAAGCGTAGCCGAGGTGTGGCGAATCCAGGACCCCGAGAGGGCCCGTATTCACAGGGTGTTTGTCCAGAAGCCTGTGGATTGATCTGTCGCGCTCCGACGAGCCGTTCGCGACTTCGCTCCCGTCGTAGGGACTGTCAGGTCTTCGGTGTAACTGAGCTCGACCGCTTTCATCGACCTGCGGAGAAGAGACTGCCTTCGAAGGTGATGGCGAAGGCGTTGAGGGCTGGCTTCCAGCGGCAGCGGTCGTCTCCATATGTGTTGCATCGACCGTGACTGCGGTCGTCGTGGCCGCTCTTCTCCTTCTGGTTGCCTTCCGCATGACCCAACCGCCAGGGACTTTTCTGACGGCAACGGAGCGCATCGGCCGGGCCGGCGTCGTCATCACAACTGCCGTTCTGTGCATCGGCGCCGCGCTGACATCCTTCGGCTTCGCGCAGGCGGTCCACCAGAAGCTGTTGCGGTCGTTCCTGACCGCTCAGATCACGTCGCTCGTCGCAGCGTGCCTGCTGATCCTGGCGTTGGTCGTCCGCTGAGAGGTCGTCGCCGATGCGAAGGGGCCGGCCTGCCCTCGCGGGCAGGGGTGGCACTCCCTGATCCCTTGTCCCTCAACGCATTCGGCCCGGTTGGCGGGCCCCCGTAGGCTGGGGCATGTGACCGACCGCTTCTACGTGACGACGCCGATCTACTACGTGAACGACGCGCCCCACATCGGGCACGCCTACACGACGGTGATCGCCGACGCCCTGGCGCGCTGGCACCGGCTGCTCGGCGAGGAGGTCTTCTTCCTCACCGGCACCGACGAGCACGGGCTCAAGGTCAAGCGATCGGCCGACGAGGCCGGGGTCACGCCCATAGAGCAGGCCGACCTCAACTCGGCCCGGTTCCGCGAGACCTGGGACTCCCTCGGCATCTCCTACGACGACTTCATCCGCACCACCGAGCCCCGCCACCACACCGCGGTGCAGGCGCTGCTCCAGGCCATCTACGGCAACGGCTGGATCGAGAAGGGCACCTACGAGGGCCTCTACTGCGTCTCCTGCGAGGCGTACTACAACGAGGACGACCTGATCGACGGCACCTGCCCGATCCACCGCCGTCCGGTCGAGACCCTCCAGGAGGACAACTACTTCTTCAAGCTGTCGGCCTTCGCCGACCGCCTGGAGGAGTGGCTCACCTCCGACGAGTCGGTCGTCATCCCCGACGGCAAGCGTCGTGAGGCCCTCGGCCTGGTCCGCGGCGGCCTGGAGGACGTCTCGATCACCCGCACGTCGCTCGACTGGGGCGTGAAGGTCCCGTGGGACGACGAGCACGTCTTCTACGTCTGGTACGACGCCCTCATCAACTACGCCACCGCCGTCGGCTACGGCTCGGATCCCGACCGCTTCGCCGCCTGGTGGCCCCACACCCTGCACCTCCTCGCCAAGGACATCCTGCGGTTCCACTGCGTGTACTGGCCGGCGATGCTGATGGCGGCAGGGATCGAGCCGCTGCCCCGCCTTGCGGTCCACGGCTACCTCCTGCTCGGCGGCGAGAAGCTGTCGAAGACGGTGCACGGCCCGGCCAAGCTCACCGACATCGCGCCGGCCCGACTGGTCGAGGACTTCGGCGTCGACGGGTTCCGCTACCACCTGCTGCGGGACACGCCGTTCGGTCCCGACGGCGACTTCTCCCACGAGGGGATGGTCGCTCGCTACAACGCCGATCTGGCGAACAACCTCGGCAACCTGCTCTCGCGGGTCGCGACCGTGGTCAACAAGAAGTGCGACGGCGTCGGTCCGGCGCCGCGCGCGGACAGCCCTCTCGCGCCTCTCGTGGCCGGGGCCTACGCCGACGCGGCCGCCGCCTGGCAGGCGGTCGCCCCGTCCGTCGCGCTCGACGCCACCTGGCGCATCGTGCGGGAGACCAACGCGCACCTCGAGGCCAACGAGCCGTGGAAGGCGGATCCCGGCCCGGAGGTCGAGGCCGTGCTCGGCGACGCCCTGGAGGCGCTGCGCATCGTCGCGATCCTCGCCAGCCCCGCGCTGCCGAGCACCTGCGATGCCATCTGGCAGCGCATCGGCCTCGACGGGTCGCCGCGCGACCAGCGCCTGCCCGAGGCGGTCGGCTGGGGCGGCTACCCGGGCGGGCTGCCGGTCGAGAAGGGCGCACCTCTCTTCCCCCGCATCCAGACGGCGGGCTGAGCCGGTGCGCTGGGCCGACCACCACTGCCACCTCGCGCCCGACACGGCCGAGGAGCAGGTCGCCGAGGCGCGAGCCGAGGGCGTCGAGGTGCTCGTCGACGTCGGCACCGACGTGGCCAGCTCTCGGCAGGCGATCGAGCTCGCGTCGCGGTTCGACGGCGTGTGGGCGACGGCGGGCGTCCACCCCCACGACGCCGACGGCGGCATCGACGGGCTCGAGGAGCTCCTCGGCCGGGCCGAGGTCGTCGCCGTGGGGGAGTGCGGGCTCGATTACCACTACGACCACTCGGCCCGCCCGGCTCAGCGGGAGGTCTTCGCCGCCCAGATCGCGATGGCCCACGCCCACGACCTGGCGCTCGTGATCCACACACGGGAGGCGTGGGACGAGACGTTCGACATCCTCACCGCCGAGGGCGTCCCCGATCGCACCGTGATGCACTGCTTCACCGGTGGGCCGGAGGAGGCGCGACGCTCGCTCGACCTCGGTGCGCACCTCTCCTTCAGCGGCATCGTGTCGTTCCCGTCGGCTCCCGAGCTGCGTGAGGCCGCAGTGCTGTGCCCGGCCGACCGCTACCTGGTCGAGACCGATTCGCCGTACCTGGCACCGGTTCCACACCGCGGCCGCAAGAACCGACCGGCCCTGCTGCCGGCCGTCGGTGCCGCGGTCGCCGCGGCACGCGACGAGCCCGTCGAGGAGGTCGCCGCGGCGTCGTGGGCGACGACGCTGCGGCTCTACCGACTCGACGCTGAGATCTGACCTCGGTCAAGTTCGCGACATTGTGCGCTTGTGACGAATTGCATGCGCGTAGGTTGCGTTTCCGTTACGGACTCCCGTAGGGTGCCCCGAGTTGTTCGGCACTGAACCGATGTCTCCGGTGAGGTGCCTCATGTCCATCCCAGGGAAGGACGGAGCTCTGGACGGAGACGAACGGACCCTCGGGTCCGAGTCGGGTCACACCGACCGACAGCCTGACGCCGCCGGAACGCGGCACCGCACCGCCACTCGCACCAGCGAGCGGCGGCGACTGGTGCTCACGGTCCTCGCCACCGTCCTGGCCGCTCCGTTGCTCGTCGTCGAGATCGCCCCTGGCGTGAACGCCTCGCCCGACGCCGCCCTCGCTGCCTTCCAGGCGCAGGTCGTCGAGGAGGAGGCCCCGGCCGAGGACGCGCACGACGGCCCCGCCCGCGCCATCGGCTCCGTGTCCGCCGCCGACCTCCCCGCTGCACGGCTCCTGTCCGGCTTCACCCTGGGCGAGCAGCTGCGCGCCGACGCAGAGGCCGAGGCCGCCGCCGAGGAGCAGGCACGGCTGGAGGCCGAGGCCGAGGAGGAGGCCGCCGCCGAGGAGGTCGCCACGCTCGAGGCGCCGGTCACCACCACGACCACGGCGCCGCCCCCGCCGCCTCCTGCCCCCGAGCCGGCGCCGGCGCCGAACCCCGGTGGTCCGACCGCCGCGCAGTGGGCGGCCCTCCGCCAGTGCGAGTCGGGCGGCAACTACCAGGCGGTCAGCGCCAGCGGGCGCTACTACGGCGCCTACCAGTTCCTGCCGAGCACCTGGGACGCCACGGCGTCGCGGGCCGGGCGGAGCGACCTCGTCGGTGTCCGGCCGGACCACGCCGCTCCCGCCGACCAGGACGCCATGGCGCTGGCCCTCTACAACTCGCAGGGCTCCTCGCCGTGGCCCCACTGCGGCCGCTACCTGCACTGACGGCGCTCCGGCCCCACCACCGGTGACCCTCTCGCGGGCCGAGATCACCGCGCTGCTCGAGGCCCACGGGCTCTCACCCAGCCGGGCGCTCGGGCAGAACTTCGTCGCCGACCCGAACACGGTCCGGCGCATCGCCCGCCTCTCCAGGGTGGGCGCCGGCGACCACGTGGTCGAGATCGGCGCCGGCCTCGGTTCGCTGACGTTGGCCCTGGCGGAGACCGGCGCAGCGGTCACCGCCGTCGAGGTCGACCGCTACGTCCTCCCCGTGCTGCGCTCGCAGGTCGAACCGCTCGGGGTCCGCGTCGTGGAGGGCGACGCCCTGGAGCTCGACTGGTCGTCGGTGTTGTCCGCCACCTCGCGGTGGGTGCTCGTCGCCAACCTGCCCTACAACGTGGCGACACCGCTCGTGCTCGACCTGCTCGACCAGGTGCCCGCGATCGAGCGGATGCTGGTGATGGTGCAGCTCGAGGCGGGGGAGCGGCTGGCGGCTGACGTCGGCGACCCGGCCTACGGCATCCCGTCGGTGAAGGTCCGCTACTGGGCGACGGCGCGTGTCGTCGGGAAGGTCTCGCCGTCGGTCTTCGTCCCGCGCCCCAAGGTGGACTCCGCCCTGGTGGAGATCGTGCGTCGCGAGCAGCCGGCGACCGACGCGGATCCCGAGCGTCTGTTCGCGCTGGTGCGGGCCGGGTTCGGCCAGCGCCGCAAGATGCTGCGCCGGTCGCTCGCGGGGTTGGTCGAGCCGGCGGCGTTCGAGGCGGCCGGCGTCCGTCCCGAGGCCCGGGCCGAGGAGCTCTCGGTCGAGGACTGGGGCCGCCTCGCCTCGGCATGAGAAGCCCAAACGGGCAGGGTCTGCCAGGGGAGGCGTCGCCCGACAGACGATCCCCGGCTGTGTAGCGTGTGCGCGTGGCGGTGACAGAGGGATCGGGCGGGCGGGCGGCGGCGGTCGCGGATCGCGAGCCGACGTTGACCTACCGGCCGCCGGGACGGCTCTACCACTCGGTCCTTCTCGTGCCGGTGATCCTTCTGCTGTACGCGTTCAGCTCCCCGACCGTGCACCTCTTCGCTCTGCTCCTGTCCCTGTGGACGCTCGGTTGCATGGCCGTCGTGTGGGTCGTTCGGATGAGCCTGTTCCTGTGGGGATCCCGTCGCCGGGGGGCGGTAGAGGGCCGGCGCTGGGCCGTCGCTGGACCGGTCGTCGCTCTCCTCACCTCGATGGCGCTGAACGCCGAGCTTCCGCTCGAGGCACGTTGGATGATGAGTCGCGCCGACTTCGACGTCGCAGCCGCGGCAGCGCTCGAAGGAGGCGATGGACGTACGGAGCTGCCCGATCGCCTTGGCTGGTACGAGCTCACCGATGTGGAGGTCGTGGGCGGCCAGGTGGTGTTCGACGTTCGAACGGTCATGCCGGGCGAGGACTCCGGCTTCGCGTACCTCCCCGGCGGCATGTCGGACATCGACTCGCCCACCCGGCCTCTGCCCCGGTACTTGCTGAGGCCGCTCGGCGGCGACTGGTATGCCTGGTCCTACATCTGGTGACCGCGTGGCGCCCTCGGACGAGTCGTCGTCGCCATACTCTTGTGGTGCGGGCCCCGGTGCCGCCTCACGTCCCGTCAGCGACGGCATCGTCTCGTGATCGGCGGGTTCTCGTGGCCGCAGTGGTCGGGGCGTCAGAGTCCGCTGTGGCGCGATGAGGGGCGGGACGACCGCACCGTCCTTCACCGAACGGCGGCTGCGAGCCTGTTGGCGGCGGTGCTCGTGCCCGCCGTCCTCTCTCCGTCGGCCCACGGGTTCTGGCGCGACCTGATCTGGTACGTCGTCTGGGTGGTCGCACCTGCGTGGCTGGTCGTCGCGTTCCTCGCCGCGCTCGTCTCGGTCGGCGCATGGGGCCCACGGGTGAACGTCGTCCTCGCCGGCGTCGTGGTCCTGGCGCCCGTGCTGGTCTGCCTGGCTCTCGGCGGCGACTGGATCCTCGTCGGACCGATGGTCGGCGCAGCGGCGCTGGCGACGGGGTTCACCGCCGCACGCCGCTGGCGGTCCTCGCCAGCACGGGTGCCGGCCTCCCGCTGAACCGCGCTCGAGGGCGGGGGTCGGGCGCGGTTGGCGCGCCATGTGACGGGAACCGCGCCCAACGGTGGGGGTCGGGCGCGGTTGGCGCGCCATGTGACGGGAGCCGCGCCCAACCGCAGGCTGCGAGGGTGGGCGAGGGGTGGCGGGGAGCGGCGGACGGGGAGCCGGGGTCAGTCGGCCAGCTGGGCCATGCGGCCGAACAGCTCGACGGTGGAGGTCGCCTCGGTGGCGCTAGAGCGCTCCCGGAACGCGGTGTCGACGTTGATGACCAGCCGCTCGGCGTCGCCCCACGTCGCGAAGCGGCTCGTGCCGAGCTCCTTCTCGGCGATGTCACGTGCCGCGGCGAAGGCGTCCATGCCGTCGTCGTAGCGGCGGTTCGCCTCGACGACGATCCACTCGAGGTAGTCCCGCACCGCGCGCACACCCCGCAGGTCGGTGACCGGCCCGTGGCCGGGCACGACCGTGTCGACTCCCCACGACTCGATCAGGTCGCAGGCTGCGAGCCAGTTGCTGATCGGGCCGACCCAGACGATCGGGTGGCCTTCGATGAAGAGGATGTCGCCGGTGAACACCGTGCGGCGCGACGGCACGTGCACCAGCACGTCGCCCGCCGTGTGCGCCGGGCCGACCTCGACCAGCTCGACCGCCGTGTCGCCGACGTGGGCGTCGAGGCGGCCCGAGAACGTCCGGGTCGGGAAGGTCTTCGTGACCCCGGCGAAGTCGAAGGCCCCGAAGCAGCGCCGGAAGAACGCCCCGGTCTCGCCCAGGGCGTCGGCGTTCTCGAGCAGCCCGGCCATCATCTGGGGCGACTCGTCGGCCATGCCCTCCGCGGTGGCCGAGGAGGCGATGATCTCGGCGCCCGTGACGAGCTCGTTGCCGTTGCAGTGGTCGCCGTTGCTGTGGGTGTTGACGAGCGTGCCGATGCCCGAGCGGGCCGCGGGCACGGCCGAGCGCATGGCGTCGAGCATCGCCGCGGTCAGCGGCACGTCGTAGAGCGTGTCGACGAGCAGCGCCTCGTCGCCGTCGACGACCAGGCCGGCGTTGCTCCAGCCCCAGCCGCCGTCGGGCTGCAGCCAGGCGAACGTGCCGTCGCCGACCTCGTGCAGGCCGCGGGTGTACGGGCGGGTCGCCAGCGCGTCGTACCGATCGGTCATGCGCGAGAACCTACCGTTGCGCCATGGACCCCGCCCCGCCCGCCACCGCAGGCGTCGAGGTGCTGCGCGCCCCGGCCAAGCTCACGCTCTCGCTGCGGATCACCGGCGTCCGCCACGACGGGTACCACCTGATCGACGCCGAGATGGTCACCCTCGACCTCGCCGACGAGTTGGTCGTCCGGCCGGGGGAGGGGCTCGTCGTGCGGGGGGCCAGCGGCCTGCCGGTGCCGGTCGACGACGACAACCTCGTGGCGCGAGCGCTGCGACTCGCCGACCGCACGGCGCACGTCGAGCTGACCAAGCGCATCCCGGCCGGCGCGGGCCTGGGCGGCGGTTCCGCCGACGCCGCGGCGATCCTCCGCTGGGCCGGGTTCGACGACCTCGCCGCCGCGGCCCGCCTCGGCGCCGACGTCGCCTTCTGCCTCGTCGGCGGACGAGCTCGGGTCACCGGCATCGGCGAGGTCGTCGACCCGCTGCCGCCCGTCGCCCGCACCTTCACGCTGCTGACGCCGCCGTTCGGCTGCTCGACGCCGGCGGTCTACGCGGCGTGGGACGAGATGGGCGGCCCGACGGCCGACGGTCCGAACGACCTCGAGCCCGCGGCGCTCCGCGTCGAGCCACGTCTGGCCGAGTGGCGCGACCGCCTGGGCGACGCGACGGGGCGCACGCCGGTGCTCGCTGGGAGCGGCTCGACCTGGTTCGTCGAGGGCGCGTTCCCCGGCGAGGGTCGCGTGGTCACGCGAACCGACCGCCCCTGAGGGCGGTCGGTCGACGTCTGGAGCCGCCGCAGAGCGGGGTCGGGGACTACTTGCCCTTGGCCCGACGCTGGAAGCGGGTGCGCTTCAGCATCTTGCGGTGCTTCTTCTTTCGCATGCGCTTGCGGCGCTTCTTGATCAGCGATCCCATGAGGCTGAGCACGCTAGCGGCGGATCGCCGGGGTTGCGAACTCAGGGACTACCGTCGACACCGCGATCGCGGGTAGTTCAATTGGCAGAACGCCTGACTTTGGATCAGGAGGTCGGAGGTTCGATCCCTCCCCCGCGAGCTCAGCTGGCCGGTCAGGCTCGTCGGCGCTCTCGGACCAGGCGGACCGCCAGCCAGATGGCGACTCCCGCCAGCCCGATGACGGCGCCCTGCGCGAACCCGTAGCGCATCGAGCCCCAGCCGCCGTCGCGCTCGTAGGGAGCGCCGGCCCGCACCAGGCCGAGCACGAAGACCACCAGCAGGGCCATGTAGGGGACGACCCGAGCCATGCTCAGGTGCGGCTGGTCGTCCACCTCCACCCCGAGGCGGGACGCGTAGGTGACGGTGACGATGCTGGCGAGGGTGGTGATGCCGACCAGCGCCAGCGCGTAGGGCACGGCAGCCCCGCCGGCCCACCACACGGCGACGGTGGCCGCCACCAGCCCGAGCCAGAGCTGCAGCTGGAACCCCACCGCCGAGGCCTCGTTCCAGACGTCGCGCTGGCGCTCCTCGTCGTAGAAGGGGCTGCCGAGGTCGCCGATGCGAGCGGCGGTGCGCATGAACGTGCTGTCCCGGTTCACGTGGTCCTCCCGGGGTCGGGGTCGGGGTCGGTGTCGGTGTCGTCGAAGAGGGCCTCGACGGTGGATTCGAGGTGTCGGGCGAGCTCGAGGGCCAGGTACACCGACGGGGCGTAGTCCCCGGCCTCGACGGCGACGATCGTCTGGCGGCTCACGCCCACCCGCTCGGCCAGGTCGGCCTGGGTGAGCTCGACGGCGCGCCGCGCGGTGCGGACGGAGTTGGTGCGCCCCTCGGCCGATCGTCGTGCCACGGCCGCGAATGTAAAGAGAACCCGACATCAGGTCAAGTCAACTTGTCATCAGCGGAGAGCAGTCGTGGTCCTCGGGTCCGATGCGCGTGCTCTGGCACGCGGATCGGACCCGAGCCGCGGGGGAGGGGGTGGGCTGGACCGGGATGGCGGGTGGGTAGCGTGCCCCCATGGCTTCGAGTGACCTCTCGGCGGTGATCCTGGCGGCGGGCGAGGGGTCCCGCATGCGCTCCGACCGCCCCAAGCCGCTGCACATGCTGTGCGGCAAGGCGATGCTGCTCTACGTCCTCGACGCCCTGGCCGGCTGCGAGATCGACCGGGCCGTCGTCGTTGTCGGTCACGGCGCCGAGCGAGTGACGAAGAAGCTCCAGGAGCTCGGCCCCGACGTGCGCCTCGACTTCGTCGAGCAGCAGGTCCAGAGGGGCACCGGCGACGCCGCGAGCGTGGGGCTCACCGCGTTCACCGACGACCCCGGCGACGACGCCGACGTCATCGTGATGCCCGGCGACACCCCGCTCCTGCGGGCCGAGACGATCGCCGCCCTCGTGGCCGCCCACCGCGACAGCGGCGCGGCGTGCACGATCCTCACCGCCGAGCTCGACGACCCCACCGGCTACGGCCGCATCGTGCGCGGCCGCGACGACCGGGTGGTGCGCATCGTGGAGCAGGCCGACGCCACGCCCGAGGAGCAGGCGATCCGCGAGATCAACACCGGCATCTTCTGCTTCCGGCGGGGGCTGCTCGCGCCGGCGCTGCGCCGGCTGAGCCCCGAGAACGCGCAGGGCGAGTACTACCTGACCGACGTGGTCCAGGTGCTGAGCGACGCCGGCCACCCGGTCGGCTCCTACGTCGCACCGGACCCGTCGGAGACCCACGGCGTGAACGATCGGGCCCAGCTCGCGGCGGCCGAGGCCCGGCTGCGTGCCCGCACCAACCGCGACTGGCTCCGCCGGGGCGTGACGATGGTCGACCCCGACGCCACCTACGTGGACGCCACGGTGGAGCTGGCTCCGGACGTCACCCTCTTCCCCGGCGTCGTGCTCCAGGGCCGCACGGTCGTGGGCGCCCACGCCGAGATCGGCCCCGGCACCCACCTGGTCGACTGCGCGATCGGTGCCGGCGCGGTGCTGGAGCACACGGTGGCCCGCGACGCCGAGGTGGGACCCGACGCGCGGGTCGGGCCGTTCGCGGTGCTCGAGCCCGGCGCCCAGGTGCCGGCCGGCGCCCGCACCGGACCGTTCTACACTGCGAGCAGCAGCGAGGATCCGGGCCTCTAGCCCGACCCCACCAAGCCGCCGAGCGACGGGGACGCACCATGGAGCTGGTCACCAAGAAGAAGCTGGCGCTCATCGCCGGCCGGGCGAACTTCGAGCTCGCCGAGGAGGTGGCCGAGCAGCTCGGGGTCCCGCTCGTCGACTCCAACTGCTCGGAGTTCGCCAACGGCGAGCTGCACTGCAAGCTCGGCATGTCGGTGCGGGGCAGCGACGTCTTCATCATCCAGAGCCACACGGCCACCGACGAGATGAGCGTCAACGACGCGATCATGGAGCACCTGATCATGGTCGACGCCGCCCGCCGCGGCTCGGCCAAGCGCATCACGGTGGTCATGCCCTTCTACGGCTACGGCCGCCAGGACCGGAAGTCCGAGGGCCGCGAGCCGATCACCGCCCGCCTCGTGGCCGACATGTTCGGCGCCGCCGGCGCCCAGCGGCTGATGTCGGTCGACCTGCACTCCGGGCAGATCCAGGGCTTCTTCAACGGCCCGGTCGACCACCTCGTCGCCATGCCGGTGCTCGTCGACTACATGCGCGGCCTCGGCGACGACCTCGTCGTCGTGTCGCCCGACGCCGGCCGGGTGAAGGTCGCCGAGCGCTACAGCAACATGCTGCACGCCGACCTGGCCATCATCCACAAGCGCCGCCTCAAGGGCGAGAAGAACCAGGTCGAGGCGCGCGACGTCATCGGTGACGTCGCCGGGCGCACCTGCGTGCTCATCGACGACATGATCGACACCGCAGGCACCATCGTCGCCGCAGCCGAGCAGCTCGCCGAGAAGGGCGCGAGCCGGATCCTCGCCGCCGCCACCCACGGCGTCTTCTCCGGCCCGGCCATCGACCGCCTGAAGAACTCGCCGATCGAGAAGATCGTGGTCACCAACACCCTGCCGCTCCCGCCGGAGAAGCAGCTCGACAAGATCGAGGTGCTGTCGGTGGCGAACATCATCGCCGACGCCATCGACGCGGTCTTCGAGGACACGTCGGTCAGCGAGATCTTCGGCGGCCAGAACCAGAGCTGACGCCGCCGGCCCGTCGGGTTGGTGAGGTCGCCCGGCCAGGGCGTACACTGGCCGACTGCCCCGGGGCGCCGTCGCGCCCCCCACCCGTGTCCCCACGGGGATCGCCCCCTTCACCTGTCGCCAGGAGCACTGCCCACCATGGATGTCACCCTCACGGCCAACGTCGGTCGCACCACCGGTTCCCGGCCGTCGAACCGACTCCGCGACGAGGGGCAGATCCCCGGCGTCCTCTACGGACTCGGCGGCGACGCCATCACCCTGGCGGTCGACCGCCGCGAGCTGCGCCAGGCGCTCACCACCGACGCCGGCCTGAACGCCATCATC
Organism: Actinomarinicola tropica; assembly: GCF_009650215.1. Taxonomy (GTDB): domain Bacteria; phylum Actinomycetota; class Acidimicrobiia; order Acidimicrobiales; family SKKL01; genus Actinomarinicola; species Actinomarinicola tropica. The sequence continues at coordinate 2,725,138 of NZ_CP045851.1, read as the reverse complement.
ACCCTCGACGTCGACGGCTCCGACGAGCTGTGCATCGTCCGTGAGCTCCAGCGCCACCCGATCCGCAACGACGTCGTGCACGTCGACTTCATCCGGGTCGACCCCAACGCCGAGATCCTCGTCGAGGTCCCGCTCGTGCTCGAGGGCGAGGCCAAGCAGGTCCTCGCCGAGCAGGGCGTCGTCGACCAGGTCCACTACACCCTGTCGGTCTACGCCAAGCCGAGCGCCATCCCGAACGAGCTGGTCATCGACGTCAGCGAGATGGCTGTCGGCGACACGATCACCGTGGCCGACCTCACCCTGCCCTCCGGTGCCCGCACCGAGGCCGAGCCCGACGAGGTCCTCGTGACCGCGTCGGTCACCCGTGCCGCCCTCGAGGAGGAGGGCGAGGAGGCCGCCGAGGGCGAGGAGGGCGCCGAGGGCGAGGCCGCCGAGGGTGGCGACGCCGAGGATGCCGGTGGCGAGGCCGCCGAGGCGTCCGACGAGTCCTGATCCCCTGCGCCGGTGAGCCCGTTCGGCCGCCGTCGCGACACCCCCGCGCGCCGGGGCACCCCCGCTGACCTGCTCGTGGTGGGCCTCGGCAACCCCGGGGCCCAGTACGAGGGCACGCGCCACAACATCGGCGTCGAGGTCGTCGAGCTGCTCGCCTCCCGCCACGGCGGACGGCTGCGCAAGAGCAAGGAGCTGGCGCTCACCGACGAGGTGCACGTCGGTGGGCGCCGCCTCGCGCTCGCGTTCCCGCAGACCTACATGAACCTCTCCGGCGACGCCGTCGGGCTGCTGGTGAAGCGCTACGGCATCGAGGACCCGGCGCACCTCGTCGTCGTCCACGACGAGCTCGACCTGCCGGTCGGCCGCCTCAAGCTGAAGATGGGCGGTGGCCTCGCGGGCAACAACGGCCTCAAGTCGATCAAGGCTCACCTGAAGAGCGCGGAGTTCGGTCGGGTGCGCATCGGCATCGGCAAGCCGCCGTCGTCCCAGCGCGGCGCCGATCACGTGCTGCGCCACCCCACCAAGGCCGAGCGGACCGAGCTCGACGTCGTCGTCCAGGAGGCCGCCGACGCGGTGGAGCTGATCCTGAGCGACGGCTTCGAGGCCGCGATGAACCGGTACAACGCGCGCCGCGCCGGCGACTGATCGGGTACGGGAGCCCCCATGACCCTCCGCCCCCTCCTGCCGCTGCTCCGCGACGAGCCCGCGTTGCTGAAGGTCCTCGGCCGGTCGTCCGCCGTCCTCGCCGTCCCCGACCCGGCCCGGGCCTACACGATCGCCGGGGTCGCCGAGCTCAGCCAGCGGCGCCCGATCGTCGTGTGCGTGCCGACCACGGCCGACGCCGAGCGGCTGCGGTCGGATCTCCAGACGTTCCTCGGCGACGACGCCGTCGACCTCTTCCCCGCCTGGGAGACGCTGCCGTTCGAACGGGTGAGCCCGAACGTCGAGACGATGGGCCAGCGCCTGCGCACCCTCTGGCACATGCGGGACCCCGAGCGGGCCCCGCGCGTCATCGTCGCCCCGGTCCGCGCTCTCGTGCAGCGGCTCGGCCCGCACGTCGTCGACATCGAGCCCGTCATCGTGGGCGTCGGTGACCAGATCGACCCGGCCGAGCTGGTCGAGCGGCTCGTCGTGCAGGGCTATCGCCGCGAGTACCAGGTCGAGCACCGGGGCGAGGTCGCGGTGCGCGGCTCGATCGTCGACGTCTTCCCCTCGACCGGCGACGTGCCGATCCGCATCGACCTCTGGGGCGACGAGGTCGACCGGCTCACCGAGTTCTCGGTCGCCGACCAGCGCTCGACGATCGACGTCAGCGAGGTCGAGATCTTCCCGGCGCGCGAGCTGCTCCCCACCGACGAGGTCAAGGAGCGCGCCGCCGCGCTCGTCGCCAAGGAGCCGTGGGGACGCGAGCACTGGGAGCGGTTCGCCGAGGGCCTCACCTTCGACGGCATGGAGTCCTGGCTGCCGTGGCTGGTCGGCGACGACGAGGTGCTGCTCGACCTGCTCGACCCGACCGCGCAGATCCTCCTCGTCGAGCCGCGCCGCATGCGCGACCGCGCCGCCGACATCGACGCCGAGGAGCGCGACCTCGCGAGCACCCTCGCCCGCACGTGGGGGGCGGCGGCCGCCGACGAGGCCGCCGAGGGGCGCTTCCCGTCGCTCCACCTCCCCTTCGACCGGCTCCTCGCCCGCACCGATGCGCCGGCGTGGACCGTCACGACCGCGCCCGAGGGCCCCGACGTCGCCACCGTCGCGTCCGCCGGGTGGGACCCGGTCGTCGGCGACGGCCAGCGGCTGGTCGACCAGATCCGGGGGCTGCTCGGCGAGGGCTACCGCGTCGTGGTGGGCGCTGACGGCGCCGGCTCGGCCGAGCGGCTGCACAACCTCATGGCCGACCAGGGCATCGACCTGCGGCGGGCCGAACCCGACGACGACGCGCTGATGCGCCCCGGCGCCCACCTCGTCGTGGCGCCGCTCGAGCGGGGCTTCATCCTCCCGTCGGTGCAGCTGGCGGTCCTCTGCGAGCGCGACCTCACCGGTCGGCGACGGGCCCACCGGGCGGCCCGGCCCCGCCGGCGCGACGCCCAGGCGTTCTTCGACGACCTGAAGCCGGGCGACCACGTCGTGCACCACCAGCACGGCGTCGCCCGCTATGCCGGCATGGTCAAGCGGGCCATCGGCGGCGTCGAGCGCGACTACCTGCTCCTCGAGTACCGCGGCGCCGACAAGCTCTACATCCCGTCGGACCAGATCGACACCGTCCGCCACTACACGGGCGGTGACAGCCCCTCGCTCAGCCGGCTCGGCGGCGGCGACTGGCAGAAGACGAAGGCCCGGGTCCGCTCGGCGGTCCAGGAGATCGCCCAGGAGCTCGTCGTCCTCTACCAGAAGCGCCTGAACACGCCGGGCCACTCCTTCGCCGAGGACACGCCGTGGCAGCGCGAGCTGGAGGAGGCGTTCCCCTACCAGGAGACCCCGGACCAGCTCCAAGCGATCACCGAGGTGAAGGCCGACATGGAGGCCGAGGTTCCGATGGACCGCCTCGTCTGCGGCGACGTCGGGTTCGGCAAGACCGAGGTCGCCCTGCGCGCCGTGTTCAAGGCCGTGCAGGACGGCAAGCAGGCCGCCGTCCTCGTGCCGACGACCCTCCTCGCCCAGCAGCACTTCCAGACCTTCAGCGAGCGCTTCGCCGGGTTCCCCATCCGGGTCGAGGTGCTGTCGCGCTTCCTCACGGCCGGTCAGGCGAAGAAGGTCACCGAGGGCCTCCGCAGCGGCGAGATCGACGTCGTGATCGGCACGCACCGCCTCCTCGCCGAGGGTCTCCAGTTCAAGGACCTCGGCCTCCTCGTCGTCGACGAGGAGCAGCGCTTCGGCGTCAGCCACAAGGAGCAGATCAAGCAGCTCGACGCCGGCGTCGACGTGCTCACGCTCAGCGCCACGCCGATCCCGCGGACGCTCGAGATGAGCCTCACCGGCATCCGCGACCTCACCCTGCTCAACACCCCGCCGGCCGCTCGCCAGCCGATCCTCACCTACGTCGGCGAGTACGACGAGCGCGCCGTGGCCGAGGCGATCCGCCGCGAGTTGCTGCGCGAGGGCCAGGTGTTCTTCGTGCACAACCGGGTGCAGGACATCGACCGCGTCGCCGAGGGGCTGCGCGAGCTCGTGCCCGAGGCCCGCATCGCCATCGCCCACGGGCAGATGGACGAGGGCTCGCTCGAGAAGGTCGTCCTCGACTTCTGGGAGGGCGAGTTCGACGTCCTCGTCTGCACGACGATCATCGAGTCCGGCATCGACATGCCGACGGTGAACACCCTGGTCGTCGACCGCGCCGACCTCCTCGGCCTCGGGCAGCTCCACCAGCTCCGCGGCCGGGTGGGGCGGGCCGGCCAGCGCGCCTACGCCTACCTGTTCACGCCGCGCGACCGCGTCCTCACCGAGGAGACGTACGAGCGCCTGAAGACGATCGGCGAGGCCACCGAGCTCGGCTCGGGCTTCAAGATCGCGATGCGCGACCTCGAGATCCGCGGCGCCGGCAACCTGCTCGGCACCGGGCAGTCGGGCCACATCGCGGCGGTCGGGTACGACCTCTACTGCCAGATGGTCACCGAGGCCGTCGCCGAGCTGAAGGGCGAGACGCCGAAGGAGCCGGCGGAGATCAAGATCGACCTCCCGCTCCCAGCGTCGCTGCCGACCACCTACGTGGGCAAGGAGGAGCTGCGGCTCGAGGCCTACCGGCGGCTCGCCGCGGTGGACGCCGAGGAGCAGGTCAGCGACATCCGCGCCGAGTGGGAGGACCGCTACGGGCCCATCCCGCCGGAGGCCGAGAACCTGCTCGCCGTCGCCCGTCTGCGCGCCGAGTGCGCCCGGGTCGGCGTGCGTGAGGTGGTGGTGACGACCGGGTCGGGCTTCGGCGGTCCGAAGCACGTGGCGCGCCTCCAGCCGCTGCCGCTCCTGCTCAGCCAGCAGCTGAAGCTGAAGCGCCTCTTCCAGGGGTCGGTGTACAAGGAGGACATCGAGCAGGTGCAGGTCGGCATCAAGGGCGGCACCGACCTCGTCGACGCCATCGTGCTCTTCCTCCGGACGATCGTGCCCGCATGACTGGTCGATGATCGGCCCGGCACCTAGCCTGCACCCCTCGTGACCCGCCTGCGTCCCCGCCACCTGCTCGCACTCGCCGTGCTCCCCGCCCTCCTCCTCACCGCCTGCGGCGGGGACGGCGGCGTCGCCGGACGTCCGGCCGCCGTGACCCTGAACGGCGAGGCGGTCTCCGACGCCGAGTTCCGGGACCTGCTCGGGCACTTCGACGAGGACCGCGACTTCAGCGAGGCCTTCGGTACCGTCAACTTCTCCGTGCTCCCCGGCGATGCCGAGGGACGACTCGACTCGGCGTTCGTCGCCGAGATCCTCGAGCTGCACATCCTGTTCGAGCTGATGGGCCACGAGCTCGACGACCGGGGGCTCGAGGTCACCGAGGCCGACATCGAGGAGGGGCGCACGGCCTGGACGAGCGCGATCCAGAGCGCGACGCAGCAGGGTGCGACGCCGGAGGTCATCACCTCGCTCACCGAGGCACCCGAGGCCGTCGTCGACTGGTACGCCGAGGGCACCGCACGGGCCCGGGTGCTCTCCGCCGCCCTGGAGGCCGAGGTCGAGACCGCTGAGGTCACCGATGACGACGTGCGTGCCTTCTACGACGACAACCCCCAGTTCTTCGAGGGCCTGGTGTGCTCGAGTCACGTCTTGGTGGAGACCGAGGCCGAGGCCGTCGAGGTGCTGGAGCAGCTCGAGGGCGGCGCGGACATCGCCGACGTCGCGGCCGAGCGCTCGATCGACCCCTCGGCGGCCACCAACGGCGGCGACCTCGGCTGCTCGGACCCCGCCCGGTTCGTCCCGCCCTTCGCTGCGGCGCTGAACGAGGGCGAGGTCGGTGAGTACACCGGGCCGGTGGAGTCCGAGTTCGGCTTCCACGTCATCCTCGTGCGGGCACGAGGCGACATCTTCGACGAGGTCGCCACCGACATCCGGGCCGAGCTCGAGTCGCAGGCCGGCCCCGGCAACGCCCTCGGTGCGTGGTTGGAGGAGGCCGTGAGCAGCGCCGAGGTGAGCATCAGCTCCCGCTACGGCACGTGGGACGCCGAGGCCGGCGAGATCACCCCGCCCGAGGGCCCGGCCGGGGAGACCCCGACGCTCGTGCTCGAGTGAGCGGGCGCGTCGTCGTCGTCGGTCTCGGGCCCGCCGGTCCGGACCTGGTGACGCGCGGCGCCCTCGACCTCCTCGCCGCCGCCTCGCACCGCCACCTCCGCACGCGGCGCCACCCCGCGGCGTCCGTGGTCGAGGGTGCGACGAGCTTCGACGACCTCTACGACCGGGCGTCGTCGATGGACGAGGTGTACCGGGGCATCGTCGACGCGCTCGCGGCCGCCGCCGACGCACACGGGGAGGCCCTCTACGCCGTGCCCGGCTCGCCGCTCGTGGCCGAGCGCACCGTGCAGATGCTGCTGGCCCACGGGCGGGTGGAGGTCGAGGTGCACCCCGCGCTCTCGTTCCTCGACCTCGCCTGGGTGCGGCTGGGGGTCGACCCGATGGCGGTCGGGGCGCGCGTCGTCGACGGGCACCGCTTCGCCGTCGAGGCCGCGGGGGAGCGGGGGCCGCTGCTCGTCGCCCAGTGCGACCGTCCGAGCGTGCTCTCCGACATCAAGCTCGCCGTGGAGGACCCGCCCGACGACCCGGTGCTCGTCATCGCCCGGCTCGGCCTCCCCGACGAGGCGATCGTCGAGGTCGCCTGGGAGGACCTCGATCGCGTCGTCGAGCCCGACCACCTCACCTCGCTGTGGATCCCGCGCCTCGCCGCACCCGTGGCCCAGGAGGTGGCGCGGTTCGACGAGCTGGTGGCGCGGCTGCGGGTCGAGTGCCCGTGGGATCGGGAGCAGACGCACCGCACGCTCGCGCGGCACCTGCGGGAGGAGGCCTACGAGGTCCTCGACGTGCTCGAGCAGATGCCGGAGGACGCAGGGGCCGTCGACGCGCCGCCCTCGGGCGACGACGACCTCGACGACGCGTACCTCCACCTGGAGGAGGAGCTCGGCGACCTGTTCTTCCAGATCGTGTTCCACGCTCGCCTGGCGACCGAAGCCGGGCGCTTCACGCTCGCCGACGTCGCCCAGGGCATCCACGACAAGCTGGTCCTCCGCCACCCCCACGTGTTCGGGGACGTGGACGTCGACGGCGACGCTCGCCAGGTCGAGCGGAACTGGGAGCAGATCAAGCGGGACACCGGCGCCCGCCAGAGCGCCTTCGACGGCATCCCCGCCGACCTGCCCGCCCTCTCCCTCGTGGCCAAGCTGGCGTCTCGCGCTCGGCGCCTCGGCGTCGAGGTCGAGGCGGACGCGGGTCACGACGAGCGCGCGGAGCCGCTCGACGAGTCGTCGGTGGGCGAGCTGCTGTGGGAGCTCGCCGTGCGCGCCGATCGCGCCGGGGTCGACGCCGAGTCGGCCCTGCGCGCCGCGGCCCGCCGCCACGAGTCCACGTTGCGAGAACGTGAAGGTCCCACCTCGCGTTGACGCAGTTCAGGGGCCGATTGTGACGGTTCCGTGACAAGAGTGGGCCGAATGGCCTAGGGTGACCCCGCAACGCGGGTCATTGCGCAGTTTCCAGGCGACGGGGATGGAGAACGAGATGAACTTCGCGAATTGGGTCTCAAGTCCCTCTCGGCGGGCGCCGAACAACTGAGCAGCCACGGTTCGATCCTCAACGACCGCACCGTGGTGACCAGGTTGATGACCTACCGCTCCGTACGTCGAGCCGCCGCCCGTGGCCCCGCCGTCGGAGACCTTCGCAGTGCTGGGGGCGTTGCGTGGGATCGGTCACAGCCGCACGTACGACCACCCATCCGACTCAGGGCGATCAGGTGCCATCTGTGAACAACCCCAGCCACAACTCCCCAACCAACCCCTTCCACTTCCGGAGCGAGAGCCACGCGGCGGCCGTGGCCGACGGCCCGGCCGTGTCGACCGCCACCCGGCGCACCCGCCGGGCCCGCCGCGGCGGCATCGGCGTGGCGCTGCTCCTCCTGCTCGGGACGCTGACCGCCGACCTCGGGTCGGCCAGCATCAGCAACCCGCTCCACTTCTCCGACGTCAACCCGACGGCCTTCTACGCCGCCCCCGTCACGTGGGCCAGCGCCAACGGCATCACGAACGGGGTCGGCAACACGGGCCGGTTCGAGCCCAACCGCACGGTGACCCGCGCCGAGATGGTGACGATGGTCTGGCGTGAGGCCTCCCGGCCCGCCGCGGTCGGTGTCGCCTCCTACGGCGACGTCTCGCGTGGCCACTTCGCCTCCGCCGCGCTCAACTGGGCCGCCGGCGAGTGGATCATCGATCCCCACGCCCGCACGATCTCGCCCGACAAGCCCCTCGACCGCCACGAGGTCGTCACGCTGCTGTGGCGTGCGGCCGGCGAGCCCGAGGCGTCCGGCGGTCTGCCGTCCGACGTGCCGGCGAGCTACTCCGCCGCCCCGGCGATCCGCTGGGCCTTCTCGAAGGGCATCTCCACCGGCGTCGGCGGGTCCTCCCGCTTCGAGCCCGAGCGTGCCGTCACCCGCGGCGAGGCCGTGACCTTCCTGTGGCGTGCCCGCCGGGTCCGCAACGGCGAGACCCTCGCCCCGGCTCCGACGTCGCCGGCGCCGACGCCGCCGCCGACGACCACCCCGCCGCCGACGACCAACCCGAACCCCACGACGCCGCCGCCGACGACCCCGCCGCCGACGACGCCGCCCACCACCACGCCGCCGGCCCCGGCCCCGGCCCCGGGCGGCAACGCCACGGTCCCGTCGAACTTCAACGTCGGCCAGTACCTCATGGCCCCGTGGGAGCCGAACCCCGGTGACATGTCCTGGCAGCCGTCGGGCAACTTCCGCACCTTCTGTGAGTTCTCGCACCTGGCCTACGCGGACCCGATCATCGCCCCGGGAAACACCCGGTTCAACCACCTCCACATGTTCTTCGGGAACACCGGCACCAACGCCAGCTCGACCTACCAGTCGCTGCGCTCGAGCGGTGGCTCCACCTGCGACGGTGGCCCGCTCAACCGCACCGCCTACTGGATGCCGGCCGTCTTCGACGCCTCCGGCCAGGTCGTGACCCCGGACAACTTCGAGCTCTACTACAAGTCGGAGAACACCGGCTCGGGCAGCCTCAGCTCGAAGCAGAGCCAGGTGCGGCAGGTGCAGGAGTACCCGAACGGCCTGCGCATGGTCGCCGGTTCGCCCAACCGTGGCATCTCCGGCTGGAAGTGCACCAACGGGGCCGAGAGCTCGACGATCCCCGAGTGCCCCGCCGGGCAGCGCCTGACCGCCTGGGTGCGGTTCCCGTACTGCTGGGACGGACGGAACCTCGACTCCGCCGACCACCGGTCGCACATGGCCTACGGCACCAACAACACGTGGGGCCCGTGCCCGTCCTCGCACCCGATCCACCTGCCCGAGCTCACCGAGTTCGCGCACTTCGAGGTGCGGAGCGGCGGCACCAGCCAGTGGTACCTGAGCTCGGACCGCATGGCCGGCATGGCCGCCCAGCCCAACGGGTCCACGTTCCACGCCGACTGGTTCGGCGCCTGGGACAACGAGATCCAGAGCCGCTGGGTCAACAACTGCCTGCGGGGCATGAAGAACGCCTCCAACGGCAACCTGTGCGACGGCCAGCAGCTCCGGCCGCCCGCCAACTACAGCGGTCCGAACCGGATCTCCGGCTACACGCCGAGCCCCCGCTGACGACCTGACCGCACGAGCCGCACCGGCGTCGAGGAGTACCGTCACGCCGGTGCGGCTCGCGACGGATCTCTCCGCCCACCGGGAGGACGTCCCCGTCGTCCCGTACCTGGCGCCGCTCCTGCCCGGCTGGACCCCTGGTGGTCCGACGGCGTGGGACCGGCGCTTCGACGCGTGGGGGGCCGTGGCGAGCGACCACCTCCAGCTGGTCGACGTCGAGGACGCCGACCTCGTCGTGATCCCCACGGACTGGTACTGGGTGCGCGGACCGTCGTGGGCCACCCGACCCGACCGCGCGCTCGCCCGTCGGCTGCGCGAGGTCCACGAACGTGCCCGTCGTGCCGGCGTGCCGGTGGTCGCGTTCTTCACGGGCGACCGCTCGTGCGACGGCGTCGGCCTCCGGGGTGCGGCCGTGGCGCGGGAGGGCGGCTTCGCCCGCCGCATGGGTCTCCGCGACCTCGCCCTGCCGGCCTTCGCCGAGGACCTGGTCGCCGAGCACCGGGGCGGAGTCCTGCCCGAGCGGTCGGCCGGCGATCGGCCCGTCGTCGGGTTCTGCGGGCTCGCGGGCCGACGGTCGGGCGCCGCGGCTGCGGCGCGCCTCGCCGCCTTCCGCGCCGTCGTCGCGGTGCGCGAGCGGCGACTCGATCCGTCGCCCTACCTCGGCGAGAACCTCCGGACCAGGGCGCTCGAGATCCTCGACCGGTCCCCGCTGGTCGACACGAACTTCGTCGTCCGCTCCTCGTCGGTGTTCTTCCGCGACGCCGCCACGACCGACCTCGACGACGTGCGCCGCGAGTACGTCGACAACCTCGAGTCGAGCGACTACGTGCTCTGCGTCCGTGGCTCGGGGAACTACTCCTACCGCCTCTACGAGGCGCTGAGCATGGGGCGCATCCCCGTGGTGGTCGACACCGACCTGGCGCTGCCCGCTCCCGCCGACGTGCCCTGGGGCGACATCGCCGTCTGGGTGCGCCACCAGGAGCTCGATCGGCTGCCCGAGCTCGTGGCCGCGCACCACGCGGCGCTCGACGACGACGAGCGACACGACCTGCAGCGCCGCGCTCGCGCCGCCTGGGTCGAGCACCTGTCCCCCCAGGGCTGGTTCCCGCACCTGGGCGAGCGGCTCGGGCTCGGCGCGAGGTGACCGGCCGGGGTCGCCACGGACCGTCGCGAGCCGGGCACTAGAGTCCACCCACGCACGAGCGGAAGGTCACCGGGTGGAACTGGTCTACATCACGAGAGCGATCCGCCGGTACTGGTGGGTCACCGTGCTCGGAGCGGTCCTCGGGCTCGTCGCGGGCATGGCGCTCGGCGGCGGCGGGGTCGACAGCTACGTCGCCGAGGCGCGCGTCCTCGTCGCGCCGCCGAGCGACGCCGGCTTCGGCAGTACCTCCAACGATCGGTACGTGCAGAACCAGCTGCTCGTCCTCGACTCCGAGGCCATCGCCGTCGCCGTCGCCGAGGAGATCGGCGACATCTCCGCCGCCGAGGTCCGCAGCGCCGCGACCTTCGAGCAGATCCCGGGCAGCGACATCCTCTTCGTCACCGTCACGGCCTCGACCCCCGAGCTCGCCCGCGACATCGCGAACGGCTACGTCGACGCGTACTTCCGTGCGTCGCGCGAGCAGCTGGATGACGCCCAGGAGCCCGACCTCGCGGCCATCAACGACGCCATCGGCGACGTCGAGGAGGCGCTGGCCACCGTCGACGCCCGCATCGAGGAGGTCATGGCGCCGTACGTGAACCAGCCGGCGGCCGTCGAGGTGCCCACCGTCGACCAGGTCTCGCCCACGCTCGACACCGAGCGCCAAGCCCTCCTCGACCAGTACTTCCAGCTGCTGTTCTCCCGCAACGAGATGACGCTCGGCGCGCAGACCCGGGTCGCCACCCAGGTCGTGCAGCGGGCCACCCTGCCCACCGCCCCGACGTCGGCGGGCATGTCGCTCCTGCTCGTCGCCGGCCCGGTGGCGGGTCTGATGCTCGGCGGGCTGGCATCGGTCGCCCTGGCCCGCACATCCAACCGCATCCTCGACGAGGACGAGGCCGAGGACGTCCTCGGCATGCCGGTCGCCGCCCGGGTGGCACGCGACCGCGGGCTGGCGGCGCCACGTCACGACCTCGTCGGCCCGACCCCCGAGAAGGTGGTCGGCACCATCCACGAGCTGTGCGTCCGCGCCGAGGCCTCCGCCGTCAGCGGCCCGGCCCTCACCGTCGTCGTCGGCGGCGCCGACGAGTCGGCGGGCAGCACCACGGTGGCGCTGGCCATGGCCCGGCACTTCGCCGGGATGGGCTCCCAGGTGCTCCTCGTCGACGCCGACACCAGCGACCCCGAGCTCACGACCCTCGCCGGCGAGGGCGTGAGCGGCGTGCGGATGCTGCTGTCCGACGACCCTGCCCGGACCTCACCCTCGGGCCGTACCGACCGCAACCGGCCACGGCACCCCTACATGCGCACGGGCGTCAACGGCCTGCGCTTCTCGGGCCTCGGCGAGGTCGCCGACGCCCACGGCATCCGCCGCCAGGACGCATCCACCCTGCTCGAACGGGCGAGCGAGCACGCGCAGGTCGTCGTGGTCGATGCCGGCGTGCTGATGGACGCCGCCGCCAACGTCGCCCTCGCCCAGCTCGCCGACGTCGTCGTGCTGACGATGCCGGCCAAGCGGCAGCGCCGGTCGACCCTCGAGGTCACGATCCGCCAGCTGTCCAGCCGCGGCGCCCTCCTGCCGGTGATGACCGGTGCGGGAACCGGGAAGCACCGCGCCACGCCCCGCCCGACCCCGACGGAGACCTCCGACGCGCCGTCGGAGGTCGAGGTCGCCTCCCGCTAGAGCCTGGCCTCGCGGTCGCGTCAGCCGACGACGCGCTCGAGCAGTTCCTCGTAGCGAGCGGCCACGACCGACCAGGCGAAGCGCTCGCGTGCGGCCGCCACGCGCCCCGCCGCTCCCGCGTCGCGGCCGGCGCGGAGGTGGTCGTCGAGTGCCGCCACGAGCGCGGTGCGGTCGTCGGTGTCGACGAGCCCGTCCAGCTCGGGGAGGATCCACTCGGTCACGACCGAGCGGTGCGCGACCACCGGGAGCCCGGTGGCCATGGCCTCGACGTACACGTTGCCGAACGACTCGACGTGGGTGAGGTGGAGCAGCAGGTCGGCCGATCGGTACAGGGCCGGCATGTCGTCGTGGGCGAAGCTCCTGCGCTGGAAGCGGTCCGGTCCGAGCAGCTCGGCGCCCAGCCTCTCCACCTCCGCCTCGAGCGGTCCGACGCCGGCGACGACGAGCGCGGCGTCGTCGAGTGCCGCGACGGCGCGGATGCCGTCCTCGACCCGCTTCGAGGGGATGAGCGCGCTCACTATCAGCACGAGCGGTCGGTCACGTGGGAGCCCGAGACGGTCGCGATCGGGATCGCCGGGGGAGAAGCGGTCGACGTCCACGCCGTTGGGGATGAGCTCGCAGTTCCACCGCTCGCGGTTGCGCTCCAAGTAGAGCGGGTTCGTGCAGACCAGCGCGTCGCACGAGAACAGGCGGGCGTCGCCCTCGTCGAGGAGGGCTGGCCAGTCGCCGTTCTCGGTGACGAAGACGTGCGGCGGTCGACCGCCCCGCGCCGGCCGCCGGAGGAACAGGTTGTCCCAGGGGAAGCCCCCGGTGATCGTGGCGTCGAACCGCCCCGTGCGGAGGCGGGCCAGGGCGGCGAGGTTGAACCCGAGCGACTCGTAGCTGCTCGGCTCGCGCAGCAGGGGCAGGGACGGCAGGCCGCTCAACCGCTCCCGGTCGATCACCGGCGTCCGCCGGTACCGGTAGGCGCGGTCGTGGCGGATCGGGCCGCTGCCGTGCACGACGACGTCGTGGTCCCGGCGCGCGAGCCCGTCGCCGATCGCCTCGAGCGCGACCTCGGCGCCCCGATGGACGCGGTGCAGCCCCGGGAAGGACACGAGGACCTTCATCGGAGCTCGCCCTCCAGGTGGGCGAGTCGCACCCTGAGGGCCAGGGCGTGGAAGGCGCACAGGAAGGCGAGCCACTGCCCGAACGTCGCGACCTCGCTGATCGAGAGGAGCAGGATCAGCGCGGCGTAGGCCATCAGGTAGCTGGCGAGCGGTGTGTCGTGGAGCATCACGACGAGCGCGGTGCGGAAGTAGGCGATGACGAGCACGAAGAACAGGGCGAGCCCGATGATCCCGAGCTGCAGCAGGATCTCGATGAAGCCGTTGTGCGCGTGGTACACGATGAAGCCGAGGCCGCGCAGGATCGTGCGCGTCGGCTCGGCGTCGTTGTTGATCCACACACCGCCGATGCCGTACCCCGACCACGGTCGGCGACCGATCGCCTCCAGGCTGTTCGCCCAGATCTCGGTGCGGGAGGTGAGCGTCGGGTCCTTCCCCGCCGCACCCACCAGCGTGGGCAGGTTGACGACGCCGAGGTAGGCGACGGCGAAGCCGATGGTCGAGCCCAGCGTCAGCAGGAAGCTCCACGTCTCCTTCGGTGAGGCGGACAGCTGCCTGATGAACCAGGCGAAGACGAGCAGCATCGTGCCGACGACGAGGCTGGTCGTCGACTGCGAGAGCACGACGAACGCCAGCGCGACGGCGATGCTGGCGTTGCGGACGAACGGCCGCCGCTCGAGGTAGGCGAACGTGATGACGGCGAACAGCATGAACGGAGCCATGCCGTTCTTGTGGATGAAGCTCCCCCGCCAGCCGGGCGTGCCGTCCATGTGGTTCATGGCCAGCCCCGGGCTCATCAGGGTCCACAGGACGTTCCAGGCGATGGTGACCTGGCAGGCGAGCACGAGGCCGCGCCTCACCTCGGCCAACGGCATCAGGCTGACGATGGCCGTGAGGCACACGATCGTGGGGATGATGTCCTGGGTGTCGCGCACCCAGACCCACTCGTTGAACGTCCACATGTAGGACGCCACCCACCAGCTGAGGTAGGCGAGGACCGGGAGGCTGATGACGAGCCGGCCGAGCTGGCGGATCGGACCGAGCAGGATCATGCCGACCGTGGCCGCGATCAGCAGTAGCAGGTACATCTTCGGCTTGACGAACTCGAGGGCGCCGAAGCCGGCCATCACGGCCACCAGCAGCGCCACGTGCCCGCTGACGATCCAGAGCGGCGTCGAGCCGATCGACGGCGTGCCCTCGGCCGGGGCGCCGGCCCGCTGCGACGGGGCCAGGGTGCTCACGTGGCGACCCCCTCGACGCGGGCGGAGTGGTCGCGCTCCCACGAGCCCCCGGAGGCGCGGCGGCCGAGCACGCGCCCCGCGACGACCAGCACGACGTAGGCCGCGAGCCGCGGCCACCAGCGCGGGTCCCGGCCGAGCACCAGCACCTCGCGCGCGGTGCGGGTGGTGGAGGGGTGGGCGCGGTCGCTGTGGGTCGCCGCGAGCTCGGCGTTGCCCCGGTAGACGCGAGCGAGCGTGCGGACGAGCGACCGCGTGTCGCGCGGGACGCGCACCACCACCGGAGCGACGCCGTCCACGACGGTGACCTCGTCCAGCTCGACGACGCGCGCCGCGAAGAGGTCGTCGGCGACGACGTCGGGGAACGTGCCGAACCGCCCGCGCGCCTCGGCGCTCAACCCGTAGACGCCGGCGCCGAAGAGCTCGCGTCGCAGCGACGGCATGGCTCGTCGCACGGCGTAGAAGGCGCGCACCGGCCAGGTCGACCCGGCGTCGTCGTGGGTGACGGGAGGGCGTGCCGCGACGGCGCCCGACGCGAGGGCGTCGAGGACGGCGACGGCCGACGGGCCGGGGAGCTCGGTGTCCGCGTCGAGGTAGATCCGGGGGAGGGCCGTCGTCGCGGCCTCCGCGGCGCGGATGGCGCCGACCTTGCCGACCGGTCCGAGCTCGAGCAGGTGCACCGGGTGGCCCGTGCCACGGACGACGTCCTCGGTGCCGTCGTCGCAGCCGTTGCACGCGACGACGACCTCGACGTCGTCGGGCTCGATCCCGTCGAACAGGGCGTCGAGGGTCCGTGCGATGACCGCGGCCTCGTTCCAGGCCGGCACGACGACCGACCCTCGCAGCTCGCGGCTCATCGCCGCCGTCCCTCGACCATCAGCTCCACGCCCTCCTCCATCGGCACGGCGGGCACCCAGTGGAGGAGGCGGCGAGCGCGTTCGTTGCTGTAGGCGAGGGGCTTCCAGCGAGCCTGCTGGCGCCGGTGGGCGAGGAGCTCGGGCAGCTTGGCCCGACCGCCGAAGGCGAGTCGGTCGACCAGAGCGACGGCGCGACCGGCGAGGTCGACGAGGCGCCAGGGGACGGGGATGGGTCGTGCCGACGTCGCCCCGGCCGATCGACAGGCCCGGAAGAACTCGAGGTGGGTGGGCTGCTCGTCGTCGACGACGTCGATCGTGGCGCCGGCGGCACCGGGGCTGGTGAGCGCGGCCACCAGGGCGTCGGCGCAGTTCGTCACGTAGGTGAGCCGCATCGCGGCGTCCGAGCCCAGCACGAGCGCGCAGGGGCCGACCCGGAGGGCGGCGCCGTGGGCCCAGTCCTTGCCCGGGCCGTAGATCGCGCCCGGTCGGAGCACGACGAGCTCGGTGCGACCGTCGCACGCCTCGCGGACGAGCCGCTCCTGGAGGATCTTCGTCGCGGTGTAGGCGTCACGCCGTTCGGGGTGGGGCTCGACGGGGCTCGACTCGTCGAGCGTGGCTCCGGCGTGCAGGGCGGCGAAGTCGTAGACCGAGAACGAGCTGCAGTGCACGAAGCGGGCGAGCGACGGCAGGTCGAGCGCGGAGAGAAGGTTCTCGGTGGCCACGACGGTGCCCGCGAGCTGCTCGGCGAGGTCGCCGCTGGCGGCGGCGGCGAGGTGGACGACGGCGTCGACCCCTCCGAGGGCGTCGACCCACGGTCCCCGTTGGCGGAGATCGCCCCGCAGCACCTCGACCCCGTCGGGGGCCTGCGCCGATGACGCCGACCGGATCATGGCGACGACGTCGTGGCCGGCCGCGACCGCCGCCTCGACCACCGCCCGCCCGAGGAACCCGCCCGCGCCGGTGACGAGCACCCTCAACGCCCCACCTCCGCGAGCGCGACGAGCTGGTCGGTGAGGCGCGCCGTCGCGACGATCTGCTCGGGGGCGATCGGCGGCTCGGTGCCGTCCCGCAGCGCGTCGTGGAGGGCGTCGATCATGCGAGGCAGGCCGTGGTAGGTCGAGTGCTGGCGAACCTTGTCGAGCAGGTTGGCGACCGAGGCGCCCGCGATGCGGGTGCCCGAGCGGAGCTGGGCGATCGGCCCGCCCACGCCGGTTGTGCGTCCCTCGAACCGCAGGTAGGGGTTGTACAGGTCGGTCTCGACGCTGGCCTCGGTGCCGAGGACCCGCAGACGGAAGGTGTCCGGAGCGACGTCGGAGGCGACGCGCAGGCGCCCCCGCACCTCGCCGGCACGGACGAGCGCATCGAGCTGGTCGAAGCCCACACGGGCGTTGCCGCTGGCGTTGACGAGGTGCCCCACGACGTCGTCGACCGCAGAGGAACCCGCAAGGAGCAGGAAGAGGTACGACAGGTGCGGGAGGAAGTCGTGGACGGCGCCACCGGGCAGCGCGACGCCCGGACCGGACAGGTTGAGGTCGCCGAACGGGCCGGCCGTGAGGTCGAGTGTGAGGCTCACCTCCACGTCGCGGACCGCGCCGAGCCGGCCGGCGCGGATCAGCTCGTCGACGGCGAGCACCGGATCGTTCCACCGGAGGTTCTGCGACTCGACCAGCCGGCGGTCGGCGGCGGCGGCGTGGGCGAGCAGGTCCTCGGTGACCGCGCAGGTCGGGGCGAGCGGCTTCTCGCACAGGACGTGAGCGCCGGCGTCGAGCGCGTCGCGCACGATGTCGGGGTGGGTCTGGGGCGGCGTCAGCACGTGGACGACGTCGAGGTTCTCGGCCTCGAGCATCGCTCGGTGGTCCAGGTGGCGGTGCGGGGCGCCGTAGGTCTCCTGCGCGAAGCGGGCCGTCGCGTTGGACCGGTCGCAGACCGCCACCAGCTCGGCGCGGGAGGACCCGCGGAGGTGCCGGAGGTGCTCGTGGGCGATGGCGCCGCAGCCGATCACACCCGCCCGCAGACGTCCGGACGGTCGGGGAGCGGTCACCGTCGAAGCCTAGTGGTGCGCCACCCGCACCCCGGCCGCGCCGGCGACCATGCCGGCACCCCGGGCCGCGGTGGCGAGGGCGTAGCGCACGTGCGGTGGACGACCGCTCGCCACGCGGGCGAGAGGGCGGACCACCGCCGTGAGGATCGTCTTCGCCCCGCGCAACGCCCACCGGAGTCGAGGGGCCTCGCCGACGGTGTGGTTGGTGACGAACTCGGTGTTGCCGAGCCAGTAGCGGGACCGAAGCTGGTAGCGGTAGGTCCAGCGCTCGGGCGGCTCGTGCCCGTGGACGATCGCCCGGGCGGCGAAGGCGATGGTGAGCCCGGCGCGCCGGGCCGTGCGGAAGAACACCATGTCCTCGCCGCCGAGCACGCCGAGGCCCGGGTCGAACCGCAGGTCGGTGCGCTCGCGCAGCGACGCCGCCCGGATGAACGAGTTGTTCGTCGCCGCCACGTCGAGGCGCTGGCCGTCGTCGAACCGGAACTGCGCGTCGTCGAGGAACGGCTGCTCGGAGAGCCACGCCGGCGCCCCCTCGGATCCCCCGAGGAGGCACGGACCGGTGACCACGTCGGTGCCGTACCGCTCCTGCGCCGCCAGGTGCTCGGACAGCCAGGTGTCGACGGGTTCGCAGTCGTCGTCGGTCATCGCCACCCAGTCCGCCAGGGGGAGGGCCCCCTCGAGCGCCAGGTTGCGGGCGACGGAGATGTTGCCCTGACCGGAGGTCCGGTAGGTGAGGCCGAGCTCGAAGCGGTGGGCCGCCTCGTCGCAGACGGCGCGAGCCCGCTCGTCGGGGTTGTCGTCGACGACCACGACACCCACGTGCGCCCGGTCGCCGAGCTCGGCGGCGTTGCGCTCGACGGCGGCGAGGAGTCGACGCAGAGGCTCGTTGCGCCGGTAGGTGCAGACGGCGACGACGATCCGCACCGGCTCGGCCCCGGTCGGGCGATGCACGGACCTTCCGGGCCGTCCCGTAGATTCCACCGGATCGAGCATGACCGAGGAGGATACGGCCCCGGGGGCGCGTCGCCGGCCGGCGGACGAGGAGGGTGCGCGTGAGCGTCGCGCCGGCGGGGAGGGAGGCATGATCCCGGAACGGGTGCGCGCCGCCGCGTCCCGCCTGCCCTCGCTCGGCCCCAAGCTGCGCGAGGTCGCCTCGGCGCTGAGCCTCGAGATCGCGTCGGCCGCCTCGCTCGCGGTCATCTTCCCGCTCACCATCCGCGGGCTCGGCACCGACGCCTACGGCGAGTACACGACGATCTACGTGATCGCCGGGTTCGCGCTCACCTGGGTGTACGCCGGCGGCGGGGCGGCGGCGGTCCAGCTGGTCATGCAGCGCCGCCGTTTGACACGGTCGGTGATGGTCGTCGGCCGCCGTCAGGTGACAGCCCTGGCCATCCCCTGCGGACTGGTCGGCATCGCCCTCACCTACGCCGTGCTCGGCGGGCACCTCTGGCTGGCGGCTGCCCTCCTCTTCGGGAGCGACCTCCTCGTCGGCGGCATCACCGAGGTCAACCTCGCCCTCGTCTTCGCGCACAAGGGCATGGGCTCCATCGTCCGGATCCGCCTGATCGACCCGGTCGTCCGGGCGATCGGCGTCGGGCTCCTCAGCGTCACCGGCAACATCACCATCCTCAACCTGGTCCTGCTCAACATGGGGACCCGCCTGATCCTGCTGGGCGCATCGATCCTCGCCGTGCGCCACCTGCTCGACGAGCGGTCCGACGAGGAGGGCGAGCCGACCGATCGAGGCGAGATGGCCCGGCTGTCGGCGCTCTACTCCACATCGATGTCGACCAACTCGGTGCAGAACGAGGGCGAGAAGTTCCTCCTCGCCACGTTCCGCCCGACGAGCGAGGTCGGCGAGTACAACGCCGCCTACCGCGTCGTGTCGGCGGCGCTCATCCCCCTCCAGGCGGTCTACGCGGTGGCCACCCGTTGGTTCCTGCCGCCCGACGACCGCGTCGGCGGACACGTCCGCAAGTCCCTCCTGATGACCATCCCGTCGCTCGGGTTCGGCATCGCCTGCGCCATCGGCATCGTGGTCGGCCAGCCGATCATCCGGTGGGTCCTCGGCGAGGAGTTCGAGTCGGCTGCCCACATCACGCTCTGGCTCGCCTTCGTGCCGCTCCTCCACGCCCTGGCCGAGATCCCGCCGCTCGGGCTGCTCGGCCTCGGCGAGAACCGCCGACGGATGTACCTGGGCGTCGGCGCGGCCTCGGCCGCGATCGTCGTCTACCTCGTGCTCATCCCCCAGCTCGGCTGGAAGGGCGCGGTGATCGGCACCTACTTCTCGGAGCTGGTCACGATCGGCGGCGGGTGGTGGATGCTCGTGCGGTGCCAGCGCCGCAACGACGGCGCCTCCTCGCTCGCCTGACTCAGGGCGGTGGGGGCGCCGGTACGCGCCCCGCGGGGAGCCCCACCTCCGGCCCGCCGAGCTGGGTGCCGTCGCCGAGCTCGCCACCCACGCAGTTGAGGAGGCCGACGATGCAGCGCTCGGTCCAGGTCTCCTGGACCTCGGGGTCCCACGCACCGAACCAGTCGGAGTGGAACGTCGAGCCGTCGGGGTACGCCGGCTCGCCGGGCGGGCGGTCCGACGAGAGGTGCCAGTCCGCGGAGTCCCCCTCGTGGGGGTACCAGATGCCGATCGTCAGCTCGGGCAGGTGCACCGGGTGGCTGTCGGGGCACGCCTCCGTGCCCGTATGGGGGTCGCGCACCTTCTGCGCCACGTGGCGGCGGTGGTCGGGGGAGTCGAGGTTCACGCCGTCCCAGCAGGGCGGGAACGGCAGCACGACCCCCACCAGCTCGTCCTCCGGGCAGGAGGGGATGGTCGGGCCCTTGTCCTGCGTGACCTCGCAGTACCAGTCGAAGTGGTCGCCCTCGCCGGTTGCTGCGTCGTAGCCGGCGATCATGCGCAGCCCGGGCGGGAGCTCGTCGACCGACCGGACCTCGGCGGCGGTGCCCGTGCCCTTGTAGTACACGGAGACGAACTCGGGCAGGACGACCTGTCCCTCGGCGTCGAGCACCGCGGGTGCCCAGTAGCCGGTGCGGTTCAGGATCCCGCCCTGGCAGGTGGAGCCCCCCGCGGCGCGCAGGGACTCGTAGGTGCTCGACGCGTCGGTCTCGGTGTTGCCGAAGAACATGTGCAGGTGGGACGCGCCCGGCTCGCCGGGGTTGACGATGGGGTCGTCGTAGGCGAGGTGGGACGCGACGCAGATCGTGCGGAAGTTGCCGGAGGGCTCGGCAGCCGACGACTCCGGGACCTCGCCCTCGACGCGGATCGCCTCGGCGGTGGCGGTCGGCGGCGGACCGCCGTCGGCCGACGGACCCGGGGGCGCCGAGGTCCCCGATGACCCGGTGACGAGGCCGGCCAGGCCCCGACGGTCCGACCGGTCGGACCCCGGGGCGACGGCGAGGACGACGAGCGCGACGGCGGCCAGCACGCCGAGCACGGCCGCTCCGGTGACCGCCGCTCGCCTCGTCGATCTGGTCTCCATCGAGCGCGCACCTCCCGGCGACGTCCGCGTCGACGCTAGCGTTCGTCCGACGCGAGGCGACATCGGAGGGTGGACATGGGCAAGCCGGTCATCGCGCTGATCGGCGCGGGCCAGATGGGCTCGAGCCACGCGCGTGTGATCTCGGAGTCGTCGGAGGCGGACTTGGGCGTCGTCATCGACCGCGACGCGACGAGCGCGGAGGCGGTCGCAGGACGTCACTGGTCGCGCGTGTCGAGCGACCTCGAGGACGGCATGGCCGCCGACGCCGTCGTCGTCGCGACGTCGACCGGCGCGCACGTGGCGTGCGCGCTGCCCTTCCTCGAGGCCGGCATCCCGACGTTCATCGAGAAGCCGCTCGCACCGTCGCTCGCCGAGGTGGACCAGCTGCTCGAGGTCGCCGAGCGCAAGGACGTCCCCGTGATGTGCGGGTTCGTCGAGCGCTTCAACGCCGCCTACCGGACCACCGCCGGCCTCCTCGACGAGCCGCCGAGCCACGTCGTCACGGTGCGCCACTCGCCGCCGGCCCCGCGGATCGCCTCGAGCGTCGTCGGCGACATGCTGCTCCACGACCTCGACGTGGCACTCAACCTCTTCTCCGGTGAGGAGGGGACCCTGGTCGGCGCCGCGTGTCACCGGCCGCCCGGCGCAGAGTTCAACGAGATCGCGGACTGCTCGATCTCCTTCGGGTCGGGGATCGCCACCCTGTCGGCGAACCGCATGGCGCAACGGAAGATCCGCACGCTGGCGGTCCACGCGCCGCACCAGTCGATCGAGGTCGACCTCCTGCGGCAGGACGTCACCGTCTACCGCAACGTCAGCCAGGAGATCGTGCGGGGTGGCGGCGGCGTGGGGTACCGCGCCTCGACCGAGATCGACATCCCCTTCGTGCGCCACCTCGGTGAGCCGCTCGCCCTGCAGCTCTCGCACTTCCTCGGCCTGGTCGACGGCCGGGGCGACCACGACGAGGAGCGCGCCAGGATCCGTCCGCCGCACGTCCTGATGGGTCGAGTCGAAGCCGCCAGCGCGGGACCGAGCGGCTCGTGAGCCGGACCGAGGTCACCCACGAGGCCACGGTCGCACCCGAACAGGGGCGCACGCTCGTCGAGGTCGGCGCCGCCGCGGCGCTGGCGCTGGTCCCGTTCCTGTGGCGCGTGGCCGCCGGGACCCGCCGCCTCCCCAACGATGACACCTGGGCCTACGAGCGGATCCTGGACACCTTCGTCGCGACGGGGCGCATCGAGCTCATCGACTGGAACGACATCACGCTCCTCGGGATGCTCCCGCTCGCGCGGGTGTGGACGGCGATCGTCGGGGACGGGACCCTTCAGATCCACCTGCTCGGATCGGTCATGGGCTTCGTCGTCCTGATGGCGCTGCGGGACCTCCTCCGGACGTTGGCGTCGCGTCACGTGCTGTTGGTGATGTGCAGCGTCGGCGCCTTCAGCGGCTTCGTCGTCACGACCGGCACGTTCATGTCCGACCTCTTCGCGCTCGCCGGGTCGATGGTGGCGCTGGCCGCCGCCGCCAGGCTCGCTGCCCGACCCCACGCGGCGTCCTCGACCGCGCTCCACCTCGCCGTCGCCATCGCCGCATCTGCCTTCGCCTTCAGCGTGCGGCAGCAGGCTGCGGTCGCGATCGGCGTCAGTGGTCTCCTGCTGCTCGTCGCCCGCTCGCGCGCCCGTTGGTCGTGGCTGATCATGGGCGTCGGCTTCGCCGCGATCGCCGGCCCCTTCTACCTCTGGCGAGCGGGCCTGGAGCACGGCGGTGGCGTCATCGTCCTGTTCAACTCGCGCCTCATCCTGGCGAGCTGGGTGCTCATGGGTCTCGGGCTCTGCCTCGGTCTGTTGCCGATGGCGCTGCGCCGGGGCGGCACCGAGCTGCGCGGCTCGTTGACGGCACGGCTCGTCGTGTCCGTCCTCGTCGCGATCGCGGCGGCGGCCGGGTCACCGACCGATCTCGTCAACGACTACCTGTCGATCATGCGGTGGCTCGCCGAGCTGGGGGTGGTCGGCCGTGTCGTCGCCGCTGTGGTCCTCGCGAACGTGGTCCTCACCGTGCTCTTCGGTGCGGCGGCGCGTCGCATCGACGTTCGGGACCCCTTGCAGCTCGGCCTGGCGCTCGGCGCTGCGGTCGCACTGCTCGCCGACGTCGTCGTCATCTTCCTCAGCAGCGACTTCTACAGCCGGTACTCCCTCTTCACCCTGAGCCTCCTGCTGGCGCTGTGGTCCTGCTCGACGCGCGCGCCGTCGACGTCCCGACCGGACCTCCGCCGGCGCCAGGCACTCGCATGGGGCGCACTCGCGGTCACCGGTCTCGCGGCCCTCTGGACCCTCGACCGCGCCCAGACGCCGGTGCGCGTCCGCGAGGAGCTCGCCGACGTCGCCGCATGTCTCGGGGTGCCGGCCGAGGAGCTCGACGCCGGACTGGTGTGGATGGGTATGCACACCGACGGCATCGCCGTCTCGCGCTTCCGTGACCAGCCGCTGATCGAGGACGGGCTGCCGCCGACGCAGCACCACCGGGTGTTCCCCGACGTCGAGCGGCGCGCGGTGGTCCTGGAGGACGAGCCGCCGCCGTCCGACGCGTACACCGTCGTCGGACCCTACGAGCGGTCGGGTCTCCTGCCGGGCAACGGCGCGATGGGGTGGCTCGTCGTTCGAGGTGACGTCACCGAGGATGCCGACGCGTGCATCCGGGGGAGCGGGTGATCTCGTGAGGATCTCGGTCGTCGTGCCGTGCTTCGACTACGAGCGCTTCGTGGGGCAGGCGCTCGACAGCGTGCTGACCGGTACCCGCGCACCCGACGAGCTGATCGTCGTGGACGACGGCTCGACCGACCGCTCGGCCGAGGTGGCGGCGGCACGGGAGGGCGTCATCGTGGTGCGCAAGGCGAACGGCGGGATGGCCAGCGCCGTGAACCGCGGGATCGCCGAGTCGACCGGCGACGTCGTCGTGCTCCTGGATGCCGACGACCTGGCGGCCCCGGGTCGGCTCGCCTGGGTCGAGGAGGCGTTCGCGGACCCGGCCGTGGTCATGGCTTGGCACCCCCTCGTCATCCGGGACGAGCGGGGCGGTGAGCACGGGTGCTGCCCGAGCGGGCACCTCCCCGGTGGCGACCTCGTGTCCGCCGTCCTCGCAGAGGGCTTGCCCTCGTTCGCGGTCACGAGCGGCATCGCTGTGCGGCGGAGCGCGCTCGACGCCGTTGGCCCGATCCCCGACGACCGCTTCCGCAACTTCGCGGAGTCGTACCTCGTGCGCACGGTGCCGTTCCTCGGTCCGGTCGCCAGCACCCAGCAGCCGCTCGGCGTCTACCGCTCCCACAGCGGCTCCGACATGCGACGAGTCGACGGGGTCGACGTGCCGGCGATGGTCGCGAAGCTCGACAAGCGACTGGCGATGGCCGACACGGAACACGCCACCCTTGTCGAGGCGGCCGCGGCGGCGGGCCACCAGCTGCTCGTCGAGGACCTGCGCGCCTGGGACGACGTCTACCTCGACCTGCACCGCGCACGGGCGCGCCTGCGCGCGCCGAGTCGTCGCGCCGCGTGGCGGGAGATGCGGGCCGTGGACGCAGGGAACGGCTCGACGGGGCAGCTGCTCGCCGCCATCGCCTACACGGTGGCGCCCCGCTCGTTCGTCGTCCGGCACCAGCTCGTCCGCGGCGGCGAGCCCGACGTCAGGGGCCTGTCGCGGGCGTGGTCGATTGCGTACTGGCGTTGGGTGGCGCTGCGCCAGGCGCTGGCCCGACGACGCCGTCGGTCGGGTGCGCCGTTGCTCTAGGGTTTCCCGTCCGGAACGAACGCAGGGAGCGGAGCGGAATGCGACACAAGGCCGTCGTCGTGGGTGCGGGACTCGCAGGTCTCGTCGCGGCGCGCGAGCTCACCCGGCGCGGCGTCGAGTGCGAGGTGTTCGAGGCCAGTTCCCGCATCGCGGGGCTCGCCGCCTCCGAGCGGGACGAGCGCGGCTTCTCCTACGACGTCGGCGTGCACTTCATCACCAACCGCCTCGCCGCTGCCGTCGGCGTCGGCGCCGAGTGCCGCACGGTGGCGCAGTACGGCGAGGCGGTGTGGATCCGTGGGCGCTCCTACCAGTACCCCCTCGGGCTGATGGTCGACCCGCGCTACGCGTTCCCTGCGGCCCGAGCCGTGCTCGGCGGTGGCGGTCGTGAGCCGCGCACCGCCCGGGAGTGGTTCCGCGGCGCCTACGGCGATCGTCTCGCCGAGGAGATCGCGATCCCGCTCGTCGAGGCGTGGTCCGGTGCGACGGCCGACGAGCTCGCGGCGTCGGTCGGCGGGAACATCCCGTCGAGCATCCCCCACACGCTGTTCCTCCGTGCGGCGTCCAGGCTGACCCGGCGAGCGGTCTCGCTCGGCTACAGCCACGAGGCGCCCGAAGCGGCCGGCGTCTTCCACGTGTACCCCGAGGACGGCGTCGTCGCGATCTGCGAGGCGCTGCTCGCGGCATCGGAGGCCGAGTTGCACCTCAGTACCCCGGTCCAGGGCATCGCGACCGACGGCGACACCGTGGTAGGGGTGCGCGCCGGCGACGCCGAGATCGAGGCCGACCTCGTGGTCAGCACCGCGCCGGTGCACATCCTCCCGAAGATCGTGAGCGGCACAGACCGCCTCGACGACCTGGCCGGCTTCCGCTACCGGCCCATGACGTTCGTCAACCTCTTCCTCGACGGGCGGGGCCTGCTGCCGGAGGTGGTCGTCTGGACGCCCGAGGAGCACTTCCCCTTCTTCCGCCTCACCGAGGCGCCGCTGTCGATGCCGCTCCAGGCTCCGGCGGGGAAGACCATCGTGACCTGCGACATCGGCTGCGAGGTCGGCGACGAGGTCTGGACCGCCGACGAGGACGCCCTCGCCCACCGGTGCCTGACGGCGCTCGAGGAGATCGTCCCCGACATCCGCGGCCGTCATCTCGGCACGCGCGTCGTGCGCACGCCGATCGCGTACCCCGTATACCTCCGGGAGTACGAGGAGCGTCGCAAGGAGTTCACCGAGAGCACGGGCATCGACGGGCTCCTGTCGATCGGGCGCAACGGCGAGTTCGCCCACATCCTCATGGAGGACGTCTACTGGCGCACCCTGCGGCGGGTCCACGACTGGGCCGAGTCGAACGACGCCGCCGTCACGGTCTGATCAGCTGCCGGGGCGGCGGAACACACCTCGCAGCAGCGCGCCGCGGCCCGCGAGCTGGAACGCGCTGTCGAGCACGGTCCCCGCGGCCAGGGCGACGGAGCCCTCGAGGCTGAGCGGCCGGATCGCCCACTCCGGCGCGCGCAGGTCCACCAGCATGTTCCGCAGCGAGTAGACCCAGTTCACCGGGCTGACGACGGTGCCGATGGACTCGACCTCGAGCCCGCCCGCCTCCGCGGTGGCCGCGAGGGTGGTGCGGTCGTAGAGGTGCCAGTGGCGGGGGAAGTGGTACCCGCCCCAGTGGCGGGAGCGGAAGATGCGGAAGTCGGGCGACCCCACGTTGTCGGTGACCACGACCAGGCGACCGCCCGGTGCCAGCACGTCGTGCACCTGCTGGAGGAGCTCGACGGGCGACGGCACGTGCTCGATCGTCTGGATGAGGAAGGCGAGGTCGACCGACCCCGGGTCGATGTCGGCGTCGGCGAGCACGGTGTCGTGGACGACGAGGCCCCGTGCGCGGGCCGCGGAGGCGGCACGTGCATCAGGCTCGACGCCCTGCACCGTCCAGGTCCCACGGCCGTAGCGCCGGAGCAGGTCGAGGTGGAAGCCGTCGCCGCACCCGACGTCGAGGATGACGGCGTCGTCGGAGAGGCCACCGGCCCACCGGAGCACCCGACGAGCCTCCAGTCGCTCCCGTACCTTGTAGACGAGGCCGAACCGCTCCTCGGAGAAGTCGAAGGCGTGGTACTCCGGGGGGTAGATCCGGTCGAGCTCCTCCACCGTGGGGCGGGGGTCGAGGTACACGAGCCCGCAGGTCGTGCAGCGCACCGCCAGGAACGCGTCGGGGCTGGTCCAGTACTCGAAGTCCTCGCCGACAGCGAGCGGTTCGACGATGGTCGGCCCGCACAGGTCGCAGGGCACACTCTCGAGCCGGAGCGGTGCGCCCCGCCCTCGAGGACGTCGCGCGACGGTGCGCCAGCCGCGCGCGATGCGCGGGGGGGCGTCGCCCCCCGTTCGCCGGCGCAGGAACGCTCCACGAGGTGCGGGGACGTACCGCTCGTACCCCGCCCGGTCGTCGGTGGCTTCGACCTCAGCTGTCACGCGCAGGATGCTAGGCCGCGACGACGAGGGGCGTCACAGGCCTCGGAGCTGGCTGCGGAAGAAGATGAGCGGGTCCCCGGGCCGGGTGGCGACGTCCATCGCCCGCACCTCGGCGACGACGAGGTCGTGGTCGCCCGCCTCGTGCTCGCCGGCGATCGTGCAGTCGAACCACGCGAGCGCGTCGTCCACGACCGGTGCGCCGGACGGGGCTGGCGACCACGCCACCCCTGCGAAGCGGTCGTCCCCGGGTCGCGCCAGCTGCCGACAGATCGAGCCGTGCGCCTCGGACAGGACGCTCACCGCGAAGCGCCGGGAGGACCGGACCTGGGTCCACGTCCACGAGCCGCGGTTCACGCAGAAGGACACGAGCGGTGGGTCGAGCGATGCCGAGGCGAAGGAGCTGACCGTGAGACCGATGGGTCGGCCCGCGCCATCGAGGGCGCAGACGGCGGTGACGCCGGAGGCGAAGTTGCCGAGCGCCGTCCGGAACGCGACCGGGTCGGTGGGGTCGAGTCCCCTACCTCGGTCGCCACCGTCGTCGCCTGCGTCCGCGTGCTGCGTCATCGGTCCCTCGCGCCTGTGGGCAACCGTGGTCCCAGCATGCCACAGCTGCCCTTGCGCCGGTCGGCCGTCGGCGCGACGTCAGCGTCCGCCGACGAGCTCGGCGATCGCCGCGACGCAGCGCGCCGTGGCGTCGTCGCCGTAGGGGTACGGCAGCGCCGCCAGCGCCGCGTGGGTCGCGGCGACGTCGGTGAGCAGCTCGCGGGCGGTGTCGCCGATGCCGGGGCCGACGGGGACCAGGTGGGCGAACGTGCCGAGGATCTCCGGCCGCTCGGTCGAGTTGCGGACGATGACCACGGGACGCTTGACGATCGTCGCCTCCTCCTGGACGCCACCCGAGTCGCTCACCATCAGGGCGCAGTCGGCGGCCAACCCGATGAACTCGCGGTAGCCGAGCGGCTCGACCACGGTCAGCCGGTCGAGCAGGCCACCCAGGTCGAACTCCGCGGCACGCGCCCGCGTGCGCGGGTGGAGCGGAAGGACGACCGGGAGCTCGAGGTCGCCCAGCTGGGTGAGGATCGTGCGGAGCTTGTCCTCGGAGTCGGCGTTCTCGGCGCGGTGGACCGTGGCGAGCACGTAGCGGTCGGCCTCGACGCCGAGGTCGTCCCGCAGCGCGGCGCGGGCGTCGTCGCCCGGCAGCATGTCGACGAGGGCGTCCCGCAACGTGCTCCCGGTGACCCGGATGCGGTCCGCCGCGATGCCCTCGGCCTCGAGCAGCCGGGCGTTGGTCTCGTGGGGCGCGAGGCAGCGGTCGGCGAGGGCGTCGATCAGCACCCGGTTGTGCTCCTCGGGCATGGCCCGGTCGAAGCTCCGGAGCCCGGCCTCGAGGTGCACGATCGGGATCTCTGCCGCGTTGGCCGCCAGCGCGCCGGCGAGGCCCGAGTTCGTGTCGCCCTGCACGACGACGACGTCGGGGCGCGTCTCGAGCAGGAGGTGCTCGATGGCGACGGTCGCGTGGCCGATCTGGGCGCCGCGCGTCAGGCCGCCGACCTCCAGGTGGTGGTCGGGGTCACCGATGCGGAGCTGGTCGAGGAAGGTCCGGCTCATGCTGTCGTCGAAGTGCTGCCCCGTGTGCACGACCCGGGCGCGGGGACCGAGCGCCCGCACGATCGGCGCCAGCTTGATCATCTCCGGGCGCGTACCGAAGACGACGGCGACGGACGGTTCCACGGGTTCCTCCTCGAGGCGGGTGGTCAGGTGAGCAGCCGGCGGACCGTGTCGGCCACCTGCTCGCGATCGGCGTCGGTCAGGTGCTGGTGCACGGGAAGGCTGACGACCTCGGTCGCCACCCGTTCGGCCACCGGGCAGCCGCCGTCGATCCGGACGCGCGGGTCGGCGCGGAAGCAGTCGTGGTCGTAGACGGCCCCCGGGTAGTAGACGCCGGCGCCGACCCCGGCGGCGACGAGGGCGTCGACCAGCTCGTCGCGCCCGAGCCGGGCGTCGGGGGCGATGCGCACCGTGTACTGGTGCCACACGTGACGGCGGCCCGGTCGGACCGTCGGCGTGACGAGCCCCTCGATGCCCGCCAGCGCCTCCCCGTAGTAGGCGGCGTTCGCGGACCGTGCCGCCACGACGGCGTCGAGCCGTGCGAACTGCGGCACGGCGACGGCGGCGGCGAGGTCCGACAGGCGGTAGTTGTGGCCCGGGACCTCGTACTGGTACCGGTCCCGCATGCCCTGGTTGCGGAGGACCCGCATCCGGTCCGCGAGCTCGTCGTCGTCGGTGGTGACCACGCCGCCCTCCCCGCACTGCAGGTTCTTGGTCGCGTAGAAGCTGAACGTGGCCAGGCCGTAGGTGCCGACCGGGCGCCCCCCGTAGGTGGCGCCGTGCGCCTGCGCCGCATCCTCGACGACCGTCGCCCCGGACTCCGTGGCGATGCGGACGATCGGGTCCATGTCGGCGGCCTGGCCGTAGAGGTGCACCGGCATGATCGCGGCGGTGGCGTCGCCGACGACGCCGTCGAGCCGGGTCGGGTCGAGGTTGAAGTCGTCCTCGGAGATGTCGGCGAAGCGTGCCGTCGCGCCGGCTTCGAGGATGGCGTTCAGCGTGGCCACGAACGTGAACGGGGAGGTGACGACCTCGGAGCCCGGCGCGAGGCGGAGCGCCTCGAGGGCCACGACCAGCGCCGTCGTCCCGCTGTTGACGGCGACGGCGTGCGCGGCACCGGTCATCTCCCGGCAGGCGGCCTCGAAGCGCTCGACCATCGGCCCCTGGGCGAGCATCCCCGAGCGGATGACCTCCTCGACGAGGGCGAGCTCCTCCTCCTCGCAGCGGACGACGGTGATGGGGATCACGGGGCGGGCTCCTCGCAGGCCGGGCAGCGGTCGGGGTCGGGGGGCGGTTCGGCAGCTCGGGAGACCACGTGGCCCCGCCGGCACACCCAGCCGTGGTGGCGGGCGGGGTTGCCGAGCACCAGCTGGTGGGGGGCGACGTCGCGGGTCACCACGGACCCGGCGGCGACCATCGACCACTCGCCGAGCGTGGTCCCGCAGACGATGGTGACGTTGGCGCCGATCGACGCGCCCCGGCGCACCGTGGTGGGCACGACCCGGAAGTCGTCGTTGCCCGCCCGGGGGAGGAGGTCGTTGGTGAAGACGCAGGACGGGCCGAGGAACACCTCGTCGCCGATGTCGACGCCGCGGTAGATGCTGACGTTGTTCTGGACCTTCACCCCGTCGCCGAGTCGCACGCCCGCGTCGACGTAGACGTTCTTGCCGAGGCTGCAGCCGGCCCCGATGCGGGCGCCGCTGCGGACGTGGGCGTGGTGCCAGATCCGGGTGCCGTCACCGACGACCGCGCCGTCCTCGACGATGGCGGAGGGATCGGCCAACCACGTCATCTCCACGCCGTTCCGCTCATCTCCCGCTGGCACCGGTCGACGAACAGTAGCGTACGACCCGCGCGGTTCCGAGGAGCGAGACATGAGGTGTGCGGTCGTAGGCGGAGGCGTGCTGGGGATGACCCTGGCGCTCCGGCTGAGGCGTGACGGGCACGACGTCACCCTGTACGAGGCGGCCCCGGAGCTGGGAGGGCTCGCCTCCCCCTGGCGGATCGGCGAGGTCACCTGGGACCGCCACTACCACGTCACGCTCCTCTCCGACGCCCGCACGCGCGCCATGTACGAGGCCGCCGGCATCCTCGACGACGAGATCCGATGGGTCGAGACGAAGAACGGCTACTACGGGCCCGACGGGGTCATCCGCCCGTTCTCGGGTCCGGTCGACTTCCTGAAGCTCCCCGGCCTGTCGCTGCTCGACAAGCTGAGGATGGGCGGCACGATCGTGCTCGGCTCCCGCATCCGCTCCGGTGAGCGCATGGAGCGCCGCACGGTCGAGTCCTGGTTGCGGCGGTGGAGCGGGCCGTCGGCCTTCGAGGCCTTCTGGAAGCCGCTGCTGCGCGCCAAGCTCGGCGACACCTACCCCCGGGCGTCGGCGGCGTTCATCTGGGCCACGATCCAGCGGCTGTTCGCGGCCCGGCGGTCGGGGCTGAAGAAGGAGATGTTCGGCTACGTCCACGGGGGCTACGCCACGGTGTGCGCGGCGTTCGCCACCGCGTTCGAGCGGGAGGGCGTCGAGCTGCGCCTCGCCACGCCCATCGGCGCCATCCGTCGCGCCGAGGGCGGCGGCCTCGACATCACCACCGCCGGCCCGGACGGCCCCGCCACGGACCACGTCGACCGGGTCGTCGTCACCACCGCGGCGCCGATCGCCGCCCGGCTCTGCCCCGACCTCCTCGAGGGCGAGCGTCGCCGCCTCGAATCGGTCGAGTACGTGGGCATCGTCTGCGCCTCGCTGCTGCTCGACCGCTCGCTCTCGGAGCACTACCTCACCTACATCACCGACCCCGAGACGCCGTTCACGGCGGTCGTCGAGATGACGGCGTTCATCGACCCGGCCGAGGTCGACGGCAAGGCGCTCGTCTACCTCCCGAAGTACACCACCGCCGACGATCCGCTCATGAGGGCGTCGGACGACGAGGTGCTCGACGCGTTCCTCCCGTACCTCGAGCGCATGTACCCGGACCTCGATCGCGCCCAGGTCGTCGCCGCGCGCGTCTCGCGGGTGCCGAAGGTCTTCGCCCTGCCCACGCTGCGCTACTCGGAGACCCAACCGTCGATCGCCACGTCGGTCCCCGGCCTCTACCTGGCCGGCTCGGCCAACCTGCCCTTCGCCACTCTCAACGTCGACGACACCCTCTCGCTCGTCGACCAGGTCCTCGAGGTCGCGAACCTCGACGCCGCACCCGCCACGTCCCGCACGGAGCCCTGATGTCCGAACGACCGTACGCCTCGCTGTCCCTGGACGCCGACAACCTGTGGGCCTACCAGATGACCCACGGCGACCCCGGTTGGGAGGACCACCCCACCTACCTCGATACCCTGGCCGAGCGGGTGCTGCCGGTCCTCGCCGAGCGCGACCTGCGCATCACGTTCTTCGTCGTCGGCCAGGACGCGGCGATCGAGGAGAACCGACGGGCCATCGCGTCGATCTCGGAGGCCGGCCACGAGATCGGGAACCACAGCTTCCGGCACCAGCCCTGGCTGCACCGCTACACGCTCGAGGAGCTCCACGCCGAGTTCGCCCGCACCGAGGAGGCGCTCGAGGACGTCACCGGTCAGCGTCCGGTCGGCTTCCGCGGCCCGGGCTACAGCCTGAGCCCCGATGTCATCCGGGTGCTGATCGATCGCGGGTACCGCTACGACTGCTCCACCCTGCCCACCGTCATCGGGCCCCTCGCCCGGGCGTACTACTTCCGGTCGGCCAAGCTGAGCGCCGAGCAGCGCGAGGAGCGGTCCTACCTCTTCGGCAGCGCCCGCGACGGCCTGCGCCGGCTCCACCCCTACCTCTGGGAGATGGGGCCCGACCGGCTCCTCGAGATCCCGGTGACGACGATGCCGATCGCGCGGGTGCCGGTCCACGTCTCCTACGTGCTCTACCTCGCCGGCGTGTCGCCCGCCCTCGCCCACCAGTACTTCGCCAACGCCATGCGCCTGTGCCGGCTGCGCAAGCTCGAGCCGTCGATCCTCCTGCACCCCCTCGACTTCCTCGGCGCCGACGACGTCGACAGCCTCCGCTTCTTCCCCGGCATGGGCATGACCGGCGCCGAGAAGCGCACGGTCGTGCTCCGGTGCATCGACGAGCTGCAGCGGCAGTTCCGCGTCGTCGGCATGCGCACGCACGCCGAGGCCATCCTCGACAGGGGCGGCCTGCCCGTCCGCTCGGCGTCGACGAGCCGGCCCCACATCAAGGTCGCGTCGTGACCGACGCCGATCACCTCGATCCGGTGGAGGCCGGCCTCGAGCCGGGCGACCCGGTCAGCCGCATCCCCGAGCGTCCCCTGGTCACCGTCCTCGTGCCCGCGTACAACGAGGCGCTCAAGATCATGTCGTCGCTGACGGAGATCTACGCCTACATGCAGGCGCTCGCCGACCGCTGCGACTTCGAGCTGCTCGTCGTCGACGACGGCTCCACCGACGAGACGGGCGACATCGCCGAGGCCTTCGCCCGCAGCCGTCCCGAGGTCCGCGTCGTCCGCCAGGTCGTCAACATGCGCCTCGGCCAGGCGCTCCGCGACGGCTTCCGGCTGTCGCGAGGCGACATCGTCGTCGTGTTCGACTCCGACCTGTCCTACTCCGTCGACCACATCGGTCGGATGATCGACACCATGGTCGACGAGCAGGTGACGATCGTCGTCGCCTCGCCCTACATGAAGGGCGGCCAGGTCTCCGCGATCCCGTGGCGCCGCGAGCTCATGAGCAAGCAGGCGAACCGCCTGCTCTCGATGACCAGCCAGTACCCGATCAAGACGATCACCGCCATGGTGCGCGCCTACAACGGGCCGTTCATCCGGAACCTCAGCCTCAAGGCGATGGGACCGGAGATCAACACCGAGATCATGTACAAGGCCCAGATCATGCGGGCCCGCGTCGCCGAGATCCCGGCTCACCTCGACTGGAGCGACCAGGCCGAGCGCATGGCGAAGCGGAAGGTCTCGCTCCGGGTGTCGACCACCTCGAAGCTGCTGGTGTTCGCCAGCTTCCTCTACCGGCCCATCGCGTTCTTCCTCGTGCCCGGCGTGCTGCTCCTCCTGATCTCCCTCTGGTCCGCTGGGTCCCTCCTGGTGACCGTGTGGGACAACGCCCGCATCGAGGGCGGCAACCTGGACGCCCGCCTCACCCACGGCTTCGCCGATGCCTGGGACCTCCGACCGCAGACGTTCATCATCGCCGGGTTCAGCTTCGTCGTCGCCGTGCAGCTCATCAGCCTCGGGCTGCTCGCCACGCAGGCCAAGCGCTACTTCGAGGAGCTCTTCTACGCCGCGTCCCGTCAGCGGTGAGCCCGGCGCTCCCGCCACAGGATGCGGAGGAACGCGGGGTCGTCGACGAAGTAGCGGCGGAAGAGCCGGCGGGGCTCCTGGAGGAACCGGAAGAACCACTCGAGCCCGTAGCGCTGCATCCACTCCGGTGCCCGTCGCACGAGCCCGTAGTGCATGTCGAAGCTGGCCCCGACGGCGTGGAGCATCGGCGTGCGCTCGGGCGGCGTCGCCCGCAGGACGCCGTCGATGATGTTGCACTGCTTGGGGAACCCCAGCGTGACGAACACGTGCTCCGGGCGGCGCGACGCCACGAGCTCGACCACCTGAGCGACGAAGGCGTCGAAGCCGGCACGGTCGTCGAGCGAGAGCCGAGGTGCGACGACGGCGGCACCCGCTCCGGCGTCGGCCTCCACCCGGCGGGCGACCTCCTCGGACGTGGCGACGACGAGGACGCTGCGGCCGTCGGCGCAGAGACGGGGGAACAGCTCGGTGACGAGCGTGCTCCCGGGCAGCCGGGCCGAGAGCGGCGCGCCGAGAGCCGGGCTCGCCCACACGATCGGTTGGCCGTCGGGCAGCACCACGGCGGCGCGTCGGGCGACCGACGCGGCCACGGGGTCCGTGCCTCGGTCCAGGTGCACGAGCTGGTCGACGTTGGGCGTCACCACGACCGGCGCGGCACCCGGTGGGAGGGGGTCGCCGGGCGACCAGGCGAGCAGGGCGTCGGCGACCGGGCGCACCGAGGCGGCGTCGACGAGGTCGAGGCCGAACAGGCGCCGCCGGGGCAGGTCGAGGAGGGTCAACGGACGACCGCCGCCGTGCCGGCGAAGAGGTCGAGCAGCTCGCCGACGTTGCGGCGCAGGTCGTGGCGCTCCTGGACCGCCACCCGGCCGGCGGCCGACAGCGTCGCGGCCAGGCCGTCCTCGGTGAGCATCCGCTCGAGTGCCGTGGTGAGCGCGTCGACGTTGCCCGGCGGAACGGTGAGCGCGGTCTCGTCGTGGACCGCCAGCTCCGGGATGCCGCTGATCCCGCTGGCCACGACGGGCACGCCGCACGCCATGGCCTCCATGATCGAGATGGGCAGGCCCTCGGAGAACGAGGGCAAGCAGAAGACGTCGGCGGCCACGAGGCGCTCGCGCACCGCGGAGGGGAGCAGCTCCCCGTGGTGGGCGACCGCGTCCGAGAGGCCGAGGCGCGCCTCCTCGGCCCGGATCTCCGCCTCGTAGGGACCGCCGCCCACGAGGTCGACGCCGACGTCGAGGCCCTTCTCCCGCAGGCGCGCCACGGCGTGCAGCAGGACGACGTGGCCCTTCTCGGCCGACAGGCGGGCCACCACCAGCACCCTCGGAGCCTGCGAGGGCGGTGCGGGGTCCCGCGGCGCGAAGGCGTCGAGGTCGATGCCGCACCGGACGACGTGGAAGCGGTCCCACAGCCGTGGCTCGGCCACGCGGCACAGCTGGGAGCGGGTGAAGTCCGACACGCAGGCGACGAACGAGGCGCTGGCGGCCTTGAGGTCGAGGCGGGCGTCGGCCTCGTTCACGAAGTCCTGGAAGCCGTGGATCGTGAAGCTCCAGGTCCACCGGTCACCCTCGGACATGTTGCCGATCTCGGCCGCGAACCAGGCGATCGTGGCCGGGGCCTGCCCGAAGTGGGCGTGCAGGTGGCGTACGTCGAGGTCGCGGCAGTGCTCGACGGCCCGCGCCGCGTATGCCAGGTGGACCAGCCGGCGGACGGCGATGCCGAGGTCGAGGCGGGCCGAACCGAGGGCGGACAGCACCAGGCGCGCCGCCGGGAGGGGGTGTTCTCGGAGGACCCGGGCCAGCGCCAGGAGCAGGGTGAGGGGGCCGGCTGCCTTGAGGTACAGCGTCCGCCGGGCCTCGTCCTCCGCCCACGCCCCCCGGACGTCGTCGGGCGCCGGACGGTTCATGGCGATCGGCACGACCTCCCCGCCGCGCCGGGTCACCTCGGCGATCTCGTCGTTGATGAACGTCGTGGCCACGCGGGGGTGGTGCGTCATCACGTACGCGATCCGCACGCGCGGCGCGGAGGGGTCGCTCACGGCGGGCACGTTAGCGACCGACGGGAGGGTGACAGCGCCGGACGGATCGTGGGAGCCTGTCCCGCTCCCGCCACCAGCGCGAGGACGAGGAGGAGACAGCGTGGGGCCGACACGACGGTTGACGGTGGCGATGGTCGGCGACGAGTCGCTCGCGCTGCAGTGCGCCCTCGTCGCCCGCGCCGCCGGCGACGACGTCGTCGCCGTGGCCACCGCGTCCGCCGCGCTGCGCACCGATGCGGAGGCCGCGGGCCTCACCGTCGTCGAACCGTCCGCGCTCGCGGACGCGCTGGCCGAGCGTCCCGTCGACGTGCTCCTCAGCGTGGCCAACGAGCGGGTGCTCCCCGACGAGGTCCTCGCCGGCGCTCGCCACGCCGTGAACTTCCACGACGGACCGCTGCCGGAGCTCGCGGGCCTCGGGGTCACCACGTGGGCGATCCACGACGGCCGGACGGAGCACGCCGTCACCTGGCACCGCATGACCTCCGACGTCGACGCCGGCGAGATCCTCCTCGAGGAGCGCTTCCCGATCGGTGCCGACGACTCCGCGCTCTCGCTCAACGCCCGGTGCTACGAGGCGGGCCTGGCCACGTTCCCCCGCCTGCTCGACCTGCTCCGGGAGGATCCCGCCCCACGCTCGGGTCCCGGGGCGCCGCACCGCTTCGTCGGTCGCCAGGAGCGCCCGCTCGTGTGGATCGACCCGGCCGTGCCCGCGGTGGATCTGGCTCGCCGCGTCCGAGCCCTGGACCTCGGCCCGCGCATCCGCAACCGGCTGGGCGTCGCGCGCTGGTGGACGGGACGCGGGGCGCTCGTGGTCGGGGGCGCCCGTGCGCTGGAGTCGTCGGGCGCGGCTCCCGGGGCGGTCGTGTCGGTCGACGCCGACGGCGTCCGCCTGGCCACGGTCGAGGGCGACCTGCTCGTCACGAGCCTCCTGCACCCCCACGGTGAGCCGGCCACACCCGAGGAGCTGGCGGCGCTCGGGATCGTCGCCGACATCACCACCGTCGAGGCGCCGCCGACGTCCGTGCGGGATGCGCTGTCCGCCGCCGATCCGCAGCTCGCCCGGCACGAGACGCACTGGATCGCCCGCCTGCACCGCGTCGATCCGGACCTGCCGCCGCACCTCGCCACCGTCGGCGCCGACGGGACACGGACGTTCGCCGAGGTCGTGGTGCCGCGTGACGTCCCGGCCGAGGCGATCGTGCTCGCGGTCGTCCACTGGTGGTCCGGCGTGAACGGCGGCGACGCCACCTTCGCCCTCGCCGACGCGGCCCGAGGCGACGTCGCGCCGCTGCTCCGGGATCCCGTCGGGGCCTGGGACCGCCGGCCCGACGCGACCATCGCCGACGAGCGGCGGCGGATCCGGGCGGAGCTCGACGACCTCCGGCGTCGCGGCGGCATCCTCGCCGACCTCGTCGGTCGTGAGCCGACGCTCCGTGGCCGCATGCCCGTGCCGCCCCTCCGCCTCGCGGTCGACGTCGCCGACGAGGAGGAGCATGCGGCCTCGCCCGGCGTCACCGTCGAGGTCGCCGACGGGGTCCTCGTCCTCCACGTGCCCGGCACCCTCACGCCGGCGTGGGAGCGTGTCGCCGGGCAGCTCCACGCCCTCGTCCGGGCCGTTCACGACGGCGCCGGGCGCATCGCCGACCTCCCCTCCCTCTCCGCCGACGAGCGGGACGTCCTGGCCCGGCTCAACGACACCGCACGGGACCACGACCGCACGGCCACCGTCGACGGTGCGTTCCGCGCTCGAGTCGCGGCCACCCCTGACGCCCCGGCGGTGACCTGCGGGGACCAGACGCTCACCTACGCCGCGCTGGCGGCGCGCGTCGACCACCTGGCGGCGCGCCTGGCCGAGGCCGGCGCGTCCACCGGGTCGCTCGTGGGCATCGCGGTGCCGCGCGGGATCGACCTCGTCACCGCCGTGCTGGCCGCGATGGCCACCGGGGCCGCCTACGTCCCCCTCGACCCGGACTACCCGGAGGAGCGGCTGCGCTTCATGGTCGAGGACGCCGACCTCGCCGTCGTCGTCGCCGAACGCACCACCGCCGACCGGCTGGGCGTCGAGGGCCGGCCCGTCGTCGACCCCACGGACGGCGGCGTCCCGCGCGGGCCCGCGCCGACGTCGCCCCACACCGCGGACGACGTCGCCTACGTCATCTACACGTCGGGGTCCACCGGCCGGCCGAAGGGCGTCGTCCTCGAGCACCGCAACGTCACGAACTTCTTCGCCGGCATGGACGACGTGATCGACCACGACCCGCCGGGCACGTGGCTCGCGGTCACCAGCCTGTCGTTCGACATCTCGGTCCTCGAGCTGCTGTGGACGCTGACCCGCGGGTTCCACGTCGTCGTCCAGCGGCAAGGGATCGCCGCAGCGGCCGGTGCGGCGCGACGGGCGACGGCGCGGCGCGTCCCCACCTGGAGCCTCTTCTACTTCGCCGCCGGCCACGAGCAGGCGGCCGAGGGCTACCGGCTGCTGCTCGAGAGCGCCCGATTCGCCGACGCACACGGGTTCGAGGCCGTCTGGCTCCCCGAGCGGCACTTCCACGACTTCGGCGGGGCGTACCCCAACCCGAGCGTTGCCGCAGCCGCCGTCGCGGCCGTCACCGAGCGGGTCCACATCCGGGCCGGCAGCGTGGTGCTCCCGCTCCACGCCAGCGCCCGCGTGGCCGAG
Source organism: Actinomarinicola tropica (assembly GCF_009650215.1). Taxonomy (GTDB): domain Bacteria; phylum Actinomycetota; class Acidimicrobiia; order Acidimicrobiales; family SKKL01; genus Actinomarinicola; species Actinomarinicola tropica. The sequence continues at coordinate 2,686,464 of NZ_CP045851.1, read as the reverse complement.
GAGTGGGCGTTCGTCGACAACCTGTCCCACGGGCGGGTGGGCATCTCGTTCGCCCCCGGCTGGCAGCCGCGCGACTTCGTCCTCAACCCCGCGTCCCACGGCACGGCCCGCGCCGACCTGCCGCGCCGCATCGACGAGGTCCGGGCCCTGTGGCGGGGCGACGCCCTGGAGCTGCCCGGCCCCGACGGGGAGCCGATCGCCGTTTCCACGCTGCCGCGGCCCGTGCAGTCGGAGCTTCCGACCTGGCTGACGTCGGCCGGTACGACGGCCACGTTCGAGCAGGCCGGTCGCGCCGGTCACAACCTGCTCACCCACCTGCTCGGCCAGTCGATCGAGCAGCTCGCGACCAACGTCGACGTCTACCGGCGGGCCTGGCGCGAGGCCGGGCACCCGGGCGACGGCCACGTCACCCTGATGCTGCACACCCACCTCGACCCCGACGGGGCGGCCGCCCGCGCCCGGGCCGAGGGGCCGATGCGCGCGTACCTGTCGAGCGCCACCGGGCTCATCAAGAACATGGCATCGGCCTTCCCCACCTTCGCCAACGCCGGCGCCGACGCCGACGAGGCCTTCCGATCGCTCTCGCCCGAGGAGATGGACCAGCTCCTCACGATGGCCACCGAGCGCTACATGGAGACGAGCGGGATGTTCGGCACGCCCGAGGATGCCGCAGCGCTCGCCGTCGCCGTCGCGGAGGCCGGTGCCGACGAGGTCGCGTGCCTGATCGACTTCGGCGTCGCCACCGACGACGTCCTCGGATCGCTGGCCCACATCGACGCCGCCCGACGCCTGGTGCTCGCCGGTGCCGTCGGCCCCGCGGAGGCCGACGACGACGAGTCGGTCGCCGCGCTCGTCGCTCGCCACGACGTCACCCACCTGCAGTGCACGCCCTCGCTGGCCGAGATCCTCCTCGCCGACCCCGACGACCGGGCGGCGCTGGGCCGCGTCCGGCACCTGATGGTGGGCGGCGAGGCGTTGAGCGAGAAGGTGGCGGACGAGCTCCGTCGCACCGTGCCCGGTCGCCTCACGAACATGTACGGACCGACCGAGACCACGATCTGGTCCCTGGTGCACGAGGTCGAGGGCCCGTCGGACGGCGCCGTGCCCATCGGGCGCCCGATCGCCAACACCACGGTGCACGTCCTCGACCCCGACGGGACCCCGCTGCCCCTCGGCGCGCTCGGCGAGCTGCACATCGGTGGCGAGGGCGTCGCCCGCGGCTACCTGGGACGCCCGGAGCTGACCGCCGAGCGGTTCGTCGACCGCGGCGGCCTCGGGCGGACCTACGCCACCGGGGACCTGGCGAGCATCGACGGCGACGGCGTCGTGCGGTTCGCCGGTCGGGCCGACTTCCAGGTGAAGATCCGCGGTCACCGCATCGAGCTCGGCGAGATCGAGGCGGTCCTCGACGCGCACCCGGCGGTCGACCGGGCGATCGTCGTCATCCGAGGGGAGGGTGCAGACGCTCGGCTCGTCGCCTTCGTGAAGCCGGCGGCCGGGCAGGAGGCCGACGTCCCGGCGCTGCTCGCCGAGGCCCGTCGGTCGCTGCCCGCCATCATGGTCCCCGACGCCGTCGGCGTGGTCGACGACATGCCGCTGACGCCGAACGGCAAGATCGACCGGGCGGCGCTGCCCGACGCGCCAGCCGATCTGGATGCGCCGCTCGCCCCGGAGGACGTGCCGGTCGACGACATGGAGGCGCTGGTCGCCGAGGCGTGGTCGTCGCGGCTGCACCGTCCGGTCGGGCGGTCGGTCAACGTGTTCGACCTCGGTGGCAACTCCCTGCTCGCCGTCGCCGTGTTCCGCCACCTGCAGGAGGCGACGCGGCTGCCGCTCGTGCTCACCGACCTGTTCCGTCACCCCACGGTGGCCGCGCTGGGCGCGCACCTCCACGGCCTGGCGTCGGGCGGGGCGGCCGTCGACGACGCCGCACCTGCGACGCCGACGGGAGCCGATCGCGGGGCGCGGCGTCGCCAGGCGCGAGCCGGTCGACGAGGCGGCGGATGAGCACGACCGATCCGTCCGGCGTCGAGCCCCGCGAGATCTCCGAGAACGACGTCGCCGTCGTCGGCATCTCCGGTCGCTTCCCCGGTGCTCCCGACGTCGACGTCCTCTGGGAGCGGGTGCGACGAGGCGAGGACTGCCTCCGGGACCTCAGCAGGGAGGAGCTCCTCGCCGCCGGCATCCCGCGCGCCACGGTCGACGACCCGAGCTACGTGCGTCGCACCGGCGCCCTCGACGGCGTCGACCTGTTCGACGCCGGGTTCTTCGGGATCGGGCCGCGCGACGCCGCCGTGATGGATCCCCAGCACCGGCACTTCCTCGAGTGCGCGTGGGAGGCGCTCGAGTCCGCAGCGGTCGACCCGTCCCGGTTCGACGGGGCGATCGGCGTGTTCGCCGGGTCGGGCATGAACACCTACCTGGTGCACTGCCTGCTCGCGAACCCCCAGCTGGTGGACGAGCTGGGCTGGTTCCTCCTGCGCCACACCGGCAACGACAAGGACTTCCTGTCGACCCTCGTCTCCTACAAGCTCGACCTGCGGGGTCCGTCGATCAACGTGCAGACGGCGTGCTCCACGTCGCTCGTGGCGGTGCACCTCGCGGTGCAGAGCCTGCTCGGGATGGAGTGCGACCTGGCACTGGCCGGCGGCGTCACGATCGAGGTGCCCCACGGCGTCGGCTACCGCTACCACGAGGGGGAGATCCTCTCGCCGACCGGTCGGTGCCGGGCCTTCGACGCCGCGTCCGACGGCACGGTGCTCACGAGCGGCGCCGCCGTCGTCGCGCTGCGCCGCCTCACCGACGCGTGGGAGGACGGCGACCCGATCCTCGCCGTCATCAAGGGGTCGGCGGTCAACAACGACGGCGCGCGGAAGGTGTCCTACCTGGCGCCGAGCGTCGACGGCCACGCCGACGTCGTCACCGAGGCGCTGGCCGTCGCCGGCTTGGCGCCCACCGACGTCCAGCTCGTCGACGCCCACGGCACCGGCACCGCGCTCGGTGACCCGATCGAGGTCGCCGCGCTGTCGGCGGCGTTCGACGGCGGGGGTCGGCGCGGTTGGTGCCGGCTCACGTCGACCAAGCCCAACGTCGGCCACCTCGACACGGCCGCCGGGGCGGCGTCGCTCATCAAGGTGGTCCAGGCGCTGCGCCACCGCACGCTGCCGCCGATGGCGAATCACACGGCGCCCAGCCCGCTCGTCGACCTGGACGGGTCGCCGTTCACGTTGAGCGGGGAGGCCTCGCCGTGGGAGGTCGACGGCGTGCGCCGGGCGGGCGTCAGCTCGCTCGGCGTCGGTGGCACCAACGCCCACGTCGTGGTGGAGGAGGCCCCGGAGCGACGGGCTACGGCGCGACGGGCACGGCCCGAGGTGCTGCTCCTCTCCGCCCGCGACGACGCCGCGCTCGCCGCGTCGGCCGCCCGGCTCGCCGATCACCTCGAGGGACACCCGGAGGCGGACCTCGGCGCGGTCGCCCACACCCTGCGGGCGGGTCGCTGCGCCTTCCCCGTGCGGCGGGCCGTCGGGGTCGCCGACGCCGCGGACGCCGTCACCCGGCTCCGGCGCGTCGCCTCGGGGACCGTCGCCCAGGAGGGCTCGCCGCCGCGCACCGTGTTCCTGTTCCCCGGCGGCGGCTCCCAGCACCCGGGGATGGGGGCCGGGCTCGACGAACGGTTCGCCACGTTCCACCGGGTGCGGGAGGAGGTCCTCGCGGAGGTCGCGCGCCACACCGACGTCGACGTGCGCGCCGGGCTGGCGCCCGATGCCGACCCCGCCCACCTCGACGACCCCGCCGTCGCCCTCCCGCTGGTGTTCGCCACGTCGCTCGCGATGGCTCGGCAGTGGATGGACCTCGGCGTCGAGCCGGACGCCATGCTCGGCCACAGCCTCGGGGAGTACGTCGCGGCGCACCTCGCCGGCGTGCTCACCCTCCCCGATGCGGTGCGGTTGGTCGTCGCCCGCTCCCGCCTCATGTCGCAGGTCGGTGGCGACCGCGCCGCGATGCTGGTGGTCCCCCTCGGCGAGGACGACGTCGCCGACCTCCTCGGGCCGCAGGTCTCCCTGGCGGTCGTCAACGGTCCGGCCGAGTGCGTCCTCGCGGGGGAGCGCGACGCCGTCGACGCGGTGGCGGAGCTGCTGCGGGGCAGGGACGTCGAGACGTCGCGCATCCCCCTCGCCGCGGCCGCGCACAGCGTCCTGCTCGACCCCGTGCTCGACGAGTTCCGAGAGGTGGCCCGGACGGTCACCTTCTCGGAGCCGACCCGTCCCTACGTCTCGAACCTCACCGGCTCGTGGGTCGCTCCTGGTGAGGTCACCGATCCGGAGCACTGGGTGCGTCACCTGCGCGGCACCGTGCGCTTCGCCGACGGCCTGGCCACGGTGCTCGGGGACGGTCCCACGTCGACGGTCGAGCTCGGGCCGGGGCACACCCTCTCCGCCACGGCCCGCCGGGCGGACCATCCGCCCGTGCTCGCCGTGGCGTCGATGCGGCACCCGCGTCAGGCCGGTGACGACACCGCGGCGGCCCTCGAGGCGCTGGGACAGCGGTGGGCGCTCGGGCTCCCGGTCGACCTCGACGCCCTCGTCGCCACGACGCCCCGCGTCGTCCTGCCCACGTACCCGTTCCAGCGGCAGCGCCACTGGATCGACCCGCCCGACCCGTCGGCCACACCGCTGGTGCCCGCGATCGGCGCCCGCACCGCCGCCGGACCCGAGGTCGCCGAGGGGCCGGCGCGGATCGAGGATCCGACCGACATGCTCTGGCTCGAGGCGTGGGAGCCGGATCCGGCCGCGGTCGAGGCCGTCGTACGGCGGTGGCGGGTCCTGGCCCCGACCGACGAGCTGGCCGACCTCCTCGTCGCGGACCTGAACGCGGTCGCCGCCGAGGTGCGCACGCACCGCGACGTCGACGACCTGCTGCGCGCCCCGCTCGCCGACGGTGACGGGGTGCTCCTCGTCGGGGCCGACCGGCGCGACGAGGCGGACGCCGCGCCGTTCTGGCTCGACGCCGCCGTGCGCCTCGCCGACCACCTCGGCACCGCCGCCACGTCCGACCACCGTCTGGTCCTGGTCGGGCGCGGCGGGCTCGCCGTGGACGGACCGGCGCCCGCCCCGTGGGACGCGCTGGCGCTCGGCGTGGCACGCGTGGCGCCGCGCGAGTACCCGCAGGTCGACACGGCGCTGGTCGACGTGGTCGTCGGCGACGACCCCTCCGCGGCGGTGCGCGCCATCCTCGACGAGCTCCGGACCCCCCACGTCGGCCGGCGTGTCGTCGCAGTGCGCGACGGGCGGCCGCTGACGCCCCGCCTCGCCTCGACCACTGCCACCGGCCAGGTCGACGGGCGCCTCCGGGACGGGGGGACGTACCTGGTCACCGGCGGCCTGGGCGGCATCGGCCACACCCTCGCCCGGCACCTGGCCACCGCCCACGGCGCCATCCTGGTGCTCACCACGAGCCGGGCCCTGCCGGCGGGCGACGCCCGGGCGGAGTGGCTGCGCACCCACGGCCCGTCCGAACCGACGAGTCGCCGGCTGCGTCGCATCGCCGACCTCGAGGCGACGGGCGCGCGCGTCGAGGTCGTCCACGCCGACCTCGCCGACCCCGCGCAGGTGGCGGCGGCCCTCGACGACGCCGTGGCCCGGGTGGGTCCGCTCGACGGCGTGGTGCACGCCGCGGGCGTGCTGCGCGACCGGCTCCTCGCCACGTCGACACCTGACGACGCCACCGCCGTCGTCGCGCCGAAGGCCGGCGCTGCGGTGCACCTCGTCGACGAGCTGCGCCGCCGGGAGGTCCCCCTCCTGCTGCTCGTGTCGTCGACGTCCACCGTCCTCGCCCCCGCCGGCCAGACGGCGTACGTGGCGGCGAACGCCGTCCTCGACGCCCTCGCCGGGACGCACGGCCCGCTGTCGGTGGTCACGTTCGCCTCCGGCATGTGGGCGGGCACCGGCATGGCCGACGAGTTCGCACGGCGTGCGCAGCTCGGCCTCGCGGACGGTTCGCCCGTCGAGCACCCGGTGTTCGAGGAGCTCGTCGCCGGCCGCGACGGCGCGATCGACGTCGTCGGCCACCTCGATCCCGCCTCGCAGTGGATCCTCGGCGAGCACCGCGTCGAGGGGCATCCAGTGCTCCCCGGCACGGGTCACCTGGAGCTGATGGTCGGCGCCGCCCGGATCTCCGGTGCCTCCAGCACGACGGTCCAGCTCCGGACGGTCGCCCTCCACGAGCCGCTGTCCGTCCCCGACGGGGACCAGGTGATCGTGCGTGTGCGCGTCGCCGCTCCCGGCGAGGGACGCCGAGAGGTGCGCCTCGAGAGCGCGCCCGACGGCGCCAGCTGGCGGCTCCACAGCACCGCCGAGCTGGTGGTCGACGGCGCAGAGGTCGACACGCGACGCGTCGAGGACCCGCTGGCCGGCGTGCCACGGAGCGTCGTCGACCCCCTCGAGGGCCAGCGGGACCACCTCGGCCTGGGGCTTCACTGGTCGCCGCCGACCGAGGTGGCGCGCGGCGCCGACGTCCTCAGCGGTCGCGTCGTCGCCGCCGTTTCGGAGGACCGCTCACCCTGGGTCGCCGACCCCGCGCTGCTCGACGCGGCCACGGGGCTCGCCGTGCAGCTGGTGCGGCAGCCGGGCGACGACGCGCTCTTCGTGCCCATCGGCTACCGCTCGGTCGAGTGGCGCGGCCCGGTGCCGCGCGAGGTCGAGGTCGTGGTCCGGCGCACGGCGGGCGAGCCGTCGGCCTGCGACGTCGATGTGCTCGGTGCCGGCCGCGAGCCGCTCGTCCGCATCCACGGCCTCGAGCTGTGGCGCTTGGAGGGGGAGCGGACGCTCGCTGCGTCCGCCGTGCCCGACGACGTCGACGCGCGGGGCGGTGCGCTGGCGGGACTGGCGTCCTCGACGGGGATCACCCCCGACGAGGGGGTGCGCCTCGTCGAGCTCGTCCTCGCCGACGGGCGCCCCCGGCTCCTCGCGTCCAGCGTCGACCTCCCCGCGCTCGTGGCCGCCGCGGACGCCCCGGTCGCGACGGCCGTGTCCCCCGACGTGGCGGGTGGCGCCGACGGCGGTCCCACGATCGAGCGGCTGGCGGCGATGTGGGCCGAGCTGCTCGGCGTGGCGCCCGGCCCCCACGACGACTTCTTCGACCTCGGCGGGCACTCGCTCCTCGCCATCCGGCTCGTGGCCCGGCTCGGTCGCGCCTTCGGCGTCGACATGGCGCTCACCGACGTGCTCGCAGCCCCCACGTTGTCCGAGATGGCGGCCTTCGTGGACGCGCACAGCAAGGTGCCGTCGACGGCACGCAGCCCGATCGTGCCGATCGCCGAGGGCGGTGCGGGCACGCCGCTCGTCATCGTGCACGGGGCCGGCGGGAGCGTCGTCTTCCTCTGGTCGCTCGCACGGGCGCTCGCCGACGAGCGTCCGGTTCTCGGCATCCAGGCCGTCGGCGTCGACGGGCAGGAGGAGCCCGATCCCAGCATCGACGCCATGGCCGACCGGTACGCCGCCGCCCTGCAGGCCACCCTCCCCGGCCCGTACCTGCTCGGCGGCTACTCCGGTGGGGGGCTCGTCGCGCTGGAGGTCGCCAACCGCCTGCGCGACCTCGGTGCCGAGGTCCCCAGGGTGGTGCTCTTCGACAGCGTGCCGCCGGGGTGCGCCTCGCCCCGCCGGCGCGAGCGCGTCCGCAACGTGCTGCGGCACCTCGCCGCGGGCCGCGTCCGGGGCGTCGCCCCCTATCTGACCACCCTCATCCGCCACGGCTTCCGCATGCCACCGGTCCTCGATCCCGACCTCGACGGCAGCCACGTCAACCTCTTCGACCACTTCTCCGCCGTCGCCGAGCAGCACCGCCTCGGCAGCTACCCCGTGGACGTCACGCTGCTGAAGGCCGACCAGGTGTGGCCCATCCAGCCGCACGACTACTACTGGACGGGCCACATCACCGGCGACCTGGACGTCGTATCGGTGCCCGGCGACCACTTCTCGATGTTCTCGCCCGGGCGCGTCCCCCAGCTCGCCGCCGAGGTCCGCCGGGCGCTGCGCGGCCTCTGAGGCCCTCGACCGCCGACGCCGGGTACCTGGAACGCAGCGAGCGGCGTGCCATCATCAAGGTCCCGGCCGACACGGCCGATGACCGGTCTGAGCAGGAGGAACACCCCCGACATGAGCGCGATCGAACACGTGGTGGGCCGCGAGGTCCTCGACTCGCGCGGCAACCCCACCGTCGAGGTGGAGGTCGTCCTCGAGTCGGGTGCGCGCGGCCGCGCCATCGTCCCCTCCGGCGCATCGACCGGTCAGTTCGAGGCCGTCGAGCTCCGCGACGGCGGCGACCGCTACGGCGGCAAGGGCGTCCTCCAGGCGGTCGGTGCCGTGAACACCGAGATCGTCGACGCGCTCGAGGGCCTCGACGCCCTCGACCAGCGGGGCATCGACACGATCCTCCTCGACCTCGACGGCACCGAGAACAAGGGCCGCTTCGGCGCCAACGCCATCCTCGGCACGTCCCTCGCCGTCGCCAAGGCCGCAGCCGACGAGCTCGCCGTGCCGCTCTACCGCTACGTCGGCGGGGCCAACGCCCACGTGCTGCCGGTGCCGATGATGAACGTGCTCAACGGCGGCGAGCACGCCGACAACAACGTCGACGTGCAGGAGTTCATGCTGATGCCGGTGGGCGCGGCCTCGTTCTCCGAGGCGCTCCGCTGGGGCGTGCAGACCTACCACGTGCTGAAGAAGGTCCTCCACGACCGCGGCCTGTCCACGGCCGTCGGCGACGAGGGCGGCTTCGCGCCGGACCTCCTGAGCAACGAGTCCGCGGTGCAGCTGCTCGTCGAGGCGATCGAGCAGGCCGGCTTCACGCCGGGCGACGACATCGCCATCGCGCTCGACCCGGCCTCCACCGAGTTCTTCTCCGACGGCCGCTACGTGCTCGCCTCCGAGGACCGCAGCCTCACCTCCGACGAGATGGTCGCCTTCTGGTCCGACTGGTGCGACCGGTACCCGATCGTCTCGATCGAGGACGGCATGGCCGAGGAGGACTGGGACGGCTGGTCGTCGATGACCCAGGCGCTCGGCGGCCGCATCCAGCTCGTCGGCGACGACCTCTTCGTCACGAACAGCGAGCGCCTGGCACGGGGCATCGAGGCTGGCGTGGCCAACTCGATCCTCGTCAAGGTCAACCAGATCGGCTCGCTGACCGAGACGCTCGACGCCGTCGGCCTCGCCACGCGCACCGGCTACACGGCGGTCATGTCGCACCGGTCGGGCGAGACCGAGGACGCCACCATCGCCGACCTCGCGGTCGCCACCAACTGCGGCCAGATCAAGACCGGCGCCCCGGCCCGCTCCGACCGGGTCGCCAAGTACAACCAGCTGCTGCGCATCGAGGAGGACCTCGGCGAGGCCGCCGAGTTCTGGGGCGCCGCCGCGCTCGCGCCGCGAGGCCGGAGCTGACCGTGGAGGCGAACGCCCGCCGACTCGTGTGGCCCGTCGTGGCCGCGCTCCTCGTCATCGGCGCGCTCTTCCTCACGATGTTCCCGACCCGCACCTGGCTCGACCAGCGCAACGCCATCTCGGCGTCGACGGCCGAGCTCGAGGAGCTCGACGCCGAGCTGGCCGAGCTCGACGCCCGCGTGGCGGCGCTCGACTCGCCGGAGGAGATCGAGCTGCTCGCCCGCGAGCAGTACGGCATGGTCCGCCCGGGAGAGGAGGCCTACAGCCTGCTCCCGCTGCCTGCGCCACCGATCGACATCCCCCCAGGGTGGCCCTTCACGGCTGCCCCGCCGGCCGACGCGCCCTGAGCTGAGGGGTAGTCTCCCGACTGTCGACAGCGACGAGCCGGGGGATGCATGGAGATCACGCTGAGGATCAACGGCGCCGAGCACCGCGCGGACGTGGAGCCGCGCACGCTGCTCGTGCACTTCATCCGGGAGACCGCCGGTCTCACCGGGACGAACATCGGCTGCGACACGTCGTCGTGCGGCGCGTGCACCGTCCACCTCGACGGCGAATCGGTGAAGTCGTGCACGGTGCTCGCCGTGCAGGCCGACGGCAGCGAGATCACCACCATCGAGGGCCTGGCCGCGGCGGACGGCACGCTGCACCCGATGCAGGAGGCGTTCCGCCAGCACCACGGCCTCCAGTGCGGCTACTGCACGCCGGGCATGGTCATGGCCGCCACCTCGCTGCTCGAGGAGAACCCGGACCCGACCGAGCGCGAGGTCCGAGAGGGCCTCGAGGGCAACCTGTGCCGCTGCACCGGCTACCACAACATCGTCAAGGCGGTCCTGGCCGCGGCGTCGGGCGACCCGTCGTCGGAGCCGTCGATGACCCCGGTCGACGTCACCTCCGGAGGGCGGTCGTGATCCCCGCCGCCTTCGAGTACGTCCGCGCCGACAGCGCCGACCACGCCATCGCCCTCCTCGGCGGGCACGGGGACGAGGCCAAGCTGCTCGCCGGCGGCCACTCGCTCCTCCCGATGATGAAGCTGCGCCTCGCCGTCCCCGGCGTGCTCGTCGACGTGGGACGCCTGTCGGACCTGCGCTACGTGCGCGACGCCGGCGACCACGTCGCGATCGGTGCGCTCACCCGCCACCGCGACCTCGAGGTCGACCCGCTCCTCGCCGCCGAGGTCCCCCTGCTCGCCCACGCCGCGTCCCACGTCGGCGACCCGCAGGTCCGCCACCGCGGCACCATCGGCGGCACGCTCGCCCACTCCGACCCGGCATCGGATCTGCCCGCGGCGCTCCTCGCGCTCGACGCCACCCTGGTCGCCACCGGCGCCGGCGGCGCCACCCGCGAGATCCCGATCGGCGAGTTCTTCACCGGCTACTTCGAGTCCGCCCTCGCCGAGGACGAGATGCTCACCGAGGTGCGCGTCCCCAAGGCTGCGGGCGTCGGCTGGTCGTTCCAGAAGTTCAACCGGCGGGCGCAGGACTGGGCCATCGTCGGCGTGGCCCTCGTGCACGGCGCGGGACGCACCGGCATCGGCCTGGTCAACATGGGCTCCACGCCGCTGCGGGCGACGGCCGCCGAGTCGGCGCTGTCCCAGGGCGCGTCGCTCACCGACGCCGCGGGGGTCGCCGACGAGGGCACCGAGCCCACGGCCGACCTCAACGCGTCGGAGGAGTACCGGCGGCACCTGGCGCGGGTGCTCGTGCGGCGGGCGCTCGAGGAGGCGGGCGCACGGACGTGACGCCCGGGTCGGTCGACGACGTCCGTGACGCGCTGGCCGCGCACGAGTACCTCGCCGACGAGGGTCTCGCCACGGCGATCTTCCTCGCGATGCGGCTGCACCGGCCGTTGCTGCTCGAGGGCGAGGCCGGTGTCGGCAAGACCGAGGTGGCCAAGACGCTCGCCCGCTGGACCGGCGGCGAGCTCATCCGGCTCCAGTGCTACGAGGGCATCGACCTCGGCCAGGCGGCGTACGAGTGGGACCACGCCCGCCAGCTGCTGCACCTGCGCACGGCGGAGGCCACCGGGGCGGCCACGCGGGACGAGACCGATCGACTCGAGGACGAGCTGTACAGCGAGCGGTTCCTCGTCCGCCGCCCGCTGCTGCGGGCGCTCGACCACGGCGAGGGCGTCCCGCCGGTGCTGCTCATCGACGAGCTCGACCGGGCCGACGACGAGTTCGAGGCCTTCCTCCTCGAGATCCTCTCCGACTTCACGATCACGGTCCCCGAGCTGGGCACCTTCCGGGCGCCCACCCCACCGCTCGTCGTCGTCACCTCCAACCGCACCCGCGACCTGCACGACGCGCTGAAGCGCCGGTGCCTCTACCACTGGGTCGAGCACCCGGACTTCGAGCGGGAGGTCGCCGTGGTGCGGATGCGGGCCCCCGACGTCGCCGAGTCCCTCGCCCGCCAGGTCGCGGCGGCCACCGCGGGTCTCCGGGACCTCGGCCTCTACAAGCCGCCGGGGGTGGCCGAGACGATCGACTGGGCCACCGCCGTCCACCTGCTCGGCCAGCGCGACCTCACCGTCGACACGATCGACGCCACGCTCGGCACCGTCCTCAAGTACCGGGAGGACCAGGAGCGCGTCCGCGGCCGCGGGTTGCAGGCGCTCGTCGAGGACGCGGCGCGCCGTGCCACCTGACGGGGTCGAGGTGACCACCGGCGTCGACCGGGCGGTGGTCGGCTTCGTCGCCGCGCTGCGGCGTGCCGGACTCGTCGTGCCGGTGGGCAGCACCGTGCTGTTCGTCCAGGCCCTCGGCGAGGTCGGGCTCGACGACCGGGCCGGGGCGTACTGGGCGGGCCGGGCCACGCTCGTCACCCGGCCCGAGGACGTCCCCGTCTACGACGAGGTGTTCCGCGCCTACTGGGACCACGGCGCGGCGGCGGTCCTGCGCGGCGCATCGGCACCGGAGCGCATCACCGTCGCACTGGACGACGGCGAGGACGACCCGTCCGAGGCGCCCGACGAGTCGGGCGACGAGGAGGGGCCGGTCCTGTCGGTGCGCTACAGCGCCCAGGAGGTGCTGCGCGAGCGCGACTTCGCCAGCTGCACCGACGAGGAGCTGGCCGAGGCCCACCGGCTGATGGACCGCATGCGCGTCGTGTCGGCCCGCCGCCCGTCCCGTCGGCGTCGCCACGTCGGCGAGGCCGGCGCCCGCATCGACCTCGGACGCACCCTGCGCGACGCCCTGCGCCGGGGCGGCGAGACCACCCGGCTCTCGACGACGGCACCGGGGGAGCGGCCCCGGCGCCTCGTCCTGCTCGTCGACATCAGCGGCTCGATGGAGCCCTACGCCCGCTCGCTCGTCCGCTTCGTCCACGCCGCCGTCGTCGGTCGGGCCCGCGTCGAGGCGTTCACGCTCGGCACCCAGCTCACCCGGATCACGCGCGAGCTCGCCTCGCGGGACCCCGACGCCGCCGTCGCTCGGGCGGCCGACGCCGTCGAGGACTGGTCGGGCGGCACCCGCCTCGGCGAGATGCTGCGGACGTTCAACGACCAGTGGGGGGTCCGCGGCATGGCTCGCGGCGCCGTGGTCGTGATCCTCTCCGACGGCTGGGACCGGGGCGACCCGGACCTGCTCGCCGAGCAGATGGGTCGGTTGCACCGGGTGGCCCACCGCGTCGTGTGGGTCAACCCCCTGAAGGCCACGCCCGGCTACGAGCCGTTGGCGCGCGGGATGGCCGCGGCGCTGCCGTTCGTGGATACGTTCATCGCAGGCCACTCGCTGGCCGCGCTGGAGCACCTCGCGGAGGAGATCGCAGCATGAGGGAGATCCTCGACGACATCGAACGCTGGCGTGCGGCCGGCAAGCGCGTCGCGGTGGCACGCGTCGTCGACATCGACGGGTCCGGGCCGCGAGAACCGGGGGCGGCCATGGCCGTCAACGAGGACGGCGAGGTCGCCGGCTCGGTGTCGGGCGGCTGCGTCGAGGGGGCCGTCGTCACCGAGGCCCTCCAGATCCTCCAGGGCGCCGAGCGGCGGATCGTGACGTTCGGGTACAGCGACGACGAGGCGTTCGCCGTCGGCCTCACCTGCGGCGGCACCGTCCACCTCTTCATCGAGCCGCTGGACTGGTAGCGGTGGCCGATCCCGCCCCGATCTACGAGATCCTGCGCGAGCGGCTGCGCGCCGAGGAGCCCGTCGCCCTGGCGACGGTCGTCGAGGGGCCGGGTGCCGGGAGCAAGCTGCTCGTCGTGCCGGGCCAGGACCCGGTCGGCTCGCTCGGCAACGAGGACCTCGACCGCGTCGTCGGTCGCGACGTGCGGGGCGAGCTCGACGCAGGTCGGTCCGGGATGCGCCACTACGGCCCCCGCGGCCAGGCGGGCGAGACCACGGTGTCGGTGTTCATCGAGTCCTTCGCGCCGCCGCCGCAGATGTGGATCTTCGGTGCCGTCGACTTCACCGCGGCGCTGGCACGGGTCGCCAAGGTGCTGGGGTACAGGGTCACGGTGTGCGACGCCCGACCGGTGTTCGCCACCGAGCGCCGCTTCCCGATGGCCGACGAGGTGGTCGTCGACTGGCCCCACCGCCTCGTGGAGGCCCGGGGCGCCGAGCTCGGTCCGAGCGACGCTGTGTGCGTGCTCACCCACGACCCGAAGTTCGACGTGCCGGCCATCGTCGCCGCGCTCGCCACCGACGTCGGCTACCTCGGGGCGATGGGCTCGCGCCGCACCGACGAGGACCGCCGAGAGCGCCTGCGGGCCGAGGGCGTCACCGAGGAGCAGCTCGCCCGGATCATGGGGCCGATCGGCCTCGACATCGGCGCCCGCACCCCGGAGGAGACGGCGATCTCGATCCTCGCCGAGGTCATCGCCCTGCGCACCGGCCGACCTGCGCCGTCGCTGCGCGACACCGCCGGCAGCATCCACCGCTAGGCCGATGGGCACGACGGCCGCGGTCGTCCTCGCCGCCGGCGGTGGGCGACGGTTCGAGGGGGAGGGGCACAAGCTCCTCGCGCCCTTCCGTGGCTCCACCGTCGTCACCCAGGCCGTGCAGGCCGCAGTGGACGCCGGGCTCGACGAGGTCGTGGTCGTCGTGGGTGCGATCGACGTGCGCGCCGTGCTCCCCGCCGGGGTGACGGTGGTCGACAACCCGCGCTGGGCCGAGGGCCAGGCCACGTCCCTCCAGGTCGCCCGGCAGGCCGTCGCCGCCGCGGGCCACGACGCGATGGTCGTCGGCCTCGGCGACCAGCCCCTGATCGAGCCGGCGGCGTGGGCGGCCGTCGCCGCGAGCACGTCGCCCATCGCCGTCGCCACCTACGACGGGCAGCGGCGCAACCCCGTCCGCCTGGCCGAGGAGGTCTGGCCTCTGCTCCCGAGCGAGGGCGACGAGGGCGCCCGGTCGCTCATCCGGGGACGGAGCGACCTCGTCGAGGCGGTACCGTGCCCAGGCACGCCCGTGGACATCGACACGCAGGAGGATCTCCGACGATGGAGCTGACGAACGACTTCGAGGTCGCCGTGCCGGTCGAGCGGGCCTGGGCCGTGCTCACCGACGTCGAGCGCATCGCCCCGTGCCTGCCCGGCGCCCAGCTGCAGGAGGTCGAGGGCGACGAGTACCGCGGCGTCGTCAAGGTGAAGGTCGGCCCGATCACCGCCCAGTACAAGGGCAAGGCCACCTTCGAGGAGAAGGACGACGAGAACCACGTCGCGGTGCTGAAGGCCGACGGCCGTGACACCCGCGGCCAGGGCAACGCCAACGCCCGCATCACCGCGCGGCTCGAGGCCGCAGGCGAAGGCACAAAGGTGAGCGTCCACACCGACCTCCAGGTCACCGGCAAGGTGGCCCAGTTCGGACGGGGCGTCATGGCCGACGTGAGCGCCAAGCTGCTCGACCAGTTCGTCGAGAACCTGCACACCACGGTGCTCGCCGGCGAGGAGGGGGCCGAGGAGGCCCCGCCCGCAACCGCCGCCGGGTCCACGTCGGCCGAGCCTGCGGCGAGCAACGCCGGCACCACCGAGGCCGCTGCGGCGACCGCCACCGGCGAGGCGCCCGCGAGCAACGCCGGCCCGGCGGTCGACACCACGCCGTCGAACGTCCGGCGCATCGACCAGCCCGAGGCCAAGCCGGTCGACCTGTTCGACGCCGCCGGCGTCCCGGTCGCCAAGCGCCTGGCACCGACCATCGGTGTGATCGTCATCGTGCTGCTCATCCTGCGCTGGCTCCGCGGGCGGGGCAGCTGACCGCTCCCGGCGTGCACGACGCGGACCGCGGAGCGGTCACCGAGCTGCTCGGCCGGGCGCCCCTCGGGGAGTTCGAGGTCGTCGTCCGTGACGATGCCGGCGTGCCCGTCGTGATCCGCAACGCCCCGCTGCTCGACGACGGCACGCCCATGCCGACCCGCTACTGGCTGGTCGGCGCGGCCGAGCGCGTCGCCGTCGGCCGGTTGGAGTCGCGCGGCGGCGTGAAGCGGGCCGAGGAGGCCGTCGATCCTGGCGCCCTCGCCGCCGCCCACGCCGCGTACGCCGCTGAGCGCGACGCCGAGGTGCCGGCGGACCACGCTGGCCCCCGCCCGTACGGCGGCGTCGGCGGCACCCGGCGCGGCGTCAAGTGCCTGCACGCCCACTACGCCTGGTACCTGGCCGGTGGCGACGACCCCGTCGGCCGATGGGTCGCCGACCACCTCGATGAGCCCGACGAGCCCGGCGTTCCGGACGAGGGGGTACCCGCCGGTGGCTGACCTCGTCGCGGCCGTCGACTGCGGCACCAACACGATCCGGCTGCTCATCAGCGGGCCCGACGGCGACGTCGTCCGCCGCCAGACGATCACCCGGCTCGGCGCCGGCGTCGACCGCACGGGGCGGCTCGACCCGGCCGCCCTCGACCGCACGATCGCCGAGCTGGCCGAGCACCGCCGCCTCCTCGACGAGCACGGCGTCGAGGCCGTCCGGGTCGCCGCCACCTCCGCCGCCCGGAGCGCCACGAACCGGGACGAGCTGCTCGACCGGGCCGAGGCCACGCTCGGCGTGCGGCCCGAGATCCTGCCGGGTGACGAGGAGGGGCGGCTGTCGTTCGCCGGGGCCACCGCCGGGCTCGACCCCTCACGTGGGCCGTTCTGCGTCGTCGACATCGGCGGCGGCTCGACCGAGTTCGCGTACGGGACCACGGAGCTGGAGCGGGTGCTCTCGGTCGAGATGGGCTCGGTGCGCTTCACCGAGCGCTTCGTCGAGTCCGACCCGCCCGAGCCCGAGGAGCTGGTCGCCTGCCTCTCGGTGGCCGAGGCGCACCTGGCCGACGTGCAGAGGGAGCTCCCCGAGCTGGCCGACGTCCGCACGTGGATCGGCGTCGCCGGCACGGTCACGACCGTCGCCGCCGTCGAGCTGGGGTGCGGCGTCGACGAGCCCGGTGCGACCCACCACTTCGAGCTCACCCACGACGCGGCCGAGGACGTGTTCCGCACGCTCGTGACCGAGCCGCTCGAGGACCGCCGCTTCAACCCCGGCCTGCACCCCGACCGGGCCGAGGTGATCGTCGGCGGCTCGGCGATCCTCGTCGCCATCATGCGCTCGCTGCACGTCGACCCGCTCCTCGTCTCCGAGCGCGACCTCCTCGACGGCCTCGCCGCCTCCCTCCGCTGACACCGGGCGCCGACCCCTCGCCGATCGCGCCGGCTCCGCCCCCAGGCGCCGTTCTCGGTACGGCCCGCGACACCCACGGTCGAGTTCCGTACCGAGAATGGAACGCGAGCGGGTAGGCCAGGGCCTGACACCGCTCTTGGTACGGATCGCGACATGTGCGGTGGAGATCGGTACCCAGAACGGAGGGGAGCACGCCGCGCCTAGTGTCAGGCCCGATGCCGCACCGCGAGCGAACCCTCATGGGCCCCGGGCCCGGGAACCCGTACCCCGAGGTCATCGAGGCCTTCTCCCGGCCCGTGCTGGGGCACCTCGATCCCGACTTCATCGCCCTGCTCGACGAGACCAACGAGCGTCTCCGCCAGGTGTGGCGGACGGAGAACCGGCTGACGTTCCCGGTCAGCGGCACGGGCTCGGCGGGCATGGAGGCTGCGTTCGTCAACGTCGTCCGCCCCGGCGACCCCGTGGTGATCGGCGTCAACGGCGTGTTCGGCGAGCGCATGTGCGACGTCGCCGCCCGCTGCGGCGCCGACGTGATCCGGGTCGAGGCGCCCTGGGGCCAGCCGATCGACCCGCAGCGGCTGCTCGACGCCCACCCGTCGCCGGCGATCATCGCGGTCGTCCACGCCGAGACGTCGACGGGCGTGCGCAACGACGTCGCCCCGCTGGCCGACCGACCCGACGGCACGTTGCTGCTCGTCGACTGCGTCACCTCTCTCGGCGGCATCCCGGTCACGGTCGACGAGTGGCGGGTCGACATCGCCTACAGCGGCACCCAGAAGTGCCTCGGCGTCCCCCCGGGCCTGAGCCCGCTCACGTTCTCCGATGCCGCCGTCGACCGGATCGTCGAGCGCCCCTCGTCGTGGTACCTCGACCTCAACATGATCGCCCGCTACGTCACCGGCGAGGGCGCCCGGGCGTACCACCACACCGCGCCGATCAGCATGATCTACGCCCTCCACGCCGGCCTCGGCGTGCTGCTCGACGAGGGACTCGACGCGTCGTGGGCCCGCCACGCCGCCTGCGGGATGGCCCTGCACCAGGGTCTCGAGGCCATGGGCATGGAGCTGTTCGCCGCCGACACCCACCGGTTGCCCGAGCTGACCACGGTGTGGGTCCCCGAGGACCTGCCCGACGGGCTCGACGACGCCACGATCCGTCGCACGCTGCTCGACACCTACGGCATCGAGATCGGCGGCGGGCTCGGCGAGTTCGCGGGGCGCGTCTGGCGGATCGGCCTGATGGGCCACACCGCACGCCAGCGCAACGTCACGCTCCTGCTCGGCGCCCTCGGGGAGGTGCTGGGTCGGTGAGCGCGCTCATCGGCCGCCGCATCGTCCTGCGGCCCCTCGTCATCGGCGACTTCGAGCAGTGGCGCGAGGTGCGTCGACGCAACCACGACTGGCTCACCAAGTGGGAGCCCCAGCGCCTCCCCGGCCACCCCGACGCCGTCGAGGACCGCGACGCCTTCGCCATCCGGTGCAGCGCCCGCCAGCGCGAGCGCCAGCTCGGCACGGCCTACGGGTTCGGCATCTTCGTCGACGGCGACTTCGCGGGCGAGATCAACATCTCGTCGGTCCAGCGGGGCCCGTTCCAGAGCGCCTACGTCGGCTACTGGATCGACGAGCGCCACGCCGGCCAGGGCTACGTCCCCGAGGCCGTCGTGCTCATCTGCCGCTTCGCCTTCGAGGAGCTGCGGCTGCACCGCATCCAGATCTCGATCATCCCCCGCAACGACAAGAGCCGGCGCGTGGTCGAGAAGCTCGACCTGCGCTTCGAGGGCATCGCCGAGCGCTACCTCGAGATCAACGGCGCGTGGGAGGACCACATGCGCTTCGCCATCACCGCCGAGGAGTGGGCCACCCGGGGGGACCAGCTCTCTCGCGACTGGCTCGACTGACCGCGCCGGCGGCTCAGGTGCCCGACCGCTTGGGCAGGTAACGGCAGGCGACGGCACCGGAGCCCAGCTCGTGGCGGTCGACGAGCTCCAGCTCGAGCGGCTGTCGCAGCCCGGCGAACAGGGTCGGCCCGTGTCCGGCCACGACGGGGTGGACGACGAGCTCGTACTCGTCGATCAGCCCGAGGTCGGCGAGCGCCAGCGGCAAGGTGACGCCACCGACGAAGATGCCCCGCCCCGGTTCCGACTTCAGCGCCTCGACGGCCTCGCGCAGGTCGCCCCGGACGAGCTCGGCGTTCCAGTCGACGCTGTCGAGCGTGCTCGACACGACGTACTTCCTCGCGGCGTCGATCGTGCGGGCGAAGGGGATCAGCTCCGCGTCGATCCAGTCCGGCCACTCGCCCGACGCCGGCCGCCGCCACGCCTCCTCCATCATCCCGTAGGTGACCCGGCCGAAGAGCAGGGCGTCGGCCCGCTCCAGGCTCGCGGCCCAGTAGTGGTGGAGCTCCTCGTCGGGTTGGACCGCCTCGTGGTGGCAGCAGCCGTCGAGCGTGACGTTGATCGAGTACCGCAGCGGTCTCACGGTCGGTCAGGATCGCGCACGACGGCGGGGGAGTGGCGGAAGAACTGCTCGACGTCCTGCTCGAACGTGTAGGTCGGGTGGGGGTCGCCGACGGTGGCCCGCAGCCGGGTGGCCTCGGCGAAGGCCCTCACCGTCCCCGCGGTCGTGCACCGGTAGGCGAAGCCGAGGTCCTTCAGCCGGCTGTTGTCGACGCCGCGGCCGTAGCGCAGCAGCGTGAGGAGCTCGTCGGGGAGGTCGAGCCCGAGGCGGCGCAGGGCGATCCCGGCGAGGCCGGTGCCGTACGGGGTGATCGGGAAGGTGCGCTTGCCGCAGATCGCCGCGACCTCGCTCCAGGGCAGGACGCCATCGCCCGCCACGTTGTAGACGCCGCTCAGCCGACGGCGGAGGACGAAGGCCATCGCGGCCACGACGTCGGTCTCGTGGACGAACTGCATGCGGGGGTCGAACCCGGCGATCGAGGGGACGAGCGGCAGCTGCAGCGCCCGGCTGATGGGCGTGACCAGCTCCTCGCCGAGGACCTTGCAGAAGCGCAGCAGCGCGATGTTCACGTGCGGGTTGTCGAGGGCGAAGTCCCGCACGTAGCCCTCGACCTCCTCGAGCGACCGCTCGATCCCCGTCGGCTTGCGGCTGCGCCGTGGCGTTTCCTCGGTGAACCACGTCGGGTCCTGGGCCGAGGAGCCGTAGACGAGCGTCGACGACTTCACGATGACGTCGCGCACCGAGCTCGCGGGGTCGGACGCCGCCGCCAGCAGGTTCATCGTGCCGATCACGTTCGTCTCGTGGACCTGCCGGGACGGCATCTGCGTCTGGTCGACGACGAGGTGGGTGTGGACGATCGTGTCGACCTGGGTGGCCTTCACCAGGCGGGAGAGGATCGAGTACGAGGCGTCGGCCCGGACGAACTCGGTGCGCTCGAGGGGGACCTTCGGCTCCTCGACGCCCATGCCGACGACGACGTCGACGTCGGGCTCCGACTCCAGGGCCTGGGCGACGCGGCCGCCCCAGAACGTGCCGAGCCCGGTGACGAGGACGCGGCGTCCCATCAGCCGAACCAGATCGAGCGGCGCCTGCGGAGCATGTCGTGCAGCTCCTCCTGGATGCGGCCGCGGATCGCCTCTGACTCGTCCATGATCCGGCTGCGGGAGTAGCGGTCCAGGCCGGGCTCGACGTCGAGGCGCACCGGCTCGAGCACCCGGAGGCGGAACTTCGCCGGCAGGTACCCCACGGTGAACGGGATGTAGGGCAGGCCCATCGCCCGGGCGACGGTGGTCGACTTGGCCAGCACGGGCATCGACTCCTCGGCGCCGACGACGGCGATCGGCACGATCGGGACCCCGGCGCGCATGGCGATCTCGACGAAGCCGCCCCGACCGAACCGCCGCAGTCGGTAGCGCTCGCTCACGTGCTTGCCCGGGCCCTTGATGCCTTCGGGGAAGACGAGGACGAGCTGCCCCTGGTCGTGGAGGAGCCGGTACGCGTTGTCGGGGTGGGCGACGACGCCGCCCATGCGCGACCACAGCGTGCCGACGACGGGGATGTCGCGGAACATGTGGTCGGCCAACCCGTAGACGGGGCGGTCGAGCTCGGTCTCGATGCCGTGCATGATCACCGGGGCGTCGGGCGGGACGGCCCCTGCGTGGTTGGCGACGAGGAGGGCGCCGCCCTCGGTGGGGATCCGGTCGAGGTGCTCCCACTCGGCGCGGAACCAGTGCCGGTACATCGGGTCGTACAGGGCCCGGGCCACTGCGCGCATGCGCTCGGATCGACCCCACTCGTCGACGTCGCCGAGGCGGTCCGGGTCGGGCTCCGGGGGCGTCGGGCCCGCGTCGGCGACCGGGGGGAGGTGCACGAGCTCGGTGCTCCGGGGCGCCGTAGTGGTCTCCACGGGCGGTGCCTCCGGACGCTCGGCCATGCCGCGGATGCTACCGGCGGTGTCGTTCGTCGGCCGGGCGGCCGCTCAGCTCCAGTCGTCGTCCTGGTCGAGAGCCCGGAGCCCGGCCTCGCACTCGTGGAGGCGGACGCACCAGCGGCACGCCGGGCCCGTGCGCAGGATCGGCTCGACCGTGCCGTGGGCCAGCCCCACGAGGCGCTCGACGCCGTCGGCCACGCGGGCGACGGTGGCCTCCAGCAGGGGGACGGTGATCGGTTCCGGCCGAGCGACGCCGGCGTCGAGGTAGTAGCTGGTGACGAGACGGGGCGGCACGCCGAGGCGGATCGTCTCCAGCAGGGCGTAGAAGCGCAGGTCGTCGAGGTGGACGGGGGAGAAGCCGCCGGTCTTGAGGTCGATGAGGACCTTGCCCGCCGTCGTGCCCCGAGCGCGTCCGAGCGAGAGGTCCACCTTCCCGGAGAGGATGATGCGGCCCTCCGCCAGCTCGAGGCGGACCCTGCTCTCGGTGACGGGCCGCCAGCGTGACTGCAGCGGCGGGAACATCTCGAGGAACTTGGTGACCCGGTCGAGCGCCTCGGCCCGTAGCTCGATCGTCTCGACCTCGGAGCAGCGCTGGAGGAACTCGGCCAGTCCGTCGCCGCCGTTCGCGAGGCGTGCCATCGACTCGTCGACCAGCTCCGCCGGCGTGGGTTCGCCCCGCCAGTGGACGGACAGCTCGACGGCCTTGTGGGCGACGGTGCCGCGAGCGGTGGGCACGGACCACTCGAACCCTGCGGCCTCGTCCGCCAGGTGGCGGACCTCGCAGCCGTGGACGGCCCCGAGCTTGTGCTTGGAGATGAAGATCGGGTCGTCGGGGTCGATGTCGCCGGCGAGGTGGGCGAGGGCGGACTCGAGCTCCGCCTTCAGCTGGTGGCGCAGCTCGGCGTCGAAGGTGGGCCGCGACTCGCGCGGCGCGCCGAGGAGGTCGAGCACCTCCTGCTGGGCCGGGTTGAGGTCGGCTCCCGCGGATCCCTCGGTGGCCACGCCCTCGGTCGTCACGGGTCCGACGCTAACGGGGCCGGGCCGGCCGGAGTGTCACACCCCCCGGGGAAGATGTCGTCGATGGCCCCCACGACCCGCTCCCGCCCCCGCCGTGCCGACGGCGCCCACTCCGACGCCAGCTCGGTTCGCTTCGCCCACGCCGCCCGTTCCCTGGGGGAGGCGGCACGGGGGCGTGGCCTCGTGGTGCCGGCGTTCCGCAGCCCGCCCCGCCTCGTCGACGTCGACCGGACCATCCGCCGCCGGCGCGACGGTGGCGCCACGGTGTCGGTGCGCCTGCGGGGTCGGCCGTGGCCGGCGGTCCTCGGCGACATGGTGGAGGGGGTCGTCGTCGCCAACGGCCTCACCGGGGCCGATGCCATGCGGGTGCGCACCGCCCTGTGGGAGGCGGTCGACGGGGAGGTGGGAGCCGACGCCGCGTAGCGCCGCCCGTCACCCCAGGTCGTCGTCGGTCCAGAAGCCCGGGAGCGGCGCGGCCTGCTCGCCGGTCGCGTAGGCCGCGAGGCGGTCGAGGCCGTCGGCGCTCCGCACGTCGACCACGTCGAACACGGCGGCTGGCCCTGCGGCGCGCAGGGCCACGGCGCCCTCGCTCGAGCGCTTGGGCACCGCGGTGGTGAGCACGAGCACCGGCACGTCGGGGTAGCGGCCCCGGATCGCCGCCGCCTCGCCGAGCGTGCGCCACACGACCTCGTTGCGCAGCAGACCACCGCGGTGCGCGACGTGCGGCCCGGCCACGCGGACGTGCCAGCGCCGACCGCGCCGGTCGTCGGCCAGGATCGTGCCGGTGGTGCTGGTGCGGGGCAGCTTGCGTCCCTCGGCCTGCACCTCGAACCCGGCGGCGCGCAGCGCCTCCACGGCGAGGCGGCTGGCGGCCATCCCGGCGGCGGCCGCCTCGCCGACGGGTGCGACCTCGCCGGGCTCGTCGTCGTCGTCGGCGGCGGCGTGGGTGGCGCCGCGTGCCGCTCCGTCGGCCTCCTCGGCGACGCGTCGGCGGGCGATCTCGGCGTACTCGGGGTCGAGGTCGTAGCCGACGTAGCGCCGGTCGAGCCGGGCGGCGGCCACGAGCGTCGAGCCGCTGCCCATGAACGGGTCGAGCACCAGGTCGCCGGCATAGGTGTAGAGCCGGATGAGCTGCTCGGGCAGCTCGACGGGGAACGGCGCGGGGTGCCCGACCCGCCGCGCGCTCTCGGGTGGGATGTTCCACACGTCGAGGGTGAGGGCGAGGAAGTCCTCGGTGAGGATCGTGCTCTCGTGGGGGAGCCCGGCGTCGGCCCTCTTCTTGGCCGTGCGAGCCCGGTCGAAGCGACCCTTGCTGGCCACCACGATCCGCTCGGTGACGTCGCGCAGCACCGGGTTGGTGGCCGCCCGGTAGGAGCCCCAGGCGCAGGAGCCGCCGGCCCCCTCGGCCTTCTGCCAGATGATCTCGCCCCGCAGGAGCAGGCCCAAGTCGTGCTCGAGGATGCGGATGACGTCGGCCGAGAGGCTGCGGTAGGGCTTGCGGCCGAGGTTGGCGACGTTCACCGCGATGCGGCCGCCGGGTTCGAGGACGCGGACGCACTCGGCGAACACGTCGGTGAGCATCTGGAGGTACTCGAGGTAGGTGGCGGGCACGCCCTCGCGCTCCAGCTCCTCCTCGTACTGCTTGCCCGCGAAGTACGGGGGCGAGGTGACGACCAGGGCGACCGATCCGTCGGCCAGGGTGTCCATCCGCCGGGCGTCGCCGACGACGAACGGCTCGGCCACCGGGACCGGTGGGAGGACGGTGTCGTCGGAGGTGAGCTCAGGGGCGCGGAAGCGCTCGTAGAACGCGGTGGCGTCGTGGCTCTCCCTGGCCCCGACGCCGAAGTTCGACGTCGACGTCGTGCGCCGTGTGGCCACCCTGCCTCCTCCTGTGCGATCGGCCCACGACGCTACAGGGCGGGGTCGCCTCGGGATCGAACGTGCGCGCGACGCGTCAGCGCCGGCCTGCGAGCGCAGGCTCGCGTGCCGCCCGGGACGAGCGGTCCATGTGGCGTCCGGCGCGCTCCTCGGTGGCGACGAGGCCAGCGATCAGGGACAGCTCGCCGACGTTGGTGAGGAGGCCGGAGATCGCGCCCAGGCCCGAGGCGATGAACATGACGCCGGCGGCGACCGCCAGCCACGGCCAGCCGGCGGCCCGCCACACCCAGGCGCCGAAGCCGAGCAGGATGACGATGGTGGCGATGGCAGGGACCGGCGCGCTGGCCGCCGCGTTGCCGTAGCTGAGGAGCCCGGCCTCGCTCTGCTGATCGAGCTCCAGGCCGACGATGTCGATCACGACGCCCCAGACGACGAGCCCTGTTGCGACGAGGCAGACGGCGGCGTGCCCTATGCGGCTGCGGGCCCAGCCGCCGGCGAGTGTCCTCGCCGCGCCGACGCCGACGATGATCAGCAGCGGCGTGATGAGCGCGTGGATCCAGAAGCGGGGGTACGACAGCGCCTCCAAGGTCGACCCGTGGCCGAGCCAGCGGCCGATGCCGAGGACGGCGTTGTCGTAGACGAGGCCCAGGCCGACCGCCACGACGATGAGCGTGTAGCTCCGTCGATGCCGCCGCCACACGACCAGCCCGTAGGCGGTGAGGCCCGCGAGGACGACGGCGACGACGAGGTGCAGCACCGAGGTGACCACCCTCGGGCGCTACCCGCGAGGCCCCGGCCGACACCCACCGCCGCGGCGGGAGGCAGGAGGGTGCTCTAGCGTGAGCCGGGCTCGGGGCGAGTGGCGGAACTGGCAGACGCAGCTGGCTTAAACCCGGCAGGGCTCCGGCCCGTGGGGGTTCGAGTCCCCCCTCGCCCACCACGAACCCCTGCTCGCCGCTCGCGTGCACGCGGGCTCCCGGCGGCCCGTAGGCTCGCCGCCGATGGCAGAGATCCAACAGCTCCTCGCGGGCAACGCCGGCTACGCCGCCGCCCGCGCCAACGTCGCCGACCCCCGACCGTCCCTGCAGCTGGCCGTGGTCACCTGCATGGACGCACGCATCGACACCTTCGCGGTGCTCGGGCTGCACCTGGGGGAGGCCCACGTCATCCGCAACGCCGGGGGACGGGTCACCGAGGACGTGTTGCGCAGCCTGGCGCTGTCCACCCACGTCCTCGGCGTCACCACCGTCGTCGTGATGCAGCACACCAAGTGCGGTCTGGCGGGCGTGACCGACGAGGAGCTGCAGACGATCACCGGCAGCGACATGCGCTTCCTGCCGATCGCCGACCACGAGGCGGCGCTGCGTGAGGACGTCGAGATCGTCCGCTCCACGCCCTACCTCCAGAAGGTCGACAAGATCGCGGGCTTCGTCTTCGACGTCGAGACCGGCGAGGTCGCGATGCCCGTCCGCTGGGAGCGCGACGCCGACAGCTGACGCCCGTCACCAGGCGGGGCGGGTGACCTCCACCGGCTCGCCGGCGGCCGACGAGGCGTAGGCCGCCTCGATCACCGCCACCGCGGCCCGTCCGTCCATCGCCGTGACCGGCGGCTGCTCGCCCCGTGCGACCGCGGCCACGAACACGCCCTCGATGCTCGGCACCTCGGGGATGGCGAGCCGCTCCGACGTACCGTCGGGTCGCACGAGCTGCGGCGGCGTCGACGCGTCCAGCTCGAGGGTGCCGTCGGTGCCGACCATCCGCCAGAGGTTCTCGGGCCCCGTCCAACCGCAGCGCAGCTGGGCGCTGGCGCCGCCCTCGAACGTGAGCCGAGCCTCGGCCCGCTCCTCGACGCCGCCCCGCCGTCCGAGGGTCACGGCGCTCACCTGGACGACCTCGCGCTCGAGCGCGGTGCGCAGCAGGTCGATCTGGGAGGTGCCGAGCTCCATGAGCGGCCCGCCCCCGGCCTTCTCCTTGTCGAGGTACCAGGTGGCCCCGGGGTTGAGCCGCTCCGGGCCGTGGTGGCCGAACGCGATCTCGACCGATCGGACCTCGCCGACGGCGCCCGAGCGGGCGGCGTCGATCATCGCGGCGTAGGGCCCGATGAACCGCACGCTCATGGCGGGGACGAGGGTGACCCCCTTGCGCGCCGCGACCTTCAACATGGCGTCGGCCTGCGCCGCCGTCAGCGCCATCGGCGACTCGACGAGGACGTGCTTGCCGGTCTCCATCGCCGCCATCGCCATGTCGGCGTGGAGGTGGTTCGGCGTGCAGATGTCGACGGCGTCGATGTGGACCGACGCGGTCACGTGGCGCCACTCGTCGCTCGTCATCGAGTCGGGCTGCCCCGAGCGGCGGGCGGCCTCCTCGGCGTCGGCGATGTCCGTGCTCGCGAAGCGGATGACCCGGGCCCCCGCGGCGCTCAGCGCCGGCACGTGGACCCGCCGGGCGATGTCGCCGCACCCGATGATGCCGATGCGCACGGCCTCGCCGCTCGTCTGGGTGGTCATCGAGTCGCTCCTCCAGCCATCGCCGTCCTCTGTCGATCGCCGCGCGCCCCCGTAGCGTCCCACAGCCACCGTGGACCGGGGGACGCGCCGGCGTCCAGGTGGGAGAGTGGCGCGATGTCCGACGCCCCGACCCCTCGTGACCCGTCCGCACCGCCACGCATCGCCGTCGAGCCGAACTCGGGCCGGGCCGAGTCCCTCCGCGCCGCCGTGGTCGAGGGCGGCGGCGTGCTCGCCGACGTCGAGGACGCCGACGCCCTGGTCTGGGCCGATGCGGCGCGTGCCGACCTGATGCCCGGGCTGCTCGCCCGGGGTCAGCAGCTGCGGTGGGTGCAGCTGCCCTTCGCGGGCATCGAGAACTACGTCCACCTCCTCGACGACGAGCGCACGTGGACGTGCGGGAAGGGCGTGTACGCACCACCGGTGGCCGAGCACGCGCTCGCCCTGGCACTGGCAGGCCTGCGCCACGTCGCCGGCTACGCCCGTGAGCAGCGCTGGAGCGCGCCGGTCGGTCGGAACCTGCTCGGTGCTCGTGTCACGATCCTCGGCGGCGGAGAGATCACCGCGTCGCTCCTCGAGCTGCTCGCGCCGTTCGGCGCGACGACCACGGTCGTGCGCCGCCGATCGACGCCGATGCCCGGCGCGGACCGCACGGTCACCACCGCCGATCTGCACGATGCGCTCGACGGCGCCGACCTCGTCGTCGTCGCGCTGGCGCTCACGCCGGAGACCGAGGGCGTCATCGGCGCCGCGGAGCTCGACGTCCTCCCGTCGCACGCGTGGATCGTCAACGTCGGCCGCGGCCGCCACATCGACACCGACGCGCTGGTCGCGGCGCTCGACGCCGGCCGCATCGGCGGCGCGGCCCTCGACGTGACGGACCCCGAGCCGCTGCCCGAGGGGCATCCGCTGTGGACGCACCCGCGCGCGATCGTGACGCCGCACATCGCGAACACGCCGGAGATGGGCATCCCGCTGCTGGCGGCGAGGGTGACCGAGAACGTCCGCCGCTTCGCCCGAGGCGAGCCACTGCTCGGCCTCGTCGACGTCGACGCCGGCTACTGAGCCGGGGAGGGGCTGGCGGTGCCCGGATCTGACAGCTCCGACCGGCCGACCCGACGTGTGCCTGAGCCGGCCGGTCCGGAGCGCTCCCCCCTGATGTCGCCAACTGTACACACGTGCGTCTACACCTGACAAGGGCCAGATCTGCAACACTGCGGCCCGGGCGACCGCGACCGGGGGGACTGCGGCAGATGGGTCGGATCGAGACGGCGGCGGACGACGACGCCGTGACCAGCGACAACGGCGGCACTCGGCGGCTCCTCGGCCGCGACGAGCGGCGGAGCCAGATCCAGCGGGCGGCGGCCAGCGCGTTCGCGCGAGAGGGCTTCGTCGCCACCTCGATCGACGACGTCGCCGCCGAGGCCGGGATCACGCGCGCCATCGTCTACAGGCACTTCGACTCCAAGGAGGCGCTCTACCGGGCGGTGCTCGAGCACGTGAGCGCCCGGCTGGGCGAGGAGTTCAAGATCCGCCTCGCGTCCCGACAGAGCGGCCTCACCATCGCCACGCACCTCACGGTGGCCAGAGAGAACCCCGACGGCTACCGCCTCCTCTGGGAGCACGCCGTCCGCGAGCCGCGCTTCGCCGACTACGCCGAGGACTTCCGCGAGCGCTCCGTCCGCTCCACCGAGCGGCTGTTCCAGGACCGCATCGCCGACCCCGCGAAGTTCCGATGGGCCGCCCGCCAGACGCTGTCGCAGATCGTCACCTCGGTGCTGCTGTGGCTCGACGAGGGCACGCCCGAGCAGGACGACGTGTTCCTCGAGTTCGCGTCCGAGGGCCTCTGGGCGAGCGTCAACTCCTGGCGTGAGGACTGACCTCTAGTTCTGGAGGGGCAGGACCCGCTCGGCCAGGCGGTCGATCTCCGGACGCCAGTCGTCGGGCTCGACGAGCGGCAGCACGACGAACTTCGACGCCCCGACCTCGACGAAGCGCTCGATGCGCTCCGCGAGCGCGTCGAGGCCGACGGGGATGACGTCGGTGGGGTGGAGCTCGGGGCGCCTCTTCTGCACGAACGCGGCCATGGCCGCCGGCACCTCGTCGTGGGCGTAGGCGATGAGCGCCCCGTAGTGCTCGTCCTCGATCTCGCGCTCGTGCTCGGCGGCGACGCGGCGGATCGTCACGATGCCGTCGCCCACCTCGTCGGGCGTGCAGAACGACGGCAACCACCCGTCGCCGAGTCGACCGACCCGACGGAGCTCGGAGGGCGCGATGCCGCCGAGCCACACGTCGATCGGGTCCTGGACGGGCCGGGGGAGGACCTGCACGCCGGACAGCGAGAAGTGCGGGCCCTCGTGGTCGATCCGCTCGCCGGACCAGAGCCGGCGGATGAGCGGGAGCGCCTCGTCGAAGATCGCCGCGCGCTCCTCCCGTCGGACGCCGAAGGCCTGGTGCTCGGTGGCGTCCCGCGCGCCGAGCCCGAACGCGGGGAGCAGGCGCCCACCGGAGAGGCGATCGAGCGACGCCAGCTGCTTGGCGACGACCGCGGGGTTCCGTCCAGGGAGCACCATCACGCTCATCCCGAACTTCATCTTCTCGGTGCGGGCGGCGGCGACCGCCATCGCGACGACCGGGTCGGGCGCCTCGCCGCCGATGCGGTCGGAGAACCACAGCGAGTCGACGCCTGCCGCCTCCAGGTGCTCGACCAGGCCGATGAAACGTGCCCGGTCGTGGGTCTGGCTGCGGGTGCCCAGGCCGAAGCCGATGCGGATCTTCATGTCGTCCCCCTGTGCCGGCGTGCGGTCGCATCCTGGCACGCCCGCCCGTCGCCGTAGACTGCGGCGCGCGCCCGGGCGTTGAAGATCGGGCGCCGACGTGCCGATGCACGGGGGACGATGGGCGAACGACGATCCGGCGCAGGTGGACGCAGTACGACGGTGCGCTCCCTCGCCGCGGTCGGCCTGGTCGGCGGCGCCTACGTGCTGCTCGTCGTCGTGGCGCTGCTCCTCGTCGTCACCCCGCTCGTCGGATGGTGGCTCGACGAAGCGATCGACCCGATCCTCCTCGTGGCGACCGTGGTCGGACTGGGCCTGCTGTGGACGCTCCTGCCCCAGCGCGAGCCCGTCGTGCCGCCCGGGCCCCGCATCGACCGGGAGGACCAGCCCGAGCTGTGGGAGCTGGTCGAGACGATCTGCACGGTCATGCACGACAAGGTGCCCTCGGAGATCTACCTGCTCGACGAGATGAACGCCTACGTCGCCGACGTGGGCGGCGTCGTGGGGTTCGGCGGGCGGCGCATCATGGGGCTCGGCGTGCCGCTGATGCGGGTCCTCGACGTCGAGGAGTTCGGCGCCGTGGTCGCCCACGAGCTCGGCCACCTGCACCGGGGCGGCGCGGTGCTCGGCGCCCTCGTGTACCGCACCCGCACCTCGATCGGCCGCACGCTGGCCGGGCGGCGCGGCAGCCACCTGCTCTTCGAGCGGTGGGCGTCGTGGTACCTCCGGTTCACCCGCCCGGTGGCGGTCGCGCAGGAGGCCGCCGCCGACGCCCTGGCGGCTCGGGCCACGAGCCCCGCGGCGATCGCCGGCGCGCTCGCCCGCCTGCCCTTCGGCTCGGTCGCCTTCGACGTCTACATGCGCAGCGACTACCTGCCCGTCGTGGAGGCCGGTCACCAGCCGCCGTTTCTCGAGGGCTTCGACCGCTTCCTCTCGAGCAACGTCGCCCAGCAGCACCTCCGCCTCGAGTCCGGTGCGACGTTCGGGTCGACCGCGGGGGCGCCCTTCGACGGACACCCGCCCGTGCCCGAGCGGCTGGCCGCGCTCGGCGTCGACAGCGCGGACTACAAGGGGCGCCCGCTGCCGGACGCGGGTGCGGTGGCGCTGCTGCGCAACCTGCCCCTCGTCGAGTCCCAGCTGGTGGGCCGCCACGTCGACCGGGGCATCCAGCTGGTGCCGATCCCGTGGGCCGACGTCGGGCGCAAGGTGCTGGCGCCGGGATGGGCACGCGAGCGCGCCGAGCTCGTGGGGGACCTGCCGCCCTCGTTCCACCTCGGCGCCCTGCCGCTCGACCGCGACGGGCTGGCCGAGCTGGGGGAGGACGTCGGCCGCCACCTCGGGCGGTCGTTCAGCCGACCGGAGCAGGAGTCCTACGGGCACCACGCGGCGCGGGCGATCATCGGCGAGGTCGCCGTGGCGGCGGGGCTCGGCGTCGAGATGGTTCCGGGCGAGCCGGTGTGGTTCGGCACCCCGCCCGACCAGTTCGGTCTCTTCGTGGCCTACGACGACGTCGTCGACGGTCGGGCGGAGCCGCAGCTCTGGTACACCACCCTTGACGAGGCCGGCCTGCTGCCCCGGGAGCCCGTCGAACCGGTGGGACCCCTCGCACCGTCCGAGCCCTCCGCCGTCGACGACGCGACCGCATCCAGCGTCGACGGCCCACCTGCCACGGCCACGTCGCCCGCGGACGTGCCGTTCGCCGGTCTCTTCGCGCCGCTCGGCGGCCGACGGCCCGAACCGACGATGCCGCGCCCGACGGCCGCCGGCGACGACCGCGTCCGCCAGGAGTTCGAGGTCCCCGTCGGCATGGGCCGTCGCCAGCACCTGGTGATCGACGGCAGCGCGGTCTCGTGGAAGGGCGAGTCGGTGGCGGCCGACGACGTCCGCCACATCGCCTACAGCTCCGGCGACGTGCTCGAGGTCCACCTCTGGACCCCGGGCGGCGACCTCCGCATCCGCATGACCGCCAACGGGCGGAACCAGGAGTCCTCGGTGCCCGCCTGGCAGGCGCTCGTCCGCTGGACGGAGGCCCTCGTCGAGGGCCGACTGGTCGACGCCCACCTGGCCGAGCTGGCCGAGCGCGGCCGCACCACCGTCGCCGAGCAGGTCGTCACCACCGGGGGTGTCGTCGTGAAGGGGCGGGTCGTGCCCTGGTCCGTCCTCGCCGGCGCCCGCTTCGACGGCTCGTCGGTGGTGATCTCCCAGCGGGCCTACGACGGCGCCACCGAGCTCGTGCGGCTCGACGCCAGGGAACCCGACGTCGTGCTCCTCCCCACCCTGATCGCCGCGGCCTCCACCTCGCCCTCGCCCGCCGACGCCGCCGGGTAGCGTGACCGCGGCCCCGGCATCGGGGCCGTCGCACGAGCCACCCAGGGGGACGGGATGAAGGTCGCGCTGAGCATCAAGGACTTCCTCGACCGTGGGGAGGGCGTCTACCGCGACCGCACCGCCCTGGTCGACGAGCCGGACCAGCCCGCGCCGTCGCTCGGGTCGCTCACCTTCGCCGACCTCGGTCGCCGGGCGCGCGGGTTCGCCGCCGGGCTCGACGAGATGGGCGTCGGCACCGGCGAGCGCGTGGCCGTGGTGTCCCAGAACGCCGCTCGACTCGTCACCGCGATGTACGGGGCGGCGGGCTACGGGCGCACGCTCGTCCCCATCAACTTCCGGCTGAGCGCGGCCGACGTCGACTACATCGTCGGCCACTGCGGGGCCTCGGTCCTGCTCGTCGACCCCGAGCTCGACGAGCCCCTCGCGGATGTCACCGCGGCCCACCGACTCGTGATCGGCGACGCCTCCGACGAGGTGCTCTTCCGTGCCGACGGCGACCCGCGCCCGTGGGAGCCGGACGAGGACGCCACGGCGTTCATCAACTACACGAGCGGCACGACGGCCCGGCCGAAGGGCGTCCAGCTCACCCACCGCAACAGCTGGCTGAACGCGACGACGTTCGGCTGGCAGGCCGGGGTCTCCGACCGCGACGTCTACCTCCACACCCTGCCGATGTTCCACGTCAACGGGTGGGGCATGCCGTTCGCCACCACCGGGATGGGCGTCACCCAGGTCGTCCTGCGGAAGGTCGACGGGGCCGAGATCCTCCGGCGCGTCGACGAGCACGGCGTCACCCTCCTCTGCGGCGCGCCGGCGGTGGTCGCCGCGGTGCTCGACGCCGCGGCTCAGTGGGACGGGCCCGTCCCCGGCCGCGACCGGGTGCGCATGGTCGTCGCCGGAGCGCCCCCGCCCACGCGCACCATCGAGCGGGTGATGAGCGAGCTCGGATGGGAGTTCATCCAGATCTACGGCCTGACCGAGACGTCACCCCTGCTCACGATGAACCGGATGCGTGCCGAGTGGGACGAGCTCGACGCCGCCGGACGCGCCGGCAAGCTCGTCCGCGCCGGGGCGCCTGCGCTCGGCGTGCAGCTGCGCATCAGCCCGCAGGGCGAGGTGCTCGCCCGGTCGAACCACTGCCTCGACGGCTACTGGGAGCAGCCGGAGGCCACCGACGCGGCGATCGTCGACGGCTGGTTCCACACCGGCGACGGCGGCTACCTCGACGACGACGGCTACCTCACGATCTCCGACCGCAAGAAGGACGTCATCATCTCCGGCGGCGAGAACGTCTCGTCGGTCGAGGTCGAGGACGCGCTGTTCTCCCATCCCGCGGTGGCCGAGGTGGCCGTCATCGGCGTCCCCGACGAGAAGTGGGGCGAGACGGTGAAGGCCCTGGTCGTGCTGGCCGCCGGCCAGGAGGTGGGCGAGGGGGAGCTCATCGATCACTGCCGCGAGCGGCTCGCCCACTACAAGTGCCCCACCTCGGTCGAGTTCCGTGACGAGCTGGCCCGCACCGCCACCGGCAAGCTCCAGAAGTTCAAGCTGCGCGCCCCCTACTGGGAGGGCCGGGAGCGCCAGGTCAACTGACCCGGGGCCATTCCCGGTCGGAGCCGGGCGGGCGGCCCTCCATACTTGCGGGGTGATCCAGGTCCGGGACCTCGCCGTCGAGGTGGGAGGCAAGACGCTCGCGGAGGGCATCTCCTTCGACGTGCGCGCCAAGGACAAGGTCGGCCTGGTGGGGCGCAACGGGGCGGGCAAGACCAGCCTGTTCAAGACCCTCGGCGGTGCGCTGCCCCCGAAGTCCGGCACGGTGAAGATCACCGGCGGCGTCGGCTACCTCTCCCAGGATCCGCGCGTCGACGACGTCCCGCCCGACACGCCGGGGCTCACCCACGTGCTGTCGGGCCGGGGCCTCGACGAGGCGATGGTGCGCCTCGAGAAGGCCCGCCTGCGCATCGAGGAGAACCCGAGCGAGGACAACGTCGCCCGCTTCAGCCGCCTCCAGGAGCGCTTCGAGATGGAGGGCGGGTACGCCGCCGAGTCCGAGGTGCGACGCATCGCCAGCGGCCTCGGCCTCGAGGACGACCGGCTCGACCTCCCCATCGGCGTCCTGTCGGGCGGCCAGCGTCGCCGCGTCGAGCTGGCGCGCATCCTGTTCGCCGGCAGCGACGTCCTCCTGCTCGACGAGCCCACCAACCACCTCGACGCCGACGCCAAGGACTGGCTGCTCGGCTTCCTGCGGTCCTACCAGGGCGCGCTGCTCGTCATCAGCCACGACCTCGACCTCCTCGACGAGGCGATCACCCGCGTGATCCACCTCGACCGGGAGGGCGAGGAGGCGCTGGGCGAGGTCGTCGAGTACAAGGGCACCTACTCGCAGTACCTGGTCGCCCGGGAGAAGGACGAGGAGCGGCTGGCCAAGCTGGCCGACCGCCAGGAGGCCGAGATCCGCCGCCTCGCCACGCTCGCCGACTCCATGCGGGGCCAGACGGCGAAGCGGGCGCGCCAGGCCAAGTCGCTCGACACCCGGGTCTCCAAGCTCGAGGAGAAGAAGGTCGAGGGACCGCAGAAGCGGCGCACGATGCAGGTCCGCTTCCCGGAGCCGCCTCACGCCGGCCGCACGGTCGTCGAGGTCGACGGCCTGGCCAAGTCCTACGGCGACCTCACCGTCTTCGTCGACGTCGAGTTCGACCTCGGTCGGGGCGAGCGCATCCTCGTCATGGGCCTGAACGGCGCGGGCAAGACCAGCCTCCTGCGCATCCTCGCCGGCGAGACCCAGGCCGACCTCGGCACCGTCCGCTGGGGCCACAACGTCTCGGTCGGCTACTACGCGCAGGAGCACGAGGGCATCGACGCCGGCCGGTCCCTCCTCGACCACATGCGGGAGCAGGCCGGGCTCGACGACGAGGAGCTGCGCCGGCTGATGGGCATGTTCGGCCTGTCCGGCGACAAGGCCCACCAGGACGCCGGCACCCTGTCCGGCGGCGAGAAGACGAAGCTGGCGCTGGCGCAGCTGGTCGCGGGCCGCCACAACCTGCTGCTGCTCGACGAGCCGACGAACAACCTCGACCCCGGGTCGCGCACCGCGACGGCCAACGCGCTCGCCGACTGGCCGGGGACGATGATCATCGTCAGCCACGACGCCGAGTTCGTGCGCGAGCTCCAGCCCGACCGGGTGCTGATGATGCCCGAGGCGCAGCTCGACTATTGGAGCGACGACCTGCTGGAGCTCGTCGAGCTCTCCTGATCTGCCCGGCTCCGGCGTCCACGTCGCCTCCTCCCACGTCCTCTACCGTGACGCCGTGACGTCACGGCGGACATCGGGCACCGGCAGCACCACCACGCGGGGGTGGGACGGGCTGGTCGCGTGGGGGCCGGGCCAGGTCCTCGCCAAGCTCGGCGGCGACCACCACCACGACGTACGCCTGGTCGAGCTCGACGGCCGCCGCCGCGTGGCGCGACTGGGCACGCACGGCGATGCCGCGCTCGAGTGGGAGCTCGACCTCCTCGAGCAGCTCCACGCCGCCGGCGTCAACGTCGCCCGGCCGATCCGCACAGCGGACGGCCGCCGGCGGGTGGGACCGCTCGTCGTGTTCGAGGAGGTCGAGGGACCACCGCCGACCACCCGCAGGGACTGGGACGACGTCGCCTCGGCGCTGCGCTGGCTCCACCGGATCACCGCCGACTGGCCCCAGCGGCCGGGCCGACGCACCTCCGTCGAGCTGGCGCGCGGCGGCACCTCCGACGACCTCACGGCCACGCCGCTCCCACCCCGGATCCTCGACAGGTGCCGCGGCGCGTGGGGCCGGCTCGACGAGCGGGATCTGGCGGTGGTGCTCGGCGAGGTGCGTGCCGACGTCATCCGGATGACCCCGAGGGGACCGGTCTTCCTCGACTGGACCGGTGCGCGCGTCGACGACCCTGCGCTCGACCTCGCCGGGCTGCCCGAGGACGCGTCACCGCTCGATCGCCGCCGCCGGTGGTCGGCGTCCCAGGCCCTGGCGGCCTGGACGGTGGCCCGCAGCTGGAGCGTCGACCTCGGCCACGCACGGCAGGCGCTCGACACCATCCGCTGGCCCTGAGCAGCGGGGTCAGAAGCTGAGCTGACCCCGCAGGACGCTGTTGCCGGAGTGTGTGGGGTCCCCGTCGAGGGGCTCGATCGACACGTCGACGATGGGGAACGCCTCCGGGTCGATGGTGGCCGGGAGGTCGTAGGTGCCGTCGTCGCGGACGGGGCCGAGGGAGATGAGCTGGGTGACGTCGGGGTCGATGACCCAGACCTCGAGGAAGCCGTCGTCGGCGTCCACGCCCTCCAGGTCGACCTTCAGGCGGAGCCGGCCGTCGACCTCGACGAGCTCGGCACGGCCCTCGGCGTCGCCCGGGAGCAGGTCCAGCTCGCTGCTCGCGAGCACCGTCTGCTCCGGCTCCCGGTCGGACATCAGGGCGACGGCTGCCACACCGGCGAGCAGCACGAGCGCGGCGGCCGCGGCGAGGAACAGCGGCTGGCGGCGCGCCGGACGCAGCGGCACGACCGTGCCCGGCCCGCCGGTGGCCAGCGGCCCGTCGTCGTCCTCGGGTTCCACGGTCCGGTCGTCGGCGTGCGACGGCTGGTCGACGCCAGCATCGACGCCGGCCTCGGCGGCGATCCGGGCCCAGAGGTCGGCAGGGGGCGCCTCCCACCCGACGGGCTCGGAGCCGGCGCGGCGCCCGAGGGCGCGCAGCTCGGCGAGCTCGTCGTCGATCTCGTGGTGATCAGACATCGGTTCCACCTCCTTCCAGGTGGGGGCGTAGTCGTTGCAGGGCACGGCGGACGTCGCTCTTGACGGTGCCGAGCGGCAGGTCGAGGCGCTCCGCGATCTCGGTGTGGGTCATATCGGACCAGAACGCCAGCTCGACGACCTGGCGCGCTCGGGGCGAGAGCGTCTCGAGCGCCCGCTGCACGAGGAGCTGGTCGGCCAGCTGGTCGGGGTGGGCGTCCTCGACGGCGTCACCCTTGGCGTCGGTCACGTCGACGTCCGGGGTGGGGGTGGAGGACCGACGGCGGTGGGCATCGACCACCCGGTAGCGGGCGATGCCCATCAGCCAGCCGGCCAGCGTGCCCTTCGACGGGTCGAAGCGGTCCCGCGACCGCCACGCGCTGATGAACACCTCCTGGGAGCAATCGGCCGCCGCATCGCGATCGCCGAGGGAGCGCATGCAGTAGGTGAAGACGAGCGTGCCGAACTGCTCGAACGCCTGCCGCAGGGCCGTCCCGTCCCCCGACGCCCAGGCCGCGGCGATCGCGGCATCGTCCGCGTCGCGGCTGTCCTCGTCTGCGGCGACCACGGCGACACGGTAGTGGCTCGGGTCCGGGCGCCTGGTCACCCCGGGTGCGGGGGCTGTGAGGAGTGCGTTCATGGGGGGCTCGTGCGGGGCAGGTGGGGGGTCGCCCTCTACTTCGTCGCAGCCGGCGCCTCCGGATGCGCGGCGAAAGAGTTCCGTGAGGGTGCATCCGATCGGCGGGTCCGCTCCGAAGCAGCAGCCACACACCGACCCCCCCCCAAGGAGCACGACCCATGAACCGACGCACGATGCGCCTCTCCGCCGGCGTGGTCGCCGCCGCCCTGCTGCTCGCCGCCTGCGGCGACGACGACGGCGACGACGCGTCCGACGCGCCTGCCACCGAGCAGACCGAGTCCACCGAGGCGACCGAGACCACCGAGGAGATGTCCGAGTCCACCGACGAGGACATGTCCGACGACGAGATGGCGGGCGACGACATCGTCGACACCGCCGTCGCCGCCGGCAGCTTCGAGACCCTCGTGACCGCCGTCCAGGCCGCCGGCCTGGAGGAGACCCTCCGCGGCGAGGGCCCGTTCACGGTCTTCGCCCCGACCGACGACGCCTTCGCCGCCCTCCCCGAGGGCACGCTCGACACCCTCCTCGAGGATCCCGAGGGTGACCTCGCCGACATCCTGACCTACCACGTGGTCGAGGGCGAGGTCCTCGCCGCCGACGTCGTCGAGCTCGACGGCCAGGAGGTCACCACGGTCAACGGTGCGACGTTCACCGTCAACGTCGGCGACGACGGCTCGGTCAGCCTGACCGACGCCGCCGGCAACACCGTCAACGTCGTCCAGACCGACATCGAGACGAGCAACGGCGTCATCCACGTCCTCGACGGCGTGCTGCTGCCGGGCTGATCTCGACATGGCCCGCTACCGCTGCACCATCGAGACCCCGCTGTCCGTCGAGGATGCCTTCGACTACATGGCCCGCTTCTCGCACGCGAGCGAGTGGGACCCGAGCGTCGTGCGCGCCGAGATGGTCACCGACGAGCCCGTCGGTGAGGGGTCCGAGTTCGAGGTGGTCGTCCGCTCGCTGGGTCGGGAGATGCCCTTCCGGTACCGGGTGACCGAGCACGACCGTCCTCGGCGGGTGGTGCTGCGGGCGGAGCGCGGCTCGATCGTGTCGGAGGACACGGTCACGGTGACGGCGCTCTCTGTCGGGGGGAGCGCCGTCACCTACGACGCCGAGCTGCGGCTCTCGGGTCCCGCTCGGATCCTCGACCCGCTGCTCGGCCTGCTGTTCCAGGGCATCGGTCGCAAGGCCGAGTCCGGCTTGCGCCGGGAGCTGGGGAAGGACCGCTCGTGACGAGCGGCCCCACCCCGGTCGCTCGCGTCCTCGACGCCGTGCTCGAGGGTGCCGTGGTCCCCAGCTTCACCCGACTCGGTCCGGCGGTGCGCTCCCGGCTCTTCGACTGGGACGACCCGCCGCCCGGTGCGCTGGACGACGCCGTCGCGGTCGTCACCGGCGCGACGTCGGGCATCGGCGAAGCGCTGGCCTCCGGCCTCGCCCGTGCCGGCGCCACCGTGCACGCCGTCGGCCGCGACGCCGCCAAGCTCGAGAGCGTCGCCCGGCGCATCCGGGACGAGGTGCCCGGCGCCGATGTGGTCGAGCAGCACGCCGACCTCGGTCGGCTCGACGACGTGCGGGCGTTGGCCGAACGGCTCGACCGGGCCACCGACCGGATCGCCGTCCTGGCCCACGTCGCCGGGGCCCTCGTCCACGACCTCCAGCGCACCGACGACGACATCGAGCTGACCTTCCAGGTCCACGTCGTCGCCCCGCACCTGC
Source organism: Actinomarinicola tropica (assembly GCF_009650215.1). GTDB lineage: Bacteria > Actinomycetota > Acidimicrobiia > Acidimicrobiales > SKKL01 > Actinomarinicola > Actinomarinicola tropica. The sequence continues at coordinate 2,647,432 of NZ_CP045851.1, read as the reverse complement.
TGACCTCGGCGCTCCTGCCGCGCCTCACCGCGGGCGGCGGCCGGGTCGTCACCATGTCCTCGGGCGGGATGTACACGCAGCCGCTCGACGTCGACGCCCTGGTCGATCCGCCCCAGCCCTTCGACGGGACCCGCGCCTACGCCCGGGCCAAGCGCGCGCAGGTGGTGCTCAACGCCGAGTGGGCCCGTCGCCACCCCGAGGCCGGCGTCGCGTTCCACGCCATGCACCCCGGCTGGGTCGACACCCCCGGTCTCACCTCGGGGCTCCCCGGCTTCGCCCGGGTCCTCCGGCCGGCGCTGCGCACCCCCGCGTCCGGAGCTGACACCGCGCTGTGGCTGGCGTGGACGCCGGACGCGCCGGCCCCCGGTGGCGACTTCTGGCTCGACCGTCGCCGGCGCCACACCGTGGTGCTCCCGTGGACGCGGGCCGACGGCCGCGAGGTCGACCGGCTGTGGTTCACCGTCGAGGACCTGGCGGGGAGGACGTCGTGAGGATCGCCATCGTCGGCACCGGCATCTCCGGCCTCGTCGCCGCCCACCACCTCCGCCGGCGCCACGACATCACCGTCTTCGAGGCTGCCGATCGCATCGGCGGGCACACCAACACCGTCGACGTCGAGATCGCCGACGGGCGGTTCAGCGTCGACACCGGCTTCATCGTCTGCAACGAGCGCACCTATCCGCACTTCCTCGCCCTGCTCGACGAGCTCGGTGTGGCCACCCAGCCGAGCGACATGAGCTTCTCGGTGAGCGACGAGAGGTCGGGGATCGAGTACCGGGCGACCAACGTCAACAGCGTGTTCGCCCAGCGTCGGAACCTGCTGCGCCCCGGCTTCCAGCGGATGGTCGTCGACATCCTCCGCTTCAACCGCGGTCTGCGCCGGGACCTCGACGCCGGGCGCCTCGACCCCGACGAGTCGCTTGCCGACCACCTGGCGTCGGGGCGCTACTCCTCGCAGTTCGTCGAACGGTTCCTCGTCCCGTTCGGCGCGTCGATCTGGTCGGCCGACCCGACGACCTTCCTCGAGTTCCCGACCGCCACCTACGCCCGGTTCATGTCGAACCACGGCCTCCTCGACCTGGTCGGCCGCCCGACGTGGCGCACCGTCGTGGGCGGGTCGAGCACCTACGTGCGCGCGCTGACCGCACCGTTCTCCGACCGCATCCGCACCTCCACGCCGGTGCACAAGCTGGTGCGCGACCGGGTGGCGGGGGAGGTCGAGGTCGTCACCGACGCGGGAGCCGAGCGCTTCGACCGGGTCGTCGTCGCCACCCACAGCGACCAGGCGCTGCGCCTCCTCGGCGACCCGAGCGAGCGCGAGCAGGAGATCCTCGGGGCGATCCGCTACCAGCCGAACGTCGCCACCCTGCACACCGACGCCCGGATGCTGCCCCGCAACCACCGGGCCCGAGCGTCGTGGAACTTCCACGTCGCCGACGGCGGGGGAGAGCGGGCCACCCTGACCTACTGGATGAACCTCCTCCAGTCGCTCCCCACCGAGACGCCGCTGCTCGTCACCCTCAACCGCTCCGACGAGATCAGCCCCGAGACCGTCCTCTACGAGACCGAGTACGACCACCCGGTCTACGACGCGCCCGCCATCCGGGCCCAGGCGCGCCGGGACGAGATCCAGGGGGTGGACGGCACCTACTACGCCGGGGCCTACTGGAGCTACGGGTTCCACGAGGACGGCGTGCGGTCCGGGCTCGACGTCGTCCGTGCGATCGAGGGGCGGGTGTGACGATCCAGATCTACGACAGCACGGTGCGGCACCACCGGGGGCGCCCCGACCACCGGTTCGCGGTGCGGGCGCGCTACGTCGTCGCCGAGGCGTCCGACGTCGTCGGCTCCCGGCGGGTGCCGGGGTGGCCGGGAGCGCGCCTGCGCCGGCGGGACGTGTTCGACGGGACGGACGCGCCGCTCGACGCCGCCGTGCGCGACCTCGTCGACGAGCGGCTCGGCCGCCGCCCCTCGGGTCCCGTGCTCGTGATGACCCAGCCACGGTCGCTCGGGTGGCTCTTCAACCCCCTCACCGTGATGTGGTGCCTGTCCGACGACGGCTCGTCGCTCGACGCCGTGGTGCTCGAGGTGTCCAACACGCCCTGGCACGAGCGGCACTGGTACGTCCTCGGCGGCGACCGGGTCCAGCGGGGCGGTGACACGTTCGCCAAGGAGATGCACGTGTCGCCCTTCATGCCCATGGACCTCGCCTACCGGTGCCGGACGACCGTGCCCGACGAGCGCCTGTCCCTCCACCTCCAGCTCGTCACGACCGCCTCCGGCGAGCGGGTCTTCGACGCCGGTGTGGTCGGTCGACGGCTCGACGCGCCGTCGAGCTGGCGCGACCGCGTGCGGTCGGCGTTGCAGACGCTTCGCGTCTCGGCCGGCATCTACGCCCACGCCGTCGCGCTGCGCCGCAAGGGCGCCACGTTCCACCGCCACCCCGGGCGCGCCGCGCCCGAGGTCGCCCTCACCTCCCGGAGGTCCGCATGACCGCGCTCGAGATCCCGACGGACGGTGCGCTGCCCGAGCCGGATCCGCCGCTCAGCATCATCCCGGAGCAGCCGACAGGTCGGGGACGGGTCGCGCCCGAGCGGTTGCTCGCACACGCCCGGCGGCACAGCGTGGTGCCCCGGATCGGTGCCGCCGCCGCTCGGGCCGCCGTGCTGCGGCTCCTGCACCTCGTCGAGGGCGGCGAGGTCGTGGTCGTCGACGGCGACGACCGCCGCACGGTCAGCTCGACATCCGACGACCGCTACGGGCGGGCGCACCTGCGGGCCGTCGTCACCGTGCACGACCCCCGCTTCTACGCCGCGGTCGTCCGGGGCGGGTCGTCGGGTCTCGGTGAGGCCTACCGCCAGGGCTGGTTCGACGTCGACGACCTCACCGCGCTGCTCCGGCTCCTCGCCCGCGCCATGCGTCGCGTCGAGCCGATCCGCCAGCGCGCCCACCGGCTCGCCCGACCCGTTGCGGAGCCGATCCGTCGACGCCGTCGCCCCGACCCGCAGCGCGACCGCGACAACATCGCCGCCCACTACGACCTCGGCAACGACTTCTTCGAGCTGTTCCTCGACCCGACGCTCACCTACAGCGCCGGCATCTTCGAGCGGCCCGACGCGTCGTTGGCCGAGGCGTCGATCGCCAAGATCGAGCGGCTGTGCCAGGCCCTCGACCTACAGCCGGGCCAGCGGGTCGTCGAGATCGGCACGGGGTGGGGGGCCTTCGCCATCCACGCCGCTCGCCACCACGGGGTCGAGGTCGTCACCACCACGCTGTCGGCCGAGCAGCACGCCGTCGCCACCGCCCGGGTGCGTGCAGCCGGGCTCGAGGACCGCATCGAGGTGCGCCTCGACCACTACCGCGACCTCCACGGACGCTTCGACGCCCTCGTCGCCGTCGAGATGATCGAGGCCGTCGACTGGCGGGAGCTCGGCGACTTCGTCGAGCACTGCGCCCGACTCGTCGGCCCCGACGGCGCCGTCGCCTACCAGGCGATCGTCGCCGCCCCTGCCCGGTGGAGCCGTGCCCGGGTCACCGAGGACTTCATCAAGAGCCACGTGTTCCCGGGCGGCAACCTGCCGTCGGTGCCGTCGATCCTCGACGCCGCCACGGCCCGCACCGACCTGTCGCTCGTCGACCTCGCGGACTTCGGGATGGACTACGCGGAGACGCTCCGCCGATGGGGCGCGACGCTCGCCGACCGCCGAGCCGACGCCCAGGCGTTGGGCCTCGACGACGCCTTCCTGCGGCTCTGGGACTTCTACCTGCGCTACTGCGAGGCGGGGTTCGAGGAGCGGCAGGTGAGCGTGGTGCAGATGGTGCTCGAGCGCCCCGGCCGGGCCCGCTCGCTCCTCGGTCAGGCCTGACGGCGCCACCAGTCGACCGTCGCCGCCACGGCCGCGTCCATCGACGTCGGTGCGAGGCCGAAGGTCGACTCGGTGAGCGACGAGTCGAGGACGAACGGGTCGGTGAACTGGTAGCGGATCTCCTCCAGCTCGCGCATGACGGGGACGGCGACGCCCATGGCGCGCATGAGGGCGTGCGGGAAGGTGCCGATGCGCGGCGTCGGGGCGCCGGCGACGGTCGCCACGTGCTCGGCCATCTGGCGGTAGGTGCGGGGCGGGTTCGTCGGCACGTGCCACGCCCGGCCCCACGCCCTCTCGTCGGTGGCGAGCGCGACGAGGGTGGTCGCGACGTCGGGCAGGTACGTCCACGAGTGCGGGACGTCGGGGCTCGCGATGTGCATCAGCTTCTTGCCGGCGAGCACCTTCGGCATGAAGCGCGCGCCGAGGTGGTCGTTGCCGCCGTGGGGTCCGAAGAAGTCCGAGGCTCGGGCCTCGGTCACCCGCGCCCGGCCCGCCTCGTGCGCCGCGAGGGCGTCGGCCCACATGCGGGCGCGGATCGTGCCCTTCTTCGTCGGCGTGCCGACCGGGGTCGACTCGGTCATCGGGCTCGTCCCGGGCGCGTAGAGGTAGAGGTTGCCGGTGGTGACGAGCACCGCTCCCGTGCGCTCGGCGGTGGTCAGGATCGACGCGGCGAGCGGGGGCCAGACCTCGGCCCACGCGCTGTAGTCGCCGGGGTTGGCGCAGTTGTAGAGGGCAGCGGCGCCGTCGACGAGGCGGGCGAGCGCGTCGGCATCGCTCGCGTCGGCGGCGACGCGCTCCACGCCGGGGAGGTCGGGCCCACTGCCCGAGCGGGTGACGATGCGCACCTCGTGGCCGAGCTCGACGAGGCGGTGGGCGGTGAGCGTGCCGACGGCGCCGGCTCCGACGATGACGTGGCGGTCCATGGGGACTCCTGTGGATGAAAGGGAGAGCGGTGCTCTCGTTCAAGAGCACTGTGCGCCATCCGCTGACGGTTGTCAAGAGCGGTGCTCTCGAAAGTGAGCGGCGCTCTGGTACTCTCCGCCCCATGAGCGCACCCCGCACCGCCCGAGCCCGGGCCCGGGCCGAGCTGACCGCCGAGATCCTCGACGCCGCCCGGCGGCAGCTGGCCGATGTCGGCCCCACGGACCTGTCGCTCCGCGCCATCTCCCGCGAGCTGGGGATGGCCTCGTCGGCCCTCTACCGGTACTTCCCGAGCCGCGACGCGCTGCTCACCGCCCTCATCGTCGAGGCCTACGACGAGATCGGCGCCGCCGTGGAGGCGGCCGAATCCGGCGTGGACCGGGCGGACGTGGCCGGGCGGTGGCGGGCCGCGACCCGAGCGGCCCGCTCGTGGGCGCTCGACCACCCGCACCAGTACGCCCTCATCTACGGCTCACCCGTCCCGGGCTACGAGGCGCCTCCCGACACCATCGACCCCGCGGGTCGGGTCGGGATCGTGCTCGCCAGGATCGTGCAGGACGCGCACGCGTCCGGCGAGCTGGCGCGACCGGACGTCGACGCGCCCGTCGGCCTCCTCCACCCGGGGCTCGACGCGGTGTTCGGGGAGGTCCCGCCGGCGCTCGTGGCCGCCGGGATCCGCGCGTGGACGACGTTGTTCGGCACGATCAGCTTCGAGATGTTCGGCCACTACGAGAACGTCGTGGCCGACCGCGGCGCCTTCTTCGACCTGGCGATGGCCCGTGCCGCCGCCGACGTCGGACTGACGCTCTCATCCTGAGCCTGACCCGCGGGCGAACACGAGCACCGGCCCCGGCGATCTGGCGCGTCCGTCGACCCGAGATCTCGGCAGCACCCGGACGAGGTCCGCATCGTCGAGCTCAGCCGGCGGTGGGGTCGGTGACCTCACCGATGAAGAGGATCGATCCGGTGGCGTCGTCCTGGATCACGAACACGAAGGGCCGGTCGAGGTGCAACGTGGCCGGCGGTGGGGCGGACGTGACGCTGATGATCATCGCGGTGGCGGCGGACGCCTCGGTGCCCTCCTCGTCCACCGTCACGTTCGCCTGGTGGAACGCTCCCGACACGAACAGCTCGCGGGCGGCGGTGATGCCGGTGAGGTCGGCACCGTCGTCGCCCATCGGGGGCCGGAACAGGTCGACGATGCCCAGCCGCTCGAGGGCGGGCACGAGGTCGATCTCGCTCGCCACCTCGAAGCGGGGCATCTGCAGGTCGACGATGTGGTCGCTCATCGCGGCCGGCGACCCGGTCGGCTCGGGCCGCCTCGTCACCTCGAGCAGCGTGGCGGCGTCGAGCCCGCTCACGACGTCGTCGAAGCGCCCGTGGTCGGGCACGAGCAGCACCATCGACGCCTCGCCCGCGTAGGGAAGTCGGACCGCGCCCCACCCGTCGCCCTCGCCGTAGAGGGCGCGGATCTCCTGCGCCATCGTCGGGACGGTCACATCGTCGCCCGACAGGGTCGTGAACGTTCCGTCACGCGTGGTCGAAGGGTCGAACCGGTTGATCCAGTTGGCCTCGAAGTGGATGGCGTTGGCGAGCACGAGCCGGGTGAGGTCGGTGATCGCGCCCTCGGGGACGAGGTCGGTGATCCGTCCCTCGGTGGCTTCGCCGACCCAGTCGTTGACGGCCGTGCGGGACTCCTCCGGGGCGCCGATGAAGTCGACCGTGCGCAGCCCCTCGCCGTAGTGGCTCGCCAGGAGATCGAGGTAGGCGGGATCGAACGGGTACCCAGCCTGGCCCCAGATGCTGTTGGCGATCGACAGCTCGAGCGGTTGGAGGCCCTCGGCGCCCTCCCACATGTGACGCTCCTCGAGGAGGTCCTGGTCGAGCGCGTTGCGCTGCGCGTGCCACTCGTCGGCGTCGCTCACGCCGAGAGCCGCCGCCAGCTGCTCGTAGGTGTCGCCTCGCGCTCCGGCCGTCGTCATCGCGAGAGCCACGGTGATGCTGTAGGGCGAGAAGAAGAGGTTGCCGCCGTCGGCGTCGGCGCGAAGGGCCTGGTAGAGGTCGACGGCGAAGGCCGTGTCGCTCTCGACGACCGGCGCGGTCCGGACAGAGGCCGCCGGCGGCTCGCGCGGCACGTCGGAGCCGACCTCGACCACCTCGGCCGCCGCCACCTCAGCGTCCCCGTCGTCGCCGCCGCAGGCGCCGACCACCACTGCGAGCACCAGTCCCGCGGCCAGCCACCTCGTCCCTCGCCGTCGTCGCATCATGCGTGACCTCCACCCGTCGTCGCCCCGTGCTGCTACGACGGCGCGCCACCCGCGATGGGTTCCCGCTACCGCTTCACCGCGATGTCGACCGGGCGGTTGACCGACTCGAAGAAGTCGTTGCCCTTGTCGTCGACGACGATGAACGCCGGGAAGTCCTGGACCTCGATGCGCCAGACCGCCTCCATGCCGAGCTCGGGGTACTCCAGGGTCTCGACCTTGGTGATGCAGTCCTTGGCCAGGCGGGCCGCCGGACCGCCGATCGAGCCGAGGTAGAAGCCGCCGTGGCGCTTGCAGGCATCGGTGACCTGCTGCGAGCGGTTGCCCTTCGCCAGCATGACGTAGCTGCCGCCGGCGGCCTGGAACTGGTCGACGTAGGAGTCCATGCGTCCGGCCGTCGTGGGCCCGAACGAGCCGGAGGCGTAGCCCTCGGGCGTCTTGGCCGGACCGGCGTAGTACACCATGTGGTCCCGCAGGTACTGGGGCATCGACTCGCCGGCGTCGAGGCGCTCCTGGATCTTGGCGTGGGCGATGTCGCGGGCGACGACCATCGGCCCGGTCAGCGACAGGCGCGTCTTCACCGGGTACTTCGACAGCTCGGCGCGGATCTCGTCCATCGGCCGGTTGAGGTCGATCTCGACGACCTGGCTGTCGTCGAGGTGCTCGTCGGTGACGTCCGGCAGGTACTGGGCCGGGTTGGTCTCGAGCTGCTCGAGGAAGATGCCCTCGGCGGTGATCTTGCCGAGCGCCTGGCGGTCGGCGGAGCACGACACCGCGATGCCCACCGGGAGCGACGCGCCGTGGCGCGGGAGGCGGATGACGCGCACGTCGTGGCAGAAGTACTTGCCGCCGAACTGGGCGCCGATGCCCGTCGTCTGGGAGAGCGTGAGGATCTCGGCCTCGAGCTCGACGTCGCGGAAGCCGTGACCGAGCTCGCTGCCCTCCGTGGGCAGGGTGTCGAGGTAGCGGGCCGAGGCGAGCTTCGCCGTCTTCATCGTGTGCTCGGCCGACGTGCCGCCGATGACGACGGCCAGGTGGTACGGCGGGCACGCCGCGGTGCCGAGGCTGCGGATCTTCTCGTCGATGAAGCTCATCAGCTTGGCCGGGTTCAGGAGCGCCTTGGTCTCCTGGTAGAGGTAGCTCTTGTTGGCCGAGCCGCCGCCCTTGGCCATGAAGAGGAACGAGTAATGGTCGCCCGGCGTGGCGTAGATCTCGATCTGGGCCGGCAGGTTGTTGCCGGTGTTCTTCTCCTCCCACATGGAGAGCGGCGCCATCTGGGAGTAGCGGAGGTTGGACGTCGTGTAGGTGTCGAAGACGCCCCTGGCGATCGCCTCCTCGTCGGTGCCGCCGGTGAGGACGAGCTCGCCCTTCTTCCCCATGACGATGGCCGTGCCGGTGTCCTGGCACGATGGCAGGACGTAGCCGGCCGCGATGTTGGCGTTCTTCAGCAGGTCGAGGGCCACGAAGCGGTCGTTGGCCGACGCCTCGGGGTCGTCGAGGATCCCGCGCAGCTGGGCGAGGTGGCCGGGCCGCAGCAGGTGGGCGATGTCGCGCATGGCCGTCGCTGTGAGCAGGCGGATCGCCTCGGGGTCGACCTCGAGGAAGGTGCGCCCCGCCGCCTCGATCGTGCGCACCCCGTCGGTGGTGAGGAGCCGGTACTCGGTGTCCGCCGGGCCGAGGGGGAGGAGGTCGGTGTAGGAGAAGTCGCTCACGTCGTCGAACCGTACCGACGCGTGCCGTCTCGGCGCATGTCGACGCCTACCATCGGCCGATGGCGGACCGCTCCGACATGGCCGTGCTGCTGTTCGACTTCTTCGGCACGCTCGTGACCTACGAAGACGACCGCACGGTGCTGCGCTATGACCGTACGCACGAGTTGCTCCTCAGCTGGGGTTGCACCCTGACCCACGACGAGTTCGTGACCGTGTGGGACGAGGCGTCGACGGAGGTGGAGACGGCGTCCGGCGACGACCACATCGAGACGACGATGACCGATGCCGCACTCGCCTTCGCTGCCTGCGTCGGACTCGACCTCGACGAGGCCCGCTGCGACGGGCTGGTCGAGGTGTTCCTCGACGAGTGGGCGATGCCCGTTCGAGCCGTGGCCGGTGCGGCCGAGATGCTCGCGCGTCTCGGAGGGCGGCATCGACTGGGGGTCGTGTCGAACACGCACGACCTCCACATGGTCGGACGCCTCCTGGACCGGCTCGGTATGGCGTCGTCGTTCGAGCACGTCCTGCTCTCGGTGCAACACGGCTGGCGCAAGCCCCATCCGTCGATCTACGCGGCTGCGCTCGACCACTTCGGCGTCGACCCCGCCGAGGCTGTGTTCGTCGGCGACTCCTACGAGGCCGACCACCTCGGTCCGACCGACGCCGGGATCCGCGCCTTCCTGATCGACCCCGCCGGCCGGCACCCGGTGCCATCCCAGCGCCGCCTGGACTCCGTCCTCGACCTCGAAGCTCGGCTCGGCTCCTGACCATCGTCGCCCCGAGACATTCGCGAGTTCGGGGCGGTGCGCGCCCGGAACTCGGGAATGTCTGCTGGTGATGTCGTCTCGTGTCACGACGGTCCGGTCACCGGACCGAAGTGACACGAGACGGGGCGCGGTCAGAGCGGAACGAGCTCGTCACCGACCCTGACCCGGCCAGGGGAGCGCACGAGCGTGCCGATGCCGAGGTGGCCGTCGCGGGCGGCGTTGATGCGCTTCAGCACGTCGAGGTCCCGCCCGATGCCGTCGGGCTGCGGCCGCGTGACCATGACGCAGCGGTCGATGCGCTTCATCGCCTCGAGCTCGACGTCGCCGATCGACAGGTGGCGCCCGACGAGCGCATCCTCTCCCTCGCCGTCGACGACGAGGTTGAAGCGGAAGCGGCGCACCTCGCCGAGCGGCACGCCGACCGACGCGAGCGATGCCTCGGAGCAGATCGACACCATGGTGCGGGTGGAGTCGTGGAAGCGCCCACGGGGGCCACGCCACTCGACCCACGGCGCCCCGTCCTCGTCGGTGGCGTCGCTCGGGTTCTCGTACACCGGTGCTCGCTCGATCTCCGCCGCCGACCGCAGCTCGACCTCCCGCCCGAGCCAACGCGACAGCTCGTCGTCGTCGGCGGTCTCGGTGCCGTCGGGCAGCCGGACGCTCACCTGTCCGTCGCCGTGCCACACCCCGCACGCCATCAGCAGCTCGGGGACCCGTCGTGCCGTCAGCCCGTTGGTGGTGCCCCGGTCGAAGAGCGCCCAGCGGCGGTCGCCGACGAGCCCCTTGGCGTCGACGTCCGCCGACTCGAGCCGTTCGCCCTGCAGCGACTTCACCGGGTACCGCCAGATCTGCGTGATGCGCACCTGCGCCACCGTACGTGGCACCCGACCGGGGGACGTGGCGGTTCCGTAGGGTTGACCGCACCGGTCTCGGCGAAGGGGTGCAGGCATGAGCGAGCAGTGGCGCATCGAGCACGACTCCATGGGTGAGGTCAAGGTCCCGGCCGACGCCAAGTGGGGCGCCCAGACCCAACGGGCGGTCCAGAACTTCCCGATCTCGGGCCGACCGATCGACGAGCGGCTGATCCGGGCCCTCGCCCTCGTGAAGTCCGAGGCGGCGCGGTTCAACGGCCGCTCGAAGGACGTCCCCAAGGTCGACGCCCGCATCGCGAAGGCCGTCGCCGCCGCGGCGGACGAGGTCGCCGAGGGGGAGTGGAACGACCAGTTCCCCGTCGACGTCTTCCAGACCGGCTCCGGCACCTCGTCGAACATGAACGCCAACGAGGTGATCGCCCGGCTGGCGTCCGAGCAGCTCGGCGAGGACGGCGCGGTCCACCCCAACGACCACGTCAACGCGTCCCAGTCGTCGAACGACGTGTTCCCGAGCGCCATCCACATCGCGGTCACCGAGTCGGTGCTCGAGGAGGTCATCCCCGCCCTCGAGGGGCTGTCCCGCAGCCTGCGTCGCAAGCAGAAGCAGTTCGCCAAGGTGGTGAAGTCCGGCCGCACCCACCTGATGGACGCCACGCCGGTCACGCTCGGCCAGGAGTTCGGGGGCTACGCGGCGCAGGTCGACGAGGCGATCGAGCGCCTGCGCGACACCGCGCCTCGCGTCGGGCGCCTCCCGCTCGGGGGCACGGCCGTCGGCACCGGCATCAACGCGCCGAAGTCGTTCGGCCGATCGGTCATCGCCAAGCTCGCGGAGCGCACCGGCCTGCCCCTCACGCCGGCCCCCGATGCCTTCGCCGCACAGAGCGCGCGCGACGCGCTCGTCGAGGTGTCGGGCCAGTACCGGGCCGCCGCGGTCGCGCTGGTGAAGATCGCCAACGACCTCCGCTGGATGGGCTCGGGCCCGCGCACCGGCCTGTCGGAGATCCGCATCCCCGACCTGCAACCGGGCTCGTCGATCATGCCGGGGAAGGTCAACCCCGTGATCGCCGAGGCGGTCACCCAGGTGGCGGCGCAGGTGATGGGCAACGACGCGGCGGTCGCGTTCGGCGGCAGCCAGGGCAACTTCGAGCTCAACGTCTACATGCCGATGATGGCCCGCAACCTGCTCGAGTCCGGCACGCTGCTCGCCAACGTCGCCGCGGTGTTCGCCTCGCGCATGATCGACGGGATCGAGGCCAACGAGGAGGTGTGCCGCGAATACGCCGAGTCGTCGCCGTCGATCGGCACGGCACTCAACCCCTACATCGGCTACGAGCTGGCCGCCGAGATCATCAAGGAATCGACCCGCACCGGGGAGAGCATCCGCTCGATCGTCCTCGAGCGGGAGCTGATGACCGACGACGAGCTCGACCGGGCCCTCGACATCATCTCGATGACCAAGGGCGGGATCGTCAAGTAGTCGCTCAGGCGCAGCAGCCGCTCAGGCGGCGCCGGCCTCCAGGGCGGGGCTGCCCGGGTAGGCGACGGGATCGCCGGCGGCGGGGATCGGCGGCGCCGTCCAGCTCATGCGGGCCGCCAGGCCCTTGGCCACCGTGCGCCAGGCCTGCGGGTCCCACCCGCCGGCGGCGCCGAGGACCGTGCCGTCCTGGCCCAGGTGCACGAAGGCCGGCAGGACCTCGAGCCCGAGGGCCTCGGTCACCTTGCGGCCCGGATCCGCCAGGGTCATGAACTCCTTGGTGATCGGTCCGAGGAACTGCGTGGCCTCCTCGGTGGTGCCGGCGACGACGAAGCACACCCGGCAGTCGGCGCCGCGGTAGTGCCCGAGGATGCGCCGGGCGGTGTCGAGGATCCAGGCGCTCTCGTGGGTGTACGGGTCGACCACGACGGCGGCGATCTGGAACGTGGTGAGCCAGTCGTCGAGGGTCCGCTCCTCGTCGTCGAGGGCCGTCAGGGTCAGATCGAGGGGGACCTTGGTGCTCACGGGCCACGAAGATAGCCGGGGCCCCTGTCGGGACCGGAATCCTCGCCTCGGCGGACCGCCGAGTGGTCCCGCGATCGGACGGACTCCTATCGTTCGGAGCGACCGTCCACCGAGCAGGGGAGCCCCATGCGCAGCGCCAAGGACTTCTTCCGACCACTTGCCGCGGGTGCACCGCAGCCGCTCCGCGAGATCACGGTGCGGCCGTCGCGGATGATCCACTTCTTCCCTGCGGCCAACGAGAAGATGCGGTCGAAGGTCCCGGACATGGCGGCGCAGGTGGACGTGCTGCTCGCCAACCTCGAGGACGGCGTGCCGGCCAGCGACAAGGAGGCCGCCCGTGACGGTCTCGTCGAGGTCGGCAAGGCGTGGAGCGCCACCGACACCCAGCTGTGGACGCGCGTGAACTCGCTCGACTCGCCGTGGGCGCTCGACGACCTCACCGCCGCGGTCACCGAGATCGGCGACAAGCTCGACGTCATCATGATCCCGAAGGTCGAGGGCCCCGAGGACATCCACTACGTCGACCGGCTGCTCGCCCAGCTCGAGGCGCGTGCGGGGCTCGAGAAGCCGCTGATGGTCCACGCCATCCTCGAGACCGCCCAGGGCGTCGCCCGGGTGGAGGAGATCTGCGGCGCCTCGCCCCGCATGCAGGGCCTCTCGCTCGGACCCGCCGACCTGGCGGCGAACCGGCGCATGAAGACCACCCGCGTCGGCGGCGGCCACCCCGGCTACCTCGTCCGCGAGGACCCGGACGCCGATGACGCCGAGGCGCCTCGGGCCACGTTCCAGCAAGACCTGTGGCACTACACGATCAGCCGCATGGTCGACGCCTGCGTGATGCACGGGATCCTCCCGTACTACGGGCCCTTCGGCGACATCGCCGACACCACGGCCTGCGAGGACCAGTTCCGCAACGCCTACCTGCTCGGCTGCGTCGGCGCCTGGAGCCTGCACCCCGCGCAGATCCCGATCGCCAAGAAGGTGTTCAGCCCCGATCCCGCCGACGTGGCCCACGCCCAGCGCGTGATCGAGGCCATGGGCGACGGCACGGGCGCGGTGATGCTCGACGGGAAGATGGAGGACGACGCGTCGGTGAAGCAGTGCCGCGTCATCGTCGACCTGGCGCAGGAGCTGTCGGCCCGCGACCCCGAGCTCGCCGAGCTCTACGGCTTCGAGGGGGCCGCATCGTGACGACCTCCCACGACGCCCTCCGACCCCGCCGGTCGGTCCTCTACATGCCCGCGGCCAACGCCCGGGCGCTGGAGAAGGCCAAGTCGATCCCCGCCGACGCGCTGATCTTCGACCTCGAGGACGCGGTCGCCCCCGACGCCAAGGACACCGCCCGGGAGCAGGCCGCTGCGGCCGCCGCCTCGGGCGAGTACGGCCAGCGGGAGGTCACCATCCGCTGCAACGGGCTCGACACGCCGTGGGGCGAGGCGGACATCGCCGCCGCTGCGGCCGCTGGCCCATCGGCCATCGTCATCCCGAAGGTGTCCGGGCTCGACGCGCTCGGGGCGGTGGCCGATCGCCTCGAGGCCGCCGGCGCCCCGGATCACACGACGATCTGGGCCATGGTCGAGACCCCGCAGGCGATCTTCGCCGCCCGGGACATCGCCGGCTTCGAGCGGGTGAGCGTGCTGGTGATGGGCACGAACGACCTGGCGAAGGAGCTGCGGGCCGAGCTGGTCCCGGGCCGTGCCCCGCTGTACCCGCACCTCGCCACCGCCCTGCTCGCGGCCCGCGAGGCCGACAAGGTGATCCTCGACGGCGTCTACAACGACGTCCGCGACCCGGAGGGCTTCGAGGTCGAGGCTCGCCAGGGCTTCGAGATGGGCTTCGACGGCAAGACGCTCGTCCACCCCGACCAGGTCGAGCCGGCGAACCGGATCTGGGCTCCGTCGGAGGAGCAGGTCGAGCACGCCCGGAAGGTGATCGCCGCGTTCGAGGAGGCCGAGGCCAAGGGCCGCGGCGTCGTCACCGTCGACGGGCGCATGATCGAGAACCTCCACGTCGACAACGCCCGGCGTACGCTCGCCACCGCTGACGCGATCGCCGCGCTCGGCTGAAAGGAAGATCCACCGATGGTCCTCGCCCTCGTCCAGGACGACGCCGGCTACCGCATCGTCTACCTCCTGCACATCGCCACGATCGTCGCCGCGTTCTCGGGGGCGATGGTCGGTGCCCGACTCCAGGCCGCCGGACGTGCCGACGCAGGGGCCGCGGGGTCGATCGGCCGGGTGCTCGCCGACCTCACGACCAAGATGCACGTGCCGGCCCTCGCGCTGGCCGGTCTGTTCGGGATCCTCCTCATCGTCCTCTCGGACGGCTACGAGATGAGCCAGAGCTGGATCTCGATCGCCTTCGTGCTGTGGTTCGCGATGCTCGGCGTGATGTGGTTCCTGCTCCGGCCCGCGCAGGTCGCGGCCGCGGGCGGCGATGCCGACGCCGGCAAGAAGACGGCGATGTTCACCGGCATCATCCACCTGCTGTTCCTGCTCATGCTCATCGACATGATCTGGAAGCCGGGCCTCTGAGCAGAGGGGCCTGAGGCCGGTGCACCCGATCGAGCGGCTCCGCTACGTGGCCCGGGCCTCCGGCGCGGGCCACGACGTGCTCGTCCGGGAGACGGCGTCCGCGCTGGCGACCTTCATCGACGATCCCGCCGGCATGGTGACCGCCTGCCGGCGGGTCGTCGCTCGCCAGCCGACGTCCGGTCCGATCTGGTGGCTCACCTCCCGGGTGCTGACCGCGCCCGACCCGATGCGCGAGGCGTGGGACGCGGTCGAGGAGTTCGAGAACGACACGACCGTCCGCGAGCTGGCCCACGCCATCGAGCCGGATCTGACGGTGACGGTGCTCGGCTGGCCCGAGCTGGTGGCGTCGGCGCTCGTGCGCCGGGGCGACCTGGCGGCGCTCGTGGTGGACGTGCTGGGAGAGGGGTCGGGCCTCGTGCGGCGGCTGACGTTCGCCGACGACGACGCCGAGGCGGTCGACGTGCCGGTGGCCGGGCTCGGGGCCGCGGTGGCCGAGAGCGATCTCGTGCTGCTGGAGGCGTCGGCGATCGGGCCGGAGGCGTTCCTGTCGATCGCGGGCTCCCGTGCCGCGGCGGCGACGGCGCGGAGCTGCGGGGTGCCGGTCTGGCTCGTCGGCGGTGCCGGCCGGTTGATGCCGGCCCGTGTGTGGGAGGGGCTCGTCGCCCGGCTCGACGTCGACGAGCCCTGGGACGCCGACGACGAGGTGGTCCCGCTCGACCTCGTCGACCGGATCGTCGGGGCCCACGGTCCCGAGCCCGTGGCCGACGCCCTCCGGCGCACCGACTGCCCCGTGGCCCCGGAGCTGTTCAAGGAGCTCTAGGCGGGTCCGAGCCGGTCCCGGGCGCGTCGGACGCGCCCGCGCAGTCGGCTCTTCGAGGACCGAGGCAGGCGGCCGGGCGCGTACACGCCCCGGGCGACGCGGCGCACCCAGCCCTTCGAGACCTCGGCTCGCAGAGCGTCGGACACGACCTTGCTGGTGCGCCCTCGCAGGCGCCAGCCCTCCCGCTCCACTGCGGTGACGAGCTCGGCAACGGTCGTCGGGCCCGCCGCGTGGATGTGGAGCGTCAAGAGGGCCCGCAGCTCCCAGTGCGTGACGGTGCGGGCTGGTGTGGTGGCCTCCATGCGTCCATGATCCCGAGCTGCAGTGACACCGAGGGGGCACCCGCGCACCTCGTCGAGCGCACGGTTCCACCTCGGTGCGACAGCTGGGTGGTGCCCTTCGATCGACAGGGCCGGTTGTCGCACAGAGGCGAAACAGCGCCGCTGCGGTGGAGGGAGACTGCGGCCCCCCGACCGGCGGCATCGGGCACGATGGGGGCGGTGCCGGCGCCGGAGGGGTTCAGCTACGCGGTCCGCAAGGACGGGGACGTCGTCATCGAGCACCACGGACGCGTGGCGACGGTGCTGCGCGGACGGAGAGCGGCCGGGTTCCTGGCCGACGCCGAAGGTGCGACCGCGGCCGAGCGACAGGAGCTGATGGCCCGGCTCACCGGCAACTACCGGCGGGGCAACGAGCGTCGGGCCGCCCAACACCCCAGGAACCGTCGCTGAGCTACTCGGGCGGCAGCTCGACCTCGACCCGGTCGCGCCCGTTCGCCTTCGCCCGGTACAGCGCGGTGTCCGCACGGATCATGGCGTCGGTGATGTCGTCCTGGGGCACGAGCGGCGTGATCCCGATGCTCGTGGTCAGCCGGAAGCGCTGGCCCTCCGCGTGGACCTCGAGCTCGGCCAGCGAGCTCCGCAGCCGTTGGGCGACGACCTCACCGGCCTCGAGGGGCGTGTCGGTCAACAGCACCGCGAACTCCTCGCCGCCGAGTCGGGCGACGACGTCGGACTCCCGACGGTCGCTGCGCAGCAGCCTCGCCACCGCCTCGAGCACGCGATCGCCTGCGGCGTGCCCGCCGGTGTCGTTCACCCCCTTGAAGCGGTCGAGGTCGAGGAGCATGAGCGTCGCGCTGCGCCGTGACCGTCGGCTCGTGGCCAGCTCGTGGCGTGCGGCCTCGAGGAAGCTGCGCCGGTTGCGGATGCCGGTGAGCCCGTCGGTGTTCGCGAGCCGGTAGAGCTCGGCCCGCTGGCCCTCGAGCTCGGCGAGCGCCCGACGCAGCTCGGTGATGTTGAACGGCATCCAGACCACCGCTTCGGGCGGGCCGTCGGCCCGCTCGATGGGGGCCACGTGCCCCTCGAACGACAGGCGCGTCGGCACGCCGTCGCGGTCCTCGACACCGTCGACGTCGTCGGCACCCAGCTCGTAGTGGCAGACGAGCCCCTCGCCCGTCTCGAGGACGCGGTGGATGGTGCGCAGGAAGCCGTCGGCGACGTCGTTGGGCATCACCTCGTGGAGCGTGCGGCCCACGAGGGCGGCCCCGTCGTGGTAGCGGGACTTGTGGCGACCGCCGAAGACGGCCAGGTAGCGGCCGTCCCGGTCGAGGACGAAGAACGGCTCGGGGACGGCGTTGACGACCGCCTCGAGGAGGGGGTTGGCCTCCGCGAGGAGCTCGGCGAGCGGACCGGCCGCCCCTGGGCCGCTCTCCAAGGTGCTAGGCCTTCGCGCCCGAGGCCAGGCGCCGGGCGATCACCTTGAGGGCGAGCGTCTCGTCGGCGCCCTCGAAGATCGAGAGCACCCGAGCGTCGACGAAGTAGCGGCTCACCGGGTACTCCTCGGCGTAGCCGAACCCCCCGTGGATCTGCATCGCCTCGCGGGTGACCCACTCCGCGGCGCGACAGACGTAGGCCTTGACCATCGACGCCTCCATCGCCCCCTCGCCCTTGGCCATCAGCTTGGCGACGGCGTAGGAGAACTGGCGGGCGGCCTGGATCGTGGCGGCCATGCGGGTGAGCTTCACCTGGGTGAGCTGGTAGTCGGCGATCGGCTCGCCGAACACGACCCGGTCCCGGGCGTACTGCAGCGCCTCCTCGTAGGCGGCCTGCATGACGCCGACGGCCCGGGCCGCGGTCTGGAGGCGGCCGTTCTCGAACCCGGCCATCTGGTAGTAGAAGCCCCGGCCGAGCCCGTCCTCGCCGCCCACCTGGTTCTCGGCGGCGACGAACCAGCTGTCGAAGGCGATCTCGTAGGAGTGCATGCCGCGGTAGCCGATCGTGTCGATCGGGCGGCCCTCCATCTTCCCGCCGCCCGGCGCGCCGCCGTCGGCCCCGGCCTCCTGGGTGAACTCGAACCCGTGGGCGTCGCCGCGGGGCTTCGGCACGACGAACAGGCTGAGGCCGCGGTGGGCGGACGAGCGGTCCGGATCGGTGCGGGCGAGCAGCATGAGCGCGTCGGCGCGGGCGCCGAACGTGCACCAGGTCTTCACGCCGTTGACCAGCCAGCCGCCGTCGGTGGGGGTGGCGGTGACCTTGATGCCGGCCACGTCGGAGCCGTAGTCGGGCTCGGTCACCGCGACGGCGGCCATGACCTCGGCCGACGCCAGCTTGGGCAGCCACTCCTGCTTCTGGTCCTCGGTGCCGCCGGCCTCGAGCGCCCGGGTGAGGATCTCGGGTCGGGTGATGAGCGAGCCGCCGGCACCGAGCGACCCCCGCGACAGCTCCTCGGTGGCGACGACCATGCCCATGTAGTCGGACTCGGTCCCGGTGGCGAAGCCGCCGTACTCCTCGGGCACCGACATGGCGAAGCCGCCCATCTCGGCGAGCCCGGAGATGATGTCCTCGGGGATGTCGTCGTTGTGGCGGTGGATGTGCTCGGCGACCGGCTTGATCTTGTCCTCGGCGAAGCGTCGGAAGGTGTCCTGCACCATCTCGAAGTCCTGGTCGAGGTGCCGGGGCCCGGCCTGTCCGGCGAGCGACGCCAGGAACTCCGGGTCCCGGGCGGCGGCGACGAACTCGCGGGTGGCGTCGAGCGCGCCCGGCTCGATGCCCCACACCGCCTCGCGACCGAACACCTTGCCGCCGAGCTCGGCGATGGCATCGCCGATGAACGCGCAGGTCAGCCCGGCCTCGACCTCGCCCTTCTGGCCGTAGTCGAGCATCGCCCGCCCCGTGGCGACCGCCGAGGCCGCGTGGGCGACGTCGTAGGCGAGGACCTGGTCCTCGTCGACCGTCCCGGTGGCGGCGAGGTGGGCGATGGCCGTCTGGACGAGGTCGTGCGCGACGTCGATGGCGGAGGCGGCGGCGGCGAGATCAGGGGCGGTCATGGGCGCAGAGCGTACCGACGCCCCCGGGTGCCTCTCACATCGGGCCGCCGGGTGGCCGGGTCTCGGGCGGCTACCAGTCGTCGGGCAGGTCGAGGCGGTGGGCGAAGCGCCGGAAGCGATCGCTCTCCAGCAGGACCGCCAGCTCGTCGGCCGGCAGCGGCTGGCTGAGGAGGAAGCCCTGGGCTCGGTCGCACCCGAGCTCCACGAGCCGCTCCAGCGTCTCCCAGTCCTCCACGCCTTCGGCGACGACGGCGAGCCCGAGGTTGTGGCCGAGGTCGATGACCGAGCGCACGATCGTGTCGTCGCCGCCCGGAAGGGACATGGCGCCCACGAAGCTCTGGTCGATCTTGATCTCGTCGATCGGCAGGTCGCGCAGGTAGGAGAGCGACGAGTACCCGGTGCCGAAGTCGTCGATCGACAGCGAGATGCCGAACGCCTTCAACCGGCGGAGCACCCCGAGGGCGAGGAGCGGGTCGTCCATCAGGAGGCTCTCGGTGATCTCGAGCGTCAGGCGCTCGCCGGGGAACCGCTCCTCCTCGAGGAGGCCGACGATCCAGTCGACGAGATCGGGCTCGTAGAGGTTGCGGGCGCTGACGTTCACCGCGACGTGGAGGAACTGGCCGTCGACCGACAGCTGCTTGACCTGGCGCACGCTCTGGCGCAGCACCCAGCGGGTGAGCGGCTGGACCACACCGGACATCTCCGCGAGCTCCATGAACTCGCCCGGCGGCATCAACCCGTGCGTCGGGTGCTTCCACCGCAGCAGCGCCTCGGTCCGCAGGACGTGGCCGGTCGACAGCTCGACGGTCGGCTGGTGGTGGAGGACGAGCTGGTCCTGGGTGATCGCCTGGCGGAGCTCACCGAGGAGGGTGAGCCGCCGGATCGACGAGCGGTCGTCCTCGGGTGCGTAGACGGCGAAGGTCGACGAGGTGCGCTTCGCCACGTACATCGCCACGTCGGCTCGGCGTGCGAGCCCGTCGGCGTCGTCGGCGTGCTCGGGGAAGAACGCGATGCCGATCGACGCCGACACCTGGATGCTCACCCCGTCGACGTCGACGGGCCGCTCGACCAGGCGCCCGATCTTCTCCGCCACCGCGATCGCACCCGAGCGCGTGGCGTTGGTCGTGAGCAGGATGGCGAACTCGTCGCCGCCCAACCGGGCCACCGTGTCGGCCTCGCGCAGCGCGTCCCGGAGCCGCTGGGCCACCTCGGACAGGAGCACGTCGCCGCTGTGGTGCCCGAGGGTGTCGTTGACCTCTTTGAAGTGGTTGAGGTCCATGATCATGATCGCGATCGGTTCGCCGCTCCGCTGCGCCCGGCTCAGCCCCTTGCGGAGGCGGTCGTTGAGCAGCACCCGGTTGGGGAGACCGGTCAGGGCGTCGTGGAGGGCCTGGTGCCGGAGCCGGGCCTGGACCCGCGCCCGGTCGGTGACGTCCTGGAGCGCCATCGTCGCCGAGCGGTCGGGCATCGGGAACGTGTGGACGGCCAGCACGGGGCTGTCCGGCTCGTCGACGAGCGGCATCTCGCTGTCGAACCCGACGCCGACGGTGATCGTGTCGACGAGGCGCGCGGGGATCGGGCCGTCGCGCAGCACGGGGAACACGTCGATCAACCGCTCGCCGATGTGGTCGGTGGCGTCGCGGCCGAGGAGGCGGGCGGCGGCCGGGTTGGCGGAGACCAGCGTGAGCGAACGGGGGTCGCCCGGGTCGGCCAGGCGCACGACGAGGAGCGCGGTGTGGATGTGCTGGACGATGTCGCGGTGGTGCGACAGGTCCTCCTCGATCCGCCGCAGGTCCGTGACGTCGATGACGAGGCCACGCACGCGCACGGGCCGACCGCTCGCGTCACGTTCGCAGCGCTGCGTGTCCCTCACGCGCACCTCGCGGCCGTCCGACGCCACCAGCCGGTACTCGACGTGCTCCCCGTCGATCTCGCCCGTCATCGTCCGGCTCAGGTGGTCGAGCACCCGGGCGCGGTCGTCGGGGTGGATCGTGACGATCCACGACTCGGGGCTGTCGATCTCCTCGGGGGGTCGACCGAGGATCGGGCCGACCCGCCCGGCCACCGTCAACGTGGCCGGGGGGTTGGTCGTCATCGTCCAGACGATCCCGTCGATGCCGGCGAGCAGGTGCTCCTGGTTGCGGTGCAGCTCACGCTGGCCGTCCGCGACGTTGCCGACGACGATGGCGACGAACGTCCCGGCGACGACCAGCACGGCGAGGAGCAGGACGCCGAGGCCCTGCACGACGATCGCCGGGAAGAGCATCACGGCACCGGTCCAGAGCACCGCACGCACCGCGGCGCCACGCCCGGCCGCCGCCGCCACCATCGCCACGTCGGCGAGCAGCGCGAGCGCGGCCCCGCCGAGCGCGTCGTGGTGCGCGAGCACGACGACGGCGGCGATCAGCGCGTCGACGGCGATCATCCGCTCCGGCAGCACCGGCCAGCGCCGCCGCAGGCGATCGGCGGCGATGGTGACCGGGAGGCTCGCGGCGACGAGGACGCTGACCTCGAGCGGCACGTCGACGACCGCCTCGGGTGCCGCCCCGGCGATCAGGGCGAGCAGGGGGATCGCGAAGTAGCGGCTCCAGAACACCAGGCGCCACGGATCACGCAGCCCGGCGCGCGCCACCGGGTCCCTGACGATCTGGTGCGTCCGCCGGCGGGCGCGCGGTCGCTGCTCGTCGTCCCGCCCGGGAGGCGCGACCGTCGTCGGGTTGTGGTCGTGCATGGTGGTTCCGCCTCGAAGGTCCCGATCCCATCGGCCGGGACCGCCGGTCCTGTAGGTCGGCGGGGCCGTACGCTCGCGGGCCGTGGCGCTGCTCGACCCGACGACCCGCGACGCCGTCCTCGCGTGGGGCGACCGCCAGCTGCGCGACCTGCCGTGGCGGTCGACGCGTGACCCGTGGGCGG
Organism: Actinomarinicola tropica; assembly: GCF_009650215.1. Lineage (GTDB taxonomy): Bacteria > Actinomycetota > Acidimicrobiia > Acidimicrobiales > SKKL01 > Actinomarinicola > Actinomarinicola tropica. The sequence goes on along the minus strand of NZ_CP045851.1, from coordinate 2,625,439 downwards.
TGCTGGTCTCCGAGGTCATGGCCCAGCAGACGGGGGTGGACCGGGTCGTGCCGAAGTGGCACGCCTTCCTCGAGCGGTGGCCCGATCCGACGGCGCTGGCCGCCCGCCCGCTCGGCGACCTGCTCTCGCTGTGGTCGGGGCTCGGCTACCCCCGCCGGGCGAGGAACCTGCACCTGGCCGCACAGCAGATGGTCGACGAGCACGGCGGCGCGGTGCCCGACGACCTCGACGCGCTGCTGCGCCTCCCGGGTGTCGGGCCCTACACGGCGCGGGCGGTGCTGGCGTTCGCGTTCGAGCGCGACGTGGGGCTCGTCGACACCAACATCGCCCGCGTGCTCGCCCGGGTCGGTGGCGCCTCGTTGCGTCCCCGCGCCGCCCAGGACGCGGCCGACGGGTTGGTGCCCGCCGATCGAGGGTGGCTGTGGAACCAGAGCCTCATGGAGCTGGGTGCGACGTTCTGCCGCCCCACGCCGCGCTGCGTCGGCTGCCCGGCCCATCCGGACTGCGCGTGGGCGACCGCCGGGCGACCGGACCCGGACCCCGCGGCGGGCAGCGCGGGGGTGAGTCGACGCCAGGCCCCGTTCGCCGGATCGGACCGCGAGGCGCGTGGTCGCGTGCTCGCCGCGCTCGTCGACGCCCCGCTGGCGGACGACGCGGCGCGGGCGATCGCTGCCGGCGTCGTCGAGTCGGGGGTGCGGGCCGAGCAGGTCGTCGACGGCCTCCGTCGGGACGGGCTCGTGGTGCGCCGCGAGGACGGCACGCTGGCGCTGCCCTGACGGCTGGAGCCCGCGTGGGGCGTCAGCTCGGCGGGGCGTAGGGGTCGAAGGCCACCGGGTCGTCACGGAGGTGGCGGACGAGCACCTCGAGCACCGATGCGCGCGACAGCGCCGAGGCGCCGGCGACCGGTTCCAACTGGGGCGTGAGCTCCCCGGGCGGGTCGGCGCGCCACGGCGCGTCGTCGAGGTCCGAGAGCTCCTCGGCCACCGGCCCGAGGTCGATCCGCGGTCGCACCCGACGGCTGCGCAGCTGCACCCACGACTCGTAGCGGTAGGTGACCCGGTGCGTGTCGCCGGTGCTGAGGAGGATGACGCCCCTGTCGGTCGCGCCGTGGAGGGCCATCGGGTGCACGCCGTCGTACCGACGCCCCCCGAACCGGTGCCCCCACCACGGAGCGGCGGGCGCGTCGACGACCGCGAGGTCGACGTCGGCGTGCTCATCGATCGAGATGCGTCCGTCGGCCAGCGCCGCCTCCGACGCGCTCAGGTGCGCGTCCTCCTCCTCCCACAGCGTGGCGTAGGGATCCTGGTCGAGGAGCAGCTGCGGGAGGCGGCCGAGGGCGTCGACGAACAGCTCCGCCAGCCGGTCGTCGCCGCGGGTCGGCACCGGCGAGCGGTCGGGGTCGGCGAACGCCGAGACGACCATCGACGCCCTCGCGGCGCGGCGGTCGCGGTAGGTGGCGAAGTCCCCGGCGGCCGCCAGGTCCTCGGCGAGGGGACGGAGGGCGCTCGCGTCGGCGGGGGACGTCATGGCCCAGACGCTGACGAGGCCGTCCTGGTCGAAGTGGTTGGCGGTGACGACCGTCGCGGCGCCGTGGAGCACCTCGGGGTGCTCGAGGTAGCGGAACGCCATCTGGGCCGACAGGTCGGCCGCGACCTCCGGTGCGGGGAGCGGCGCGCCGGGCCAGTGGGACAGCGTGAGCGTCGTGCCGGCGTTCGGCGTGCCGTCGACCACGACGTTCGGCTCGTCGGCGGACGGAGCGTACGGGCGGAACGAGAGCGGCTGGTCGAGCATGGGCGGAACCTACGACCTCGACCGTGCTCGAGGTCAAGGGGTCCGGGGCGTCAGCCCTCGGCGAGGAAGGACAGCACGAGCTCGTTCACGATGGTCGGCTGCTCGAGCTGGAGGAAGTGGCCTGCACCGTCCACCGCGACCATGCGCGACCCGTCGGGCAGCTCCGAGGACACCGAGGTGGCGACGTCGATGCCGACGCAGCCGTCGTCGACCCCGTGGAGGTAGAGGAGCGGCTGGTCGGGCAGGCGGCCGGTGGCGGCCTGGGCCTCGTCGAGGGAGGGGTCCCGCGGTCCGTCGCCGAGCGTCGCCCGGTAGTAGCCGAGCGCGGCCGCGAGGTGCGCGGGGTCGCCGAGGGCGTCGCGGACGTGCGCCAGGTCCTCGGCGTGGTCGTAGCCCGGGGACCAGTCGTCCCATAGCCCGCCGATGAACGCCAGGTCGTCCATCGGGACGACGGCGTCGGCGAGCGGGTGCTGGAAGAAGAACATGTACCAGGAGCGGCGGAGCTGGGCCGGGTCGAGGAACGCCCGGGCCATCGCGCCGCCGGGCGGCACGGCCGCCCCGACCACCCGCCGGAAGCGGTCGGGGGCGAGGTTCGCCGCCCCGTAGGCAGCCGGCGCACCCCAGTCGTGCCCGATCACCACCGCGTCGGCGTCGCCGCCGAGGGCCTCGTGGAGACCGACGGCGTCCGATGCCAGGGCACCCGTCTGGTAGACGCCGTCGGGCGCCAGGCCGCTCGGCGCGTACCCGCGCATGAACGGGGCCACGGCTCGGTACCCGGCGTCGGCCAGCTCCGGCAGCAGGTGGCGCCACCCCCACGCGGTGTCGGGGAACCCGTGGAGGCAGAGGGCGAGCGGGCCGTCGCCGCCGGTGTCGAGGTACGCGAGCTCGATGTCGCCGACGGTGGCTCGGCCTTCGGTGAGGAGCATGGGCGCTGAATGTAGGGGAGGAGCGGCCGAGGGGTCTCGTGAGACTTGGGTCACACGCTCTGGGGCGAGCGGCGACCGTCCGTTACTCTCCCGAACTCGGAAAGGGGGAGGCCCGTGGTCAACGTGACGTTCTACGGCGTGCGCGGCTCGACGCCGTGTCCCGGGCCCTCGAACGCGCGCTTCGGCGGCAACACCGCGTGCGTCGTGCTCGAGCGTCCCGACATGCCGCCGATCGTCCTCGACCTCGGCACCGGCCTGCGATCCTACGGCGAGGTCCTGCCCCACGACGGCAGCTTCCGCGGCGCGGCGCTCGTCACCCACCTCCACTGGGACCACGTCCAGGGCCTGCCCTTCTTCGTGCCGATCCTGCGCGACGGCGCCTGCATGGACGTCTACGGCCCTCGTCCCGACGACGGGCGCACGCTGGCCGACGCCTTCGCCGGGTTCATGCGCCCGCCGTACTTCCCGGTCACCGTCGAGCAGCTGCCCGGCGAGATCCACTTCCACGACCTCACCGATGCCACCGTCGAGGTCTGCGGCGCCACGGTCACCGCGCGGTCGGTGCCCCACGTCGGCGTCACCAACGGCTACCGCATCGACTGGGGTGGGGTCTCGGTGGCGTACCTGAGCGACCACCAGCAACCGGCCGACGACCCCTTCTCCGTCGCCGCCGGCGCGCTCGAGCTCGCCCAGGGCGTCGACCTGCTGATCCACGACGCGCAGTACACGGCCGACGAGTTCGCCCACAAGTGCGACTGGGGCCACTGCACGGTCGAGTACGCGGTCAACGTGGCCCGTCGGGCCGGCGCCGAGCGCCTGATGCTGTTCCACCACGACCCGGCCCACGACGACGACACCCTCGACTGCCTCTACGCCGGTGCCCGTCGCCTGGGCGGCCCCGACCTCGAGGTGCTCTCGGCCTACGAGGGCCTCACCGTCTCCCTCGGCTGACCCGCGGCCCCCCGACCGCGACTGCATCCAGCGGGGGCGTACGCTCCGAACCACGGACGTGGAGACCTCGACCAACGACCCGGCGCGCCAGGCGCGCGCCGCCGCTGCAGGGCTGGTCGCGGCCGCCCTCGCCCTGGCCACCGGCGAGCTCGTCGCCGGGTTCTCGGTCCGCTTCACGTCGCCGGTCGTCGCGGTGGGCGACGCCGTGATCGACCGGGTGCCCGCCTCGGTGAAGGACTGGGCGATCGATACGTTCGGCACGAACGACAAGGTGGCGCTGGTCGTCGGCATCCTCGTCGTGGCCGCGCTCGCCGGCGGCCTGCTCGGCATCCTCGCCGCGCGCCGCCCGCTCGCCGGTGCGGCAGGGATCGTCGGCTTCGGCGTCGTCGGCGCCCTGGCGGCCGTCGCCGAACCCGACGCCTCCGGCCTCGCGTGGATCCCGAGCGCGTCGGCCGCGCTGGTCGGGGCCCCGGCGATCGCCTGGCTGGCCCCCCGCTCCGGGGTCCCCGCCGACACCCGCAGCGACGCGGCGGCCGACTCCCGGCGCCAGTTCATCCTCGGCAGCACCGCGATGCTCGCGGGTGCCGCCATCTTCGGCTCGACCGGTCGGTGGCTCCAGGGCCGCGCCAGCGCCGTCGCCTCGCGGATGGCCGTCGTGCTCCCGATGCCGCGCCGTGCTGCGCCGCCGGTGCCCGCAGGAGCGGACCTCGGGCTGCGCGGGGTCGAACCGTGGCAGACCCCGATCTCGGACTTCTACCGGATCGACGTCAACCTCGTCGTCCCCCAGGTGCCGGCCGAGACGTGGCGCCTGCGGGTCCACGGCATGGTCGAGCGGGAGCTGGTCCTCACCTACGACGAGCTCCTCGCACGCGAGATGGTCGAGGAGGACATCACGCTCTGCTGCGTGTCGAACGAGGTCGGCGGTGACCTGATCGGCACCGCGAGGTGGCTCGGCACCCGGCTCGACGACCTGCTCGCCGAGGCGGGGGTCGACCCGGAGGCCGACCAGGTCGTCGGCCGCTCGACCGACGGCTTCACCGTGGGCTTCCCCGTGTCGGTGCTCGACGACGGACGCCCGGCGCTGGTGGCGGTCGGCATGAACGGGGAGCCCCTGCCGATCCGCCACGGCTTCCCCGCGCGTCTGGTCGTGCCCGGCCTGTACGGCTACGTGTCCGCCACCAAGTGGCTGTCGGAGATCGAGCTCACGCGCTTCGACCGGTTCGAGACCTACTGGATCGAGCGCAACTGGGCGGTCGAGGGCCCGGTGAAGGTCATGTCCCGCATCGACACCCCGCGCGACGGCGCGACGATCGCCCGGGGTCGGGTCGCGGTGGCCGGCGTCGCGTGGGCGCAGCCGGTCGGCGTCGCCGCCGTCGAGGTCCGCGTGGACGACGGCCCGTGGGTCGAGGCCCGCCTCGGCGAGGAGGTCAACCGCCACACGTGGCGCCAGTGGGTGCACGAGTGGGACGCCACACCCGGGCGGCACCTCCTCACCGTGCGGGCCACGGACCACGACGGGCAGACCCAGACGGCGGAGCGCGCCGCCCCGGTCCCGTCCGGCGCGACCGGCTGGCACCAGGTGGTCGTCGAGATCGGCTGAGCCGCCGCCGGTGCCCGGGACGACGGCGCCTCGCTACCCTCGGCGACGTGAGCGACCAGGACCCCACTCCCGCCGCGACGTCCGCGCCCGTCGACCCCACCGAGTTCCGCCGCGTGCTCGGCCACTTCCCGACCGGGGTCACCGTCGTCGCCGCCGCACCCGACGACCGCCCCGCCGGGATGACGGTCGGCTCCTTCTTCTCGATCTCGCTCGACCCGCCGCTCGTCGGCTTCTGCGTCGACCACGGCTCCAGCTCGTGGCCCGAGATCGAGCCCGCCGGGAGCTTCTCGGTCAACGTCCTCGGCTCCGAGCAGTCCTCGCTCTCCAACCACTTCGCCCGCACCGCCGGCGACCGCTTCGCCGACGTGCCGTGGCACCCCGGGGCCACAGGATCGCCGCTGCTCGACGAGGCCCTCGCCCACATCGAGTGCGTCACCGAGCAGGTGGTCGAAGCGGGTGACCACTGGATCGTGATCGGCCGGGTCGTCGACCTCGCCGTCCACCGCGAGGGCATGCCGCTGCTGTTCTTCCAGGGCGGCTACGGCCGCTTCGAACCGGAGGTCTGAACCCGTGCCCGTCTACGCCCTCGGCGATGTCGAGCCCCGCATCGACCCGACCGCCTACGTGCACCCCGATGCCGTCGTCATCGGCGACGTCACGATCGGTGGCGAGTCGTCCATCTGGCCCGGGGCCGTGCTGCGCGGCGACGACGGCGGCATCGTGGTCGGCGAGCGCACGTCGGTGCAGGACGGCACGGTGGTGCACACCACGGCCCACGCCCCGACCCGGATCGGCTCGGACTGCGTGGTCGGCCACATGGTCCACCTCGAGGGGTGCATCGTCCACGACGGGTCGCTCGTCGGCTCCGGGTCGGTCGTGCTCCACCTCGCCGAGGTCCACACCGGCGCCATCGTCGGCGCCAACGCCGTCGTCCCGAACGGCATGGTCGTCCCGAGCGGCGCGATGGCCCTCGGCGTCCCCGCCAAGATCCGGCCCGACGCGGTGGACCCCCTCCAGATCAGCATGGGGGTCGAGTTCTACGTCGCTCGCGGCAAGCGCTACGCCGCCGAGCTGCGTCGTCTGGACTGATCGCCCGCCGGCCGCGCTGGTCGGACCGACTCGAGCCGCCTCGCGCGCGACCCCGCCCGCCGGCCCTTGGGGAGGCGCAGCACCTGCGGGGGTGTTCGGGCTCCCCGAGGGCTGCCCGTCAGCGTGACCGGCTGAAGTGGCGGGGTGCCCGGTAGGACGCCCCGACCACGGGCCGGCCCTGGCGCGACGTCCACCGCCACTGCGCGGAGATGCGCCCACCCGTGGGGGTGGCCGGCCGGGGGACCCCGTGCTCCCAGCGGTCCTGGCACGCGCCGCCCATCACGATGAGGTCGCCGTGGCCGGGGGCGACGTCGACCGTGGCGCCGCGGTGCGGGGCATCGTGGTCGTAGCGGTTGGCCCGAGGCCGCAGGTGGAACGGGCGACGGTCGCCGAGGACCAGGAGCGCGATGAGGGTGTCGTCGAGCCACCGCATGTCGCGGTCGCGGTGCAGGCCCATCGAGTCGCTGTGGTCGCGGTAGTAGGCGAACGAGCAGCCGCCGAACCCGACGCCGTAGTGGCGCTCGATGGCCCGTCGGGTCTCGTCGAGGACGATGTGGGGCGCCTGCTGGCCCTGTCGGAGCATCCCGCCCATGCGGGGCTCGTCGATCCACCGCTCGTAGCGGAACACCCGACCCTGCTGCCACGCGATGCCGTCGCGCACCGCGGCGTAGACCTCGGACGGGTCGTGCCCGAGGCCGCCGACGAAGCCGCGCGCGACGTCGACCCAGCAGGCGTCGTCGAGCTGCGCCCGCTCGAAGGCGATGGTGGCGACGGGCGTGGCCATGGCCCCGACGGTACCGCCCTCAGTCGACGTCCGGCGGCGCGCCGAGCAGCGGCTCGTCGGTGGAGCGCAGGTCGGCGTTCGGGATGCCGTGCGGGTGCCGCGAGCGGACCTCGTCGAGGCACTCGAGGGCGATGTCGAGGTGCGACCGTCGGCTCGCCTCGTAGAAGTCCCGGGCCGCTGCGGACAGCTTCGGCGAGCCGTGCAGCGGCTTGTCGGAGACGCAGAGGAGCGTGGCGTTGGGGATGCGGTAGCGGAAGCCGTTGGCGGCGACGGTGGCCGACTCCATGTCGACGGCGACGCTGCGCGACAGCCGCATCGCCTCGAGCGCCTCGCGCTGGTTGAGCTCCCAGTTGCGGTTGTCGGTCGTGTAGACGGTGCCGAGCCGGAACGCCGCGCCGCGCCGTTCGAGCGCGCCGAGGAGGAGCGAGTTGAGCCGCTGGTTCGGCGTCACGGGCACGCTCGTCGGCAGGACCTCGTCGAGGATGTGGTCGGCGCGCAGGTAGGCGGTGGCGAGCACGAAGTCGCCGATCGCCTGGTGGTTCCGGAGCCCCCCGCAGTGGCCGATCATCAACATGGCGTCGGGGCGGAGCACGGCCACGTGGTCGGTCACCGTCTTGGCGTTGCTCGGACCCACGCCGATGTTCACGATCGAGACGCCGGAGCCGTCGGGCTCCAGGTGGTGCCACGCGGGCATCTGCACGCCGTCGCGGCTCGGCCCGAGCGCGTCGGGGAAGCGCTCGCGGAACGCGTCGACGTGCATCGCGTAGTTGGTGAAGACGACGTAGCGCTGGAAGGCGTCAGCCGAGGTGCCGGTGTAGTGCCCGAGCCGGTCGAGCGAGAGCGCCATCCGCTCGGGGCCGAACAGGAAGAGCTTCTTCGCCCGCAGGTCCCACCCGCTCTCGTCCAGCGCGTCGAAGAGAGCGGGGTCGTCGAGCCCGAGCGCGCGGCGGGCGGGGCGCACCGAGATGCGGGCCCCGCGGTCGAGGAGCGCGGCGAGCTCGCGCTCCAGGTAGCGGCGGATGGCGGACGGTCGGGCGAACTCGCCGGTGAGGCGTGGGTTGTGCTGCGACCACGGGCGGACGACCTCGATCTCGGGGTACCAGCCGTCGGCGTCGATCGTCTCCGCGGCGTCGCACAGCTGCCGCGCCGCCGCGCGGTGGTCGTCCTCGGGCAGGTCGGCTCCGTCGATCGTCAGGTCCACGTGCGGCATCATCGCGTGGACGAGGGCGGTCGGGCGGGCCGTCGGGACAGTGCGCAGAACCCGTGTCGGAGGGCACCTCGCGAATCGTTAGACTCTGGAACCATTCGCACGGAGGTGGACCGTGCGGCACCATCCGCAGGGGGCGGAGCACGAGGGGGCACACCACCATCTCTGACAGCGACAGACCACGACATCCCGGCTGGGCCCTGCTCTTCGAGCGCGTCCGCATCCAGAAGAAGGGGATCGCGCTCGGCGTCACCGTCGGGATGCTCTGGACGATCGGCAAGGTCGCCGTGCCGTGGATCGTCCGCCAGGGTGTCGACCGGGGCATCGAGGCCGAGCCGCCCGACATCGGCGAGATCCGCTTCTGGGGCCTGATGGTGCTGCTGGCCGGCGCCGGCTCGGCCATCTTCGCCGGCGCCCGCCGCTACATGGCGTTCCGCGAGGCCCGCCGGACCGAGGCCGACCTGCGCGACCAGATTTTCGCCCAGATCCAGCGCCTCCACTTCGCGTACCACGACCGCACCCAGGCCGGTCAGCTGATGAGCCGGGGCAACACCGACCTCCAGCAGGTCCAGCAGTTCGTCGTCATGATCCCGGTGACGATCTCGAACGCGCTCACGGTGCTCCTGGTGACGGTGCTGCTCGTCGTCATCGACCCGATCCTCACCCTCTTCGCCCTCGGGTCGCTCCCGGTCGTGAACGTGCTCGGCAAGCGCTTCTCGACCCGGCTGTTCCCGAACGTGATGCGCATCCAGGAGGAGTCCGCCCAGCTCGCGTCGGTCGTCGACGAGTCGGTGCAGGGCGTCCGGGTCGTCAAGGGCTTCGGTGCCGAGCCGGCCCAGTCCACCAAGCTCGAGACCGAGGCCGAGGACGTGTACGACGCGGCGATGGACGCCTCCTACGTCCGGGCCCGCTACCTCCCGGCCATCGAGCTGATGCCGAACGTCGGCCTCATCGCCGTGCTCGCCTACGGCGGCCACCAGGTGATGAACGACGAGCTCACGCTGGGCACCCTCGTCTCGTTCAACCTCTACGTGGTGCTGCTCATCCAGCCGCTCCGCATGCTCGGCATGATCATCGCCCAGGCCCAGCGCGCCGCCGCTGCCGGCGACCGCGTGGCCGAGGTGCTGTCGACCGCGCCCCGCATCGTCGATCCGGCCCACCCGCGCCAGCTGCCCTCGAAGGGCCCGGCCCTCGGCCACGTCCAGTTCGAGGCGGTCGACTTCTCCTACGCCGACGGCACCCCCGTGCTGCGCGAGCTCCAGCTCGACGTCCCGGCAGGCCAGTCGATCGCGCTGGTCGGTGCCACCGGCTCGGGCAAGAGCACGATCGCCCGTCTCCTGCCCCGCTTCTACGACGTCGACGGCGGCCGCATCCTCCTCGACGGCGTCGACGTGCGCGAGGCCCCGCTCGCCGAGCTGCGCCGCGCCGTGGGCATCGTGTTCGAGGACACGTTCCTCTTCTCGGCGAGCATCGCCGCCAACATCGCCTTCGCCGATCCCGACGCACCGCAGGAGCAGATCGAGCGGGCCGCGCGGCTCGCCGGTGCGCACGACTTCATCGTCGAGCTGCCCCTCGGCTACCACACCGAGATCGGCGAGCGCGGGTTCTCCCTCTCTGGCGGCCAGCGCCAGCGCATCGCCATCGCCCGCGCCATCCTCGCCGACCCGCGGGTCCTCATCCTCGACGACGCCACCTCGTCGGTCGATCCGACGAAGGAGCACGAGATCCGCGACGCGCTGGGCGAGGTCATGCAGGGGCGCACGACGATCGTGATCGCCCACCGTCCGGCCACGATCGCGCTGGCCGACCGGGTGGCGCTGCTCGGCGACGGTCGCATCGTCGCCACCGGCACCCACGACGAGCTGCTCGCCACGAGCGAGGCGTACCGCACGGTCCTCGCCGCCATCGAGAGAGACGTCGAGGCGGGGGAGGAGGTGCGGCTGTGAGGGGCATGCCCGCAGGGATCTCCGAGGACGACAAGCTCGACTCCGAGCAGGCCAAGCACGTCCTGCGGCGTGCGGCGCGGATGATGCGCCCGCACCGTCGCCAGCTGTGGCTCGCCATCGGCCTCATCGCCCTCTACACGCTGTGCATCCTGGCCGGCCCCTACATCGTGAGCTGGGCCATCGACTCCGGCATCACGCCCAGGGACGCCGGCGTCCTCAACACCGCGATCGCCGCGTACATCGTCGTGGCGCTCGTCCACTACGTGGCCCAGCGCACCGCGATCACCACGCTCGCCCGGGTCGGCGAGACGTTCCTGAAGGACCTCCGGCGCCGGGTGTTCGCCCACCTCCAGCGGCTGTCGATGCCCTTCTACGACCGGGAGAAGGCGGGCGTGATCATCGCCCGCATGACCTCGGACATCGACGCCATGCAGGAGCTCGTCCAGATGGGGCTGCTCCAGTTCGTGTCGGCGACGATGCTGCTCGTCCTCGCCCTGATCCTGCTGTTCGTCATGTCGTGGCAGCTGATGTTCGTCTGCGCGATCGCCATCCCGTTCGTGGTCCTGGCCTCGATCAAGTTCCAGAAGGACTCCAACCGGGCCTACCTGACGGTGCGCGACCGGATCGGCTCCACGCTCTCGAACCTCCAGGAGGGCATCGCCGGCGTCCGGGTCATCCAGGCCTTCGGTCGCCAGGAGGTCGAGTCGACCCGCTTCGCCGGCGAGAACCGCGGCCTCTACGACGCCCACATGGAGTCGGTGAAGGTCCAGTCGTGGTACGTCCCGATCATCGAGTTCGCCGGGCACTTCACCACCGCCATCGCCATCGGCGTCGGCGGCTGGATGGTCACCGAGGACATCGTCACCATCGGCGTCGTCGCCTTCTTCGTGCTCACGCTCTCGAACCTCTTCGAGCCGATCCAGCAGCTCAGCCAGCTGTTCAACCAGCTGCAGTCGTCGGGCGCCGCGCTCCAGAAGCTCTTCGAGCTGCTCGACACCGACGTCGACGTGGCCGAGCGTCCCGGCGCCGTCGACCTGCCGTCGGAGGGCGAGATCGAGGTCCGCGACGTCGTGTTCCGCTACGCGCCCGACGGCGAGGACGTGCTCTCCGGCGTGAACCTCACGATCTCGCCGGGGGAGCGGCTCGCCCTCGTCGGCCCCACGGGCGCCGGCAAGTCGACCCTCGCCAAGCTGGTCGCCCGCATGTACGACCCCGTCGAGGGCACGGTGTCGTTCGGCGGTGTCGACCTGCGGGACGCGACGCTGCGATCGCTGCGCCAGCGCATCGTCGTCGTGCCCCAGGAGGGGTTCCTGTTCCACGGGACGATCCGCGACAACATCCGCCTCGTCCGGCCCGAGGCCACCGACGCCGACGTGGTCCGGGCGCTCGACGCCCTCGGCCTGCGGGAGCGCTTCGAGGACCTCGAGGACGGTCTCGACACCGAGGTCGCCGAGCGCGGGTCACGGCTGTCGGCGGGCGAGAAGCAGCTCGTCTCGCTCGCCCGCGCCGCGCTGATCGACCCGGCCGTGCTGGTGCTCGACGAGGCGACCTCCTCGCTCGATCCCGGCACCGAGGCGCTCGTCGAACGGGCGCTCGAGGTGCTGATGGAGGGCCGGACGGTCATCGTGATCGCCCACCGGCTGTCGACCTCGGAGCGGGCGGACCGCGTCGGCGTCGTCACCGAGGGCACGCTCCGCGAGCTGGGCACCCACGACGAGCTGGTCGCCGCCGGGGGCCACTACGCGGCGCTCTACGCCACCTGGGCCGGCGGCCTGGCCTCGACCAGCTGACACCGTCGGCTCCCCGTGGGGGCGCTCAGTGCCGGCGGTTGCGCTTGTCGGTGTACATGGCCTGGTCGGCCTGCTGGATCAGGTCGGGGACCGAGCCGCCGCCAGGGCCGATCGAGCAGCCGATGCTGACCCGCGCCAGCAGCTCGTCGCCGGCGTGGACGATCGGCTGCTCCTCGATGAGGTGGCGCGCCCGCTCGGCCACCGCATCGACCTGGCCCATGCCCTCGATGCCGGCGCACACGATCATGAACTCGTCGCCGGCGAGCCGACCCACGAGGTCCTGGCTGCGGGTGGCCGTCGAGAGGCGCCGGGCCACCTCGACGAGGACGGCGTCGCCGGCCTGGTGCCCGTGGTCGTCGTTGACCTGCTTGAAGTCGTCGAGGTCGATGAAGATCAGCCCGACGTCGTAGCGACCCCGCGACGCGGCGCAGAGGTCCTCGAGCCGCCGCAGCACGCTGGCCCGGTTGGGGAGGCCGGTCAGGGGGTCGTGGGCGGCGGCGTGGGCCAGCTCGCTCGTGCGCAGGTGGTAGCCGGTCACGTCCTCGAGGGTGCCGATGTGCTCGACGATGTCGCCGTCGGCGTCGTGGACGGGTGTCGTGCGGACGAGCACCCAGCGCTCGCTGCCGTCGCTGCGGATGAAGCGGTGCTCGGACTCGAACGGCACGCCGGCGTCGGCCGCGGCGATCGCTCGCGACAGCGCCGCCCGGCGGTCGTCGGGGTGGATGAGGTCGAACGCCGATCGCCCCTTCCCCTCCTCGAGCTCGTAGCCGCTGAGCTCCTTCATCCACTCGTTGGCCCAGGTGATGGCCCCGTCGGGGTCGGTCCGGAAGACGGCCACGGGCAGCGATGACGTGATCGTGCGGAAGCGCTCGTCGCTGCGGCGCACCGCGTCGAGCGCCTCGGTGAGCTCGGTCACGTCGGTCGCGGCGCCGATGTAGCGGATCGAGGGGTCGCGCGGCTCCTCGATCCGGCGCAGACGGTGGTCGATGTGCCGCCCGGCGACCGTGCGGAGCCAGCACTGCCCTTCCTCGCCCCGCTCGGCGGTCTCGAAGACGTCCCGCATGCGGTCGTGGTGCTCGGGGACGATCAGGGACATGACGTCCTCGACGGCGGCGGGGAAGCGCCCGCGGAAGCCGTACAGCTCCCGCCAGGCGGCGTTGGCGTACACGAGGGTGCCGTCGTCCGCGGCGAAGCCGAGCCCGGTCGGGGCCAGCTCGACCAGCGGGCGCTCCGAGCGGCGCGGTGGCTGGTCCGGGATGTCGCGGTCGCTCATCGGGCGTCCTCCTCCCCTCCAGGATCGGCAGCGGAGCGGCCCAGTTCAGGTCCGAACGACCCATCCTGTGACGGGTGGCCGCCCTCGTGTGGAGCCCCGGGAGGGACTTGTTACTATCGGCGTAGGAGAAATCCCTCTCCACCACGCGACCCCCGGAGCACGACCCTCATGGCAGCGACGGATCTCGGACTCGACCTCGGTCGGTACAAGCTCGGATGGAGCGACGCCGAGGACTACGTCTACAAGCCCAAGCGCGGGCTCACCGAGGACATCATCCGGGAGATGTCCTGGATGAAGGGCGAGCCCGACTGGATGAGGGACTACCGGCTGAAGTCCTACGCCCACTTCCAGAAGCGGCCCATGCCGAACTGGGGCGGCGACATGTCGGAGATCTACTTCGACGACATCTACTACTACATCAAGCCCACCGAGAAGCAGGTCGACGCCTGGGACGAGCTCCCCGACTCGGTGAAGCAGACCTACGAGAAGCTCGGCATCCCCGAGGCCGAGCGCAAGTACCTCGCCGGCGTCACCGCCCAGTACGAGTCCGAGGTCGTGTACCACAAGAACCGCGAGGACCTCGAGGCCCAGGGCGTCATCTTCACCGACATGGACACCGCCCTCCGGGAGCACCCCGAGATCGTGCGGGCCTACTTCGGCACGGTCATCCCGAAGAACGACAACAAGTTCGCGGCGCTCAACTCCGCGGTGTGGTCCGGTGGCTCGTTCATCTACGTGCCGCCCGGCGTCGAGGTCGAGATGCCGCTGCAGGCCTACTTCCGGATCAACGCCGAGAACATGGGCCAGTTCGAGCGGACGCTCATCATCGCCGACGAGGGCTCGAAGGTGCACTACATCGAGGGCTGCTCGGCGCCCACCTACACCACCGACTCGCTCCACTCCGCCGTGGTCGAGATCGTCGTGAAGCCGTCGGCACGCGTCACCTACACGACCATCCAGAACTGGTCGAACAACGTGTTCAACCTGGTCACCAAGCGGGCCCGGGTCGAGGCCGAGGGCCACATGGAGTGGATCGACGGCAACATCGGGAGCCGTCTCACCATGAAGTACCCGGCCGTCTACATGGTGGGTCCGAAGGCGTCGGGCGAGGTGCTCTCGGTGGCCTACGCCGGCGAGGGCCAGCACCAGGACGCCGGCGCCAAGATGGTCCACGCCGCACCGGAGACCACCTCGAAGATCGTCTCGAAGTCGATCTCGAAGGACGGCGGGCGCACCAGCTACCGCGGCCTCGTCCGGGTCGAGGACGACGCCTACGGCTCGAAGAGCTACGTCCAGTGCGACGCCCTCATCCTGGACGAGACGTCGATCTCCGACACCTACCCCTACATGGAGGTCGGGTCGAAGGACGCCGTCATCGGCCACGAGGCCACCGTCTCGAAGGTCGCCGACGAGCAGCTCTTCTACCTCCGCAGCCGTGGCCTCTCCGAAGAGCAGGCGATGGGCATGATCGTCAACGGCTTCATCGAGCCGGTCACGCGCACGCTGCCCATGGAGTACGCGGTCGAGTGGAGCCGCCTCATCGAGCTGCAGATGGAGGGCTCGGTCGGCTGACGCCGACCGGGGAGGGCGAGCGCCGGCATGCCGATGCGCCAGGAGTGCAAGAACTTCGAGTCGCGCACCTATCCCACCGGTGACACGGTGCGGAAGTGCCACCTCGACCTGGCGCCGGAGGCACCGTGGCGGTGCCCGGATCCCTGTGCGGGGTTCGAGCGCCGGCTGGTCGACGTCGACTGGCAGCACGGCACCCTCGTGACGCCGCCCACCCCCGACGAGCCGTCCACGCTGGGCACCGACGACAGCATCGCCCGCCTGCTCGACGAGGCCGAGGACATCGTCAACGCCGCCGGTCCGCAGATCCTGGCCGAGATCGACGCCGAGACCCGTCGCCGCCCCCTGTGGGCTCGCCTCTTCCGGCGCGACCGGGGCTGACCGGCGACTCCACCGCACATCCACCCGACACCGACACCGATACCGACTCCGGAGCGTGATCCCCTGAGCACCACCACCGCCGACGTCGCTGCATCGCTCGACGGGCCGGACTGGCTCCGCGACAGGCGGGCCGCGGCCGCAGCCCGTGCTGGCGACGCGGTGCTGCCGGACACCGCCGAGGAGGTGTGGCGCTACAGCCGCGTCGACGAGCTCCAGCTCGACCGCTACGCGCCCGTCGTCGACTCCGGCCCCGCCGACGTCCCCGCAGCGCTCGACGCGCTGCTCGCCGAGATCCCCGAGCGCGCGGGGGTCGTCGTGCTCGTCGACGGACGGCTCGTCCGCGTCGAGCTCGCCGCCACCTGGGTCGACAGGGGCGTGGGCGTCGGTGCGCTGGCCGACGCCGCGCCCGGTGCCGAGGTCCTCGGCGCCGTGGCGGGCGAGGCCACCGACCTGTTCGGCCTCCTCAACGACGCCCTGTCGGCCGACCCTGTGCTCGTCGACGTGCCCGCCGGCGTGTCGGTGGACGGGCCGATCGTGGTCGCCAGCTGGACGTCGACGCCGGGAGCGCTCGTCACGCCGCGGCTGGTCGTCCGGGCCGGCGCCGACGCCGAGGTCCAGGTCGTCGACGTCCAGGCCTCGCCCGACGGCGTGGACGCCCTCGTCCTCCCGGTCGTCGAGCTCGACGCCGCACCGTCGGCGCGGCTCGGCTACGCCAACCTCCAGCTGCTCGGTGACGCCGCCTGGCAGATCGCCCACCAGTCCGCCCGCGTGGGGTCCCAGGCGACGCTGCGGGCCTTCACCGCAGCCTTCGGTGGCAGCTACGCCCGGCTGCGCACCGACTGCCGCCTGGAGGGCCGGGGAGCCACCGGCGACCTGTTCGCCGCGTACTTCGGGCGCGACGACCAGACGCTCGACTTCCGCACCTTCCAGGACCACGCGGCGCCCGACACGACGAGCGAGCTGCTCTTCAAGGGCGCGGTCGACGATCGGTCACGGTCGGTCTACACCGGGCTCATCCAGGTCCGTCCGGACGCCCGCGGCACCAACGCGGTGCAGACGAACCGCAACGTCAAGCTCTCGCCCGACGCCTGGGCCGAGTCGGTGCCGAACCTCCAGATCGAGAACAACGACGTGCGCTGCGCCCACGCCTCCACCGTCGGCCCCATCGACGAGGACCAGCTCTTCTACCTCGAGAGCCGGGGCGTCCCCACCGACGTGGCCGAGCGGCTCGTCGTGGGCGGCTTCTTCGACGAGGTGCTGGCCCAGCTGCCCGTGCGCGGCGCGGAGTCCATCGTCCGTCGCTGCATCACCGAGCGCCTCGACGCGGGAGGTGCGGCATGACCGCGGCACGGGTCTGCGCCCTCGACGACATCGCGCCGGGTACGGCCCTGCGGGTCGAGGTGCCGGGCGTCCCGGCCATCGCCCTCGTGCGGCTGGACGACGACGTCTACGCCATCGGCGACCGGTGCACGCACCAGGACATCTCGCTCTCGGAGGGCGAGGTCGATCCCGACGACAAGACGCTCGAGTGCTGGAAGCACGGCAGCACGTTCTCGCTCGTCACCGGCGAGCCCACCGTCCTTCCCGCGACGAAGCCGACCCCGGTCTACGAGGTGTCGGTCGTCGACGGCGACGTCTACGTGGAGGTCCCATGACCCGCAACGCCGAGCTGCGCATCGAGGGTCTGCGGGCCGCGGTCGGTGGCACCGAGATCCTGAAGGGCATCGATCTCGTCGTCCGCAGCGGCGAGGTGCACGCCGTGATGGGCCCGAACGGGTCCGGCAAGTCCACCCTCTCCCACGTCATCGCCGGGCGTCCCGGCTACGAGGTGCTCGACGGGTCGGTCACCCTCGACGGCGAGGACCTGCTGGCCCTGCCCGCCTGGCGACGGGCCCAGGCCGGTCTCTTCCTCGCCATGCAGTACCCGACCGAGGTGCCCGGTGTCGCCCTCGAGGACGTCCTGGTCGAGTCGCTCACCGCCGCCGGCCGGCCCGACGCCGAGGTGCGGGAACGGATGCTGGTCGAGGCCGGTCGCATCGGCTTCGACGAGCGCTTCCTCCACCGCCCGCTGAACGTCGACCTCTCCGGAGGCGAGAAGAAGCGCAACGAGACCCTCCAGCTCGGCGTGCTCGACCCCAAGATCGCCATCCTCGACGAGCTGGACTCCGGGCTCGACGTCGACGCCCTGCGTGACGTCAGCCGCCGCATCGAGCAGGCCACCGAGGAGAGCGGGCTCGGCGTGCTCGCGATCACCCACTACAGCCGACTGCTGCACGAGCTGCAGCCCGACGCCGTCCACATCCTCGTGAAGGGGCGGATCGTCGCCGAGGGCGGTCCGGAGCTCGCCGCCGAGCTCGAGCGGACGGGGTACGCGCAGTACCTCGAGGACGGCGGGGCGGAGGGCCCGGCGCCTGCCGACGTCGATCCGTTCGCCGATCCGCTGGCCTGACCGCGCAGGGTGGTCGCCTGGCGTAGGGTCTGAGGCTCCGCCTCAGCACTGGAGCTCTGCTCGTGAACGCTCGCCCTCGCCGGGCCGGCCTGCGCGCCGGCATCGCCATCCTGGCCCTCGTCCTCGCCTCCTGCGGAGGTGACGACGAGGACGCCCGTGGGAACCTCGCCGACCTGGTCGAGGACACCACGACGACCTCCACGGAGGCGGCCACGACCACCACCGTCGACGACCTCGGCGGCCTGTTCGACGACGACGGGACGGGCGCACCCGGATCCGGCATCTTCACCGGCGACGCCGAGGAGCACGACGTCGACGTCGACGAGGACGCGCCGACCTTCGACGAGACCGATCCGGCGACCTTCTTCGGCACCGACACCATCGACCTCGACCTGGCGCAGTCGCTCTACGAGGCGTGTCGCGACGGCGACATGCAGGCGTGCGACACCATGTACCTCGACACGCTCGTCGACTCGCCCGCCGAGAGCTAGGGCGCCACCTGCGGCGGCGAGCTGCCCGAGGCGAACGTGTACTGCGTGACCCTCGACTCCGACGCGACCGGCAGCTACGTGCCGCTCGGCAGCCCGTTCGACGGCACGACGACCTCCGAGGACGAGCAGCGGATCGTCGATGCGTGCAGCCGGGGCGGGATGAACGCGTGCGACGCGCTCTACCAGATGAGCGAGGAGGGCACGGCGCAGAAGGCCTACGGATCGACCTGTGGCGGTCGCACCCAGACGTCCGAGTGGTGCTCCGACCTCTACGGGCTCGGCTACGAGTACTTCCAGGCCTGGGTCGATGGCACGGCCTGAGCCCTCCGTCGCCGGGCGCCGCGCGTGGCGCGGGCGGTCCGGTCTCCTCGTCCTCGTCCTCGTCGGCGCCCTCCTCGCCGGCTGCGGCGACGACGCCGAGCCCGAGGCCCGGAACCTCGGTGAGCTGATCGACGCCGAGACCGCCGCGACATCGGCCGCTCTCGACGAGCCGGGCGAGTGGACGATGTTCGTCTACCTCGCAGCCGACAACGACCTCGAGCCCTTCGCCCTGGTCGACCTCGAGGAGATGACCGAGGCCGAGGGCGTCGAGATGGTCGTGCTGGTCGACCGGAGCCCCTCCTACACCTCCCAGGCCGTGCTGTCCCTCGGCGACTTCGACGACACGAAGATGCTCCACATCGTCGATGGAGAGGTGGAGGTCGTCGAAGAGCTCGGCGAGCTCGACACCGGGGATCCCGCGGTGCTCGAGGACTTCGTCGCCGACGGTCTGAGCCGGTACGGCTCCGAGCGCAACGGCCTCGTCATCTGGAACCACGGCGCCTCGTGGCCCGGCGCAGCCATCGACGAGACGTCGCTGGGCTCGATGCTGTCGGTCGACGGGATCCGCGACGCGGTCCGTGCCGGGCTCGACCGCGCCGACGTCGAGCGGTTCGACATCCTCGGCTTCGACGCCTGCCTCATGGCCACCTACGAGGTGGCGCAGAACCTCGCACCGGTCGCCCGCACCCTCCTCGCCTCCGAGGAGCTCGAGCCCGGGCACGGCTGGAACTGGTCCGCCGTGTCCGCCCCGGGAGGCACCACCTCGACCCTGGACCTCGCCAGCGGCATCATCGACGGCTACGCCGAGCAGGCGTCGTCGCTCCGGACGTCCGGCGTCACGCTGTCACTCGTCGACCTCGACCTCCTCGACCCCATCGACGAGGCGTTCGACGACCTCGCCGCCTCGGTCGACCCCCAGGCGCGGGGTCTCGTCGGCCGCATCGGCTCGGGGCGCGCCGAGGCGCTGGGCTTCGGCCGCGACCCCGACCCCACCTACGACAGCCACATGGTCGACGTCGGCCACCTCGCCACGCTGCTCGCCGACATCGACGCGCTGGCCGAGCCGGCAGGACGCCTGCGCAGCGCCATCGACGACGCCGTGCTGCTCAACGTCACCGACTCCACGACCGTCGACGCCACGGGCCTCGCCGTCTACTTCCCGCCCGTCCCGTCGCTCGGGTTGCCCTCCTACGAGGACGTGGCCGACATCGGTCCGTGGACCGGCTTCCTCCGTGCGTACTACACGGGGGCCGAAGAGGTGCCCCCCGATCAGCTCCCGGCCTTCCTCGACGACGACCGCCTGCTCGAGGCCGAGGACGTGGAGAGCACCGACGACGGCGTGTCGTTCACCGTCGACGTCGTCTCGGGCACCGGGGTGAACATCGTCTCCTCGAAGCTCTTCTGGGGCCAGGTCGACATGGCGGACACCAACCGGGTGGCCTTCTTCGGCGAGCGACTGGCGACGATCGACGGCGACACGATCACCGCCGAGTACGACTGGCGCTACCTCGTCGTCGAGGACGGGACCAACGAGGCGTCCGCGTACTCCCAGCTCGACCTGGCGGAGGACGGCTCGATCCGACGGATCGTCGTCCCCGTGTCCTACACGTCGGCGGAGGGGACGACCCGCGGGATCCTCGCCCTCGGCATCGACGGCGACCAGATCGCGTCGGAGACGTTCTACCGGTACACCGACGAGGGCACGGTGGGGGAGATCGAGCCCGCACCGGGCGACACGTTCGTGCCCCAGCTGCTCGTCCAGGACATGGACGACCTGTCGTCGGAGTGGGTGGCCTCCACCGACGTCGCGCTCTCGGCGGACGTCGACGCGCTCGACCACCACCTGCGCCGACTGGCCTTCGCCACACCGGTGATGCTGGAGCTGAACCTCACCGACATCGAGGGCGGCACCGACTACATCTTCCACGGCACCGCCAGTCCCTGAGCCGCAGCGTCCGCACGGCCCCCTACGCTCGATCTCGATCGAGGTCGCGAGATGGGGGGCCGTGCGTGCTGTCGACGATGTTGACGATCGGTGAGGTCGCAGAGCGGTCGGGCGTGCCGCACTCCGCCCTCCGCTTCTACGAGGCGGAGGGGCTGCTCCAGACCGAGCGGACCGACGGCGGCCAGCGCCGCTACCACCGCGACGCGCTGCGGCGGGTCGCGTTCATCCGCATCGCCCAACAGCTGGGTCTCACCCTCGACCAGATCCGCGAGGCGTTGGCGTCGCTCCCGGAGAACCGCACGCCCACCGCCCGGGACTGGGCGGTGCTCTCACGCCGGTGGCGTCCGCTCGTCGACGAACGCATCGCGCAGCTCGAGCGGCTGCGGGACCAACTCGACTCCTGCATCGGCTGCGGGTGCCTCTCGCTCTCGTCGTGCGGGCTCTACAACCGCGACGACGTGGCATCCACCCACGGGGCCGGCCCACGGTGGATCCTCGAGGGACGTCCGGAGGCCTGAGCCGCAGGCGCCGGTGTCACCCCCTCAAGTCGCCGCCGGACCCCGCCGATGGAAGGCAGGAGCCGGCGGGGGCGGGGCTCATCCACCACGTCGAGGAGCGCTGTGATCTTCATCTGGGGTTGGCGGACGCGGGGCAGCCACATCGGCGACGGCGAGTTCTACTGCCCCAACGAGGGGGGCGACCGTCGCTACCGCCTGATGCAGGCCCGGCGCTGGTTCACGCTGTTCTGGATCCCGGTCCTGCCCTTGAAGGTCCTCGGCGAGTACGTCGAGTGCACCTCGTGCGACGAGCCCTTCGAGCGCAAGGTCCTCGACCTGCCGACGACGAGCCAGATGGCCGATGCCCTCCGCACGGCGCTGCGGTACCTCGTCGTGGCGATCATCCGGTCCGACGAGAAGGTGACGAACGCCGAGCGGCGCGTCGCCCTCGACGTGATGGGCCGGTTCCACCACGGCGACTACGCGCTGATCGACCTCGAGCGCGACATCGCCGAGCTGGAGGTGGACGGCATCGACGAGGTGGTCGCCCGTGCCGGCGCCACGTTGTCGGCGAGCGGTCAGGAGCGGGTCGTGCGAGCCTGCGTCGAGCTCGCCACCGCGGACGACGAGATCAGCGACGCCGACCTCGACATCATCGCCACGGCCGGCCGGTCGATGGGCATGACCCCCGCCCACATCAAGGGCGTGCTCGACGAGGAGACCTCGCGGGGCTGGCTCCCGCCCCGGACCACCTGAGGGACGGCGGCCAGGGGGTCAGCCGGCGTCGGCCTCGACCTCGTCGAGACCCTGGGCCAGCGTGTTCCACGAGAGCGTGGCGCACTTGATCCGCACCGGGAACTTCACGACACCCCGGAGGGCTTCGAGGTCGCCGAGCTTCACGTCAGGGGTGTCGGCCGGCGGCTCGGGGGCGCCGTCCTCGGCGTCGAGCTCGTGCTCGTGGATCGACATCATGGCCTTGAACGCCTTGACGAGGTCGCGGGCCTCGGCGACCGTCTTGCCCTTGACCGCGGCCGACATCATCGATGCCGACGACTGGCTGATCGAGCAGCCCTGGCCGCCGATCCTGATGTCCTCGATCGTGTCGCCGTCGCTGGCCAGGTAGACGACGATCTCGTCGCCGCACAGCGGGTTGAACCCCTCGGTGCGGTGGGCAGGGGGCGACTCGAGCTCGCCGCGGTTCCTCGGGTTCCGGTAGTGGTCGAGGATGATCTCGCGGTAGAGGTCTTCGAGTCCGGGCATGTGTGGTCCAGTCGGTCAGATGGCGAAGAAGTCCGACGCCGACTGGAGCGCCTCGGCGAGGGCGTCGACATCGGACTCGTCGTTGTAGACGTAGAGCGACGCACGGGCGGTGGCCGCGACGCCCATGGTACGCATCAGCGGCTTGGCGCAGTGGTGGCCGGCTCGGACGCACACGCCGTGCTGGTCGAAGACCTGGGTGAGGTCGTGGGGGTGGATGTCGTCGAAGACGAACGACAGCACGCCGCCCCGCTCGGCCGGCTCGGACGGCCCGTGGACCGTGAGGCGGTCGCCGAAGCGCTCGTGCAGGGTGCGCAGCGCGTACCCCGTCAGCGACACCTCGTGCTCGCGCACCGCGTCCATCCCCAGCTCGGTGAGGTAGTCGACGGCGGCGCCGAGCCCGACGATCTCGGCGATGGGCGGCGTGCCGGCCTCGAACTTCCACGGCACCTCGTTGGGCGTGAAGCCCTCCTTGGTGACGTTGAGGATCATCTCGCCGCCGGTGAGGAACGGGGGCGTCGCGTCGAGGATCTCGGGCGTGCCCCAGAGGACCCCGACGCCGGTGGGCCCGAGCATCTTGTGGCCCGTGAACGCCACGAAGTCGGCGCCCCAATCCCGCACGTCGGTGCCGATGTGGGGGACGTACTGGCTGGCGTCCACGATCGCGATCGCCCCGGCGTCGTGGGCCGCGGCGACCAGCCGATCGATGGGGAGGATCGTGCCGAGCACGTTCGACATCGCGGCGAAGGACACGACGCGGGCCCCGTCGACCAGGCGGTCGAGGTCGGTGAGGTCGAGGTGGCCGTGGGCGTCGACCGGGATCCAGCGCAGCTCGATGCCGATCTCCTCGACGAGCTGGTGCCAGGGGACGATGTTGGCGTGGTGCTCGAGCTCGGTGAGCACGACGGCGTCGCCCTCCCGCAGGTGGCGTCGTCCCCACGCCTTGGCGACCAGGTTGAGCGCCTCGGTGGCGTTCTTCGTGAAGACGATCTCGCGGTCGGAGCCGGCGCCGATGAAGCGGGCGACCTTGGCGCGTGCCCCCTCGAGGGCCGCGGTGGCCTCCTCGGCGATCTGGTAGGTGCCTCGGTGCACGTTGGCGTTGACCCGCTCGTAGTAGCGGGCCATGGCGTCGAGCACCTGACGGGGCTTCTGCGAGGTGTTGGCCGAGTCGAGGTAGACGAGGCGGCCGGCCCGGACCTCACGGCCGAGGATGGGGAAGTCCTTCTGGATGCGGGCGACGTCGAGGCTCATCAGGCCTTCCAGGCGTCGTAGCCCTCGGCTTCGAGCCGCTGGGCGAGCTCGGGGCCGCCGGAGTCGACCACGCGACCGTCGACGAGGATGTGCACGACGTCGGGCTGCAGGTGGTCGAGCAGCCGCTGGTAGTGCGTGATGGCGAGCACGCCGAGGTCGGGACGGTCGCGGCGGACCTCCTGGACGCCCTTGGCGACGACCTTCAGGGCGTCGATGTCGAGGCCGGAGTCGGTCTCGTCGAGGATGGCGACCTCGGGCTCGAGGATGGCCATCTGGAGGATCTCGTTGCGCTTCTTCTCGCCGCCGGAGAAGCCCTCGTTGAGGTAGCGGTCGGCGAACGACGGGTCCATGTCGAGGCGCTCCATCCACTCCATGATCGAGAGGCGCAGCTCGAGGACCGACAGGTCGATGCCCTTGCGGGCCGACAGGGCCTGGCGGAGGAAGTTGATCACCGAGACGCCGGCGATCTCCTGGGGGTACTGGAAGGCGAGGAACATGCCGGACTTGCCCCGCACGTCGGTGTCCCAGTCGGTGATGTCCTCGCCCTTGAAGAGGATGCGCCCGGCGGTGACCTCGTACTCCGGGCTGCCGAGGAGCGTGTTGGCGAGCGTCGACTTGCCCGACCCGTTGGGCCCCATGAGGGCGTGGACCTCGCCTGCGCCGACGGTGAGGTCGACCCCCTTGAGGATCTCGTGGCCCTCGGCGGTGACGTGCAGGTCCTCGATCTGGAACAGCGGCTCGGCCATGTCGCCGAGTCTACGCACGGCCCGGAATTAGCACTACCTGGGTAGTGCTAATCCCCGTCGTGGTCCCGGAGGTCCTCCTTCCACGCCCGGAACCGGGCGTGGCGGCGGCCGCTCGGGCCCACGCCGTCGCCCGAGCCGTCGGGGAAGAGCCGGAACGTGAGGTGGCGGTCGAGGTCGTCGGCGTGGACGACGACGTAGCGCGCGTCGGCACCTCGCGCCGGTCCGGCTCGCCAGAGCAGCCAGGGCCCGAGCCGGCGCTTGTAGGTGATCGGCGGTCGGCCGATGTCGTCGCCCGCGCGCAGGAGCGCCGCGGGGGCCTCGACCCACGCCTCGGCCGGGATGTTGCGGTCCCGCAGGGGCGTGGCGGGGAGGTCGGCGGTGTGGACCGGCGTGGGGTCGATCGGCCGCTCGTCGGCCGGGAGCGGACGGCCGGCGTCGGTGTCGCTCACCAGCCCCGGTCGATCCACTCGTCGAGGTGGGGGCGCTCGGCGCCGATCGTCGTGTCGTCGCCGTGGCCCGGCATCACGATGGTGTCGGCGTCGAGGCGCGAGAACAGCTGCTCGTCGATCGAGCGGATGATCGTGTCGAAGTCGCCGCCGGGGAACTTGGTGGCGCCGGGACCGCCGGGGAAGAGGGTGTCGCCGCTGAAGAGCACCGGCGAGCCCTCGAGCCGGAAGCACATGGAGCCGGGGGTGTGGCCCGGCGTGAAGATGGTGTGCAGCCGCAGCCGGCCGACGGGGATGACCGAGTCGGGCTCGATCACGTAGTCGTAGGCATCGAGCATCTCGGCGTCCTCGGCGGTGACGCCCACCTCGTACCCGGCGTCGCGCACGGCGGGCACCGCCTGGATGTGGTCCCAGTGGCCGTGGGTCTCGAGGACGGTGCGCACGCCGAGCGCCTGGCACAGCTCGAGCAGGCGCTCGTGCTCGTTGGCCGCGTCGAGGAGGACCGCCTCGCCCGTCTGGCGGCACCGGAGGACGAACACGTTGTTGTCCATCGGGCCGACGACGACCTTGTGGATCTCGGCCTGCTCGTCGGACCAGTGCAGCGTGTCACTCATCCCGCCAGTGTGCCGCGGGGCACGCCGTTCGTGCGGCCCGGGTACCAAGCTGGAGGCGTGCGGATACGGCGATGGACCGCGCTCGGTGGGCGCCTCCTCCTCATCGGGCTGGGCGCGGTCGCCTGGGCGGTCCTGGCCACCGTCGTGTCGTTCGGGCAGTCCGACGTGAACGGCGGGTTCTTCGGCGAGGAGCCCTCGTGGACGCCGAGGAGCCCGATCGGGTGGGTGGCGAGCGTCCTGGCCTGGGCGTCGTGGGCCGTCGCCGCCACCTCGCTCGTCGCCGGGGCGGTCGTGCTCCTGGGAGCGCTCGTGCTGGCGGTGCGGAGGGCGGTCGCTCCCGACGACCGGATCGACCAGCGCTGACCGCTGGCGAGGGCACCGCACCGGCGGGTCACTCCTCGTAGGGGGACACGACCTCGAAGCCGAGTGCGGCGGCGGCGGGGATCTGCTGGGGGTCGAACGTCAGGTAGCGCACGGGTCGCGGGAGGCGGTCGGCGGCGGCGAGGTGGACGGCGTCGACGGTGCGGACGCCGAACCCGGCGCCGATCTCCACGGCTCGGGCCAGGCACCGGTCGTCGACGGGGACGACGACGAACGCGTCCCAGTCGTCCCGCAGCGCGGACCACAGCTGCTCCTGCTGGCGCCGGCCGATCGCCACCTGGTGCAGGGCGACCATGGCCTCGGTGCGGGCCAGCGCCGACGCGCACCAGTGCGGGTCGGCGGCCATGGCGTCGAGGACGAGGTCCCTCCCCGGCTCGCGCACGTACCGCTTGACCAGGGCCGATGCGTCGAGGGCGAGCGTCATCGCTCGGCACCGCCGCGCAGCGCGTCGAGGGCCGAGGAGGTGCGGGCGTCGACCGGCGGATCGACGGGGTCCGGCGGCGCGGGACGGTCGGCGCGGCGCGGGGGTTGCGCGAGTCCGGCGGCGACCAGATCGTCGAGCGTCGGCGATGCCGTCGGGCTGAGAGGGCCGAGCTGGGCCACCGGCTCACCGTCGACGGTGATGACGATGCGCTCACCGGCGCCGGCCCGGCGGACGACGGCGGCCACCTGGTTGCGCAGCTCGCGCACGCCCACCCGGGGCAGGGCGTCGCTCGTCGGGTCGGACACGGCCGGAACGTAGCACGCGTGTACACACACCGGCTGGCACGGTGCGCCGGCGACGCCTACGTTGCTCGTCATCACGCCATGCCCGCCGGCCTGGCGCCGCGACACATCCCGAGGGGGAGAGAGTGAACTTCGCATTCAGCGAGGAGCAGGAAGAGCTCCGGAAGATCGTCCGGGCCTTCCTCCAGAACAAGTCGTCCGAAGAGGCCGTCCGCGAGCAGATGGAGACGGAGTCGGGCTTCGACACCGCCGTCTGGAACCAGATGGGCCAGGAGATGGGCCTCCAGGGCCTGATCATCCCCGAGGAGTTCGGCGGCCAGGGCTACGGCTACGTCGAGCTCATCGTCGTGCTCGAGGAGATGGGCCGCCGCCTCCTCTGCGCTCCCTACTTCTCCACCGTGGTGCTCGCCGCGAACACGCTGCTCGAGAGCGGCGACGACGCCGCCAAGCAGAAGCACCTCCCGGGCATCGCTGCCGGCGAGACCATCGCCACCCTGGCCCTCACCGAGGCCAACGGCCGCTGGGACGAGGAGGGCGTCACCGCCACCGCCACCCAGTCGGGCGACTCGTGGACCATCTCGGGCGAGAAGATGTTCGTCCTCGACGGCCACACCGCGAACCTGATCATCGTCGCCGCCCGCACCGGCAGCGGCGTGTCGCTCTTCGCCGTCGACGGCGACGCCTCGGGCCTCACCCGCACCGCGCTGGCCACCATGGACCAGACCCGCAAGCAGGCCAAGCTCGTCTTCGAGAACACCCCGGCCGAGCTCATCGGCACCGAGGGCAAGGGCTGGGACGTGCTCTCGACCGTCCTCGATCTCGCCGCCGTGGCCCTCGCCGCCGAGCAGGTCGGTGGCGCCCAGGAGTGCCTCGACACCTCGGTCCAGTACGCCAAGGACCGCGTGCAGTTCGGCCGTCCGATCGGCTCGTTCCAGGCCATCAAGCACAAGTGCGCCGACATGCTGCTCGAGGTCGAGTCGGCCAAGTCGGCCGCCTACTACGCCGGTTGGTGCGCCGCCGAGCGCAGCGACGAGCTCCCCGCCGTCGCCAGCCTGGCCAAGGCCTACTGCTCGGAGGCGTACTTCCACGCCGCCGCCGAGAACATCCAGATCCACGGTGGCATCGGCTTCACCTGGGAGCACCCCGCCCACCTGTACTTCAAGCGGGCCAAGTCGTCCGAGCTGCTGTTCGGCGACGCGACCTACCACCGCGAGCTGCTCGCCCAGCGCATCGGCATCTAGTCGATCCGCGCGGCCCCTCACGGGGACCGGACAGTTCGGTGGCGTGGCCCTCGGGCCACGCCACCGGCGCGTCCGGGGTCAGGCCAGGCCGAGCGCGCGGCGCTGCTCGTCCTCGGCGTGCTTCTCGGCCTGGAAGCCGTCCTCGTCCTTGCCGCGCCGCCAGTAGCCGGAGATCGACAGGGCCTCGGCCGGCACGCCTCGCTCCTCTCGGAGGTGCGTGCGCAGGCCGCGGATCTGGTCCAGCTCGCCGTGCACGAACGCGTGCACCCGACCGGACGGGAACTCGAGGTCGCGGATCGCCTGGGAGAAGCTCGGCGCACCGTCACGACGGTGGAGCCAGGTGACGCGCAGCTCGCCGGAGGAGACGAGCTCGATCTCGTCCTCCGGCCCGTCGACCTCGACGAACACGATCGCCACGACGTGCGGCGGCAGGGCCTCGGTCGCCGAGGCGATGGCGGGGAGGGCGGACTCGTCCCCGGCGAGGAGGTGCCAGTCGGCGTCGTGGGCGGGGGAGTACGCGCCGCCCGGCCCCCGCAGCCGCACGGCGTCGCCAGGTCGGGCGTTGGCCACGAACGTGGAGGCGTAGCCCTCGCCGTGGTCGACGACGTCGATCGTGATCTGGCGCGCCGCCGGGTCGACGCGGCGCACGGTGTAGGTGCGGATGGCCGGCCACTGGTCTCGTGGCAGCGCCTGCTGGATGGTCTCCACCGACCACGGCTCGGGGTACTCGACGCCTGGCTTCGGGATGACGAGCTTCACGTAGCGGTCGGTGAAGCCGTTGTCGCGGAAGCCGGCGAAGCCCTCACCACCGAGGACCATCCGGATCATGCGGGGGGCGATGCGCTCGGTGCGCACGACCTCGAAGGTCAGCAGGGGACGGGCGGGACGAGCCGGAGCGGTGTCGGTCACGGGTGGCCTCTCGAGGGCGGGCAGCGATGGTAGGTGAGCCTAACAAGGCATCGGGTGGGCGGCCACGGGGCGCCGCCCTACGATCGGCTGCTCGTGGAGATCATCGTCTGGATCGTCGGCGGCCTGGCCGTGTTCGTGGTGGCCGCCGTGGCGGTCGGCCGGGTCACCTTCGACCTGGCGCACGACCCGCAGCGGGCGGTGTTCGACGTGGAGCAGTCGGTGGCGTTCGTCGCCGAGGCGCTGCCGTCGGACGTCACCGCCGAGCTGTCCTTCGACGACGTGACGATCATCCTGCGCCTCTTCCACGACTACCTGCACGAGCGCGGGGTCGCCACGACCGCCGGTGAGCACGACGAGGTGGACGCGCCCCAGGTCGTCGACCCGTCCGAGGGTGTCGAGCGCATCGTCGCCCGGGCCGCCGCCGCGGGTCGGTCGTACCGGCGCAGCGACGTCGAGGCGGTCGTCGAGGCCCAGATGGAGTACTTCGCGGCCATCGGCGTCGTGGGTGCACCCGTCGACGCGCCCGACGAGGACGACCTGCGCTAGTCGGGGCGGGTCGAGCGGTCGCGCCGGCGTCGGCGCACCGTCGCCGCCACGAGGAGGACGAGGACCGCGGCCGGGGCGCCCATCACCGCGACGGGCATGTCCTCGTCGGGCGAGGCGATCGGCGTGGCGCTGGTGAGTTCGTCGCTCGTGCCGGCACGCGACGCCGGCGGCTCGTCGCCGTCGGGGGTCGACGTGGTCGTGGCGGGGCGAGCCGAGCGCGCCGGGGTCGAGCTCGGGGGAGTCGGCGGCACGGTCGTCGACGGCACGGTCGTGGTCGTCGCCTCGACGGGTGCCGGGGGCGGGTCGGTGGCCGGGGGCGCGGGGGCCGGGGGCGCAGGTTGGGGCACCGCCGCGGGTGCGGCTGCCGCGGCCGGCGGCGGCGGCGGTGGCGGTGGCGGTGCGAGCTGCATGAACTGGTGCGACGTGTAGATCACGCCATCGGGGGAGTGCACCACACCGACCCCGATGTGGGTGAACCGCGGATCCACGATGTTGCGGTGGTGCGACGGCGACGCCATCAGCGCGTTGAAGACGACCTCGACCGACGGGCCGCGGCCCACGTTCTCCCCGAGGAGCTGCCACGGGGCGCTCACGGAGCTGCCGAGCGCCGGGTTGTGGCTGATGCCGCCTGCGGCGGCCATCGATCCGGCCCAGCTGCGACCCAGCGCCGTCAGCTCCCCGTGGGGAGCGAGCGGCGCCACGCCGGCGGCGCTGCGGGCCTGGTTCACCAGCGCCACGAAGCGGGCCTCGTCGTCGACCGGTCCGGCCCCGGCCGTCGGCGCGACGCCGAGCAGCACCAGGGCGACGACGACAGCGGCGAGCAGGGGGCGGAACGGGCGCATCCCCTCCTGTGTCGACCCGAAACGGCACGCGCTCAAGCGCGAAATGCGCGCCCGGTCCACATCGCTGTCGATAGAGTGGCCGGACCGAAGAAAGGAGGTGGTCCAGCTGAGTCATCACATGCTGTCTGGGACCTCGGAGGTGGCTGGCCGCTAGACGGCCCGCTGGACCCCTGGCGAGTACACGCCATCCACCCTCGGAGCTGACGGCCGGGAACTGGTCCCGCTCGGTAGCCAACGTCGTTCCGGGTTCAACCAGTACGAACAGGAGAGGGGAGGCGCACCGTCGCCTCCCCTCTTCGCGTGCCGCCGGGCGGACGTCGGACCGGTTCGGCCCGCTGTCCGTGCCGCCGTATGCTCCGGGCATGGAACGCCCCACCCGGTACGAGCACCACCGCTTCGTCGGTGACAAGCGGATCCAGGTCGTCTACGACCTCGACGCCGACGACGTCGACCCCGAGATCATCGAGGAGCTGATGGACTCGGAGCAGTACCTCGGGTTCGGGCCCGACACCCTCGCCGAGGCCCGCAACCGCGGGTACCGACTCTGGAGGGGCCACGCCGCGGCCGTCGAGTGACCGAGCACCGGTTCACCGTCGACGGCAACGAGCTGGTCGGCCACCTGGCGCTGCCGCCCGGCACCAGCACCCGGCCCGTCCCCGGCCTCGTCATCTGCCACGGGTTCCCCGCCGGCATCGGCGGCGGCGCCAACTCGGCGCGCACCTACCCCGAGCTGGCCGACCGCCTGGCCAACGAGATGGGGTGGGCGGCGCTGTGCTTCACCTACCGCGGGTGCGGCCGGTCGCAGGGCAACTTCTCGATGGCCGGTTGGCTGAGCGACACCCGAGCCGCCTTCCAGGAGCTGCACCACCACGAGCGGGTCGGTGGCGTCTGGGCCGCGGGGTTCGGCACCGGTGGCGCGCTGTCGATCTGCGCCGCCGCGAGCGATCCGGCTGTGCGCGGCGTGGCCGCCCTCGGCGCGCCGGCGGACTTCGACGACTGGGCGAGCCACCCCCGTCGCCTGCTCGACCACGCACGGGAGCAGAGCGCCATCAGCGATCCTGACTTCCCGGCCTCCGTCGACCGGTGGGCGCGCGAGCTGAAGGAGATCAGGGCCGTCGCCTGCGCCACCCAGCTGGCGCCGCGCCCGCTGCTCGTCGTCCATGGGTCCGACGACGACTCCGTCCCCGTCTTCGACGCCCGGGTGAACTCCGACGCCCACGGCTCGGCCGACCTGCGGATCATCGGCGGCGCCGGGCACCAGCTGCGTCACGACCCCCGAGCGATCGCCGTGCTGCTCGGGTGGCTCGACCGCCAGCGCCACCGCCACGGCGGGTCCGCCGCGCGCACCGGCTGACGCTCCGGGCCGGCTAGTCGGACGGGGCGTCGGCGGGCAGCTCGACGAGGTCGCCGAGCGCCTCGACCAGCTGGGCGACGCGCTGCTCGAGCCGCGCCACGCGCTGCTCGAGCTCCTCCACCCGTCCGCTGCGTCCGGCCACGCCGCCGGCGGTGCCGGCCGTCGCCGACGCCGCGGCGCGACCCTCGACGTCGGCCTCGAGCAGCTGGATCCAGCGGGCCTCCTTCTGACCCGGCTGGCGCTCCACGCGCACCACGAGCGGGCGCCCCGGCCAGGCGGCCATCCGTTCGAGGGTCGACTCGACCTCGTCGGCCGAGGCGAAGCCGTGCAGGCGCTCGGTGCGGGTGCGCAGCTCGCTCACCGTCTGGGCGCCGCGCAGGAGCAGCACCGCGAGGACCGCGAGCTCGGCGGGACCGAGCTCGAGCGCCTCGTGGGCCACGTGGCGGTACTTCGTGGCCCGCTCGCCCGCACCCGGGTGGACGACACGGGCGAGACCCTTGGCCTTGAGGGCGAGGACCGTCGTCTCCACCAGCTGGGGCTCGTAGTCGACGACCGGGTCGCGGCTCGAGGTCTGGTTGCACGCCGTCGTCAGCGCCTTCAGCGTGAGCGGGTAGGCGTCGGGCGTGGTGGCGGCCTTCTCGATCAGCGATCCGAGCACGCGGGCCTGCGGCGCGGTGAGCTCGATCTCGTCGGGGACGTCGACCATGCGCTCAGGCTGCCACACTCACGGCATGCCCCATCCCAACGTCCGACGGGTCGTCGCCGCCGCCACCGAGCAGGGCCTCGACGTCGAGATCCGTGAGTTCCCCGACGGCACGCGCACCGCGGCGGAGGCCGCTGCGGCGATCGGCGTCGAGGTCGGCCAGATCGTGAAGTCGCTCATCTTCGGTCACGGCCCCGATCTGGTCGTGGCCCTCGTCAGCGGCGCGAACCAGCTCGACGAGTCGAAGCTCTCCGCCGTGGCCGGCGGCGCGGCGGTCGAGCGCGTCGACGCGGACCGGGTCCGCGCCGGGACCGGCTACCCGATCGGTGGCGTGCCGCCGTTCGGCCACGCGCAGCCGCTCGACACCTACCTCGACGAGGACCTGCTCGGCTACGACGAGGTGTGGGCGGCTGCCGGCACGTGGAACCACGTGTTCGCGATCGCGCCGCAACGGCTCGTCGAGGTCAGCGGCGCCACGGTGGCGCCCCTGGCGCGCTGACGCGCGCGAGGCGCCCGATCAGCGCTCGCGCAGCTGGCGCTCGAGGTCGGCAACCCGCGACTCCAGCCGGGCGATGCGATCGGCGTCGCCCTCTGACGAGGAGGTGTCGCTGTGCCGCTTCTTCTCGGCGAGGCGCTCGACGAGGCCTCGTGCCCCGCTGACCAGCGGACCGGCGACGGCGGCCCCGGCGGAGATGCCGCCCGACACGACCGACGCGGCCGTCTCGAGGGCCGAGCGGCCACGGTCCACCGGGGAGGTGGACGCAGCCTCGCGATCGGTCGCCGACTCGGAGCCGTCGCCCGGTTCGTCGCCGCCCTCCTCGGAGGGTGCGGTGCCGAACTTGGCCGCGAACTCGTCGAGGTCGGGCTTGTCCTGCTCGTGGTCGGGGTGGTGGCCCGGGCGGTTGTCCTCGGGCACGGGGCCGCCTCCGGGCTCGTCGCGTGGTGCCCGGTGCTCCACCTCGACCTGGGTGTCGGCGTGGTCGGGGTCGAGCGGGGTGCGGCCGCTGCGGTGGACCTCTGGCTGCGCGGGAGACATGGCCGCGGGCTACCCCCGCGGGCCCGCGGCTCAACCCTGCGGGAACCTCAGTCCTGCTTGGACTTCCCCGCCGCCTTCTGGGCCCGCTTCCACTCCCGCACCTCGAGGAGGGTCTGGGGCGACCCGACGTCGGCGATCGAGCGGGGGACGTCGTCCGAGAACGGCGCGGCGGCCGCCTCCCAGCCCGTGGGCCGGACGCCCAGCCGCTTGGCGAGCAGGGCGATGAAGATCTTCGTCTTCTCCTCGCCGAAGCCGGGCAGGGCCGACACGCGGTCCTTCAGCTCGTCGCCGTCGTCGACGCCGGTCCAGATGGCGGCGGGGTCGCCGTCGTAGCGCTCGACCACGTGGCGGGCCATCTCGTGGATGCGGGCGCCCATGGCCTTCGGGAACCGGTGGATCGCCGGCTTCTCCCGGCAGACCGCCTCGAACTCGTCGGGGTCCATCGCCGCGACGGCCTCGGCGGTGAAGCGGTCCCCGAGCCGGGCCTTCAGCTTCGAGGGGCCGGCGAAGGCGGTCTCCATCGAGACCTGCTGGTCGAGCAGCATGCCGACGACGAGGGCGAACGGGTCGTCGACGAGCAGCTGGTCGGCATCGGGATCCCCGGTGATGGGGATCGAGGGCTCGGTCGTCGCCACCTCAGGCCTCCGGCCAGGTCGTGCGGGGATCGCCCGCGTCGGGATCGATGTCGTAGCGGCGGATGGCGTCGTCGACCGCCGAGGCGTCGACCTTGCCGTCCCGTGCCAGCCCCCACAGCGTCGCCACCACGATGTGGCCGGCGTCGACCTCGAAGAACCGCCGCAGCGCCTCGCGGGTGTCGCTGCGCCCGAAGCCGTCGGTGCCGAGGGGCACGAAGGTGCGGGGCATCCAACGGCCGACCTGGTCGGGGACCATCGTCATGTGGTCGGTGACGGCCACGATCGGCCCGTCGCCCTCGCCGAGCAGCTGCGTGACCCGCGGCGTGCGGCCCTCCTCGCCCGGGTGCAGGCGGTTCCACCGCTCGGCGGACAGCGCCTCCTCGCGGAGCGTCTTGAACGACGTCGCGCTCCACAGGTCGGCGCCCACGTCGTAGTGCTCGGCGAGCTCGGCCTGGGCCTGGCGGGCCCCACCCTGCATCGAGCCGGAGAAGACGATCGACGCCGAGCGGGACGGGCCGTCGGGTGCCGGCGCCCACCGGTAGAGGCCCTCGATGATGCCGGCGTCGACGTCGGCGTCGTCGGGCTTGGTGGGCATGGCGTAGTTCTCGTTGTAGAGCGTCAGGTAGTACATGACGTCGTCGCCACCCTCGCCCTGGCCGTACATCCGGTCGATGCCGTGGCGGATGATCACCGCCATCTCGTACGCGAACGCCGGGTCGTAGGCGCGCACCGTGGGCACGGTGGACGCGAGCACGAGGGAGTGGCCGTCCTGGTGCTGGAGCCCCTCGCCGAGCAGCG
Source organism: Actinomarinicola tropica (assembly GCF_009650215.1). Lineage (GTDB taxonomy): Bacteria > Actinomycetota > Acidimicrobiia > Acidimicrobiales > SKKL01 > Actinomarinicola > Actinomarinicola tropica. The sequence continues at coordinate 2,590,944 of NZ_CP045851.1, read as the reverse complement.
TGGTGCGACCGGCCGTGGCGCCGAGCAGGAACCCGCGCGCCCGGGCGTCGGACGCGGCCCAGATGAGGTCGCCGACCCGCTGGAACCCGAACATCGAGTAGAAGGTGAAGAACGGCACCACCGGCACGCCGAGGTTGGAGTAGGCGGTCGCCGCCGCGGTGAAGCTGGCCATCGAGCCGGCCTCGGTGATGCCCTCCTCGAGGATCTGCCCGTCCTTGCCCTCGGTGTAGGAGAGCAGCAGCTGGGCGTCGACCGGCTCGTAGAGCTGGCCCTTCGACGCGTAGATCTTGAACTCGCGGAACATGGCGTCCATGCCGAACGTGCGCGCCTCGTCGGGGATGATCGGCACGACCCGGTCGCCGAAGTCGCCGTCGCGCATGAGGTTGCGGAGCAGGCGGGTGAACGCCGTGGTCGTCGAGACCTCCTGCTTGCCCGACCCGGCGAACAGCTCGTCGAACGGCGCTGCGGACGGCGGGGTGAGCTTGCGGCGGGTGAACCGGGGCCGCGACGGGAGCGGCCCGTCGAGCGCGGTGCGCCGGTCGCGGATGTAGGCCAGCTCGTCGGAGCCCTCGGGCGGCCGGATGTAGGGCGGTTCGGTGCCCTCCGCCAGCGCGTCCTCCGGGATGAGGTCCTCGAGGTGGAGGCGGGTGCGCAGCCGCATGAGCTGCTCGTCGGTCATCTTCTTGATCTGGTGGGTGGCGTTGCGGCCCTCGACGTCGGGGCCGAGGGTCCAGCCCTTGATCGTCTTGGCGAGGATGACCGTCGGCGCGCCGGTCGTCTCGGTCGCCGCGCGGTAGGCGGCGTACAGCTTGCGGTAGTCGTGGCCGCCGCGGGGAAGGTTGCGGATCTCCTCGTCGGAGAGGTGCTCGACCATCTTCCGCAGCCGAGGGTCGGGCCCGAAGAAGTGCTCACGGGTGTAGGAGCCGTCCTCGACGGCGTAGCGCTGGAAGTCGCCGTCGACGGTGGTGTTCATCTTGTTGAGGAGCACGCCGTCGACGTCGCGGGCGAGCAGCTCGTCCCACCGGGAGCCCCAGATCACCTTGATGACGTTCCAGCCCGCGCCACGGAAGATCGCCTCGAGCTCCTGGATGATCTTGCCGTTGCCCCGGACCGGCCCGTCGAGGCGCTGGAGGTTGCAGTTGATGACCCAGGTGAGGTTGTCGAGGCCCTCGCGCGCGGCGAGCGAGATCGACCCGAGCGTCTCGGGCTCGTCGACCTCGCCGTCGCCGAGGAAGCACCAGACGCGGCTCTCGGTGGCGTCGTCGATGCGCCGGTCGTGCAGGTAGCGGTTGAAGCGGGCCTGGTAGATCGAGTTGATGGGACCGAGGCCCATCGAGACGGTCGGGTACTCCCAGAAGTCCGGCATCAGGCGGGGGTGGGGGTAGCTCGACAGTCCGCCGCCCCCGATCTCGCGGCGGAAGCGGTCGAGCTCGGCCTCGGTGAGGCGACCCTCGAGGAAGGCGCGGGCGTAGATGCCGGGCGCGGCGTGGCCCTGGATGTAGACCTGGTCGCCGGGGAGCCCGTCCTCCTTGCCGCGGAAGAAGTGGTTGAAGCCGACCTCGTAGAGGGCGGCGGAGGACGCGAACGTCGACAGGTGCCCACCGATGCCCTCGGCGGCGTGGTTGGCCTTCACGACCATCACCGCGGCGTTCCAGCGGATCATCGCCCGGATGCGGCGCTCGATCTCCTCGTCGCCGGGGAACCACGGCTCCTGCTCGGGCGGGATCGTGTTCACGTAGGGCGTCGACACGGCGGCGGGGACGCCGACCTGGAGCTCACGGGCGCGCACCAGCAGCTTGGACAGCAGGTAGCGGGCCCTCGTCGCGCCGTGGGTGGACACGACGGCGTCGAGCGAGGCGAGCCACTCGTCGGTCTCGGTCGGATCGGTGTCGGGCAGCTGGTGCACGAAGCCGTCGATGATCATCGGGTGGGGTCCCTTCGCGGTCGATGGCACGCCGGTCAGGCTCAGGGTACCGACGAGGCGACGCCCGCGGCTGTGGGAAGCTCCCGGCTGTGGCGACGGTCGTGTACACCGATGGAGCGTGCAGCGGAAACCCTGGGCCCGGCGGCTGGGCGTGGGTGCGCACCGACGGCCCGTGGGCGTCGGGCGCCGACCGCCACACCACCAACCAGCGCATGGAGATCACCGCGGCCTACGAGGCGGTGCGGGCGGCGACCGGCCCCGTCGAGGTCGTGTCGGACTCCACCTACGTCGTCAACTGCTTCCGCGACCGGTGGTGGGAGGGGTGGATCCGTCGCGGCTGGACGAACTCGAAGAAGGAGCCCGTCGCGAACCGCGACCTCTGGGAGCCGTTCGTCGAGCTCGTCCGCGAGCGCGGCGACGTCACGTTCCGGTGGGTGAAGGGCCACGGGGGCGACCCGCTCAACGACATCGCCGATCGACTCGCCGTCGCCGCCGCGGCCTCCCAGCTCGGCGCCTCGGGCTCCACGCACCCCGACGTGACCAAGCTGCCGACCGACCCGACCGGTGCGGTGGGGGCACCGAGCGCCGGCGCGCGGCGGGACGGCCGGCTGCCCGCGGCGCCGATCGCCGAGAGCGGCGTCGCGGTCTTCGGTCACCGGCCACCCGAGCTCGGTGGCTACGGGCCGAACCCGATCGCCGACGGCGTGCGCGACGAGCTCCGGCGGGTGCTCGCCGCCCGCCGGGAGATGGATCCCGACCTCGTCGTGGTGTCCGGGTTGCGGCTCGGCGCCGAGCAGCTCGGCGCGGAGGCCGCGGTCTCGCTCGGGCTGCCCCTCGTCGCCGTGCTGCCGCACCCCGACCCCGACGCGCGGTGGTCGGCGGACGCGCGGACCCGGTTCGCCGACCTGCTCGACCGCGCCGAGGAGGTCGTCACCCTCGAGCGCAAGGTCCCGCGCAACAGCCAGGAGGTCGGCTCGTCGCTGGCGCGTCGTGACGGCTGGCTGGCCCGCAACGTCGCCGCCGCGATCCTCGTCTGGGACCGGCAGACGCCGACGCTGGCACGACTGGCCAAGAGCCTGGAGGACCACCTCGGTGGCGAGCTGTGGTACCTCGAGCCGCCGGTGCCGGGCTGACCTCGTCGCTCAGCGGCTGCCCGTGAGCCGGTAGATCCGACGGAGGTCGTGGAACGCGGCGTTGATCGCCGTCATCTGCTCCTCGGCGCGGCGACGACCGTCGGGGTCGTCCGGGGCCGCCCGGTCCGGGTGGTGCCGCTTGGCGAGCTGGCGGTGGCGGCGGACGACCTCGCCCCAGGAGGCGTCCGAGGACAGGCCGAGCGCCGACCACGGCGACCCCGCCTCGCGGGTCGTGAGGACCTCGTCGCCGTCGGCGTCGGCCGTCGCGGCGCTCTCGGCCCGGATCGTCGCGGTGTCGGTGAACAGCGCCGCCGGGTCCCACCGATCGGTGGGCTGTCCGGCGTCGGAGGGCGCGAAGCCCGGGCTCGGTGCGACGCGGTCGCCCCGGGCGTCGTGGCCCGTGCGATCGGACGCGCGGCGACGGGGGTGGCCGTCGGGGGCCTGCCGGCGCCACCGGCGGTCGATCGTCGCCTCGAGCGCGTCGCGATCGGCCCACCACCCGTGGCCCTGGTCCCCGGCGATGTGGATCTGCTCGCCCTCGTCACGCTTGCGACCGAACGGCCACCTCTTGCTCATGCCCGATGCTCCGTGGCTCGATCCGCCGATCAACCGTGTCGCAGCGAGTGTACGAACGGCCACCCCGTGTGACCCTGGGTCGATCGGACTGTTTCCGGGCATCCGCGGCGGTCGTCGCTTGACGGGCGCGCCGATCGGCCGATGGGCCGGTCGTGGCAACCCGACCGTGGATCGCCGATGCGGCACCGACCGCGCCGAGGAGCAGGACGAGCGGCGTCCTCGGGCGCGTCGTCGGCCTGGTCGTCGCGCTCATCGTGGTCAGCGGCGCCGTCCTGCTCTGGACCCTCGGCTCCTCGAGCGACGTGATGAGCGCCGGTGGCGTCCGGACCGTCGACCTGCTCGGCATCTGGAGCGTCAGCTACGAGCCACGCGCGCCGTCGGTCGCCACCGTCGTCGGCTCGGTGGCGCTCGGCGTGGTGTTCGCCGCGGCCGCGGCCCTCGTCGAGCGCATCGTGCTCGACCGCTCGCGCCGCTCGAACGACGGCACGACGAAGGTGCTGGCCCCACGGGTCGTGATGGCGGCCACCCGCGGCGTCTACGCCGGACCGGTCACTGTCACGGTGCTCATCCCGGCCCACGACGAGGCGGCGTCGATCGGCGCCACGCTCCGCTCTCTCCAGATGCAGGAGCCGGCACCCGACCGGGTGATCGTCGTCGCCGACAACTGCACCGACGACACGGCGGACATCGCCCGTGCGCACGGCGCCGAGGTGTTCGTGACGGTCGGCAACGAGCACAAGAAGGCCGGCGCCCTCAACCAGGTCCTCCGCGGGCTGCTCGGCGACATGGGCGACAACGACGTCGTGATGTGCATGGACGCCGACACGGTGCTCGACGCCGGCTTCCTCGAGGCCGGCATCCAGCGCTTCACGAACGATCGGGCGCTGATGGCGATCGGCGGGCTCTTCTACGGCGAGGAGGGCCACGGCCTGCTCGGCCAGCTGCAGCGCAACGAGTACGTGCGCTACTCCCGCGAGATCCGCCGGCGTCGTGGACGGGTGTTCGTGCTGACCGGCACGGCGTCGATGTTCCGGGCCCGTGCCCTGCGCACGGTGGCGGCGAACCGTGGCGGCCTCCTCCCCGGGGTCGAGGGGGACGTCTACGACGTCATCGCCCTCACCGAGGACAACGAGCTGACGCTCGCGATCAAGTCCCTCGGTGGCCTGATGGCGTCGCCCGACCGCTGCCGAGTGGTCACCGAGCTGATGCCGACCTGGCGCCACCTGTGGACCCAGCGGCTGCGGTGGCAGCGCGGGGCGCTCGAGAACCTCGGTGCCTACGGGCCGGCACCGTCGATGCTGCGGTACTGGGCCCAGCAGCTCGGCATCGGCTACTCGGTGATCGCGCTCAGCTCCTTCTGGCTCCTCATCCTGCTGACGGTGCTGTCGAGCGACGGCTGGATCTGGTTCCCCTTCTGGATCGGCGTGGGCGGGATCTTCGCCGTCGACCGGGTCGTCAGCGTGTGGAGCGGCGGGCGCCGGGCCCGCCTCCTCGCTCTCCTGATCGTCCCCGAGCTGCTCTACGACGTGTTCCTCGACGTGGTGTACGTGAAGGGCATCCTCGACATCACCTTCGCTCGCACCGCTGACTGGGGCCACGTCCGGCGCGACCAGCCCGAGTTGGCGGCCGACGCCCTCCGGGTCGAGCGGGTGGAGAGCGGTCGACCGATGGAGGTGGTCGCGTGATCTCGTGGGGCGTGCTCGCCGGCATCCTCTTCTCCGAGGACCTCATGGAGACGAAGTGGTTCGGTGACCTCAGCACCTTCGTCTCGATCAACACCGTCGCCTTCGTCACCCTCGCGGTGATCAAGACGCTGCCCAAGGCGTACCTGAGCGACTGGATCGACCGGCGCGACCGCCGGACGGAGACGCGCAGCATCCACCCCGACGGCGACTGAGCCACCGCGCCGCCTCGCGGCCGTCCGGTCGGGTGCCCCTCGCCTACGGTCTCGTCCATGCGGGTCGGTTCCGACACGGGAGGCACGTTCACGGACCTCGTCACCGACGACGGTCGCATCGCCAAGGTGCCCTCCGAGCGTGCCGACCCCGGCGCCGCGGTCCGGGCGGGGCTCACCACCCTCGGGGTCGACGACCCGTCGCTCCTGGCGCACGGCACGACCGTGGCGACCAACGCGCTCCTCGAGCGACGCGGCGCACCCACCGTGCTCGTCACCTCGGAGGGGCTGGCCGACGTGATCGAGATCGCCCGCCAGGATCGCCCCTCGCTGTACGACCCGGCCGTTCGTCGCCCCGAGCCGCTCGTGCCGCGGCACTGGCGGTTCGAGATCCCGGGCCGGCTCGACGCCGAGGGGCGGGAGGTCCGGCCGATCCGGACGGACGCGCTCGCCGCGCTGCCGGAAGGGGCCGAGGCCGTCGCCGTCGTCCTGCTCCACGCCGACCTGGATCCCAGGCACGAGCAGGCCGTCGCCACTGCCCTCGCCGGGCGGGGCGTCGACGTGTGCTGCTCGCACGAGGTGTCGCCCGAGATGCGCGAGTACGAGCGGACCGTGACGACGGTGATCAACGCCTCGCTGCGCCCGCTGTGCCGGTCGTACCTGTCCGGGCTCGACGAGGCGGCGCGCGACGTGGTGGTCATGACCTCCGCCGGGGGCCTCATGCCCGCCGGCGAGGCGGCCGAGCTGCCGGCGGCCCTGCTGCTCTCCGGGCCAGCAGGCGGCGTCCGCGCCGGGGGGGGGCGGCCGCTGTCGCCAACGGCTTCGACGACGCCGTCACGTTCGACATGGGTGGGACGAGCACCGACGTGTGCCTGGTCCTCGGCGGGCGGCCGGCCCCGGCCGCCGCTCGGGAGGTCGCGGGGTTCACGGTGCGCTTCCCGTCGCTCGACGTGTTGACGATCGGCGCCGGGGGAGGCTCGATCGCCGCGATCGACGCGGGTGGGGCGCTCGTCGTCGGACCGCGCAGCGCCGGCGCGGAGCCCGGGCCCGCGTGCTACGGCCGCGGCGGCACCGAGCCGACGGTGACCGACGCCGACCTGGTCGCCGGCCGCATCCCGCCCGGCGCCTCGATGGGCGGCATGGCGCTGCGCCCGGACCTCGCCCGCGCGGCGCTCGACGCCGCCGGGGTCACGGCGCAGGGCGTCATCGACGTCGTCGACGCCAACATGGAGCGGGCGCTGCGCGCCGTCACCGTCGAGCGTGGTGTCGACCCCCGAGCGCTCGCACTCGTCGCCTTCGGCGGCGCGGGGCCGCTCCACGCCTGCGCCCTCGCCGATGCCCTCGGCATGGAGGCCGTCGTGGTCCCGGCCCGGGCCGGCGTGCTGTCGGCGGTCGGGATCCTCACCGCGCCGCTCCAGCGCGACCTCGTCCGCTCGTGGCCCACGCCGCTCGACCACGACGGGTTGGACGCCGCGCTCGCCGAGCTCGCCGAGGACGCTGCCGCGCTCGTCGGGGCGGGCGCGGCGGTGAGCGTGGCGGTCGACTGCCGCTACGCGGGGCAGAGCCACGAGATCACGGTTCCCACCGTCGCCGACTTCGCGGAGGAGCACCGCCGCCGCAACGGCTACGCCCGGCCCGGTGCCGACGTCGAGGTCATCGCGCTGCGGGCGACCGCCCGGGCGGAGCCGGCCGTCGACCCGGCGTCGCTGCCGGCTCCCCGCCGCCTGGACGGTGGCGAGGTCGTCGGCCCGGCGTCGATCGCCGAGGACGACTGCACGATCTGGGTGCCGGCCGGGTGGGTGGCCCGCGACGGAGCCGCCGGTGCGCTCGTGATCCGGAGGCGGTCGTGAGCCTCGATCCCGCGGCGCTCCAGGTCCTCGTCTCCGGGCTCACCGGTGTGGCCGAGGAGATGGGCGCGGTGCTGCGCCGGGCGGCGTTCAGCCCCAACATCAAGGAGCGCGCCGACTGCTCGGCGGCGCTGTTCGGCCCCGCGGGCGAGCTGCTCGTCCAGGCCGAGCACATCCCCGTGCACCTCGGCTCGATGCCGGCGAGCGTCCGGGCCGCGATCGACGCGTTCGGCGGCGACTGGAGCCCCGGCGAGCAGATCGTGCTCAACGACCCCTTCGCCGGCGGGACGCACCTGAACGACATCACGCTCGTCGCGCCGTGCATCGTCGACGGGCGCCTCGTCGGCTTCGTCGCCAACCGGGCCCACCACGCCGACGTGGGCGGCGCGGCGCCGGGGTCGATCCCCGCCGATGCCACCGAGATCCACCAGGAGGGGCTGCGGATCCCGCCGACCCGTCTCGACGACGGGCTGCGCCGCCTGCTGGCCGCCAACTCGCGCACGCCAGTCGAGCGCGACGGCGACCTCGACGCGCAGATCGGCGCGAACGTCACCGGCGTGGAGCGCCTGGCGGCGTTCGCCGACGCGCCGCTCGACGAGGTGATCGCGTACGGCGAGCGACGCATGCGCGCCGCGCTCGCCGAGCTGCCCGACGGCACGTGGACCTTCGAGGACGTGGTCGACTCCACCGGTGCCGCGCCCGATCAGCAGCGTCCGAGCCGGATCGTGGTCACGCTCACCGTCGACGGCGACGCCATCCGCTTCGACTTCAGCGGCAGCTCCCCGCAGTCGAGGGGCAACGTCAACGCCGTCGAGGCCGTCACGGTGTCCTCGGTGGCGTTCGCGCTCCGCGCCGCGCTCGACCCGACGATCCCGGCGAACGGCGGTTCGTTCCGCCCCGTCGAGGTGGTCGCGCCGCCCGGCACGATCGTCGCGGCGCTCCCGCCCGCCGCGGTGGGGGCCGGCAACGTCGAGGTGAGCCAGCGCGTCGCCGACGTGTGCCTCGGCGCGCTGGCCCAGGTCGTCCCGTCCCGGGTGGGCGCAGCGTCGCAGGGGACGATGAACAACCTGCTGGTGGGTGGCGACGGCTGGGTCTACTACGAGACGGTCGCCGGCGGTCAGGGCGGCTCGCCGCACGGTCCCGGCATGAGCGGGGTCCACACCGCGATGACCAACACCAAGAACACGCCCATCGAGGCGCTGGAGCGGGCGTTCCCGCTGCGCGTGTTGCGGCAGCGGTTGCGGCGGGGAAGCGGTGGCGCGGGATCGGCGCCGGGGGGCGAGGGCATCGAGCGAGACCTTCAGGTGCTGACAGACGTGACGGTGTCGCTGATCACCGAGCGACGGGTGTCCCGGCCGTGGGGCCTCGCCGGCGGCGCGCCGGGGGCGGTGGGGGAGAACTGGCTGGTCCCCGGCGGCGACGAGGCACGGGCCGAACGGTTGCCCGACAAGTGCACGGTCCGGCTGCGGGCGGGCGACGTCCTGCGGATGCTGACGCCCGGCGGCGGCGGGTGGGGCGCACCCGGGTGACCCCTGCCGTCGTCCCCATGGGGAGGCGGGGCACGGCACGGGGTGGTGCGGCTCCCCGAGGGTGGTGCATGGGGAGGCGGGGCACCGGCCGGGGTGGTGCGGCTCCCGAGAGGGCCGCACGAGGTCCCGAGGGGCCACACTGGGGCGATGAGGTGGATGCGTGCACTCGCGGCCGTCGGAGCCGGCGCAGCGGCGGTCGCCGTCCGTGACCTGACCCAGCGGCACCACGCGCTGCTCCGCAACTTCCCGGTGATCGGCCACGGTCGGTACCTGCTCGAGCGGATCGGCCCCGAGCTGCGCCAGTACATCGTCACGAGCAACGACGAGGAGCGCCCCTTCAGCCGGGACCAGCGGCGCTGGGTGTACACGTCGTCGAAGGGCGAGAACAACTACTTCGGCTTCGGCACCGACAACGACGTCGAGCACACCGACGGCCACGTCGTGGTGAAGCACCGCACCTTCGCCGACGTCACGCCGCCGAGCCACCCGCTCGTGGGGGAGGAGGCCTGGCTGCCCGCCGCGAAGGTCGTCGGTGCGGCGCGCGGTCGCCGGCTCGCCTACCGGCCCGACTCGGTCGTCAACATCTCGGGGATGAGCTTCGGCTCCCTGTCGGGCCCGGCGGTCGAGGCGCTCAACCGGGGGGCCGCCCTCGCGGGCTGCACCCACAACACCGGCGAGGGCGGCATCAGCCCTCACCACCGCCACGGCGGCGACCTCGTGTTCCAGATCGGCACCGCCTACTTCGGCTGCCGCGACGAGCAGGGGCGGTTCGACCTCGACCGCTTGGTCGACCTGGTGGCGGGGGCGCCGGTGCGGGCGATCGAGGTGAAGCTCAGCCAGGGCGCGAAGCCCGGGCTCGGCGGGCTGCTGCCCGCGGCGAAGATCACCGAGGAGATCGCGGCGATCCGGGGCATCCCGATGGGCCGGGACTGCGTGAGCCCGTCCCGCCACGCGGAGTTCGCCGATGTCGACTCGATGCTCGACTGGATCGAGCGCATCGCCGACGCCACCGGCCTGCCGGTCGGCATCAAGGCCGCGGTGGGCGAGATGTCGTTCTGGGACGAGCTGGTGCAGCAGATGGCCGACACCGACCGCGGCGTCGACTTCGTCACGATCGACGGCGGCGAGGGCGGCACCGGGGCCGCTCCACTGGTGTTCTCCGACGCCGTCGCCCTGCCGTGGCGCCTCGGGTTCTCGCAGGTGTACCGCCGCTTCGCCGAGGCTGGGCTCACCGACCAGGTGTCCTTCGTCGGGTCCGGCAAGCTCGGGCTGCCGGCCAACGCGCTCGTCGCGTTCGCCCTCGGTGCCGACTCGGTGAGCGTCGGGCGCGAGGCGATGCTCGCCATCGGCTGCATCCAGGCCCAGAAGTGCCACACCGACCACTGCCCGACCGGGGTCGCGACCCAGAACACCTGGCTCGCCGGCGGGCTCGACCCGACGCTCAAGTCGGTGCGGGCGGCCCGCTACATCGCCACCCTGCGGCGTGACCTGCTGAAGGTCTCCGAGGCGGTGGGCGTGCTCCACCCCTCGCTGCTCACCCCCGACGACATCGACCTGCTCCACGGGCTCGAGTCGGCGACACCGCTGCGCGAGGTCTACGGGTACGAGCGAGGGTGGGCCCTCCCCTCGGCCGCGGACCGGGCCGCGATCGTCGAGCTGATGGCCCCCACCGCGCCCACCGGTGAGGTCGCCCGCCCGTCGGACACCGCGACCGCCTGAGTGCCAGCGGGCAGACTGCGGCGATGAGCGAGATCGAGGAGACCGTCCTTCCCGGCGTCGGTGTGCGCCACGACTTCATGTCACGAGGCGGGCGGCGGGTCGGCGTCGTCTCCCACGCGTCCGGGCGCCGGGACCTGCTCGTGTACGACACCCGCGACCCTGACGCCGTCCGGGCGTCGGTGGAGCTGACCGTCGACGAGGCCCGGACGGTCGCCGACCTGCTCGGAGGCCTGACGATCATCGAGCACCTGGGCCAGGTGCAGCAGCGCATCGAAGGTCTCGCCATCGAGTGGCTCCCCCTGCCGGAGAGCTTCCAGTCGACGACGATCGGCGACGGCGAGTACCGCAAGCGCACCGGTGTCTCGATCGTCGCCATCATCCGCGGGCACACGACGGTGCCCGGCCCGGGTCCCGACGAGGAGCTCGAGCCGGGCGACGTCGTCGTCGGGGTGGGGAGCGCGGAGAGCATGGAACGGCTGCGCGAGCTCCTGGGGATCTGAGTGGTCCTCGCCTCCGCCGGCGAGGAGGCGGCCCGGCTCCTCCTCGAGATCGGTGCCGTCATCAGCTGCCTCGCGGTCATCGCCCGCGTGGCGTCGCGCATCGGCTTCTCGCCGATCCCGGCCTACCTGCTGCTCGGGCTCCTGCTCGGCACCGACGAGCCGTTCCGGCTGGAGCGCAGCGCCGGGTTCATCGAGTCGAGCAGCCAGATCGGCGTGGTCCTCCTGCTCCTCCTCCTCGGGATCGAGTACTCGGGCGAGGAGCTGCTCGGCTCGCTGAGGCGGTCGGCGCCGATCGGGCTGGTCGACCTGGTGCTCAACGCCACGCCGGGTGTCCTCGCCGGGCTGCTCCTCGGGTGGGGGGCGCTCGGCGCCGTCTTCCTCGGCGGCATCACCTACATGACGTCGTCGGGGATCGTGGCGAAGCTTCTCGGCGACCTGGGTCGCACCGGCAACCGGGAGACGCCGCAGATCCTCGCCGTGCTGGTGATGGAGGACCTGGCGATGTCGGTGTACCTCCCTCTGGTCGCCGGGCTGCTGGTCGGTGGGTCGGCGCTGGCGACGACGGGCTCGGTGGCGCTGGCCCTGCTGGCCGTGACAGTGGTGCTGGCGGTCTCGACCCGCTACGGGGAGCACATCAGCCGGGTGATCTTCAGCCGCTCCGACGAGGCGCTGCTCTTCAGCGTGCTCGGCCTGGCCCTGCTCATCGCGGGGTTGGCCGAGTCGGTGCACGTGTCGGCGGCGGTGGGCGCGTTCCTGCTCGGGACGGCGATCAGCGGTCGTACGTCCGACGCCGCGCACGACCTCATCGCACCGCTGCGGGACCTCTTCGCCGGCGTGTTCTTCGTCTTCTTCGCCTTCCAGATCGACCCCGCGGAGCTCGTGCCGGTGCTGCCCCAGGTGCTCGCCCTGGCCGCGATCACCACGCTGACGAAGGTGGCGACGGGGTGGATCGCCGGTGCCCGCGCCGGCATCGGCGTCCCCGGCCGGTTCCGCGCCGGCTTCGCGCTGGTGGCACGCGGGGAGTTCTCGATCGTCATCGCCGGGCTGTCGGTGGGCTCCTCGTTCGCCGACGAGCTCCGGCCCTTCGCGGCCGCCTACGTCCTGGTGCTCGCCATCGTCGGTCCGATGCTCACGCGCCTCGGCGACGGCCTCGTCGAGCGGTGGTGGCGCTCCGGACGTGACATCGGTCACGCCGCAGGGGAGGCCGCCTAGTGTGGCGCGCATGGCCGATCACACCGAGGAACTGGCGGGGGTGGCGCTCTTCGCGGGCGCGACCAAGAGGGAGCTGGCGGAGATCGACAAGCTCACCACCGAGGTGACCCTCGCGCCGGGCACCGTCCTGGTGGACCAGGGCGAGATCGGGCGGGAGGCGTTCGTGATCCTCGAGGGCGAGGCCGAGGTGCAGGTCGACGACACCGTCGTCGCCACGGTGGGCCCGGGCGCGTGCGTGGGCGAGATCGCCCTGCTCGACGGCGGGCCGCGCAGCGCGTCGGTCGTGGCCCTCACCGAGGTCACGGCCCTCGTGCTGGACCCGCGCGAGTTCAGGAGCCTCCTGCTCAACGTGCCCGCGATCGCGGTGAAGGTGGCGGCCGCGCTCGCCGCCAAGGTGCGCGAGCTCGACACGAAGCTCTACGGCTGACGTCGTGCCGGCTGTTGTATTGAGTGTGACTAATCTCCGTCCATGGATCTGAACGGAACCTCTGCCCTCGTCACCGGCGGTGCCTCTGGCCTCGGTGAGTCCACCGCCCGACTCCTCGCCGAGCGCGGCGCCCGCGTCGTCGTCGTCGACATGAACGCCGAGCGCGGCGAGTCGGTCGCCAAGGACATCGGCGGCATGTTCGCCCAGGCGGACGTCGCCGATCCCGAGCAGGTGATCGCCGCCGTCGAGGCCGCGAAGGAGATCGCGCCGCTCCGCTCGCTCGTCACCGCCGCGGGCATCGGCATGGCCACCCGCACCATCGGGCGCGACGGCTCCTACGAGTCGGCCCACGACCTCGACCTGTTCAGCAAGGTCCTCCAGGTCAACCTGGTCGGCACCTTCAACTGCGTGCGCCTCGCCGCCTCGGCCATGTCCCAGCAGGACCCGGTCGACGAGGACGGCCAGCGGGGTTCGATCGTCACCGTGGCCTCCGTGGCGGCGTTCGACGGCCAGATCGGCCAGGTCTCCTACTCGGCCTCCAAGGGCGGCGTCGTCGGCATGACGCTGCCGATCGCCCGCGACCTCTCGGTCGTCGGCATCCGCGTCAACTGCATCGCCCCCGGCCTCATCGACACGCCGATCTACGGCTCGGGTCCCGGCTCCGACGAGTTCAAGGACAAGCTCAAGCGCGACGTCCTCTTCCCGGACCGCCTCGGCACCTCCGAGGAGTTCGCCACGATGGCCCTCGAGCTCATCACGAACAACTACATGAACGCCGAGGTCATCCGCGTGGACGGCGGCGTCCGCATGCAGCCGAAGTGACCGACCGCTCCCGCTGAGGAGCGGGCGACCGGCTCAGTCGCCGGCGGTGGTGACGACGCCCTCGAGCCGCTCGAGGGTCGCGGCCATCGCCGGCGGGTGCCGGCGTGGGTAGCCGACGAGCTCGATGAACCACGGGGCCCGCGACGTCGACCAGTCGAACGTCTCGACGACCTCCGTGCCCCCGTCGACGGGGGAGAGCTCGTAGCGCCAGCGGTGGCCGCCGAAGTGCTGCCACGCGATGAGGCGGTCCTGCTCGAACTCCACGACCTCGTTGGAGATGCGGTAGGGCAGGCCGATCTTCATGTCCATCCCGAAGCGGCTGCCGAGCCGCAGCGGCTCGGGGTCGGTGTCCCTCGAGGCCTTCACCGTGCCGGAGCCGTCGATGTGGGGGTGCTGCGACGCGTCGGCGAGGACGGCGAAGATCGACTCCGGCGGAGCGGGGATGGTGCGACGGACCGAGACCTGGCGCTCTGACATGCGGTCAGGGTACGGCCCGCACCCGACGGGCGACGGTCAGGTGACCACGACCCTGAGCTCGCCGTGGCCGCTGAGCTCGCACGCACCCACCAGCTCCTGGGGCCGGGTGTAGGTCTGGGCGAGGGTCTCGCCGGCCCGGACGAAGTACGGCCCCACCGAGTAGGGGCGGTCGTCGTCGTTGCGGATGACCAGCGTGTCGCCGACCGACAGGTGGACCTCGGCGGGCATCAGGTCGACGTCCTCGCCGGCGTCCAGGCGGGCGCCGGTGCCTTCGTCGATGGCGTAGGTGACCGTCTGCGGGTCGGGGTCGTCGCTCGTGACGACGACGGCGACGATCCCCCCGATGGCGACGACGAGGAGGACGGCGAACGCGGCGACGGGGACGGCGAGCCCCGACCGGCGTGGCGCCGGTTCGTCCGCGACCGACTCAGGCATCGCGGACCTCGGCGGTGACGGTCACCGTGCCGCCGCTCTCCAGCTCGAGCGTGATCTCGATCTCGCCGCCGACCTCGAGCGGCTCGGTCAGGCCCATCAGCATCACGTGGTAGCCCCCGGGCTCGAGGGCGACGGTCTCGCCGGCGGGCAGGTCGATCCCGTCGACCTCCTGCATCATCATCTCGCCCGACCCGTCGTCGCTCATCGACGTCTCGTGCACCTCGGTGGTCATCGCCACGTCGGGCGAGACGCTGGCGGCGACGAGACGGTCGTCGACCGGACTCGTGATCCGCATGTACGCGGCGCCGTTGGCCGCCATCATCGGGCTGGTGCGGGCCCACGCGTCCTCGACGGTGACCTCGCCGCCGGGCTCCTCACCCTCGGCGTCGGTCGTGGTCGTCTCCTCGGCGACCGCGGCCGTCGTCTCCGAGCTGGAGGTGGTGTCGTCGTCGTCGTCGCCGCAGGCGGCCGCGCCGGCGATCAGCGCGGCGATCCCGAGGGCGACCAGGGCGCGGTGGGTGCGGGGGGTCATGTGGTCTGCTCCTCGGTGAGCCGGTCCGTGAGGATCCGGAGGTCGTGGGCCATGGCGTCGGAGGAGACGCCGTAGGGCCACTCGACGACGACCTCGCCGTCGCTGTCGACGAGGTAGGAGATGGCCGAGTGGCTGACGTCGTAGGTGCCGTCGTCCTTGGGCGTGATGGTGGACGACGCGCCGAACGCGTCCTCGACCTCCTGGAGCACGGCGGCGTCCTCGGTGCGGAGGGCGTGGATCCGGTCGAAGAAGTGGCCGAGGTAGGGGACGAGCACCTCGGCGGTGTCGCGCTCGGGGTCGACGGTCACGAAGGCGACGCTCAACCGCGAGGCGTCCGCTGGATCGAGCTCCTCGAGCGCGGCGCGCAGGTCGGACAGGGTCAGCGGGCAGACGTCGGGGCACGACGTGTAGCCGAAGTAGACGAACAGCAGCTCGCCGTCCGGTGCCCGGAAGCGGAACGGGCGGTCGGGCGCGTCGGGGGCGACCTCGGTGATCTCGATGTCGGCGACCGAGATCGGCGACGCTCGGGTGATCCCCTCCAGCGCCGGCGGACCGCCGTCATCAGCCGTACCGCCGTCGTCGCCACAGGCTGCCGTCCCGACGACGAGGAGGAGGGCGGTCATCGTCGCCGTGCACCAGCCTCGTCCCCGTCGCGTGCGCCTCACACCAGGAGTCTCCCGCCGAGGGGTGGGGCACGGCACGCCCGTGGCCCAAGTTGTGAGGAAGGTCCCGCGTGGACGGGGACCTTGGTCCTACGGCCGGTCGAGCACGGCGCGGAGCGCCGGCTCGAGGTCGCGGTGGCGGAACTCGAAGCCGTCGGCCTCGAGGACGCTCGGGGCGACGCGCTGCGAGACGAGGAGCAGCGACTCGACGAGCTCGCGGCCGTAGAGCAACGAGGGGGCGAAGGTGGGGATGGGGAGGAGCGTGGGACGCCGCAGCACCCGGCCGAGCGTCGACGTGAACTCGCTGTTGCGCACCGGGTTCGGCGCGGTGAGGTTCACCGCGCCGCTGACCGACGACTCGAGGAGGTGGCAGATCGCCCGGACCTCGTCGGCGAGCGTGATCCAGCTCTGCCACTGCCGGCCGGAGCCGAGGCGGCCGCCGACGCCGAGCTTGAACGGGAGCAGCTGCTTGGCGAGGGCCCCCTCCTCGGCGTCGAGCACGATCCCGGTGCGGAGCGTGCACGTGCGGATGCCCGCCTCGGCGGCGAGCTGGGCGCAGGCCTCCCACCGGACGCACACGCCGGCGAGGAAGTCGTCCCCGGCCGGGCTCGACTCATCGAGGACCTCGTCACCGCGGTCGCCGTAGTAGCCGATCGCCGATCCGCTGAGGAACACCGACGGGCGGTCGTCCATCGCGGCCACCGCCTCGGCGAGGAGCGAGGTGCCCTTCGTGCGGCTCTCGAGGATCCGCGCCTTCTGCTCGTCGGTCCACCGCCCACCCGCGATGCTCTCGCCCGCCAGGTGGACGACGGCCTCGATGCCGTCGAGGTCGGCGAGGTCGAGCTCGCCGGCCATGGGGTCCCAGCGGATGGCGTGGCTCCCCGGCGCCGGCTGCCGGGTGAGCGGGACGGGCGTGTGCCCCCGGGCCCTGAGCTCCTCCTGGAGGGCCGTCCCGATGAGGCCGCTGGCACCGCTGACGAGGATCCGCATCGCGACAGTGTGCCTCCCACGGGATCCGAGCGCGGCGTCGGGACCAGGCGTAACGTCGGGCCGGTGCGGGGAGGTGCGACCGGCACGTCCACGAGCGATCGAGGAGAGGGGTCCCGATGTCGGAAGAGCGGAGCCGATCGGTCAGCCCGACGGTGGTCATCGGAGCGATCCTGGCGATCGCCCTCGCGGTGTTCGTCTTCCAGAACTCCCACGAGGTGCCCGTCGAGGTGTTCTTCTGGGAGTTCGAGGGTCCGCTGTGGCTGGTCCTGCTCGTGACGATCCTCGTGGCGCTGGTGATGATCGAGCTGATCGGCAGCCTCTGGCGGGCACGTCGGCGGCGCTGAGGCCGCCGACGCTCACTCGTAGAGCTGCTGGGCGAGGTAGTTCGCCTCGCCGATGGCCTCGATCGCCGCGAGCTGCGTCTCGAGCCAGTCGACGTGCTCCTCCTCGTCGACGAGGATCGTCTCGAACAGCTCGCGGCTGCCGTTGTCACCCTTGGCCACGGCCGCCTCGACGCAGCGGTTGAGGCGCGCCACCGCCTCGTACTCGACCTCGAGGTCGAGGCGGATCTGCTCGGGCACGGACTCGCCGACGCGCAGGCTCCACAGGCGCTGGAGGTTGGGGACGCCCTCGAGGTAGAGGATCCGCTCGATGACGCGCTCGGCGTGGCGCATCTCGTCGATCGACTCGTCGCGGGTGTGGTGGGCGATCCGGGGGTAGCCCCAGTTCTGCTGCATCTTGGCGTGGATGAAGTACTGGTTGACCGCGGTGAGCTCGGCGGTCAGCACCTCGTTGAGCAGCTCGATGATCTCGGCGTCGCCCTGCATGTCGGCCTCCGTGGTCGGTGTCGGCGGTGCCCTACCGACGTGCAGCCTCGCGCACCGGGCGCGCGGGTGACGGCCGGACCTCGACGACGACCTCGTCGACGAAGGCCTCCTCGACCGCCGCGGCGGCGTCGAGCAACCGGGCGAGCGTCTCGTGGCACCCGCCGCAGCCCGTGCCGGCTCGACACGCCCGGCCCACGGCCGCGACGTCGCCGGCGCCGCCGGCGATGGCGTCGAGCACGGTGGCGTCGTTGACGGCGTGGCAGTGGCAGACGATCACGGGCGTGGAGCGCTCCATGGCGAGGGCGTGCGGCGGTAGGACACCCTAACCTCAGCTGCGAGGAGCGCGCAATGCTCGGCGGGCACGTTGCTGCACGCCGGTCCGGCGGGAGTCGCGGCGCGCCGTAACCTGGCGGGGTGAGCACCCGTCGACTCATCCTCGCCGCCCTGCTGTGCGGCATGGCCATCCTCGTGGCCTTCACGGTCCAGGTGCTCCTCGCCACCTGAGGTCGTCGCGAGCCTCGCTGACCAGGGCGAAGGGCGTCGGGGCCGACGATAGAGTCGACCGGGAACGACATCTGGAGGTGGTCCCGACGGCCGAGAACCCTGCACCTGCGAGCACCGACACGCACTTCGACGTGGTCGTGATCGGTGGAGGCCCGGGCGGGTACGCCTCGGCCCTCTACGGCGCCTCGGCTGGCCTCAACGTGGCCATGATCGAGCGGCAGCGCATCGGCGGCACCTGCCTCCACGTCGGCTGCATCCCCGCGAAGGAGCTCCTCGAGACCGCCGCGGTCCACCGCACGGTCAGCCACGCCAAGGAGTTCGGCGTCCTGGCCGACGCTCCCGGCCTCGACTTCGGCGTCACCCAGGACCGCAAGCAAGGGGTCATCGACCAGCTCGTCGACGGCCTCAAGGGCCTGCTGAAGGGGCGCAAGGTCACGGTCCTCGACGGCACGGGCCGCCTCGACGCCGACCACCGCACCGTCCACGTCAGTGGGGGAGAGTCGGGCGACGTCTCGATCACCGGCGACGCCGTCATCCTCGCCGCCGGCTCCGCGGTCCGCACCATCCCGGGCTTCGACGTCGACGGCACCCTCGTCGTCACCTCCGACGAGCTCCTCTCGCTCCGGGAGCTGCCCGAGCGGGCCGTCGTCATCGGCGGTGGCGCCATCGGCTGCGAGTTCGCGTCGATGATGTCCGACCTCGGCACGGAGGTCACCATCCTCGAGGCCCTGCCGAAGATCCTCCCCGGGGTCGACAAGGACGCCGCCCAGATCGTCGAGCGCTCGTTCAAGAAGCGCGGCATCACCGTGGAGACCGGCGTCCAGGTCACGGGTCACACGCCGGGCGAGCGGGGCACCACCGTCCACGTCGACGGCGGCGAGGACATCGAGACCGACATGGTCGTCGTGTCCGTCGGCCGCCGGCCGTTCACCGACCTCCTCGGCCTCGACCAGACCGGCGTCTCCGTCGACGACCGCGGCTTCATCGAGGTCGACGAGAACTGCCGCACCTCGGTCGACGGCGTGTGGGCCGTCGGCGACATCGTCCCCACCGCCCAGCTCGCGCACATCGGCTTCGCGGAGGGCATGGTGGCCATCCGCGACATCCTCGGCGAGGACCCCCAGCCCGTCGACTACGCCCGCCTGCCCTGGTGCATCTACTGCCACCCCGAGGTCGCCTTCGCCGGCTACAGCGAGGAGGCCGCCAAGGAGGCCGGCTACGACGTCGTCGTCTCCAAGCACCGCTACATCGGCAACGGCCGGGCCAAGATCATCGGCGACACCGACGGCCTCGTGAAGGTCATCGCCGAGAAGGGCCCCGACGGCGAGGCCGGGCGCATCCTCGGGGTGCACATGGTCGGCCCGTGGGTCACCGAGCAGCTCGGACAGGCGTACATGGCGGTCAACTGGGAGGCCACGGTGGCCGAGGCCGCGGCGTTCATCCAGCCCCACCCGACGCTGAGCGAGAACCTGGGCGAGACGCTGATGGCGCTCACCGGCCGCTCGCTGCACTGACACCCGCCCCCCCGAACACCGGAAGGAACCCCAATCCCATGGCCGAGGTCACGATGCCCCAGCTCGGTGAGACCGTCACCGAGGGCACGATCACGAAGTGGTTCAAGCAGGTGGGCGAGCAGGTGGCGGAGGACGAGGTCCTCTTCGAGGTGTCGACCGACAAGGTCGACTCCGAGGTGCCCTCGCCCGCCGCCGGCGTCCTCACCGAGATCCGCGTGCCGGAGGGGGAGACCGTCGACGTGGGCACGGTGCTCGCCGTCCTCGGCGACGCCGCCGACGCCCCGGCCGAGGGTGGGGACACCTCCGGGGAGTCCGAGGCCCCCGAGGCGCCCGCCGAGCCGCCGGCCGCGGAGGCCGAGGCACCCCCCGCGGAGGCACCGTCGAGCGAGCAGCCCGCGCCCCCGGCGCCCGCGCCCGACCCGGCGGTCGAGTCGGCCGAGGGCACCGCCCCGGCACCTCAGGGCCCGTCGTTGGCCCGGACGCCGCCCCCCGCCTCCGACGAGGGCAGCGGCCTGCTGCTGTCGCCCGTCGTGCGCCGCCTGGTGGCCGAGCACGGGCTGGACCCGACCCAGATCCAGGGCACGGGCCCCGGCGGGCGGATCACCCGCACCGACGTGCAGAAGGCCATCGAGTCGGGCGGCACGTCGGCGCCCGCACCCGCAGCCGCGCCGTCCGCCCCCGCCCCCGCACCGGCGGCGGCTCCGGCCCCGGCTCCCGCCCGTCGGGCGCCGGCTCCCGCCCCCACGCCCCGGGCGGGGGAGCGCGACACCGTGGTGCCGCTCAACAACATCCGGCGTCGCACCGGCGAGCACATGGTGATGTCCAAGCAGGTCTCGCCGCACGTGCTCACCGCGGTCGAGGTCGACTTCGAGGCCGTCGAGCGGGTGCGTCGCACCCACGGCCCGGCATGGAAGGAGGAGGAGGGCTTCTCGCTCACCTACCTGCCGTTCATCGCCCGGGCCCTCGTCGACGCGATCCGCGACTTCCCTCACCTCAACGCGTCGGTCGGCGACGGCGAGCTGGTCGTGCACTCCGAGGTCAACCTGTCGATCGCCGTCGACATCGACTTCGAGGGCCTGCTCGCCCCGGTGGTGCGGGAGACCGACACCAAGCGGCTCCGGGCCATCGCCCGGGAGGTCGTCGACCTCGCCCGACGGGCCCGCTCCAAGCAGCTGTCGCCCGACGAGCTCGCCGGCGGCACGATCACGATCACCAACCCGGGCCAGTACGGCACGTTCATGCAGTTCCCGGTCATCAACCAGCCCCAGGTCGCCATCCTCTCCACCGACGGCATCCGCCGGAAGCCGGTCGTCGTCACCGACGAGCACGGGTCGGAGTCGATCGCGATCCACTCGGTCGGCATCCTCGCCCTGGCGTGGGACCACCGGGCCTTCGACGGGGCCTACGTCGCGGCGTTCCTCGACCGGCTCCGCGAGAACATCGAGACCCGCGACTGGGAGGCCGAGCTCTAGTGCTCCGGGTCCGCTGGCTGGGGCGGACCGCCTACCGGGACGCGCACGCCCTCCAGCGGGCGCTGTTCGCGCGGTCCTCGGACGACCACCTCCTGCTGCTCGAGCACCCCCACGTCTACACGCTCGGCGTCCGGGCCGACCGCAGCAACGTGCTGGTCGACCCGGCGTCCGTGGGAGCGGAGGTCGTCGAGGTCGACCGTGGTGGCGACGTCACCTACCACGGCCCGGGCCAGCTGGTCGGCTACCCGATCCTCACCGTCCCCGGCGTGCGCGGCGGCGGCATGGCCGACACCGCCGCCTACGTCCACGGCGTCGAGCAGCTCGTCATCGACACCCTCACCGCACTGGGTCTCGCCGACGTCGGCCGCCTTCGTGAGTACCCCGGCGTCTGGGTCGCGCCGGGGTCCGACCGCCCGCGCAAGATCGCGGCCATCGGCGTCCGGCTCAGTCGGGGCCGCTCGATGCATGGCTTCGCCATCAACGTCGCGCCCGACATGGGCATGTTCGATCACATCGTCCCGTGCGGGATCTCCGACAAGGAGGTCACCTCGCTCGCGGCCGAGGGCATCGACGTCGACATGCGGACGGTGGTCGACACCCTCGTCCCCCTCGCGGTCGAGCGGTGGGGGCACGGCCCCGGCTCGTGGGAGCGCGCCGACGTCGTCTGGCGCGAGCGTCCCGAGGACCTCGCCCCGTTCAGCCGGGGCGAGGCCGCCCCGGAGGCCGCAGCGGCCGAGACGTCGGTGCGGCTGCGTGGCCGCCTCGCCGAGGCCGGGGTCACCCAGGCGGTGTCCCTCCGCGAGCGCAAGCCCGAGTGGATGCGGGCCAAGGTCACCCCGAGCCCCGGCTACAACCGGCTGCGCTCCACGATGCGCGAGCTCGACCTCGTCACCGTGTGCGAGGAGGCCGGCTGCCCGAACATCTACGAGTGCTGGTCCGACGGCACGGCCACGTTCATGATCAACGGCGAGCGCTGCACCCGCGCCTGCGGGTTCTGCCTGGTCGACACCCGCAAGCCGGCGCCGCCCGACCCCGACGAGCCCGAGCGCGTCGCCGACGCCGTCGCCCGCATGGGCCTCGACTACGCGGTCGTCACCACGGTCGCCCGCGACGACCTCGATGACGGCGGCGCCGGGCAGTTCGCCGCCACCATCGCGGCGATCCGTCGCCGCCGACCCGGCACGACGATCGAGGTGCTCATCTCGGACTGCAAGGGCGACCCGGCGTCGCTGGCCACGATCTTCGATGCCGGCCCGGACGTGCTCAACCACAACGTCGAGACCGTCCCGCGCCTGCAGCGCGTCGCCCGCCCGTCGGCCTCCTACGCCCGCAGCCTCGCGGTGCTGTCACGGGCGAAGGACGCGGGCCTCACCACCAAGTCGGGCCTGGTCCTCGGCATGGGCGAGACCACCGAGGAGGTCCACGCCACCCTCGCCGACCTGGCGGCGATCGGGGTCGACGTCGTCACCGCCGGCCAGTACCTGCGGCCGACCGCGGCGCACCTGCCCGTCGCCCGGTGGTGGGCCCCCGAGGAGCTCGACGACCTCGCGGCCGTCGGCCGCCAGCTCGGCCTCGCCCACGTCGAGGCGGCACCTCTCACCCGGTCGAGCCACCACGCCAAGGTCGCGGCAGCTGCGGCGGGTCTACAGGTGGCGCCTCAGCGCACGGGCTGAGCGACCACCCGCGTCTCGCTCCCGCCCACGTCGGCGATGGGGTGGGGGCGGGAGAAGTGGAAGCCCTGGAGGGCGTCGACGCCGAGGAGGAGCAGCTCGCGCGCGTCGGTCGCCGTCTCGACGCCCTCGGCGACGACCTCGAGGCCGAACAGGTGGCCGAGCTCGACGATCATGCGGATGAGCGTCCGCTCGTCGTCGTGGCGCAGGTTGGCCACGAAGGAGCGGTCGATCTTCAAGATGTCGACCGGCAGGGCGCGCAGGTGGGCGAGCGACGTGTAGCCGGTGCCGAAGTCGTCGATCGCGATGCGGACGCCGACCTCGCGGAGCGCGCTGAGGTGCGTGGCGGCGCTGGCGAGGTCGTCGAGCAGGGCGGTCTCGGTGACCTCCACCGTGAGGCGTCGCGGGTCGACGCCGTGGCGCCGGAGCGGCTCCAGCACGTGCTCGACGAGCTGCGGGTGGGCGAGGTGGCGGCCCGAGACGTTGACCGAGAGCGGCACGGCCGAGGCGGGGTGCTCGGCGCTCCACCGGGCCAGGTTGTCGACGGCGTTGCGGAGGACCCACCGGTCGAGGGCGACGATGAGGTCGCTCGCCTCGGCGACCGGGATGAACTCGTCGGGCGGGACGAGGCCCCGCCCGGGGTCGATCCACCGCACGAGTGCCTCGAACGCCGCCAGCTCCTCGGTCCTGGCGTCGACGATGTGCTGCACGTAGAGGACGAGGTGGTCCTCCTCGATGGCACGCGCCAGGCCGCGCTCGACGGCGCTGCGCGAGGCGAGCCCGGTGCGGAGCGCGTCGTCGCAGAAGCGGGTCCGGCCGCCGCCGGAGCGCTTGGCCTCGACGACCGCGGCGTCGGCCTCGCGGATGAGGCTGTCGGGATCGCTCGAGCCCCCGTCGGTCGTGATGCCGATCGTGGCGCTCACCCCGATCGTCCGGCCACCCTGACGGATCGGCTCCTCGATCTCGCGGAGGAGGCGAGCGGCGAGCTGGGCTGCCTCGTCCTCGTGGCCGATCGGCTCGGCGACCACGATGAACTCGTCGGCGCCGAGGCGGCCGACGACGTCGCTCTGGCGCACGGTGTCGGAGAGACGTTGGGCGACCTGGACGAGCACCCGGTCGCCGGCGCCGTGCCCGTGGAGCTCGTTGACCTGCTTGAAGCCGTCGAGGTCGACGAAGAGCACCGCGAGGTGGTCGCCGGTCCGCTGGGCGCGCCCGAGGGCGCGCTTGAGGTGGGCGAGCGAGGCGGTGCGGTTGGGGAGGCCCGTGAGCGGATCGTGGGCGGCCTCGTGGGCGAGCCGGCGGCGGAAGTCCTCACGTTCGTTGAGCGACGTGGTCAGGTGCGCGACGGCGTCGCGCAGCGACTGGCCGAGCGCGCCGGGCGCCGACAGCTCGAGGATGGGGTCGTCGAGGTCGCCCTGGGCCAGGGCCAGCGCCTGGCGCTCGGCGAGGTGGAGCTGAGCGACGGCTTCGTTCATCGCCCGTGCCGTGCCGCGCAGCTCCTGCGGGCCGGTCTCGGCGACGTGGTGGTCGAGGCTGCCCTCCCGCATGGCCTCGGCGGCCGCGGACAGCCGGCGGAGCGGGACGACGATGGCCCGGCCGGCGACGACCACGCCGGCGATGGCGAGGCACGACACGATCGCCACGAACGCCAGCGCGTTGCGTCGCGCCGCCGCGGCATCGGCGTCCAGCTCCGCGGCCAGACCTTCGACGTCGGTCGCCGCGGCGTCCACGAGGCGCATGTGCGTACCGGTCGCCGAGTGGGCGCTGAGGAAGCTGTCGGCGAGCGTGGTGGCGTCGCCGACCACGATCTCCGGGCTGAGCGCGGACGTCTGCCCGGCGCCGCTCTCGACGGTGGTGTCGACCGCGGCGCGCACCTCCCGCAGGAACTGGGCCACGTCGGGATCCTCGTCCATCTCGGCGAGCACGTCGGCGGCACGGCTTCCGGCCGTCACCGTGCCGGACAGCTGCCGGCGCGTGGCGCGGTAGCGGTCGTCCCGCGCGACGAGCTGGCGGAGGGCCTCGACCGATCCGGAGTTCGAGTCGAAGCGGAGCGCGAAGAAGGCACCGAGCTGCGTGGCGGCGTCGTCGCGCATGTCGGCCGCGAGGCGCAGCGTGCGGACGCCGCGGGAGAGGTCGGGGGCGCTGGGGAGGTCGACGAGACGCGCCGTCGCCTGCTCCCGATGGGCTCGCACCCGGTCGGTGACGAGCTCGTAGGCGTCCTCGAGCTCGGTGGCGACCGGATCGTCGATGGATCGCGCCGACTGGAGCATCGGGGCGAGGTCGGCGAAGCGGGAGCGATCGACGAGCGCGTCGACGCGGGCCGCCGACTCGTCGACCGCGCTCCACGGATCCAACCCGACGAGGTCGACGACCAGCTGGCGGGGGATGCCGATGTCCTCGAGCGCCACCGTCGCGTAGGACCAGTACTTCTCCTCGGCGACGGCGCTGTCGATCTGGAGGGCCGAGGTCAGGTCCTCGATGGCACCGGTCAGCGAGGACACGTCCTCCTGGTAGCTGCCCACCTGGCGCACCTGCTGGTACGCGAGCGCCGCGACGCCGGCCAGCGGCATGGCGGCGATCGCGAGCAGGATCACCCCCACCCGGGGGTGCCAGCGCCTCATCTCGACGGTCTGACCCACGGTGGCGCCATCGGCGCTCCCCCGATCGACGTGAGGCTCCAGGCCGGAAAGGGGCCGAATGGGCCGGTCTCATCGGTCACACCCCACCCGGGCGGCGGGCCGGGTCGCGCCGTGTCGGTACCCTGGGACGATGGCCGACGACCACGACCGCACGTTCGCCGCCCGGCTCGATCGCGTCCGGGCGTCCATGCGCGACCGGGGCATCGACGTGACCCTCCTGTCGGTCGGCGCCGACCTGCCGTGGCTCACCGGGTACCGCGCCATGCCCCTCGAGCGGCTCACCATGCTGGTCGTCCCCGTCGACGCCGACGCCACGATGTTCGTCCCCCGCCTCGAGGTGCCGCGCGTCGTCGAGCGCCCGGACGTCTTCACCGTGGTCGGGTGGGACGAGACCACCGACCCTGTCCGCCTCGTCGCCGAGGCGGTCGGTGCGGCGAGGGAGGTCGCCATCGGCGACCAGACCTGGGCCCGCTTCCTCGTCGACCTGCTGGCGGTCCTGCCCGGGGTGCGGTGGCGGCGGGCCAACGACGTCGTCGGCCCCCTGCGCGCCGTGAAGGACGCCGCCGAGGTGGCCAGCCTCCGCGAGGCGGCGGCTGCGGTCGACCGCATCGCCGCCGAGCTGCAGTCCGGTGGGATCCCGCTGATCGGGCGCACCGAGGCCGACGTCTCCGCCGAGCTGTCCCGGCGCATCGTGGCCGAGGGGCACGAGCGCACGAACTTCGCGATCGTCGCGGCGGGGGAGCACGCCGCGAGCCCGCACCACCACCCCGGCGACCGGGTCATCCAGCCGGGTGAGGTCGTGCTGTGCGACTTCGGCGGCACGTTCCCCCTGGCCGGCTCGGGCGTCGGCTACTGCTCGGACATCACGCGCTGCGTCTACACGGGCGAGCCGCCGGCCGAGTTCGCCGAGCTCTACGGCGTGCTCCAGGACGCCCAGCAGCGCGCCGTCGTCGCCGCCACGGTGGGTCGGCCGGCCGAGGAGGTCGACGCGGTGGCCCGCGAGCGCATCGCCGAGGGCGGGTTCGACGGGCTCTTCATCCACCGCCTCGGCCACGGCATCGGCACCGAGGAGCACGAGGAGCCGTACCTGGTCGAGGGCAACCGGGAGCCGCTCGTCGCCGGCAACGCCTTCTCCATCGAACCCGGCATCTACGTCGCCGGTCGGTGGGGAGCCCGCATCGAGGACATCGTCGTGGCCACCACCGAGGGGCCGCTGGCGCTCAACGAGGCCGACCACGGCCTCGCCGTCGTCGATGCCTGACGTCGCCCCGTGACCCTCGACGCCGCCACCGTCTGCCTCCAGTGGGCGACCGGTGGGCTCTTCTTCCTGTGGCTCACGACGCGCCGCCGTGAGGTCGGCCTCGGCTACGGGTGGCTGCTGCGCGGCACCTACGGGCTGATGGCGCTGCTGGCCGCGTGGCTGGGCTGGCGCTACGGCGAGGACGCACCGGTGCGCGACGTGGCGTCGCTCGGTGTCGTCGCCGCAGCCAGTGTCGCCCTCGCGGTGTCGGTCGCGCGACGCCGGGCCGGTGTCGCCGGTCAACGGCAGCTCGCCGAGCGCCGGAGCGAGCGGGTGGCGGCCATGACCGGCATCGACCGGGCGGTGGCGGAGAAGGACGACGAGGCCGCCGAGTTCCCCCCGGTGCTCGATCTCGTCGCGCCGGCGATCGGTCTCGTCGGCCTCGTCGCCGGCGGGGTCGCGGCGGGCGAGCCCGTCGCGCTGTCGATCGCACGGATCGTGGTGGGTGCGGCGTTCCTCGGTGCGGTGTCCGACGCGATGCTGCTCGGCCACTGGTACCTCGTGCAGCCGGGGCTGGCTCGTGGCCCGCTGCTCGAGCTGGTGCGGTGGACGGGCGCGATCTGGCCGTTCCACCTCGCAGCGATGCTGTGGCCGACCGGCATGGCGTCGGTGCTGTCCGGCGAGATCGACGACGGCTACGGCGGGCTCCTCGGCTGGTTCTGGGTGGCCTGCACGGTCACGACGATCGTCCTCGTCGGCGTCACCCGTGCGGCGCTCCGCGAGCGGCAGTACTCGGCGGTGATGGCAGCGACCGGGCTGCTCTACCTGGCCATCCTCACCGCGTTCGGGATGGACCTGGTCGCCCGTGCCGTCCTCGCGCCCTGAGCGCGTATCACCGACCGCGCTCAGCGCTCGTGTTGCGTCGAGGGGCTGCGCAGGTCAGGGGGTCCTGACCTCACTGCGTGACCTCGACGGGCCACTCTGTGTGTGGTGAGGAGCGCGCGGTGCCACAAGATGAGCCATTCGACCTACCGATTCGTCACTCTTTGCGGTTTCCAGATCACATCAGACGGAGTATGGTCACGCAGAGAAGTCGACAGCGGGCGCGCGACGAACGGGCACCGCGGTCTGGCTCCCCCATCGGACCAGCGGAGACCTCCATGCCTTCGAGCGCATCCTCCATCGACACGGTGAGTGAGGGCGAGGCGATCTCGACCGCCCTCGTCGCCGACCGCCTGCGGCACCTCCAGCCCCTCGACGCCGACGACTCCGCGGTCCGCGCGGTGCGTCGGACGCGCGAGATCAACCTCAGCAAGGTCGCCGTCGCGATGAGCGACACGCTCGCCTTCGTGCTCGCGATGGGCGTCGCGTGGGTGCTCACCCAGATCCGGGTCCAGGGGGACCCCGTCAGCTTCGCCGAGTACGCCCTCGTGGCGGTGCTCGCCACACCCGTCCTCGTCGCTGCCCTCGCCAGCCGGCGGCTCTACCAGGCCCGCTTCGTCACCCGCCGCTCCGACGAGTTCCGCCGCCTCGCCGACGGCCTGCTCCTCACCGTCGTCGGCATGGTCATGATCGCCTTCCTCCTGAAGGTGCCGGTCAGCCGTACCTGGGTCGTCGTGGCGCTCGTCATCTCGATCCCCGCGCTGTGGTTCGAGCGCGAGGTCGTGCGCCAGTTCTTCCGCCGCCGCCGGGTGACCGGCCGGTCGACGCGCCGGGTCGTCGTCGTCGGCAACAACGGTGAGGCCGCCGCCGTCGTCGCCATGCTCGAGGCCGACCGGAGCCTCGGCTACGAGGTCCTGGCGGTCGTCGACGGCGAGGTCCACGGCGCTCCGGAGGACCCGAGCCAGCCGCTCGACCTCGTCGCCCGTACCGTCAACGCCGTGCGGGAGAACAGCGCCACCGGCGTCGTCGTCACCGCGACGGCCATGGACCTGCGGACCTCGAACCGGCTGATCCGGGTCCTCACCCACGCCGGCCTCCACGTCGAGCTCACCTCGGCCCTCTCCGACGTCGAGACCAGCCGGATCAGCGTCCGCCCGCTCGGCCGCTACCCGGTCCTCTACATCGAGCCGGTGCTGCCCTACGGCTGGCGCCCGATCGCCAAGCGGTGCTTCGACGTCGTGGTCGCCTCGACCGCGCTCGTCCTCCTCGCCGTCCCCATGGCCGTGGTCGCCGCGCTGGTGAAGATCACCTCGCCGGGTCCGGTGCTGTTCCGGCAGCGGCGGCTGGGTCGCGGCGGCGAGTTCTTCGAAGTGCTCAAGTTCCGCTCGATGGTCCCCGACGCCGAGGCGCGGCTCATCGACCTGCGGGAGAGCAACGAGGCGGACGGGCCGCTGTTCAAGATGACCGACGACCCGCGGGTCACCCGGATCGGTCGGTTCATCCGCCGCACCTCCATCGACGAGCTGCCCCAGCTCTGGAACGTCATCCGGGGCGAGATGAGCCTGGTCGGGCCGCGACCGGCGCTGGCGAACGAGGCGCAGGACTGGTCGCCGGAGCTGTTCAACCGGCTGCGGGTCCGCCCCGGAATCACCGGCATGTGGCAGGTCTCGGGCCGCAGCGACACCGGCTTCGACGAGTACACGCGGCTCGACCTCTACTACGTCGACAACTGGTCGCTGCTCGTCGACATCGGCATCGTGCTCCGCACGATCCCGAGCGTGCTCGCCGCCCGCGGCGCCCGCTGATCCAGCCATCTTCGGCTCGCCCTCGCGGGCGCTGCGCCTCTGCTCGCCCTAGCGGGCGCTCACCCTCTGCTCGCCCTACCGGGCGACGAAGTACTTGGCGCGGGGGTGGTGGAGGATGATCGCCGAGGTGGTCTGCTCCGGCTGGTACTGGAAGCCGGTCTCGGCGCTCACCTCGACGCCGATGCGCTCGGCGTCGAGCAGCTCGGCCACCCGGGCGTTGTCCTCCAGCTCGGGGCACGCGGGGTAACCCCACGAGTAGCGGCCGCCGCGGTACTGCTGGCGGAACAGCCCCTGCAGCGTGGGCCCGTCCTCGTCGGCGAAGCCCCACTCCTCGCGGATGCGCCGGTGCCACATCTCGGCGAGCGCCTCGGCCATCTCGACGCCGAGGCCGTGCAGGAAGAGGTAGTCCTGGTACTTGTCGGCGGCGAACAGCTCGGCGGTGCGCTCGGACACCGTGGCCCCCATCGTGACGATGTGGAACGCCACGTGGTCGGGGTCCTCGGACCCGATCGGGCGCACGAAGTCGGCGATGCACAGCCAGGGCTCGACCTGCTGGCGCGGGTAGGCAAAGCGGGTGCGCTCGACCGTGCGGCTCTCGTCGGTCCAGATCACGATCTCGTTGCCGTCGCTGTTGGCCGGGAAGTACCCGTAGACGACCTGGGGCACGAGGATGCCCTCGGCCTTGGCCTCGGCGAGCAGCGCCCGGAACGTGGGCCGGATGCGAGCCTTGAACTCGTCGTCGTTCTCGCCGGACTCCGGCCGGAACTGCCACTGGTTGCGGAAGAGGGCGGTCTCGTTCACGTACTCGGCGATGTCGTCGAGCGCGATGCCCTTGACGACCTGTGAGCCGGTGAACGGCGGCGTGAACACCGGGTTGTCGAGCTGGGCCTCGGGGGAGCGGGCCGGGATCGTCGCAGGGTCGACCTCGACCTTGGTGCGGGCCGGGATGTTGCGCCCGCCGAGCACCCGGCCGAAGTCCGGGTCGTCGTCGCCCCGGCGGATCTCGCCGAGCCGGTCCATGACCCGGAGGCCCTCGAAGGCGTCCTTGCCGTAGAAGAGCCGACCGTCGTAGATGTCGCGCAGGTCGCGCTCGACGTAGGTGCGGGTGAGGGCGGCACCGCCGAGCAGGACGGGGATGTCCGACAGCCCGCGCTCGTTCAGCTCCTCGAGGTTGTCGCGCATGATGAGCGTGCTCTTCACGAGCAGACCGCTCATGCCGATGGCGTCGGCCTGGATCTGCTGCGCGGTGGCCACCATGTCGCCGATCGAGACCTTGATGCCGAGGTTGTGCACCTCGTAGCCGTTGTTCGTGAGGATGATGTCGACGAGGTTCTTGCCGATGTCGTGCACGTCGCCGGCGACGGTGGCGAGCACGATGCGGCCCTTGCCCGAGCCCTCACCCTCGACCTTCTCCATGTGCGGTTCGAGGTGGGCGACGGCGGCCTTCATCGTCTCGGCGGACTGGAGCACGAACGGCAGCTGCATCTCGCCGGCGCCGAAGCGCTCGCCCACGACCTTCATGCCCTCGAGGAGGACGTCGTTGACGATGCCGAGCGCCGGGATGCCCGCGCCGAGGGCTTCGTCGAGCTCGACGGTGAGCCCGTCGCGGTCGCCGTCGATGATCCGGGCCTTGAGGCGCTCCTGCACCGTCCAGCCCGAGCGGTCCTCCTTCACGACCTCGGCGGCCGACACGCCTTCGAACATGTCGAGCAGCGCCTCGAGCGGGTCGTAGCCCTCCCGCCGGCGGTCGTGGATGAGGTCGAGGCAGACCTGCACCTGCTCCTCGGGGATCTTGGCCAGCGGCATGATGCGGGCCGCGTGGACGATGGCCGCGTCGAGGCCCGCCTCCTGGCACTCGTGCAGGAACACGGAGTTGAGGACGTGGCGGGCGGCGGGCTTCAGCCCGAAGGAGATGTTCGACAGCCCGAGGATGGTGTGCACCCCGGGCAGCTCGGACTTGATGAGCCGGATGCCCTCGATCGTCTCGATGCCGTCCTTGCGGCTCTCCTCCATGCCGGTGGCGAGGGTGAGGGCCAGCGGGTCGAAGATGAGGTCCTCGGGCGGGATGCCGTAGCGCTCGGTGGCCAGGTCGTAGATGGCCTTGGCCGCTCGGAGCTTCCACTCCCGGTCCCGGGCCTGGCCGACCTCGTCGATGGTCGTGCAGACGACGGCGGCGCCGTAGTCGCGGGCGAGCGCGAGGAAGCGGTCGAGGCGCGTACCGGGCTCGGCGCCGTCCTCGAGGTTGACCGAGTTGAGGATCGCCTTGCCGCCGATCCACTGCAGCGCCGTCTCGACGACGTCGGCCTCGGTGGAGTCGACCATGATCGGCACGGTCGAGGCGGTGGCGAACCGGCTGGCGATCTCCTGCATGTCGGCCACGCCGTCGCGCCCGACGTAGTCGACGCACACGTCGATGACGTGGGACCCCTCGCGGACCTGGTCGGACGCCATCTTGGTGGCGGTGTCCCAGTCGGCGGCGAGGAGGGCCTCGCGGAACTTCTTCGAGCCGTTGGCGTTGGTGCGCTCGCCGACGACGAGGAACGACGGCGACTGGTCGTAGGGGGTGTGGCTGTAGATGGAGGCCACGCCGGGGTCGTGGACCGGCCTGCGGTCGGCGGGCCGGACGTCGCGCAGGCGGTCGACGACGGCAGCGAGGTGCGCGGGCGTCGTGCCGCAGCACCCGCCGACGATCTGCACGCCGAGCTCGGTGACGAACCGCTCGTGGAAGTCCGCGAGCTGCTCGGGTGTGAGGTCGTAGTGCATCTTGCCGTCGATGACCGACGGCAGGCCGGCGTTCGGCAGCACGGCGATCGGGACCCGGCTGTGCTGGGAGAGGTGGCGGATGTGCTCGCTCATCTCCGCCGGGCCGGTGGCGCAGTTGAGCCCGATGACGTCGACGCGCATGGCGTCGAGGGCGGTGAGCGCGGCGCCGATCTCGGTGCCGACGAGCATGCGGCCGGTCTGCTCGATCGTGACCTGGACCTGGAGCGGCACCTCCACGCCCGTGTCGGCCATGGCACGGCGGGCGGCGATGATCGCGGCCTTGGCGCCGAGCAGGTCGTACTGGGTCTCGATGAGGAGGACGTCGACGCCGCCCTCGAGCAGCCCGCGGCACTGGACCTCGTAGGCGTCGCGCAGCTCGGCGAAGGGGATGTGGCCCAGCGTGGGCATCTTGGTGCCGGGACCGATCGACCCGGCGACGAAGCGCGGGTGGTCGGGCGTCGACACCTCGTCGGCCGCGGCGCGGGCGATCCGGGCGGCGGCGACGTTGATCTCGTGGGCCCGGTCGCCCAGCGCGTACTCGTTGAGCGGGATCGAGAACGCACCGAACGTCGCGGTCTCGATGACGTCGACGCCGACGTCGAGGAAGGCGTGGTGCATCTCGGCGACGAGGTCAGGGCGGGTGAGCACGAGCATCTCGTTGCAGCCCTCGAGCTCCGGGCCGCCGAAGTCGTCGGCCGTGAGGTCCTTCGTCTGCATGTAGGTGCCGAAGGCCCCGTCGTAGACGAGGACCTCGCCGTGGACCGCATCGAGGTAGCGCATCGGCGCAAGGCTACCGGGGGCCCGCAGGTCGTCCGAGTCCGATCCCCGTAGGATCGCCGGCGTCGTCGTGTGCCGAGGAGCTCCTGTGCCGATCACGTTCCGTCCCGCCCGCTCGCGCCCGAAGGGCGTCGACGTCGTCGCCCGAGGCGTCACCCGTGCCGAGGTCGCCGCAGGCGCCGCGCCCGGTCCGTCCGCCTACCTGGCCGCCCAGGGCTTCGAGGGGTCGGTCGGCCAGGCGGTCGCGCTCCCGGGAGACGACAGGACGACACTGGTCCTCGTCGGTCTCGGGGACGCCGACGCTGTCGACGCCGCGACCGTCCGTGCTGCGGGTGCAGCCGTGGCGCGCGCCGCGCGGCGGGCCCGACGGGTCGCCATCGAGCCGGGGGTGCTCGAGGGCGGGCTCGACGCCGCGTCCGTCGCGTCCGCCCTGGTGGAGGGGGTCGTGCTCGCGTCGTACCGCTACCGCGCCCACAAGACCGACACCGCTCCCGAGGGGATCGAGTCGGTCACGCTCGTCGGTCCGACCGGGGCGGCCGTCAGCTCGGCCGTCGAGCGCGCGACCGCGTTGGCCGAGGCCACCTGCTGGGCGCGCGACCTCGTCAACGAACCGGGCGGCTCGATGACGCCGCTCGAGGTGGCGAAGGCCGTCCGCAAGATGGCCCGGCGCGAGAAGCTCAAGGTCTCGGTCATGGACGAGGCGGCCATCCGCGCCGCCGGGCTCGGCGGCCTGCTCGGCGTCAACCGCGGTTCGGAGCAGCCGCCGCGCTTCGTGACCGTGAGCTACACGCCGGCGGGGACGCCGACCGGTTCGATCGCCCTCGTCGGCAAGGGCATCACGTTCGACTCGGGCGGCCTCTCGATCAAGACGGCCGACGGGATGTCGACGATGAAGAGCGACATGGGCGGGGCGGCGGCCGTGTTCGGCGCCATGTCCGCGCTGGCGGCCGTGGGGGCCACGACCGCGGTCACGGCGTACGTGCCGCTCACCGACAACATGACCGGTGGTGACGCCACCCGACCCGGGGACGTCTTGACGATCCGCGGCGGCACGACGGTGGAGGTGCTCAACACCGACGCCGAGGGGCGGCTCATCCTCGCCGACGCCTTGGTGATGGCCAGCGAGTCGCAGCCCGACGCCATCGTCGACGTCGCCACCCTCACGGGGGCGTGCATGGTGGCGCTCGGCAACCGCATCGCCGGTCTGATGGGCCGGGGCGATGCGCTGCTCGACCAGGTCGAGACGGCCGCGGCGCGGACCGGCGAGCGGGTGTGGCGCCTGCCGCTGCCCGACGACATGCGTCCCCAGCTCGACTCCAAGATCGCCGATCTCAAGAACATCGGCGCCGGGCGCTACGGCGGGGCGTCGATCGCCGGGCTGTTCCTGCGCGAGTTCGTCGCCGACGGGATCCCGTGGGCGCACCTCGACATCGCGGGCCCGGCGTGGAGCGACGACGACAGGGGAGAGGTCACCGCCGGCGGTACCGGCTTCGGCGTGCGTCTGCTCGTCGATCTGATCGAGGGCTTCGAGCGGTCGACGGCGGGCTGACGGGCCGCCGACCGCTCGAGCGGTCAGGCGGCGTCGTGGGCGAGGTGGGCGGTGGCCCAGCGGAGCGCCTCGTGGGCCATGGCCGGGTGAACCCGCCACAGGTGGAGCTGCCGCTCGACCTCGTCGTGGTCCTCTCCGAGCTCGAGCAGGCCGAGGGCCAGCCGACGGGCGCGGCGGTGCGCGTCAGCCGGCGTCGGCGTAGCGGACGAGCGTGCGACCCAGTCGTCGTGCTCGGCCTGGAGCGGCTCGGGGAGGCGGGACACGTGGAAGCGGGTGAGGGGCGGGAGGCGGCGCCGGACGTCGAGCTGGTCGCCGTGGCGGCGGGCCGCCCCGAACTGGCAGCAGCGGTCGAGCGCCCTCACGAACGGCGAGTGCTTCCCGGCCCGGGCGCCGAGCCCGAGCGAGCGGGCGGTGTCGCCGAGGTGCAGCGTGAACCCGTCGGGTTCGGCGTCGAAGCCGAGGGCGATGCGCCGCAGCAGCAGCGTCGTGGACGGGCCGAGGATGCCGAGCCAGAAGCGCTCGACGTAGTGGGACCGCAGGTCGTGTCCCATCTCGTCGATGACCGGATCGGCCCAGGGGCGGATCTGCAGCGTGGCGTCGGCGAGGGGCGGGCGGGTGGCAGACATGTCGGGCACGGGGGCCTCCGAGCGAGCGATGGGAGTCGTTGGAGGGGAAGTGCGTGGAGGCTCGTCATGATGTTTCATGCTGTTTCGATCTGTCAACTGCGTGACCGCGACCCGCGCGCCGCGCGGAGCTACCTTGCGGAAGGCATGAGCCCATACGGACCCGACGACTCCCTCCCGCCTGGACGGGGGACGTGAGCGCCGACGCCCTGCGTGAGGCACTCGCGGGCCTCGAGGCTCGGTGGTCGGCTCACGGTGTCGACCTTAGGGAACTCCTCGGCTCGGGGGTTGCTCCGGACACGCTCGCTCCCGAGTTGCGGACCTTGGGCTTCGCCGCCTCCGACGAGCTCACGGTGTGGTTCTCCTGGCAAGGCGGCGACGACGGATCGAACCGTGCCGTTGAACGCCGGGTCGGCCCGGCGATGGATGCAGTGCGGCTCCGAGAGGCGCTCGAAGTCCGCCTCATGTACCTGGGCCTGGCCGATGAGTTCCGGAGAGGCCTCGATCCGGATCTCGAGCCCCCCGACCTGTGGGACCCGTCATGGCTTCCGGTCATCAACTTCGGGTCGGGCGGGAGCCTCGCCGTCGAGTGCGGGGCGGAACCGACCGGCACCTCGCCGGTGTGGCGCTACGAGACCTCGAGGATGCCAGGACGTCAGATCGCCGGCTCCTTGGCCGAGCTCGTCGCAGGCTGGAACCGCCTCATCGACGACGGCTGGTGGGTGT
Source organism: Actinomarinicola tropica (assembly GCF_009650215.1). GTDB lineage: Bacteria > Actinomycetota > Acidimicrobiia > Acidimicrobiales > SKKL01 > Actinomarinicola > Actinomarinicola tropica. Next base: position 2,555,274 of record NZ_CP045851.1, on the reverse strand, counting down.
GGGACGGGCAGCACCGCCGGTGGACGCTCGGACCGGACCGTCCACCGGAGGACCTCGTCGACTTCCAGATCTGACGGCGACGGAGCGGCACGGCCCACGCATGCCGACCTCAGTCTGTGATCGGCTGGTTGGTGCGGGAGCTCACGCACACGCCGGCCTCCCACAGCACCTCGGTGGTGCCGCCGCCTTCGATGACCACATCGTCCTCGAAGCAGTACCGCTCAGTGCTTCCGTCGGGGATCATGATGTTCGTGTCGAGCCGCGCGTTCGCAGACCGTGAGGTGTCCTCGAGCGCGACGCGCTGATCGTCGAGCCCGAGCTTGTCCGCGTCGGTGTCCGACAGCACCACGGTCTGCGGGTAGGTCTGCAAAGGCACCGAGACCGTCAGGCGCCACTCGTGCTCACCTCCGTACTCGCCTGGGCAGCCCGTTGCGACGAGAACAGTCGCGGCGGTGAGGACCACGAGGCGCCGAGCCGCCATGGCGTTCACTCCGGGGCTGGACCGGCGGTTGACAGGTGCTCGGTGTCCACCACCTGGAGTGAACCACCTTCGGTCCATCAAGCGCTCGCTGCGGTGATCGGTACGGTGACCGCATGGACATCACCGCCGATCCGGAGGCCCTCGACCGGGCCCGTGAGCTGATCGCCGGCGCTCGCGCCGTCGCCGTCCTCACCGGAGCCGGGATCTCCACCGACAGCGGCATCCCCGACTTCCGCGGCCCGCAGGGCGTCTGGACGAAGAACCCCGAGGCCGAGAAGCAGTCGACGCTCCAGCACTGGGTCTCCGACCCCGACGTCCGCCGCCGCGGCTGGCAGAACCGCCTGCGCACGCCGACGCTCGCCGCGGAGCCCAACGCCGGCCACCACGCCCTCGTCGACCTCGAGCGCAGCGGCCGCCTGCACACGCTGATCACCCAGAACGTGGACGGCCTGCACCTGAAGGCCGGCACCGACCCGTCGCGCCTGGTCGAGATCCACGGCACCGTCCGCGAGGTCATGTGCCTCAGCTGCGACGAGCGGGCACCCATGGAACGGGCCCTGGAACGTGTGCGCGCCGGCGAGGACGACCCGGCGTGCCGCAGCTGCGGGGGCATCCTCAAGTCGGCCACGATCAGCTTCGGCCAGTCGCTCGACACCCGGGCGCTCATGCGGGCCGAGCAGGCGGCCCGGGAGTGCGACCTCATGCTCGCGGTCGGCTCGACGCTCAGCGTCTACCCGATCGCCGAGGTCGTCCCGCTCGCCGCGTCGCTGGGTGCGTCGGTGGTGATCGTCAACGCCGAGCCGACGACGTTCGACGACCTCGCCGACGTCGTTCTGCGGGCCCCGATCGGCACGACGCTGCCCGGTCTCGTCGCCGACCTCCCACCGGTCTGAGCGCTGCTCGACCGCAGGTTGGGCAAATCCCGACCAAGTCGATAGGGTTTAGGGACCGCACGAACCCATCGCACCCAGGGGACCACCGATGCCGAGCTTCCGCGAGCTCCTGAAGCAGACCAAGGCCCAGATCCGCGAGATCGACACCGAGGCCGCCGACGCCGCCCGTCAGGCGCCCGGCGCGGTCCTCCTCGACGTGCGCGAGCCCGACGAGTACGAGCAGGGCGCCGTCCCCGGGGCGGTCCACATCCCCCGCGGCCAGCTCGAGAGCAACATCGAGAACCGCATCCCCGACAAGGACGCCCCGGTCGTCATCTACTGCGCCGGCGGCACCCGCTCGGCCTTCGCCGCCAAGACGATGGAGGAGCTCGGCTACACCGACGTCGTCTCGGTCATCGGCGGCTTCAACCGCTGGAAGGACGAGGGCCGCGAGTGGAAGGCCCCGCAGGTACTCACCCCCGAGCAGCGGAACCACTACCAGCGCCACCTCCTGCTCCCCGAGGTGGGGGAGGAGGGGCAGCTGAAGCTCCTCGACGCCAAGGTCCTGCTGCTCGGCGCCGGCGGCCTCGGCTCGCCTGCCGCGCTCTACCTGGCGGCGGCGGGCGTCGGCACGATCGGCATCGTCGACATGGACGTGGTCGACCAGTCGAACCTCCAGCGCCAGATCATCCACAACATGGATCGCTTGGGCGACCGCAAGGTCGACTCGGCGAAGAAGACGATCACGCTGCTGAACCCGGACGTGAACGTCGTCGCCCACGACACGCGGCTCGACGCCTCCAACGTGGTCGAGATCCTGAGCGGCTACGACCTCGTCATCGACGGGGCCGACAACTTCCCGGTCCGTTACCTGCTCAACGACGCGTCGCTGAAGGTCGGCGTGCCCGTCGTCCACGGCTCGATCTTCCGCTTCGAGGGGCAGGCCACGGTCTTCGACCCGCACAACGGGCCGTGCTACCGCTGCATGCTCCCCGAGCCGCCGCCGCCGGAGCTGGCCCCGTCCTGCGCCGAGGCCGGCGTGCTCGGCGTGCTGCCGGGCATCATCGGCACGATCCAGACGATCGAGGCCGTGAAGCTCATCCTCGGGATCGGCGACTCGCTGGCCGGCCGCCTGCTCACCTACGACTCGCTCGAGACGTCGTTCCGCACCTTCAAGGTGCGTCGCGACCCGAACTGCCCGGCGTGCTCCATCGACCCGGACCAGATCGTCATCGCCGAGTACGACGAGCACTGCACGCCCCACCCCATCCAGGCGCCGGCCTGATCGATCGGCTCGGGAGCGCGCACGTCTAGTGTGCGCTCCCGTATGTCCGAGCAGACCACCGAGGTGCCGGTGGCGGACGGCGGCCCGCCGCCGCTGACGCTGATCGCGCGGGCCCGTGCCGCCAACCCCCTCCCCGAGGGGACGGTCTCGGTCGGCGTCGGGCTCCTGCTCAACGGCATCGGCGCCTACGCCTTCCTCGCCCTGGCCGGTCGTGGCCTCGGCGCATCGGGCTTCGCGCCGCTGTCGGTCATGTGGGCGGTGACGTTCTTCGCCGCGCCGGGGGTGTTCCTGCCGATCGAGCAGGAGGTCAGCCGGGCGGTGGCCAGCCGCCGCGCCCGTGGGGTCGGTGCGGCACCCGTCGTACGGCACGCCGCCCTGATCGGGCTCGCGATCCTCGCTGCGGTGATCGTCGTGTCGCTCGGCTCGCTGCCGTGGAGCTACGACGCGCTCTTCGACGAGCAGTGGGCGCTGCTCGTCGGCTTCCTCCTCAGCATCGTGGGCTACGCGGTCGCCCACCCGGTCCGTGGGCTTCTCGCCGGGCACGGCCGCTTCAGCGGCTACTCGCTGTACTTCGGCGTGGAGGGCGTCGGCCGCACCCTGGCCGCGGCGGCGCTGTTCGTCGTCGGGGTGGAGACGGCCGGGCCGTACGGCCTGCTCCTCGGCGTCGTCCCCTTCGTCGCCGTCGCCGCGGCGCTCGCCCGGCCGCGGGGCCTGGTCGAGCCCGGTCCCGAGAGCCGCGCCGGCGAGGTCACCGCCTCCCTCGGTGCGCTCCTCGCCGCGTCGATCCTCACCGCAGGGCTCCTGAACGCCGGCCCCATCGCGATCGAGCTGCTGGCGGCCGAGGACCAGTCCGACGAGGCCGGCCGCTTCCTCGCCGGCCTGGTCATCGCCCGCGTGCCGCTGTTCCTCTTCCAGGCGGTGCAGGCATCGCTCTTGCCCCGGCTCGCCCACCTGGCCGGCGGGCGCCGTTGGACCGAGTTCAAGGACGCCCTTCGCAAGCTCCTGACCGTCGTGGGGGGCATCGGGCTCGTCGCGACGCTCGGCGCCTGGGCCGTGGGCCCCGAGGTCGTCACGTTGCTCTTCGGCCCCGACTACGAGCTCGGGCACCGCGACTTCGCGCTCCTCGCCCTCAGCAGCTCGGCGTTCATGGTCGCGGTCACCCTCGGCCAGTCGCTCATCGCCCTGAGCTCCCAGGCGCACCTCGCGCTGGCCTGGGCGGCGGGTGTGGCGACCTTCGTCGTGGTCACCGCCATGGGTGCCGACCTCTACCTGCGCGTGGAGCTGGGGCTCGTGGCGGGCACCGGTGCGGTGGCGCTCCTCCTCGGTGCGCTGCTGGCCGTGCAGCTGGCGCGCGTGGACGAGGACGACGTCCTCCCGGCCTGAGCCGCTCCGACCCGTGGGCCCCGGTCCGATACGGTGCCCGGCGTGTTGCGACAGGTGAAGACCCCGGCAGTCGACCTCGGCGTCCCCGTCACGGCGGGGGAGGACCGGTGAAGGGCATCGTCCTCGCCGGCGGACGGGCGACCCGCCTCGGCCCCGCCAGCCGCGGCACGTCGAAGCAGCTGATGCACGTGTACGACAAGCCGCTCGTGTACTACCCGATCAGCACGCTGATCCACGCGCGCATCAACGAGATCCTGATCATCAGCAGCCCCGACCAGCTGCCCCTGTACGAGGCGCTCCTCGGCGACGGGAGCCAGTGGGGCTGCCGCTTCGAGTACGCGGTGCAGGCCGAGCCCCGCGGCCTCGCCGACGCGTTCATCGTCGGCGCCGACTTCATCGGCGGCGACAAGGTGGCGCTGATCCTCGGCGACAACCTCTTCTACGGCTACGGCCTGGGGGAGCAGCTCCAGACCCACACCGACCCCAAGGGCGCGGTGGTGTTCGGTCTGTGGGCCCACGACCCGCATCGGTACGGCGTGCTCGAGCTCGACGCCGAGGGACGCGTCGTCGGCATCCACGAGAAGCCTGAGGACCCGCCGTCGAACCTGATGGTCCCCGGGCTGTACTTCTACGACAGCAGCGTGGTCGACCGGGCCCGTTCGCTCGCACCGAGCCCCCGTGGCGAGATCGAGATCACCGACCTCAACGCCGGCTACCTCGCCGACGGCCTGCTCGAGGTGTGCCGGCTGCCGTTCTCCACCGACTGGTTCGACGTCGGCACCTTCGACGCCATGCTCGACGCCCAGACGTGGGTCGCCGGCCAGCAGCGCCGCAAGGGGTTGCTCATCGGGTCACCGGAGGCCGCGGCGCACCGGGAGGGGTTCATCGACACCGAGCAGCTGCACCGCCTGGCCGAGGCCGCCGACCACGGCGGCGACCTGGCGAAGAGCGGCTACGCCGAGCGGTTGCTGCGGATCCTCGACCTCGAAGGAGAGCGGTTCTGATGAAGATCCTCGTCACCGGCGGCGCCGGGTTCATCGGCTCCAACTACGTGCGCTGGGTGTTCGCCAACACCGACGACGAGGTCACCGTCTACGACGCGCTGACCTACGCCGGCAACCTCTCGACCCTGAAGGACGTCGACGACTCCCCTCGCTACCGGTTCGTCAAGGGCAACATCTGCGACCCGGGCACCCTCGAGGAGGCGATGGCCGGCCACGACGCCGTGGTCCACTTCGCGGCCGAGAGCCACGTCGACCGATCGATCGCCGGCCCCGACGACTTCGTCAACACGAACTGCTTCGGCACCAACGTGGTGATGGACACGGCGCGCCGCCTCGAGATCCCCCGGGTGGTCCACATCGGCACCGACGAGGTCTACGGGTCGGTGGAGGAGGGCTCCTCGAAGGAGACCGATCCGCTCGAGCCCCGCTCGCCGTACTCGGCGTCGAAGGCGGGCTCGGACCTCATCGCGCTCTCGTACCACCACACCCACGGGCTGCCGGTCACCGTCACCCGCTGCACGAACAACTTCGGGCCCTACCAGTACCCCGAGAAGGCCATCCCGCTGTTCACGACCAACCTGCTCGACGGGAAGCCGATCCCTCTCTACGGCGACGGGCTCAACGAGCGGGACTGGATCCACGTCGACGACCACTGCGCCGGCGTGCACCTGGTGCTCGAGCAGGGCGCGCACGGCGAGATCTACAACATCGGCGCCGGCAACGAGACGCCGAACCGCGTGCTCGTCGACAAGATCCTCGCCCTGCTCGGCGTGGGCGAGGAGATGGTCACCTACGTCGAGGACCGCCTCGGCCACGACCGCCGCTACTCGGTCGACATCGCCAAGGTCTCCGCGCTCGGGTGGCGCCGCCAGCGGACCCTCGACGAGGCGCTCGAGCAGACCGTCGCCTGGTACCGCGACAACCGCTGGTGGTGGGAGCCGTTGAAGAACGCCGGCTCGTGAAGGTCCTCGTCACCGGCGCGGGCGGACAGGTCGGTCGTGAGCTCGTCACTGCCTTCGACGGCCACGACGTGGTCGCGGCGGATCGAGCGGCGCTCGACGTGTCGGACCGCGACCAGGTCCTCGGCGCGATCACCTCCCTGGCGCCGGATCTCGTGATCAACGCCGCGGCGTGGACCGCGGTCGACGCGTGCGAGTCGGACCCCGACCGGGCGTACCGGGACAACGCCCTCGCCGTCCGGTACGTCGCCGACGCCTGCCGGCGGGTCGGTGCGCACCTCACCCACATCTCCACCGACTACGTGTTCTCCGGTGACCAGGACGCCCCGTACACCGAGTGGGACCCGACCGGCCCGCGCTCGGTCTACGGACGCTCGAAGCTCGCGGGCGAGGTCGAGGCCGGCCCGGACGCCCTCGTCGTGCGCACCGCGTGGGTGTGCGGCGAGCACGGCCCCAACATGGTGAAGACGATCCTGCGGCTGGCCGCCGAGCACGACACGCTCCGGTTCGTCGACGACCAGCGTGGCCACCCGACCTTCGCCGACGACCTGGCGGAGATGATCCGTCGGCTCGCCGTCGAGCGGCGCACCGGCATCACCCACGTCACCAACCAGGGGGCCGTCAGCTGGTTCGAGCTGGCGCAGGAGGTCATGCGAGCCGCCGGTCAGGACCCCGACCGCGTGCAGCCGATCAGCACCGCCGAGATGCCGCGTCCGGCACCACGGCCCGCCAACTCGGTCCTGGACAATGCCGTGCTGCGGCTCGAGGGCATCGAGCTGCTCGACGACTTCAGGGTGCCGCTGGCCCGCCTGGTCGCTCGACTGACGTGAGGGGCCGCCTCCCGAGCTGGGACCGGTGGTGGCCCGCGCTGCTGATCGCCGTCGTGATCGCGCTGGCCATCGGCGGGCCGCTCCTGGGCGGTGCCGCCTTCCACGGCGTCGGCCTCACCGCCAACGTGTACCCGTGGAAGGCGACGGCGTCGCTCCCGGAGCTGCTCGAACGCTTCCCACCGATCTTCGACACGATCGACGGCTCGACGCCGGCCCTGATCGAGTTCGCACGGCAGGCGCGAGAAGGCGACCTGTCGCTCTGGGTGCCGTGGGAGGTCGGAGGGCGCCCCCACGGCGGGTTCCCGGGCATCGCCTACTGGACGCCGTGGGTGCTGCCGTGGCTGGTGCTGCCGCCGTGGCTGGCGCCGGCGTGGACCAAGGCGCTCGAGATGGCGGTGGCGGCCGGCGCCACGTTCGCGTTCTGCCGTCGCGTCGGCATGGGCCGCCTCCCGGCGACCACCGGCGGCGTGGCGTTCGCGCTGTCGGGCTTCATGACCGTCTGGACCAACTGGCCGCACACCCTGACCGCGGCCGTGATCCCCGTGGTGTTCTGGGCCGCCGAGCGCGCCATCCAGGAGCGGACGTGGGCGAGCCTCGGGCCGCTGGCGCTCGCCGGCGCCTGGATGTTCCTGTCGGGGTTCCCGGCCGTGGCGGTCTTCGCGGTGATGACGCTCGTGCCCTACGTCGTCGCGCGGCTGTGGATGGACGCCTCGGGCGGCGACGGGTGGCGCCAGCAGCTCACGACGACGGCTCGCAGGCTCGCGCCGATCGCCGCGGGGGGAGTCGGTGCCGTGGGGTTGAGCGCGTTCGCGCTCGTGCCGTGGGCCCGGCGGATGCAGGGGATCGACCTCGGCTACCGGGAGGGACTCGGCCAGGGTTCCCTGCCGCCGTCGGGTCTGCTGACCCTGCCCTTCGGCGGTGCGTTCGGGCTCGACGGGGGTCCGTACTGGGGGCCGCGCAACATCATGGAGCTGAACGCCTTCGTCGGTGTCGGGGCGGTGTTCCTCGCCATCGTCGCCGTCGCGCTGCTGAGCCGGCACCCGCGCCGGGTCGTCGTCGTCCTGTTCGCGCTGGCGGCGGTCACGTGGACGCTCGTGATCTTCACCGACCTGCCCCCGGCCCGCCTCATCCGGAGCGCCCCGCTCCTCTCCAGCAACGGCATCGGCCGCGCCCGATCCGTCCTCGGGTTCGTGATGGCGGTGCTCGCGGCGGCCGGGCTCGACGCCCTGTCCCGGAGTGTCGCGGACGAGGTCGTGCGCTCTCGGGAGCGGCTCCGCCTGCTCGGTGGGGTCGTGGTGGCCACGGTTGCGGTCGCCGCCGCAGCGGTCGCGTCCCGGGGGCGCGCGGCGGACGCGGACCAGCTCGGCGAGTGGGGGTCGGTCATGCTCGTGCCCGGTCTCCTGGTGCTCGTGGCCGTCGGGGGTCTCGTCGTGGTGGCGCTCGCAGGGCGGCGCACGTGGATCCCACGGGTCGCGCTGGTCGCGCTCCTGGCCGTCGTGGCGGTCGACGGGACGTCGTTCGCCCACCGGTTCTGGCCGACCACGTCACGGGACCGGTTCTTCGAGGTGACGCCGACGCACGAGTTCCTGGACGACCACCTCGGGCTCGACCGGTTCGCCGCCGCCGGGAACACGATGTGGCCCGGGAGCCAGGTGGCGTACCCCCTGCGCGGAGCCACGGGCCACACCTTCCACGCCGACGCGTGGTCCGACCTCCTCGCCACCGCCGACCCCCGGGTCATGAGGACCCCGACGCACAGCGTGCTCGCGGTCGACGCCGCCGTCGTGTCGTCGCCCGTCCTCGACCGCCTGGCGGTCCGGTACTTCGTGGCCAACCCGGAGGAACCCCCGCTCGGCGACCTGGTGGATGCGGACGTCGCCAGCGGGTCGCAGGTGACGCTCGTGCCGGACCGACCGCTGCCCTTGCGCTGGGTGGAGGGGGATCGAGGGGTCGTGCTCGCCGCCGCCGCACCGTCGGGGGTCTCACCCGAGGCGGTCGTGGAGGTCGAGCTGCTCGACGAGGACGGGAACCGGGTCGACAGGGGCTGGCGCCGCCTCTTCGGCGCCGTGGGGAACGACCTGACGATCGTCGTCCCGGAGGTCGACGGTGTCACCCGGGCGACGCTCACGCTCCGGTCGCCGAACCCGGCGGATGCCATCGACCTCACCGCGGTGGACGGTGACGTGGCGCCGTCGGCGCGGGTCGTCGGCGGCGACGATCTGCGTGTGGTGACGTCGGAGGGGACGCCCGTCTACGAGCGGCTGTCGGTGCGGCCGCGGTTCAGCTGGGCCACCTCGGCGGAGGTGCTCCCCGACGCCGGCGAGCGGCTCGCGGCGCTGTCAGCGGGTCTCGACGACCAGGTGGTCGCGGTCGAGGTACCCGTCGAGGGGCTCTCGGCCGGTGATGCCGCGATCGACGTCACGACCGACGACGGCGACACGATCGACGTCGAGGTCGATGCCGAGGCGGCGGGGATGCTCGTCGTCGCCGAGTCGTTCGAGGACGGGTGGAGCGCGACGCTCGACGGCGAGGCCGTGGCGCTCGTGCGCGTCGACCACGCCCTGATGGGGGTCGTCGTGCCCGAGGGTCGCCACGACCTGGCGCTGCGCTTCGAGCCCCCCGGTCGGCAGGTGGGGATGGCGGTGACCGGGGCGACGGCGGTGCTGCTCGTCGCCGTTGCGGTGGCCGGCAGGCCCCGCGGGGCGATCAGTCGGCGCTGATGGTGGGGCCGGGTTCGGTGGCGCCCGGTTCGTAGTGCAGCGGCGGGACGCCGGCCGCGAGCTCGAGCTGCCGTGTGTGCTCGAGCACGCGCTGGGTGACCGCGCGGTGCGCGGCCATGAGGTCGGCGACGATCGCCAGGACGACGACGAGGAACGCGGAGATCGACAGGATCGCGCCCAGGATCACCGACTGCAGGTGCCCGCTGCGCTCGCCGTTGACGATCCAGTCCCAGAGGAACGGCGAGAACGCCGCGAGGGCCGCGACGACGAGCAGCGCGGCGATCGTCGAGAAGAACTTGATCGGCTCGTAGGCCGCGAAGACCCGGAGGATCGTGAGGGCGTTGCGGCGGACGTAGCCCCAGGTGCTGGAGAACAGGCGTGAATCGCGGACCTTGGGGTTGGTGCGGATGGGGACGTGCGTGACCGCGAGCCGCGACTTGCCCACCTGGATGATCGACTCGATCGTGTACGTGTAGCGGCTGACGACCATCAGCTGGAGGGCTGCCTCCCGGGTGTAGGCCCGGAACCCGGAGGTGGCGTCGGGGATGTCGGTGCCGGAGGCGACCCGCACGACCCAGCTGCCGAGCACCTGGAGCCGCCGCTTCAGCCAGGAGAACTCGGCGATGTTGCGCACGTCGCGATCGCCGACGACGACGTCGGCGTCGCCGGCGACGATCGGCGCCACGAGGTCGGGGATCGAGTCGCCGCGGTACTGGTTGTCGGCGTCGGTGTTGACGACGACGTCCGCGCCGAGCTTGAGCGCGGTGTCGAGCCCGGCCTGGAAGGCCGCGGCCAGCCCGCGGTTCTGGGGCAGCTTGACGATGTGGTGCACGCCGTGAGCTCGAGCGACCTCGACGGTCCGGTCGGTGGAGCCGTCGTCGATGACCATGAGCTCGACGACGTCGAAGCCGGGCACGTCCCGTGGGATGTCGGCCAGGGTGGCCGGCAGCTGCTCCTCCTCGTTCAGGCACGGGATCTGGATGATGAGCTTCACGGCGGGGATGTACTCCGATCGTCGGGCGCGGCGAGGTTACCGGCCTCCTGGTCGAGGAGCCGACGGGCCTCGCCGCGCGTGGCGGCCATCACGACGACGGCGACGACCGTGACGGCCGCGAGGCCGGCGATGCGGTCGACCAACGTGGCGAGGAAGGTCTGCGACGCGGTGAGCCCGATGAGCGGGCCGAGCGCGGCGGCGATCGCCTCGCGGATGCCGAGTCCGCCGGGCAGGAAGCCGGCGGCGGCGGCGACCGTCACCGAGACGCCCAGGGCGAACGCCTGGCTCGGGCCGAGGTCGGCGTCGATCGCCGCGGCCGCGAGCCAGAAGCGCAGGGCCTGGACCGACACCGCCGCGACCTGGACGGCGGCGATGACGACGAAGGCTCGTGGCGGGCTGCCCAGCCGGCGCATGACGAGGTGGGCGGCGACGAGCGGCGCCACGCCGGCGAGGAGGAAGACGACGGCCAGCCCCGGCGTCGTCGTGGCCCCGAGCCCGCCGGCCATCACGAGCGATGCACCCAACCAGAGCAGGCCGACGGCGATGGTGATCGAGGTGGCGGAGCGCATCGAGCCGCCGCGCCGCCGGATGGCGTCGATCCGGACGAGCGACCCGCCGGGGAGGGGTAGGAGGTTGGCGGCGGTGCCGTAGATGCTGACCCGGGCGGCGGTGCCGAGCGTCTCGTCGACCCCGACCGCCCGGGCGCTGGCGCGGTACTCGAGGGCGTTGAGCGCCACCGTGGCGGGCGTGCCGACCGCACCGACGAGTACGACGAGCCACCAGCGGACCTCGACCCCGTCGGGCAGCGAGCGCGCCGCCGACACCGAGCCGACGGCGAGGGCCACCACCGTGAGCGCCACGAGCGGTCGGGCGACCGCCGGGCGCGCGGCCGCCCGTCGCAGCGACGCGAGTGCGGCGAGGGCGCGGCCCCGTGCGCCGGTCGGTGCGGGTTCGCGCATGGACGGATCGTAGGGGCAGGGTGGCGGGGCGTCGCCCAGAGGGGTGAGCGTGGGTGCCGGCGGCCCCGATCCTCAAGTCGCCACGTCCGGGGCCGATCAAGACACTGCAGGCGCGAGGGTCTACCCTCGTGACGTTCAGCGGGCGGAGACCGCAGTCGTTCACCGCGCCCAGGAGGTCCCCGCAGCGTGTCGTTCCGCCGTTCCCTCGCCGCTGCCGCGCTCGCCGTGGCGACGCTCTGCGGGGTCGTCGTCGCCGCGCCCACCCCCGCTGGCGCGAGCGCCGGGGAGCTCGAGATCACGGGGGGCGGCTGGGGCCACGGCATCGGCATGAGCCAGTACGGCGCCAAGGGCATGGCCGACGCCGGCGCGAGCTACCAGGACATCCTCCGGCACTACTACCGGGACGTCTCGATCGCGAACCCGCCGTCGCTGCCCGCCTACTTCCACGACGTGCGCGTGCGACTCACCCAGACCGCGGGCACCACCGTCGTGCGGCTGCACGGCAGCGGGACCCGCGTGCACCACCCGGCCGGGAGCCACGTGGCCCCGGCGAACGCCGAGATCCGGGTGGGCTACTCGGGCGGCACCATGTTGGTGAAGATCGATGGAGTGACGAGGTACGAGGGTGCGCCCGGCGCCGTGGTCGTGGAGCTGCGGGGCGGCCGCCACGCCAGCCTCCCCGAGCTCCTCGGCGCCCGGCAGTACAAGTGGGGCGACCTCGCCATCCTGCCGACGAGTCGGTTCGCGAACACCGGGTGCAGCGCCCGCACCTGCGTCGGGGTCCAGAACCTGTCGATGAACCAGTACCTGTACGGGCTGGCCGAGATCCCCTCGTCGTGGGACGCCGACGCGCTGAAGGCCCAGGTCGTGGCGGCCCGTTCCTTCGCTGCGGCGACCATCCGCGACCGCGGCGACCGCCCCTTCCACCTCGACCCCGGTGTGGCGGACCAGGTCTACGCCGGGTACGACAAGGAGGGCGGCGCCTACGGCGACCGCTGGGTGGCCGCGGTGGACGCGACCCAGAACCAGGTCGTCTACAGCGGCAGCACCATCGCCACCACGTGGTACTCGTCGTCGAGCGGGGGCCACACCGCCGACAGCGGCTACGTGTTCGAGAACCAGGTGCAGGTGCCGTGGGCCTACGGGGTCCCGGACCCGGGCGACGCCACGCCGTCCAACCCGAACCACCGCTGGGTGCGCACCTACACCCTCGACGAGATCGGCAGCTGGTTCGGCCTGAGCGGCGTCCGCGACGTCCGGTTGGGCGGCAACATCGGCGTCGGCGGCCGGACCAACCGCGCCACCGTCTGGATCGACCACGCCGGCGGGACGCGGGAGATGACGGCGCACCAGTTCCGGACCACCGTGAACGCCCGCGCCGGCGGCAGCCGCCAGATCATCTCGTCGAAGTGGGCGATCACGCGATCGGGCTTCTCCGACGTCGCGCCGGGCGCGTTCTACGCCGGCGCGGTCGAGTGGGCCGTCGAGCACGAGATCACCACCGGCGTGGGATCGACGGGCCGGTTCGAACCGAACCGTGCGGTCACCCGCGGCGAGCTGGCGACGTTCCTCTACCGCTTCGTCGACGCGTCGCCGCCGTCGGGCGGCACCAGCTTCCCCGACGTCGACCCGTCGGCCTTCTACGGCACCGCCGTGCAGTGGCTGTCGGCGGAGGGCATCACCGGCGGCGTCGGCAACTCCGGGCTCTTCGAGCCGAACCGTGCCGTGACCCGCGGCGAGCTGGCCACCTTCCTGCACCGGCTGGCCCGCGAACCCGCCGCACAGCCGCCGACGCTCTTCCCCGACGTGCCGCGCACCGCCTTCTACGCCCGGCCCGTCGGGTGGCTGCTCGACCTCGGCCTCACCACCGGCGTCGGGGACACCGGGCTCTACAAGCCCGACGCCGCGGTCACCCGCGGCGAGCTCGTGACCTTCCTCCACCGCATGGCCGAGACACCCGCGGCCTGGACGCGGTGGTCGCCCCCACCGGAGATCGCCCAGTGAGCACCACCGACCCCCGGCCGGCCACCGGTCGGCTGTCCCGTCGCGACCTGATCCGCAGCGGCCTCGCCACCGGCGCCGTCGCGAGCGTCGGCACCGGCACCGTCGGGTCGCTCGTGCTCGGCGGACGCCGTCGGGGCCGCACGCAGGACTGGGCCGACGCCGCGCCCATCGCCGAGGTCGCGCAGCCCGAGCTGCGCGTCGACACCGTCGCCCCCCGCCTGGCCGCCGTGGCGCCGTCGTCCGAGGGCGGCGCGGCGCTCGCCGCGATGGCCGCGGGCTCGGGCGCTCTCCTCGCCCGTGAGGAAGGCATCGCGCCCTTCACCGTCATCGGCGTCCGGTTCGCGAGCGACACCTCCGCCGAGGCGCGCGTGCGGGTCCGCCGCCGGGGCGAGTGGCAGCCGTGGGACCACCTCCACGTGGGGGAGGACCACCGTCCCGACGACGTCCCGTCGGACGGCCGTCACCGGAGCGACCCGATGTGGGTCGAGAGCGCCGACGCCTACGAGATCGAGCTGCCGGGCGACGCCCGGGACCTGGAGGTCGTGCTCGTCCGCGAGACCGACGAGATCGCCGGCTACGCGCAGGTCCCCGCGGTCACCTCGTTCGCCCCGCAGCCGACGATCCACCCCCGCTCGTCGTGGAGCGCGCGGCCGGTCGGATCGATCCCCGTCGCCCCCACCGTGCAGTCGGCGATCATCCACCACTCCGCCGGCACCAACGGGTACTCGCAGGCCCAGGTGCCGGGGATCATCCGGGGGATCCAGGCGTACCACATCGACGGCAACGGCTGGTCCGACATCGCCTACAACTTCCTGGTCGACCGGTTCGGCACGCTCTGGGAGGGCCGGGCGGGTGGCGTCGCCAAGGCCGTGATCGGGGGCCACAGCTACGGGCACAACACCCGCACGGTCGGCATCTGCTACCTGGGCACGCTGTCGGGCGTCGCGCCGCCCGCCGCCGCCGTCCACTCGATCACCCGCCTCGTCGCCTGGAAGCTCGGTCTCCACGGCGTCGACCCTCGCGGCCAGTCGCTCTACACCGACTACGGCGGCACGACGAAGTGGCTCTCCCACGTCACCGGGCACAGCGACGTCCGCCAGACCGAGTGCCCCGGCACCCTGTACGCCAGCCTCGGCGCGATCCGCCGCGACGCCCGTGTCGTGCAGCAACCCTTCCGCGACGTCGCCGTCGACGGCTTCTACCAGGACGCGGTCATCTGGGCCACCCTCATCGGGCTCACCACCGGCGTGGGCGACACCGGGCTCTTCAAGCCCGACGACCCGGTGTCGCGCGCCGAGATGGCCACGTTCCTCCACCGGATGATGGACTCGCAGCGCCCGACGATCGCCAACCGATTCCCCGACGTCCCCGACGTCTCCTTCTTCACCACCGCGGTGCGGTGGCTGGACGAGGCCGGACTCACCACGGGCGTCGGCACCTCCGGGCTCTACCAGCCCGGCGAGTGGGTGACGCGAGGACAGGTCGCGACGTTCCTGCACCGCATGGTGGGTCGGCCGGCTCCCGCCGGGCCGTCCGGGTTCGGGGACGTGTCGCGCGGCGCGTTCTACGACGATGCGATCGCGTGGATGGCGCAGCACCGCATCACCACCGGGGTCTCGGGCACCAACCGGTTCGAGCCCGAGGCCCGGGTCACGCGCGGCGAGCTCGTCACCTTCCTCTACCGCCTGGCCCGCACCGCCAGTGCGTGGAGCGGTCCGGTACCCTCTACCGTCCTGTTCTGATCAGACGGGCGGGCCACGTCGCCCGCGACCATGGGGGAGTCAATTGCCGGTCCGGGAGTGCATCGCGTCGCTCGTCCTCCTCGCAGCGCTGCTCGTCCCGTCCGGCGCGGCATCGGCCGACGTCGGGTCGGGTGCGGCAGCGGCCACGGCCGAGGACGGTCGGCACTCCGTGATCGTCGACCTCGCGCCCGGGGTCACCGTGGCCGACCTCGCCCCGCACCTCGCCGGTCCGGGGCCGGTCGACGCGTCCGACGTCGACGGTGCGGCGCTCGTCGCCGGTCTCGCCGGCAGCCCTGCGGCGCCCGACGGCGGGGCCGCCGAGCCGACGGTCGACCGGGTCGGCGCCGATGGCACCTGGGTGGCGGTCGACGTCGACGACGCCGAGCTCGCTGCCCTCCAGCGGTCCGGGCTGGTGGCATCGGTATCTCCCAATCGCGAGCTCGTGCTCTCCTTGAGCGAGTCGGTGAGAGCTATCGGGGCTGCTGACGTCGGTGGCGCGATCGGTTTCGACGGATCGGGCTCCACCATCGTGGTGATCGACACCGGCGTCGACGTGACGCACCCGAGCCTCCAAGAAAGCCTCGTGGCGGAGGCGTGCTTTGCCGACGACTGTCGGGACGATCCGTTTGGCGAGGGTTCTGGACTTCACTGCGATCCGGCGGCTCACCCCGATTGTGCGCACGGTACACACGTGGCGGCCATCGCCGTCGGTCGCGATGCGCCGCGCGGCGTGGCTCCAGGGGCGAACCTCGTGTCGGTTCGCGTGTTCTCCGTCGGTGTTGATAGGAACGGCGCCCCAATTCTGCGCGGCTCCTCCGCAGATATCCGGTCGGCGCTCGAGTGGGTGAGAGACAACCGACAGAACTGGCCCGGTGACACCGTGGCGGTCAATCTCTCGCTTGGCTTCGATGCGCTGGTCAGCCGAGGGCACTGTGATCGCCTGTTGGGCTCGGTGGACCCCCTGGTGCCTGTGTTCAACCAGCTCCGCAGCTCGGGTACGGCGCTGGTGGTCGCTGCCGGAAACGGACCAGTCGGCTTCGCCTACGGAATCCAGGCCCCGGCGTGCTTCTCTGCTGCGACGCCAATCGGAGCCACCTATACCTCGGGTGGAATGGCGCAGTTCTCGCTGCGCTCTGAAAAGGTCTCGCTCGTAGCTCCTGGCGCTGCGAATCCGTCCACCGGAATCGAATCGGCGGACGTCGGCGGGGGGCTGCGCCGGGACGCGGGCACCTCGATGGCGGCGCCGCACGTGGCGGGGGCGATGGCCCTCCTCCGCGAGGCCGAGCCGGGCCTCGACGTCGCGGCGATGGAGGCGCGCCTGCGTGACTCCGGGCTCCCGGTCGCCGACCCGTACGCGCCCCGGGCCTACTCGCTGGTGCGGGTCGATCGGGCGCTGTGCGAGGTGCCGCGGCGCGTCGGCTGCGCCCGTGCCACGGCCGGCCCCGGCCGGATCACGGTCCGGTGGGCGAACCTCGTGGCCGCCGACGGCGGTGCCGCCGGCGTGCGCGTCACACCGAGCGACGGGTCCGCCGCCCTCGACCTGCCGCCCGACGCGTCGACGCACACGTTCACGGGGCTCGCGAACCGTCGGCCGGTCTGGTACCTCGTCGAGGTGCTCGACGGCGACGGCGCGGTGCTCGCCTCGGCTCGCTCGAACGCCGCCGTCCCGAAGGCGGCCGCCGGTCCGCACGGGTTCGTCGACGTCTCGGCAGGGGCGTTCTTCGAGCCCGGCGTGCGATGGGCCCGGTCGGAGGGGGTGACGACGGGCGTCGCGGGATCGAACCGCTTCGAGCCCGCGGGCGCGGTCACCCGAGGCGAGGTCGTCACGTTCCTGTGGCGCCTGGCGGGACGGCCGTCGACCGGCGGCGGTGCGGGCTTCGCCGACGTGCGGTCGTCGGCGTTCTACGCCCCAGCGGTCGCCTGGGCCCGGTCCACCGGTGTCACCCAGGGGTACGCGGGCACGAACGAGTTCCGTCCCGAGGCGCCGGTGAGCCGAGCGGAGCTCGTGACGTTCCTGTGGCGCTACGCGGGCCAGGCGGCGCCCTACCGCCCCCACGGCTTCCGCGACACGGTCGGCGGTGCGTTCTACGAGGCCCCCGTGCGCTGGGCAGCGTTCCACGAGGTGACGACCGGGGTCGGTGGGAGCCGCGACTTCGCGCCGGACGCCGCGGTCACCCGTGGGGAGGCGGTCACGTTCCTGCACCGCGTCGCGCTCGATCCCGCCACATGGCGCAACCCGCGCACCGTCCCGCCGACGGTGGTCTTCTGAGCGGCGGTCCCCGCCTCGTCGTCGCCGGCTGGACGGGTTCGACCAACCTCGGCGACGAGCTCCTCCTGGACGCCCTCCGGCGGCTCCTGGAGCCGGTGGGCGCCGAGCTCCTCCCCATCTCCGTCGATGCACCCGAGACGCGGCGCGACCACGGGCTCGAGGCCGTCCCGGAGCGCCGGCCGGACCGCCTCTTGCGTGCGCTGCGCGACGCCGACGGCCTGATCTTCGGACCGGGTGGTCTCCTCCAGGACGACAGCTCGCCGCTGAACCCCGGGCGCCACCTGGCCCGCGTCCTTGCGGCGCGGGCGCTGAGCGTCCCGGTGCGCGGACTCGGCCTCGGTGTCGGCCCGCTCGACGGCGCCGTGAACCAGCGCCTGGCACGCCGTGTGCTCGCCGGGGTGCCGCTCGTCGTCCGCGACGCCCACTCGGCCGACGTGGTCGCGGCGCTCGGTCTGCCCCGTCCCGAGGTGACGGCCGACCTCGTGTTCGGTCTGCCGGACCCGTCGGCTGCACCAGCGGACCGGATCGTCGTCTGCCTACGACCGCCGACGGCGCGCCGCTTCGGTCCCGAGCCAGCAGCTGCTCGGCGCGAGCGCGTCATCGGGGCCGCCCGCCGCCATGCGGTCCCTGCCCTCGCCGCGCTCTCCGGGGCGCTCGACCTACCGGTCCACCTGGTCGCGTTCGAGGCCGGTCGGGACGACCTCGTCGGCGAGTCGGTGGCCGACGCGCTGGCCGCGCACGGGGTCGAGGTCACGACCGCCACGCCGGACCGCCACACGGTGATCGACGAGGTGGCGGCCAGCCGGCTCGTGGTCTCCATGCGCTACCACGGGGGCATCGCCGCACTGCTCGCCGGGCGGCCCACGGTGCTGGTCGGCCACGTCGACAAGGTGCGCACGCTCGTCGCCGATGCCGGCGTCCCCGGCGTCGCCGGCATCTCCAACGACGACGACGGCTGGCGAGGGCTCGCCGAGGTGGCCGAGCGCGCCATCGTCGCGTCGTCGACCGTGATCGAGGCTCGGGACCTCCTCCGCACCCGTGCGCGACGGCACGACGCGCTCGTGGAGCGGTGGTGGGCGACGACGCGGCGCTGACCTCGCCCGAGACCCACGGCCGTCGCTTGTACCCTCGAACGGTGACCGATGCAGATCCCCGACGGGCGCACGCCGCCCGCCCGCACGTCCTCATCGTCAACCAGCACGGCGACAACCGCGGTGACGAGGCCGCGATGCGGGCGATGCTCGCCGGGTTGGACCGACGCCTCCCGGGTGCCCGGTTCACCGTGCTCCACCAGTTCAACGACCCCGCCGAGAGCGCCGTCGCGACGCCGCAGCCGGTGACCTACCTGCCGATCCGGCTGCCCGTGGTCGAGGCGCTGCGCCTGGCGGCCGCAGCGATGCTCCTCGCGGGGCGCCTGCCGGCGCGCTCGCTCGCAGGCCCGGTGGGCCGACGGATCCTCGACGCCTACGACGACGCCGACGTCGTCGTCTCGGCCCCCGGCGGTCCCTACTTCGGCGACCTGTACGCCGACCACGAGGCGGTGCACTGGTTCTTCGTGTGGATGGCCCGTGTACGCCGGACTCCCTTGGCGCTCTACGCCCCGTCGGCTGGTCCGTTCCGCAACCGGTTCCTGAACCCGGTGCGGCGGCGCGGCTACCGGTGGTTCGACCGAGTGGTCGTCCGCGAGGAGCGATCGGCGTCCCACATCCGGGAGCTGGTTCCCGGGCTCGAGGTCGAGGTCACCACCGATTCGGCGCTCCAGGACGATCCGGCGCGCGTCGCGCCGCCGGACGCCGGCACGTCGAAGGGCGACGTGTTGCGGGTGGCGGCCGCGTTCCGCGATCCCGGAGCCACGCGCGCCGCCCACGACGCCGCCGTCATCGCCGGGTTGTCGGCGCTCGCCGAGCGGGGCCCGTGTCGGGTCACGCTGCTGCCACAGGTCCACGGTCGCCACCGTGACACCCCGTACCTCGAGGAGCTGGCCGCGCAGCTGCGCGCACGGGGCGTCGACGTCCAGGTCGCCCCCGAGAGCGCCGACAGCGA
This sequence comes from Actinomarinicola tropica, assembly GCF_009650215.1. Taxonomy (GTDB): domain Bacteria; phylum Actinomycetota; class Acidimicrobiia; order Acidimicrobiales; family SKKL01; genus Actinomarinicola; species Actinomarinicola tropica. Next base: position 2,535,729 of record NZ_CP045851.1, on the reverse strand, counting down.
CGAGCAGCGTGCCATCGTCGCCGCCTCCGACCTCGTCGTCGCGGGCCGGTACCACCCGGCGGTGTTCGCCGTGGGCGCCGAGGTGCCCGTGGTCGTGGTGCCCTACGAGCACAAGGCACACGGCCTCGCGGAGGCCGCTGGCCTGGACGAGTGGGTCATCGACGTGTCCGAGCTGACGGGGGAGCGCCTCGCCGAGCGCCTCGGCGCGCTGGCGTCCCGGGCCGACGAGGTCCGCGGGATCCTCGCCGAGCGCTCGCCGGAGCTGCGGGCGCTGTCGGGCCGGACCTCGGACGTGGTCGCCGCCCTGGTCGCCGATCGCCGCCCGGCTGCCTCCTAGGTTGGTCGGCATGCGCAACGGTCTTGTCGTCGCGAGCCCGGCGCGGGCGGAGGAAGCCGAGCGGGCTGCCCGCTGGCTGGCGTCGCAGGGCGGTCGCCTCGAGGTGCTCGGCGACGCCGGGTCGCCCGCGTGGCTCGCCGTCGTCCACGACGGGGGCCCTGTCCTCGAGGTGGGGAGGGACGGTCGCCGGGTCGGGGTGCGCATCGGGGATCCCACCGCCTCGCCGTGGGCGGTCCTGGACGGCGATCCGCCGGCGCACACCGTCGCCGCCGTGATCGACCCCGAACACGGGCGTGCCGTCGTCGGGAGCGGACCGGGCAACCTCCGCCTCTTCGGCCACGAGGACCCCTCGGGGTGGCTCGTCACCACGTCGGTCGGCGCGCTGGTCGAGGGGCTGGGAGAGCGTGCCGCCCTCGACCGGAGCTACGAGGACTTCCAGCTCGGGTTCGGCTTCCTCCCCGACGACCGGACGATGTTCGCCGGTGTGCGGTCGCTGGCGCGTCCCGGGTGCATCGCCCTGGCCGGGCCGCCGCTCGCCGGCCCGTCGGGGGACGCGCCGCGCCCCGGCGCGGCCGAGCCGGTCCCGCCCCCCGACGGGCCGCACGGCGTGGCGGACCTGCTGCTCGAGGTGCTCGACGAGCAGTCGCGAGGGGTCGACCACGTCGGCGTCCTCCTCGGCGGTTTCGACTCCGCGCTCGTCGCCGCCGGCCTCCACCGGCTGGGCAAGCGGGTGTCGACCTTCACGTTCCACTTCGACGACGACCGCTTCAACCAGCGCCACGTCGAGGAGGCCGTGGGCGCAGCTGCGGCCGACCACCACCCCGTCCCGATCACCGCCGAGGTCATCGGCGACGCGCTGGCGCGGTTCCCCGAGCTCGTGAACCAGCCGGGGGCCCAGCCGCACTACCAGATCCAGACGATCGTGGCTGCCTCCGCCGCCCGTGCCGCCGGGGTCGAGCGGCTGTTCTCCGGTGACGGCTGCGACGCCGTGTTCTTGGCCTACCCGACGGTCAACACCCGATCGGCCGCGAGCCAGGGCCTGGGCAGGGTCCCGTCACCGGTTCTCCGAGCATCGCTGCGCGCGCTCAGCCTGCGGTCGGTCGACGATCGGCTCGGACACGTGGCCCGCGTCGGTCGCAGCTCCCTGAGGGCAGCGCTGCTCGGCGGTGCTGCATCGCATCACCTTCCGACTCAGTACCTGGACGACGTCGCCCTGCGTCGTCTCTCGCCCACTCCGAGGCCGGTGCAGGACGAGACCATCGCCGAGATCCGGCGTCGGCTCGCAACGGCGACGGGTGCGACCGATCCCGTCCGGTTGGCCTTCGACGGCAACGCCATCGCCGGTCACAGCCTCGCGAAGGTGGAGGGGGCGACCCTTGTCTCCGGGCTCGACATCCACTCGCCCTACACGACGACCTCGTTCCGGGAGTCGATCGCTCAGATGCCGCCGGAGCTCGTGCGACCGGCCGGGCGCTTGGCCGCGGCCGAGGGCAAGCCTGTCCTCCAGCAGGCAGCTGTCGACTCCGGCCTCCTCCCGCCGTCGGTCGTCGAGCAGCGGAAGCAGGCCCCGACGATGGCGCCGATCGACGAGTGGTTCAGCGGACCCCTCCGCGGCCAGGTGACCGACCTGCTGATGGAGTTGCCGTTCGAGGTCGACCTCGCTGCGGTCGATGTGATCCTTCGGCGGAAGCGAGCGGAGGACGTCTACCGGCAGCGCCTCACGCTGTCGAACCACGCCTTCCAGGCGATCGGGCTCCTCACCTCCTACGCGGCCTTCGCCCGCCTCGTCCGTCGTTGAGCCGTCCCCCAGGGGTGCGCCGGGTCCTCAACGTGGCGCTCACGGTCGTGGCGGTGGCCGCGCTCGTGTGGGTGATGTGGAGCCGGCGAGGTGACCTCGAACCGCTGGCAGAGGTGCCCCTCGCGGACCTCGCGCTCGTGGCGTCGCTCGTGGTCGTCGGTCACTGGCTGAACGCGCTGGAGTTCCAGAAGCTCTACCGCGCGGTCGGCGCGCCGCTCGGGATCACCGAGAACTACCTGCTGTTCACCGCCGGGCAGCTGCTCAACCACCTGCCAGGCCAGGTGGGGACGCTGTACCGGTTTCGGTACCTCAGGGCCGTCCACGACCTCCCCTACAGCCGCGCCACGTCGGGGTACGGGGCCAACCTCGTGCTGACGGTCATGGCCACGGGCGCCCTCGGCCTCGTGGGCACGATCCTCGTGGGCGCCACCGATGGGGTGTGGTCGCCCGTGCTCCTCGCGTGCTTCGCGGCCATGCTCCTCGGAGCGCTGGTCGGCAGCATCGTGCCCCTGCCGGAGACGCAGCGGAGCGGCCGGCTGGCGCGGGCGTGGATGGCCTTCCGCTCGGGCTGGTCCGACCTGCAGGACCGTCCCGACGTGGCCGCCTGGGTGCTCGGTCTGGAGCTCGTCAAGTACCTGCTCGCCGCGTGGCGGTTGCAGCTCACCTTCGGCTGGCTCGGGTACGACGAGCCCTACGTGCTCTTCCTCGTCCTCGCGCCGGTCATCGGCCTGGCGACGTTCGTCGGGCTGACCCCGGCGGCTCTCGGCGTGCGCGAGCTCTCGATGAGCGGCGCGGCGGTCGCCCTCGGCCGCACCTTCTCCGATGGCATCCTCGGCGCCACCGTCGACCGCGCGGTGCTCCTCGCCGTCGCCATCGTCGTCGGCGGCGTGGGACTGGCCACCTCGGAGCGTCGGATCCGCACGCGGGCTGGGTCCGCCGGCGGCTGAGGTCGTGCGCGGCGCGCTCGGCCCGTAGGATCGCTCCCCTCTGTCCTGTCCGCGTCAGCGGGAGCACTGTCCCAGCGTGCGAGTCCTGTTCTTCGGAACGTTCGACGAGTCGACCCATCCGCGCGTCCAGGTCCTCCGCGAGGGGCTGGCCGCTCGCGGCGCGACGATCGACGTCTGCAACGTGCCGCTCAACGTGGACACCGCACTCCGCGTCCGGATCGCCCAGCGCCCATGGGAAGCGCCGCGCATGCTGCTCCGCATCCTGCGCTCGTGGTGGGCGCTGTGGCGCATGGCGCGCACGTTGCCGGCCCCGGACGTCGTCGTGGTCGGCTACCTCGGCCACTTCGACGTGCACCTCGCACGCCGGCTCTTCGACGCGCCGATCGTCCTCGACTTCCTCGTCGCGCTGGGGGACACGGCGCGCGACCGGCGGATCGGCCCCCGCTCACCCGTGAGCTGGCTGCTGGACACGATCGACCGCGCGGCCCTGCGCACCGCCGACGTCATCGTCGTCGACACCGAGGCGCAGCGGGCACGGCTTCCGGACGAGGCGCGCGGTCGCAGCATCGTGGTCGCCGTCGGCGCCCCCGAGCTGTGGTTCCGGGACCCGGCGCCCGATCCGGTGGACGGGCCGCTCCGCGTGGTGTTCTTCGGGTTGTTCACGCCGCTCCAGGGGACCCCTGTCATCGGCCGTGCCATCGCTCGACTCGCCGACGACCCGCGCATCGCCTGGACGATCATCGGGACGGGGCAGGACTACCAGCGCACCCGAGCGCTCGCGAGCCCGAACCCCCACGTCACCTGGCTCGACTGGCTCCCCGGTCCCGAGCTGGCCCGGATGGTCGCCGAGCACCACGTGTGCCTCGGCATCTTCGGCACCAGCGACAAGGCGTGGCGCGTCGTGCCCAACAAGCTGTTCCAGGGAGCCGCGGCGGGGTGCGCGGTGGTGAGCTCGGACACGCCGTCGCATCGTGAGCTGCTCGGCGACGACGCCGTCCTGGTGGCGGCCGGCGACGACGCCGCACTGGCGGCGGCGCTGCTCCACCTGGCCGAGGACCGCGATGTCCTCACCGACATGCGGCGGCGGGCCGGCGCGCTGGCGCGGCGGGAGTTCTCCCCGGCTGCGGTCGTCGCGCCCCTCGAGCAGGCGATCGAGGCGGCCGGCGGGCGTTAGCGGTCCGAGGTCGGCGACCCGACGGCGAGGACCGCCTCGGCCACGTCGCGCCACGAGGAGGACGCCGAGCGGGCTGCGTCGGCCAGCTCCTGCACACGCGGCAGCGCCCGTTCGATGGCCGCTGCGAAGGCCGGCACGTCGCCGGGCGGGGTCAGGTAGCCGTCGACGCCGTCGGTGAGGGCCTCCGACAGGCCCCCCACGTCGGTGGCGATGACGCCCCGGCCGGCGGCCTGGGCGAGGGGCACGATCCCCGACTGCGTCGCGCTGCGGTAGGGCGCGACGACGAGGTGGTGCTCGGCGAGCAGGAGCCCCAGGCGCGAGTTCGGGACGTATCCGGGGCGGAAGTCGACGACGTCGTCGAGGCCGCGCTCGTGGATCGCCCGGTACCACGGGTCGGGCGAGCCCCACACCTGGCCGGCGATCGTGAGCGTGACGTCGTCGCGCCGGCGGCGCAGCTCGACCATGGCGTCGAGCGCGGTGTCGAGCCCCTTGTACGGGCGGATGAACCCGAGGAAGAGCAGTCGCCACGGAGGGCCGTCGGGGAGCGGAGCCTCCTCGACGTCGAGGTTCGGCGGGTGCGGGACCTCGCGCAGGGCCAGCCCGGGCGCCAGCTTGCCCACCTCCTCGGAGACCGTGCGGGCGTGGGTGACGGCGCCCGTGAGCCGTCGCAGCATGGACCGCGTGAGCACGCGATCGAAGGGTCGCCGCTCGTGCGGCAGCGGGTTGTGGATGATCCCGACCGCAGGCGTGCCGGATGCCGCACGCAGGGCGGTGAGGTAGGCGACGGCCTGGACCGGTGTGACCCACGGGATGAGGACGAGGTCGGCTGTGCGGGCAGCGCGCCCGGCTCGCACCCACGAGCTGGGGTCCCACCAACGGAGGGTGAAGCGCGCCGAGGGGCGGGGGACGGCGGACGGATCGACCTCGTCCCCCGGGTAGAGGCGTCGCGGGTACTGGTGGGACCACGCATCGACGGTGACGTGGTGGCCGGCGTCGACGAGCGCGTCGAGCAGTCGATCGCTGTGCTGGGCGATCCCTCCGCGCAGCGGCGGCACGGGACCGAGGAAGTGGATCATCACGCCCGTTCAGCTCCGGACCGGTCGATGGTGGGGGACATCAGGGAGGGCGCTCGGGTGAGCGCACGTGGAACGGCGAGGTTACCGACCGCGGGGACCCGCGACGGCATCACCCCGGGAGCCGCCACAGCGCCGTGCCGAGCTCCGGGTCGGCGGTGACGCGGACCGCGCCCTGCCTCGCCGCGCCGGGCCACTCCAGCGGGGCGATGAGCAGCTCGGGTCCGGTGGCCAGGTCCGCCTCGTCGACGAGCACGTAGCTCGCGTCGGTCAGCCAGAACTGGTACGTGTAGAAGGGCGATCCGTCCCAGGGGGCGAGGAACCCGACCTCGTCGACGCCGGCCTCGTTGATCGCCATCGGCACGGCGCGGTGCGTTCGGCCGTAGTCGCTGAAGAAGCGCAGGTGGTCGGCCACCCCCGTGGAGGTGAGCGCCAGCGAGACGACGACCGCGGCGACCAGGGCCAGGCGACGTCCGAGCTCGGGGAGCGCCATGGCGAGTCCGGCGAGGACGGCGACGGGGAGGGCGATCCGAGCGGGCGAGAACGAGTCGACCCAGCGGATCCAGGCGTAGACGACGGACGCGTTCGACGGGCTGAAGAACGAGTCGAACCACTCGACGGGGAAGGCGCTGCGGATCCAGAGCGTGAGCGCGCCGAGCAGAGCGACGGTCGCCCCGGCGACGGCGAACCGCTCTCGTGCCCGGACCTGCCGGTCGAGCACCCACGCGACCCCGGCGGCGGCCACCACGACCGCGATGGGCTCCACGTAGCGGGTGTAGACGAGGAGGTCGCCGCGACTGGTGTCCACCACGCCGCGGCTGAGCCGGGCGATGCCCGTGCCGATCTGCGCGGTGGAGACCGCGACGAACCAGGCGAGGACGGCGAGTGCCGCGCCGGCGACGATCGGGTCGAACCGACCGACGGACGTGTCGGCATCGGCATCGGCGTCGCCGGTCTCGCGTGCCAGGACCTCGCGGCGCCGCTGCCACGCCCCCCGACCCAGGAACCAGACCCCCGGGACGAGGAGACCGAACGTCGACACGAGGAGACCCCACGACTGCCCGGCGAGGCTGTCGAGGTAGCTGCCGACGTCCTCCCAGCGCAGCTTCCCCAGCGTGCCCTCACCGGCCGCGTCCTGCCCCCGGAGGTAGACCGCCTCGGCGATGGCCCGGTTGAGCAGCCGCGTGGTCGCCACGCCGACGACGGCCACCAGCGCCGCGAGGCCGGCGGCGGACGGTCGGACCCGGCCGAGAGCCGTCGCCGCCGCGACGAGGGCGACGGCGAGCCCGAGCATCGCGATGGTGCGGGCGTGCACGGCGTAGAGGCCCACCGAGCACAGCGCGAGCCCCACCGGCGCCCACCGGTGGCCGGGCCGGAGCCGGCCGACGGCGAGGAGCCACACCACGACGAGCAGGGACAGGAGCGTCTCGCTCCACAGCGTGGCGGCGTTCGTCGTGATCCACGGGATCGTGCCCGCGACGGCCGCTCCGGCGAAGGCCGCGGTGGGCCCGGCGCCGAGGTGCCGGCGGAGCAGCTGGTGGAGCGCGACGACCAGCAGCGAGGCGAGCGCGACGTTCACCATGATCCCGGCGACGTGCAGCGTGGTGGGGGAGCTCGTGAGCGCAGCGATCGGGACGAGGAGGAGCGAGGCCCCCACCGAGTAGAAGGTCCCGGTCATGACGACGTCGGGGTACCCCCCGGCGAGGTGGCGGGCGTTGGCGATGTAGCCGATCTCGTCGGTGGCGACCGTGACGTCGATGCCGCTGAGCGCGACCGCCCGGTGGACGGCGAGGGCCACCGCCAGAGCGACGACGCCGACGACGGCGCGGCGCTCCACCGTCCAGGTCATGGGGTGATCACGGGTCAGCGGCCGCGGATCATCCGGAGCAGGCGCCCCCCGAGCGCGTGGACGCGGCCCAGGCGCTCGTGGCGGAGCATCGCGGCGTCCGCGCGCGCACCGAGCCGGACGAACCCGCGCGCCAGCCGGTCCTCGAGCCTCGAGAGCTGGTCCTCCAGCTCGGCGACGTAGTCGGCGCGCACCGTGGCGTCGGCCGTCGCGGCGTCGAGCTCGAGCCGCAGCTTCGCCACCTCGGCCCGCAGCTGGGCTGCCTCGTCGATCGCCCGGCTCGCGTGCTCGGCGCCCCGGGACAGCTCGGTGAGGCGCCGGTGGTCCTCCGCGGCCGATGCCCGCAGCTCGGCCAGCTCGCCGACGAGGGCGGTCAGCAGCGCACGATCCTCCGGAGGGGCCGGGCGCACCCCGGCGACGACGACCACGGCGTCGATCCGCGCGTCCGGCTCGCTCCCGATCGCGGCGAGCACGTCGGCGGAGACGTCGGCGTCGTCGACGCCCGAGCCACGCAGCAGGGGCGCGGTGACGGGCAGGTCCCACCACACGTGGAGCCCGGCGCAGCCGAGCAGGTCCCGGGTGGCCGGCCAGGCGACGGCGGCCGCTCGCGACAGCTCCTCCGGGGAGGGCGGATCGAGGGCCAGACCGAGGCGCGCCGCGGCGTGCGAGGTCGTCGGGGCGACGAGGACCAGCCGTCCCTCGGGCCCGAGGGCACCTGCCAGCTCCTGCACGCGCGCCGCCGGGTCGGTGATCTCGACCAGCGGTTGGGCGACGATCACGGCGTCGAACGACCCCTCGGCCGGCCCGCCCTCCCACAGCTCGGCGGTGGCGCTGCGGGCCCGGACGGCGTCGAGGAGCGCGGGCGGCCCCCCGAGCACCAGCGTGCGACCGTCGGTCGGCAGGCAGGCGGTGATGAGGTCGTGCGTGCTGGCTGGCGTCATGAGGCGGCGTCTCGGGCGTCGGGGGCGGCCATCGCCGGGAGGATGTCCTCGAGCGTGCCGGCGATGGTGGGGGCGCCTCGGGCGATGGTACGGGCGCAGGCGACCTCGATGCGCAACCGCTGCTCGAACCAGGCGTCCCGATCGGTGGCCAGGCGGGCCACGGCAGCCGCCGTGTCGGCCGGGTCGTCGTGGACGACGATGGCCTGCCGGAGCTCGGCCTCGAAGCCCTCGGCGCCGACCGAGGTGGTGACGACGGGGACGCCCATCTGGAGGGCCTCCATCACCTTGAGCTTGACGCCCGCGCCGAAGCGGACCGGGGCCACGGCGACCCGGGCGCGCTGGTACACCTCGGCCAGGTCGTCGACGCGGCCCGTGAACCGGAGGTGCGGACCGGCGAGCCCGGCGACGTCGGGCGCCGGGCGCCCGCCGGTGACGTCGAGGCCGACGTCGGGCGCCAGGTCGAGGAGGCGGGGGAGGACCTCGTCGTGGTACCAGATGAGCCCGTCGGAGTTGGGTGCTCCGGGCCCGGCGGCCCAACCGGCGACGAACAGGGTGTCGCGCCGCTCCTCCCACCGGCTCGGCTGCATCGTGAGGTTCGAGGACCACGGCGGCACGAGGTGCGCGGTGGCGTGCCCGGGCACCGACTCGATCCAGGCGTGCTCGTCGACCGAGAGCGTGATCACGTGGTCGGCGGCGACGACCATCTCCCTCTCCATGGCCTCGACGCGGCGGGCCTCACGTCGCAGGCGCGCCGCCTCCCGGGCGTCGCCGACGACCTCGGCCTGGAGGTCGAGCCGCCGGTGGAAGAGGGCCTCGACGTCGGCCACGACGACGGCCCGAGGGCAGACGTCGCGGAGGACGGGCAGCGCCCGCGCCGCGTTGTGCGGCCGCGACACGACGACGAGGTCCGGATCGAACTGCCGGCACTGCTCGGCGAAGTCGCCGGCGAGGACCTGGATGCCGAGCCGGGCGGCGTCGAGCTCGGCGGACACGTCGCCGAAGGCGGTGGGCAGGATCGCCACCTGGAGGTGTGGGCGCCCCGCCAGCTGGACGAGCAGCTCGAGCGTCCGGGGGAAGCCCGACCCGGCGGCCGCTCGTGGCGCGCGATCGTCCACGACGAGGATGCGTGGGCCGTCCCGGCGCAGCATGGCCAGGGCGTCGAGCGTGCGGTCGCCGGCGCCGGGCGGTGGGACGGGCCGCTCGGTGACGACGCGGCCCCACTTGTCGAGCAGCTGGCGGTGGTTGCGCTCGAACAGGAACGACTTGAAGCGGCTGGTCGACGAGGCCGACTCGTGGTGCAGGATCATCGACGTCGGCTCGACGAGCACCTCCCACCCCTTCTGGTCGAGGGCGAGGCACAGGTCGACGTCCTCGAAGTAGGCAGGGTGGTACCGCGTGTCGAGCCCCCCGACGGCGTCCCACGCCTCTCGGCGGACGAGCAGCGAGCACCCGGACGCGTAGTGGACGCGGCGGCGTCCACGACGTGCGGCGATGTGCACCGGGTGGTGCCGATCGGCGATCGACGTCCAGCCGTCGGGCCAGATCGCGCCGCCCGCATCCTGGACCGTGCCGTCGGGGAACAGCACGAGCGAGCCGACCGCGCCGACGGTGGGGCGATCGACCGCGGCGACCAGCTGGTCGAGCCAGCCCGGTAGCACCTCGGCGTCGTCGTTGAGCAGGACGAGGTGCTCCCCCCGGGCGACGGACGCACCGAGGACGTTCCCGCCCGCGAACCCGAGGTTGGTCGAGGAGTCGACGACGACCGCCCCCTGGACCCGGTCGGCGACGAGCCGGCGGACCTCGGCCGTCGCGCCGTTCAGGACGAGCACCACCTCGAACGGGACCTCGGTGTCGTGCTGGGCGAGCGACCGCAGGCAGGCGTCGAGCAGGTCGGCCTGGCGCCACGCGAGGACCACGATCGACACCAGCGGGTCGGTCGAGCGTGGCAGCCCGATCTCGGGGTCGAGCGCCTCGACGGGCCGGGGGACGCCGGTCACGGCTCGTCGGTGGCCGCTCGCCAGTGACCGGCCAGGGTGACGAGGCCGGTGCGGTCACCGTCGGTGGGTTGCACCTGGAACCGCAGCGCCTTGTCGGCACGGAGGTGGACCTCGCTCGTGGCGGCCCTCGTGACGGTCACGGACAGGTCGTAGACGCCGGCGAGGAGCGGCAGGCGGTCGACCCCGTAGTCGACGACGTCGACCTTGCCCGACACGCCGCTCGCCACCCGGCTCGTGCTGCGGGAGAGCACCATCCCGTCCGGCCGGGCGACCTCGAGCGTCACGTCGACCTCGTCGGGCTCGGCAGGGGGCACGAAGCGGGTGCGGAACGTCGCCGGCTGACCGGTGGCCAGCGTCCGGGTGCGCTCGCCGGCGCCGTCCAGGGTGATGAGCTCGATGCCCACGTCGGTGAACGCGTCGTCGGCGTGCGACGCCGCGATGGCGTCGACGTCGCGGGAGCGCACCTCGGCGAGGTACGCGTCGATGACCTCGCCAGCCGACCCGAGGCCCTTCAGCTTGCCCTCGGCCAGCCAGGCGACGGTGTCGCACTGGTTGCGCAGCGACTCGAGGCCGTGTGAGACGACGACGATCGTGCGCCCCTGGGCGCGCAGCGAGGCAAACTTCTCGACGCAGCGCTGCTGGAACTGCTCGTCGCCGACCGCCATCACCTCGTCCACGAGGAGCACGTCGGGCTCGACGTTGATGGCCACCGAGAACCCCAGCCGCACGAACATGCCCGAGCTGTAGTTCTTCACCGGCTGGTCGATGAAGCGTGCGAGTCCGGAGAACTCGACGATGTCGTCGAACCTCGCGCGCATGTCCCGCGTGCTCATGCCGAGGATCGAGCCGTTGAGGAAGACGTTCTCACGGCCGGTGAGCTCGGGGTGGAACCCGGCGCCCAGCTCGAGGAGGGCGGACATCTTCCCCTCGACGGTGATCGACCCGCGGTCGGGGCGCAGGATGCTCGCCATGCACTTGAGCAGCGTGCTCTTGCCCGACCCGTTGTGGCCGATCATGCCGAACATCGAGCCCTGGGGCACGTCGAACGAGACGCCGTCGACCGCCCAGAACTCCTCGAAGTCCGCCCTCTTGCCGCCCCGCATGATCGTGGCCTTGAGCGTGCTGTTCCGCTCGTGCATGAGCCGGAACCGCTTGGCCACGTCGTCGACGCGGATGGCGATGTCGCCCATCAGAGCTCCTCGGCGAGGCGGGGCTCGAGCCGGCGGAACGCCAGGGCGCCGACCACGACCGCCATGCCGGCGGCGGCGACCATCGCCAACCACGTGGTGAGCGAGGGCCACGCCAGGTCGTAGAGCAGCGAGCGGTACGCCTCGACGAAGTGGAACATCGGGTTGAGCTCCAGCAACGTGGTCAGCTCGATGCCACCCACCTGCCGGTGCTCGAGCAGCGACGCCGGGTAGATGATCGGGGTGAGCCAGAACCAGAGGTTCAGGAAGATTCCGGTGAAGTGCTCGATGTCGCGGAAGTACACGTTCGCCGGGGCGAGCAGGAGCCCGAGCCCCAGGATGAAGCCGCTGAGCAGCAGCGTGACGAGCAGCAGCGGCACCGCCCACGGCAGCACCATGTTGCCGAACAGCAGCAGGGCGACGAGGAGCACCCCCACCTCGATGAGGTGCGACGCCAGCCACGACAGCACGGTGGCCGTCGTCAGGACCGACCGCGGGAAGTACACCTTCTTGATCAACCCCTCGTTGGCCGTGAGCGACGACACCGCCCCGGTGAGGCCCTGGGCGAGGAGGGTCCACGGGAGGAGCCCGCAGACGAGGAAGAAGCCGTAGATGTGCATCCCGCTCGGATCTCCGACCGGCGGCGGGATGTCGATGAACGTGGCGAAGACCACCGTGTAGACGGCGATCGTCATCAGGGGGTTGGCGATCGACCACGTCCAGCCGAGCACGGAGCGCTTGTACTTCGAGCGCAGCTCGCGCAGCGTGAGGTTGCTGAGCAGCTCGGTTGGATAGGCCTGCGAGACGCGCTCGCCTACGATCGACACGGCCGGTCAGCCTACTGCCGCCTGCTGCCCCCCCCCCCCCCCCCCGACGCCCGCCATGGAAGGACACGTGCGCGCTCCGCTCGTCCGCATCATCGTGCTCAACTACCAAGGCGGCGAGCACGTCCTCCGTTGCTTGGAGAGCCTGGCGCTCCTCGAGTGGCCGGCGGACCGCCTCCAGGTCGTCGTGGTCGACAACGCGTCGACCGACGGCAGCGCCGAGGAGATCGCCCGCCGCTTCCCCCACGTCGACCTCCGTCGGCAGGCCACCAACACGGGGTTCCCCGCCAACAACGTCGCTCTGGTCGACCTCGACGGCGTCGACCTCGTCGCCCTGCTCAACAACGACGCGACCGTGGAGCCCGGCTGGCTGACGCCCTTGGTCGACGCGATGGAGCAGGACCCCACGCTCGGCGCGGCCTGCCCGAAGATCCTCTTCGCCCACCGCTACCTCGACGTCGTCATCGGGTCCACCACGTACCGCCCGGGGGGTGGGGACCCGCGCGAGCTCGGCGTCCGCCTCGAGGGCGTCACCGTCGACGGCGTCGACCGGTGGGCCGACCTGCAGCTCGGCCAGGGGCTCCACGGCATCGAGCCGGGTCCCGACGGCCCGTTCTCCTGGACGGCGGCCCGCGCCGTCGTGCGCGTCCCCGTCGACGACGAGTCCGGCCCTCACCGGGTCGCGCTGCGGCTGCGATCGGACCGGCCGACCACCGTCACCGTCGACGGCCGCGACGGGCCGGTCACCGCCGACGTCGGCACCACGCCCACCACCCTCGAGGTCGTCGTCGACGGCCCTCGCCGGGATGTGATCAACAACGTCGGCTCCCGCGTGCTGCCCGACGGCTCCGGGGCCGACCGTGGGTTCCTCGAGGTCGACGAGGGCCAGCACGACGAGCCGACCGACGTGTTCGCCTGGTGCGGGGGGAGCGTGCTGCTGCGCCCTGCCTACCTGCGCTCGGTCGGGATGTTCGAGGAGCGGTTCTTCCTCTACTACGAGGACACCGACCTCTCGTGGCGGGGCCAGGCGCAGGGCTGGCGCTACCGCACCGTGCCGGCGTCGGTCTGCCGCCACCTGCACGCCACCTCCACCGGCGAGGGCTCGCCCGTCTTCCAGCACTACGTCGAGCGCAACCGCCTCCTGATGCTGACGCGCAACGCCCCGCCGGGGCTCGCCGCCGGTGCAGCGGTGCGCCACCTCCTCGCGACGGCGTCCTACGCCCGTCGGGACGTCGTCCGCCCGCTGCTGCGAGGACGACGTCCGTCCACCACGCTCGTGCGCCGTCGCCTCCGCTCGTGGCTGGCCTGGGCGCAGCTGCTGCCCTGGGCCCTCGCGTCACGTGCCGGTCTCCGCCGTCGACAGATCGTGCCCGACGCCGACCTGGCGTCCCGCATGGACCCCCCGACCCCGGCGCGCGTCTCGTGAAGGCCGGCGTCTACGACCGATTCTGGTCGACGCTCGGCGGCGGTGAGCGGTTCGCCGCCGGCATCGCCGAGGCCCTGGCGGAGGAGCACGACGTGGAGCTGCTCGCGATCGAGGACGTCGACCTCGACGTCCTGGGCGAACGGCTGGGCTGCGACCTCGCCGGCGTCGGTGTCCGGCGGATCGGCGACGACCTCGACGCGGTGGAGCGGGCGACCGCCGACCTCGACCTGTTCGTCAACGCCTCCTACCTGTCCTCGGAGCGCTCGTCGGCTCGGCACAGCATCTACGTCGTCCACTTCCCGGCTGCGCTCCACGGAGCCGACTCCCCGCGTCGCCGCCTGACCCGCGCCGTCGACGAGAGCACCCGTCGCTGGCGGCACCGGGTCGCCGGGCGCTCCGGCCTCCACCCGTGGGAGCGCGCCAGCCGCCACTCGATCCGCTGGACCGACGGCCGCGCCGTGCTCGACGCCGAGCTGCCCCCGGCGACGCGCGTCCCCGTGCACGTGGTCCTCGGCCGGTACCTGCCCGGCAACATCGAGCCGGTCGACGTGGAGGTGCGCGCCGACGGGCAGACGATCGCCACGGGCGCGCTGACCCCCGTGCGCAGCCGGTTCGACCAGCGTCGGGTCACCGTGCTGTCCGGTGTCGCCGTGGGCCGCCCCGACGGGTCCCCGGTCGAGATCGAGGTCGTCTCCTCGTCCTTCCTCCCCACCGAGCTGCTCGGAGCGGCGGACAACCGCCGGCTCGGCGTGCCGGTCATCGACGTCGTCGCCGGCGAGGGGGCCGTCCCCGCGCTGGCCCGCCGGTTCCCGGCGGCGTGGGAGAACCCGTCGCGCGCCGACTTCCTCGCCACCTACGACCTCGTGCTCTCCAACTCGGCCTTCACCCAGGAGTGGGTGCGCCTCCTGTGGGACGCCGACTCCGACGTCCTCCACCCGCCGGTCACGATGTTCGACGCCGGCCCGAAGGACCGGATCATCAGCTCCGTCGGGCGGTTCTTCCGCGAGGGCGGCCACTCGAAGAAGCAGCTGGAGCTGGTCAGAGCGTTCCGCCAACTCGTCGAGGGCGGGGTCGACGGCTGGGAGCTCCACCTCGCCGGAGGGTGCGCCCCCGCGGCGCAGCCGTACCTCGACGAGGTGCGGGCCGCCGCCGAGGGCCTGCCGGTCGTCTTCCACGTCGACGTCCCGGGCCGCGAGCTGGCCGACCTGTACGCGCGATCGTCGATCTACTGGCACGCCACGGGGCTCGGCGAGGATCCGCGCCGGCACCCCGAGGCGTTCGAGCACTTCGGCATCACGACCGTCGAGGCCATGTCGGCCGGCGCCGTCCCGGTCGTGATCGGTGCCGCCGGTCAGGTCGAGTCGGTCGAGCACGGTGTGAGCGGGTTCCACTTCGCCGACGTCGACGAGCTCGTCGCACGCACCCGCCAGCTCATCGACGCCCCCGAGCTCCTCGGCACGATGTCGGCGGCGGCACGGGAGCGGGCGACGACGTTCTCGAACGACGCCTTCGCCGAGCGCCTGCGCCACCACGTGGCGTCGGTCGTCGATCGGGTGGACTGATCGTGCGCCTCCTGCCGACCCGCCTCCAGGTCCACGGCCGGCGCGCCCACCTGCGCGCGCGGCTGCACGGCGACGACCCTGCCAGCTTCGACGTCGACCTGCTCATCGGCGTCCCCCTCGAGCTGCTCCCGGCGGTCGACCGGACGGCCAACCCGTTCCTCGCCCTGTCGGCGTTGCTCGCCACGTCGCTCGGCGAGGACCTCGCCGTCGAGGCGCCGGCGTCGCCCCAGCTCGTGCGCGGTGCGCAGCACAGCGCCGCGATCTACGCCGGCTGGGTGGGCGGTCGGGGCGCCGCCGTCACCGCCGCCGAGCAGCGCCCGGCGGAGCCCTCGGGCGAGGAGCGCGGCCTGCTGTTCTCCCGGGGGGTCGACTCCTGGCACTCCCTGGACGTCTGGGAGCAGGCGTCGACGCCGCCCGACCGGCTGATCACCATCGAGGGCATCGATCTCGGCGACCCCGCCGCGGCGGCCGGTGCCCACGCCACCTCGGCCGAGGTCGCCGCACGGGTCGGCTACGCGCACCTCGCGCTCGAGACCGGCAACCGCGGCGCGTTCGACGCGGTCGCCGACTGGCGGCTCCTCCACGGCGCCGCGTTCACCGGCGTCGTCCTCGCCGTCGGCTCGCTCTTCTCCGAGGTCGGCATCGCCGCCGCCGTCGCCAACCGGCCGCACCTGTCCGACGGCGCCCACGTCGACGTCGTCGCCGGCTACGGCACCGAGGCCACCCGGTTCACCGTCATCGGCTCCACCACGACCCGGCCCGAGAAGATCCGCATCGTCGCCGACGACGGGCGCGGGCTCCCCGACCTGAAGGTGTGCTGGCAGCCGGATCAGGTGGGCAACTGCGGCCGCTGCGTCAAGTGCCTGATCACGATGACGAACCTGGCCGCCGCCGGCGCGCTCGACCGGGCGCCCTTCCCGCCGACCCTCACGGTCGACTCCGTCCTGTCGGTGCCGATGGTGTACCAGCCCTACGTCGAGGACACCGTCGAGAGGCTCCCCGACGAGCTGGCCGACATCCGTCGGGCGTGGCGCACCCGGATGGCCGAGCACCTGGGGGAACCCGTCCTCCGCATCGCTTCGCACGTCCCGATCGACGGGATCGATCTGGTGCTGGAGGCGGAGCTCGCCGCCGCGGCCGTCGGCCGGCAGGTCGGGCCGCCCGCGGAGGAGGGGACCCCCCTCGGGTGGGGTGAGGGTGCGCTGTCGATGCGGGCCCCGGCCCGGTGGCGTCACCGGCTCACCGCCGCGGTCGACGAGGGGTTGCGTCCGACCACGTGGACCTACCTCGGCGACGGTGGACAGCTGGCGGCCGAGGCCGTCGTCGCGATGGAGGCGGCGTGGGGGACGGGGAAGGTCGTCGCCGCCACGCACCCCGTCGGCGGTCCGCGGCCCCTCGACCTCGACCGGTCGGCGCACGCCGCGCTGCTGCGCACCACCACCGTGCGGGCGTGGGCGAGCGAGGAGCCGGTCGTCGACGGCGTCCGCACGCTGGAGACGGTGCTGGCCGGCGCGATGCCCCTGCAGGTGGCCCCCGACGGGCTGGCCCAGGTGCTGCGCTCCCGCATGCCCGAGGGGACCGGGGCGATCGTCGCGGCACCCGGGCGGCTGCCGTCGCTCGACGACCTGCGAGCCGCGACCGTCGCGCTCCGGGCCGAGCTGGTGAGGGGCACGTTCGAGCGGGCGGTCCGGACGTGGTTCACGGACGAGGACGGTGCACGGTGAGCGCACGCGACAGGGCCGAACGCATCCGGCGGGTGATCGGCGACGCACTGGCATCGGGTGAGTCCGGTGCGACCGCGGCGCGCATCGACGAGGTCGTCCAGCGGATCAACCACGAGCTCCAGGTCGATCTCGGCCCTCGGCTCGAGGCGGTGGCGCGGCAGGTGCGGGGCATGGATGCCCGCGCCTTCGCTCTCCGCGACGAGCTGCTCGCTCACCTGGTCGAGATCGAGGGCATCGGCCGGGGCCAGGCCGCCGCGCTGAGGGAGATCCTCCTCGCTCCCGACCGGGACGAGGAGGCGGAGCGCCTGCGCACCGGACTGCCCCCGCGCGCCGAGCGCCGGGCGGGCCTCAGCATCGTCACGATCAGCTGGAACCACGGCCGACTCCTCCCGGCTGCGGTGCGCTCGGCGCGGGCGCTGCTCGAGTCGTTGGACCCCGAGGACCGAGGCGAGATCTGGATCCTCGACGACGGCTCGAACGACGACACCGCCGACGTGCTGGCCGGCCTCGAGCGCGACGACGGCGTGCACGCCCTGCGCTCGCGCCTGTCCCTGGGCCTCTCCCGTGCCCGCGACGTCCTGCTCCACGCCGTGCCGACCCGCCACGCGCTGGTCCTCGACGCCGACAACACCGTGCTGCCCTCGGCCGCCGCTCTCCACCGCCACGCCCGCGCCGCGGGCGCCGCCTTCACCTTCGGGCCGCTGCTGGTCGTCGACCCCGATGGCGCGCCGCAGGGGCTGGTGTCGGCCGAGCCACCGGGCGAGGCCTACCTGACCGCCGACGCCAACTCCATCGACACCATGGCGGTCATCGACGTCGATGCTGTGCTCGCCGCGGGCGGCTACACCCGCGACCCGCTCCTCGCCGCGGCCGACGACTGGGAGCTCGTGCACCGGCTGGCCCGGACCGGCCACACGATCGGGTTCGTCCCCGAGGTGGTCGGTCGCTACCGCCTCAGCGCCCGGCGCATGAGCGCCGAAGGTCGCGACTCGGCGGCGATCCTCCACCGCATCGAGCGTGCGTACCGCGTGGACGGGTTGCTCGACCTGCCGGCGATCGACGTGAGGGTCGCGCACCCCGCGCCCCCGGTCTCGGACGCGGTCGATCGCCGGCGCCGCGTCGTCGTCGTCTCGGGTGGCGGCGTTGCCAACGTCGGTGACGACGCCATCCTCCAGGCCACGATCGAGCGCCTCGTCGCGCATCCGCCCGCGGACGGTTGGGCGATCGACCTCGTCACCGACGGCGCGGACCTGCCCCAGCTCGCCGCTCCCTGCGCCTGGCTCGGCTCCCTGGCCGACGTCGTGGCGGACCTTCCGGGGCTCGCCCTCGACGCCGGCGACCTCGTCGTGTTCGCCGGTGGTGGGGGAGTGGCCGCCCCCTTCGCCGCCTCGATCGTCGCCGGTCGTGCCGCGCTCGCACGGGCGGCGCGCGACGCGGGGGCACGCGTCGTCGCGGCCGGTCAGGGCGTCGGACCCATCTCGGCCGACATGGCGGACGACGTGCGGGACATCTTCGGCGCCTGCGAGCGGATCGGCGTTCGCGACCCGTTGTCCCAGGACGCCCTCCACGCCCTGGGGATCGGGTCCGAGGTCGTCGCCGACGACGCGGTCGCGCTCGTCGGATCGGGCCGCGACGCCGGTGGCGAGGGACGGACCCCGCGCCTCCCGGAGCCGGGCACCTACCTCTTGGTGCACGTGCGGGTCGCCCAGTACAACCTCGCCGAGCCAGCACGGTGGAAGGACGTGGCCGACGCCATCGACGCCCTGGCCGCCGAACGGGGCCTCGACGTGGTCGGTGTCGTCATCAACGACCAGGGGCACGCAGCGGAGCTGGACCTGCTCGCCGACCTCGCGCGACCCGATCGGCGGGCCCGCTGGCACCTCGTCCACGCCACGTCCGACGCGCAGCTCGCGGTCGAGCTCTGCGCCGGGGCGAGCGCGGCGCTCGTCGGGTCGTACCACCTGGCGTACTTCGCGCTGCTCGCCGGGCGGCCGACGGCGCTGGTCGTCGACGCCCCGTACTTCGACGCCAAGGCGGCGGGGCTGGCGGCGCTGCTCGACCTCCCGCCGATCGCGGTGGGCCACGCGGTCACGGCCGACGAGCTCGCCGCCCGTTGGGACGACGTCGGGGCAGCCCTCCACCCCGGGCGCCGGGAGGAGCTCGCCGCGGCCGCCGACCGGTGGTGGGCGGCGGCGCTCGCCTAGGGGCCGACCGACAGCGGGATCGCGGAGCCGCTGAGCGACGACGGGGTGGAGACCATCCGGTGCAGGAAGGTCGCCAGCTGGCCTCGGGTGACCGGCTGGGCGGGCTGGAAGGTGTTGGATCCGCCGACCCCGGTGGTGATGCCGTGCCGGGACATCCATCCCACGCCGGCGTGGGCGAAGTGCCCCGCCTGCACGTCGACGAAGCCGTGACGGGCGCCGGTCGGGGAGCCCGCGAGGCGGTGGAGGAAGGTCGCCAGCTGGCCACGGTCGACGGGGTCGTCGGGCCGGTAGAGGCCGGTCGATCCGACCCCACGGGTGAGGCCCTCGGCGTACATCCAGTCGACGGCCCGCTGGTAGTAGGCGCCGGCCGGCACGTCGGGGAACGGCGCTCGACCACGGGGCGCCGGCGACCCGGCCAGGCGGTGGACGAAGGTCGCCAGCTCGCCGCGGGTGACCGAGGCGTCGGGAAAGAAGTAGGAGGTGCCGCCCACCCCGGTGGTCAGCCCCTCCCGCTTCATCCACGCCACCGCGGACCCGTAGAAGGCCTGGTCGGGCACGTCGCTGAACGCCGAACCGCCGACCGGGGCGTGGACCGAGGCGCTCTTCGCGAACCGGACCGTGACCCACAGGGAGCCGTCGCCGCCACGGACCACCCCGATGCCCACGGCGTTGTAGTCGCCGAGGACGTTGGCCCGGTGCCCCGGCGACGCCATGAACGCGTCGTGCATCGCGGCGATCGAGCCGCCACGCCCGATGTTCTCGCCGGCGCGGCGGTAGTCGGGCAGGTGCCGGGCGGTGTCAGGTCCGAGGGTCGTCGTGTGGGCGAACCGCCCGGTCGACAGCATCGTGGACGACCACGCACGGGCGTCGGCGGCGAGCCCGGGGTGGACGACGAGGGGCGCCAGCCCGGCGGCGACGCGCGACTGGTTGGTGCGCTGCACCAGCTCCTGCTCCGCCGACGTCGATGCGACCGCCGTGCCCTGGGCGGTGGCGAGCACCGCCGCTCCGACCAGGAGCGCGACCACGGCGCCGGCGAGTCGTCGTCCGATCCCTCGGGTGGCCATCGCGGTGGTGCTCTCCTGGGTCCTGGCGACGGCTACGGCACCGGCGCTCCTCCCGGTTCATCGACCGCCGTGGACGTCGGGTTGAGCGGTCGGAGACGATCGCCTGCGATGGCGCACGCCAGGGTGAGGACCAGCGCGACGACGCTGACGAGGAGCCCGGCCGTGCGGCCAGGGGCACGGAACGACAGCACGACCTCCTGGTCGCCGGGACGGACGACCACGCCGGTGAGCAGTCGGTCGACCTCGAGGACGTCGCGCGCCTCGCCGTCGACCGTCGCCGTCCACCCGTCGGCGAGCTGCTGCTCGACCACGAGCAGGCGGACGTCGTCGAGCTGCTCGGGGAGCGCGATCCGCACGCGGTCCCGCTCCTCGCGCACCACGTCGAGGGCGATCGGGTCGCACGTGCCACCGCAGTCGACGTCGGCTGTCGCGTCCGGGTCGTCGACGGCGACGGTGTCGGGGGGGAGGGACGCGAGCTGCTCGGGGATCGCGGCGCGGTCGTCGACGCGCTCGACGACGTTGCCGACGAGCCGAGCCGGCCCGATCCAGCGCGGGTTCTCGTACACGTGGACGGTCCCGTCGACGGCGACGGGACCGCCCCAGTCGGGCACGTAGCGCGCCGGATCCCGTCCCTCGGTCTCGAGGACGAGCCACCGGATGCCGAGACGGGCCGCGTGCGCCGGATCGACCGGGTCGAACGTCTGGGCGCGCATCGTGAGGTCGATCCGGAACGGCCGCCACGTGAGCATCGAGACGGCGTCGACCCACCGGGCCGTCACGACCGGACCGCCGTCGTACCCGTCGATCGTCGGGTACCCGGTGAGGACGTTGGCGTTCGGACGAAGGGTCCGGAGCAGGTAGTCGGGCTCGGAGAAGCGCTCGTCGGCGAGGGAGAGGGTCCACCCGACGGGCTCGGGCACCGGGACCTCGACGCGCTCGGCGCGTGCCGTGAACGACTCGGACGTGAGGGCGGCACGGCTCACGCTGTGGGTCTGCATCCAGCCGAGCTCGGCCACGAGGAGCACCAGGAGGAGCACGCCGAGCACCGGCGACGCCGCGAGGCGGCTCGTGGGTGCGCTCGGGCGGACGAGCGCCCACGCCGCGGCGACGACCGCGGTGGTCCCGAGGATCCAGCCGGCGACGCCCCAGCCCGACGGGCGGGTGAAGGGCGCGAGCAGCGCGACGGCCAGCCCGCCACCGGCCACGACGGACGTGGCGACGACGCTGCGGCGATCGACGTCCGCCCGGACGATCCGGTCCAGCGCGCCGGCCCCGAGCACGGTCGTCGCGACGACGCTGACGAGGAGCCAGCGCGCCGGGGTGCGGGCTTGCGAGAAGCCGGGGACGACCTCGTAGAGCGCCCGGTACAGCCCGGCGGCCGGGCCGAGCGACAGCCAGACGGCGACGGCCACGCACACGGTGAGCACGATGGCGGTGGCCCGGTGCGGGCCTCGGCGCGCCATGGCCACGGCGCCGAGCACGGCGAGGGCCCCGGCGACCGCGCCGACGAAGCCGACCGCCTCGGTGCTCTCGAGGGCGGCGGTGTGGCTCGTCGCCGCCACGTCGCCGAGCAGCGACAGCGGGAGGTTCTCGGGCTGGACGTTGTAGGCCTCGGTGCGGACGATCGTCAGGTCGGTGCCGCCCGAACGGGCCGCCGCCCCGAGCGTGGACGCGACGGGGACGAGCTGGATGGCGGCGATCCCGACCCCGAGGAGCCCGCCGAGGACGAGGAGCGGAAGGCGACGCAGGCTGCCCCGGTCGATCGCCCGGCCGATCGACCAGGCGACGACGAGAGGCGCGGCGAGGTACGCCTGCTGGGGGTGGCCGGCGACCAGGAGCACCGCGACCGAGGCGGCCACGGCGGCGACGGCGCGCCACGGACGCGTCGAGGCGAGGATCAGGTCGGTGGCGACGAGCACCCACGGGATCCACGCCATGGTGCCGATCTGCTCGTGCTGGACGACGCGGGACACCACCACGCCCGAGCCCAGCAGGGTGATCGTGCCGCCGGCCGACGCCACGGCGGCCAGCCCGAGGCGGTGGCGGAGCAGCACCCAGGTGCCGAGCCCGAGCGCGCCGACGTGGATCGCCGCGGCGACCATCAGCCCACGGTGGACGTCGAGGTGCGCCACGACCCAGGCGAGCGGGTAGTACGCGCTCGTCTGCACGTTGCCGAGGTGGTTGACGCCGCCGAACACGAGCTCGTTCCAGCCGGGGAGCCGGAACGAGCGCAGCGCTTCGAAGGTCACCGAGGCCTGGGCCCCGGTGTAGGCGATGCCGTCGAACGACGTGACCCAGCGGCCCGGGACGAGGAACGGCCAGGCGACGAACAGGCCGAACAGCGCCGTGACGAATCCCGCCGCCGAGGGCTGACGGGGGCGGGCGCTCACCGCACCATCAGGCGGAGGATCTCGCGTGCGCCCGAGGTCGGGGTCCGCCGGCCGTCCGCCACCTCGTCCTCGATGCGGCTGGCACGGTCGGCGGCGTGGCCGTCGCGACGGGCGGCGTCGATGACCGCGTCCTGCACCTCGGACCACATCCAGGCCACGGCCTGGCCCCGACGGAGGTCGTCCAGCGCGCCGGAGCCGCTCAGCTGGTCGTGCACGTGGCAGAGGGCCGCCCACGTCTCGTCGATGCCGTGGCCCTTCAGCGCCGAGGCGGTGAGCACCTTGGGTTCGATCCCCGCGACCCTCGGGCGCATCAGCCCGAGGGCGTTGCGGTAGTCGGCGGCGGTGCGACCGGCCGTCTGCTCGAGGTCGCCGTCCGCCTTGTTGACCACGACGACGTCGGCCAGCTCCATGATCCCGCGCTTGATCCCCTGCAGGTCGTCGCCGCCCCCGGGGGCGACGAGCAGGGTGAACACGTCGACGAGCTCCGCGACCGCCGTCTCGGACTGGCCGACGCCGACGGTCTCGACGAGCACCACGTCGAACCCGGCGGCCTCGCAGAGCAGCAGCGCCTCACGGGTGCGGCGGGCCACCCCGCCGAGCGTCTCGCCGGCCGGCGAGGGACGGATGTAGGCGTCGGGTTCGCGCCCGAGCTCGACCATGCGGGTCTTGTCGCCGAGGATCGATCCGCCGGAACGCCGGCTGGAGGGGTCGACGGCCAGGACGGCGAGGCGGTGGCCGCCCCGCAGGATCTCCAGGCCGAGGGCCTCGATGAAGGTCGACTTGCCGACTCCCGGCGATCCGCTGATGCCGACCCTGGTGGCCCCGCCGGTGCGGTCGACCAGGCGGTCGAGCAGCTCGACCGCGGCCTCGCGGTGGTCGGCGCGGGTCGACTCCACCAGGGTGATCGCGCGCGCGAGCGCCCGTCGATCGCCGTCGCGGACGCCCGCCTCGAGCTCGTCGACGTCGGACACGTACCAGCCGCTCAGGCCGCCGGGCGGCGGCCGGCGACGAGCGTGAGGACCTCGCGCGCCGCGGCGGGGATGTTGGTGCCCGGCCCGAAGACGGCGGCGACGCCGGCAGCCTTCAGCGACTCGTAGTCCTGCGGCGGGATCACGCCGCCGCAGACGACCACCACGTCGTCGGCACCGAGCGCCCGGAGCTCCTCGATGAGCTGGGGGACCAGCGTCTTGTGCCCCGCCGCCTGGCTCGACACCCCGACGACGTGGACGTCGTTCTCCACCGCGTCGCGCGCGGCCTCGGCCGGCGTCTGGAAGAGCGGGCCCATGTCGACGTCGAAGCCGATGTCGGCGAACGCCGTGGCGATCACCTTCGCCCCCCGGTCGTGGCCGTCCTGGCCCATCTTGACGACGAGCATCCGGGGCCGCCGGCCCTCGGACGCGGCGAACTCCTCGATCTGGGACTGGATGGCGGCGTAGTCCGCGTCGTCCTGGTAGGCGGCGCCGTACACGCCCGAGATGCTGCGGATCTCGGCCCGGTGACGTCCGAACACCGCCTCCATCGCATCGGACATCTCGCCGACGGTGGCCCGGGCGCGGGCCGCCTCGACGCACAGGGCGAGCAGGTTGGCGTCGCCGCGCGCCCCCTCGGTCAGGCGCACGAGCGCGGCCTGGCAGGCGGCCTCGTCGCGCTCGGACCGGACCCGCTCGAGCTTCGCGATCTGCTGGCGGCGCACCTCGGTGTTGTCGATGTCGAGGACGTCGACCGTCTCGACGTCCTCGGGGCGGTACTTGTTGACCCCGACGACGACCTCCTCGCCGCGGTCGACGCGGGCCTGGCGGCGGGCGGCGGACTCCTCGATGCGCAGCTTCGGCATCCCCGACTCGACCGCCTTCGTCATCCCGCCGAGGGACTCGACCTCCTCGATGAGCTCCCACGCCTTGTCCGCGAGGTCGTTGGTGAGGGCCTCGATGTAGTACGAGCCGCCGAGCGGGTCGACGACCTTCGGGATGCCGGTCTCCTCGGCGATGATCAGCTGGGTGTTGCGGGCGATGCGGGCCGAGAAGTCGGTCGGGAGCCCGAGGGCCTCGTCGAAGGCGTTGGTGTGCAGGCTCTGGGTGCCGCCGAGCACCGCCGCCATGGCCTCGATCGCGGTGCGGACCACGTTGTTGTACGGGTCCTGCTCGGTGAGCGACACGCCCGAGGTCTGGCAGTGCGTGCGCAGCATCAGCGACGACGGGTTCTGCGGCTCGAACTCCTTCATCACCCGGGCCCACAGGAGGCGGGCGGCGCGCAGCTTGGCGACCTCCATGAAGAAGTTCATGCCGATGGCGAAGAAGAACGAGAGTCGCGGCGCGAAGGCGTCGACGTCGAGGCCCTTCGCCCGGGCCGCCCGCACGTACTCCATGCCATCGGCGATGGTGAACGCCAGCTCCTGGTCCGCGGTCGCCCCGGCCTCCTGCATGTGGTAGCCGGAGATCGAGATCGAGTTGAAGCGGGGCATGTGCTGGGCCGTGTAGCCGATGATGTCGGCCACGATCCGCATGCTCGGCTCGGGCGGGTAGATGTAGGTGTTGCGGACCATGAACTCCTTGAGGATGTCGTTCTGGATGGTCCCGCTGAGCTGGGCCTGGTCGACGCCCTGCTCCTCCCCGGCGACGATGAAGCTGGCGAGCACCGGGAGGACCGCGCCGTTCATCGTCATCGACACGCTCATCTGGTCGAGCGGGATGCCGTCGAAGAGGATCTTCATGTCCTCGACCGAGTCGATCGCCACACCCGCCTTGCCCACGTCGCCCACCACGCGGGGGTGGTCGGAGTCGTAGCCGCGGTGCGTCGCCAGGTCGAACGCCACCGACACGCCCTGCTGGCCGGCCGCCAGGTTGCGGCGGTAGAAGGCGTTCGACTCCTCGGCGGTGGAGAAGCCGGCGTACTGGCGGATCGTCCACGGGCGGTTGGCGTACATCGTGCCGCGCACGCCGCGGACGTAGGGGTCGAAGCCCGGCAACGTGTCGGCGTGCTCGATGCCCTCGACGTCGGCGCCGGTGTAGAGCGGCTTGACCGGGATGCCCTCGGGCGTCTGCCAGACCAGCTCCTCGGGGCTGCGCCCCTTCAGCTCCTTGGCCGCGAGGGCCTCCCAGTCGTCGAGTCCCGGCTTCTCGGTCATGGGCGCATCGTACGGTTCGGCGTGCCCGGCGTTCGAACCTGCGGGGTCATCCGACGGGGATCGTCGCCTGGTCGAACACCGACCTCGTGACCGATGCGACGCCGTGACGGGACCGGGCGGCGCCGGCGTCGTGCGATGCTGCCTCGGTGACCTCGCCGGGTGACGCCCCACCTCCGTTGTTCTCGCTGCACGACGTGGTCGTCGCCATCGACGACGCCCGCCCGCTCGACGGGATCACCCTCGACCTCCCCGGGCGCGGCGTCACCGTCATCCTCGGCGCATCGGGCTCCGGCAAGTCCACCCTGCTGCGGCTGCTGAACCGCCTCGAGGTGCCGACGTCGGGCACCGTGCGCTTCCACGGACGCGACCTCGACGAGATCGACCCGCTGGCGCTGCGGCGTCAGGTCGGCATGGTCTTCCAGCGGCCCACGCTCTTCCCGGGCACCGTCCGCGACAACCTCCGGGTCGCTCGGCCCGACGCCGACGACGCCACGCTCGAGCGGATGCTCGAGCGGGTCGGGCTGCCGGTGGCGCTCCTCGACCGCGTGGGTGACGACCTGTCCGGCGGTGAGGCCCAGCGGGCCTGCCTCGCTCGGACGCTCATCACCGAGCCCGAGGTCCTCCTGATGGACGAGGTCACCTCCTCCCTCGACCCGCGCGCCTCGCAGCTCCTCGAGGAGCGGACCCAGCAGCTGGCCGGTGCCGGCGAGGTGCCCGTCGTCTGGGTCACTCACGACCTCGACCAGGCGGTGCGGCTCGACCCGGAGCCCATCGTGCTCACGCAGGGGCGGCTCGCCGACGCCGAGGAGCGTGCCGCGTTCCTCGCCGGGATCCCGGACCGGACCACACAGGACGAGGGGGCGTCGTGAGCGAGGGGGACGTCGGGTGGTTGGAGCTGGCGGCCTCGCTGCTGCTCGTCGCCACCGCGGTCGGGCTGTCGGTCTGGCGACGACTCGGACTGGAGGCGACCATCGCCTGGGCGTCGACCCGTGCCGCCGTCCAGCTCCTCCTCGTCGGCTCGGCGCTCACCCTCGTCGTCGACCCCGACCAGCCGGTCGCCTGGTCGTGGCTGTGGGTCGTGCTGATGGTCGGCTTCGCCGCGGTCACGATCCAGCGGCGGGCACCCGAGGTGCCCGGGCTCCTCCCCGTCGGGTTCGTGGCCATCTCCGCCGCCGCGACCGTCAGCCTCGGCGTCGTGTTCCTGCTCGGCATCTTCCCCGTCGAGGGGCGCACGGTCGTCCCCGTCGCCGGGATGATGATCGGCAACTCGATGAAGGACGCCGTCGTCGCCGCCCGGCGGATCGTCGGCGAGCTGTCCGACAAGCGCGACGAGGTCGAGGCCCGGCTCGCGCTCGGCCAGCCCTGGCAGGTCGCCTCCCGCAGCTACCTGCGGTCGGCCCTGCGGACCGCGCTGACGTCCCAGATCGAGACCACCAAGTCGGTCGGGCTCGTGTTCCTGCCCGGGGCCATGACCGGGCTCATCCTCGCCGGCGTCGACCCGGTCGACGCGGTCCTCGTCCAGCTCGCGCTGATGTACCTCATCCTGGGGTCGGTCGCGACGGTCGTCGTGGTCGTCGGGGTCGGCCTCACCCGGCAGCTCTTCACCGCCGACCACCGCCTGGTGCGCCTGGAGCGGGTCGCCGGGTAGGGCCCGCCGGTAGCCTCCGACGAATGGCCAAGCGCGTCGTCATCATCGGAGGAGGTCCCGGAGGGAACCAGGCCGCGACCCTCGCGGCCCGCCTGGGTGCCGAGGTCACGCTGATCGAGCGTGACATCGTCGGCGGCGCCGCCCACCTCTGGGACTGCATCCCGTCGAAGGCGATGATCGCCACCGGCGGCGCGCTCACGTTCGTCGAGCGGGCCGAGCGGATGGGCCTCGCCGTGCCGGACGCCGGCGTCCACCCCGAGGCGCTGCGGGAGCGCATCCAGGGCATCGAGGACCGGCTCGAGCACTCGGTCACCGGGCTCCTCGAGAGCCAGGGCGTCCGGATCATCCGGGGGACGGGGCGGCTCACCGGCCCGCACACCGTCGTCGCCGACACCGCCGACGGCGAGGTCGCGCTCGAGGCCGACGTCGTCGTCCTGTCCACGGGCAGCCGGCCGAGGATCCCGGAGTGGGCCGCGGTCGACGGCCAGCGGATCCTGACGACCCGCGACGCCTACCCGCCGCCCGAGATGCCCGAGCACCTCGTCGTCATCGGGTCCGGCGTCACCGGCGTGGAGTTCGTCCACATGTTCCGCAGCTTCGGCAGCGAGGTCACGCTGATCGTCAGCCGCCAGCAGGTCCTCCCGCAGAAGGACCCGGAGGTCGCGGCGGCCCTCGAGGAGGACTTCCTGCGTCGGGGCGTGAAGCTGCTGAAGGGTGCACGCGCCGAGGGCATCGACGTGAGCGACGACGGCGTGCTCGTGCGGTGCGACGACGGCCGCTCGGTGCGGGGCTCGCACGCGCTGCTCGCCATCGGGTCGATCCCCAACTCCGACGGCCTGGGGTTGGAGGCGGCGGGCGTCGAGGTGGACGGCGGCGGCTACGTCGTCGTCAACCGCAACATGCAGTCGTCGGTGCCGCACATCTACGTCGCCGGCGACCTGTCGGGGAAGCTGCCGCTGTCGTCGGTCGCGACGATGCAGGGCCGCAAGATCGCCGAGCACGCCATGGGCCTCCACATCGGTCGGCCGCACCGCCACCTCGACTACGACAAGGCGGCGTCGGCCATCTTCACTGAGCCCGAGATCGCCGACGTGGGGTTGGCCGAGGCCGACGCCTTCGCCGAGGGACGCAAGATCCGCGTCACCAAGGTGCCGTTCTCGTCGTCGGCGAAGGCGCTCATCAACGACGATCCGCGGGGCTTCGTGAAGCTGGTGTCGGACCCCGCCACCGGCGTGGTGCTCGGCGGGTCGATCGTCGGCAAGCACGCCGCCGAGCTCATCTCGGTCGTCGCGCTGGCCGTCACGGCCCGACTCACCGTCTCCGACATCGTCGAGAGCATCCTCGTCCACCCCGCCCTCTCCGAGGCCCTCGCCGAAGCCGCCGAGTAGCCCGCGTTCCCGTCGCGACTCGGCCCGGCTCGCCGCGACTCGCTGCGGACGGCCCTGCCCCGACCGCGTCGGCGACGCCTCGTGTCACTTCGGTCCGACAGCCGGACCAGAGCGACACGAGAGCTGCGAACCCGTCTCCGTTGTCACACCCGCCTGGTGTCATTGACCGATGGCGAGCGAGCAGGTGGCGGCGATCCTCCGACTCATGCGCGACCAACACGGCGTCGCCACCCGCTCGCAAGCGCGGGCGCTCGGCGTCTCGGACTCGCAGCTCAAGCGCCTGACCGAGGCGGGCGTGCTGGAGGTCGTGAGCCGCGGGGTGCTGCAACACGTCGGCGCGGCCAACACGTGGGAGCAGCGGCTCGCGATCGCAGTTCTGCGGGTCGGAGGCCAGGCGGTGGTGTCCCATCGGGCAGCCGCACGGTTGTGGGGTCTCGAGGGGTTCGACGACGCACCCGTCGAGCTGAGCGTGCCGCACGGGCGTCGCGTCCGTGGTCTCGACGCGGTGGTGCACCACGTCACCGACCTGGCGAGCGCGCGCAGCGTGCGTCGCGACGGGTTCCGGGTCACGAACGGCACGCTGGTGCTCGTCGATCTGGGCGCCGTCGTCGGCGGGTCGCACCTGGAGGTGGCGCTCGACGACGCGCTACGGCGTGGGCTCACCACCGAAGGCCGGCTCTGGGACGCGATCGCACAGCTCGGTCGGCCGGGGCGGTCCGGCGTGCCCCAGCTTCGGCGTCTGCTCCTCGAGCGTGGCGGGGTCACGTGCCTGACGGAGACGGGCTTCGAGACCAAGCTGCTGCGGGCGCTGCGTGCGGTCGGACTGCCACGACCGGCGACCCAACACGAGATCCGGGAAACCCGACGGGACGCTCGTGATGCGCGTCGACGCGGCCTACGTCGAGGAGAAGATCGGCATCGAGGCCGACAGCAAGCGCTGGCACGCCACCGACGTCCGCTTCGAGGACGACCGCGAGAAGCGAGCGCGGGCGGCGGCGTTGGGCTGGACCATCCTCGCCGTGACCTACCGCCAGGTCACGACCCGACCGGCGTGGGTGGGACGCACCGTCGCGGCGGCGCGGGACGCCGCTCGCCGCGCGTCCTGACCGGGCCTCTGCGCTGGTCTCGTGTCAGTTCCGTCCGGTGGCCGGACCGAACTGACACGAGACGGGGGCGAGGGCCCCGAGTCCTGACCAGCGCAGGCGTGGAACGGCAGCTACTCGATCTCGACGACGATGTCGCCGGCGCCGACCGAGTCGCCGACGGCGACCTTGATCGCCTTGACCGTGCCAGCCTTGTCGGCGGCGATGTTGTTCTCCATCTTCATGGCCTCGAGCACGACCACGGTGTCGCCCTCGGCAACCTCCTGGCCCTCCTCGACCACGACCTTCACGATCGTGCCCTGCATGGGGACGGTGACCTTCCCGGCGCCGGCGGCAGCGCCCCCGGCGGCCGACCCGCCGGCGCGCTT
This sequence comes from Actinomarinicola tropica, assembly GCF_009650215.1. Classification (GTDB taxonomy): domain Bacteria; phylum Actinomycetota; class Acidimicrobiia; order Acidimicrobiales; family SKKL01; genus Actinomarinicola; species Actinomarinicola tropica. Next base: position 2,505,604 of record NZ_CP045851.1, on the reverse strand, counting down.
CGGGCGACCCGCGCCGGCGGCCTTGCCGGTGCCGCTCGCGGCGACGGCCAGCTGCGACTCGGGCACGAACACGCTCACCGAGAAGCGCCGGCCGTTGACCTCGACGTCGACGTCGCGGCGGACCTTCGGCTCGGCCTCGTCGCCGTCGGCGGAGGCGCCGGCCGCCGGCGCCGCGCCCACTCCCGACAGGTCGAGGGTCTCCTCGACCCACTTGGTCGAGTGCTCGCCGGCGGCGAAGTCGGGGTGCGACAGGATCGCGACGTCGGCCGGGGCGGTGGTGGCCACGCCCTCGACCTCCAGCTCGTCGAGCGCCCGCAGCATGCGCAGGCGGGCGGTCTCGCGATCGGACCCCCACACGACGAGCTTGCCGACCAGGTTGTCGTAGTACTGGCTGATCTCGTCGCCGGCCTCGTAACCGCCGTCCCAGCGCGTGCCGAAGCCCTGCGGCACGGTCAGTGCGGTGATGCGACCGGGGGAGGGGAGGAACTTGCCGCCGGCCGGATCCTCGGCGTTGATGCGGCACTCGATCGAGTGGCCGGTGCGCACGATGTCGTCCTGGGTGAACGAGAGGGGCTCGCCGGCGGCGACGCGGATCTGCTCGCGCACGAGGTCGATGCTCGTCACCATCTCGGTGACCGGGTGCTCGACCTGGAGCCGGGTGTTCATCTCCAGGTAGTAGAACTCGCCGTCCTGGTACAGGAACTCGACGGTGCCGGCGTTGACGTAGTTGCAGCCCTTGGCGACCTTCACCGCGGCCTCGCCCATCGCCTGGCGGATCTCGTCGGGGAAGTTCGGCGCCGGCGACTCCTCGATCAGCTTCTGGTGGCGGCGCTGCGCCGAGCAGTCGCGCTCGCCGACCCAGACGCAGTTGCCGTGCGCGTCGGCGATGATCTGCATCTCGATGTGGCGGGGCCACGTGAGGTAGCGCTCCATGTAGCACTCGTCGCGACCGAAGTAGGCGAGCGCCTCGCGCTGGGCGGACTCGAGCGCCGACTCGACGTCGCCGGGGCCCTGGACGACCTTCATGCCCCGGCCGCCGCCGCCGTACGCGGCCTTGATCGCCACCGGCCAGCCGTGCTCCTCGCCGAACGTGCGGACCTGCTCGGGGTCGGTGATGAGGTCGGTGGTGCCGGGCACGCCGTTGACGCCGACCCGCTCGGCGGCGAGGCGGGCGGAGATCTTGTCGCCCATGACCTCGATGGCCTCGGGCGGCGGGCCGATCCACTTGGTGGTGCCGGACTCGATGATCGCCCGGGCGAAGTCGGCGTTCTCGGAGAAGAAGCCGTACCCGGGGTGCACGCCGTCGGCGCCGCTGCGCTCGATGGCGTCGAGGATCGCCTCGGTGTTGAGGTAGCTCTCGGCGGCGGTCTGGCCCCCGAGGGCGTAGGCCTCGTCGGCGAGGCGGACGTGCAGGGCGTCACGGTCGAGGTCGGAGTACACCGCCACCGTCTGGATGCCGAGCTCCCGGCACGCACGGATGACACGGACTGCGATCTCGCCGCGGTTGGCGATCAGGACCTTGTTGAGCACACCATATGGTTACAGGCATGCCGGGTGACCATGCCAGAACGGCCCTCGCGGGCAGCCGCTTCGCCGATCTGCGGTGGGTCGAGTCGACCGGTTCCACCAACGCCGATCTGCTGGAGCTCGCTCGCGGCGGTGCACCCGACGGGATCGTCCTCGTCGCCGACCACCAGTCGGCGGGGCGCGGGCGGCTCGACCGCACGTGGACGGCCCCGGCCGGGTCGTCGCTCCTCTTCTCGACGCTCGTGCGCCCGGACCTGGCCCCGAGCGACCTGCACCTGCTGACGACGGCGGTCGCGGTCGCGGCGTCCGACGCGTGCGAGGCCGTCGCCGGGGTCCGCCCCCGGCTGAAGTGGCCGAACGACCTGGTCGTGGCCGACGGCGACGGCACCGACCGCAAGCTGGCCGGCATCCTCTCCGAATCGGTCGTCGACGGCGGCGAGGTCCGTGCGGTGGTCGTCGGCATGGGGCTCAACGTCAACTGGCCGGCGACGCTGCCCGACGACCTCGCGGCCACCGCGACGTCGCTCAACCACCTGGCCGGTCACGACGTCGACCGCGAGCAGCTCCTCGTCGCCCACCTGCGGGGCCTGGAGGTGATCCTCGCCGAGCTGGCGTCGCCTGGCGGGAGGGAGGCGCTGATCATCCGCTACCGGCACCTCTCCGCCACGCTCGGTCGCACCGTCCGGGTCGAGCTGGCATCCGGCGCGCTCGTCGGACAGGCAGTCGACGTCGACGACGCCGGCCACCTCGTCGTCGAGCTCGGCGGCGAGCTCGTGCCGGTGGTGGCGGGCGACGTCGTCCACCTGCGCACCCAGGACTGAGCGATCAGGGGTCGAGGTCGCCCTCGAACAGGCGGGCGAACGCAGCGGCCGCCGCGGTGGTGACCGGCCCCGGAGCCGCGGGCAGCGCCCGCCCGTCGACGTGCGCGATGGCCTGGACGTCGCGCGTCGACGAGGTGAGGAACGCCTCCTCCGCCTCGGCCAGCGCGGCGAGCGGGACGTCCTCCTCGACCGCGTCGGTGACCTCCAGCACGAGGTCGCGGGTGATGCCGGCGAGGGGACCGGCCGACAGCGGCGGGGTGACGAGGCGGCCGTCGAGCACGACGAACACGTTGGAGCCGGTGCCCTCGCACAGGTTGCCCACCGTGTTGGCGAAGATCGCCTCGGTGGCGCCCACGGCGCTCGCCACGGAGAGGGCCATCACGTTCTCGGCGTAGGACGTCGTCTTGAGTCCGGTCAGCGCGCCACGCTCGTTGCGCACCCAGTCGACGGTGACGACGTCGGTCGTGGGCGGGCTCGGGGGCAGGTCGGAGACGGCGAGCAGCAACGTCGGCCCGCCGTCGCCGCGGTTCGAGCCGAGCGGCCCCGGTCCGCCGGTGAGCGTGATCCGTAGCCGCGCGTCGCCGCCGCCGTTGGCTGCGACGACAGACGCCGCGGCCTCGCGGACGAGGGCGTGGTCGGGGCAGGCGAGCCCGAGCGCGGTGGCCGACCGCTCGAGCCGCTCGAGGTGCCGGCGCATCGCGAAGGGCGTCCCGCCGACGACCTTCAGCGTCTCGAAGACGCCGTCGCCCACGGTGATCCCGTGGTCGAACGGCGAGATGCGTGCGGTGTCGGCGTCGACGAGCTCGCCGTCGAGCCAGACGATCGAGCCAGGGGTCGGACGGGCGGGGGGCGGCACGTCGGTCATCGCCGGATCCTACGGCGGCACCGCCGGCGCGGATCGGCGTGAGGGGGCCGCTGGTACGCTCGCCGGGTGCGGACGGCAACGCCTGGGGCACGGGGCCGCAGGACCTGGCCCCAGCGGCTCCTGCTCTCGCTCAACGTGTTCCTCGTCATCGCGGCCCTGTCGACGGCCGCGGCGCTCGGCGTCGGCTACGAGAAGGCGGGCTACCTGCCGCGCATGTACCTCGACGGCGTCCTCGAGCCGGCGACCGCCGACGCGAGCGGCAACGCCCAGCCGCTCAACATCCTCCTCGTCGGCACCGACTCCTCCGCCGGCCTCGACCCCGACGACCCGGTGATGCAGGGCCGCCAGCCGTCGCAGCTCGCCGACGTGATCATGATCCTGCGGCTCGAGCCCGGCAGCGGCGACGCCGCGCTGCTCTCGATCCCGCGCGACCTGTGGGTCCCCATCGCGGGGACCTCTCGCAGCAGCAAGATCAACGCGACCTACCTCGAGGGCGGGGCGCCCGCGCTCATCGAGACGATCGACGAGTACCTGGGCATCCCCATCAACCACTTCGTGCAGGTCGACTTCGCCGGCTTCCGCGACGTCGTGGCCGCCATCGGCGACGTCGAGGTCTACTTCCCCCACCCGGCCAGGGATCGTCGCAGCCACCTCGACGTCCCCGAGGCCGGCTGCGTCAGCCTCGACCCCGACCAGGCCCTCGCCTTCGCCCGGTCGCGCTACTTCGAGGTCTACGTCGACGGGCGGTGGGAGCAGGACCCAACGGCCGACTGGGGCCGGATGCGCCGCCAGCAGGACTTCATGCGGCTCGCGCTCTCCCAGGCGATCGACCAGGGCATCCGCAACCCCGCCACCGCCAACGCGCTCGTCAACGCCGTGTCGGGCGCCGTCATCTTCGACGAGGGGCTGACGACGGGCATGATCCTCGACATCGCGAACGCGTTCCGCATGTTCAGCCCGGAGAGCCTCGGCGGGTACACGCTCCAGGGCCTCACCGACCCGGAGATGAAGGGCGGTCAGCTCGCAGAGGTGCTGCGGATGGGTGAGGCCCAGCCGATCCTCGCCCTGTTCCAGGGCACCGAGGGGCTCGATCCCACGCCAGAGTCGGTGTGGGTCCGCGTCGTCAACGGCACCGGCCTGCGCAACCAGGCGGGTGAGGTCGCCGACGACCTCCGCCTCGTCGGCTTCTCCGTGCGCTCCACCGACAACTCACCGACCGACCTCGTGCGCACCGAGGTCCGCTACGCGCCGGGCCAGCGTGCCGGTGCCGAGCTGCTCGCCCGCCACCTGGCGACGGCGCCGGTCCTCGTCGAGGACCCCGACCTGCGCCTCGCGCCGGTGGAGCTGGCGACGGGGAGCGACTACACCGGGGTGCTCGCCGAACCGCGTGATCCTGCGCCGGCCTCGTCCCCGACGACGTCCGATCCCCCGACGAGCCCGACGAACCCGACCGATCCCGCCGGCGACGACGAGCCCGAGGCGTCCGAGCCTGCACCCGACTCCACCCCCGAGGCGCCCCGTGCCTGTTGATGCGCACGGCGCCGCCCCTCAGAAAGCGAGGACCTCGTGACGAGCACCATCGCCGTCATCGGCACCGGCTACGTCGGCCTCACCACCGGCGCGTGCTTCGCGTCGCTCGGCCACAACGTCATCTGCGCCGACATCGACGAGCAGAAGGTCGAGAGCCTGCGGCGCGGCGAGATCCCGATCCTCGAGGACGGGCTCGACCGCCTCGTGCACGAGAGCATCACCGCCGAGCGGCTGAGCTTCGTGCTCGGCGCCGCCACCGCCGCCGAGCAGGCCGAGTTCGTCTACCTCTGCGTCCCCACGCCCCAGGGCGAGGACGGCTCGGCCGACCTGTCCTACATCGAGGCCGCGGCCGCCGAGATCGGGCCGGTGCTCCAGCCTGACGCCGTCGTCATCAACAAGTCGACGGTGCCGGTCGGCTCGACCCGCGTCGTCGAGCGGGCCCTGGGCCGCAGCGACGTGCACGTCGTGTCGAACCCCGAGTTCCTGCGGGAGGGGTCCGCGGTCAGCGACTTCCTGAAGCCCGACCGCGTGGTGATCGGTGCCGACAGCCAGGCCGCGGCCATCCGCGTCGCCGGGCTGTACGTCGGCATCCCGGCGCCGATCATGGTCACCGACCCGGCGTCGGCCGAGACGATCAAGTACGCGGCCAACGCCTTCCTCGCCACCAAGCTGTCGTTCGTCAACGCCGTGGCCGCCATCTGCGAAGCCGTGGGCGCCGACGTCAACGACGTCATGCTCGGGATCGGCTACGACAAGCGGATCGGTCAGGAGTTCCTCCAGCCGGGGCCGGGCTGGGGTGGTAGCTGCTTCCCGAAGGACACCCGGGCGCTGGCGCGCATCGCCGAGGACGCGGGCTACGACTTCTTCTTCCTGAAGGGCGTCCTCGACGTCAACGAGGAGCAGTTCGACCGGGTGGCCGACAAGATCGCCCGCCTGGCCGGCGGCAGCCTCGAGGGAAAGACGGTCGCCGTGTGGGGGCTCACGTTCAAGGCCCGCACCGACGACCTGCGCGAGTCGCCGTCGCTCGAGATCATCGGCCGCCTGCGCGAGCGGGGTGCCCGGGTCATCGGCTACGACCCGGCCGTGGAGGTCGCACCCGCCGGCGTCGAGCTGGCGGGCGACGCCTACGCGGCGTGCGACGGTGCCGACGTGCTCGCCGTCCTCACCGAGTGGGACGAGTTCAAGTGGCTCGACTTCGACAAGGTGCACGAGGCGATGGCGTCGCCCTGCATCCTCGACGGCCGCAACCTCCTCGACCGCTCGGCCCTGAAGCGACGCGGCTTCACCTACGACGGGATCGGCCGCAGCTGATGGCCCGCGTCGTCGTCACCGGCGGTGCCGGCCTCATCGGCTCCACGCTCATCGGCCGGCTGCTCGAGCGCGGCGACGAGGTCGTCTGCGTCGACAACCTGATCACCGGCTCGTGGGACAACATCTCCGCCTGGGTCGACGCGGGGGAGATCGAGTTCGTCCGCCACGACGTCAGCACGCCCTTCGAGATCGACGGGCCCGTCGATCGGGTGATGCACCTCGCGAGCCCCGCCTCACCGAAGGACTTCGCCGAGCTGCCCATCCAGATCATGAAGGTCGGCGGGCTCGGGTCGCACAACACGCTCGGTCTCGCCCGGGCCAAGGGCGCGCGCTTCTTCCTCGCCTCGACGAGCGAGGTCTACGGCGACCCGCTGGTCCACCCGCAGCCGGAGACCTACTGGGGCAACGTCAACCCGATCGGCCCGCGTGGCGTCTACGACGAGGCCAAGCGGTTCGCCGAGGCGATGACGATGGCGTACCACCGCTTCCACGGCGTCGACGTGCGCATCGTGCGCATCTTCAACACCTACGGGCCGGCGATGCGGCTCGAGGACGGTCGCGTGGTGTCGAACTTCCTCGTGCAGGCGCTCCAGGGTCGCCCGCTCACCATCTACGGCGAGGGCACCCAGACCCGGTCGTTCTGCTTCGTCGACGACGAGGTCGAGGGCATCCTCCGCCTGCTCGACTCCGACCACGTCGGTCCGATGAACATCGGGAACCCGAACGAGTTCACGATGCTCGAGCTGGCCGAAGTGGTGAAGGAGGTCGTGAACGCCGAGGTCGAGATCGTGTTCGAGCCGCTCCCGGTCGACGACCCGGCGCAGCGACGTCCCGACATCACCCTCGCCCGTGAGGTCCTCGGCTGGGAGCCGACGATCGAGCTGCGCGAGGGCCTCGCCCGCACCGCCGAGGTCTTCGCCCGCCGCCTCGGCGTCTGAGGTGCCTCAGCCGTCGATGACGGCGTCGAAGCGGGGGAGGGCCGACGCGTCCGAGTGGTCGGCCTCGAACGCCCGTCGGGCGGCCGCCGACAGCTCGGCGCGGTGGTCGTCGTCGGTGCGCAGCCGCTCGATCGCCGCGACCAGCCCGTCGACGTCGCCGTTGCGGATCGACACGCCGCACCCGTGGCGGCGGATGGCGTCGTCCACGTTCGTGCCCTCCGGTCCGACGTAGAGGATCGGCACGCCCGCGGCGAGGCTCGAGTGCAGCTTCGACGGACTCATCAGTCCCCGTGCCCGGTCATCGAGCGTGATGAGGGCGGCACCCGCGCCGGCGAGGATCCCGGGGGTCTCGGCCTTGTCGACGTAGCCGTGCAGCACGATCGGCGCGGCGGCGCTCCGCGCCAGGGCGTGGCGGGCGCTGTCGAGCTCGCCCCACCGGACACCGCCACCGACGAAGAGGAACGCCACCTCGCTCCCGTCGAGGCGACCGGCGGCCTCGACCACGGCGTCGAAGCGGTGACCGGTCCCGGTGTTGCCGAGGTAGGCGACGACGAACCGGCCCGCCAGCTGCGCGTCGTCGTAGCCCGCCCACGGCTCGACGACCGCACCCGCGGGGAAGAGCTCGGCCGGCTCCCAATTGGGGACGACCGTGGTCGGCGGTGGGTCCTCCGCGGCGTACTGGCTGACGAGCACGTCGGCCATCGCGCTGTCGAGCACGACGAGGTGGTCGAGGCGTGGGTACAGCCAGCGGTTCACCGCCCGAAGGGCCCGACTGAGCGGGCCGGACGGGTCGAGCTTGTCGAAGCGCTCGGCGGTGTCGGGGTAGACGTCCATGCTCCACAGCACGACCCGGGTCCGGCGGTGCAGCGCCTTGTGCAGGAGACCGGCGAGGACGATGTACGGCGGCGTGGTCATGCACACGACGACATCCTGGCGGGGGAGCGTTGCGGTGCGGACCCACGCGCCGACGGTCAGCGCGGCGTAGCCGGCCAGGCGGGTGACGAGGCTGGACTTGCCTCCGCCTGGCGTGGGCAGCCGGATGATGCGGAGCCCGTCCTCGACGGTCGACCCGGAGCGGTGCGGGGTGCCGGCCGCCGGGTCGGCGACGTAGCCCCCGGTGCTCGTGACCACCGTGACCTCGTCGCCCCGTGACGCACGGTGCCGGGCCAGCGAGGCGGCCAGGTGAGCAGTCGGCGACAGGTCGGGCGGGAAGAACTGGTTGACGATCGTGACGCGCACGGGCTCAGGCCCGGCGGGCGAGCGCGGCGTCGACCATCTCGTCGACGATGCGGCCGAGGTCGTGCTCCTGCACCCAGCCCGGGTAGTCGGCCCGGAACTTCGACATGTCGGTGTAGTAGCAGATGTGGTCGCCGACCCTCGGGGTGTCGTCGAAGCTCAGCTGGGGTCGACGACCGCAGCGCTCGGCGATCATCTCGACGCACTCGAGGTTGCTGGCGGCGTTGGCCCGGCCGCCGCCGAGGTTGTAGGCCTCGCCCGGCCGCGGGTCCTGGGCGAAGGCCCAGAAGGCGCTGATGACGTCCCGCGAGTGGATCTGGTCGCGGACCTGCTTCCCCTTGTAGCCGATCATCGTGTAGGGCCCCTCGTCGACGGCCTGGGCGACGAGGTAGCTGAGGAACCCGTGCAGCTCGACCCCGGAGTGGTGCGGGCCGGTGAGGCACCCGCCGCGGAACACGCCGGTGCGCAGCCCGAAGTACTTGCCGTACTCCTGGACCATCACGTCGGCCGCGACCTTCGACGCGCCGAAGACCGAGTGGGTCGCGCCGTCCATCGACAGCTCCTCGGTGATGCCCTCGGAGGTGAGCCCGGCGACGTCGGCGTCGGGCGCGAAGTCGTAGCGGGTGTCGAGCTCGACGATCGGCAGGCGGTTGGGGTTGTCGCCGTAGACCTTGTTGGTGCTGACGAACACGAACACGGCGTCCGGCACGTGCTGGCGGCACGCCTCGAGCAGCGCGAGCGTGCCGCCGGCGTTGACGTCGAAGTCGTCGAAGGGCCGGGAGGCCGCGAGGTCGTGGCTCGGCTGCGCGGCAGCGTGGACGACGAGGTCGGGTCGGACGTGGGCGACGAGCTGGTCGACCGCGGCCCGGTCGCGGATGTCGAGGTCGTGGTGGGAGTAGCGCTCGCAGCGGGCGAGGAGGCGGTCGCGGTTCCAGGTCGTGTCGCCCCGGGGACCGAAGAAGTCGGCCCGCATGTTGTTGTCGACCCCGACGACCTCCATGCCTATCTCGTCGAAGTACTCGACCGCCTCGGAGCCGATGAGACCGGCACTGCCGGTGACCAGGACACGCATGGCTGGCGAGCCTACCCAGGCCCCCCGGTCGCGCCGGATCGGGGGTCCGTGCGAGACTCGCCGGCGATGAGGGTGGCCGTGACCCTGGAGCAGTGCTGGCACCGCGTGCCGGGCGGAACCGCTCGGGCGGCGATCGAGCAGGTCCGCGCCGTCGCAGCGCGTGGCGACGTCGACCAGGTCGGCGTGTCGGCTCGGCACCGCGAGGGGCCCGAGGAGGCCTGGGTGCCGCCGATCGAGGTGCGCCAGCTCCCGCTGCCGCGGCTCGCGCTGTACGAGTCGTGGCACCACCTGGGGCGACCGCCGGTCGAGCGGGCCACCGGTCCTGTCGACGTGGTCCACGCCACCGGCGTCGCCGTCCCGCCTCGCACCGCCCCGCTGGTCGTCACCGTGCACGACCTCGCGGTGCTCCACGACCCCGACCAGTTCACCCGCCGGGGTGTGAGCTTCATGCGCAAGGCCATCGAGCTGACAGCAGCGCGCGCCGACCTGGTGCTGTGCTCCAGCCGTGCCACGCTCGACGACTGCCGCGTGCAGGGCTTCCCCTCCGAGCGGCTGCGGCTGGTCCCGCTCGGCGTCGCCGCCGAGGAGGCCACCGCCGACGAGGTCGCACGCGTCCGGCAGTCGTACGGCCTCACCGGCCGCTACGTGCTGTTCGTGGGCACCATCGAGCCTCGGAAGAACCTGCGCGGACTGCTCGACGCGTTCCGCCGGGTCACGAGCACGCCGGAGCTCGCCGACGTCACCCTCGCCCTCGTCGGCCCTCCCGGGTGGGGCGAGGACCTGGCACCACGCGTGGCCGCCCTCGGCGATCGCTGCCGGACGCTCGGCTTCGTGCCCACCGACGACCTGCGCGCCCTCCACGCCGGCGCCGACGCCTTCTGCTACCCGTCGCTCCTCGAGGGGTTCGGCCTGCCGGTCCTCGAGGCGATGGTGCAGGGGACCCCGGTGGTCACGTCGGCAGGCACCGCCACCGAGGAGCTGGTCGAGGGCGGCGCCGGGCTGGCCGTCCCGCCCCGGGACCCGGCGGCCATCGCCGCGGCACTCGTCGAGGTGCTGACCGACGAGGACGTCGCGCGGTCCCTCGGGGAGGCCGGCCGCCGTCGGTCCCAGCAGTACACGTGGGCGCGCACGGCGGAGCTGGTCGTGGACGCGTACCGGGACGCTGCGGGGTGAGCGCCAGGGTCGGCGTGAACCTCCTGTGGCTCGTCCCCGGCGTGGTTGGGGGCTCGGAGACATCCACGACCACGTTCCTCGAGGCACTCGCGTCGGCCACTCCCGACGACCTCGACCACGTCCTCTACGTGCTGCAGCCCCTCGTCGACGCCTACCCGGAGGTCGTGGCGGCCGTGGAGCACCGCGTCCTCCCTCTGTCGGGCCGGGTGAAGGGCGCGCGGGTGCTCGCCGAGCAGACCTGGCTCGAACTGCAGGCCCGACGCGACGGGGTGGCCCTCGTCCACCACATGGGCGGGACGATGCCGCTCGTCGGCGGGCCGCCGGCCCTGCTCTCGATCCACGACCTGCAGCCGTTCGACCACCCCGAGCGCTTCCACCCCGCGAAGCGTGCGTGGCTGTCGCTCGCCGTGCCTCGGGCGGTGCGACGGGCCCGGCTCGTCGTCACGCCGAGCGAGTGGGTGCGGGGCACCGTGATCGACCGCTTCGGCGTGTCGCCCGAGCGGGTGGTGAGCGTGCCGCACGGCATGCCCCCCATGGACGAGGGCACGCCGGAGGACGCCCTCCGCGAGCGCTACGGGCTCGCCGGCCCCCTGGTCGTGTACCCGGCGATCACCTATCCCCACAAGGACCACGTCACCCTGGTCCGGGCGTTCGCCGCGGTGGCCGCCCGCCACCCCGACGCCGAACTGGTCCTGCCCGGCGGCGAGGCCGGCGCCGAGGAGGACGTCCGGGCGGCGATCGCCGCCTCGGGATCGGCGGCGCGCATCCGCCGGCTCGGTCGTGTGCCGCGCGCCGACGTCGTGGGCTTGATCGACGCCGCCGCGGTCGTGGCCGTCCCGTCCCGCTACGAGGGGTTCGGGATCCCGGCGCTCGAGGCGATGGCCCGGGGCCGTGCGCTGGTCGCGGCGGACGCCACGGCGCTGCCCGAGGTGGTCGGCGACGGCGGCGTCCTCGCCGCGCCGGGCGACGTGGGGGCGTGGGCCGCGGCGCTCGACCGCTTGCTGTCGGACCCCGCCGAGCGTGACGCCCTCGGCCGGCGCGGTCGTGCCGTCGCGGCCTCGTTCTCGCCCGAGCGGAACCTCGCCTCCACGCTGGCGGTGCAGCGCCGGGCACTGGGGCTCGCGCCCGCGGGTGGCGCGACCGGCCCGGAGTAGGGTGGCGGCCCTATGTCGACAGGTCTGGACGCCCGATGAACGCCGTCATCCTGGTCGGAGGCTTCGGCACCCGGCTGCGGCCGCTGACGCTCACGACGCCGAAGCAGATGCTGCCGGTCGCCGGACCCACGATGATCGAGCGGGTGATCGCCCACCTGGCCCAGCACGGCGTCGATCGCGCGGTCCTCGCCCTCGGCTACCGGCCCGACGTCTTCCGCGACGCCTTCCCCGACGGCCGCTGCCACGGGGTCGAGCTGGTGTACGCGGTCGAGCCGGAGCCCCTCGACACCGGCGGCGCCGTCGGGTTCGCGGCCCGGGAGGCCAGCATCGACGAGACGTTCGTCGTCGTGAACGGCGACGTCCTCACCGACCTCGACGTCACCGAGCTCGTGTCGTTCCACCGCAGCACCGGGGCCGAGGGCACGATCGCCCTCACGCCCGTCGACGACCCGTCCCGCTACGGCGTGGTGCCGATCGACGGCGACGGTCGGGTCACCGCCTTCATCGAGAAGCCGCCAGCCGACGAGGCCCCGAGCAACTGGATCAACGCCGGGACCTACGTGCTCGAACCATCGGTGCTCGACCGCATCGCCGTCGGGCGCAAGGTCTCGATCGAGCGCGAGGTGTTCCCGGCGATGGTCGCCGACGGGCGGCTCTTCGCGCTCGAGCGCGAGGGCCGCTGGGTCGACGCCGGCACGCCGACCGCCTACATCGACGCCAGCCTCTCGTTCCTGGACGGCTCGGCGGGCTCGGAGCCCGCGGTCGCCGCCGGTGCCGAGGTCGATCCGGGCGCCAGCGTTCGGCGCTCTTGGATCGGTCCGGGCGCCTCGGTCGCGGCCGGCGCGGTCGTCGAGGACGCGCTCGTCCTGCCCGGTGCGACGATCGGTGCCGGTGCCGTCGTGCGCCGCTCGATCGTCGGCACGCGCGCCGTCGTCGGCGAGGGCGCGCAGGTCGTCGACGTCAGCGTCCTCGGGGAGGACGTCGAGGTCGCCGCCGGGGCCACCCTGAGCGACGCCCGGGTGCCCGCCGAGGCGGAGTGAGGGCGCTCGTCACCGGCGGCGCGGGCTTCATCGGCTCGACGCTCGTCGACCGCCTCCTCGCCGAGGGCCACGAGGTCGACGTCGTCGACGACCTGTCGACCGGCTCCCTGGCCAACCTCGCCGACGCGCGTGCGGCCCGGACGGGCCGCCTGCACATCCACCAGCTCGACGTCAGGGACCCGTCGCTCGGCGACCTCGTCGCCCGGGTCGCGCCCACCGTCGTCTTCCACCTCGCCACCCGTGACGGCGCCACCGTCGTCGAGGACGCGGAGGTCACCGTGGTCGGCGGCGTCCGCCTCGTCGAGGCGGCCCGCGCGGCGGGCGCCCAGAAGGTGGTCGTCGCCTCGACCGCAGCGATCTACCGGCCGCCGGAGCCGTCCGAGCTGCCGATCCGCGAGTCGCACCCCCAGCAGCCCGTCGATCCGCACGGCGTGGCCGCCACGTCGCTCGTCGCGTACCTCACGGCGTACCGCGAGCTGCACGAGCTCGAGTTCACCGCGCTGGCCCTGTCCCACGTGTACGGCCCCCGGGCGCGGTCCGGTCCGGTCGCCGCCGAGATCGCCGGGGACGACGTCGCGGTGCCGTCGAGCACCGACCTCGTCTTCGTCGACGACGCGGTCGACGCGTTCGTCCGCGCCGCCACCCGCGGGAGCGGTCTGGTCGTCAACGTCGGCAGCGGGCGAGAGACCACGACCGCCGAGCTGCGCGACGCGGTCGCGTCGGCCACGGGACGGGCGCCACGCCGCCGCCGTCCGCGCCCGCGCGTCGGGCAACCGGACCGCCTCGCCCTCGACATCGGCAGGGCCCGCATCCACCTCGGTTGGTCGCCCTGGACCTCGCTCGAGGAGGGCGTCCGGCTCACGGTGGCGGCACAGGGGGCGTGAGCCAGGGGCCGGTCGAGGCCACCATGGTCCACGCCCCGTCCGCGTCGCCGACCACCTCGAAGCCCAGGGATGCGTAGAGGCGCGCTGCAGGGTTGTCGTGCTCGACGCTCAGCGAGAGGCGCTCGACGCCACGTGACGCGGCGGCCGCGAGGAGAGCGGTGACGAGAGCCCGGCCGATCCTTGCGCCCCGGCGGCCCGGGACGACGGCGACGGCCAGCTCGGGCACGTCGGTGCCGACGAACCCGTAGCCAGGGTCGTCGGCGCGGAAGGCGCGGCACCACGCCGCGCCGACGGCGGTGCCGTCGTCGTCCTCGGCCACCACGCCCACGTCGTCCGGTCGGGGCCACCCCTCCACGTAGTGGGCGAGCGCCGGATCGGCCAGCACGGCGGCGACGTCTCGGGCCGGAGCGCCGGGGCGCCAGTCGGCCGCCAGCACGAGCATGCGGGCGATCAGCGCCCCGTCGTCGGCGGTGGCGGGGCGGACGGTGACCACGACGCCAGTGTGGCCGGGCCCGTGCTCGGAGCGGCTACCCGACCCCCACCGGCTCCAGCTCGTCCGCCAGCGGCTCGTCGGGGTCGTCCGAGCCGAGCGCCGGATCGGGCTCCGGTCGCAGGAGGCTGTACAGCACGGCGAGGGCGATGCAGTAGACGCCGAGCGAGATGAACATGACGATGCGGAACCCGAAGACCATGCCGAGGATGGTGCTGAGCACCGAGCCGATGACCGAGGCGAAGCCGTTGACCGCCCAGCCCCAGGCGACGTACTCGTTCGAGTGGTTGGTGAGCCGGGCCACGGCCCCGATGCCGAGCGGCATGAACATGCCGAGGCACATGCCGAGCGGCGCGAGCAGGACGAACACCAGGCCCAGACGGGCGGCGAGCGGCCAGTCGAGCGTGCCGTCGGTCAGCGGGCCGAGCCCGAACTGGAAGAACGCGGTGAGCAGCACGATCGCGGCGAGCAGGACCGGGACGACGCGCTCGCGCACCGGCTCGATGCGACCGCTCAGGTAGGCGCCGACGCCGGTGAACACGAGGATCGACGCCAGGGTGACCGTCAGCGAGTAGGTCGGGTAGCCGAGGTACAGCGTGAGGCGCTGGATCAGGACGATCTCGAAGAAGATGAAGCCCAGGCCGAGGCAGGCGAAGTACGCGGCGGACGAGGCCTTGCGGGGCAGGGCGCGCCACGTCTGGCGGATCGTGAGGAACGGCAGGAGCAGGAACACGCTCGCCAGCACGACGGCGACGACCAGCAGCAGGAGCAACACGCGCTCGCCGACGGCGTTCTCCTTGTCCTCCCGGGTGATGGGCTCGCCCATGTCCTCGACGACGTCACCGAAGCCGTGGAAGTGCCAGAAGAACGGCCCGTCGTCGGTGATGGGGCGCACGTCGGAGCTGCGGCCGTCGAACCACGCCTCGAGCTCGGCCTCCGGGGTCGTCAGCATCTCGTCGATCGGGTTGGGGTCGACCGTCCGCCCGGGTGCGTAGCGCAGGGCACCACCGTCGATGGCGTCGAGCCCCTCGACGACCCGGTCGATCTCCTCGTCGGTGAACGGCGTGGCCTTGATGAGCACCGTCGACAGGGAGGCCCCGCCGAACACGGTGGGTGCGGTCGTGACCACGAAGTGGTCGGTCGGGTCGTCGACACCGACCTCTGCCAGCGCCTCCCGGGCCGTCGCGATGTACCGGGCGGTGCGGTTCGGGGCCTCGTCGAAGTCGAACTCGCCGTAGTGCCAGGCGATGAGCCCGTCCGGGGTCAGGTGCGAGAGGCTCTCCTCGATCGCCTCCTGCGTGTAGAGGTAGCTCTCCGACAGGACGAAGGCCCCGACGCTCGAGGCGTTGGCCGAGTAGCTGTCGGGGGCGGGGAACCAGATGAGGTCGTAGTCCTTGTCGCTCCGTGCCAGGTAGGAGCGGCCCTCGCCCTGCACGTAGTTGACGCTCTCGTGGTCGGCGATGTTGCCGACGTAGTCGGCGAAGCGGTCGGTGACGAGGTCGTAGGTGACCGGGTTCAGCTCGACGGCGTCGATGTGCCGCGAGCCGAAGTACAGCGACGCCAGGATCTCGTTGCCGCCGGCGGCGCCGACGATGAGGACGTCGTCGGGCGACGCCTCCATGGCGGCGAACGGCAGCGACCGCTCGTCGCTGTCGTAGCGGGTGAGGGTCGTGAGGTCGCCGTCGAACTCGTGGATCGCCGAGCCGACGAGGCCGTCGTGGTAGAGCCAGCGGAAGTCGCCGAACGGGTCGCTCACGTCGACCCGGAACAGCGCGCTCCACGCCGAGAAGACGGACCCCTCGTTGACGTACGGCTTGGTGGAGTCGGTGCGGGGCTCGGGCAGGACGCCGGGGAACACGGCGGCGGCGCCGAGCACCACGACCAGCCCTGCCGCGGCGGGACGGAGCCGGGAGCGCTCGCCGATGGCGAGCCGCAGGGCCACGACCGCCAGCACCAGTCCCGCCAGCATGATCGCCGTGACCGGGCCGGCCCAGTTGAGCAGGAAGACGACGATGGCACAGGCGAGGCCGGCACCGACCAGGTCGGCGAAGTACAGCCGCCCGACCTCGTCGGACCCGCGGGAGAGCAGGAGGGCGATCACCACGCCGATCGGGAGGAACGCCGCGAACAGGGCCAGGCAGATGAGCAGCAGGCGCGCCACGTTCAGCAGCGTCGGTCCCGCCTCGTACTCCCAGATGGCGAGGGTGTCGATCGGCGTGAGGGCCACGGTCACGTAGCCGACCAGCACCGACACCGCGCCCACGAGGGCGCTCCACATGACGATCGCGCCGGTCTCGGCCCGGCGCAGCCGACCCGACACGGCCATCAGCACACCGCCGCACCCGGTGCCGAGCAGGGCCAGCCCGATGATCAGGTACGTGTAGTAGTAGAAGAGCTTGAACGAGATGACCCGCGTGTAGGCGATCTCCATCAGGAGCGCGGCGAAGCTCACGAGCAGGATCTCGGGGAGGTAGCTGCGACGGGTCGCGTCACCTCGAACGTCGGTCATGCAACAGCCCTCTCTCGGCGGACGGCGCCGAAATGTAGTCGGGATGGCGGGAGCGGCCCGGGATGGACGGTCCCTACCGGAAGAGGTCCTCGGTGGGGTGGCGGACGATCTCGTCGTGGACGTTGCCGTCACCGAGCCACTTGGGGTCGATCCCCCTCACGACGGCCGCTGCGATGCCGGTGGCCTTGCCCATCACCATGTCGGCGGCACCGGCGATCTCGTCGACGACGCACACCTCGGTCACCTGGAGCACGCGTCCGCGCGAGTCCTCGGTGCCCCGGAGGTCGACGATCCCTCTGATGCCCGCGCAGCCGATCGCCACGTCGGTGAGGCCGCGACGCCAGACCCGTCCGAACGTGTCGGAGACGACCACGGCCACCTCGACGCCGGCGCGAGCGCGGATGCCGTCGCGCAGCCGCCGGGCCGAGCGGTCGGAGTCCTCGGGCAGGAGCGCGGCGTAGCCGACGTCGATGTTCGACAGGTCGATCCCGGCGTTGGCGCAGATGAAGCCGTGCTTGGTCTCGCTGATGACGAGGTCGCCTCGTCGACGCAGGACCCGCACCGACTCCTGCTCGACGAGCGGCTTGTGGGAGAGCGGATCGGACGGGTCGACGGCGACGAGCATCCCCTCGGCCTTCGAGACCACCTTCTGGGTGACGACGACGACGTCGCCGTCGGCGAGCGCCGTCGTCGGGTCGGCCGCAGCCGCGGCCGCGATCATCCCCGCGAGGTCGTCGCCGGGACGGACCTCCGGGACGCCCTCGATGCCGAACACCTCGAGGCGGCTCATCGTCCGACCTGCACGGCGTCGAGGACGGTGCGGGCCAGCCGGGCGGACACCTCGGGATCGGACATGACGGTGTCGGTCACCACGGCGCGCACCCCCTCGGCCTCGACCGCCGCCTGGAGGTCGCGGTCGCGCTCGTCGACGACGAGCACCGCCGCCAGGTCCTTGTAGAGGCGCGCCACGCCGGTGGCGGAGGCGTCGTGGCCGAGCTCGCGGAGCATGCGGTCGGCGGGGCCCTTCAACGCCGCGCCGCCCACGATGGGGGAGATCGCGACCGTCCGCCCTCGCACCGCCTCGATCGCCTCGCGCACGCCGGGAACCGCGAGCAGCGGCCCGATCGACACGAGGGGGTTCGAGGGAGCGACGACGACGACATCGGCGGACCCGATGGCGTCGAGCACGCCCGGGGCCGGCCGGGCCGACGACGCGCCGGCGACGCGGACGGCCGTCACCTCGACGTCGTGCCGCCGCCGGACGAAGTACTCCTGGAACCCGATCTCGCCCTCGTCGACCACGGTGACCATGGTGCGCAGCTCGTCCTCGGTGACCGGCAGCAGCCGCAGGGTGAGCCCCCACGCCCGGGCGATCTCCCCCGTCACCTCGGCCAGGCCGGCGCCGTCGCGCAGCCGCTGGGTGCGGTGGAGGTGCGTCGCCAGGTCGCGGTCGCCGAGGTTGAACCAGTCGATGCCGCCGTAGCGCCGGAGCCCGTCCATCGCCTGCCACGTCTCGCCGGCGAGGCCCCAGCCTCGCTCGGGGTCGATCGCGCCGGCCAGCGTGTAGGTGATGGTGTCGAGGTCCGGGCTGATGTGGAGCCCGTGGAGCACGACGTCGTCGCCGGTGTTGGCGACGACGGTGATCGACGTCGGGTCGACGACCTGGACGAGCCCTCGCAGGAAGCGGGCCGCACCCACACCGCCCGCCAGGACCGTGACGTTCACGAGATCTCGCGGAGCTTGCCGGACAGCAGGTCGATGTCGGCGTCGACCATGGTGGTGACCAGGTCCTCGAAGCTCGTCCCGGGGATCCAGCCGAGCTTCTCGCGCGCCTTGGTCGGGTCGCCGATCAGCAGGTCGACCTCGGCGGGGCGCATGAAGCGCTCGTCGACGGTGACGTACTGCTCGTAGTCCAGGCCGACGTGGCCGAACGCCACCTCGCAGAACTCCCGGACCGAGTGGGTGCGGCCGGTCGAGATGACGTAGTCGTCCGGCTCCTCCTGCTGGAGCATCAGCCACATCGCCTCGACGTAGTCGCCGGCGTAGCCCCAGTCCCGCTGGGCGTCGAGGTTGCCGAGCGCCAGGGTGTCGAGCTGGCCGAGCTTGATCTGGGCCACGGCGTGGGTGATCTTCCGGGTGACGAACTCCAGGCCGCGCCTGGGGCTCTCGTGGTTGAACAGGATCCCCGAGCTGGCGTGGATCTGGTAGCTCTCCCGGTAGTTGATCGTGATCCAGTGCCCGTACAGCTTGGCCACCCCGTAGGGGCTGCGCGGGTAGAAGGGCGTCGACTCCTTCTGGGGGACCTCCTGGACCTTCCCGAACATCTCGCTCGTGCTCGCCTGGTAGAAGCGGATCTCGGGATCGACGATGCGGATGGCGTCGAGCAGCCGGGTCACGCCGAGGCCGGTGATCTCCCCGGTCAGGACGGGCTGGCCGAAGGACGTCTGCACGAACGACTGGGCGGCGAGGTTGTAGACCTCGTGGGGGCGGTGCTCCCGCAGGATGTTGATGAGCGAGACCTCGTCGAGCAGGTCGCCGGGCACGGTCGTGACCTGGTCCTGGATGTGCGCGATGCGCTCGAAGTTCACGGTGCTCGACCGCCGGACCATGCCGACCACCTCGTAGCCCTTGTCGAGCAGGAGCTCCGCCAGGTAGGAGCCGTCCTGGCCGGTGATGCCGGTGATGAGCGCGCGGGTCGTCATGTCCGCATGTCTACGCTCTCCATCGCCGTCCGTCTGCCAAGTGGGTTCCCACGATGTCCAGATTCCTCGACGAGCCGCTCGGGCGTCGCCTGGCGCGCCTCCGGGTGGCGCGCGGGCACACCCAGCAGTCCGTCGCCGAGCGCCTCGGCCTCTCCCGCAACGCCGTGAGCCACCTGGAGACCGGCCTGTCGCACCCGAGCGAGCGCACCGTCGTGCTCCTCGCCGGCCTGTTCGGCATCGAGCCCCACGACCTGGTCGCGGGCACCGACTACCCGCCGGCCAAGGTCGACCGGCTCCCTGCGGTCGCCCCTCGCCACACCGAGGTGGCCGCGCGCCTGCTCGCCCTCGACCTCGAGCTGCGCTGGGTGGACGCCCTCCCGCCGGCCTCCCGCGCCGACGCGCTCACCACGATCCTCGCCGAGCTCGACGACCTCGGCGTGCGCGGCGTGGTCGACGAGCGTGCGGCGCTCGACCGTGCCCGTGCCGCGGTGTCCCGCCGCCTGCGGGAGGTCGGCTCGGCGTCGGCCTGAGAGCAGCGGGTCAGGGCGCGGCGACGGTGGCGCGCACCACGTCGAGGAGGTCGCCGAGGGTCTCCTCGAGCGGGATCGTGGGCTCCCAACCCGTGTCGGCCCGGATCTTGGAGCGGTCGCCGCGCGACACCGGCAGGTCGACCACCCGCTGGAGCGCGGGGTCGACGGCAAGGCGCAGCGGCCGGTCGGCCAACCCGACGAGGGTCTCGGCCAGGTCGGAGATCGCGACGTCCCGACCCGAGCACACGTTGTAGACCTCGCCGGCGGGCGCCCTGGTCATGAGGAGGCGGTAGGCGCGGGCGACGTCGCGCACGTCGGTGAAGTCCCGTCGCGGCGTGAGGTTCCCGACCTCGATCTCGTCGCTGCCCTCGCGCTCGGCCCGGGCGATGCGGTGGGCGATCGCGCCGGCCACGAACCGCTCGGACTGGCCCGGGCCCAGGTGGTTGAAAGCACGCACGCGCACCGTCTCGAGGCCGTGGCCGTCCCAGGCCTGGAGGGCCAGGTGCTCGGCGGCGACCTTGCTGACGCCGTAGGGCGACACCGGGCGGAGGGGATCGGCCTCCGTCAGGGGCATGCGGTCCTCGGGCACGATGCCGTACACCTCGGCCGAGCCGATGACGAGCACGCGCCGCACGCCGGTGGCCCGCGCCGCTTCGAGGAGGTGGAGGGTGCCGGTGGCGTTGGCGGTGAAGGTGCCGACCGGGTCCTCCCAGGAGGCGCCCACGTCGGCGATGCCGCCGAGGTGGTAGACGACCTCGGGGCGCACCTCCTCCAGCCGGCGGTGCACGGCCGCGGCGTCGGTCAGGTCCGTGCCCTCGGCGCGGTCGAGCCCGGCGACCTCGTCGCCGTGCGCCTCGAGGTGCTCCCGGAGGTACGTCCCCGCGAAGCCGGACGAACCGGTGACGAGGGCCTTCATCGGGGCGGGGCCGGGGTGCGCACTCCGCCGAGTGTAGGAGGGCCCTGACGACGGGCCGGGACGGCGGTCACCGCGCCGACGCGGCCCGGCGGTAGAGCTCGGAGAGCCCCTCCGCGCAGGCCGCCCACGTGTACGACGCGGCGCGCTCCAGGCCGGCGGCGCGCCGGCGTGCCCGCTCGTCCTCGTCGTCGAGGAGCACCGCGATGGCCCCGGCCAGGTCGTCGGGGTCACCGGCGGGCACGAACGCCGCGGCGTCGCCGAGCACCTCGGGGAGCGGGCCGACGGCGGTGGTGACCACGGGCGTCCCGACCGACATCGCCTCGAGGGGCGGCAGGCCGAACCCCTCGTAGCGCGACGGGTAGGCGAGGACGGTGGCGGCCCGGAGGAGGGCGGCGCGCTGGAGGTCGTCGACCCACCCGAGGCGCACGATGCGGGCGCGATGGGGCGAGCGCGCCACCCGCGCCGTCAGCTGGTCGGCGGCCCACCCGTCCGGCCCGGCGAGCACGAGCCGCAGCTCGTGGTCGTCGGCGGCGAGGGCGTCGAAGGCGTCGACGAGGCCGGGCAGGTCCTTGCGCGGCTCGACGGTGCCCACCGCGAGGACGAAGCGGTCGCCCCCGGCCAGGGCCCGGCCGTCGGCGACCTCGGCCTCGGGCACGGGGGAGACGCCGAGAGGGACGGTGACGACGCGCTCGGGGTCGGCGCCGAAGACGTCGACGATCTCCTCGGCGCCGAACCGGGTGTCGGCGTGCACCCACGCGCCGCGTGCGAGTGCCCAGCGGATGAGGCCCGGGTACTCGAGCGTGTGGCGCGTGGACATCTCGGGGTGGTGGTGGAAGGTGAGGTCGTGGATGCTCACGACCTGGGCGGCCCGGCGGGTGGGGGGCACGACGAAGTTCGTGCCGTGGACGACGTCGATCGCGCCCGTCCACCACTCGATCGGGGGCCGGTCCCCGCGGCGCCACAGCTCGCGGAGGGGGCGGGCGGCCTGCGGCCGACGGGCGACGCGCACGCCCGGGGGCACGGTCGTCCCGAGGAGGTGGCGGCCGCGCCAGCTCGTCGCGTAGGCGAGGACGTCGACACCGGTGGCGGGGAGGTGGCGGAGCACCTCGAGGGTGAAGACGCCGACACCGGTGCGCGCGCCGAGCAACGGCGTGGCGTCGAGGGCGACCCGGAGGGTCACGCGTCGGGACGCTGGCGCTCCCGCGCCTGCTCGGCCCGCGCCGCCAGGTCGCGGCGCAGCGACTGCAGCCGGTTGACGCCGAGGACCCCGAGGCCGACCATCGTCTCGGCGACCTCCGTGGCCCCGCGCCCGAGGCGTTCGAGGGCGTCGGCGACGACCTCCTCGGCCCGAGGCCCGGCATCCGGGGGAGGGGGCGGAGCGGTGCGCTCGGCGTCGTCGTGCTGGTCGTCGTCCACGTGCCCAATGTTACGGACGGATGACGGGTGTGGCACTCGGCAGGCGGTACCCTCGATCGATCGTGGATGCCGTGGACGACCAGCCGGGGGCGAGCCCCGCGCCCCCTGACGCCGCGGCACCCACCCGTGACCGAGGGGGTGCCCCGACGGCGCCGCCCGTGACGCTCCTGATGGTGGCGCACGAGCCCGGGGCGTGGTTCGACGACGTCCTCGGCGCCGTGGCGGCGCTCGAGTACCCGGCGCTCGACGTCGTGGTGGTCGACGCCGCCAGCGACGAGCCGGTTGCACCGCGCGTGGCGGCGACCCTTCCGACGGCGCGCACGCTGCGGCTCGAGGAGAACCCGGGCTTCGGGCGGGCGATCGACGCGGCCCGGTCCCAGGTCGACGTCGGGCCGCTCGTGATCCTGGCCCACGACGACGTCCTGCCGGACCCCGGTGCCGTGCGCGCCCTCGTCGAGGAGGCCTTCCGCTCCAACGCCGCCGTGGTCGGCCCGAAGATGACCCGGTGGGACGACCCCGCACGCCTCCTCGCGGCCGGCGAGGGGGCCGACAAGTTCGGCTACCCGGTCCCGACGGTCGAGCGGGGCGAGCTCGACCAGGAGCAGCACGACGCCGTCCGCGACGTGTTCACCGTCCCCGACGGCTTCACGCTGGTGCGCGCCGACCTGCTCGACGCCATCGGCGGCTTCGACCCCGACGGCTCCTGGTTCGGCGACGACCTCGACCTGTGCTGGAGGGCGCACGTGGCCGGCGGGCGCGTGCTCGTCGCCCCCGCGGCGCGGGTGCGGCACCTCGAGGCCCTCGGCGAGCGGCGGCCCGTCGACGACCGTCGCCGGCTCCAGTTCCGCCACCGCCTCCGAGCGATGCTCGGGGCCTACCGTCCGCTGAGTCTCGTGCGGATCGTCCCGCAGCTGCTCGTCGTCCACCTGGGGGAGGTGCTCTTCGCCCTCGTGACGGGCCGGCCGGGACAGGCTCGCGACGTCGCCAGCGCCTGGACCTGGAACCTCCGACGCCTCGGCAGCCTCCGGCAGCGTCGGCGCGCCCTCCAGTCCGTGCGTCGGGTCCCCGACGCCGAGATCCGATCCCTCCAGGTGGGCGGCAGCGCCCGCATCGCCGCGTTCCTCCGCGGGCAGCTGGCGGTCGGGGAGGACCCCTTCGGGTCGGCGGCCACCATCGGTCGGCGCCTCGTCGACACCGTCGCCGGCCCGGGACGGCGCAGCGCCCTCGTGGCGTGGCTCGCCGTGGTCCTCGTGCTCGTGGTGGGGAGCCGCCACCTGCTCGCCCGACCCATCCCCGCGATCGGCGAGCTGGTGCCGTTCCCGGAGCAGATCCGGCCGATCCTCGACGAGTGGTGGTCGAGCTGGCGGCGCGCCGGCACGGGCTCGGAGGGCTTCGCTGCGTCGGGGTACCTGCTCCTCGCGGCCGGCAACGCGCTCCTGCTCGGTGCCGCGGGGCTGCTGCGCACGATCCTCGTCCTCGGCATGCTGCCGCTCGGCCTCCTCGGAGTGTGGCGCCTTCTCGCGCCGGCGCACTCGGTGCGCGCGTCGATCTCGGGGCTGTTCGCCTACCTCGCCATCCCGATCGGCTACGACTCGCTCGCCACCGGCTCCTGGAGCGGACTGCTGGCCTACGGCCTCGTGCCGTGGGTGTTCGCCCGCCTGCTGCGGGCGTCCGGCGACGCCCCGTTCGGGGCGCCGGACCCGCCCGCGGGACCGCGGGTCGACGTGCCGCCGCTGTGGCGCCAGACCCTCGTCCTCGGCGTCCTCGTCGCCCTCCCGGCCGCCGTCGACCCGATCTGGGCGGCGCTCCCGCTGGCCCTCGTCGTGGCCGCGCTGCCCGGATCCCTCGTCGCCGGCCGCCTCCGCGGGCTGCTGCGCATGGGGGTGACCGCGCTCGGCGCCGGGGTCGTCGCCGTCGCCCTCCACCTCCCGTGGGCGCTCGAGCTGGCGTCGCCCGACGCCGCCTGGTCGACCTTCGTCGGCGGGCGCGACGCCGAGGTCCCGCACGTCCCGATCTCCCAGCTGCTGCGCTTCGACACCGGCCCGATCGGGTCCTCGTTGCTCACCGTCGCCGTGCTCGTCGCCGCGGCCTACGTGCTGCTCGTCGGGCGCGGGTGGCGCCTGGCGTGGGCGGCGCGCGCCTGGTCGGTCGCGCTCGTCGGGTGGGGCCTCCTCTGGGCGGCCGGCATGGGGTGGGTCCCTGTCGCCCTGCCGCCTGCGGAGCTGCTGCTCGCACCGGCTGCGGTCGGGATGGCGCTGGCCACGGGCCTCGGTGCCGCCGCCTTCGACCTCGACGTCCGTCGCCGTGGGTTCTCCTGGCGCCAGCTCGCCAGCCTCGCCGCGGGCGTGGCGCTGCTCCTCGCGGCGCTGCCCGTCGTCGCCGGTGCGGTCGGGGGCCGCTGGCTCATGCCCCGCGCCGACCACCACGAGGCGCTCGAGTTCCTCGACGAGGCCGCGGCGGCCAGCGACCAGCGCGTCGTCTGGTTCGGGCACCCGGAGGTGCTGCCGGTCACCGGGTGGCCGCTCGTCGACGGGGTGAGCTACGCCACGACCCTCGACGGCACGCCCGTCGCCCAAGACCTGTGGCCCGGGCACCCCGAGGACGACGACGCACCGCTGCGCTCGTCGATCGACCTCGCCCTCGACGGTCGCACCTCGCGCCTCGGTCGCCTGCTTGCACCGATGGGCGTGGAGTACGTCGTGGTCGTCCACCGGGCCGCACCCGCTCCCTACGGCGGGGCCTCCCGCCCGGCGCCGCCGGCGCTCACCGCGGCGCTCGACGAGCAGCTCGATCTCGAGCGTCTCGACGTCAACCCTGCGGTCACGGTGTACCGCAACGCCTCCTGGAGCCCACGGGTCGCGGTCCACCCGGCGGGCACCGTCGCCGAGGCCGAGAGCCTGCTGCCCGACGGGGCCCGGCTCGCGGCCACCACCGACCTCGCGGCGACGGCCGAGCCGCTCGAGGAGCACGGCCCGGCGAGCGCGTCGGCCGACCTGCCCGAGGGGGTCGAGGTCCTGGTCGGGTCGACGCCCACCGACGGGTGGCAGGTGGAGGTCGACGGAGCCGACCTCCCGGTCCGCCGCGGGTTCGGCTGGGCGCCGCTCGTGCCGATCGACACGTCGGGTGAGGTCGAGGTCGGCTGGGCCACGGCGACGTCGCACCGCCTCGTGCTCGTCGCCCAGCTCGCGATCGTCGCGCTCGTCGCCGTCGTCATGTACCTGACGCGGGCCGAGGCGCGGGAGCAGCGGCGGCCCGGCCGGACCGATCGGCGACGTCAGGTCGCCGACCGGCCCCCTGCCCGCCGACGCGCTCGGCGTGACGACGGCGCCCGTCGCCGTGCCGCGTCGCCCGCCCCGCCGCCCCCTGCCGCCGACGAGGCCGTCCCCCGCCGCCGGAGGCGCACGCGATGACCCGAGCCCGCATCCCCGTCATCCTCTTCGTCCTCGGGTCGCTCGTCGCCGCGGTCCTCCTCGATCGCTCGTCCGCGCCCGACGACCCCACGCCCCCCGAGCCTCGTGGGATCCTCGCCCGGACCGAGCCGGTGGTGGCGCCCGACGAGGTGCTCGGTTCGACCTGGTACTGCGCGGCCGGGTCCGCGGGCGACATCGGCGAGATCCCACCGCCCGTCGCCGTCGACCCCGTCGACGGCGAGCCGGCCGAGGGCGAGACCGCCGACGGTGAGGCCGCCGAGGGCGAGGAGGGCGGCGAGACCGCCGAGGGCGGCGAGGCCGCCGAGGCCGCCGAGGGCGAGACGATCGTGGTCGGCCCCATCGTCGCCGAGCACACCGTCGTCATCGCGAACCTCGCCGACCAGGATCGCGTGGCCCAGGTCTCGATCCACCCCGGCACCGACGAGCCGGTGGAGCTCGAGGTCGACCTCCCGGCGGCCTCGGTCGAGCGCGTCGCGCTGGCCGACCACGTCGACGCCCCGGCCGCCGCTGCGATGGTGGAGGTGCCGGGGGGTGGCGTGGCTGTCACCCACGTGATCGAGGGCGAGCACGGCACCGACTCCGGCACCTGCGCCGCGGCGTCGTCCGACGAGTGGCACTTCGCGTGGGGCGACACGTCGAGGGACGCTCGGTCGTTCGTCGCCCTGTTCAACCCCTTCCCGCGCGACGCGGTCGTCGACATGTCGTTCGTCACGGTCGACGGGGTCCGCGAGCCGCGTGCCCTCACCGGCCTCGTCGTCCCGGGCGAGGGCGTCGTCCTCGCCGACGTCGGCGCCGAGGTCCGGCGGCGGGACCACGTCTCGACGACGGTGCGGGCGCGGGCGGGTCGGGTGGTCGCGGAGCGGCTCCAGAGCTTCGACGACAGCGACGGTCGCCGCGGCACGACCGTCGACCTCGGGGTGACCGAGCCCCAGGAGGTGTGGGTCCACACCTACGGTCGGGTGGGTCCCGACGTCGACCAGCGCCTCACCGTCTACAACCCCACGGACGCCCCGGCCGAGGTCGACGTCGAGGTGGCCCTCGCCGAGGACCTCGCCGGCGGCGTGGCGCCGTTCGAGCTCACCGTCCGCCCCCAGGGGTTCGTCACCATCGATCTGGCGGGGGAGGACCGCATCCTCGACGCCGTGGGTCAGGACGACGCCGAGCTGACGCTCACCGTTCGGTCGCTCAACGGGGTTCCGGTCGTGAGCGACCTTCGGACCGAGCTCGACGGGATGGCGGTGTCGCACGGCCGCAGCTCGGCGGCCACGACGCAGGTGCTCGTCGATCCGCTCGGGCCCGACGCGGAGGGGCGCCTCCGCGTCCTCGACCTCGGCGGCGACGATGCCAACGAGGTCGAGATCACCGTCGTGCGCAACGGCCGCCGCACCGAGCTCGACACGATCGAACTGGCACCGGCCGGTCGGGCGGTCGTCGACCTCGACCCCGACGACGTCGGGTCGGGCCCCGCCGCGATCCTCGTCACCTCGTCCTCGCCGGTGCTGGTCGAGCTCGTCAACCGCTTCGACGAGCCCTCGGACCTCGGGGTCCGCGCCGCGATCCCGTTCGACCGCTCGGTCACGCCGATCCCCGTCCTCGCGGGCTGACCCGCCGCACTCCCTCGGCGGCGCTACCGGCGCCAGAAGATGTGGTGCGTCACCCCGCTGGAGCTCGGCACGGCCTCGTGGTGGAACCGGTCGGTCAGCTCGTCCGGAGACTCCCAGAGGCGCTCGCCCCGGCCGAGCTCGAGGGGAGCGACGGCGATGTGCATGGTGTCGACGAGGTCGGCCTCGAGGAACTCCCGGATCGTCGTGACCCCACCGCCGAGCCGCACGTCCTTGCCGTGCGCGGCTGCCTTCGCCTGCTCGAGCGCCTCGGCCGGGGTGGCATCGAGGAAGTGGAACGTGGTGTCGGCCAGGGTGAAGCTCGGCCGCGGGTGGTGCGTCAGGACGAAGACCGGCGTGTGGAAGGGCGGGACGTCGCCCCACCAGCCCGTCCAGTCGTGGTCCTCCCACGGTCCGCGCTGTGGTCCGAACTTGTTGCGACCCATGATCTCGGCGCCGATGTTGTTCGAGAAGTCCCGCGTGAAGTAGTCGTCGAGCCCTCGGGTGCCCCCGGGTTCGGTGCGGTTGGGCCAGCTCGCGGTGGCGCCCGCCCAGGCCATCAGCTCCATCGGGTTGGCGTGGCCGAAGGGGCGCTCGAGGGTCTGGCCCTCACCGGCACCGAAGCCGTCGGCCGTCAGGCCGAAGTTCTGCACCTTCAAGAGCTGCGTCATCGTGGTTCGTGGTCCTTCCGTGGTGGATGCGGTCGGCCGTGCCTCTGCTCGTGCCGGTCTCGGTGTGGTCCCGCGCCGAGGTGATGACGAGAGACGGCGCCCCATCTCATCGGCACCGGGGTCGTGCTCTGGCAGACTCGGTCGCATGGAGCGCCTCCTCCTCGCGGTCGTCCTCGTCGCCGTCGCCGGCGTGATCGCCTGGTTCATCCAACGCCGCCAGCCCGACGTGCCGTCCTCGCCCCCGGAGTACAGCGTCCCCACCCAGCTCGACCGGGCGGACTTCACCCGCCCGGAGGCGCCCTGGCTGGTCGCGGTGTTCACGTCGGCCACCTGCGACGTGTGCCGGGGCACCTGGGAGAAGGCGCAGATCCTCGAGAGCGACGACGTCGCCGTGCAGGAGATCGAGGTGGCGGCCGAGCCGGAGCTCCACCGCCGCTACCAGATCGACGGCGTGCCGCTCGTCGTCATCGCCGACGCGGAGGGGACGGTCCGCAACGGCTTCGTGGGCCCACCGACCGCGACCGACCTGTGGGCCACCGTGGCCGAGATCCGCGACCCGGGGTCCGTGCCTCCGGGCTGCGACCACGGCCAGCCGGTCGACCCGACCTCCTAGGAGGCGGTGCCGGGGTCGCGGCCGGACGGCTCGGTCAGGACTCGGGCTGGGGCCAGGTGCTGGGACGGGGCTCGGTGACCTGCGGCTCCTCGGCGGGGACGCCGGAGCGCACGCGGTCGACGAGGTCACGGACCTCGGCCGAGCGGGACTCGCCCGTGTCGGGCAGCCGGCCGGCGCCGACCGCGATCAGGCGGACCACCTCGTCACCGTCGATCGTCTCGTGCTCGAGCAGGGCCTGGGCCACGAGGTCGAGGCCCTTGCGGTTCTCGACGAGCAGCTCGCGGCACCGGGTCTCCTGCTCGCGCAGGATCCGCTCGACCTCCTCGTCGATCACCCGTGCGGTGTCGTCGCTGTAGTCGCGCGTGTGCATGAGGTCGTCGCCGAGGAAGACCTGGCCCTGGGAGCCCCAGGCCATCGGGCCGACCCGCTCGCTCATGCCCCACTCGCGGACCATCTTGCGGGCCAGCTCGGTGGCGCCGACCAGGTCGTTGTTCGCGCCGGTGGAGGCGATCCCGTAGACGATCTCCTCGGCGACCCGGCCGCCCATGCGGACGACGAGGCTGTCCTCGATGTAGTCCTGGCGGTAGAGGTGCCGCTCGGAGGTCGGCAGCTGGTGGGTGACGCCGAGCGCCATCCCCGAGGGGATGATCGTGACCTTGTGCACCGGGTCGGCGTGGGGGAGGACGGCGGCGCAGACGGCGTGGCCGCCCTCGTGGTAGGCGATCGCCTCCTTCTCCTCGTCGGAGAGGGCGAGCGTGTCGCGCATCTGCCCCATGAGGATGCGGTCGCGCGCGGCCTCGAAGTGCTCCTTGTGGATGGCGTCCTCGCCGGCGCGCACCGCGAAGAGCGCGGCCTCGTTGACGAGGTTGGCGAGGTCGGCGCCGCTCATGCCGGGCGTGCCCCGGGCGACGACGTCGAGGTCGACGTCGGGGGCCACCCGCTTGTGGCGCACGTGCACGTCGAGGATCTCGCGCCGGTCCTCGAGGCTCGGCAGGGGCACGACGACCTGGCGGTCGAAGCGCCCGGGGCGCAGGAGGGCGGGGTCGAGGATGTCGGGCCGGTTGGTGGCGGCCATCATCACGATGCCCTCGGCCGGCTCGAAGCCGTCCATCTCGGAGAGCATCTGGTTGAGCGTCTGCTCGCGCTCGTCGTGGCCGCCGCCGAGGCCGGCGCCGCGCTTGCGGCCGATCGAGTCGATCTCGTCGACGAAGATGATCGCCCGGCCCATCTTGCGGGCCGACTCGAACAGGTCGCGCACCCGGCTGGCGCCGACGCCCACGAACATCTCCATGAAGTCCGAGCCGCTCACCGACAGGAACGGCACGCCGGCCTCGCCGGCGACGGCACGGGCGATCAGCGTCTTGCCGGTGCCGGGAGGGCCCACGAGCAGGATGCCCTTCGGGATGCGGGCGCCGATCTCGCCGAACTTCTGCGGGGTCTTCAGGAAGTCGATGACCTCGGTGACCTCCTGCTTCACCCCGGCGTAGCCGGCGACGTCGGCGAAGGTGGTGCCGGGGCGCTCGGAGCTGTACGTCTTGGCCTTGGAGCGGCCGATCGACATGATGCCGCCGACCTGGCCCTGCGCCCGGCGGGAGAGCCACACGAAGGCACCGATGAACAGGGCGATGATGAGGATCGTCGGCAGCAGCTGGACGAAGAGGTTGGGCTGGGGGGTGTCGAAGGTGAGCCGGGTGTTGGCGTCGATCAGCTCGCGGTCGGACTCGGCGAGCTCGAGCGGACCCGTGGTCCGGTACTCGCCCCGGTCCTCGTCGGCGAACTCGCCGGAGATGTTGCCGTTGTTGTTGTTGACCTCGGCGGTCTCGACGTTGCCGGCCTCGACCTCCTGGAGGAACTCGGTGAAGGTGATCGACTCGGCGTCGCTGCTCGGCGAGAGCAGCGGCCACGCGATGACGAGGAGCAGGACGACGCCGAGCATGCCGAGCGCCCAGCGGGGCATCCGCAGGTCGCTGCCGGGGGAGGGGCGCTCGCCGGAGCCTCGACCGCCGGAACCGGAGCCGGGGCGCCGCGGCGGCGGGGGCGGGGGAGGGGTCGGCGCCTTCGAGCTCGGGGTCATGGGCCCATGCTAGGAGGTGTCCACCAGGAAGCCGATGGCGGGGGGTACCGTGCCGCCATGCGACGCTCCTGCTCCCGGCCCGCGTGCGGCGGGGTCCCCACCGCCACGCTGGCCTACGACTACGCGGGGCGCACCGTGTGGGTCGACCCGCTCGCCGAGGAGCCCCACCCGATGACGCACGACCTGTGCGCCCGCCACGCCGACCGCCTGTCGGTCCCGAACGGCTGGGTGCTCCACGACCGGCGGGACGAGGCGACGCTCCTGTCGCTGCCGGTCGCCCGCGCCAGCTGACCCCGGTGCTCCGCGACTGGCTCGAGCCGGACCCCGACCTCGAGGAGGCCCACCGGGAGCCGACGGGGTGGGGTCCGCGCGAGGCGCTGCTCGCCCTCGTCGTCGCCCAGATCGCGGCGATGGTCGGGTCCCTCGTCATCTTCAACGCCGCGGGCTACTCGTCGGTCGAGGAGTGGGCGGACGCGCCGCTGTGGGTGCAGCTGCTCACCCAGATCCCCCTGTGGGCGGGCTACGCCGGGGTCACCCTGTGGGTCGTCACCCGGGTCGGGCGGGGGCCCGAGCTCGACCTCGGGTGGCGCTTCCGGCGGCGCGACGTCCCCTACGGCCTCACGCTCGGCGTGCTCCTCCAGATCGTCGCGGTGCCCGTGCTCTACGTCCCGATCCTCCTGCTGTTCCCCGACCAGGACGTCTCGGAGGCCGCCCGCGACCTCACGGATCGGGCGACCGAGCCGGCCAGCGTCATCGCCCTGCTGCTCGTCGTGGTGGTCGGCGCACCGATCGTCGAGGAGCTGTTCTTCCGCGGGTTGCTGCTGCGC
The DNA here is from genome assembly GCF_009650215.1 of Actinomarinicola tropica. Classification (GTDB taxonomy): domain Bacteria; phylum Actinomycetota; class Acidimicrobiia; order Acidimicrobiales; family SKKL01; genus Actinomarinicola; species Actinomarinicola tropica. The sequence continues at coordinate 2,474,273 of NZ_CP045851.1, read as the reverse complement.
TCGGTGGCCCGTCGGTGGGGCACCGCCGCTGGCCTCGTGCTGTCCACCGCCGTGTTCGGACTCGTCCACCTCCAGCTCCTCCAGCTGCCGGCGCTCCTGCTGTTCGGCGGCGTCGCGGCCTGGCTCACCGTGCGCTCCGGCCGCCTCGGCCCTGCGGTGTGGACCCACGTCGGGTTCAACGCGGTGACGGTCCTCCTGCTCCTCTTCGTCGAGTGACGCCTGACCGGCTCATCGTCTGGCGGGTCCCGCCGATGGGTACGGGTGGAGCGTCGCCGGTGGCTCGCGGTCGCCGGCTCCGATCGGAGGTCGACATGAGCGAGCACAGGTGCCCGGAGTGCGGCGGGCCGATGATCGAGATCGAGGTCGCGAACGGCGACGCCCCGCTCGTCATGCGCTCGTGCTCGGCGTGCGACGCCCGCCAGTGGAGCTCCGCCGGCCAGGGGATCGACCTGCGCGCCGCGCTCCGCGAGCTGTCGGACACCGGCGGCAAGCAGACCCGGAAGGGCTGACACCGGCCGCTCGTGCGAGGGTGCCACGATGGGCGCCCCATGTCGCTGCCCGATCCGCCGCTGTGGCCCGCACCTCCGGACCACCCGGACGCTGACCACGAGACCACGCCGCCCGCCCGCCCCGACGAGCACGTCGTCGACGAGGACCGCACGCTCCACGCCTGGGTGACCTTCGGCGTCGTCGCCGCGTGCGTGGTCTTCACGTTCATGCAGCTCCAGCCGAGCCTGATCCTCCGCGACACGCTCCCGAACGGCGGGGACATGGGAGCGCACGTGTGGACGCCGGCGTTCCTGCGGGACCACCTCCTGCCCGACTGGCGGCTCACGGGCTGGACGAACGACTGGTACGCCGGCTTCCCGGTGCTGCGCTTCTACATGGTCCCGCCGATGCTGGCGATCGTCGTGCTCGACCTCGTCCTCCCGTACGGGGTGGCGTTCAAGCTCGTCGCCGTCTCGGGGGCCCTGGCGCTTCCCGTCGCCGCGTGGGCGTTCGGCCGCCTCGCCGGCCTGGCCTTCCCCGCCCCGCCGCTGCTGGCGGTGGCCGCCGTGGCGTTCCTCTTCCACCGCGACTACTCGATCTACGGCGGCAACCTGCCCTCGACGCTCGCAGGCGAGTTCGCCTTCACCATCTCGCTGTGCCTGGCTCTGGTGTACCTGGGGCTGGTCGCCAACGGCCTGCGCACCGGGCGCCATCGGGCCTGGGCGGCGGTGGTCGTCGCCCTCTGCGCCCTCACCCACGTCATCCCGCTGATCTTCGCCGTCGTCGGGGCGTTCGTCCTCCTCGCCGTCCATCCCACCCGTCGCGGCCTGGCGTGGCTGGCGACGAGCGCGCCGGTCGGCGCCCTCCTCGCCATGTGGTGGCTCCTGCCGTTCTGGTGGCAGCGCTCGCACCTGAACGACATGGGCTGGGAGAAGACGCTGCCCCCGGCATCGGCGGGGTGGACCGAGCGGGTCGGCTTCTGGATCACGTTCATCCTCCCCGACGAGCAGCGCTGGCTCCTCGACCTCCCGCTGGTCGGTCCGCCGCTGCGCCTCGACCTGGTGATCCTCGTCCTCGCCGCGGCGGTCGTGCTGGTGGCGGGCCGCCAGCGCATCGGCCTGGCGCTGGTGACCCTCCTGTGCATCGGGTCGGTGGCGGTCGTGCTCGTCCCCCAGGGTCGGCTGTGGAACGCCCGGCTCACGCCGTTCACCCACCTGCTCGCCTACCTGATCGTCGCCCTCGCGGTGGCGCTCGTCGTGCGGCGCGCCGCCGCGATGGTGCCTCTCCGGTTCCGCGACCCACTGAGGGTGGGAGGCGCGCTCGCCGCGGTCCTCGCCGCTGCCGTCGTGGTGGCCCTGCCGCTCCACCAGCTCCCCGGAGGACGCACCGGTTCCGACGGCGTCTACCGCTGGATGGGGTTGGAGAGCGCCGAGAAGAGCTACATCCCCGGCTGGGCGCGCTGGAACTTCACGGGCTACCAGGGCAAGGAGGCCTGGCCGGAGTTCGAGGACGTCCTGCTCACGATGGAGGGCGTCGGCGACGACCACGGCTGCGGGCGGGCGATGTGGGAGTACGACCGCGAGCTCGACCGCTACGGCACCCCGATGGCGATGATGCTGCTGCCGCACTTCACCGACGGGTGCATCGCGTCGATGGAGGGCCTGTACTTCGAGTCGGCGACGATGACGCCGTTCCACTTCCTGAACCAGTCGGTCCTCTCCACCGCGCCGTCACGGGCCCAGCGCGGCCTCCCGTACCGCGACAGCGACATCGACCTCGGTGTCGGGCAGCTCCAGATGATGGGCGTCCGCTACTACCTCGCCCTCTCGCAGGAGATGATCGATGCCGCCTCGCGACACCCGGACCTGACCGAGCTCGCCCGCTCCGGCCCGTGGGTGGTCTACGAGGTCGCCGACGCGCCGCTCGTCGAGTCCCTCACCCACCTGCCGGCGGTGCTCGCCGACCCGCCCCGCTCGAACGAGGACTGGATCGAGGCCACCGAGGACTGGTTCCAGGCGCCGATCGCGTGGGACCTGCACCTCGCGGCCGACGGCCCCGAGTCGTGGCCGCGCGCCGCCTCGTACGGGGAGGCGACGCGCGTCCCCGTCGAGCCGGTGGAGGTGAGCGACGTCGTGCTCGAGGACGACCGCATCTCCTTCCGGGTGTCGGAGCCCGGCGTCCCGGTCCTGGTCAAGGTGTCCCACTTCCCGAACTGGGAGGCCGACGGCGCCGACGGGCCCTGGCGGGTGTCGCCCAGCTTCATGGTCGTCGTCCCGACCGACGAGGAGGTCACCCTGCGCTACGGGACGCACCCCGTCGAGCTCGGGGGCTGGCTGCTGACCCTCGTCGGCGTCGCCGGCGTGGTGCTGCTCGTCCGGTGGGGTCGGCTCGGAACCGACGAGCCCGCGGAAGCCGACGAACCCGAGGCGCCCGACGTCGAGCACGGTGACGACGAGGGACGCGACGAGACGACGTTGGATGCGCCCTCCCGGGGTCGGCCAGACTCGCCCACGTGACCCCACCCCGTGACGCGGGCATCGCATCCCGACCCGCGCACCGCGCCGACCCGCCCGGCGACCGCCGGCTCAGCGTGGTCGTCCCGGCCTACCACGAGGCGGCGGTGATCGGCCGCACGGTCGAGAGGCTGCGCGCCGGGCTCCGGGACCTCGACCCCGACGTCGAGATCGTGGTGGTCGACGACGGGTCGTCGGACGGGACCGCCGCCGCGGCCCGGGACGCGGGTGCGGACGTGGTGATCGAGCAGCCCGCGAACCGCGGGAAGGGTGCCGCGGTGCGCGCCGGCGTCCTCGCAGCTCACGGCCGCACCGTGGTGTTCACCGACGCCGACCTCGCCTACTCAGCCGACCAGGTCGCGGCCATCGCGCAGCGCGTCGAGTCCGGTTGGGACGTCGCGGTCGGCAGCCGCCACACCACTGGCGCCGTCGTCGGCGTGCAGACCACGCGGCTCCGCCGGATCGGGGGGTGGTTCGTGAACCGGGTCGTGCGGATCGTGGTCGGCGACCACGCGGACACCCAGTGCGGGCTCAAGGCGTTCCGCTCCGACGTCGCCCGGGTCCTCTTCTCCGAGTCCCGCATCGCCGGGTTCGGGTTCGACGTCGAGATCATCGCCCTCGCCGAGCGCCACCACCTGTCGCTCACGGCGATGCCGGTGCGCGTGGTGAACTCGCCGACCTCGACGGTCCGGGTCGTGCGGGACGGGTTGCGCCTGATGGCCGACCTCGCCCGCATCGCCTGGTGGCTGCGGACGAACGCCTACTCACCACCCGGCGCCCACGACCTGCCGCCCGCCGGCGGCGCGCGGCCCGAGGGCTAGGTTGGCGGCCATGCGCGACCTCTCCCAGGTGGTGAAGGCCTACGACATCCGGGGCACGTACCCCGACCAGATCGACGCCCAGCTGTGCGGCGCGTTCGGTGCGGCGTTCGCCCGCCTCGTCATCGAGGGCCCGGCCCCGCGCGACCGCGTCCTCGTCGCCCGGGACATGCGCCCGTCGGGCCCCGAGCTCGTCGCGGCGTTCACCGAGGGCGTCCTCAGCCAGGGGCTCGACGTCGTCGATCTCGGCATGGCCTCGACCGACCTCATCTACTTCGCGGCCGGCGCCCTCGACGCCCCCGGAGCCATGTTCACCGCGTCGCACAACCCCGCGGAGTACAACGGCATCAAGCTGTGCCAGGCGGGGGCCGCGCCGGTCGGCCAGGACACCGGGCTCGGCCGCATCGTCGAGCTCGTCCAGGACCCGCCCGCACCCGCCGCCGAGCGCGGCTCGCGCACCGAGCACGACGTCATGGACGACTTCGTCGCCCACGTCCGCTCGTTCGTCGACACCTCGGTGCTGCGCCCGCTGAAGGTCGTCGCCGACACCGCCAACGGCATGGGCGGCCTCGTCGTCCCCCAGGCGTTCGACGGCCTGCCCTTCGACCTCGAGGTCATGTACCCCGAGCTCGACGGCAACTTCCCGAACCACCCCGCCGACCCGATCCAGATCGAGAACCTCGCCGACCTGCGGGCCCGCGTCCGGGAGGTCGGCGCCGACATCGGTCTGGCCTTCGACGGCGACGCCGATCGGGTGTTCCTCGTCGACGAGCGGGGCGAGCCGGTGTCAGGGTCCCTCACCACCGCGCTCATCGCCACAGGCGTGCTCGAGAAGGAGCCCGGCGCCAAGGTCATCCACAACCTCATCTGCTCGAAGACCGTCCCCGAGGTCGTCCGCGAGCAGGGCGGCGAGCCGATCCGCTCCCGGGTCGGGCACTCGTTCATCAAGCAGGTCATGGCCGAGACCGGCGCGGCGTTCGGCGGCGAGCACTCCGCCCACTACTACTTCCGTGACAACTGGCGGGCCGACTCCGGGCTGATCGCCAGCCTGGTCGTCCTCGAGCGCCTCAGCCTCTTCGGCGGGACGTTGTCCGAGCTGCTCGCTCCGCTCGACCGCTACGCCGCCTCCGGCGAGATCAACACGCGCGTCGACGACCCGGCCGCCGTCATCGAGCGGGTCGCCGAGGTCTACGCCGACCACCCGCAGGATCGCCTCGACGGCCTCACTGTCGACATGGGCGACTGGTGGTTCAACCTCCGCCCGTCCAACACCGAGCCCCTGCTGCGGCTCAACCTCGAGGCCGCCACCCGGGCCGAGTGCGACGCCCACGTCGCCGAGGTCCGCACCCACCTCGGCTGACCACCCGGCCCGATCCGTCCCCACCGCCCAGAAGGAACACGACATGGCACTCGACCCCGCGCTGCTGGAGATCCTCGCCTGCCCCGAGGACAAGGGTCCGCTCCTCTACTTCGCCGACGAGGACGCCCTCTACAACCCGCGCCTCAAGCGGCGCTACCGCGTCACCGACGGCATCCCGATCATGCTGCCGGAGGAGGCCGAGTCCGTCGACGACGCCGAGCACGAGCGCCTCGTCGCCAAGGCCGACGCCGACGGCGTCACGCCGACCTTCGAACCGTGAGCCAGCCGCTCGATCCCGCGACGGTCGACATCGACCACGTCGACTCCCGCGGGCTCCGCGACCACATCCTCCGGCGTCCCGACGTCCTCAGCCGGCTGCTGCTCGCGGGCGAGGAGGTCGACCGGCTGCCCCAGAAGGGCGACGTGTCGAACGTGGTCATCATCGGCATGGGCGAGGCCGCCCTCGCCGGCGACCTGATCGGCGCCGTGGCCGGGCCGTTCATGGCCGTGCCCCTCGTCGTGCACCGGGGCTACGAGCTGCCGTCGTTCGTCGGCCCCGACACCTTCGTCATCGCCCTGTCGGCGTCGGGCTCCACCGACGAGACCGTCGAGGCCACCGAAGCCGCGTACGAGGCCGGTGCCTCGCTCCTCTCGATCACCAGCCCCGACGGGCACCTCGCCGAGCTCTCCGACGCCTGGCAGACGCCGACGATCCCGCTCCCGGCCGACCTCGACCCCCGCGTCGAGCTCGTGCCGCTCGCGGTCGCGCCGCTCCTCGCCCTGGAGACGATGGGCTTCTTCCCCGGTGCCCGCGGCTGGATCGACCTCGCCGTGAGCCAGCTGGAGCGTCGCCGCGACGCGGTCCTCTCCGGTGACGACCCGGCGGCCCGCATCGCCCGCACGATCGGCCGCACCTTCCCCGTCGTCTACGGCGCAGGCCCGATCGGCGCGGTCGCGTCCCTGCGCTGGAAGCACCAGTTCAACCTCACCGCGAAGATCCCGGCGTTCTCCAACCACGTGCCCGAGCTGTGCCACAACGAGATCTCGGGTTGGGGCCAGCACGGCGACGTCACGCGGCAGGTGTTCACCCGCATCGACCTGCGCCACGACGACGAGCACCCGAACGACGCCGAGCGCTTCGACAAGGTGGCCGAGATGACCCTCGAGGTCGTCGCCGACGTCGCCCGCCTCGACGCCGAGGGCGAGGGCACGCTCGCGCAGCTCCTCGACCTCATCTTCGTGGGGGACCTCTGCGCGGTCGAGATCGCGCTCGCGGAGGGCATCGACCCCGGGCCGGTCCCCGCCGTCGAGGCGGTCCGCCTCACCGCCCGCTAGTCGCGCCGCGATGCCGGGGACGGGCGCGGCGACCGAGCCGTCGCGGCGCACCGGGCTCCTGCTCGGCGTGGGCGGGATGGTGGTGCTCTCCACCGACTCGCTCTTCGCCCGGGCCGCCGACGCCGACCGCTTCGACATCGTCTTCTGGGTCGGGCTGTGCACCGCCGCGGTCACCTCGGTCATCGGGGCGGTCCGCCATCGGGCGGGTCCGGTCGCGCTGGTGCGGCGGGGCGGCCGCCCGCTGCTCCTCGCCGCCGCGCTCCAGGCCACGACGCTGACCTGCTTCGTCGTCGCGGTGCGGACGACGGCGGTCGCCAACGTGGTCGCGATCCTCGCCGCGGCGCCGCTGGCCGCGGCGGTGCTCGCCAGGGTGCTCATCGGGGAGCGCAGCACCCGGCGCGTCTGGACGGCGGCCGCGGTGTCGGGGGTGGGGGTGCTGGTGGTCGTCGGCGGCTCGCTCGGTGCAGGGGACGTCCGTGGTGACCTGCTCGCCGTGGGCGCGATCGTCGCCTTCGGCAGCGGCGCGGTCGTCCTCCGCCGGCACCCCGAGCTCGACCGCACGACGGTGGTGGGGCTCGGCGGCGCGCTGATGGCGCTGGTCGCGTCACCTGCGGCCACGACCTCGCACGACGTCGGCACCTGGGCCGCCCTCGTCGCGATGGGCGCGGTCGTCGGCCCGACGGCGCGGGTGATGCTCGCCGCCGCGACCCGCCACCTGACGGTGGCCGAGGTGGGGCTCTTCGCCCCGCTCGAGACCGTGCTCGCCACCGTGTGGGCGTGGCTGGCGTTCGACGAGGTGCCGGCCGCCGCGACGTGGGTCGGTGCTGCCGTCGTGCTCGCTGCACTGGTCGGTGCCAACGTCCCCCTCCGGCGGGCTGCTCGCTAGACTCGTCGAGGCCCTTTCCGGGGCCGGGCTGCACGGAGTGGGTCAGTGGACCTCAGCCCAGGCCGGAAGATCCCGTTCGGCGCGCCTCGGGCCGCCGGCACACCCGACCTCAGCCACCTCCCACCACGGAGCCCACATGACCCTCACCGACCTCACCCCCGACACCGCCGGCGCGCTCGAGTTCAAGGTCGCCGACCTGTCCCTCGCCGACTTCGGCCGCAAGGAGATCCGCCTCGCCGAGCACGAGATGCCCGGCCTCATGGCCCTCCGCGCCGAGTACTACGACGAGCAGCCCCTTGCCGGCGCCCGGATCGCCGGCTCGCTGCACATGACGATCCAGACGGCGGTGCTCATCGAGACCCTCGTCGCGCTCGGCGCCGAGGTGCGCTGGGCGTCCTGCAACATCTTCTCGACCCAGGACCACGCCGCCGCGGCGGTCGTCGTCGGCCCGGAGGGCAGCGTCGACGCGCCGAAGGGCGTCCCGGTGTTCGCCTGGAAGGGCGAGACGCTCGAGGAGTACTGGTGGTGCACCGAGCGCATCCTGCGCTGGCCCGACGGCGGCGGCCCGAACATGATCCTCGACGATGGCGGCGACGCCACCCTCCTCGTGCACAAGGGCGTCGAGTTCGAGAAGGCCGGCGAGGTCCCCGACCCGTCGACCGCCGACTCCGAGGAGTTCGAGGTCGTCCTCGGTCTGCTCACCCGCACCCTGGCCGAGGACGGCCAGCTGTGGCACCGCACCGCCGAGGCCGTCCAGGGCGTCACCGAGGAGACCACCACCGGCGTCCACCGCCTCTACCAGATGCAGGAGGGCGGCAAGCTCCTCTTCCCGGCCATCAACGTCAACGACTCGGTCACCAAGTCGAAGTTCGACAACCTCTACGGCTGCCGCCACTCGCTCGTCGACGGCATCAACCGGGCCACCGACGTCATGATCGGCGGCAAGACGGCCGTCGTGCTCGGCTACGGCGACGTCGGCAAGGGCTGCGCCCAGGCGCTCCGCGGCCAGGGTGCCCGGGTCATCGTCACCGAGATCGACCCGATCTGCGCGCTGCAGGCGGCGATGGAGGGCTACCAGGTCACCACCCTCGAAGACGTCGTCGACACCGCCGACATCTTCATCTCCGCCACTGGCAACAAGGACATCATCACCGCCGAGCACATGGGCCGGATGAAGCACCAGGCCATCGTCGGCAACATCGGCCACTTCGACAACGAGATCGACATGGCCGGCCTCAACCGCATGTCCGACGTGCAGCGCATCAACATCAAGCCGCAGGTCGACGAGTACGTGTTCCCCGACGGCCACTCGGTCATCGTCCTCGCCGAGGGGCGCCTGCTGAACCTCGGCTGCGCCACCGGCCACCCGAGCTTCGTGATGTCGAACAGCTTCTCGAACCAGGTCATCGCCCAGATCGAGCTGTTCAACCACCAGGACTTCTACGAGCGCCGCGTGTACACCCTGCCCCGGCACCTCGACGAGAAGGTCGCCCGGGCCCACCTCGACGCGCTCGGCGTGAAGCTCACCACGCTCACCGAGGACCAGGCCGACTACCTCGGCATCCCCGCCGACGGCCCCTACAAGCCGGACCACTACAAGTACTGAGCGGTTCCGTCCCGGCACTTCGCCCCGGGCTGCTCTAGCCTCCGCCCCGACACCAAGGGGGACAGGTTGGAGCAGCTCGAGGGCAAGGTGGCGGTCATCACCGGCGGAGCGAGCGGGATGGGCCTGGCGTTCGCGCGCCGGTTCGCCCGCGACGGCATGCGGCTCGTGCTCGCCGACGTCGAGGTACCCGCGCTCGACGCCGCGGTCGCGGAGTTCGAAGGCGAGGGCGTCGAGGTGATCGGCGTGGCCACCGACGTGTCCGACGCCGAGGCGATGGACCGGTTGGCCGACGCGGCGTTCGACCGCTTCGGCACCGTGCACGTCGTCTGCAACAACGCCGGGGTGAGCGGCTCCTCCGCTCCGGTGCACGAGCTCACCACCGCGGAGTGGGCGTGGGTTCTCGGCGTGAACCTGTGGGGCGTCATCCACGGCCACCGCGTCTTCCAGCCCCGCCTCGTCGAGCAGGGCGAGGGACACATCGTCAACACCGCGTCGATGGCCGGGCACACGGCCTTCAACGGCCTGGCGCCGTACCACGCCACCAAGCACGCCGTCGTGGCGCTGAGCGAGGTCGCCTACCACGAGCTGGCCGCGGCCGGATCGCCCGTCGGCATCAGCGTCCTGTGCCCCGGGTTCGTCAACACCCGCATCGCCGAGTCCGACCGCAACAAGCCCGAGGAGCTGACCCGCCCGCTCGTGCCGACCGACGGCGAGGGCGCGGTCGACGAGGAGGAGGTCCGGGCGATGATCCGCGACTTCTTCGCCATGCAGCAGCCGCCCGAGCAGGTGGCCGAGCTGGTGCGCGACGCTGTCGTCGAGCAGCGCTTCTACGTGTTCACCGACGACGTCTGGACCTCGGCGATCGCCGAGCGCCACGAGGACATCGTCACCGCCCGCAACCCCCGCCCGCGGGGATCGATGTTCGAGGAGTCCATGCGTGGATGAGCTGAGCGGCAAGGTCGCCGTCGTCACCGGTGGGGCCAGCGGGATCGGCCGGGCCATGGTCGACCGCTTCGCCACCGAGGGGATGCGCATCGCGGTCGGCGACATCGAGGAGGCAGCCCTCGTCGAGACCGTCGAGGAGCTGCGCGGCAAGGGCGTCGACGCGATCGGCGTGGTCGTCGACGTGTCCGACCCCGACTCGATGGCTGCGCTGGCCGACGAGGTGCGCGAGGTGTTCGGCGGCTGGGACGTCGTCTGCCTCAACGCCGGCGTCGGCGCCGGAGGACCGATCTGGGAGCTGGGGCTCACCGACTGGCAGTGGGTCCTCGACGTCAACCTGTGGGGCGTCGTCCACGGCCTGCGCTCGTTCGTGCCCGCCATGGTCGAGCGCGGCGACGGACACGTCGTCATCACCGCGTCGCTGGCCGGGCTGCTCGCCGGGCCGAACATGGGGCCGTACAACGCATCGAAGTTCGCCGCCGTGGCCATCGGCGAGACCCTGGCGGCCGACCTCGAGGCGGCAGGCTCCGCCGTCGGCGTGTCGATCCTGTGCCCAGCGTGGGTGAGCACCCGGATCTACGAGTCGTCGCGCAACCGTCCCGACCACCTGAGGGGCGAGGCCGACGAGCGGGCCGCCGTCGGCCGGGAGGACGCGGCAGCCTTCTTCGCCGCCGCCATGCCGCCCGACGAGGTGGCCGAGCGCGTGATCACCGCCGTGCGCGAGGGGACGCTGCACATCCTCACCCATGAGGGCACCGACGAGCTGGTGCGCGCCCGCACCGCCCGCATCCTCGGCGACCTCTGACCCGCCGAGGAGCGGGCGACCGGGTCAGCGGCCGGCGCCGGAGAGGACGACCTTGAGGGCGCCGGTCTCCCCGGCGCGACCGAAGACGTCGTAGGCGTCCATCAGCTCGTCGAGCGCGAAGTGGTGCGTCGCGAACTGCGCCGCGTCCAGCTGCCCGCTGGCGACGAGGCGCAGGAGCGTGGGCGTGCTGTAGGTGTCCACGAGACCGGTCGTGACGGTGACGGTCCGGATCCAGAGGTCCTCGAGGTGCAGCGTCGCCGGCGCTCCGTGGACGCCGATGTTCGCCACACGACCGCCGGGACGGATGAGCTCGGTGCACAGCTCGAACGTCTCGGGCACGCCGACCGCCTCGATGGCGACGTCGGCGCCCAGCCCTCCGGTCAGGTCGCCGATCACCTCCTTCGGGTCCCGGTCGCCGTTGTTGACCGTCGCCGTCGCGCCGAACTGCTCCGCCGCCGTGAGGCGGCTGTCGGCGAGGTCGACCGCCACGATCGAGCTGGGGGAGTAGAGGCGGGCGGCCATGATCGACGCGAGCCCGATCGGCCCGGCGCCCACGACCGCCACGACGTCGCCCGGCTGCACCTGCCCGTTGACGATGCCGACCTCGTAGCCGGTGGGCAGGATGTCCGAGAGCACGAGGACCTGCTCGTCCGAGACGCCCTCCGGCACCCGGTAGGTGGAGGTGTCGGCGAAGGGCACGCGGACCCGTTCGGCCTGGGTGCCGTCGATGAGGTGGCCGAGGATCCACCCTCCGCCTCCGATGCACTGCCCGTACCGGGCCTCCCGGCAGAAGCGGCAGCGGCCGCACGCCGAGATGCACGACACGAGGACGCGGTCACCCGGCCGCACGGTCGTGACCGCATCGCCGACCGACTCGATCGTGCCGACCGCCTCGTGGCCGAGGATGCGCCCGTCGGTCACCGCTGGCACGTCCCCCTTCAGGATGTGCAGATCCGTGCCGCAGATCGTGGTGGTGTCGACGCGGACGATCGCATCGGTCGCGTCCACGAGCGCCGGATCGGGCACCTCCTCCCATCGCTTGTCGCCGGGTCCGTGGTACACGAGAGCCTTCATCGCCGATCCTCCTGTCGATGGTCCCGCCCGCGCTGACGGATCCCCCGCGGGACACGGAGACACAGATCCGGTGGTCCGACCAGGGCCGTAGGACACGAGGACGTCGGGACCCATGCGAGCCGTCACGCCGTTGCGGTCCGACGGCGGGGGAGAACCCCCTCAGACGGCGTCGTCGGCGAGCGCGATCCGGAAGCCGCCGTCGCGGGGCTGCACCTGGATGCCGATGGCGTCCCGGTAGCCGGTCAGGATCTCGTCACCGGCGCCGGCCTCCCGCGCGACGTTCCAGTCCGCGCCGAGTTCGGACTCGTAGTGGGCGAGGATCTCCGCGGGCGCGACGTCGGTGGCGTACTGGACCGTCGTGGTGCCGCCGGATCCGCTGCCGCTGCAGAGCGTGCTGCCGGCGGGCGGCTCGGGCCAGTCGGCCGGCAGCGTGTCGAGCACCGCCGGGTCGGCCGGTTCGATGATGCCGATGAAGGTCGCACACTCCTTGGGGACCCCATCGCCGACCGGAGCGTCCGTCGGGGCCTCGCCGCCGGCCGGTGCCACCCCGGGATCCGGCGTCGCGACGTCGTCGTCACCGCCGCAGGCCGCCGGCAGGAGGGCGAGGATCGCCGCGGCGCCGAGGACCCCCAGGCGGTGGGATCGGCGGGTGGGCAGGTGGGTGCGGGACATGGGTCTCCTCCAGGTACGGCCCGACGGCGTCGGGTGGAGGCCACATCGTCGGGGACGGCCTCGGTGTCCGGCGAGGGTGGCACCAGGCGTCCGCGGGGGGTGCTGGCACCACCACTCGGGGCCGAGGGTGCGGGGCCTCGGACGACCCATGCCTGACACCCCAACTCTCGTCACCCCGCTCCCCCCCCAAAGTGGTTGGGCGCGGTTGGCGTCAGATGCGCCGGATGTCGCGCCCGACGGGGGTGGTTGGGCGCGGTTGGCGTCAGGTGCGCCGGATGTCGCGCCCAACCGTCAGGCGGCGCGGTCGGACCGGGCCGAGGGGTCGGGCAGCGCCGAGGGGGTCCGAGCCGGGGTCAGACGAGGTCGGGCGCGTCGGACGGGTCGGGCGTCGGGCGGTCGACGGCGAGGCGGGGGAGGAAGAACTGCACGTTCGGCCCGATCGTGAGCGCGAACAGGACCGTGCCGATGCCGGCGGTGCCGCCGAGCAGGATGCCGAGGGCCAGGGCCGTCAGCTCGATGCCGGTGCGCACGAGGCGCACCGACGGCCCGCGCCGTGCGATGCCGGTCATGAGGCCGTCCCGCGGTCCCGGGCCGAGGCCGGCGCCGATGTAGAAGCCCGAGCCGGGGCCGAAGAGGAACACACCCACCAGCAAGAAGGCGATCCGCAGCGGCATGGCCTCGGGCTCGGGGAGCCAGAGCAGGACGAGGTCGATCGTGAGGCCGATCACCACGATGTTGGCGATCGTGCCGATCCCGGGGCGCTCGCGGATCCACATCCAGCTCAGCAGCACGACCGCGCCGACGAGGATGGCCGTGGTCCCGACCGGGATACCGGTGAGCTCGCTCACGCCCTGGTGGAGGACGTCCCACGGCCCGAGTCCGAGGTCGGCGTTCACGGTCAGCGCGATGCCGAACCCGCACAGGACCAACCCGAGCAGCAGGGGTGGGAGGCGGCGGACCAGCTCGTGGCGCGGCGGGACGAACGCCGGGGTCGGGGGAGGGGCGACGGACACGGCGGCAGGCTACCGACGCGCCGCCGGCGGCTCCGCAGTGGTTAGCCGATGTCACACCCCCTCCGCACGATGGGTCCATGCTGCTCGCCACCCTCTGCCCGATCTGCCGGCGGCCCGACGGCGCGCCATGCCCCGAGTGCGTCGAGCTGCTCGAGCCGTCACCGCCCGTGCCCTGCCCCGACGGCCTCGTCGCCGTCCACGCCGCTCTGCGCTACGAGGGGGCGGCGCGGCTCCTCGTCGCCGGCGTCAAGTACCGCGACGCGCGGGCTGCCGTGGGCTGGCTGGCCGACGCCATGGTGGCGGCGCTGCCGGCCGACGGCGACATCGAGGTCGTCACCTGGGCGCCCACCACCCGCGGGCGGCGTCGGCGCCGGGGGTTCGACCACTCCGAGCTTCTCGCCCGGGCCGTCGCCCGGCGCATCCGTCGCCCGTCGATGCTGCTCCTGCGGCGGCGGGACGGCCCGGCCCAGACGGGCCGCGCGGCCGCCGAGCGGCAGCAGGGCGTCGAGTTCTGCGGCGATCGACGGGCGGCCGGTCGAGCGGTCCTGCTCGTCGACGACGTGGTCACCACGGGCGCCACGTTGGGTGCCGCCGGACGGGCGCTGGGTGAGGCCGGGGCGCGCCAGGTCACGGGTCTCGTCGCCGGTGCCACACCTCCGCCTTCCGGTCCGCCGTCGTCGTGACCTTCGGCCATGTCCGCGGTTCGAGCCCCTCCGTACGATTCCACCAGAGGCGTCGAGGACGCCCAGGAAAGGGGCCATGGTGCAGATCACGCTCAGCGTCCAGCACTCCGACATGCCGCTCGGCCTCGACGACGCCGTCGCCGCGACGATCGGCCGGCTCGATCGCTTCGATCCCCGGCTCGTCCACGCCGACGTGCACCTGTCGGTCGAGCACAACCCGCGGATCTCCGACCGCGTGGGGTGCGAGGTCGTGCTGAGCGGTGGCGGCGAGCTGGTCGTCGCCCGAGCCTCCGGTCCCGACGTGCCGGCAGCGGTGGCGCGCACGGTGCTCAAGCTGGAGCGGCGCCTCGAGCGTCTGCGCACCGAGCGGGAGCGTCGCCGCCGCCATCACGTGGCGACGGGCTGACCCGACGGCGGACGCCGGGGCGGTAGCCTCCCGCCGATGACCGGCCACGAGGAGGACCGCCTCCGGATCCTCGTCTGCGACGACCACGCCCTGTTCCGCCGTGCGGTCGTCACCGCCCTCGAGGACGCCGGCCTCGACGTCGTCGCCGAGGCCGACACGGGCCGCACGGCGGTCGAGCAGGCCCTCGAGCACGCGCCCGACGTGGTCGTCATGGACCTGCGCATGCCCGACGGCGACGGCGCGTCGGCGACCGAGGAGATCACGACCCGGCGCCCCTGGACCCGCATCCTCGTCCTCACCGTCTCCGACGACCTCGACGAGATCTCGGGGGCGATCTGCGCCGGTGCGATCGGCCACCTCCGCAAGGAGGAGGCCATGCAGGTCCTGCCCGACGTGATCGCCGACGTCATGGCCGGCGGCGTCCACCTCGGGCGGGCGCTCCTGCGTCGCATCGGCCACGAGCTCGGCCGCCTCACCGACCCGTACGCCGCGGCCGCCAACCCGGCGGCGTGGCGGCCGACCGAGGCGCACCTGCGGCTCGTCGGGGCGCTGGCCGACGGCGCGTCGCTCGAGGAGGCCGCCGCCAGCGCCGGGATCCCGGCCGAGGCGGCGCGCACCGAGCTGCGGGCGGCGATCGAGGGGCTGCACCGGTCCCTGCGCTCGGGCTCGGCCGCCTGACGTCGGTACACTCGACTCCCTCATGGGAATCCTCGACAAGGTCCTCCGCGCCGGCGAGGGCAAGAAGCTCAAGGCCATCGGCGGGTTGGTCGCTCCGATCAACGACCTCGAGCCCGAGCTCGAGGCGCTGTCCGACGACGAGCTCCGTGGCAAGACCACCGAGTTCCGGACCCGCCTCGACAACGGCGAGACGCTCGACGACCTGCTCATCGAGGCCTTCGCCGTCACCCGCGAGGCCGCCCGACGCGTCATCGGCCAGCGCCACTTCGACGTCCAGCTGATGGGCGGCGCCGCCCTGCACTTCGGTTGGGTGGCGGAGATGAAGACCGGTGAGGGCAAGACGCTCGTCTCGACCCTGCCGGCCTACCTGAACGCGCTGTCCGGCAAGGGCGTCCACATCGTCACGGTCAACGACTACCTGGCCACCTTCCAGTCGGAGTGGATGGGTCGCATCCACCGCTGGCTCGGCCTCGAGGTCGGCCTGGTCGTCCCGGGTGAGCGCGACACCGCGCACAAGCGCGCCCAGTACGCCTGCGACATCACCTACGGCACCAACAACGAGCTCGGCTTCGACTACCTCCGCGACAACATGGCCATGTCGCTCGAGCGTCGGGTGCAGCGCGGGCACAACTACGTGATCGTGGACGAGGTCGACTCGATCCTCATCGACGAGGCCCGCACGCCGCTCATCATCTCCGGCCGCCTCGCCGACGCCGCGCAGCTCTACTACAAGTTCGCCGCCATCGTCCGCGGGCTCGTGCGTGACGAGGACTACGAGGTCGACGAGGAGAAGCGCAACGTCTCCCCGCTCGAGTCCGGCATCGAGAAGGTCGAGAACGCTCTCGGCGTCGAGAACCTCTACGACGAGGTGTCGACGAACCTCGTCCACCAGCTCGGCGCGGCCCTGAAGGCCAAGGAGCTCTACAAGAAGGACAAGGACTACATCCTCCAGAGCGGCGAGGTGAAGATCGTCGACGAGTTCACCGGCCGCATCCTCGAGGGGCGCCGCTGGTCGGAGGGCCTCCACCAGGCGGTCGAGGCGAAGGAGGGCGTGAAGATCAAGGAGGAGAACCAGACCCTCGCGACGATCACGCTCCAGAACTACTTCCGCCTCTACGACAAGATCGCCGGCATGACCGGTACGGCCGAGACCGAGGCCGCCGAGCTCATGAGCACCTACGGCCTCAACGTGGTGCCGATCCCGACCAACAAGCCGATGATCCGCGAGGACCACGGCGACCTCATCTACAAGACCCAGGCCGCCAAGTTCGACGCCCTGGTCGAGGACATCGCCGAGCGCCACCAGGCGGGCCAGCCGGTCCTGGCCGGCACCGCCTCGGTCGCCCACTCCGAGACGCTGTCGAAGCTGCTCGAGCGGCGCGGCATCTCCCACGAGGTCCTCAACGCCAAGCAGCACTTCCGGGAGGCCGAGATCGTCGCCCAGGCCGGTCGGCTGCACGCGGTCACCGTCGCCACCAACATGGCCGGTCGAGGCGTCGACATCCTGCTCGGCGGCAACCCGGAGCTCATGGCCGTCCGTGACGTCAAGGCCGACGGGATCGACCCCGAGTCCGAGGAGGGCGCGGCCGAGGTCGCCACGCGGACGGAGGTCTACACGTCGCAGTGCGAGCGGGAGGGCGAGAAGGTCAAGGCGCTCGGTGGCCTCTACGTCTGCGGCACCGAGCGCCACGAGTCCCGCCGCATCGACAACCAGCTCCGTGGTCGTGCCGGACGCCAGGGCGACCCGGGCGAGAGCCGCTTCTACCTGTCCCTCGAGGACGACCTCATGCGCCTCTTCGCGACCGGCGCCATGAACTGGGTGATGGGCAAGGCCCTGCCCGACGACGTGCCGATCGAGGCGAAGATGGTCACCAAGGCCATCGAGCGGGCGCAGAACACCGTCGAGCAGCGCAACGCCGAGATCCGCAAGAACGTCCTCAAGTACGACGAGGTCATGAACGAGCAGCGCAAGGTGATCTACCAGCGCCGCGACCAGATCCTGAACGGCGCCGACCTGCGCGCCGAGGCGTTCGAGTACCTCGCCGAGGCCGTCGACGGCGTGATCACCACGTTCTGCGTCTCCGACTTCACCGAGGAGTGGGACCTCGACGGCCTGCTCACCGAGATCACCACCTACTGGCCGACCGAGCTCACCGTCGACGACCTCCGCCAGGCCACGAGCACCGACGAGCTCTACGACGTGCTCATGGCCGAGGCCACCAGCTACTACGAGCTGCGCGAGGCCACCCTCGGCGAGGAGGTCATGCGCCAGGTCGAGCGCCAGGTGATGCTGCGCATCATCGACCAGCGCTGGCGGGAGCACCTCCAGGAGATGGACTACCTGCAGGGCGGCATCAACCTGCGGGCCATGGGTCAGAAGGACCCGCTCATGGAGTGGCAGCGCGAGGGCTTCGAGATGTTCGGCCAGATGATGACCGCCATCGCCCAGGACTTCGTGAAGTACGTCATGCACGTCGAGGTGGCCGTGAAGTCGTCGACGCCGGCCGAGGAGCCGAAGATGCGCGACGTGCAGTACTCGGCTCCCGACGATCAGCCGCCGTCGATCGCGAACGCCGGCGCGGCGTCCACAGGCGGCGCCACGCTCATGGGCGGCGACGGCGCCGGCGACGCACCGGCGGCGAACGAGCCGCCGCAGAACACGCCGGTGGTGAAGTCCGACTGGGACAAGACCCCGCGCAACGCCCCGTGCCCCTGCGGGAGCGGCAAGAAGTTCAAGCTGTGCCACGGTCGGTGAGCCGTGCGTGACGCCACCGACGACCTGAAGGCGCTGCGTCAGCGCCTCGCCGAGGCCGAGCACTACCTGAAGGTGGGGGAGCTGCGCGCTCGCCAGCCCCAGCTCGAGACCGAGGCGTCGCGCCCCGACCTGTGGGACGACCAGGAACGTGCCCGCAAGGTCACGTCCGAGCTCACCCAGGTGAACGACGACCTCGGTCTCTACGACGACCTCACCCGCGCGGTGGACGACGCCGAGACCCTCCACGAGATGGCTCGTGAGGAGGGCGACGACTCGCTCGAGCCCGAGATCGACGAGGCGATCGACGACCTGCGGCGGCGGTTCGAGGAGCTCGAGCTGCGCTCGCTGTTCTCCGGCGAGCACGACGAGGCCGACGCGATCTGCGAGGTCCACTCCGGCGCGGGCGGCACCGACTCCCAGGACTGGGCCGAGATGCTGCTGCGCATGTACCTGCGGTGGGCGGAGAAGCAGGGCTTCGACGTCGAGCTCGACGAGGTCTCCGCCGGCCAGGAGGCCGGCATCATGTCGGCGACGTTCATCGTCAAGGGCCGCTACGCCTACGGGTTGCTGCAGGGTGAGCGGGGCGTGCACCGCCTGGTGCGGATCTCGCCGTTCGACTCCCAGGCGCGGCGGCACACCGCGTTCGCGTCGGTGGCGGTCTACCCGTTCGACGAGGGGGCCGACGACGTGCAGGTCGACATCGACGAGAAGGACCTGCGCATCGACACGTACCGCTCGTCGGGGGCCGGCGGCCAGCACGTCAACGTCACCGACTCCGCCGTCCGCATCACCCACATCCCGACGGGCATCGTCACCTCGTGCCAGAACGAGCGCAGCCAGCGGCAGAACAAGGAGCGGGCCATGCAGGTCCTTGCCGCCAAGCTGGCCGAGCTGGAGCGGGAGAAGAAGGCCGCCGAGCTGGCCGAGATCGCCGGTGAGCAGCGCGAGGTCGGCTGGGGCAGCCAGATCCGGTCCTACGTGCTGCAGCCGTACCAGATGGTGAAGGACCTGCGGACCGACTTCGAGGTCGGCAACCCCTCGGCGGTGCTCGACGGCGACGTCGGCCCGTTCATGGAGAGCTACCTGCGCTGGCGCCGCGCCGAGGACGAGCAGACGGACTGAGCCGCTGCTCGGTCAGCCGTCCGCATTGTCGAGCATGGCGTCCATCAGCCGAATGGTCTGCTCGTGACCCGAGCCGGGCTCCATGGCTCCGCAGCCCGCCCAGAGGACGGTGTCGCCTCTGAGAGCGACGAGCTCGTCGACGTAGGGACCTGATCCCGGCGGTTGCACGCTCAGCCAGCCCAACGCGAGCACCCGCACGCCGACCACGCCGTCCCGCCCCGGCAGCTCGAAGCTGTCGATCGCGTCGGGAAGGTAGTCAGCGAGCAGCTCTGCCGCCCACGCGGGGGCTCCTCCCTCGCCGAACCGGTACGCGCCGGTCGAGCAGCCGCCGTGCTCGTGGTGCTGCCAGCTGCGTCCCCAGCTGTCCGTGGCCCCGTCGGGTGGTGTGCCCCGCTCGTCGTAGACGACCTCGTGGTCAGCCAGTTGCACATCGGGCATCAGGTCGCGCGGACCGACCGATGTCGGACCGAGGTCGCCGAGCGCCGGCCGGGCCTCACCGTGGAGCCGCTCAGCCGCCTCGGGGTTCGACCCGCACAGTCGGCGGCCTCCGTCCTCGGTCACCACGTGGACGAGCAGTCGTCCCTCGTCGCTGTCGTCGTTGGCGATCGTCATCGCGTAGGCCGCAGGGTCGCCGCCCTCCATCGGCGGGTAGAACCCCGTGTCCACGGGCTCGATGGACACCACCACCGTGGGACCACGCTCCTCCACCAGGCGCCGTGCCTGGGAGGCGATCGACTCGAGCGTCTGCTCGTCCTCGGCCCGCACGGGCGTGCACCGCATCTCGTCGGCGGTGTCCAGATCGCCTCGGTTGACCGCGTCGACGTAGCTCCTCAGCAGATCGGCGTCGCCGGTCTGCGCATCGGCCGCCGCTGGCGGGGCCTCCGTCGTGGTCGTCGGCGACGCCCGGTCGCGATCGGCCGAGCACCCACCGAGGACGGCGATCACCGCCACGACCGCCGCACCCGTCCGGACCCGCACCCGCGCAGTCTGCCATGCCGTCTGTGGCACCCGGCACCGACGGGGTGCCGCGATCCGCGCTCACCCGGCAGGTAACCTGATCGCAACATTGCGTCGGTCCGCGCGACGACGCACGCGCACCGCACCCGTCCCCCACCGGAGCTCCACGCACCGTGATCAAGCTCGAGAACGTCACCAAGACCTACAAGGGTGACGTCGTCGCGCTCCGCAAGGCGAGCGCCGACATCAACAAGGGCGAGTTCGTCTTCCTGGTCGGCGCCTCGGGCTCCGGCAAGTCGACGTTCATCCGGCTCCTCAACAAGGAGGAGGTCCCGGAGGAGGGCCACATCTACGTGGCCGGCAAGGACATCGGGCAGCTCTCGTCGTGGAAGGTCCCGTACCTGCGCCGCAACATCGGCTGCGTGTTCCAGGACTTCAAGCTGCTGATGAACAAGACGGTGGCCGAGAACGTGGCCTTCGCCCTCGAGGTGATCGGCCGTCCTCGCCACGTGGTGCGCACCCAGGTCCCGGCGATTCTCGAGCTCGTCGGCCTGAAGAACAAGATGGGTCGCTACCCCCACGAGCTCTCGGGTGGTGAGCAGCAGCGCGTGTCGATCGCCCGGGCGTTCGTCAACCGGCCGCTGATCCTCCTCGCCGACGAGCCGACGGGCAACCTCGACCCCACCACCTCGGTCGGCATCATGCGCCTGCTCGACCGGATCAACCGCACGGGCACCACCGTGGTCATGGCCACCCACGACCGCGGCATCGTCGACACGATGCGCCGTCGGGTGATCGAGCTCGACCGCGGCAACATCGTCCGTGACCAGTCCCGCGGCGTCTACGAGTAGGGCATCCCAGTGGCCAAGGTCGACTACATCGCCCGGGAGACCGGGCACAACCTCCTCCGCAACATCAGCCTCACGCTGGCCTCGATGGTCACCGTGGCGGTGTCGCTGTCCCTCGTCGGGTCGGCGCTGCTGCTCCGCCAGGGCGTCCAGAACGCCACGGCACGCTGGGAGGGCGGCATCGAGTTCATCGTCTTCGTCAACGCCGACGCCTCGGGCGAGCAGATCCAGGCGCTGAACGAGGCGCTGAGCGAGAGCCCGGCGATCGAGAGCCACACCTACGTCGACCAGGAGGCGGCGTACGACGAGTTCCGCGAGATGTTCTCCCGGACCCCGGAGATGATCGAGGCCGTCGAGCCCGACATCCTGCCGTCGTCGTTCCGCGTCGTCCCGACCAACCCCGACGCCGCGGCGATCCGCGCGGTGGGCGAGCAGTTCGACGACCAACCGGGCGTGTTCCGCGTCGTGTTCGCCTTCGACACCGTCCAACAGGTGCAGCGGCTGTCGCGCGTGCTGTCGATCGGCATCCTCTTCGTCGCCGGCGTGCTGCTCCTCGCCGCGGGCCTGCTCATCCTGAACACGATCCGCATGGCGATGTTCGCCCGCCGACGCGAGATCGAGGTGATGAAGCTCGTCGGCGCGACGAACTGGTTCATCCGGGTCCCGTTCATGCTCGAGGGGTTGATACAGGGCATCGTCGGGGCCGCGGTGGCGGTCGGATCCGTCGTCGTGCTCAACAACTTCTTCGAGAGCCGACTCTCGGGTTCGGGGGACAGCTTCGCCATCCTCCAGGGCTTCGCGGTCAGCTCCGGCGAGGTGTTCGGCACGAGCCTGTTCGTGCTCGGCGTCGGGATCTTCGTCGGCGTCATCGGCTCGGGAATCGCGGTCAGCCGCTACCTCGACGTCTGACAGGCTGCGGGGCATGCCGAGCCTCGCCACCCTCGTCGTCTTCTCCGGTGCGGCGCTGCTCCTGCTCGTCGTTCCCGGGCCGGCTGTGCTCTACGTCGTCGCCCGGAGCGTCGGCGAGGGAACGCGCGCGGGCCTCGTCTCGGTGGCGGGCATCCACGTCGCGACGACGGTGCACGTCGCGGCGGCGGCCGTCGGGCTGTCGGCGGTGCTCGTCGCCTCATCGACAGCCTTCACGGCGGTGAAGCTCGCCGGTGCGGCCTACCTGGTCGTCCTCGGCATCCGCATCCTCCGCACCCCCGACCCGGCCGAGGTGGCGCTCCAGGAGGCGCCTCGCGCCACGCGGTCGCTGCGGCGCACGTTCGTCGACGGCTTCGTCGTCAACCTCCTGAACCCGAAGACAGCGGTCTTCTTCCTCGCCTTCGTGCCGCAGTTCGTCGACCCGGACCGGGGCGGGGCACCGCTGCAGATCGCGGTGCTCGGCGTCTGGTTCATGGTGCTCGGGCTCGTGTCCGACGGCGCCTACGCCGTGGGCGGCGCCTGGATCGGCGAACGGATCCGACGCACGGCCCTGCTGCAGCGGCGCACCCGGGTCGCCACGGGCGCCACCTACATCGGACTCGGTGCGCTCATGGCCATGACCGCCACCGTCAGGACAGCGCCCGCACCCCGGCCGTGACCGCCGCGGCCACGACGAGGACGACGACGAACGGTGCCTTGCGCCACGCGGCGTAGCCCCCGGCGAGCACGCCGGCGAGCCGGGCGTCGACGACGAGCTGCTCGCCCGTCGCGACCGTCTGCACGACGATGAGCGCGCCGAGGAGCGCTGGCGGGAGGAGGCGCAGCGCCTCGAGCACCTTGGGGGAGGGCGGCCGGGCGTCGAACGCGAACAGGCCGATGGCCTTGAACGCGTAGGCCCCGACGGCCATCACACCGACGGTCCACCAGCTCACCGTCGGCCTCGCAGGACCAGCGCCACCACCGCGCCGAGGGAGGCGAGCACGATCGGCGCGCCCGCCGGTACGAGGGGGACGGCGACGAGGGCGATGGCCGCGCCGGCCGCCGCCGCGACACGTCCGTCGCGGGAGCGGACGTGCGGTGCGGCGAGCACGATGAACCCGGCGGGGAACGCGGCGTCGAGCCCCCACGCCGCGGGATCGCCGAGGGCCGTGCCGCCGAGGGCCCCGGCGAGCGTGCCGAGGTTCCAGAACGCGAAGACCGACAGACCCGCCACCCAGAACGCCCGCTCGGCGTGCTCGGGGTCCTCCTGGCCGAGGGCCATCGCCGTCGACTCGTCGATGACGAGGTGCGCGGCGCCGAGCCGCCGGAGGAGCCGGCCCTGAAGGGTGCGGTGGAGGGCGAGGCCGTAGATGCCGTTGCGCGACGCGAGGAGGAGCGCCGACGCGAGCGCGGAGACGGGCGAGCCGCCGGCGCCGACGACACCGACGAGCGCGAACTGCGAGGCCCCTGTGAACACCAGCAGCGACATCACGCACGCCTGGGCCACCGGGAGCCCGGCGGTGGTGGCGAGGACCCCGAACGTCACGCCGAAGAGCCCGACGGCGGCACCCAGGACGATGCCGTCGCGGACGTAGGAGGGACGGGGGGAGGACGTGCTCATGGAAGAGTGTGAGGAACGTTCGCACAACGACGCCGGGGGAGACCAACCGATGCCGGACCAGCCGTCCTACGAGCAGATCGCCTACGAGGTCGAGGACGCCGTCCTCACGATCACCCTCGACCGCCCCGATCGCCTGAACGCGTTCACCTCCCGGATGATGTTCGAGCTGATCGACGCCTTCGACCGCGCCGATGCCGACGACGACGTGCGAGCGATCATCGTGACCGGCCGGGGACGCGGGTTCTGCGCCGGTGCGGACCTGGAGGCGGGTGGTGACACGTTCGACGCGTCGAAGCGAGGCGCCGGCGACACCGGCGACCGCGAGCAGGACCTCGACCGGCTGCGAGACGGTGGCGGGCGGGTGGCCCTGCGCATCTACGAGTCGCTGAAGCCGGTCATCGCCGCGATCAACGGACCCGCCGTCGGCGTGGGCGCGACGATGACGCTGCCGATGGACATCCGCCTGGCGGGGGAGAGCGCCCGGATGGGGTTCGTCTTCTCGCGGCGGGGGATCACGATGGAGGCGTGCTCGTCGTGGTTCCTCCCGCGCGTCGTGGGTGTGAGCCAGGCGGCGGAGTGGGTGTTCTCCGGGCGGGTGTTCCCCGCGCAGGAGGCGCTCGACGGGGGCCTCGTCCGCTCGGTGCATCCCGATGCGGAGCTCCTGGACGTCGCTCGCGGCCTGGCGCGCGAGATCGCCGACAACACCTCGGCGATGTCGGTGGCGCTCAACCGCCAGATGATGTGGCGGATGCTCGGTGCGGACCACCCGATGGAGGCCCACAAGGTGGACTCGCGGGCCATCCGCTACATGGGCGCGTCGAGCGACGTGCGCGAGGGCGTCGAGTCGTTCCTCGAGAAGCGGGCGCCACGGTTCACGATGCGTCCGAGCGCTGACATGCCGGAGTGGTACCCGTGGTGGGAGGAGCGCCCGTTCGAGTGACGGGATGGTTCAGCGGCCGAGCCAGCGGGCGAGCAGCTGGGCCTCGACGTCGATGCGTCGACGGATCGCGGGGGCGAGGGCGCGCTCGGCCTTCCCCCCGACGAGCGGGACGCGCACGGACAGCTCGCCGCGCAGCGTGCGCCGCGTGCCGTCGGGGTGCTCCGAGACGACGATCTCGGCCCGGCAGGTGAGCAGCGATCCGTGGTGCTCCGGGGTGATCTCGAGCTCCCCGGGCACACCGGGCCGGTCGAGGCGGTAGGTCTGGATCCAGCTGGGCGACGACGAGCCGAGGACCTTGGCGGCGATCGGGTCGAGCGACCCGCCGTAGACCATGCGGACCGAGAGCCAACGTCGCGCTGCCTCCTGACCGGACCCGATCACCTCGACGTCGCTCACGTCCGGGAGGGCGACGAGCTGCTCGGCGAACCCGGGGTCGACCATGGCGTCGACCACCTCGTGCGGCGGTGCCTCGAAGGTGTGGTCGGCCTCCAGCTCCATCGGACCTGCCTAGCACCTCACCGGGCGGATCGGGTGTTCACCGAGGGTGTTTGGCGTGACGGATCGTGGGTACGGGTGCGGCGTGTTCGCCTTCGCCCTTCCCCCGACGCTCCAGCCCCGCCACGAGGACCACCTCGCCCTCGTCGACCTCACCGAGGAGGTGCCCGAGGAGGAGGTCGGTTCGCCGTTCCTGGCCGTCGAGGAGGTCGAGCGCCCCACCTCGCCGGTGGCGCTCGCCATCTTCGGCCTCGGTCTGCTCGTGGCCGTGTCGCTGGCGCTCCGTGCGCCGGGCCTGGCCGGGCTGGCGTTCGTCGGTGGCGTCGTCGGCGGCGGCATCCTCAACGCCCCCACCGGGATGGAGCGCCTGCGCACCGCGGCGGCGCTCGGCGTCCCGACCGTCGCCCTCGGCATCATCACCTACGCCTTCGTCTCCAGCCTCTGAGCCCGATCCTCGCGGGTGAGCAGGTGCCGCCCGATGCCCTGCGTTGCGCCGTGGATGATCGTGCTGGCGGCCACCGCCGCCATGCCTGCCGCGAAGAGACGGTCGTCGAGGACGCCCTCGTGGTGGGCGTGCACGAGGTAGAACGCTGCGCTGATCCCGATCGGACCGAACCAGCCGACGAACGCTGACTGCGGGAGCGCTAGGCCGCTGAGCGGCGAGAGCGCGAGCACGGCGGGGAGACGTCGGACGAGCAGGACGCCGACGACGAACGCAACGAGCGGCGCCCCGAGGTCCGTCCACGCGTCGGTCGGCAGCAGGGTCCCGATCACGATGAACACCGGGATGACGAGGTACTCGTTGAACGCCTCGTCGAGCTGCTCCTGCTGCTCGCGCTCCCGGTCGGGGACGGCGACGTTGTAGGCGAGGCCGGCGACGAACACGGCGAGGATGCCGTCGGCGTCGACGGCCCGTCCGATGCCCAGGACGCCGACGGCCATGAAGAGGGTGACCATCAGCTCGGGCGTCCGCTCGGTGATCCCGTGCTCGTCGACGTACCGCGTGAGCCGTCCGACCACGTAGCCGATCGGGACACCGACCACGAGGGCCAGGACGACCTCGACCCCGGCGGTCGTCGCAGCTCCACCGAGCCCGTCCCCGGCGACGGCGGCGATGCCGACGGCGACCAACGGGAGGGCGAGTCCGTCGTTCGCGCCGGACTCGATCGTGATCACCTGGCGCGTCCGCTCGGGAAGGTCGCTGATCGCCGCATCGGTGGTCACCACACCCGACGCGAGGATCGGGTCGGTGGGGCACAGGCACGCCCCGAGCAGGGCGGCGAGCTCCCACGGCCAACCCAGGGTCCACGCTGCGAGACCGGCGGTCGCCGCGGCGATCAGCGGCATGCCGAGACCGACGAGGGCCGCGACGGGTCGCAGCGCGCGCCCGAGCTCGCGCACCGGGAACCGCAGCGCGACGCCGATCAACGACACCGCGAGGATGGCGCGGGTGCTCTCCAGCAGGAGCGTGGGGGCCACGTCGGGGTCGATCGTCAGCCAGCCGAGGACGGGGGCGCCGAGGACCGCCCCGGCGACGAGTCCGACCATCGGTGACGTGATCGGCAGCCGCTCGATCCGAGCGCTCGCGAGGATCAGCGCGACGGCGATGAGACCGGCGACGGCGTAGCCGAGGTGCAGCTCGTCCATTCCGGCGCCCTGCCCGGGTGCGCCTCCACGTACTCGTCGGCGCGGGCCTGCCGCGGTTTCACGGCACTGACAGGCCGTTCACCTACCGTCCCCTCGAGAGCGGCCCCGACCCTGAGAGCGACGATGAACCCCTATCGGCAGACCTCCGATTCGACGCGCACCTGGCGCGGCCGCGCCGTGGCGGTGCTCGCCTGCCTGGCCATCGTGGCCGGGGCCTGCGGGGGCGACGACGGAGAGGAGGCGGGGAACCTCGCGGACCTGCTGGGCAACGAGGACGCGGAGGGGGCGGAGGCGTCGGCGACCGACGACAGCTCGAGCGGTGGCGGATCGGAGGAGGGCGCGGACGGCGACGCCCCGATGGTGGCCGGCGAGCTCGACGACTGGGCCGCACCCGACGACGCCCTGCTCGTCGACCCGGGTGAGGACGTGAGCGTCGAGGTCGCGCTCGCGGACGAGACGCGGGTGGTGTCCCAGTCGGCCGTGCGTTCGGTGTCGGGCGATCACACCTACGTGCTCGATGCCGACGCCGCCGCGTCCGTCGAGCCGGGCTCGGTGCTCCTCGTGCCCGGCACCGCGCTGCGACGCGTCGTCGACGTCCGTGATCAGGGCGGCACCGTGGAGGTGACGACCGAGTTCGCGGCGTTGACCGACGCGTTCGACGAGGCGGACATCAGCTGGGACGTCGAGCTGCCGGTCGATGAGCGCTACCAGACGGACCCCGACGCGACGGGTGCCGCGTTAGACCAGCCGGTCGGCATGGGGGTGACCCTGGCCGACGGCACGACCCGACAGGTGGCGTGGTCGCGCGCCGAGGGGGCGGACCTGCCCCTGCAGTGGACCTACAGCGAGAACGGCTTCACCTACGTGTTCGCTCTCGGGGTCGGAGCCGAGCACCTCGACGTGCGGGTCCAGGTCACGCGCGACGCGGGCGGAGGAGTGGCCCTCGCCTACGTGGCCGAGGGTCAGGTGCGCATGCCGCGGTCGAGCGGCGACATCCAGATCCGTGGTGGCGAGCTGTCCGCAGCGTCGATCCAGCAGCGTGGCCTCGAGGGCGACGTCGAGCTGACGATGTCGGCCGCAGGAGCGGGGACGGCGCCGATCGACTTCGAGATGCCGGGCATCTGGTTCAAGTACATCGTGCCGATCGGTCCGATCCCGCTGACGATCGACATCAACGCCCGCATCATCGGCGACGTGGAGATCCCCGCCGAGGCGTCGGCCCAGGGTGAGGCCCGCTACACGTTCGGTGGCGACATGGGGTTCGAGCTGAGCGGCGGGTCGGTCGAGGCGGCGGTGCGGATGCCCGACATGGGACTCGTCCCCCAGCCGGCCGACTCGGCGGCGATGTTCGGCAACTACGTCAACGCCGAGTTCGGGTTGGCGTTCCCGCACATGTCGGTGTCGTTGTTCGACCAGGGGATCGTCCCCCGGATCTTCCCGGGCATGATCCTCGGCAGCCGCCTGCAGTGGGGGCCGCTGTGCAAGTCGGCGTACGTCAACCTGGTGGTGCAGGGGAGCTACGACTTCAAGATCCTGGGCGTGAACCTCCTCTCCGGCGACACCACCGACCTGATCGCGCCGAAGCGCATCGACGCCGAAGGCGACAGCTGCGAGGGGTAGCCGCTCCCGGACCGGGTGCCGGCCGTCGGTGACGCTGCCGCCTAGTCAGCCGTCCGAGTCGGTGATGAGCTCGCGACCAGTCCGAGTCCGGTGGCGAGCATCGACGCGATCAGGATCGTGGGCGCCCAGCCGGGCTCCTCGACCCGATCGAACCCGTTCTCGGCGTCGGACCATCGGCAGGTCGTCCCGATGGGGAACCAATCCCATTCGGCTCGCCCGTAGTTCGACTCGCCCTCGAACCTCTCGGGACGGGCAGGACAGCTCAGGTCGCTCGAGAGGTACCAGGCTCCGACGACGAACAGCGCAGCAAGTCCGAGCACCGCGAGCCCGAGGAGCCTCCGCCAACGACGCCGTGGGCCGCTCGCTGGCGCCCCTTGTTCCGCCGTACGCATGGGTCGAGAGTAGAAGCATCGACCCTCATCGGCGTGGCGGCTCCACCTGATCCTCCCGGGCGGAGTCGGCGCTCGGCGGTTAGGGTCCTGCCGTGGCGGCGGTGCTCGATTCGCGGGCGGAGGGGCCCGACGTGGTGTTGCAGCATCGCAGGCGTCGGTGGCCGTGGTGGGTCACCGGAGGGACCGCTGCGCTCCTGCTCGCCGTCGGCTCCTTCTGGTGGATCGGCGCCAACGTGGTCTACTACCAGCCGCTTCGGCTCGGGCCATGGATCCCGCCACCGAACGAGGGCGCCACCCACCTGAGCCTCGTCGGCGACACCGTCGAAGTGGTCCCAGCGCGCGCCAACGCCGAGTTCCGAGTCGGGACGTCGATCACCAACAGGGGCGACCATCCGATCAGGATCCGCGATGTCGCGCCCATCGACGCCGATGCCTACTTCGAACCGATCGCCACGGTGATGGTGCCGGTGGGGAGCCACGACACGGCGGACCTTCGTCCGTTCGAGCCGTTCGACCTCGCGCCGAACGAGTACGCGTGGGTCGGTCACCTCTACCGGTTCCGTGACTGCCCGTTCCCTTCGAGCGATCCCCGGCCGCTGCACCAGCGTCTGGAGGAGGATGGCGAGCTGCTCGGAAGAAGCGGGTACACGTCGTGGACCGACCTCGGCATCGAGTTCACCACTCGAGGTTGGACTCGCCACACGTCTGTTGAGTTGATGGCCATCCCGATCCTCGACGGAGTCGGGGATGTGTGTCCAGCGGGGGACGGCGCCACGAGCGACTGAGCTCGGCACGCGAGGTGCGCGTCGCGGATCAGGGCGAGGGCGTCTCCTGTTGGCAGGCGACCGGGCGCTGGTGGTGCCACGATCGCGGTCATGAGCGGCGAGCCGAGGTACCCGGACCTGCAACCCGCCGATGAGCGCACTGCGCTCGCCCAACGCCTGGATCAGTACCGAGCCACCGTGGCAGCCGCCCTCTGCGATCTCACCTGGGAGGAGGCGTCGACGCCTCATCTGCCGGCCACGGACCTGACCATCGCCGGCATCGTCCGTCACCTCGCATGGGCGGAGGATCGGTGGTTCCAGGGTCGGCTGCTCGGTGCCCCGATGCCGTCGCCGTGGGACACGCCCGAAGCTGACGATCCCGACCACGCGATGCGTCTGACCAGCGGCGACACGGTCGAGGGAGTCGTGGAGCTCTACGCAGCCGCCTGCGCTCGGAGTCGACTCGCGCTCGACGCGTGCGAGACGCTCGACGCGGTCGCCGCCGCCCCCTCCTTCGGCCGAGGGCCCGTGAACGCTCGCTGGATCATGGTGCACATGATCGATGAGACCGCCCGCCACGCAGGGCACCTCGATCTGCTCCGAGACGCCGTGCGAGCGAGCTGAGAGGAGTCGGACGCGATTCGAGCCGCCCCGAAGGGCGGCTCGAATTCCCTAAGGACCTCGGGGAATTCCCCGAAGACCCCTTGGTGGAGCTGGAGGGAATCGAACCCTCGTCCGTCAAGTGGTCATCGACCGCGCTACGACCATTCCCGAGTACTGGCTCTACGGCTGCCAGCCCGCCGGGTCGGGTGGGCCACGAGGGCCCTGCCGCCGGATCTTTCTCCGGTGTCAGCGGTCTTTCACGCCGTCAGCGGTCTCTCCCTGCTGTCCTCCACCGCTTCTGTTGCCGGGCTGCGGTGGACCGGCCCCGCGTGCCGTTACCGGTCGCTATGTGTCTCGGTTACCTGAGTTGGATCAGGCGGCGAGAGCGAGGTCGTCGTTATCGGCCTCTGTTTGGGTGCCCCGTTTAAGGAGTCTGAGCAACTCCGGTCGCACGTCCGACTTCCGAGCTTCACGTCGAAACCGATCAGCCCCGCATCGGGCCCGCCACCACCGCCGGAGCGATGAGGCGGGTGTCAAGTAGCACGTCGGTCACGAACCGACCTGCACATGCTACCGCCGGTCCGTCGGCGCGACTCCTGCGATCGACAGGACGAACTCACCACGGATCCCTGCGGTATGCGACGCGATCCGTGGTCAGTTGCCCTGAACGGCGTCCAGCTCGGCCCGGGCTGCGGCCACGGCACGCTCGGCGGCGTGTCGGGCATCGGTCGCCTCGTCGAGCTGGCGCTCAGCCGCCTCGACCCGTTCCTGTGCCGCCGCCAGCGCCTCGGCGGCCTCCTCCTGCTCGCGCTCGGCTCGTTCGACGGCGTGCTCGGCATCGGCTCGTGCGTCCTCGGCCGACGCCAGTGCCCGCTCGAGCTTCTGGATCCGCTTCGTGTCGATGCGCACCGGCTCGGCGGGGGCCGGCGCCTTCCCGCGGCGAGCAGGCGCCGGGGCTCGTCGCCGCGGCGGGGCGCCCTCGCCGGCCGCACCGAGCAGGCCGAGGAAGCCCAGGTCGGACGGTCGTTCCAACGCCGAGGTGAGCCGGCCGGCGACGAGCTCGGCGCCGTGCTCCGCATCGACGCTCGCCGCCTCGAACGTGGCGGCGGCCTCCTCGCGGTGCGCCTCTCCGGCGAGCTCGACGACCAGCCGGGTGAGACGACGGACGACGTCGCGCCGCGAGACGGTGGCGGCCCGGAGCGCATCGGCGTCGCCGCCGGCGAGGGCCTCGTCCTGCCGATCGCGCAGCTCGGCCCCCGCTTCGCGCAGCTCCTCGATGAGGTCGGGCTCGGCGCGTGCCACCGAGTTGACGGCCCAGGCCAGCTTCGACGGCTTCTTGAGCCGACCGACCTCGGCAGCGACGTCCTTCTCCCCGGATGCCTTCAGCTCCTTGACGAGGGCGTTGCGGGCGGCGACGAACTCCGACGGGTCGAGCGCGTAGAGCGCATCGACGTCAGGTCGGTCGCGCACGTCGTCAGCCATGCGCGAGGGCTACCACATCGGGGTCACGGACGGCGCGGAGCGGCCTCCCGGCTGCCGGCGTACGCCGGGCCGCGCAGCGAGTTGAGGATGCCGCGCGGGCGGAACGTGACCGTCGTCGTCCACGGGTCGAAGCGGACCACCGCGGCCTCGTCGGCCGGCACGACCTCGCGCAGCACCACCGTGGCCGCCGGCGCCCAACCGGCCCGCGGCTCGGCGATGCGCAGCTCCACCGTCAGCGGAAGGCTCTCGACCGCGGCGTCGAGCGTGGGCGCGGCGAGCGGTTCCACGCGCAGGACCCGCGGTCCGTCCTCCGTCCCGAACGTGAGCACCGACGAGTAGCCGAGCACCGAGAACGTCGGCCACGGGAAGATCGTGTGTCGCAGCACCGGCGCCGAGAACGAGGCCGTGAGCAGCACGTCCTGGTGGCGGTCGGGGCCGTGGGCGTCGACGAACCGGATGGCGATGCCGTTGAAGTCCGGCCACGGGTGCGGGAGGCCGATGCCCCGCGACAGCCGCGCGACGACGTCGATCGACCCCGGCGGTCCGAGCGCTGCGCCGGCGGGGTAGATCTGGGCGTCGCCCCGGAAGGTCGTGCCCTTCGGGTGGAGCCCGCGCGCGTCGCGCAGCTTGGCGACGGTGCCGAAGAGCCGATGGGCGCTGCGTGCCGCCCACCGGGGAAGGTCTGGTGCATCCACCCCGGGCTCCTCCCACGCGGTCCGACCGGTGAACCGTCCCGACGACCGCCCAGGTTGTAGACATGCGGGCGTGGCGGAGAGCGGGCCGACGACCGAACCGGCGGCGCACCGGCGATGGGTCGTCGTCGGCGTGGCCGTCGTGGTGGCGCTGATCGCGGGGATCGGCGCGTACCTGATCCTCGATGGCGACGACGAGGCGGCCTCGTCGAGCGCCTTCTGCCAGGCCTTCGCCGCGCCGGTGTGGGGTACGACCTCCGACGGCGACGCGGTCGACGTGATCGTGTTCGTGAACGCCGATGCCACCGATGAGGTGCGGTCCGAGCTCGAGCGGCGGGTCCGTGACGACCCCGCGGCGGCATCGGTCCTCGCCGTCTCCCAGGAGAAGGCCTACGAGGAGTTCACCGACCTCTTCGCCGACGATCCGGAGATGCTGGCGGCCGTGAGCCCGGAGATCCTGCCGTCCAGCTTGCGGGTGGGCCTCACACCCGAGGCGGCGGACGAGCCAGGGGAGTGGGCGCGCGCCTGGGAGGACGAGCCCGGGGTCTTCCGAGTCGTCACCGACGACGTGTCCCTTCCTGGCGGGGTGACGGTGGGGGAGTCGCTCACGCACCTGCTGACGATCGCCTCCCCGGGCGACGTCGTCGCCGTGCCGAACCCGACCGAGGCGATCGATGCGCTCGTCGACGCCGCGCCCGAGTCGATCGCCGACGACATCGCCGCCATCGTCGCCGCGGGCGACGGCGGCGGCTCGGTCACCCTGCCGACGGCCGAGGTCACTGACTCGCTGATCCAGGCAGCGCGACGGATCCGGGACCACGCCGACGCGACGTGCGGCGACTGAGCCCGGAGCCCCGCCCCCAACCCAACCGTCCGAGCAGGTCGGGCGTGACTGGTGTGTGATGGGAGGCGTGGGCGCGGTCGAGGAGCTGTTCGTGCGGGAGTACCCGCGGCTGGTCCGGGCCCTCGGGACGGCGTTCGATCCTGAGGCCGCCGCCGACGCGGTGCAGGAGGCCTTCATCGAGGCGGACCGGCGATGGCGGACGATCTCCGGTTACGAGGACCCCGCGGCGTGGGTGCGGCGGGTCGCGCTGAACCGCCTGCTCACCGGACAGCGCAACCAGCGCCGCCGAGCCGAGATCCTCGCCACGATCCGCCCGGTCGCCCCCGACGACCTGACCGCCGACCAGCTCGACCTGCGCCGTGCGGTGGCGTCGCTGCCGGATCGGATGCGCCTCGCCGTGTGCCTCCACTACCTGGCAGACCTCCGCATCGAGGACGTGGCCGCAGCGATGGACATCGCGCCGGGGACCGTGAAGTCGACTCTCCACGACGCGCGGCGCCGGTTGCGCCCCTTGCTGGCGGAGCTCCCGTGAGCGACCTGGATCGAGACGAGCTCGGCGCCCTGGCGCCGGGCATCGACATCGAGGCGTCGCTGGCGCTGTTCGAGCGCCGACGTCGGCGCGATCGACGCCGACGACGCCGTGCGCTCGCGCTCGTGTGCGTCGCGTCGCTCATCGGGCTGGCCGTCGCTGCGGCGGCCAGCCAGGACCGGGGTGCGGGACGCGCTGTGGCGGGGGGACACGGCTCCGAGGTGGTCTCGGTGACGCTCGAGGTCGACCTCGACGGGGAGCTGGGCGACGTCCGCCTGATCGAGGACGCAGCGACCTGGCGGGAGGCCGTCGCGGGCCAGGAGGCGCCGAGGATCGACTTCCGGCATTGGGTGGTCGTGGCGCTCACCAACGACGTGCCCCGCTGCGATCACCACCTTCGCGGCTTCGACTGGGACGACGGCGTGCTGACGCCGACCTTCGTCGAGGGTCGGCTCGGCGAGCCGGAGGGTCCCTGGTTGTGCCTCCTCGCCGCCCGGCCGGAGACCCACGCCGCCGCCATCCACCGCGCCGACCTCCCACCGGCGTTCGACGTGCGGCCGGGCGAGGGCGCGGTGGCTCGTGCGCTCGTTGTCGAGGCGACGCGGACCACCACGGCCGAGCCCGACCCGGCCGTCGGGTTCGAGGTCGTCGACGTACGTCGGGCTCCTCCGGGCCGAGCGGGCGACCTCCGCGTGATCGAGGACGACGCCACGCTGCGAGACACCTGGGCCGAGCTCGGGCTCGGTCAGCGGCAGACCGCCCCGGCCCTCGACCTCGACGAGCAGCTGGTCCTGATGCTCACGACCTCAGGCGGCGCGTGCCCGCCCGAGCTGCGCGGGTTCACCGTCGAGGGCCACGCGCTCGCGCCGGTGTTCCGACCGGTCGACGACGTCACGTGCGGCCACGAGGTGACCGCGCACACGTTCGTCGTGACCCTGGATCGCGCCAGCGTGGCCGAGCTCGAGTCGATCGTCCTCGACGGCGACACCCTGCTCGGCATCGCCCCGACCACGCGGGACCTCGACGCTGCCCAGGGCCCCTAAACGGCGTCCTTGCCGCTCATGCGGCGCGACATGGCCTTGCGGGCCTCGCGGTCGGCGTCGCGCTGGGCGATGGCCTGGCGCTTGTCCCAGTCCTTGCGGCCGCGAGCGAGGCCGAGCTCCACCTTCGCCCGCCCACCCTTGAAGTAGATCGACAGCGGGACGAGCGTCAGGTGCTCTTGGTCCTGGCGGGCGCCGAGACGCTCGATCTCGTGCTTGTTGAGCAGCAGCTTGCGGATGCGCTCGGGGTCGATCCGGTCGTGCAGGCCGGTGGAGATCCACGGCGAGATGTGCACGGCGTGGAGCCACGCCTCGCCGTTCTTGATCCGACCGAACCCCTCGGCGAGCTGCACCTTGGCGTCGCGCAGCGACTTCACCTCGGACCCTCGGAGCACGAGCCCGGCCTCGACGGTGTCGAGGATCTCGTACTCCCGCCGGGCGCGCCGGTTCGTGGCGATGACCTTGGTGCCATCGTCGGCGCTCTTCGCGCCCTTCTTGGGGGTCTTCCCGGCTGCGGCCACGGCGGTCGAGGCTACCGACCCCCGGTCGGGCTGCCGCGCCGGTTCCCGCCGCTAGCCTCCGCCGTCATGCTCCACCTGCCGCTGCACGTCCTCGACGAGATGGTCGCCCACGCGTTCGCCGGCCTCCCCGAGGAGGCCTGCGGGCTACTCGTCGGCCGTGCGGACGGGGACGAGGTGGTCCGCTTCGTCCCCACGACGAACGTCGCGGCGTCGAGCAAGGTCTACACCGTCGACCCCCGCGAGCACCTGCGGGCCGACCGGGTGGCCGAGGCCGAGGGCCTCGAGATCATCGGCGTGATGCACAGCCACACGCACACCTCCGCCTACCCGTCGCCGACCGACGTGGCCCAGGCGCCGGACCCGTCGTGGCACTACCTCATCGTGTCGCTGAAGGACCCCGAGGCGAGCACCCGCAGCTACCGGATCGTGGACGGGAACATCTCGGAGGAGACGATCGTTCCACTCGATCGTTAGAATCCCTACCTGTCTCGTCAACAATCCCGCGCCCTGCTGGGAGAGGAGCCCCTGGACATGGCCGTGCACACCTCGGTGCTCGATCTGATCGGCAACACGCCGATGGTCGACGTCACCCAGCTGAGCCCGAACCCGAACGTCCGGATCCTCGCCAAGCTCGAGGGCCAGAACCCCTTCGGGTCGGTGAAGGACCGCATCGCCAAGGCCCTCATCGAGGACGCCGAGCGCGACGGGACGCTCCAGCCCGGGCAGCGCATCATCGAGCCCTCGTCGGGCAACACCGGCATCGCCCTGGCCGCCATCGCCCGCCTGAAGGGCTATCCGATCACCATCGTCCTGCCGGAGAACGTCTCGGTCGAGCGGCGCCAGCTGCTCGAGATCTACGGCGCCGACATCATCTCCACCCCCGGCGCCGAGGGCTCGAACGGCGCGGTGCGCCGAGCGCAGGAGCTCGCCGACGAGCACCCCGAGTGGGCGTTCCTCTACCAGTACGCCAACAACGCCAACCCGCAGGCGCACTACGACACCACCGGGCCCGAGATCCTCGCCGACGTGCCCGACATCACCCACTTCGTCGCCGGCCTCGGTACGAGCGGCACCCTCATGGGCGTCGGCACGTACCTGAAGGAGCAGAACCCGGCGGTCAAGATCATGGCGATCGAACCGCCGGTGGGGGAGAGGGTCGAGGGGCTCCGCAACCTCGACGAGGGCTACATCCCGCCGATCTACGACAAGTGGGGCGGCGCCGAGCTGCTCGACGGCAAGCGCATCGTCCGGCCGAAGGAGTCGATCGAGTGGCTCCGCCGCCTCGGTGAGATCGGCATCTTCGCGGGCATCTCCGCCGGCGCCGCGCTCGCAGGTGCGGCCAAGGTGGCCGAGAAGATCGACGACGGCGTGATCGTCGTCATCGTCGCCGACGGCGGCTGGAAGTACATGTCCACCGGCGCCTGGACCGACCCCATCGACGAGGTCGTCGAGCGCGCCGAGCGCATCATCTACTTCTGAGCCGACCAGGCCACGCCTCGGGGGTTCTGGCGCGGATCCGTGTCGCCGGGTGACACAGATCCGCGCGATTCGGCGTCGAGGTCTACGGTGAGCGGCGGGGAACGCTGCTGACGCGGCGTCGAGAGCGTCCGGGGGGATGCGATGGATCCGACCTACAGCGCCGAGGCCGAGGAGTACCGCGAGAAGATCCGGGCCTTCCTCGCCGAGCACCTGCCCGCCGACTGGCAGGGCGTAGGTGCCCTGCCGGAGGCCGAGCAGGACCGGTGGGTGAAGGAGTGGCGCCAGACGCTCGCGTCGGCAGGACTCCTCGCCGTCGCGTGGCCGAAGGAGTACGGCGGCGCCGGTCTCAGCCCGATCGAGCAGGTCGTGCTGAACGAGGAGTTCGCCAAGGCGAACGTGCCGACCCAGACGGGCAACGACGGGTTCGGCATCGGCATGATCGGCCCGACGCTCATCGTGTGGGGCACCGAGGAGCAGAAGCGCCACTTCCTGCCCCGGATCATCGACGGCACCGACCTGTGGTGCCAGGGCTACTCGGAGCCCGACGCCGGCTCGGACCTGGCCAACGTCGCCACCCGGGCGATCCTCGACGGCGACGAGTGGGTCGTCAACGGCCAGAAGATCTGGACGTCGTCCGGCCACACCGCCAACTGGATCTTCGTCCTCGCCCGCACCGACCCGGCGGCACCGAAGCACGCCGGCATCTCGTTCCTGCTCGTCCCCATGGACCAGCCCGGCGTCGAGGTCCGACCCATCAAGGAGATGACGGGCGAGGCCCTCTTCAACGAGGTGTTCTTCACCGACGCCCGCACCCCGCGCGAGAACGTCGTCGGCGAGGTCAACAACGGGTGGACCGTCGCCAACACCCTCCTCGGCTTCGAGCGGGGCGGTCGCTCGACGGTGCTCTCGATCGGCTACCGCTCCGAGCTCGACGCCATCGTCGAGCTGGCGAAGAAGAAGGGCGCCGACCGCGACCCCCGCATCCGCCAGCGTCTCGCGTGGGCCCACAGCCAGGTCGAGATCATGCGCTACCTGGGCATGCAGTCGCTGACCTCGGCGCTGGCCGGCAACCAGCCGGGGCCGGGCGCGTCGATCATCAAGCTGTTCTGGTCCGAGTACCACAAGAAGGTGACCGAGCTGGCCCTCGACATCCTCGGTCCGGAGGCGATGGCGCCGACGGGAGAGGTCGGCGGCTCGTCGATCCAGGCGTTCGCCGGCGGCGAGATGTCGAGCGCCCAGGCCGTCCGCTCCTTCCTCGGGGCTCGGCCGGGAACGATCTACGCCGGCACCTCCCAGGTGCAGCGCAACATCATCGGTGAGCGCGTCCTCGGGCTGCCGAAGGAACCCCGCGCCGACGCCGGCCCCTGGAAGGACCAGCCGAAGGGCTGATCGCGCGGCCGCGCCGGCGGCCGGGAACCGAGACCGCTCGGGCGACGTCCAAGGAGGCGTGACCCGCACCCGACCGTTCCTCGCGCTCGCGCTCCTGGCGCTGAGCGCCTCCCTCCTCGTCGCCGACCCGGCCGCAGCGGACTGCAGCGGACCCACGATCGAGTACGACGCCGGCGAGGTGCAGCCCGGCGGGACCGTCACCGTGCGGGGATCCGCCTGGGGCGACGAGTGCTACGACACGGGCCCGCCCCCGGACGGCGAGGGAGTGCTCGGTCGTCCGATCGAGGACATCGCCATCGTGGTCGAGCAGGGGCCGGTCGCGGCCCTCGTCGCCATCGGCTCGGCCGACGACGACTACGAGTTCGAGGTCGAGGTCACCATGCCGCCCTCGATCCTCCCCGGCGAGGCGCGGGTGAGGGCGTTCTGGGCCCGGGGCATCGTGTTCGACGCCACCGACGCCACCGTGGTCGTGACCGGAGAAGCACCGCCCGACCTGGTGGAGCTCTCGCCGGTGCGCTTCGGCCCGACCGAGGAGGCCGAGGCCGACACGATGCTGGCGCCGGATGAGGACAGCGCCGTCGACGGTGGGGCGGCGGCCCCCACCAGCGGCGACGCCGACGACCTCGGCTCCGGAGCGTCGAACGGCGACCCGCTGTTCGTCCTGTGGCTCGTCCTCGCGGCCGCCGGCGGCGCTGCGGTCGCCATGGCGGTGTGCCTGCGGGGCCGCACGTCGGTGACGACCGCCGACCAGCTCCGCGGCACCGGCCGCTGAGCGGCCGCCCTCAGACGGCGATGGGCGCCGCGATGCGGGGGTGGGGGTCGTAGCCCTCGATGACGATGTCGTCGGCGTTGATGGTGGCGAGGTCGGCGACGGGCCGGGCGAGGCGCAGCGTGGGCAGCTCGCGCGGCTCCCGGGACAGCTGGAGCCGGGCCTGCTCGACGTGGTTCAGGTACAGGTGGGCGTCGCCGAAGGTGTGGATGAGCTCGCCCGGCTCGAGCCCGGTGGCCGAGGCGACGAGCACCGTCAGGAGCGCGTAGGACGCCAGGTTGAACGGCACGCCGAGGAAGACGTCGGCGGACCGCTGGTAGAGCTGGCAGGACAGCCGCCCGTCGGCGACGTGGAACTGGAACAGGCAGTGGCACGGCGGCAGCGCCATGCGCTCGATGTCGGCGACGTTCCACGCGCTCACGACGTGGCGACGGGAGGTCGGATCGCGACGGATCTGCTCGACGACCTGTCCGAGCTGGTCGATGGTGGCTCCGTCCGGGGTGGGCCAGGACCGCCACTGGTGGCCGTAGATCGGGCCCAGGTCGCCGTCGTCGTCGGCCCACTCGTCCCAGATCGTCACGCCGTGCTCGTGCAGGTAGGCGACGTTGGTGTCGCCCCGGAGGAACCACAGCAGCTCGTGCACCACCGACGGGACGTGGATGCGCTTGGTGGTCAGCAGCGGGAACCGCTCCGACAGGTCGACCCGGTACTGGTGGCCGAAGATCCCGAGCGTTCCCGTGCCGGTGCGGTCGGTGCGCTCCACCCCCTCGTCGAGGACCCTCTGGAGCAGATCGAGGTAGGCGCGCATCGCACGCGACGCTAGCGGGCGGCGAGCAGCGCCTGGAGATCCCCGAGGGAGTCGATCACGGCGTCGGGCCGGCGTTCGAGCCCGTCGAGGTGGCCGGGCTCGAACTTGCCGGTGCGCACGAGCACGCCGCGCATGCCGGCGTCCTGCGCGGCGAGGACGTCGTTGTGCACGTCGTCGCCGACCATCGTGATCGTGCTCGGCGCCAGCCCGAGGTCGCGGGCGGCGGCGGCGAAGAACTCGGCGGACGGCTTGCCGATGACGGTGGCCTCGACGTCGGCGGCCTCCTCGAGAGCCCCCACGAAGCCGCCGCTGTCGAGCTGGAGGCCTTCGATCGTCCGCCACGTGAGGTTGCGGTGCATGGCGACGAGCGAGGCCCCGTCGTGGAGCGCGGCGAAGGCCCGGTTGAACGCCTCGTAGGTGAAGGACGGGCCCGCCCCGCCCACGACGACCACGTCGACCTGGCCGGTGTCGACCAGCTGCACGCCAATGAGGTCCGCGCGCAGATCGCCCTCGTTGAGGAGGAGGCAACGGGCGCCGGGGTGGTGCTCCCGCAGGTACGAGGCGGTGGCGGCCGGGGCGCTCAGGATCTCGTCGGACCGGACCGGCATCCCGACCGCCGTGAGGGTGGCCGCGATCTCGTCGCGGGTCCGGGTGGTGGTGTTGGTCGCGAAGCGCAGCGGCACCTCGGCGTCACGTAGGCCGGCGAGCGCCTCGACGGCCCCGGGGAGGGGGCGCCAGGACATCACCAGGACACCATCGATGTCGATGAGCAGGCCGCGTGCCTCGTCGTCCATGCTGCCTAGTCTTCGCGGGTGGACGGTCGCCCAATCGG
This sequence comes from Actinomarinicola tropica, assembly GCF_009650215.1. GTDB lineage: Bacteria > Actinomycetota > Acidimicrobiia > Acidimicrobiales > SKKL01 > Actinomarinicola > Actinomarinicola tropica. The sequence goes on along the minus strand of NZ_CP045851.1, from coordinate 2,433,938 downwards.
GATGTTCGACAGCGGGTTCGGCGGCCTCACCGTCGCCCGCGCCGTCATCGACCTGCTGCCCGCCGAGGACCTCGTCTACATCGGCGACACCGGCCGGTACCCGTACGGGTCGAAGCCGCTCGACGAGGTCCGTCGCTACGCCGAGCAGATCACCCGCCACCTCGTCGACCGCTGCGAGGTGAAGATGGTCGTCGTCGCCTGCAACACCGCGGCTGCGGCCGCGCTCGACGAGCTGCGGGACCTGGTCGACGTGCCGGTGGTCGGCGTGATCGAGCCCGGGGTCCGATCGCTCGTGCGGACGACGACGACCGGCCGGGTCGGTGTGATCGCCACGACCGGCACCGTCGGGTCCGGTGCCTACCAGCTGGCGATCGAGGCGACCGGCGCCGAGGTCGTGCCGGCGATCGCCGCGTGCCCGGGCTTCGTCGAGTTCGTGGAGCGGGGCGAGACCGACTCCGAGCAGGTGCGCATCCTCGCCGAGCGGCTGCTCGCACCGATCCGGGAGGCCGAGGTGGACGCGCTGCTGCTCGGCTGCACGCACTACCCCTTCCTGGCCCGGGCCATCTCCGACGCCGTCGGGTGGGACGTCACGCTCGTGTCCTCGGCCGACGAGACGGGGTTCGAGATCCGCCGGCTGCTCGACGGCGGCGCGCTGGCCGCGCCGGAGCGGCGTCGGTCGGGCGTCCACCGGTTCTTCTCGACCGGCGACGTCGAGTGGTTCCGCCAGCTCGGCCGCCAGCTGCTCGGCCCGGAGATGGTGTCGGTGGAGGCGCTCGAGCTCTAGGCGGTCGCCGGGGCGTCGAGGGCGACGTCCGCGGCGGAGGCGACCGTGGCTCGGCGGCCGGGCGCGCTCTGGAAGTTCCAGTAGAGGTTGGCGTGGGCGATCACCTGGTCGGGCGGCGGAGCTCCGTAGGCGGTGAGGTCCTCGGTGGTGTGGGCGTCGGCGACGAGCGTGACGTCGTAGCCCCGCACGAACGCCCCGTGGATCGTCGACCGGACGCAGGCGTCGGTCTGCGCGCCGGTGACGACGAGGTGGCCCACGCCCCGGGCGGCGAGCTGCGCCTCGAGGTCGGTCGCCTCGAAGGAGTCGCCGTACTGCTTCTCGATGCGCGCCTCGCCGTCGGCGGGGACGAGGTCGGGCACGATCTGCCAGGCGTCCGAGCCCCGCTCGAGCTCCTCGTCGTCGTGCTGCACCCACACGACGGGCACGTCAGCGGCGCGGGCGCGCTCCACCAGCGTGCGGATGTTGGCGACGACGCCGTCGCGGTCATGGGCCCCTGCCACCACGCCGTTCTGCACGTCGACGACGACGAGTGCGGTTCCCGTCCGATCCGAGAGGGTCGACATGGGTCCTCCTCCTTGCGCAGCTGCGAGCGGCGTCACCCTACGACCGCGAGGAGGGCGTCGCCCACGGTTCTACGATCGGCGCCGTGACCACCCCAGATGCCAGCCGCCGCGCCGACGGGCGCACCCCCGACGAGCTCCGCCCAATCACGTTCCAGCGGGACTTCACGACGATGGCCGCCGGGTCGGTCCTCGTCTCGTTCGGCCAGACCCGGGTGCTCTGCACCGCGTCGGTCGACGAGGACGTGCCCCGCTGGATGAAGGGATCCGGGAAGGGGTGGGTCACCGCCGAGTACTCGATGCTGCCCGGGGCGAGCCCCGAGCGCATCCGCCGCGAGGTGAAGGACGGCAAGCCGTCGGGCCGCACCCAGGAGATCCAGCGGCTCATCGGCCGGGCGCTGCGGGCCGTCACCGACATGGAGGCGCTCGGCGAGCGGCAGATCCTCCTCGACTGCGACGTGCTCCAGGCCGACGGGGGCACGCGCACGGCCTCGATCTGCGGCGCGTGGGTCGCGCTGCACGACGCGTGCAGCCGCCTCGTCGCCACCGGCCGTCTGGCCGCCAACCCGATCACCGACGCCTGCGCCGCGATCTCGGTCGGCATCATCGACGGCCAGCCCCGGCTCGACCTGCCCTACGAGGAGGACTCCCGGGCCGAGGTCGACATGAACGTCGTCATGACCGGTGCGGGCGGCTTCGTCGAGGTGCAGGGCACGGCCGAGGGCGCGCCGTACTCCCGTGCCGAGCTCGACGCCCTCCTCGGCCTGGCCGAGGGTGGGATCGCGACGATCGTCGGCATGCAGCGCGAGGTGGTCGCCGCCGCGCCGGACCCCCGATGACCGACCGGGTCGTGCTCGCCACGGCCAACCCGGGGAAGGCCGCGGAGATCGCCGCCGTGCTCGCGGGCACCGTCGAGGTCGAGCCGCGACCCGACCACGTCCCCGACGTGGTGGAGGACGCCGACACGCTCGAGGGCAACGCCCGACTGAAGGCCGTCGCCATCTGCGACGCCACGGGCCAGCCGGCGCTGGCGGACGACACCGGGCTCGAGGTCGACGCGCTCGACGGCGCCCCCGGTGTGCGCAGCGCCCGCTTCGCCGGACCGGAGGAGGATCCGGTGGCCAACCGCCGCCAGCTGCTCGCCGAGCTCGACCGCCTCGGCGCCACCGAGGGAGACCAGCGGCGGGCCCGGTTCCGCACCGTGCTCGTCCTCCGCCGACCCGACGGCACCGAGGTGATCGCCGACGGCGCCGTCGAGGGCACCATCGCCTCGGAGCTGCGCGGCGGCGCTGGCTTCGGCTACGACCCGCTGTTCGTCCCCGACGACGGCGACGGCCGCACCTTCGCCGAGATGTCCGCCGACGAGAAGAACGCCATCTCCCACCGCGGCCGCGCCCTCCGGGCCCTGGCCGATCGACTCAGCGAAACCGAGGCGTCATGACCGACTCCGACTCCATCGAGGCCATCATCGAGATCCCGCAGGGGTCCCGGAACAAGTACGAGATCGACCACGAGACCGGTGCGGTCTGGCTCGACCGGCACCTGTTCACCGCCATGCGGTACCCGGCCGACTACGGGTTCGTCCCCGACACCCTCGCCGAGGACGGCGACCCGCTCGACGTGCTCGTCATCCTCGAGGAGCCGACGTTCCCGGGCGTCCACATCAAGGCCCGGCCGATCGGGGTCTTCTGGATGCGCGACGAGGCGGGACCGGACGCCAAGATCCTCTCGGTGCCTCACGGCGACGAGCGCTACGACGAGATCCAGGACCTCGACGACATCCGACCGCACCTGCTGTCGGAGATCGGCCACTTCTTCGAGGTCTACAAGGCCCTCGAGCCCCACAAGCACACCGCGGTGCGGGACTGGGAGGGCGTCGAGGCCGCCTGGCGGGAGATCGAGGACTCCCGGCGTCGGTTCGCCGACGCCGGGCACTGACCTCGGTCAGATCACCGGCGGGGCGCCGCCCTGCTGGGCCGCGAGGAGGTCGCGGATCTCGGCGAGCAGGACCTGCTCCGGCGTCGGCGCGGGCTCTTCCTCGACCGGGGTCTCGCCGCGCATGCGCATCGTCTGCATGCGGTTGATCGCCTTGACCACGAGGAACACCGCCCAGGCGATGATGAGGAAGCTGATGAGCGCGGTGAGGAACGCGCCGTAGCGGATCTGGCCGTCGCCGATGTCGATCGTGAGCGCCGAGAAGTCGGGCTGGCCGCCGAGGGCGGCGATGATCTGCATGAGGATGTCGTCGACGAACGAGGTGACGACGGCGCCGAACGCCGCGGCGAGCACGACGGCCACCGCCAGGTCGACCACGTTGCCGCGGTTGATGAACTCCTTGAACTCCTTGAGCCAGCTCATCGGTCCCTCCTGGGTCGCCGGGTCGGAGGTCGCAAGCTACCCCGTCACCAGTGGCGCAGGTCGACCGGCCACTCGTCGACGACGTCGTCCCCCCGCGCGACCGTGAACCGCTCGTGTCGGGCGACGGTCGGGTCGACGTGCGCGGGGACGACGCGGACGAGGTCGCCGACCGCGGGCAGGTCGGTGTCGCCCGACGGCGCGAACGTCACGTGCTCGTCGGAGCAGAACCACACCCGGTGCCCGTCGATGGTGGGGTTGCCGTGGTCCATGCCGAGCGACTTCAGGCCGACGTCGGCCACCGCGTAGCCCTGCGCCCGGTTGACCGAGATCACCCGGCCGAGCACGAACAGCGCCTGGCGGAACGGCAGGTCGAGCTGCCCGTAGGCGGTGTCCATGAGCAGGAACGACCCGGCCTGGATCTCGGTCGCCCACGTGTTGATGTCCCACGTGCCGGTGCCGCCGGCCGACACGACGTCGCCGCCGACGTCGGCGTGGGCCGCGAGGAGCAGCTCCATCGCGGCCTCGACGCCCGCGAGGCGCGCGGCGCGGTCCTCCAGCCCGACGACGTGGCCCTCGTAGCCCATCACCCCGCGGACCTCGAGCCTCGCCGCCCGGGCGAGATCGGCGATCCGCCCGGCGTCGCCCGGGTCGCAGCCGCAGCGGGGAAGACCGACGTTGACGTCGACGAGCACCTCGCGCACGCCGCCGTCGGCGGCGGCCCGGACGGTCTCCTCGGAGTCGACCGCGACCGTCACGCGGGCGCCGGCGTCGGCGACGGCACCGAGTCGGCGGGCGTCGAGCACCTCGTTGGCGAGCAGCAGATCCTCGCCGAGGCCCGCCGCGGCCATGCCCTCCACCTCCCGGATGGTGGCGCAGCAGAAGGTGGGGTGTCCCGCCGCGGCCACCCGGGCCGCCATCGCCGTGGACTTGAAGGCCTTCACGTGGGTGCGCAGCGCAGGTCCGGGGTGGCGGGCGCCCATCGCCGCCAGGTTCGCATCGAAGGTGTCGAGCTCGACGAGGAGGGCAGGGGTGCTCGGTCGGTCGGTCACGCCGAGCGACGCTACCGGGCATGATGGGGACGACGCCGCTGTGGGAGGACATCCGATCGAGACCGCACCGGTAGCGGAACCTCTGGGGCGGAAGGTGGTGGCGCGCATCCGGCGCGCCGTGGGGCCGGAGGCCATCGAGCGCCTCGCCTACACGACCTTCGGCAGCTCCGCCGCCGACGCCTTCGTCGCGGTGTCGCTCGCCGGGTCGCTGTTCTTCAACCTCTCGATCGACGCCGCCCGTCCGCGGATCATCCTCTACCTGGCGGTGACGATGGCTCCGTTCGCGGTGGTCGCGCCGCTCATCGGGCCGTTCGTCGATCGCATCAAGGGCGGGCACCGGGTGGTGATCGTCGCGGCCTGCGTGCTCCGCGCGGTGCTCTGCCTGACCCTCGCCTTCCACCTGCGCAGCCTGTTCCTGTACCCCCTGGCGTTCACGATCCTGGTCCTGAACAAGACCCATGCCGTGGCCAAGAGCGCCCTCGTGCCCCGCCTCATCACCGACCACGAGAAGCTGGTCGCCTCCAACGCCGCCCTGTCGCGCGTCGCCGCGGTGGCGGGCGCGGTCGGCGGTGTGACGGCGGCGAGCATCCTCGGGCTGTTCAGCGCCCCCGCGGTGCTGTGGGTGGGCGCGGCGGCCTACGGCGGTGCCACCGTCGCGGCGCTCACCATCCGCAAGGCGCCGCGGCCGTCGCTCACGCCCGGCCGGCGCTTCATCGAGGCGCAGGAGCTGCGGAACCCCACCCTCGTCCTCGGCCTGTCGTCGATGGCGCTCGTACGGGGGGCGGTCGGCTACTTCGCGTTCTTCGCCGCGTTCACCCTCAAGGCGGCGGGTGAGCCGACCTGGGTGTTCGGCGCCGTCGCCGCTGCCGGTGGCATCGGCGGCTTCGCGGCCACGTTCATCGGTCCGGCGTTGCGGCGGCTCCTCATCGAGGAGCACATCCTCGAGGTCACGCTCATCGCCCCGGCGGTCGTCGCGCTGCTCGTGCCGAAGGGCTTCGTCACCCCGAGCCTCCTCGTCGTCGCTCTCGTCCTCGGCATGGCCGCGAGCCTCGCCCGCCAGGGGTTCGACAGCCTCGTCCAGCGGGAGGCACCGGATGCCGAGCGTGGGCGCACCTTCGCCCGGTTCGAGGCCCGGCTCCAGCTCACCTGGGTCGTCGGTGCCCTCCTACCGGTGCTCGTGCGGCCGTCGAACGTCGTCGGCCTCTACCTGCTCGGTGGCGTGCTCGCCGTCGGCGCCGTGGCGTTCGGCACCGGTGCACGGGCCGCGGTCCGCCGCCGGTGGGGTCAGTGGAGCACCGTTCTGCCCGTCGACCGCCACGACGAGGAGGAGGACGTCCCCCTGCCCGCCCAGCTCGTCGCGACGGCCCGTTGGCTCGCCGACCGGGGCTCGGACCGACAGGCGATCGCGGTCGCGGCCGCGGCGCTCGACGCGGTCCGGCGCACCTGCGTCGCGGAGGATCCGCGCCTGACCGACGCCCTCCTCGAGATGGAGGGGATGGTCGTCGCCGCGGCGGCCCCGGAGGACCTCGGCGAGGGGGCGACGCTGCGGGCGATCGAGCTGGCCGCGGCGTGCGTCGAGCTGTGCTGCGAGGGTGGCCCGCCGCCGGCGTCCTAGGCGGAGGGCGCGGGTCGGTGTGCGGCGACCAGCGCCACGAGCTCGTCGAGCGACCGCACGTGGGCGTGGTCGTCGTCCGTGCACCGGCCGGTGGCGTCGTAGTGGACGCTGCCGAGGCCGGCGGCGCGGGCGCTGGCGACGTCGAACGCCACCGTGTCGCCGACGTGGACGGTCGCCGACCGCTCGCAGCCCAGGGCGGCGACGGCGTGGTCGAAGATCGCCGGGTCGGGCTTGCGGACGCCCACCACGTGGGAGTCGACGATGGCCGCGACCTCACCGGCCGGGCCCGGCCCCACCTGGCAGATCCCCATCTCGGCGAGGTGGCGGTGCACGGTGCCGTCGGAGTTGCTGACGACCACCACGCGCACGCCGAGCGCGTCGAGAGCGCCGACGACCTCGGTGGCGCCGGGGGCGACGATCCGCCACGGGGTGCCGCTGCGGGCGATCTCGTCGAGCTCGGCCGCCAGGGCGTCGGCGTCGTCCCCGTCGATGCCGAGCGCGTGGCCGAACGCCCGGTAGTAGGCGAGGCGCTCGTCGCCGAGGCCGTCGGTCACGTCGGTGCGTCCCCGGAAACGGGCGTCCTCCACCGCGACCGCCGCGTGGTGGGCGTGGAGCACCGTCGCCGGCGTGGCGGCGACGCCTCGACGCTCGAGGGGCTCCGCCACCGAGGGCAGAGCGAGCACGCCGCCGGCGTCGAGGCTGACCCCGGCGATCACCGACGGCAGCGAGTCAGGGGGCATCGACGGCGACGGTGCGCGGGGTGCCGTCCACCGTCCACTCGCCGGCACGGCGCTGGACGTCGATCTCGAAGACCGTGGTGGCCTCCGGGCCCTCGTAGCGATCGATCATGACCGTCGTGGACGTCGCCCCCTCGCCGACCGCCCCGAGCCCGATGAGCATGCCGTCGTTGCGCACGGGCGCCTCGTCGTCGTCGACGGCGACGGCCTCCTCGAGGCTGTCGATGAACCGGACCGAGGCCCACGGCTCGAGGGCGCCGACCACGCCGACCTGCACCTCGGCGCTCACCTCGACGTCGTCGCGGACCTCGAGGAAGAGGGTGATGGCGTCGGCGTCGTCGTCGGGACGGGCCCGGGCCTCGTCGACGACGGACTCGATGGCCGCGGCGTAGATCTCCACGAGCCGCTGGGTCGGGTCCTCCGCGGCGCCCTCGGGGCCGTCGTCGGTGCACCCCGCGAGGGTGGCGACGAGGACGACGACGGTCGTCAGGACCAGCGGGAGACGCGCGACGCGCCGCACGGCACCTCCAGATCGGCGCGAGCTCATGGCGGCCCGACCCTATCCGAGGTCCGTCGGCGCAGGCGGTCCGGTTAGCGTGCGGTCGATGCAGACGACGGTCGGCGCGCCGCCGGCGGGGGGACGGTGGTCGAACGACGCCGTGGTCGCGGCGATGCGGTGGCTGCCCCCGGTCGTCGCGGTGGCGGTGGCCGTCGTCGTCCTGGCCGCCGGGTGGCGGGGGGCGGACTGGCCGGCGCAGATCTTCCGCATCGAGATGTTCCGGCGTGACGGGTTCACCGTGTGGAACAACCACTGGTACGGCGGGCACCACACGATCGGGTACTCGCTGTTCATGCCCGCCCTCGGCGCCACCGTCGGCGCGGGGGTCGTCGGGATCGTCACGGCCGGCGTGTCGGCAGGCGCGCTCCGTGCCCTGCTCGAGCGGGTTCGACCCGATCCCCTCGGTGCGTGCCTCGGGGCGACCCTCTTCGCCGTCGCGCTGGGCGCGAACCTGGCGGTGGGACGCCTGCCGTTCCAGCTGGGTGCGGCGGTCGGGCTGCTGTCGCTGCTCGCCTGGGCCCACGGCCGCTTCCCGCTCGCGGTCCTCGCTGCGCTGGCCACCGGGCTGGCCAGCCCCGTCGCCGCGCTGTTCCTCGGCGTGGTCGCCGGCGGGCTCGCACTCGCGCAGTGGCAGCGGCCCGCCGACCTGCTGCGCGTGGAGGATGTGCGGGGTCGTGGCCCGCTCCTCGCCGTCGCGGCCATGGGTCCGGTGCTCGTACTCGCCGTCGTCTTCCCCTCCGGCGGCACGTTCCCGTTCGCGTGGGGTGGGGTCGTGGCGAGCATGGTGGCTCTCGCAGCGGTCGTGGTCCTCAGCCGCCCGACCGACCGGGCCGTGCGGTCCGTGGTGCTCGTCACCGCGGTGATGGTGGTGCTGGCGTTCCTCCTGCCGACGCCGGTCGGTGGAAACGCGGCCCGGCTGCCGATGTTCTTCGCGCTGCCCGTCGGCGTCGTGCTCGGCTGGCGCGACCGGACGGCGCTGACCGTGGTCGGCGTCGTGGCCGGGTTGGTCTGGGCGTGGGCGCCCGCGGACGACGCGGTGCGCCACGCCGCCTCGGATCCGACCGTCGACGCCGCCTACTTCGCCCCGATGATCGAGGCGATCAGGAGCGATGCCGGCGAACCGGTCCGCGTCGAGATCCCGTTCACCCGGCGCCACTGGGAGGCGGCGCACGTCGCTCCCGAGCTTCCGCTGGCCCGGGGGTGGGAGCGCCAGCTCGACCGGGACGTGAACCCGATCTTCTACGAGGAGGGCGGCCCGAGCGCGATGGAGCTCTTCGGGTGGCTCCGCGAGAACGGCGTGCGCTACGTGGCGCTGCCCGATGCCGAGATCGATCCCAGCGCCGCCGGCGAGGTCGCCCTCCTCGAGCAGGGCCAGCCGTTCCTCCGCCCGGTGTGGGAGAACGAGAACTGGCGGGTGTGGGAGGTCATCAACAGCGACACGCTGGTGAGCGGCCCGGCGGAGCTGGAGGAGATGACGGCCGATCGGCTGGTCATCCGGGTCCTCGAGCCGGGCGAGGTGGTCGTGCGGTTCCGCTACAGCCCGCACTGGTCGGTGGAGGGGTCGGCGTGCGTGCAGGAGGACCCCGACGACGGCTGGACGGTGATCGACGTCCCCGAGGCCGGGGTCATCGAGGTGGTGATGTCGCCCACGCCCCTCGCAGGGATCTCCGACGCCGTCGCCGACCCCTGCGAGGACGACGACGAGGCATCAGCGGTTGGTGCGGACGGGGGGACTCGAACCCCCATGCCTTTCGGCACCAGGACCTAAACCTGGCGCGTCTGCCAGTTTCGCCACGTCCGCGGGCGCTGTGACGCTAGCGGGGTGGGGACCGCTACCCTTCGACCGACCGCACGTCCCGGACACCGTGACAGAAGAGGGAGATCCATGGCCAACTCCGGTACCCCCGCAGCGCTGCCCGACGCGCTCGCGCCCGTCGCCGCCCAGGGGCCGGGGGGTTTCGACCCGTCGATGGACATCTTCAACCGTCTGCTGAAGTCGCGCATCGTCTACCTCGGCTCCGACGTGAACGACCAGGTCGCCAACCTCCTCACCGCCCAGATGCTGTTCCTCGAGGGTGAGGACCCGGAGTCCGACATCTGGCTCTACATCAACTCCCCGGGCGGTTCGGTCACCGCCGGCATGGCCATCTACGACACGATGCAGTTCATCGGCCCCAAGGTCGGCACGATCTGCATGGGGCTCGGTGCCTCGATGGGCCAGTTCCTCCTGTGCGCCGGCGAGCCGGGCATGCGCTTCGCCCTGCCCCACGCCCGCATCCTGATGCACCAGCCCCTCGGTGGCGTCCAGGGCCAGGCCACCGACATCGCCATCCAGGCCGAGCAGATGGCCTACACCAAGCGCCTGATGGCCGAGCGGATCGCCGAGCACACCGGCCAGTCCGTCGAGCAGATCACCAAGGACTCCGACCGCGACCGCTGGTTCACCGCGGAGGAGGCCCGGGACTACGGCATCATCGACCGCGTCATCACCCGACGCGGCGAGATCAGCTGACGCTCGTCCCAGTGGCTCAGGTGGCGGCGGTGAGGTCGATCCCGCACTCCGCCTCGGCGTAGGCCACGACGTCGCGCTGGGCGGCGTCGACCTCCGCCCTGCTCGGTCGGTCGATCGTCGCCGGCGCCTCGGTGGTGCCGCTGGTGCTCGTCGACGCGTCGAGCCGCGCCTCGGCCTCGACCAGCAGCGCCGTGGCCTCACGCACGAGGACGTCGACGTCGCCGTCGATCTCGTCCGGGCTCGACTCGGCCAGCGCCTCGAGGGCGTCGAGCGCGCGGGGCTCGGGCACCGGCTCACCGTCGGTGCGGGAGGGGAACAGCGGGCCGGCGGCGACGGTGGCCTCGGCTGCGTCGCAGAAGGCCTCGGTGGACGGTTCGTCCGAGCATCCGGCGACCAGCACGATGGCGGCCGCCACGAGGGCGGCGAGCCGACGGGTCATCCCTGGGCGACCGCCGCCTCGGCGCGGGCGCGCAGGTCGCTGACGGCGTGGCCGAGGCCCTCGGGGTCGCGGTAGAGCGCGCTGCCGGCGACGAGGACGTTGGCACCGGCGGACGCGGCGCCCCCGATGGTGCCGGGCCCGATGCCGCCGTCGACCTCGATGTCGACGTCGTAGCCGCCCTCGACGATCAGCCGGCGCAGCTCGGCCACCTTCGGCTCCATCGTGGCGATGTAGTCCTGGCCGCCGAAGCCGGGGTTGACCGTCATCACGAGCACCATGTCGACGAGGTCGAGCACGTGGCGGACAGCGTCGACCGGGGTGGACGGGTTGAGCGCCACGGCCGGGCTGGCATCCATGTCCCGGATGGCGCCGAGGGTGCGGTGCAGGTGGCGTGCGGTCTCGGCGTGGACGATGAGCATCCCGCAGCCGGCCTCGACGTAGCGGGCGGCGAGCAGGTCCGGGTCCTCGACCATCAGGTGGGCCTCGAAGGGCACCTCGACGTGGTCCCGGCAGGCGGCGATGACGTCGGGCCCGAAGGTGAGGTTGGGCACGAACACGCCGTCCATGACGTCCCACTGGATGCGGTCGACGCCCGCCTCCTCGAGCGCCCGGCACTCCTCGCCGAGCTTCGAGAAGTCGGCCGGGAGGACCGACGGGACGATCTGGATCGGGCGCGAGGGAGGCTGATCTGACACGGCGACACCCTACGCTGCGACACCGTGGCCGCTGACCCCATCGAGCTGCTCGTCGAGCGCACCGCCGTGGGCGGTGACGGGGTGGCGCGGGACGCCTCCGGGCGGGTCGTGTTCGTCGAGGGCGCGCTGCCGGGGGAGCGGGTCCTCGCCCGCATCCGCAGCGAGAAGGACCGGTTCGCGAAGGCGGTCGCCGTCGAGGTGCTCGACTCCGCACCGGCTCGCATCGTGCCGGTCTGCCCGCACGTGGGCGACGGCTGCGGCGGCTGCGCGCTCGCCCACGTCGCGGTCGATGCCCAGCGCGACCTGAAGGTCGGCATGGTCGTCGAGGCCCTCGAGCGGATCGGACGGCTGACCGACCCCGTCGTCGAGCCCGGCCCGTGGCTCGCTCCCACCGGCTTCCGCACCACGGTGCGCGCCGGCGTGCTCGACGGGCGCCCCGCCCTGCGGGCGCTGCACGGCCACGACCTGATCGCCCTCGACAGCTGCCGGGTCGCCCATCCACTCGTCGAGGAGGTGCTGGCCCACGGCCGGTTCCCCGGCGCTCGCGAGGTCACGGTGCGGGCCGGCGCGCGGACGGGGGAGCGGATCGCGCTGGTCGATCCGTCGGCCTCCGCGGACGTGGTCGCCCCGAGCGACGTCGTGGTCGTCGGCGCGGACGACCTGGCGTCGGGACGCCGGCTGTGGTTCCACGAGGAGGTGCACGGCGTGCGGTTGCGCGTCTCGGCCGAGTCGTTCTTCCAGAGCCGGGCGGACGGGGCCGAGGCGCTGGTCGACCTCGTCGCGACGGTGACGTCGGACGTGGCACCCGACGCCACGATGGCCGACCTGTACTGCGGTGTCGGCCTCTTCGCCGCCACCGTCGGTCGTGGACGCCGCACCGTCGCGGTCGAGCGCTCCCGCTCGTCCATCGCCGATGCCAAGGTGAACCTGCGGGACCAGGACGCGACCGTCGTCCGTGCGGGCGTGGAGCGGTGGCGGCCGTCGCCGGTCGCCCTGGTCGTCGCCGACCCGCCCCGCAACGGCCTCGCGAAGGGCGGGGTGCAGGTCGTCGCTGCGACCGGCGCCTCCCACCTCGCGCTCGTCAGCTGCGACGCCGGGTCGCTCGGGCGCGACGCCCGGCTGCTCACCGAGGCGGGGTGGCAGCACGAGGGGTCCACGCTCGTCGACCTCTTCCCCGACACGCCCCACGTCGAGGTCGTCAGCCGCTTCGTGCGCCGCCCGCCCACTTGACCGACCGGTCTGGTCCAACGGCTACCGTGCCGGGGACGCAGCCACCGACACGGGGGACGAGATGGACGGCATCGACGAGGGCAGGGTCACCGACTGGCTGACGGCGAACACGCCACCGATCGAGCCGCCGCTGACCTTCGAGCTCATCGCCGGTGGCCGATCCAACCTCACCTTCGAGGTCACCGACGCCACCGGCCGCCGCCTCGTGCTGCGCCGACCTCCGGTCAGCCACGTGCTCGCCTCGGCCCACGACATGGGGCGAGAGCACCGCATCATCTCCGCGCTGGCCGACTCGCCGGTGCCCGTCCCGACCGCCCTCGGGTTCTGCGACGACGTCGAGGTCAACGGCGCGCCGTTCTACGTCATGGACTTCGCCGACGGCCACATCGTCCGTGGCCTGGAGCAGGTCGAGGAGCTCTTCGACGTGGAGACCCGCCGCGCCGCGGGGTTCGACCTGGTCGACGTGATGGTGGCCCTGCACTCGCTCGACCCCGACCACGTCGGCCTCGGCGACCTGGGCAAGAAGGAGGACTACCTCGGCCGCCAGCTCAAGCGCTGGTGGGGCCAGTTCCAGGGTTCGCAGGACCAGGAGCGCGAGGCCGGCGTGTGGCGGGCCGCCGACGTCGTCGGTGAGGTCCACCGGATGCTCGTCGACCGCAAGCCCGAGCAGCAGGGCGCGGTGATCGCCCACGGCGACTACCGGCTCGACAACTGCATGTTCGACGACGACGGCCGGGTCATGGCCGTGCTCGACTGGGAGCTGTGCACCCTCGGCGACCCGCTCGCCGACATCGGCACCATGCTCATCTACTGGACCGACCGGGGCGAGACGCCCCGCATGGGGCTCGCGCCGGCGTCGACGGCCGAGGGCTTCCCGCTGCGGTCCGAGCTGGCCGCCCGCTACGCAGAGCGGTCCGGTCGCGACCTGTCCCAGCTCGACTACTACATGGCTTTCGGCCACTGGCGGCTCGCCTGCATCATGGAGGGCGTGTTCGTCCGCTACGCCACCGGCGCGATGGGCGGCGGGGACGAGGCGAAGCAGGCGGCCCAGGGCATGGGCGGCGAGGTCATCCGGCGGGCCCAGCTGGCGAAGGACCTGCTGGAGTCGATGTAGCGGGTGGCCGCCGGCGCGGTCAGCTCAGGGTGCCGGTGCGCAGCTCCTTGAACGGGACGTCCCGGTCGACCTGCGGCTCCTTGGGCAGCCCGAGCACGCGCTCGCCGATGATGTTGCGCTGGATCTCGTCGGTGCCGCCGGCGATCGACGAGGCGTGCACGGACAGCGCCAGCTGCTGGAACATCCCCTCCGCGGGTGCGTCCTCGCCGAGGAGCGTGCCGTGGGCGCCGAGGATCGCCATCGACACGTCCCGGGCCCGTCGGGCCTGCTCCGATGCCGCGAGCTTGGCGATCGACACCTCCGGTCCGGGCTGGCGGCCGGCCTGGAGGGCGGCACGGGCCCGCAGGGACGTGTAGCGCTGGACCTCGGCGAAGATGTGCAGGTCGGCCAGACGCTGGCGGACGACGGGGTCTTCGCTGAGGCCCATGTCCCGGGCCAGGCGGATGACCGCCTTCGGGGTGCGGGCCGCGGCGCCCCGCTCGGCGGCCTGGCGCTCGGAGCGGGCCGCCTCGATGAGCTCGGCGCAGGTGCGGTCGAGGTGCCCGGCGATCGGGCCCGGGGTGCCGGCGACGATGCCGCCTGCCGCGCCCCGGCTGCCGAGCCCCTGGCGCTCGTAGGCGAGGGTCGCGACCGCGACCTGCCAGCCGGTGTCGACCCCGCCGAGGATGCGGTCGTGTCCCACCACCGCGTCGGAGAAGAAGACCTCGTTGAACGAGGCGCCGCCGTTCATCTGCTTCAGCGGCCGGATCTCGATGCCCGGCTGGTCCATGTCGATGATGAAGTAGGTGAGGCCCCGGTGCTTGGGCGCATCGAGGTTGGTGCGGGCGACGAGCATCCCCCGGCTGGCGGTGGTCGCGCCCGAGGTCCACACCTTCTGGCCGTTGACGATCCACACGTCGCCGTCGCGCACCGCCCGGGTCTGGGCGCTGGCCAGGTCGGAGCCGGCGCCGGGCTCGCTGAAGAGCTGGCACCACCCCTCCCTCCCCGACGCGAGGGCCGGCAGCCAGGCGTCCTTCTGCTCGTCGGTGCCGAAGTCGATCGTGATCGGGCCGCCCATCATCTGGCCGAGCCCGCCGGGGGGCGCGACGGCCCCGGCCTGGCCGAGCTCCTCGTTGACGACGCGCGTGTCGTCACGGGAGAGGTCGCGCCCGCCGTACCCCTTCGGCCAGTGCGGGAAGGCCCAGCCGGCATCGGCCAGGGCCTGCCACCACGCGCCGAGCGTCATCTGCGGATCCCAGTTGTCCTGGATCCAGGCGCGTGCTGCGTCGCGAACGTCGGCCATCGTGTCCCCCCGGAGTCGAGCCGTTGTCGAGTCGAGGCGACACTACCGCTGTCGGCGATCAGAATCCGGTGGTCATCCAGGGCGGCGGTGAGGAGGCGAAGAAGACGTCGGCCCGACGGACCGCACCCGGGGTCGGTTCCTCGATCCGGCCGGCCCGGTGCAGCGCGGTGGCGGTGACGCCGCCGAGGTACAGCGCGCCGAGGTCGGCGACGTCCATGGTGAGGTCGGGGTCGGCGTCGGTGCGGGTGCACGCCGCGCCGTCGGGGCCCCCGTCGAGGAGGTAGCGGCCGGCGGTGTGGGGGCGGAAGGGGTCGGCCACCTCGACGACGAGTCGGTCGGTCGTGCCGTAGCGGCGGGCGGACAGCGCACCGCAGACGTCGACGAGGCGGAGCCACAGGTCGTCGACGACGTCGGTGGTGACGAGGCGGCGCGGATCGGCGAGGCGCCAGCGCAGCGGCTCGTCCACCGGCCGCCCGTGGGCCGCGACCGAGTGGATGAGGTCGTGGTCGAGCAGGAAGCTCCACAGCGCCGCCTCGACCTCGTCGTCCGCGCCGTAGAGCTGGTCGACGGTGAGGACGTTGCGGGACAGGCCGTGCTCGGCGTCGCGGTTGCGGCGGTAGGCGAGCATGCCGTCGACCTCGCCGGCGTCGTCCTCGTGGAGGACGTACCAGCGGGCGCTCTGGCCGCCCCGGGTGTGCGGGCGGTCCTTCTGCCACACGTCCCACCAGGCCTGGACGCGGTTGACGGCGCCGGGGATCTCACGCCGCCGGCGGTCGTAGACCTGGGGGCCGGCCTCCAGGAAGCGGTCGGCGTCGACGAGGCGGAGGCGGCCGGTGGCGGTCGACGGGCGGGCGAGGGTGGCGCGGTCGGTCTCGAGCGTCCACGACGAGCTCTGCGAGGCGAGCCCGTAGCCGAAGCGGCCGTAGATCGAGGCCTCCGAGGCGGTGAGGATGGCGATCGTCTCGCCCCGCTCGGCGACGTCGTCGAGCTGGCGCTCCATCATCGAGCGGAGGATGCCTCGGCGCCGGTGCGTGGCGCTCACGGTCACGATCGTGATGCCCGCGGCGTCGACGAGGAGGTTGCCGGGCACCGTGAGCTCGAAGCTGTACGCGCCCGCCGTGCCGACCATCTCCTCGTCGTCGAACGCGGCGAGCGTGCGGTCGAGCTCGGTCGTCAGCCGGAAGTCCTCGACGTCGTCGCCGTCGCTGTGGAAGCCGAACGGGTCCTGGAGGGCGTGGAAGAGCTGAGGGAGTTCCTCGTCGGTGATGGGTCGCAGCGGGAAGGTCACCGGGAGAGTCTGCCGGGGTAGCGCATCCGCCGCGGGGCGTTTCCGGCTCGGGAACGCAGGAACCCCAGGCCCGGGTGGACCTGGGGTTCCTGTCGAGTACGCCCCCTGGGATTCGAACCCAGAACCTGCGGATTAAGAGTCCGTTGCTCTGCCGTTGAGCTAGAGGCGCTCGTGTGAGTTGGAGAGTGTACCGGCCCGCGGCGACGGTCGAGAACCCGGCGGACGGCCGGATCATCCCGGCGGTGCGTCGCCTCGCCGGTAGGAGCTCGGCGTGATGCCGAGGACCCGTCGGAAGTCCGTCGTGAGGTGGGCGTGGTCGGCGTAGCCGAGGTCGGCCGCCACCCGTGCGATCCCGATCGACGGGTCGTCCCGGAGCCGCTGCGCCGCCTCTTGCAGTCGGTAGCGGCGGATGATCGTGAGCGGGGGGAGGCCGACGTAGCGCCGCGCGACCCGCTGGACCGTCCTCGTGGAGGCGCCGAGCGCGTCGGCGAGCTGCTCGACGCGCACGATCGTGGGGTCCGAGGCGACCAGGTCCTCCATGCGGTTGGCCAGGGTGCCGCCCTCGTCGGGCGGGGGGGAAGCGGGCTGCGGCCCACTCCACGTAGGCGGCGATCGCCCGCTGCCGGCCGCGGTCCTCGTCGTCGTCCGCCATGGCCGAGCTGACGGCGGCGTGCAGGTCGGGCGCGTCGAACGCCACCTCGAGGTCGCGCAGGCTGCCCGGGTCGTTGTGGAGCGTGGCGATGCCCGCGGGACGGAGGAGCGCCCCGACGGCCCACCCGCTGCCGCGCAGGTCCCGGTGGGAGGCGCCGGTGGTCGGCCCCGACAGGCCGATCCCGTGCGGCTCGACGACGAGGTTCGACGCGGGGAACGGGAGGGCCTGCTGGCGGGACGTGCGACCGGGGGCCAGCCGCCAGCGGGGGACCCAGAACCACCGGATGAGCGCGGCGAGCTCGGGCGGCGCCGGGTCACGGTGGAAGGTGGGCAGGCGGGCGGGGTAGAGGATGCCCCGCACGTCGGGTGGGATCGCCATCGATCAGGCCTCGAGCTCGTCGCAGATCTTCAAGCCGGGCGCAGGACACGTCCGTACGGTCGGATCATGGACGATCAGAACGCACCCCGGCGAGGGGTCACAGGACAGCACACCACCGACGGCGTCCCCCACGGGTCGACGAACCTCACGCCGTTCCTCGCGGTGCCCGGCGCGGCCGGTGCCATCGACTTCTACCGCGACGTCTTCGGCGCCCGCGTCGTCGACGTCACCGAGATGGGCGGCATCGTCGTGCACGCCGAGCTCGACTTCGGGAACGGCAAGCTCCAGGTCGGCGAGCCGAACCCCGACTACGGGCTCGTCGCCGCGCCGGCCGGCGACGACGACTGCTACTCGATGGGTCTCTACTGCGCTGACGTCGACGGCACGCTCGAGCGCGCCGTCGCGGCCGGGTCGACGGTGCGGGAAGCGGCCACCACGTTCGTGTCCGGCGACCGGTTCGCGTCGATCCGCGACCCATTCGGGGTGCGGTGGTCGATCATGAGCCGAGTCGAGGACCTCTCGGAGGAGGAGAGCGCCGCTCGCGTCGCCCAGTGGGCGGCCGAGCAGCAGGGCGCCTCGGCGGGCTGACGACGCGGACGGGCCCGGACCCCGACCCGGAGGGTCGGTCGTCCGGGCCTCGTCCCGATGGGGTGACCGAGGGGAATCGAACCCCCGACCTCCAGGGCCACAACCTGGCGCTCTAACCGACTGAGCTACGGCCACCGTGCAGCGAGCCAGCATAGGCGCTGCCCGACCGACCTCCGAATCCGGTTCGGCGGCGTGGCACGATGGGCGATCTGCCCCCGTAGCTCAGCTGGATAGAGCACCGGACTTCTAATCCGACGGTCGTTGGTTCGAATCCAACCGGGGGCGCGATGGCGTCGTCGATGCTTCCGCCGCACCTCCGCCCGTCGGAGCAGGCGGAGCCGCGACGATGATCGAGGGACGGTGCCGTCCCGGCGTCCGACCAGGAGGTGGCCATGACCGAGACAGAGGCAGCGACGAACCGGGTGCCCGTCGTGCTCGGGCCGGGCGAGGGCCGTGAGTTCGCCATGGGCCGGCTCTCGGCGAGCTTCAAGGCCGACGGCGACGAGACGGCGGGCCGCTACTCGATCTCCGAGTGGTGGCTCGACCCGCACACCCGCGGACCCGGCGCCCACCACCACGACGAGGACGACGTCTTCTACGTGCTCGAGGGCACGATGAGCGTGATGGTCGGGGACCGCTGGATCGACGCGCCCGCCGGCTCGTTCGTCCTCGTCCCCGGCGGCACGCCGCACGACTTCGAGAACCGCACCGACGCCCGGGCCGGCATGCTCAACATCGGGGCGCCGGGCGACTTCGAGCCCCAGATGCCCGGCATCGGCGAGTGGTTCCGCCAGCGGTCGACGGAGGAGTCGGCCTGCTGAGCGCGGGACGTCAGGACACCGGGATGATCGAGATCGAACCCGTGCGCTCGAGCACGGCGTAGCGCACCTGGGACATGTGCGACAGGCCCTGCGTCAGCCGGGCCGCCTCGAGGATGTCCTGCTCGTCCACCCTCGCCTTCTTCATGCGCTCCTCGATCGGCTGGCCGTCGGCGACGAGGACGACCGGGACGCCCTCGGTCGCCTTGGCCAGCCACGGGACGTACGCCTTCACGAGCGAGAGCACGATGTCGATGGTCAGCAGCGTCGTGATGACGAGGAACGAGTTGGTGACCGAGAAGTCGTCACCGAGGAGCCCCTGCTGGGTCGCCTCGCCGATGATGAGCAGCAGCACGAAGTCGAACGGCGTGATGTCGGCCAGGGTGCGCTTCCCTGCGATGCGGAAGAGCACGAGCAGGAACGCGTAGATCGCGATCGATCGCAGGACGGCATCCATGGTGGGCTCCGTTTCTCAGGGCAGCAGGACCTGGTCGATGTCCATCGACGGGCCTCCGACCAGCCCGACCTCGCCCCGAGCCACGCCGACCGTGTCGGGCCGGATGCCGAAGCGGATGACGATGTCGGTGCCGGGGTCCACGTCGTCGGTGGTGAACTCGAAGGTGATGCCGTCGCCGCTCGGGACGGCGTCGCTCGGCTGCGGGGTGATGGTCTCGACCTGGACGCGCTCCAGGTAGCTCGTCGACAGGTGGAGCTGCAGCGCGTCGCCGGCGAGGTCCGGGTCCACCCGCACCTCGATGTCGGTGACCCCACCCCGGCGCGCCACCGCCTCGTGGGTCACCGCGACGCCGCCGTCGGCGCTCGTCGCGGTCCGGTAGCCGAGCAGTCCGTGCCCGAACGCGCCGAGGACGGCGCCGATGACGATGAGCACCATGACGGCCCAACCGACGCGCTCACGGCGCCAGTCGCCCTCCTGGAACCTCATGTCCTCCAGGACGTCGAGGTCGAGGTCGTGGGGGTCCGGGGGCATGGTCCTCCTCACCACTGCGTGCGGCCCGCCTCGCCCGTACCGTGCCGCCGCGACCTCCAAACCGGCCTCGTCATGAATACCCAGGGGGGGTATGATGGCGCCATGGACCAGCACTCCGCTCACCAGCAGCGCCAGGACCAGCACGGGCACGCGCAGGGCGCCCACGCCGGCCACCACACCGAGGTGTTCCGTCGGCGGTTCTGGGTGTCCCTCGTCCTCACGGTGCCCCGTCGTGGCGACGAGCCACATGGTCATGGACTGGTTCGGCTACGAGATCGACCTGCCGGCCATGGAGTGGGTCGGCCCGGTGCTGGGGTCGGTCATCTTCTTCTGGGGTGGATGGCCGTTCCTGGAGGGCGGACGCCGCGAGCTCGCCGAGCGCCAGCCGGGGATGATGCTGCTCATCGCCATGGCGATCACCGTGGCCTACGTCGCCTCGATGGCGACCTCGCTCGACGCCTTCGACCTCGACTTCTGGTGGGAGCTGGCGGCGCTGGTGACGATCATGCTGCTCGGCCACTGGCAGGAGATGAAGGCGCTCGGCCAGGCGCAGAACGCCCTGTCGGCCCTCGCCGCCCTGCTGCCCGACGAGGCCGAGCGCGTCGACGACGACGGGTCGGTGCACGTGGTGGCGCTCGACGACCTGCGTCCCGGCGACGTCGTGCTCGTGCGGTCCGGGGCTCGTGTCCCCGCCGACGGCGAGATCGTCGACGGCACGGCGGAGCTCGACGAGTCGATGATCACCGGTGAGTCGAAGCCCGTCGCCAAGGCACAGGGGGAGCGGGTGGTCGCCGGCACCGTGTCGACCGACTCGGCGCTCCGCGTGCGGGTCGACGCGGTGGGCGAGGAGACGACGCTCGCCGGGATCCAGCGGCTCGTGGCCGAGGCGCAGACCTCGAGGTCGCGGGCCCAGGCGCTCGCCGACCGAGCCGCCGCGCTGCTCTTCTACGTCGCCACCGGCGCCGCCGTCGTCACCGCGGTGGTGTGGACGCTGCTCGGCGACCCCGACGAGGCGGTCACCAGGGTCGTGACCGTGCTCGTGATCTCCTGCCCGCACGCGCTCGGCCTCGCCATCCCGCTGACGACGTCGATCTCGTCGGCGATGGCGGCTCGCAACGGCATCCTGGTCAAGGACCGGCTGGCGCTGGAGCGGAGCCGCACCGTCGACGCGTTCTTGTTCGACAAGACCGGCACGTTGACCAAGGGTGCCCACACCGTGGTGGGGGTCGCCGGCCACGGGGTGAGCGAGGACGAGGTCCTGCGCCTCGCGGGCGCGGTCGAGTCCGACAGCGAGCACCCGCTCGCACGCGCCATCGTCGCTGCAGCGAAGGAGCGGGGGTCGGTCCCCCGCGCGGGCGACTTCCGGTCGATCACCGGTCGAGGCGTCGAGGCCACGGTGGAGGGCGAGGCCCTCGCGGTCGGCGGACCCGCTCTGCTCCGCGAGCGGTCGGTGACCGAGCCGGCGGAGCTGGCCCACTGGGCCTCGCCCTGGCGCGAGAGGGGCGCGTCGATCCTCCACCTGGTGCGCGCCGACGAGGCCGTCGGTGCCATCGCCCTCGAAGACGAGGTGCGGAGCGAAGCCCGCCAGGCGGTCGAGGAGCTGCAGACGGCAGGACGGCGCGTCGTCATGATCACCGGGGACGCCCGGGAGGTCGCCGACGCCGTCGGCACCGACCTCGGGGTCGACGAGGTGATGGCCGAGGTGCTCCCCGAGGAGAAGGGCGCCAAGGTGGCCGAGCTCCAGGGCCGGGGCTTGTCGGTCGCCATGGTGGGCGACGGCGTGAACGACGCGCCGGCGCTGGCCCGTGCCGATGTCGGCATCGCCATCGGCGCCGGGACCGACGTGGCCATCGAGTCCGCCGGCCTCATCCTCGCCAGCTCGGACCCTCGCGGCGTGGTGAGCACGATCCGCCTCTCCGCGGCCGCGTACCGCAAGAGCCTCCAGAACCTCTGGTGGGCCGCCGGCTACAACGTCGTGGCCATCCCGCTCGCCGCCGGTGCACTGGCGTGGGCCGGGGTCACGATGCCTCCGGCGGTCGCCGCCATCCTGATGAGCGTCTCGACGATCGTCGTGGCGCTCAACGCCCAGCTCCTGCGACGGGTGGATCTCCGACCCCGTGGGGGCACGGCGGCGCCGGTCAGCGATCCCGTGCTCGCCGCATCCCGTTGACCCGCGCCGCTTGGCGCAGCTGGTGGTCCCTCTCGGCCAGGCTCGGGGCGCGGCGGGCCGCCTCGGCATGGAGGCGGGCGGCCGCCTCGAGGTCTCCGTTGGCCTCGTGAAGGTGCGCCGCGACGGCGTCGTGGCGGGGCACGCTCGCGTCGATCTCGGCGAGGGCGGCCAACCCTGCCGGCGCGCCGTCGGCCTCACCGATCGCGACTGCGCGGTTCAACCGGACGATCGGCGTCTCGGCGAACCGCAGCAGCTCGTCGTACCACTCGACGATCTGGAGCCAGTCGGTCTCCTCGACGCGTCGCGCGTCGGCGTGGAGCGCGGCGATCGCGGCCTGCGCCTGGAACTCCCCGAGCCGGTCCCGGGCGAGCGCCCCCTGCAGGATGGTCACGCCCTCGGCGATGAGGTCGGTGTCCCACATGCTGCGGTCCTGCTCGGCCAGGGGAACGAGCGCCCCGTCCGGCCGGGTGCGGCTGGCGCGGCGGGCGTGGTGGAGCAGCATCAGGGCAAGGAGGCCGTCGACCTCCGGTTCGCGCACCGCGCGTGCGAGCTGGCGGGTCAGGCGGATCGCCTCGGCCGCGAGGTCGACGTCGCCGGAGTAGCCCTCGTTGAAGATGAGGTAGAGGACCCGCATCACCGTGCCCACGTCACCCGGCCGGTCGAGGGTCGACGCGGCGATCGTCCGCTTGGCGCGGCTGATGCGCTGGGCCATCGTCGCTTCCGGCACCATGTAGGCGTCCGCGATCTGGCGGGTCGTCAGGCCACCGACGGCACGCAGCGTGAGCGCCACCGCCGACGACGGGCTGAGGTCGGGATGGGCACACAGGAAGTGGAGGGCGAGGGTGTCGTCGGCGTCGCTCACCGCTCCCCCCGACGGTTCCGCGTCCACCCTCACCTCGCGGTCCCGCCGGGCCGCCGTGGACCGCACGGCGTCGAGGTGCGCCCGCCACGCCACCGTCACCAGCCAGGCCGTCGGGTCCGACGGGCGCTCCGAGCCCCACGCGGACAGCGCACGGATGAGCGCCTCCTGGACCGCGTCCTCGGCCGCCGCGAAGTCGACGCCGCGGCGGACGAGGACGCTGATCACCGCCGGGACGAGCCGGCGCAGCTCGACGTCGTCCGGGAAGGGTCGGGACACGATCAGTCGACGACCGTCGGGGGAGCGGTGAGGAACGGGCGGACCTCGAGCCACTCGTGGATGGGCTCGCCGCCGGCTCCCGGCGCCGAGGACAGCTCGCCGGCGAGCTCGATCGCCCGCTCCTGGCTGTCGACGTCGATCACCATCCAGCCGGCGATGAGATCCTTCGTCTCGGCGAACGGCCCGTCGGTGATCGGCGGCTTGCCCTCGCCGTCGTAGCGGACCCACAGCCCGTCGGGGGCCAGCGCCTGGCCGTCGACGAACTCGCCGCTCGCCTCGAGTCGGGCGGCGAAGTCGCCCATGAAGCGGATGTGCGCGTCGACCTCCTCGGGCGTCCAGCGGTCCATCGGGATGTTCTGGACGGAGTCGGGTGCTCCCCGGTAGTGCTTGAGCAGCAGGTACTTGGCCATGGTGGTCTCCTCCTCGGTGGGCGGCCCCGTCGGCCGCGACACCCTAGGGACGGAGCCGACCTCCGGATCTCGACATCATGGCGACGATACGGTCGCCCCATGGCGCACGTCCCCGGCCCCGAGCGCGACCCCGCGGCGGAGGCGCTCCCCGCCGACCAGATCGCGACCTACGACGCGCTCCGGCGCGCGGCGCCTCTCGCCATGGGGCCCGACGGTGCCTGGGCGGTGCTCCGTCATGCCGACGTCGTGCGTGTCCTCGGCGACCACGAGACGTTCAGCAACGTCGTGTCGCATCGGATGTCGGTGCCGAACGGCATGGATCCGCCGCAGCACACCGCGTTCAGGGAGATCGTCGATCGGTACTACACGCCCGAGCGCATGTCGGCGTTCGAACCCGTGATCCGCAGCATCGCCCGCGAGCTCGTCGATGCGCTTCCTCGTCGCCGCGACATCGACCTCATGGCCTCGCTCGCCGAGCCGTTCGCCAACCACGTGCAGTGCGCCTTCATGGGCTGGCCCGATCGGCTGCGGGAGCCGCTGCGGGACTGGGTCCGGAGGAACCAGGCGGCGATCCGGGCGCAGGACCGCCGTGCCATGTCCCAGGTGGCGACAGAGTTCGACGGCTACATCACCGAGCAGTTGGAGGCGCGTCGTGCCGCGGGCGCCGGGGCGCCCGACGACAACACCACGCGCCTGCTGCACGAGACCGTCGACGGCCGCCCGCTCACCGACGACGAGATCGTGTCGATCGTCCGCAACTGGACGGTCGGGGAGCTCGGCACGATCGCGGCGAGCGTGGGCATCATCGTCCACCACCTCGCCACCCGACCCGAGTCCCAGCCGCTCGCACGGGGCGGTGCCGACCTCGCAGCGATGAGCGACGAGATCCTGCGGATGCACGCCCCCCTGCTCGTCAACCGACGGCGCACCACGAGGGAGGTGACGCTCGGGGGCCGCACCCTCCCTCCCGACGAGCGGATCGTCGTCGTGTGGGCCTCGGCCAACCGCGACGAGGACGTGATGGGTGACCCGGATCAGCTGCGACTCGACCGCGATCCGGCGCAGAACCTGCTGTACGGCCGGGGAGTCCACGCGTGCCCGGGTGCACCGCTCGCGCGGATGGAGCTCCGCGTCGTCATGGAGGCGCTCCTGGCCGCCACGACCTCCGTCGTGCTCGGCGACGAGGACCCCGTGCCGGCCGCGTACCCGGCCAGCGGCTTCAGTCGCCTGACGGTCCGGCTGTCCTGAGGACGTCGCCCGTCAGGCGCGCTCGACCCGGCGCAGACCGCGGGTCGGGGTCCACGACTCGACGACGAGCTTCGTGGCCGTCGCGTCGAGCGACGTCACGACCACCTCGGTGACGTCGGCGAGAAACATCACCCCGTCCGGACCGTCCTCGACCGGGCCGGCCGGCACGGCGCGCCCGGCGACCTTGGCCTCGCCCGGCCACTCGGCCTCCTTCCCCTCCTCGGGGTGGTACGTGGGGCCGTGCAGCGCGAACCGGGGATCACGCCGCAGGTCGTCGAGCTTGCGGGCGCCGGTCATCGACCCGAACCGCAGCTCGCCGCCGGACAGCTCGCACTCGATGCCGGAGATGCGTGGCGATCCGTCGGCGCGCAGCGTGGCGATCGTCTTGTGGCGCCCGGCGTCGAAGAGCGCCCGCACGCGGGCCGCCAGGTCCGGCGCTGCCTCCTCCACGTCCCTCCACGCGGCCACCCGCGCAGCGTACCGGTGGGGTGATCAGATGACCGGCGGCTTCCGCCCGCCGTTGGCGAAGCGCAGCTCGCGCCAGGCGTCGCGCATCGGGAAGATGAAGCCGGCGACCATCGATCCGCACCCGCGGTTGACGCCGCGCTGCAGGATGCGTCCCGTGACGTTCGGCCCCGCCGCTTGGCGGGCGTCGGCCGCCGCGTAGTCGGCCTGCATCCGTCGCATCCCCTTGTCGTCGAGGGTGGATCCGCCGTAGGTGAGGCCGACCATCATGTGGTCGGTGGTGAAGCCCGACGTCGGGGCGTTCCTCATGATCCGGTACTCGGGCGTCCGGCGCCGGCGCCAGTACACGAAGCGCCAGAGCAGGTTCACCGGGACCATCAGCACGACGAACAGGAGGGCGGGACCGGGGTTGCCCGACGCGAAGGAGGCGATGATCCCGATCCAGCACAGCGCCATCCACGCGCCGCCGATCAGCACCCACAGGCGGGGCTTCGGACGCTCCTCGTCCACGGGCCCGGTCGTCGGAGGCGGAGCGGACGGAGCGGCCGGAGCGGCCGACGATGCGGCGCCGGTCGGTGGAGGGGGCGGCGGCGCGGGGCGAGCGTCGGGGTGCAGCTCAGGTGCGTACCACTGCCCGTCGGATGCCAGCCACCAGCCGGGTGCCGGCGGCTCGCCGGAGGGGGACGGGGGTTCGGTCATGTCGTGGCTCCGGATCAGTTGGCGGGCAGCGGCTCGACGGCGTCGCAGGCCACCCCGAGCACGCGGAGGACCGGCTCCCGCACGGTGCCGTGGCGGCTGGCCTCGGCGTGCAGGTTGTCGTAGGGGGCGTCCGGACCGGCCCGTAGCTCGGGGTTCCCGGCGTTGAACTCGATCAACCGCACGGTGGCGTCGATGGTCGCCTGGTCCAGCTGGCCGTCGAGCGGACCCGGATCGAACCCGGCGGCGACCAGCGCCTGCTCGAAGCTCTCGACCTCGCCGGCGTCCGCCCACCCCACTGCGAGCTCGTGGGCGACGCACGCCCCGTCCGTCGGCGGGGTCGACGCCGGCGGGGCGTCGGGACGTCCGCCCTCGACCACGACGGGCTCGTCGCCGTCCCACACGATCTGACGTGAGCGCTCGACGCTCGGGCAGCAGCTGGGATCGCTCGCGCCGTGGACCGTGTCCGACACCACGACGACGCCGTCGTCGTTGACGACGGCCCGGGCATCGGCCTCGCCGACGAGCGCCAGCCGTTGGACGGGCGTGCCGTCGCCGTCGTCGGTCATCACGACGTAGATGTGGGTGGTGAGCGCGCCAGCCGGTCCGCCGGCATCGCAGGTCAGGTGGACGAGGTGGTCGTCCTCGCGCCCGGGGAGGGGGACGACGTCGGCGAGTGTGACGACCAGCGTCTCGACGTCGCTGTTGAACGCCTCGGGGCGCATCTCGCCGTCGACGAGGACGATCTCGTCGAGGAGGCTGCACTCGGCGTCGTAGGTGAGCTGGCCGAAGTCGACGGCCGTCGCGTCGTCGTCCGACGGTGCACTGGTCGTCGACGCCTCCACCGTGGTCTCGGGCGCCGGGGACGCGCCCACGCCGCCCGAGTCGTCGTCACCGCAACCCGCGCCCACGAGCGTGGCCGCGCACAGCACGGCCACCACCCGTCCGAGCTTGCCCGCGCCCGTCATCTGCGTCATCTCCCTCGATCGCTCACCAGCGTGATCGGCACCCGCAGGGACCGATCAAGGAACCGAGAGTAGAAGCTCGCTCAGCCTGCGGGGTCCGCCAGTGCCGGGGTGAGCGGTTCTGGCTCCTCGCTCCAGCCCTCGACGAGGGCCCGCAGGGCGTCGAGCGCGGTGTGGCGCGGCTCCCACCCGAGCTCGGTGCGCGCCCGCGTCACGTCGAGCAGCGGGATGGCGTCGACCAGGTCGAGCAGGGCCGGCTCGGTGGGGAGGAGTCGGCTGCGCCAGCCGGCGGACACCGCGGCGCGCACGACCGATACGGGGACGTGGACGGCCCGCCCGGCGTCGAGCACCTCGGCCATCTCGTCGGACCCGATGACGGGCTCGGCGGCGAGGTTGAACGCGCCGCGGACGGGCTGGGTCAGCCCGAGCCAGATGGCCTCGGCCATGTCGGCGGCGTGGAGGGCCTGGAAGCGGAGGTCGCCGGGCCACGGCAGCACCGGCAGCTTGCCGTCGGCGACCAGCTTCTGGGGGAGGAGCCAGCCGGCGAAGATCTGGCGCTGCTCGTCGGAGGCACCCTTCTGGAAGATGAAGGCGGGCCGGAACCGCACCACGCGCATCTCCGGGCGGGCCAGCTCCATGGTGTCGACCACCCGCTCGACGTAGGCCTTCTCGCGGCCGTAGCCCGCGGTGGGGAGCGAATCGGTGGGCCAGGCCTCGTCGACGCGACCGCCGTCGTCAGGACCGGGGGAGTAGGCCCCGACCGACGACTGGTGGACGAAGGTGCCGACACCCGCCGCGACGGCGGCGTCGACGACCAGCCGGCTGCCGACGGCGTTGATCTGCCAGGTCTCCTCGGGGTGGTGCGTCGGCTGGAACGCCCAGGCGAGGTGCACCACCGCGTCGACCGCCCCGCACACCTCGGCGAGCAGGGGGCGGGCGGAGGCCGGGTCGCCGAGGTCGAGGTGGCGCCAGCGGAGGCGGTCGATCGTCCAGTCGGGTGGGCGGCGTGCGAGCCCGACGACCTCGTCGATGCCGGGGTCCGCGAGCAGCCGGGACAGCAGCGCCACCCCCACGTTCCCGGTGGCGCCGGTGACGGCGACCCGGCGTGGGCGGCTCGACGAGGTGGTGCGGCTGGTGGTGGGGTCGGCGTCCATGCGCCGCGGCCTACCCGCCGCCCGCGGAGGTGAACGTGCGAACCTGGGTCGGGGAGGTCCGATGACCGGAGGTCAGCCGCACACCGCCGACCAGTTGCCGACGATCGTGCTCGTCGGGCTGATGGGCACGGGCAAGTCGACGATCGGCCGCGCCCTGGCGGATCGGCTCGGGCGCGACTTCCTCGACAGCGACCGGATGATCGAAGCCCGAACGGGCCAGACGGTCCGCGAGCTGTGGGAGGCGGGTGGCGAGGCCGCCTATCGCCCGCTCGAGCGAGCCGTCGTGGTCGCGGCGCTCGGCGCAGAGGATCCGGTCGTGCTCGCTGCGCCCGGCGGGGTGGTCGAGGACGGCGAAGCCGTCCGGGCGCTCCAGCGTGGAGCGGCGGTGGTCTACCTCCGCACGCAGCCCGAGACGATCGCGGCGCGACTCGGTGGCGAGGTCACCCACCGGCCCCTGCTCGACGGCGAGCCCGAGGAGCTCCTGTCGACGCTGTTCGCACGTCGCGACGCCATGTACCGGGACATCGCGGGCGTCGTCGTCGAGGCCGACGGCCTGCCGCCCGACGCCGTCGTCGAGGCGGTCCTCGACGCGCTCGCGACGGGCGGCAGCTGATCGCGGGTCAGTCGGCGAACCACCCCTTCACCGTCTCGACCATCTCCTCGGCCTTCGCGCCGAGCGCCGCGGCCGTCGAGCTCTGCGCCTGCAGCATCGTCATCCGGGCGCGCATCGAGCGGGCCCACTCGAGGTGCTCGTCCTCGTCGTCGACGACCTGCTCGACGAGCCCGGTGACGGTCTCACGCAGGTCTCCCTCCGGCAGCTGTGCCGTCATGGCGCTCATCGCCGACCAGTTCGACTGATCGATCGTCTCGGCGAGCAGCACCGCGTCGAGCATGGCCATCTCGGCGGTCATCGTGTCGAGCGACCCGCTGAGGAGGAAGGTCGACTCGAGGAGCTTGGTGTCCTGGCCCTCGGTGGCGCGAGCCATCGGGCTGACGTACTGCGGGTCGCCGCCCATGGCGACGATGATCTGCTCGAGGATCCGGACGTGCTCCTCGGTCTCGCGGCCGAAGTCCTCGTACCTGTTGCGCAGGACGGGGTTGTGCGTTCGGCCGGCGACCGACCGGTACAGGTGCCGACCACAGCGCTCGTGGGCGAGCATCGCGCTGAGGAGGTCGGCGACGAAGGGACGGTTGAGGCCGGTGTCCTCCATCTCCTGCTCGATGCGATCGGACGTCATCTGCCGCTCGGGCAGCACGTAGACCACGTCGGAGGCCTTCGCGGTGGTGCCGTTCTCGTGGGTGGGGGTCAGCGTGGGTGTGCTCATCTCGTCTCCTCAGCGATCGGCGGTGGCGGGGTCGCGCAGGTCGACGACCGGGTTCTCGCCCTCGGTCTCGTCGCGGTACTCGCGCCCGCTCTTCTCACGGTTGGCCTCGATGACCTGCTCGCTCGGTGCTCCGCCGGCGTTCACGACCTTCTGGACGGCGAAGTAGCGGTGGTCGTCGGGCAGATCGTCGACCGGGACGTAGTCGAGGCCGTCGGTGCGCAGGTCCACCTGTGCAGCCAGGACGTCGCGGACGTACTGCTTGTTGGGCTCGAAGGTGACCGGGGTGTCGGGCAGCTCCTTCGGGAGCAGCTCGCGGGGGTCGACCCCCTCGTAGCGCTCGAGGAGCTCGCAGGCGACCTGGAGCTGACCGAGCTCCATGTCGAGGTGCAGCTCCCACAGGTTCTTGATCCGCCGGTCGCTCTCGTGCTGGAGCATCGACCAGTACATGTAGACCTCGTTGTACTCGTGGAAGACCAGCTGCTTCAGCCACGAGTCGAGCGGATCGAGCAGCGACTCGTAGTGGGTGACGTGCTGCTCCTCGACGAGCGCGATCTCGCCGTAGAGACCCCGGGCGATGGGCTCGATCCAGTCGGTCCCGTGGTTCATGTAGAAGTTCATCGTCTGCTGCTCGGCGGCGACGATCGTCATCACGTGCATGCGTGACAGCGGGTCGACGGTGTGGGTCTCGAAGTGGCCCTTGACGTCGTCCGCCGCGTGGCGGTGCTCGACGACGGTCGGCCGACCGGGGGTGATCTCGGTCAGCGAGTCGGTGAGCTCCGCCGCGTGCTTGCCGTCGAGCAGCTCGTAGAGGTTGGCGTACCGGTAGAGGTGGTCGAAGTCCTCGAGCAGCGCGAAGTCGAGCGCCTGCTTGAGCATCGGATCCGGCTCGTGGCGCGCGAGCCACGCCGTGAGGTCGACCGCGACCTGCTCGTACCCGATCGTCGTCTCGAGCGGCGTCTGGTCGCCGGGGTTGAGGTTGTTGACCGCCTTCTGCTGCTGCTGCTCCGCCCGGCGTGACACGGCCAGCTTCTGCTTGATGTCGACGTTGTCGGTGTGCCGGGCGAACTGGTGGGAGAAGATGATCGACTCCACCTCGATCCCGTTCATGAGGATCACCCGCGTCCGGGTGTAGGGATCGACCTCCCGCGGGTCGTACGGCTCGGAGTTGAGGTCGTTCCAGCTGCGCAGCTGGTCCTCGACGGGCATGCCCGTCTGGTCGAGGGGGTTCATGCGGGGCTCCTCGTGGGTGACGTCGTGGCTGGGTCCCCGCGCTCCCCGGTCCGTTACCCCGTCCAGGCGATGCGTCACTCACCTGAGGGGGTGAACGTCACGCCTGTGCGTCGCCGCCCGGGTCGGACTCGTCGTCGCCGTCGTGGAACTCGCCCTCGCCGACGCTGCGCTCCTCGCCGACGTTCTGCTGCTGGGGGATCACCACGCCGTCGCCGGTGTCGACCGGCTCGCCGGTGTACTCGCGGATGTCGGCGCCGGTCTCGTCGGTGAGGTCGCGCTGCTCGGCGAGGCTCGTCGGTTCGCCACGGGGGAACTCCCGCAGCACCTCTTCCTCGTTCTCGACCGGGTCGCTGGTGTGTCGCTCCGGGGCCATGTCGTCCTCCTCGTCGTCGTCGAGGGCCGCTACCCGGACCCGGCCGTGTCACGCACGACGGGCGCGGCGCCGAGCAGGTCGCGCAGGCAGGTGGCGTCGGCGACGGCATGTCCGTCCCAGTCGTTGTTGAAGTAGGCCCACACGTCGACGCCGTCGGCGATCCACGGCTCGAGGCGCTCGGCGACGTGGCCGAGGCGCCGCCGTCCGTACGCCCCCTGGTACGGCTCGGCGAGCGCGTCGGGTCCGTGGAACCGCAGGTAGGTCCAGTCCGCCGTCCGCTCCCAGGGGTGGTCGACCAGCAGGTCGTGGAGGCAGAGCGCGGCGCCGTGGCGCGCGAGCAGGTCGAAGGTGTCGTCGTGCACCCACGACGGGTCGCGCAGCTCGACGGCCCACCCGTGCGAGCGCGGGGCGACCGTCAGCAGCTCGTCCAGCCGCTCGAGGTTCCGACGCCAGCGGGGCGGGAGCTGGATGAGGTTCGGGCCCTCGGACGGCCCGAGCACGTCCACCCGTTCCAGGTGGCGCGCCAGCCAGCCGGCCGGATCCTTCAGCTTCTTGCGGTGCGTGCCGAACTGACCGACCTTCACGGCGTAGGTGAAGCCCTCGGGCGCCTGCGCCGCCCAGCGGGCCACCGTCTCGGGGGCGGGCAGCCGGTAGAAGGTCGCGTTCAGCTCCACCGTGTCGAACAGCGAGGTGTAGTGCTCGAACCACCGCCGCTTCGGCAGTCCTTCGGGGTAGACGACGCCGCGCCAGTCCGCGTAGTCCCACCCGGAGGTGCCGACGCGGATGGTGGCGGAGCGCACGACGCGCCCCTTGCCGACGTCGTACGGGGCGAAACCCGGCGGGATCGTCGGTCGTCGCTTCACCGCTGGCCGCCCGGGGTAGGCGCCGCCTCCGCCGGGACCGACCCGGCGACCGATCGGAGGAACCTGCATGACCGTCAAGGACATGATCGCGACCTATCCGGGATCGACGGCGCTCGACGGCGAGCTGCTGAACCGGGCGATCTCGACGCTCGACGAGTGCTCGACGATCTGCGCCCAGTGCGCCGATGCGTGCCTCGGGGAGCCTGGTCTCTCTCCCGAGCTCGCCGACTGCATCCGGACCGACCTCGACTGCGCCGACGTGTGCGCCGCCACGAGCAGGGTGCTCGCCCGCCAGACCGCGTTCGACGCCGACGTCGCTCGGGCCCTCGTCGACGCCTGCCTCGCTGCGTGCACGGCCTGTGCCGAGGACTGCGAGTCGCACGCCGACCACATGGACCACTGCCGCGTGTGCGCCGAGATGTGCCGGCGTTGCGAGGAGGTCTGCCGCGAGGTCCTCGCCGCTATCGGGTGATGCGGCGTCGGACCCACCCGGCGGCGCGGCGTCGCCGGTCGTGCCAGAGGGCGGCGCGCGCGGCGTTGGCGCCGCTGCCGCCGTGCACGGAGCCGCCGGGGTGGGCCGAGGCCGAGCCGAGGAAGAGGCCGCGCACCGGCGTCTCGGACCGGCCGAGGCCCGGTACCGGTCGGAAGATCAGCTGCTGGTGGATCTGGGTCGTGCCACCGCTGATGTCGCCGCCCACGAGGCTGGCGTTCGCAGCCTCCAGGTCGTTCGGGCCCTGCACGTGGCGACCCACGACGCGGTCCCGGAATCCAGGCGCGAGGCGTTCGATCCGGTCGGTCATCCGCTCGACGAAGGCGTCGAGGCCCTCGCCCTCCAGGCGGCCGTGCGTCGTGATCTCACCGCGTGCGTCGGAGCGGATCTCCTGCGGGACGTGGGTGTAGGCCCACAGCGACTCCGTCCCC
This sequence comes from Actinomarinicola tropica, assembly GCF_009650215.1. Taxonomy (GTDB): domain Bacteria; phylum Actinomycetota; class Acidimicrobiia; order Acidimicrobiales; family SKKL01; genus Actinomarinicola; species Actinomarinicola tropica. Next base: position 2,401,334 of record NZ_CP045851.1, on the reverse strand, counting down.
GACGGCGACCGGGTCGGGTCGGCCGTGCTCATCTGCCCGACCAGGAGGAACGGATCGGCCGGGACCTCGCCGATCGACAGCGACGTGGCGGTGCGCGTCAGCTCGTCGAGCGAGTCGGCGACGTGGACGGTGCCCGCACCCACCACGCGGTGGTCCGACCACGGCACGGCACCGTCGACCGCCCAGTTGACCTTGACGGTCCCGCTCGCCCGCTGGAACCGGCGCAGACCGACGCGGAACGCGTCGTCGAGCACCTCGGGTGCGAGGAGGCGCTGGTAGAGGATCTCGGCATCGCAGGCCGCGACGACGGCACGGCGCGCTCGGATCGGGCCGTCGGCGGTGTGCACCATCGAGGCGCGCCCGTCGCGGACCTCGATCCGCTCGACCTTCGAGCGGCAGCGGATCTCGGCCCCCGCCGCCTCGGCGCGGCGCACCAGCGCACCGGCCAGCTCGCCGGCGCCGCCGACGGGCACGGGGAAGCCGACCGACTGCCCGAGCCCGCAGAGGATCCAGGCGAGCATCGCGGAGGGTGCGGACTCCGGTGTGACGTCCCCGTGGAGCGCGTTGCCGGCGAGGAGCAGTCCTGGCCCGTCACCCCCGAAGCGCTCCTCGGCGAGCCGCCGGACGGGCATCACGAGCAGCCGCGCCACCTCGAGCAGCTCGAGCCGGGCCGACGCGGCGAGGCGAACCCCGCCCCGGATCGGCGGAAACGGGCTGAGGAGCGAGTGCAGCACGCCGACGCCGGCGCGCTCCCAGAAGTGCTGGAGGTCGAGCCACGCGTCGCCGTCGCCGGGGTGCTCGGCGTCGAGCTCGCCGGCGGTCGCCTCCGGATCGCGGTGCATGACCACCGCAGGACGGCCGGGCCGGGGGTGGGCGAGGACCGTCGGCGCGTGGGTCCACCGGAGGCCGTGGTCCTCCAGGCCGAGCGAGGTGAGGACCGGCGATGCCGCCGACATCGGGTAGAAGGCCGAGAACATGTCGGTGACGAAGCCGGGCGCCGCCACCTCGTCGGATCGGATCGCGCCGCCGGGGACGTCGGCCGCTTCCAGGACCACCACGTCCCAGCCGGCGTCGGCGAGGATCGACGCAGCGACGAGGCCGTTGTGGCCCCCGCCGACGACGACGGCATCGACCTCCCTCACGGGCGGCTCCCGTCGCCGAGGTAGGCACGCAGGCGCCGCAGCGACACGGCGTTGCGTGCGAAGAGGGCCGGGCGCAGAGCGGGCGTGGCCACGGACAGGTGCCCCCGGGGCTTCTCGCGGAAGGTGAGGAAGCTGCCGTCCCCCTGCGGCTGGACGAGCAGCTCCACCAGGCCCTCGGTGCGACCGACGTGCACGTCGAGGAGCAGGCGGTGGGGCGGTTCGGCGGCGATCGACTCCGAGACGTCGTCGATCGTCGCCTCCTCGACGGGACCGACGGAGTGGTGGAAGCGCGTCCCCGGGGCGGGGAACCCGTCGTCGACGGCCCGGATGTGCTGGGCGCCGACGAGCCAGTCGGGGTAGGTGCGGGGATCGGCGAGGACCGCCCACACGGCCTCGGGTGGCGCGGGCAGCGGACCGCGGACCTCCACGGGGGAGGTGAGGCGCTCGGTCGCGCGCTGGAGTGGGTTCACTGGGCGGTCTCCTCGGGTGGCGGGCTGCGGGGCGCCTACCCCGTGTCGCGTCCCCGTCATCCTGCCCGTTTGTGCGGTGGGGCAGGGGGGAAGGCGTGGGCGCATGGACGAGAGCCACAGGACCCCGCACGCCCACGGCGTCATCGCCATCTACAGGGACGAGGCGTCGGCGCAGCGGGCGGCCACCGCCCTCCGCTCGATCGGCGTGAGCGAGTCGTCGATCCGCTCGCGCGGCCCGGCAGGAGGCGACCACGCGACGCCCACGCCCCTCGTCGAGGATCACGCTGCGGTCGTCGACGCCGAGAAGGCGCTCTTCGCAGGGGCCGCCGGCACGGCGATCGCGATGGCCGTCGGCGCTGTCATCGGCCTGCCGTTCGCGTTCATCGAGTTCCTGGACTGGCCCTTCTGGCTCCGGGCGATCAGCACCATGACCATCGGTGCGCTGATGGTCGGGGCGGTCGGGATCATCGCGGCGCCTGCCCTCGTCACCCGTCGGCCCGACCAGGCCGCCGAGGGCGTGAAGGGCGTCGTGCTCGCCGTCGACGACTACTCGACGCAGATCGCCCAGGTGATCACGAACGAGAAGCCGGTGCGGATCGACCTGGTCGACGACGGCGGGCAGACCCTCCCGAACGACACGACCGGCCGCTGAGCCCCGCGGTGGCGGCCGGCGCCGCCGCCGGGCCACCCTTGGGGCATGACCGTCGACCACTACGCGGACCGCTACTGGAACGACCTCCCAGCGGTGCTGCGCTACATGCAGCGGCGTGCCACCGGCGACCCGGCCACGTGGTGGATGGACCACTTCAAGGCCACCTACGCCACGCCTCCGCGCCGGCGTGGCCTCGTGATCGGATGCGGCAACGGGTGGGTGGAGCGCGACCTCTTCGACCGTGGGGTCTGCGAGCACTTCGACGCCTTCGACTTCTCCGCCGACTACCTGGTCCAGGCGGAGGCGGCGAAGGGCGATCGATCGATCAGCTACCGGCAGAGCGACTTCCGCAGCTTCCGCCCCGAGGGCGCCTACGACCTGATCGTCAACGTGGCCGCCCTGCACCACGCCCAGCACCTGTGGCGACACGTCGCCCGGCTCGCCGACGCCCTGACGAGCGACGGCGTGTTCGTGCACTGGGAGTACGTCGGACCGCGCCGCAACCAGTACCCCCGGTCGCAGATCCGGGCGATGGAGCGCGTCCGTGACGAGCTGCCCGAGCGCTTCCGGACCCCGCACGCGCTGAAGCCGTCACGGCGGGCCGCCGTCCTGGGCGACCCCACCGAGGCCGTGCACTCCGACGAGATCGTCGACGCCCTCGAGGCGTTCTTCGAGATCGAGATGCGGCGCGACGTGGGCGGCGGCATCGCCTACCAGCTCCTGTGGAACTTCACCGAGCCCTTCGAGGACGAGGACGACGCCGAGGCGCAGGACGCGCTGCAGGCGATCCTGCGCGCCGACGAGGCCCAGACGGGCACCTCGGCCGTCCCGCCGATGTTCACCTACATCGTCGCCCGCCCACGCACCGCAGCGACGTGGCGGGGACGGTGGCGTCGGTTCGTCCACGAACCGGTCCGCGAGTCCCTCCCGGCGCGGCTCGAGGACCGCTACCCGGGGGAGGCGGTCCTCGAGCTGGCCGAGCGTGCGGCGGGACGGATCAGGGCTCGAACACGACCTTGATCGCGCCGTCCTCCTTCTTCTGGAAGATCTCGTAGGCCCGGGGCGCCTCGTCGAGCGGGAGCCGGTGGGTGGTCAGGTCGAGGACGCCGAGCGGGTCGTCGTCCCCGCCGACGAGCGGGAGGATGTCGTCGACCCACCGGCGGACGTTCGCCTGGCCCATGCGGATCGTGAGCTGCTTGTCGAACATCTGCATCATCGGCAGGGGGTCGAGCATCCCGCCGTAGACACCGCTGACCGACAGCGTGCCGCCTCGGCGAGCCATCTCGATGCCGCTCGTCAGGGCGGCGAGGCGGTCCAGGCCGGCGTTCTTCATCGCCGGGCGGGCCACGGCGTCGGGCAGGAACCCCACGAGGGTCTGGGCCACCTTGGCACCGGGGGAGCCGTGAGCCTCCATGCCCACCGCGTCGATCACGGCGTCGGGACCGCGCCCCGAGGTGAGGTCGCGCGTGGCCGCGGCCAGGTCGTCGGCCTCGTTCAGGTCGATCGTGGTGACCCCGTGGCGCGACGCCATCGCCAGCCGCTCGGGGACCAGGTCGATCCCGATGACGAGGGACGCCCCCCGGTGCCGAGCGATGCGTGCGGACATCTGACCGATCGGGCCGAGGCCGAGCACGGCGACCGTGCCGCCCGCGGGGATCTGCGCGTACTCGACGGCCTGCCACGCCGTCGGGAGGACGTCGGACAGGAACACGAAGCGGTCGTCGGGCGGGCCGTGCGGCACCTTGATCGGCCCGTAGTCGGCGAAGGGCACGCGGAGGAGCTCGGCCTGACCGCCGGCCACCTGGCCGTAGAGCTTCGTGTAGCCGAACAGCGAGCCCCCCGTGCCGTGGTCGTGGTTCTGCGTGGTCTCGCACTGGGACTGGAGGCCGTTCGAGCACATCCAGCACGAACCGCAGGAGACGTTGAACGGGATCACCACGCGGTCGCCGACCGCGAGGCCGTCGACCCCGGAGCCGACCGCCTCGACGACCCCCATCGGCTCGTGGCCGAGGATGTCGCCGGGGTCGAGGAACGGCCCGAACAGCTCGTAGAGGTGCAGGTCCGAACCGCACAGCCCCGTGGAGGTCACCCGCACGATCGCGTCGCGAGGGTCCTGGATGGTCGGGTCGGGCACCTGCTCGACGCGGACGTCGCGCCGGCCGTGCCAGGTGAGTGCTCTCATGTCGGCTCCTGGGTCGTGGGCAGTCGTTGGAGGACCGCAGCGTCCTCGGGTGAGGCCGCAGGCCCGTAGGCGAGGACGACCGTCCCCGCGACGTCGCAGTCGGGACAGCGGCCGGCGACGACGAGGGTCATGTCGTCGGGGTCCGACGCCCCTTCCATGCGACGGGTGACCAGCTCCTGGAGCGCATCGGGGGCGACCGTGTGGTCGCACGCACCGCAGCGCAGCTCGCCGCCGTCGACGGGGTAGAGGTGCTCGGTGTAGCCCTCGTCGACCAGGCGGTCGAGGACCGTCTGCTGGTCGACGTTGTCGGTGGGCACGCCCGGGATCTGGTGGCCGGGGGTGCCGGAGGGATCGAGTCCGGTCATGGCCGGCCACCTGCCCCCGTGGACGGGCGGCAAACCGTCACAGGCGGGGGAGGACCTCGTCGCGGTAGAAGCGCATGAAGCCCTCCTGCTCGGGACCGATCTGGTGGATGTACACCTCGTCGTACCCGGCCTCGGCGAAGGCGCGCAGCGACGCCACGTGGACCTCCGGATCGGGGCCGCACGGCTTGCCGTCGGCCGCCTGGTCCTCGGTGACGAGCTGCGAGGCCTGCTCGAAGTGCGCGGGCATCGGCAGCTCCTGGGCCAGCTCGCCGGGCAGGCCGGAGTTGGGCCAGAGGCGGTGCACCGTGGCACGGGCCGCCGCCTCGTCCTCGGCCCAGCACGCCTTGGCCGCGGCGATCGCCGGGCCGCTGCCGCCGGCGGACCGGAACCCCTCGACCGCCTCGGCGTCGGGGGAGGTCGTGACCAGACCGTCGCCGATCCGTCCGGCCAGCTCGGCGGCCTTCGGGCCGAACGCCGAGACGTACACGGGCACCGAGCCGCCGTCGGGGGCGGTGTAGAGGCGGGCGTTCTCCACCCGGTAGTGCTCGCCGACGTGGGTGACCTGGTCGCCGGTCCACAGCTTCCGCATGACCTCGACCGCCTCCTCCAGCATGGAGAGGCGGATGTCGGCGGGCGGCCAGCGATCGCCGAGCACGTGTTCGTTGAGGTTCTCGCCCGTGCCGACGCCGAGGAAGAACCCGCCGCCGGTGAGGAGGGACTGCGTCGCCGCGGCCTGGGCGACGATCGCCGGGTGGATCCGAACCGTCGGGCAGGTGACGCCCGTGCCGATGCGCACGTCCGGCGCGGCCTGGGCGAGCGCTCCCATCACGCTCCACACGAACGGGCTCTGGCCCTGCTCGTCGGTCCACGGGTGGAAGTGGTCGGAGATGTCGATCCGGTCGAAGCCGTGCTCGACGGCCATCGCTCCGAAGCGGACGAGGTCCTTGGGCCCGTGCTCCTCGCTCGACAGGGTGTAACCGATCTTGATCGCGTGGGAAGGCATGGCACAGGGGTTGCCCGCAGACTCGGCCGTCTACTCCTCCCCTCGGGTGCGTGGGTCCGAGATCGGTGTCACGTTTCGTGGGAGGGTGACAGGGGGAGGGCGCCCCCGGTACCTCCGGCGTCCGCGGGAGGGACCGGTGCCACGAGGTTGCGAACCATGCCACGAGAGACGGTGAGGTCATGACGCGGCGTGTCGTCGACCCCAGCCGCTGGGTCAGCCTGGCGGTGGGCCTCGTCGTGCTGCTCGGCGGTGCCGTCGCGGTGGTGCGGGTGGGCATCGGCCGGTTCCCGTCCGGTCCGGCGGTGGACGTGTGGGGCCTGCGGTTCACACCCCTGCTCGCCGTCGTCGTGCTGCTGCTCGGTGCGTTCTTCTGCGTCGCCGCCGCCGACCCCAGCCGGGCCGCGAGCACGTTCACCGCCACCTTCGGCATCCTCGGCGGACTCGCCGTCGCCCTCATCGACGACGACCTCCCCGCGCAGATGCTCTCCACCCCTCGCCTCGGGTGGACCTGCGTCGGGCTGTCCGCGGTGGTGCTCGTGTCGGACCTCACCCTCCCGGCGCTGGCCGTCGGTCGGCCACGGCGGCGACGCGCCCGGCCACCCGCGGGCGACGGGCACCTCACACGTCGCTAGCCTTCGCGCGTGGACGACCACGCCCCCCAGGGACGACCGCCGCGACGCACGCCTCCCGCGCTGTTCCTGCTGGCCCTCAGCGCCGTCGCGGTCGTCGCCGCCATCGCCGTCGCGGTCGTGGTCGGGGGTGACGACGACGCACCGAACGACGCGGCCGGCTCGGGGGGCGAGGCGGCCTCGCCGACCGTCCAGTCCCTGCCACCGGAGTGCGAGAACCTCCACGCCGGCCACGGCATCGCGATGTGGAACTCGGCCATGGCCGACGAGATGACGACCGCGGGGTGCCCGTTCCCGTACGAGCCGTTCATCCCCCCGATGGAGGGAGGCGAGGAGGACCCGTCGATCGACGCCCCGTTCGAGCCGCGCCTCTACGCCGACATCTGGCAGATGCTCTCCGACGCCGACCTCGGCCTGTGCCAGGTGACGACCCTGCCCGAGGACTCCGTCGACGGCCTCGTCTTCGGGTTCAGGTACGTCGCAGGTGCGGCCGGCTGTCCCGAGCTCGAGGGCGACGTGGCCCTCGAGGTCCGGGAGTACGCGACGCGTGCCTGGCGCGATGCCCGGGCCCACGACGCCGAGGCGCCGCGCACGTTCGTCCTCGGCCGGTGGGTGATCGGTGTCGCCCCGACCGGCGAGGGTGGGGAGACCGCAGTGCGTGCGGTCGCCGAGGGGCTCGGCGGACTGGGTGCGGTCGAGCTCACGTGACCTGAGGCCCGGCGCCCGCCGGGCGGTCGACGCCGCGCTCGTGCTCGCGGTGGTCCTCGCCGGCGTCGTCGCCGTGAGCACGGTCGTCGTGCGGGCGACGATCCTCGACGAGTCGACCTACACGCAGGCGCTCACCCAGGCCGATGCCTTCGAGCGGATCTACACCGACGTGCTGCCCGATCCCGAGGTCGTGGCCGTGCAGGAGGCCTTGCTCGGGGAGCTGCGCGTGCCGGCCCCCCTGGCCACCCAGGCGCGGGCGCTGGCGACGAGCGCCGTGCGTTGGGCCCTGCCGCCGGAAGCCATCCAGTCGGCCACCGAGCGCGCCGTCGGGGACGTGCTGGCGTGAGCTGACGGCGGCCATCGAGGAGCGCGCCCAGGCGCGCGCCGACGCGGTCGTCGGGACGCTCGACGATGCGCGGCGGGTCGCCGCCGTGGCCGACCCGTGGGTGACGGTCGTCGCGCTGCTCGTCGGCCTGGCCGCCGGCGGGGCGCTGCTGTGGCGGCACCGTCGAGACCTGGTGGGCGGGAGCCAGCTGCTCGGTGGCGCGCTCGTCGCCGCGGGCCTTCTGACCGCCGGCCTGTGGTGGATCCTCGGCCGTCGCATCGACGAGCCGCTCGACCGGGCGACCGGGACGGGGCCGGGCACGTGGGACCTCCCGGTCGGCATCGGTGACCTCCTCGCCGACGTGCAGTCCGAGCTCGGGTCGGCCCTGCGGCAGGAGGTGCTCTGGCGCGCTGCTGTCCCTCTCGTGGCCGGACTCGCCCTGATCGTGGTGCCCGCGCTCCCACGCCTCGCCCGGCGTCTGCCGGCGCTCGCCCGCCGCGTGCCGGCGGTCGGCTCTCGCCCGCTCGTCGGCGGTGCCGTCGCCGTGGCGATCGTGCTCGGCGCCGGTCTCGTCGTCGGTGCTCCCACGGAGGCCGACCCGGAGCGGGCCTGCAACGGCCACGTCGAGCTCTGCGACCGGCCGTACGATGAGGTGGTCCAGCCCGCCACCCACAACTCGATGTCGAGCCCCGACGTCGTCGAGATCTGGCCCGAGCACGACGGCGACATCGCGGCGCAGCTCGACGCCGGCATCCGCGCCCTCCTGATCGACACGCACCACTGGACGGCGATGGTGTCGGCGGACGACCTCCAGCGGCGGGCGCCGGGGACGTCGGACGCCGTGGCCGACGCCCTCTGGCCGCTCGTCCGGCCCTTCGCCGAGGAGCGGCCGGGCACGTTCCTCTGCCACAACCACTGCGCCTTCGGCGGCATGCCCTTCGTCGACGCGCTCGACGACGTGCGCGCCTTCCTCGACGCCAACCCCGACGACGTGGTCACGCTCGTGATCCAGGACGCGATCAGCGTCGAGGAGACCGAGGCGGCGTTCGCGGAGGCGCGACTCGAGAGCTACCTCTACGAGCCCTCGGGTGCGGGGTGGCCGACGCTCGGCGAGATGATCGACGACGGCGAGCGGCTCGTCGTCGTCGCCGAGGTGGAGGGCCCGCCCCCGGCCTGGTACCTCCACGCCTTCGACGAGATGCAGGAGACGCCGTTCACCGTCCTTCGGCCCGACGCCTTCACCTGTGAGCCCAACCGCGGACCGGACGACGCGTCCCTGTTCCTGCTGAACCACTGGGTGCAGCGGGTCGCCCCCGACCGAGCCGACGCGCTCGAGGTCAACGCCCACGACGTCCTGGTCGACAGGGCCCGACGCTGCGCAGCGGAGCGCGGGCAGCTCCCCGACTTCCTCGCAGTGAACTTCTACAGCCTCGGCGATGTCGTCGGGGCGGCCGACACGCTCAACGGGGTGGGTTGAGGTCGTCGGGGTCCCGGAAGAGCAGGCGGTTGCCGGACGGGTCGTGGACCACGAGGGCGCCGTCGTGCCGGCGTGACGCCCCGACCCCGCGCGACGCCAGCTCGCCGGTGAGCGCGTCGAGGTCGGCGACGACGATGGTCAGCTCGGCGCGCCGGCGGTCGGTGAGCTCGCGCCGGCGGGCCAGGTGGACCTCGACGTCGTCACGGCTGACCACCGCGTAGTTGAGGACGCCGGGCGCAGCGGGGGACCGGTGGACGAACGACGTCGTGAAGCCGAGCGCGTCGCCCCACCACTCGAGCGCCGCCTCGACGCTCTCGACGGCGAGGACGGTCGGCGCCGTCATCGGCCGCGGTCGCTCAGTAGTGCCAGGGGTACGACGACCAGTCCGGGTCGCGCTTCTCGAGGAACGCGTCGCGCCCCTCCGCCGCCTCGTCGGTCATGTAGGCGAGCCGGGTCGCCTCGCCGGCGAAGACCTGCTGGCCGACGAGACCGTCGTCGATCAGGTTGAACGCGAACTTCAGCATCCGCTGGGCCTGCGGGCTCTTGCCGTTGATCTTCCGCGCCCACTCGAGCGCCGTCGCCTCCAGCTCGGCGTGGGGCACGACGGCGTTCACCATCCCCATCCGATGGGCATCGGCGGCGGAGTACTCGTCGCCGAGGAAGAAGATCTCGCGTGCGAACTTCTGGCCGACCTGGCGGGCGAGGTACGCCGAGCCGAAGCCGCCGTCGAAGCTCGCGACGTCGGCGTCGGTCTGCTTGAAGCGGGCGTGCTCCTCGCTCGCCAACGTGAGGTCGGCGACCACGTGGAGGCTGTGGCCTCCGCCGGCGGCCCACCCGGGGACGACGCAGACGACCACCTTCGGCATGAACCGGATGAGGCGCTGGACCTCGAGGATGTGGAGCCGCCCGGCCGACGCCCGGTTCGGCGCCGGATCGTCGTCGGTGTACTGGTACCCGGCCTTGCCCCGGACCCGCTGGTCGCCACCGGAGCAGAACGCCCAGCCGCCGTCCTTCGGCGAGGGTCCGTTGCCGGTGAGGAGGACGCAGCCGACGTCGGGCGTCTGCCGGGCGTGGTCGAGCGCGGTGTAGAGCTCGTCGACCGTGTGCGGCCGGAAGGCGTTGCGCACCTCGGGCCGATCGAAGGCGATGCGCACCGTCCCGTGGGCGCGCGCCCGGTGGTAGGTGATGTCGGTGAAGGCGAATCCCTCGACGGGGGACCACACCTCGGGGTCGAAGATCTCCGAGACCATCCCGCCATCATCGGTCGCGGTGCCCTGCGGTGCGAACCGTCAGCGGCGAGAGGCTCGCCGGGCCACGGCGACCCGCTCCCAGAGCTCCCGGGTGGCGGCGTCGGGGTCGTCGACCGCGGCGGAGGCGCCGCGACCGAAGATCATGGTCGTCCGCTCGGGCGGCACGAACGGGGGCCACTCGGCGAGGCCGTCGTGGTTCGGGTCGCCGGTGCGGGCGAACGCGATCCAGGCGTCGCACATCGCGTCGGCGAGGCGCTGGCGCTCCGCCGAAGGGGGCGTGCCGCCGACGCCGAGGTTGTCGAACATGAAGGCGATCTCGTAGCCGTGCCCGGCGCGGCCCGCGAGGGCGTAGGTGAAGAAGTACTGCCACACCGGCGTGGACGTGCCCTTGGCCTTGGCCTCGGCGAGCTGGATCGACCCCGCGCGCATGCGCTGGTCGGTGAGCACGAACGAGAGGACGTCGAGCGGCGTGGCCCCGGGGTGGGCGGCGCGGTAGGTGGTGAGCACGTCGTCGAGGTGGTCCTCGGCGACGCCCGCCTGCGACCGGAGGCGGTCCGGGAGGTCCTCCTCGGCCAGCTCGGCAGGGAGGGTGCCCGCGCTCTCGTCGCGGTTGCAGCCGACGATGACCGGGACGTCGTTGGCCGTCCCCCGCACCAGCGCGTCGCCCGGGTGGGCGGGGATGACCGTGCCGTCGAGCACGGGGCTGAAGCCCATGCGGCCCGCGGACGTGGACGCGCTCGCCGCGAGGATCTCCTCGACCGAAGCGCTCCACAGCCGGGACGGGTCGTCGGCGGCGCCGAGGGCGTCGACGAGCTCGACCGCGGCGGCCCGGGCCCGCTCGGGCTTCGTGACCCGGAGGGCCGGGCCGCTCTGGATCGTCGCCCTGTGGAACAGACCGGCGGCGGTCGGCATCGCGAGCAGCGTCGCGACCTTCGCGCCGCCACCGGACTCGCCCATGATCGTGACGTTGCCGGGGTCGCCGCCGAACGCCACGGCGTTGTCGCGGACCCACTCGAGCGCGGCGACGAGGTCGAGCATGCCGGCGTTGCCGGACACGCTCGCCTCGTCGCCCGTGAGCCGGTCGCCCGCGAGCCCGTCGAGGTGCAGGTAGCCGAGGGGCCCGAGCCGGTGGTTGACCGTGACGACGACGACGTCGCCCCGGCGGGCGAGGTTCGTGCCGTCGTAGAGCGGCCACGAGCCGGAGCCGATGGCGTAGCCGCCGCCGTGGAACCAGACCATGACCGGTCGGCGGCCGTCGTCGACGCCGGGTGTCCACACGTTGAGGTGGAGGCAGTCCTCGTCCTGCGCGTGCTCCTGGGGCCAGCCGGGAGGACGCTGCGACGGTTGCGGGCACGACGGCGGCAGCGTGAGCGCCTCGCGCACCCCGTCCCACGCCTCGAGGGGCTGCGGCGGCCGGAACCGGTTCGGCCCGATCGGCGGTGCCGCGTACGGCACGCCCCTGAAGACGACGACGCCGTCGAGCGCCTCGCCCTGCACCCTGCCCGCCGTGGTGACGGCGTCCGCCGAGCTGCTCACTGGTTCCCCCCGGTTCCCGTGGTCGTGGTTGGAGCGGGTGACGGGAATCGAACCCGCATCATCAGCTTGGAAGGCTGAGGTTCTAGCCATTGAACTACACCCGCGGGTGGCCGGTCCGAGGACCGGCGCCGTGGTCGGGGAGGGGAGATTTGAACTCCCGACCCCCTGCTCCCAAAGCAGGTGCGCTGCCTGACTGCGCCACTCCCCGTGGTCCGACCGGGAGATGCTAGCGCCACGCCGCGGAGGGACCGTCCGCGCGGGACCCCCCGGGGCGACCGGTACACTCGCCGGACTGTGAAAACGACGGTCGAACCCCTCGAGGGGAACAAGGTCCGCCTCTCCATCGAGGTCGACGAGTCAGAGTTCGAGCCCGCGCTCGACGCCGCCTTCCGCCGCATCGCCCAGGAGGTCCGCCTGCCGGGCTTCCGTCCGGGCAAGGCGCCCCGGAAGCTGCTCGAGGCCCGCTTGGGCAAGGGCGTCGCACGCGAGGAGGCGCTGCGCGAGTCGCTGCCGTCCTTCTACTCCGACGCCGTCGTCGAGCACGAGGTCGACGTCATCGCCGCCCCGGAGATCGAGATCACCTCGGGCGAGGAGACCGGCCCCGTCACCTTCGACGCCGTCGTCGAGGTCCGGCCCACGATCGAGATCTCGGGCTACGAGTCCCTCGACGTCGAGCTGCCGTCGCCGACCGTGTCCGACGAGGAGCTCGACGAGCAGGTCGACCGGCTGCGCAACCAGTACGCCGAGCTCGTGGCGGTCGAGCGGCCTGCCGCCGACGGCGACGTCGTGCGCATCGACATCGAGGGCTCTCGCGACGGAGAGCCCATCGAGGGCCTCTCCGCCGCCGGCTACTCCTACGAGGTCGGCCTCGGCCAGGTCGTGGCAGAGCTCGACGAGAACCTGCGGGGCGCCTCCGCCGGCGACCACCTCGAGTTCTCCGGCGACGACCACACCCACGACGAGGACGAGCTCGACGAGCACGGCCACCCGCCGCACGGCCCGATCGACTTCGTCGTCGACGTCGTCGAGGTGCAGGAGAAGGTCCTGCCCGAGCTCACCGACGAGTGGGCGGCCGAGGCGTCGGAGTTCTCCACCGTCGAGGAGCTGCGCGCCGACCTGCGGGCCCGCCTCGAGCGGTCTCGCGCCGCGCAGGCCGAGAGCGCGCTGCGCAACGCCACGGCCGAGGCGCTCGCCGCCCTCGTCGAGATCGAGGCGCCGCAGCCGATGGTGTCGAGCGAGATGCAGCAGCAGCTCCAGAACCTCTCGATGAGCCTGCAGGCCCAGGGCCTCCAGCTCGAGCAGTTCCTCGCCATGACCGGCCAGCCCCAGGCCCAGTTCGTCGAGACCCTCCGCGAGGGCGCCACCCAGGCGGTCCTCGTCGACCTCGCCCTGCGCGCCGTCGCCGCCGCCGAGGGCATCGACGTCGACGAGTCGGAGGTCGACGAGGAGCTCGAGCGTCTGGCCGAGCGGGTCGGGGAGACCGTGGAGCGGGTGCGCGAGGAGTTCGAGCGCAGTGGGCAACTGCCGGAGGTACGCTCGGATCTGCGCAAGCAGAAGGCGCTCGATTGGCTCATCGAGCGTGTCGCCATCACCGATCCACAGGGCAACAGCATCGACCGTGCCGACCTGATCGCCGCCGCCGAGGCGGCCGACGAGGCCGAGCAGACCGCCGCCGAGGACACCCCGGACGAGGACGACACCGAGGGAGCGACCGACCAGTGACCTACATCCCGAACCCGGAGATCTGGGAGCAGACCAACCGGGGCGAGCGCAGCTCCAGCCTGTTCGGACGGCTGCTGCGGGAGAACATCATCTTCCTCGGGTTCCCGATCACCGACGACGTGGCCAACGTCGTCTGCGCGGAGCTCATCCACCTGGAGTCGGAGAACCCCGAGAAGGACATCAACATCTACATCAACTCGCCGGGCGGCGACATCAACGCGATGTTCGCCATCTACGACACGATGAGCTACATCCGGCCGGACATCAACACGATCTGCCTCGGCCAGGCGGCGTCGGCGGCCGCCGTGCTGCTCGCCGCGGGCACCAGCGGCAAGCGACTGGCGCTGCCCCACTCGCGGGTGATCATCCACCAGCCGTACTCCGGGGCCCAGGGCCAGGCGTCCGACGTCGAGCTCGCCGCCAAGGAGATCATGCGGCTGAAGTCCGCGCTGGAGGACGTCCTCTCGCGGCACACCGGCCAGCCGATCGAGAAGATCCAGACCGACACCGACCGCGACTTCGTGATGACCGCCGAGCAGGCCAAGGAGTACGGCATCATCGACGAGATCCTCACGCCGCGCGCGGTGGTCGACAACACTGGCCCGATCCGCGCCGCGAGCGCGTAGCGACGGCCCAGACACCGGGGGATGTGACGAGGTGGCGAAGTTCGGAGACGGAGGCGAGCTCCTGAAGTGCTCGTTCTGCGGCAAGTCGCAGAAGCAGGTGAAGAAGCTCATCGCGGGTCCGGGCGTCTACATCTGCGACGAGTGCATCGACCTCTGCAACGAGATCATCGAGGAGGAGCTGTCCGAGGGCACCGACCTCCAGTTCGACCAGCTGCCGAAGCCCCGTGAGATCTTCGAGTTCCTGAACGACTACATCGTCGGCCAGGAGCTGGCGAAGAAGATCCTCTCGGTCGCGGTCTACAACCACTACAAGCGGGTGCAGCACTCGGGCGGCCGCGACGGCGACGTCGAGCTCGCCAAGTCGAACATCATGCTCATCGGGCCCACCGGCTGCGGCAAGACCGAGATGGCTCGCACGCTCGCCCGCATGCTCAACGTGCCCTTCGCCATCGCGGACGCCACCGCCCTCACCGAGGCCGGCTACGTGGGCGAGGACGTCGAGAACATCCTGCTCAAGCTGATCCAGGCCGCCGACTACGACGTGAAGCGGGCCGAGACCGGCATCATCTACATCGACGAGATCGACAAGATCGCCCGCAAGAGCGAGAACCCGTCGATCACCCGCGACGTGTCGGGCGAGGGCGTGCAGCAGGCGCTGCTGAAGATCCTGGAGGGCACCACCGCGTCGGTGCCGCCCCAGGGGGGCCGCAAGCACCCCCACCAGGAGTTCATCCAGATCGACACCACGAACATCCTGTTCATCTGCGGCGGGGCGTTCGCCGGCATCGAGAAGATCATCGAGTCCCGCATCGGCAAGAAGGGCGTCGGCTTCGGCGCCGAGCTGCGCAGTCGCACCGACGCCGACCTCGGCGAGATGGTCGCCCAGGTCCTCCCCGAGGACCTGCTCAAGTTCGGCCTCATCCCGGAGTTCGTCGGCCGCTTGCCCGTCATCGGCCCGGTCGAGAACCTCGACCAGGAGGCGCTCATCCGCATCCTCAACGAGCCCAAGAACGCGCTGATCAAGCAGTACCAGCGGTTCTTCGAGCTCGAGGACGTCGAGCTGGAGTTCACCCAGGACGCCCTCGAGGCCGTCGCCGACCAGGCCCTGCTCCGGGGCACCGGCGCGCGTGGTCTGCGGGCCATCCTCGAGGAGGTCCTGCTCAACGTGATGTACGACCTCCCGAGCCGCGACGACATCGAGCGCTGCGTCATCGACCGCTCGGTCGTGCTCGAGAAGGTGAACCCCACGCTCGTGCCCCGCGGCGACTCGTCCCGCCAGCAGCGGCCCCGCCGCGCCGCGTCCTGACCCCGGCGCTCTCCCACCGGTGAACCTCCGCGAGGCCTTGGCCTGGCTGGACCGCCACATCAACCTCGAGGCCAACGCCGGGCGGCCCACCGGTGCGTCGCTCGACCGGATGCGGTCGATCGTCCACGTGCTCGGCGACCCGCACCGGGCCTACCCGTCCATCCACCTCACCGGGACGAACGGCAAGGGCTCGGTGGCGCGCATGACCACCGCGCTGCTCCAGGCGAGCGGGCTCACCGTCGGCACCTACACCAGCCCCCACCTCGAGCGGATCAACGAGCGGATGAGCCGCAACCTCGAGCCGGTCGACGACGACGAGCTCGCCGACGCCATCGCGGCGGTGGCGGCCATCGAGCCGATCATCGACGGTCCGCCGTCGCACTTCGAGATCCTCACCGCCGCGGCGTTCCACTGGTTCGCCGACGTGGCCGTCGACGTCGCGGTCCTCGAGGTCGGCCTGCTCGGGCGCTACGACTGCACCAACGTCGTCGACGCCCCGGTGTCGGTGCTCACCCGGGTCGCCGCCGACCACACCGACCGCTCGGAGGGGTGGCGGCGGGCCATCGCCGAGGAGAAGGTCGGCATCGTGAAGCCCGGCAGCACGTTCGTGCTGGGGGAGACCGACCCCGAGCTGCGGGACATCTTCGATGCTGCGCCGGCCGAGACCATGTGGGTGCGCGACGCCGACTTCGCCGTCGAGTCCAACCAGGTCGCCGTCGGCGGCCGGCTGCTCGACCTGCGCACGCCGGGCGGCCGCTACACCGACCTCTTCCTCCCGCTCCACGGAGCGCACCAGGGCGACAACGCCGTCGTGGCGCTGACGGCGGTCGAGGGGTTCTTCGGCCGCCCGCTCGACGAGGACGTCGTCACCGGGGCGTTCGCCACCGTCACCGTCCCCGGCCGCCTCGAACCGGTGGCGCACGCCCCGTCGGTCCTGCTCGACGCGGCCCACAACCCTGACGGCGCAGAGTCCCTCACCGCGGCGCTGGCCGAGAGCTTCACCGTCGTCGGGTCGCGCTACCTCGTCGTCGGCCTGCTCGCGCAGCAGGACACCGAGGAGATGCTCCAGGCGCTCGGGGCGCCGGGCTTCGACCTCGTCGTCGTGTGCACCCCACCGGGCTCCCCGCGGGCCCGCCCGGCTGCGGACGTCGCTCGGGTCGCGGAGTCCCTCGGCTGCTCGGTCGAGGTCGTGCCCGAGCCGGTCGAGGCGGTGGCCCGGGCCGTGGCCCTCGCCGACGAGGAGGACCTCGTCGTCGTCGCCGGCTCGATCTACGTGGTCGGCGCCGTGCGCGCGGCCTACTCCCGCACGGCCGAGGCGATGGTCAGGGCCAAGGAGGCCGCCGAGGCCGAGGACGAGCTCGGCTTCTAGGCGACCTCGTGCCGGCCGTCGTTTCGCCAGGTCACGACGGTCGCGCGTAGCGTGCGCGGCATGAACCGCACGCTCGTCATCTGCAAGCCCGACGCCGTCGAACGCGGCCTGGTGGGCGAGATCATCGGCCGCCTCGAGCGCAAGGGCCTCTCGCTCGTCGCCGCCGAGCTGCGCACGATCGACGCCGAGACCGCCGGCCGCCACTACGCGGAGCACGAGGGCAAGCCGTTCTACGGCGAGCTCGTCAGCTTCATCGGCCGGTCGCCGGCCCTCGTCGCCGTGGTGGAGGGCCCCGACGACACCTGGAAGATCGTGCGGACCCTCATGGGCCCCACGAACCCGGCCGAGGCCCCTCCCGGCACCATCCGTGGCGACCTGGCCACCGAGATGGGCGAGAACCTCATCCACGGGTCGGATTCGGCCGACTCCGCGGCGCGCGAGATCGACATCTTCTTCCCCGGCCTGGCCTGAGACCTCGGGCACGCGCGTCCGCAGAAGGTTGCGTTCGCGTGACGATCCGGCCCACACTTGTCCCCGGAGTAGGGGCCCTCAGTGCTCGACCGCCACGGCGGCCGTGGTGAGGGCGCTCGACACGCCCACCCACACCCGCTGATGGCGGAGGCTTCCCGCATGGCCGACAACATGCTCTCGGGGATCGTCGGTCGCGACATCGCCGTCGACCTCGGCACCGCCAACACGCTCGTGTACGTCCGCGGACAGGGCATCGTCCTGAACGAGCCGTCGGTGGTCGCGGTCAACGTCCACGACGGGCGCCCGCTCGCCGTCGGCGCCGAGGCCAAGAAGATGATCGGCCGCACGCCGAGCCACATCCAGGCCATCCGGCCGCTGAAGGACGGCGTGATCGCCGACTTCGAGATCTGCGAGAAGATGCTCCGCTACTTCCTGCAGAAGGTCTCCCAGCGGAAGTTCGCCAAGCCCCGCATGGTCATCGCCGTGCCGTCGGGCATCACCGGCGTCGAGCAGCGGGCCGTCACCGAGGCCGCCGAGTACGCCGGCGCCCGCAAGCCCGCCTACATCATCGAGGAGCCGATGGCCGCGGCCATCGGCGCAGGGCTGCCGGTGCAGGAGCCGGCCGGCAACATGATCGTCGACATCGGCGGCGGCACCACCGAGGTCGCCGTCATCTCCCTCGGCGGCATCGTCGCCAGCCAGTCGGTGCGCGTCGGTGGCGACGAGCTCGACAGCGCGATCGTCCAGTACATCAAGAAGGAGTACTCGATCGCCCTCGGCGACCGCACCGCGGAGGACGTGAAGATCGCGCTCGGGTCGGCGTGGCCGCTCCGCGAGGAGCTCTACGCCGAGATCCGCGGCCGCGACCTCGTCACCGGCCTCCCGAAGACCATCGTCACGTCCACCGGCGAGGTGCGCGAGGCCCTCGAGGAGCCCGTGGCTGCCATCGTGGATGCCGTGAAGGTCACCCTCGACAAGACGCCGCCCGAGCTCGCCGCCGACATCATGGAGGAGGGCATCACCCTCGCCGGCGGTGGCGCCCTGCTCAACGGCCTCGACCAGCGCCTGGCCAACGAGACCGGCATGCCGATCCGGATCTGCCACGACCCGCTCTACGCGGTCGCCCTCGGTGCCGGCATGTCGCTCGAGAAGGGCGTCCTCTTCTCGCCCGGCCAGTCGTAGCCCGCCCCGCTCCACGTGGGCCCGTTCCCCCGCGGCGGTCGCACCCGCTTCGTCCTCGTCCTCCTCGTCCTCACGGCGGTCAGCCTCATGACCCTCGACAGCCGCGGCGCGGGTCCGATCGGCACGATGCGGGGCGTCGTGAGCTCGGTGCTGTCGCCGTTCCGCGCCGGCGCGGAGTGGGTCCTCTCGCCGTTCGGCGACGTCTGGAACGGGATCACGAACTACGGCGAGCTCGAGGACGAGAACGCCGAGCTGCACGCCCGGGTCGCCGAGCTCGAGGGCGAGCTCCTGCGAGACCAGGGGGCGGCGGCGCTCATGGAGCGCTGGTTCGAGCAGACCGAGATCGACTTCGGCGCCGACATCGAGCAGGTCACGGCGCGGGTCATCGCCGGCCCGGCCACCTCGTTCGAGTCCACGGTGCGCATCGACAAGGGGAGCGACGACGGGATCGAGGAGGGGATGGCGGTGGTCACCGGCGCCGGCCTCGTCGGCCGCGTCCACCAGGTGACCGCCGACGAGGCCGTCGTGCTGCTGCTCGACGACCCGCGCATGCGCGTCGGCGTGCGGATCGTGTCGACCCAGGAGCAGGCGATCCTCGAGGGGGTCGGTGCCGGCCAGGCGCCCCAGCTCGTCGTCTCCGGCGACACCGAGGTGGCGGCGGGCGACATCCTCCAGACGAGCGGACTCGCCGAGAGCCTCTACCCACCGGACGTCCCCATCGGCCGGGTGCTCGACGTGCCCGACGACGACGCCCCGAGCGACGGCGGCGACGACGTCGGCGACATCGACGAGGACGACACCACCGCCACCACGACGGGTGGCGGCTCGGTGCTCCCCGACATCGATCCCGTCCTCTCGCGCCGCATCGACGTCGAGCCGGCCGCCCGCCTCGACCGGCTCAACTTCCTGACCGTCCTGCTCTGGACACCGTCGACATGACGATGCCGACCTGGGCGAGGGTCGGGCTCGTCCTCTTCGTCGCCCTGATGCTCCAGCTGTCGGTCGTCGCCGACCTCCGCCTCTGGGGCGTCACCGGCAACGCTCTCGTCGTCGCGCCCGTCGCCGCCGGGCTCCTCGGTGGACCGGAGCGGGGAGCGACGGTCGGCTTCGCCGCCGGCCTGCTCTTCGACGCCTTCGTCACCACGCCCTTCGGCCTCACCGCGCTCGTGTGGACGGTCACCGGGTACGCCACCGGGCTGCTGGGACGGAACCTCATCCGCTCGACGCCGATCGGCACGATCGCCTTCGCCGTGGCCGCAGCGATCGGCTCGACCACGTTGTTCGTCCTCGTCGGTACCCTGCTCGGCCAGGACCACCTGCTCGACGCGCCGGTGGTGCGCATCCTCGTCGTGGGGGCGCTCCTGGCCGCCGGCGCCGTCCTCCTGATGCAGCCCGCCATGCGCTGGGCGCTCACCGATCCCCACGACCCGGTGCACGCGCGCCGGTGACCCGCCGTCTCCATCTGCTGAACTGGCCCGAGCCATGCACGACTCCCAGCCGCTTCGCCTGAGCATCCTCGGCATCGTCGCCGTGGCGCTGTTCACCGCGCTGTTCTCGCGCCTGTGGTTCCTCCAGGTCATGGCGGTCGAGGAGTACGAGGCGGTCGGCGTCTCCAACCGGACGCGCACGATCGTCGTCGAGGGGCCCCGTGGCCGCATCCTCGACCGCAACGGCGTCGTCCTCGCCGACAACCGCGAGGCGGTCGTGGTCACCGTCGACCGCTCGACGCTCGAGGCCGCCGACGACCCGCAGGTGGTGCTCACCGACCTGGTGGCCGAGCTGAACCGCGCCGGCGTCCCGACCACCATCGACGAGGTCGAGGCGGCGATCGACGGGTGGACCGGCGACCCGTACCGGCCGATCGTGGTGGCGAACGACGTCGGCGACGACCTCTACATCACGTTGAGCGAGAGGGCGACGTCGCTCCCGGGCGTCGGCGTCGAGAAGCGCCTCGTGCGCCAGTACCCGAACGGCAGCCTGGCGGCCCACGTCCTCGGGTACACCGGCGAGATCAACGCCGACGAGCTGGCCGCCCGAGTCGACGCCGAGAAGGCCTACCAGCTGGGCGACCGCATCGGGAAGATGGGGATCGAGCAGCAGTACGAGGGCCGCCTCCGGGGGGTCCCCGGATCGATCACCTTCGAGGTCGACTCGATGGGCCGCATCGTCTCGATCCTCGACCGGGTCGAGCCCCAGCCCGGCGACGACGTGTGGCTCACGCTCGACGCCGACGTGCAGCGCGTGGCGGAGGAGTCCCTGGCCAGCGAGATCGTGCGGGCGCAGCAGGCGGGCGGCACCTCCAACGACTTTCCGATCCGCGCCCCTGCCGGCTCCGCCGTCGTCACCCAACCCGACACCGGCGAGGTCGTGGCGATGGCGTCGTACCCCACCTTCGACCCCAACGAGCTGATCGGCGGCGTCTCCAGCGCGCGCTACCAGGAGCTCACCGCGATGGAGCCCCACTTCAGCCCGATGACGAACCGCGCCATCCGCGGCCAGTACGCGCCCGGCTCGACGTTCAAGATCTTCACCGGGTACGCGGCCGCGACGATGGGCGTCCGAGCGCCCGGCGTGCACATCGACGACACCGGCAGCTACACGATCAACAACTGCGTCGGGCGTTGCACGTTCGAGAACTCGAGCCCGGGCAGCAACGGCCCGGTGAACCTGCAGCGGGCGCTCACCATCTCGAGCAACGTCTACTTCTTCCAGCTCGGCGCCCAGTTCCACGCCCAGCCGAGTGCCTACGGCCCGCGCCCGATCCAGGACGTGGCCGCGCAGTTCGGACTCGGCCAGCGCACCGGCCTCGCCCTGCCGAACGAGGCCGGAGGGCTCCTCATCGATGCCGAGGTGCGCGCCCAGCGCCACGAGGACAACCCCGAGGCCTACCCCGAGGGCAACTGGTACGTCGGCGACTCGGTCAACCTCGCGATCGGCCAGGGCGAGATCGCCGTCACGCCCCTCCAGCTCGTCAACGCCTACGCCACCATGGGCAACGGCGGGCAGCTCCACAACCCGAACATCGTGCGCCAGGTCACCGACCCCCTCTCCGGCGAGGTGCTCCAGTCGTTCGAGCCGCGACTGATCCGCGACCTGGAGCTCGACGGCAGCGTCCGGGCCCCGATCCTGGACGGGCTCGTCGGCGTGACGCAGAGCGAGGAGGGCACGGCCTCCCGCGTCTTCGCCGGGTACCCCCACGCCGAGTACCCCGTCGCCGGCAAGACGGGCACCGCGCAGAACTACGGCCGGGCGTCGAACTCGCTGTTCGCCGGTTGGGCACCGGCCCACGACCCCGAGTACGCGATCGCCGTCGTCGTCGAGGAAGGCGGCTACGGCTCCCGCGTCGCCGCGCCGATCGCCCGTCGCATCCTCGAGCCGATCGCGCTCCGGGAGATCGACGGCACCCCGATCTCCGACGTCCCCGAGATCGAGGTCGAAGCAGGAGGCTCCTTCGACTGATGGCGATCACCGACGCCCCCCTCGTCCGGGCCCAACGCCGGTCGGCTGCGGCCACCGGCGTCCGCAGCCGGCTGTCCGGCTCGCCGTGGCGCCACCTCGACATCAGCCTGATCGTCGTGCTCGGCCTGCTCTCGGTCGTCAGCGTGGTCATGGTGCTCGCGGCCACCCACGGACCCCGGACGACCACGAACGACACGTTCTTCATGGTCCGCCAGGCGATGTTCGTCGTCATCGGCTTCGGGGTGATGTTCGGCGTCGCCATGATCGACTACCGCCGCTGGCGGGAGTGGTGGGTCGGCGTCTACGCCCTCGGCATGTTGTCGCTCGTGTTCGTGATGCTCTTCGGCATCTCGGCCAAGGGCACCCAGCGCGGCTTCGCGATCGCCGGCTTCCAGCTCCAGCCGTCGGAGTTCATGAAGATCGCGGCCGTGATCGTTCTCGCCGCCCTCTTCGCCGACCGGGCGCCCGACCTACGGGGCACGCTCACCGGACTCGGGGTCGTCGCGCCCCCCGTCGTGCTCATCCTGCTCCAGCCCGACCTCGGCACGGCGCTCGTGTTCGGCGCCATCACCCTCGGCGTGCTCCTCGTCGCCGGCGTGCCCGCCCGGGTCATGCTCGGCCTCCTGCTCGCAGCGTCGCTCGCCACCGGGGTGGTCCTCACCTCCGACGTGCTCGCCGAGTACCAGAAGGCCCGGCTCACCAACTTCGTCAACCCCGATGCCCTCGACCGCGACGCCCGGTACAACACCGAGCAGTCCCAGATCGCCATCGCCAGCGGCGGTCTCACCGGGCAGGGCCTGCTGAAGGGCGGCCAGACGAGCAACGGCTACGTGCCCGAGCAGCAGACCGACTTCATCTTCACCGCCATCGGGGAGGAGCTGGGCTTCGTCGGCGCGGCCTCGGTGCTGGCCCTCTACGGCTTCCTGCTCTGGCGCATCCTGCGGGCCGCCCAGCTGTCACGTGATGCGTTCGGGACGCTCCTGTGCGTGGGCGTCTTCTGCATGATCCTGTTCCAGCTGTTCGAGAACATCGGCATGTCGCTCGGGATCATGCCCGTCACCGGCATCCCCCTGCCCTTCATGTCCTACGGCGGCTCGTCGATGTTGGTGGCGTTCATCCTCGCCGGGTTCGTCCTCAACGTGCACATGCGGCGCTTCAGCTGAGAAACCGCAGGTCAGGGCCGATGTCCCCGGGCGACCGTCACGGGGAGCGAGGGGTCATCGGGTAGCATCGACCGGGATGGGTTCCCTGTGGACAGCGCTCGAACCGCTCCTGCCGAAGGTGCAGAAGCCGGCGCGCTACATCGGCCTCGAGGACGGGTCGCAGCAGCCGAACCCCCAGCCCGGCCAGGTCGGCTGGCTGATGTCGTACCCCGACACCTACGAGATCGGGCTCCCGAACCAGGGCCTCCAGATCCTCTACGAGATCGTCAACGAGCGTGAGGACGCCTGGGCCGAGCGGTCCTACGCCCCCTGGACCGACCTCGAGGAGCTCATGCGCCGCCGCGGCGTGCCGCTGTTCTCGGTCGACACCCACCGTCCCGCCGCCGACTTCGACGTCATCGCCTTCAACCTGTCGGCCGAGCTCACGTACACGAACGTCCTCAACTGCGTCGACCTCGCCGGCGTCCCCGTCCGGGCGGCCGACCGACGCCCCGAGCACCCGCTCGTCGCCGTCGGGGGCCACTGCACCTACAACCCCGAGCCCATCGCCGACTTCGTCGACATCGTCGTGCTCGGCGACGGCGAGGAGGTCATCGGCGAGATCACCGAGGTCGTGCGCGAGTGGAAGGCCTCGGGTCGCACCGAGGGCTCCCGCGAGAACGTGCTGCGGGCCCTCGCCGGTATCTCCGGCGTGTACGTCCCCTCGCTCTACGAGGCGGAGTTCGACGGCGGGTCGCTCGTCGGCGTGTTCCCGCGCTTCCCCGACGTCCCCGAGATCGTCGAGAAGCGCACCATCGCCGACCTCGCCGACTGGCCGTACCCGAAGAACCAGCTCGTCCCGCTCACCGAGGTCGTCCACGACCGCCTCAACGTCGAGGTGTTCCGCGGTTGCACCCGCGGCTGCCGCTTCTGCCAGGCCGGGATGATCACCCGCCCGGTCCGCGAGCGCCCGGCCGAGCAGGTTCGCAAGATGGTCCAGGACGGGCTGGCCCGCACCGGCTACGACGAGGTCGCCCTCACCTCCCTGTCCACCGCCGACTTCTCCGGCATCGAGCGCGTCGTCGCCGACACCGTGGACGACCCGTCCAACCGCGGGCAGGTCTCGGTCTCGTTGCCGAGCCTCCGGGTCGACGCCTTCACCGTCGGCGTCGCCGCCCAGATCCAGAAGGCCCGCCGCACCGGGCTCACGTTCGCCCCCGAGGCCGGCACCTGGCGGATGCGCCAGATCATCAACAAGCTCATCCGCGAGGAGGACCTCTACGGCGCCGTCGAGTCCGCCTACTCGCAGGGCTGGCGCCGGATGAAGCTCTACTTCCTCACCGGTCTGCCGTCGGAGACCGACGAGGACACCCTGGGCATCGCCGACCTCGCCCGCAACTGCGTCGAGCTCGGCCGGGCCCACCACAAGAGCCCCTCGGTCACCGTGTCGGTCGGCGGCTTCGTGCCCAAGCCGTTCACGCCGTTCCAGTGGTTCGGCCAGAACACCGTCCCGGAGCTGTCCCGCAAGGTCGGCCTCCTGCGCGACGCCACCAAGCGGGACCGGGGCGTCAACCTCAAGTGGCACGATCCGAAGGCCACCCTCGTCGAGGGCATCGTCAGCCGTGGCGACCGCCGGCTGGGCCCGGTCATCGAGGACGTGTGGCGGCGCGGCGGCACCTTCCAGGAGTGGTCCGAGCACTTCGACCACCAGCTCTGGGTCGACACCATGGAGGCCCACGGCCTCTCGGTCGACTGGTACGTCCACCGGCACCGCACCGAGGACGAGGTCCTCCCGTGGGACCACATCTCCGCCGGGCTCCACCGCGACTTCCTCTGGCAGGAGTGGCAGGACGCCCTCGCCGAGGTCGGGCTCCCGGACTGCCGCTGGACGCCGTGCTACGACTGCGGCGCCTGCACCGGCTACGGCATCGAGCACGTCGTCGCCTCGGCCGTGCCGCCGGCGGGCGGCAGCCAGGGCACCGGCCAGGACCTCAGCACCGGCGGGGTCCCGGTCCGCATCGGCACCAAGCCGGTCGGGGCAGGGGCCCGATGACCCGCCCCGTGCCGTTCCGCGTGCGGGTGCGGTTCACCAAGCTCGGCAAGGTCCGGTTCCTCGGCCACCGCGACCTCGCCCGGGTGTGGGAGCGCGCCCTGCGCCGCGCCGGCCTGCCCGTCACCTACTCCGAGGGCTTCTCCCCCCGGCCCCGCCTCGCCTTCGGTCTCGCCCTCTCCACGGCCTACGAGAGCCTCGGCGAGTACCTCGACATCGACCTCGACGCGCTGCCCGATGACATGGTGGCGCTCCCCGGTCGGCTCTCCGCCCTCCTCCCCGAGGGCATCGACGTCACCGCGGCCTGCGAGGTGAGCCGGAGCGAACCGTCGCTCCAGCAGGCCGTCACCAGCTGCTCCTGGCTCATCGACGTGATCGACATCGACCCCGGCGAGGCTGCCGCGGTCGTCGATCGGGCGCTGGCGGCGCCCTCCCTGATGCTCACCCGAGAGCGGAAGGGCAACGTCGTCACCGACGACCTGCGGCCCCAGATCCTGGCCCTCGAGGTCGTCGGCCCGACACCGTCCGGCACCCGGCTCCACGCGGAGCTGGGCACCCAACCCCGTACCCTGCGCCCCGCCGAGCTGCTCGCCGCGCTCGACCCTCCCCTCGAGGAGGGGCTGGTGCGCAGGACCCACCAGTGGATGACGAGCGACGGCGCGCGCCGGGAGGTCCTCCCGAGCGACGCGACGGACGCCCTGCACGTCGGCGAGCGTGCGTCATGAGAAGGGACCACCCCGATGTCCGATCCCGCGACCAGCGGATCCCCCGAGACCCCCGGCACCGGCCGGACAGGAGCTGACGCAGCCGATCCGTCGGGCGACGCTCGCCCCGGCGGGTCCGCCAAGCGCCGCCGCGGCTCCCGCGGCGGTCGCAACCGCAACAAGCCCAAGTCGCCGACCAACGACAGCTCGACGAACGAGACCTCGTCGGCCGACCCGTCGTCCTCGGCGGGGGACGACCAGCCGTCGTCCGACGACGCGCCCCGCAAGCCGAAGATCGGCGACAGCCGCCCGGCACCGGTCGCCGAGTCCGATCGCTCCGACGAGGGCAGCGCCCGCAACCAGGGCGGCTCCTCCGGGTCCGGGGGCTCCGGCTCGTCGGGCTCCGGCAACCGTCGACGGCGCCGTCGCGGCGGCCGTGGGCGGGGGAGCGGCGGTGGCGGAGGCGGTCAGGGCGGGCAGAACCGCCAGGGGTCCTCGCAGGGCCAGTCGCAGGGCGGCGGCCGCAACGGCGGCCGCCAGGGCGGTCGGGGCGAGCCGGTCGAGGCCGTGCTGTCCGACGAGGAGCCCGTCGAGCTCGACGCCGCCACCCTGAAGCGCCGCCGGGGACGCGAGCGCAACGGCCGCCCGGTCGGCCGCTACATGATGGCGGTCAGCACCCGCGGCGCCACCACCCAGATCGCCGTGCTCGAGGGGCGGACCCTCATCGAGCACTACGTGTCCCGCCCGGCGGACAACGACACCCAGATCCACGGCAACATCTACCTCGGCAAGGTCCAGAACGTGCTGCCCGGCATGGAGGCCGCGTTCATCGACATCGGCACGCCGAAGAACGCCGTCCTCTACCGCGGCGACGTGCAGTTCGACCCCGACGACGTCGAGGAGAAGGGCCAGAGCCCGAAGATCGAGGAGCTGCTCAAGGCCCGGCAGAGCATCATCTGCCAGGTCACGAAGAACCCGATCGCCCACAAGGGCGCCCGCCTCACCCAGGAGGTCTCCCTCCCCGGTCGGTTCGTCGTGCTCATCCCCAACAGCTCCACCTACGGCATCTCCAAGCGCCTCCCCGACAACGAGCGCAAGCGCCTCCGCGCCATCCTCGACAAGGTGCGGCCTCCGGGCCACGGCATCATCGTGCGCACCGCCGCCGAGAACGTCACCGCCGAGGAGATCGAGCGCGACGTCGCCCGCCTGTCGACCCAGTGGGAGCAGATCGCTGCCCTCGCCGAGCGGTCCCAGGCGCCGTCGCTCCTCTACAAGGAGCCCGACATGGCGGTCCGGGTCATCCGCGAGGAGTTCAACAAGGACTACCGGTCGATCGTCATCGACGACCGAGCCCTCTACGAGGAGGTCGCCGACTACGTGACGGCGATCAGCCCCGCCCTCGCTGACCGCGTCCAGTTCTACGACACCGACGCCGAGCAGCTCCCGCTGTTCGAGCGCCACCACGTCCACGAGCAGCTCCACAAGGCGCTCGACCGCAAGGTGTGGCTCCCCTCCGGCGGCTCGCTCATCATCGAGCACACCGAGGCCCTCACGGTCATCGACGTGAACACCGGCAAGAACGTCGGCACCTCCAGCCTCGAGGAGACCGTCTACCGCAACAACCTCGAGGCGGCCGAGGAGATCGCCCGCCAGCTGCGGCTGCGCGACATCGGCGGCATCATCGTCATCGACTTCGTCGACATGGAGGTCCGCTCCAACCGCGACGACGTCACCCGGGTGTTCCGCGAGGCCCTGGCACGCGACAAGACCCGCACCCAGGTGTTCGAGATCTCCGAGCTCGGGTTGGTCGAGATGACCCGCAAGCGCATCGGGGAGGGCCTGCTCGAGTCGCTGGCCCACAAGTGCCCCGAGTGCGACGGTCGCGGCCTCGTCGTCGACACCGCCCTCATCGACGACTGAGCACCTCCACACCCGTCCCACCCGCCGAGTAGCGGTCCCGTCCTCCGAGCAGATAGAGTCGCATCCCTATGTACGCAGTCATCAAGACCGGTGGTAAGCAGTATCGGGTCGAGCAGGGCCAGCAGCTCCAGGTGGAGCGGCTCGGCGCCGCCGACACCGAGGTCGCGCTCACCCCGGTGCTCCTCGTCGACGGGGACACCGTCCTCTCCACGCCCGACCAGCTCAACGGCGCATCGGTGTCCGCCAAGGTGCTCGGCGAGGTGAAGGGCCGCAAGGTCACCGGCTTCACCTACAAGAACAAGACCAACAACCGGCGTCGCTGGGGTCACCGCCAGACGTACGCCACCATCGAGATCACCAAGATCGAGAAGGGCTGAGCGATGTCGAAGACCAAGGGTGGCGGTTCCACCCGGAACGGCCGCGATTCCGAGTCCAAGCGCCTCGGCGTGAAGGTGTTCGACGGCGGCGCCGTCAACGCCGGCGCCATCATCGTGCGCCAGCGGGGCACCCGCATCCACCCCGGCGAGAACGTCGGTCGTGGCGGCGACGACACCCTGTTCGCCCTGTCGGGCGGCAAGGTCAAGTTCGGCTCCCGCAAGGGCCGCAAGCTGGTCGACGTCCTCCCGGACTGACCGACCCACCACTGCCAGATCTGCCGATGCGGCTCCTCCGGGGGCCGCATCGCCGCGTCCGGGGGCGGTCCGCCAGTGGTCAGCCCCGCCAGTCGATGCCGCGGGGGAGGTCGGCCGGGTCCCATCCCAGCTCGCTGATCGCGTGGCCGAAGGCGTAGCGGTCGGTCATCCCGCCCACGTAGGTGACCGCGGCGCGCAGGGCATCGGTGCTGCCCGCCGTCAGGTCGGCGGCCTGCTGGTCGGCGGGCAGGGCGTGGGGCGCATCGGCGTAGTGCTCGACGAGGGCGCGGAGCACCCGGACGACCTGGTCGCCCTGGGCCACCGATGCCGGCCGCATGTAGATGCGCTCGTAGTTGAACCGCCGGAACGCGGCGAGGGCGTCGGCGGTGTCGGCGTCCATGCCGATGGTGCCGCTCCGCAGCGACGCGTCGACGACCGCGCTGATGAAGGTGTGGAGCTGCTCGCGCCGGGTCGTCCCGCAGCGGTCGCGCACCACGCCCGGGAGGTCCTCGGCGCGGACGATGCCGACGTGCACGGCGTCCTCGACGTCGTGGCAGACGTAGGCGATGCGGTCGGCCCACGAGACGACCTCCCCCTCGGGGGTCGACGGCGCGGGGCGCGACCACGAGTGGTTGCGGATGCCGTCGAGCGTCTCGGCGCACAGGTTGAGCGGCGCGAGGACGACGTCGGCGCCCCACACGGCGTGGTCGTACCCCTCGGCGACGTAGGGCGTGAAGGCATCCTCGCTGGCATGGCCACCGGGCCCGTGGCCGCAGTCGTGGCCGAGGGCGATGGCCTCGGCGAGGGCGACGTTGAGCCGCAGCGCCCGGGCGATCGAGGTGGCGACCTGCGCGACCTCCAGCGCGTGCGTGAGCCGCGTGCGCTGGTGGTCCTCGGGGAAGATGAAGACCTGCGTCTTGCCGGCCAGGCGACGGAACGCGGTGGTGCCGTGCAGGATGCGGTCGCGGTCGCGCTCGAAGCACGTCCGCGTGCGGTCCGGCTCCTCCTCGTCGGCACGGCGGCCGGCGCCGACGGCGCGGGTGGCACCCGGGGTGAGCCACGCGTCCTCGTGCGCTTCGCGCGCCGCGCGGTCGAGCAGCGCCTGCGGCTCGATGGTGGCGCGGGTGTCGTCGTGGGCGCGCCGGACCGAGCCGGCGTCGTGGCCGTGCATCGTGGCGGCCCAGGCCTCGGCGCGCTTGCTCGTCGTCACGGCGACCAGCCTAGGGGCTGCTGGACCGACCACCCTGAGTGGTGGTACAACACCCCGGCGACGTGCGCGGATGGTTCGAAAGCCTCAAGTTCCTCCCGGGTGCGGCCGATGGTGTCGGGAACGGGCGGAGCTACGACCGCCCCTGAGCCACCACGTGGCGGGGAAGATGCTGACTCGATCTCACGGGCGACGACTGGCAGGAGGCATGCGGGGGACAGACGCGTCCCGCGGCGCCACCCTCGTCGAGTACGCACTGGTGTTCTCACTGCTCGTGGTCCTCGCCATCGGTGCGGTCGAGTTCCTCAACGCCCAGTCCGACGCGGAGATCAACAACCAGGCGGACTGCGTCTCGGACCGGCCGCCGCCCGGGGACTGCGGCTTCGCGCCGGTGCCGTCGGACGTCACCTTCCCCGATCCTGGCTACTCGCCGCCGACGAGCGCACCGCCGAACGCCGCCGACGTGCCGACGCTCACGCTCGGCATCGGTGACCACGACACGTCGACCGGCTGGGCCGTGCTGCTGCCGGTCACGCTGGAGCGTCCCTCCAACACCGATCCGCCCACCCCGCCCGAGCCGGTCGCCGGCGTCCGGATCCGGGCCGAGATCCGCTTGCGGGACCCCGCCGACGCCACCAGGGACCTCGACGAGCGCGGCTACACCGACTGCGTCACCGGCGCCGACGGCTCGTGCACGCTGCGCTACGACGTCCCCTACACCGACGTCGACAACGTGAAGCTGCGGATCATCGGTGTGGACTCGACCCCGCCTGCCCCGGTCCCCGCCGCCGTCGCGGAGTACGACAAGCCATGACCTCGCTGCGCCGCCGCCTCCGCCGTCGGTCCTCGGACCGTGGTGCCGCGCTGCTCGAGACGCTGCTCGTCGCGCCGGTCTTCTTCGCCCTCGTCCTCGGCATCTTCGAGTTCGGGCTGATCTACCGCGACATCCTCACCACCTCCGACGCCGTGGCCAACGGGGCTCGGACGGGTGCGGTGATCGGTCCGCGCACCACCAACTCGGGCGTCTCGGCCGACTTCGAGATCATCCGCCAGGTCCGCAACAGCCTGGGCAGCGTGCCCGTCGAGTGGATCGACCGCATCGTGATCTTCAAGGCCAACGGTCCGGGGGCGGGTTCGCCGTCCGACCAGGTCCCCAACGCCTGCAAGACCGGAGGCTCGGTCGCCGACGTCTGCAACGTGTACGACCCGGCCAACGCCTTCCTCGCCGTCGACACCGGCAACGACACCTTCTTCTCCAGCTGCCCGAGCGGCCGCGCCTGCGCGTGGCGCCCGTCGTCGCGCCGCAACGGCCCCACCACCGCCGCCATCGACTACCTCGGCGTCTACATCCGGGTGGAGCGGCCCTACGTGTCGGGTCTCTTCGGCGACGTGTTCACCATCGACCAGGCGTACATCGTGCGCCTCGAACCGGGGATGCTCGACTGATGCGCGCCCTCTCCCGTCTGCACCGACGAGCTCGTGGCGGTGACCGCGGCGCAGTCATCATCGAGTTCGCCATCGTCGCTCCCTTCCTCGTCCTCATCCTGTTCGGGATCTTCGAGTTCGGGAACGCCTGGCGCCAGGTCGGTTCGGTCGAGCGGGCCACCCAGCAGGGGGCACGCACGGCGGCCTCGATGGCCAACCACCGGTTCGCCGACTACGAGGCCCTCCGCGCCATCGACACCGCCACCCGGGGCCTCAGCGGGGTCACGGTCGACCAGGTCGTGATCTTCAACGCCACCGGCGGCAGCGGCTCGGTCCCGCCGGCCTGCCTCTCCGGTTCGGTCGGTGGCCTCTGCAACACCTACTCGGGCGCCCAGGTGCGCACGACGTCACCCGGAGGCTTCTCCGGTGGCAACTCGCAGTCGCCGACCTGCGGCGGATCCCTCGATGCGGCGTGGTGCCCCCTCGGACGCTCGCGCCTGCAGGACTCGATCGTCCGCATCGGCGTCCACGTCCGCCTCACCTACGAGCCGGTCACCGGCCTCATCCCCGGACAGGTCCAGCTCGAGCGCACCTCCGTCTACCAGATCGACCCGTGCCAGCAGGGGGAGACGTCGTGTTGAGCCCGTCCCACCGTTCGCGCCGCGACATCGCGCGCGAGGCCGCTCGTGACGGCGGCTACGTCATGGCGCTCAGCGCCCTCCTGCTGCTGCCGCTCCTCGCCTTCACCGGCCTCGCCGTCGACCTCGGCTCCTGGTACGCCCGTGCCGCCGCCGTGCAGCGCACGACCGACGCCGCAGCCCTGGCGGGTGTGGCCTTCCTGCCGATCGACCAGGCCCAGGCCATCGCCGTGGCCCGCAGCACGGCGGCGCAGAACGGCTTCGACCCGGCCACCAACCCCGACATCTCCGTGACGGTGACGCCGCTGGCGGGTGACCAGCTCCAGGTGCGCATCACCGACAACAGCGTCCCTCAGTACTTCACGTCGCTCTTCCGCGACACCGTCACGGTCTCCCGCGGCTCGATCGCGGAGTACGTGCCGCCGATCCGCATGGGCAGCCCGCGCAACTTCCTCGGCACCGGCAACCTGAGCCGCAGCACGAGCGGCCTCCCGTCGGGTGCCATCCTCGAGCAGTTCATGCTCTCGGTGAACGGTCCGTGCGACCGCGCCGAGGACGGCGACCTCCGCCAGAGCCTCCGCATGGGCAACAACTCGTCGTCCAACAAGTGCACCGGTGGCGACGCGAACCCCGAGTACGACGCCAACGGGTACGCCTACGGCATCCGGACCAACGCCGGCTACAGCGGCGGCCCCCTCGTGATCGAGGTGTTCGACGCGCCCTACTGCACGGGGTCCGGCCACGACCTCAACCTGGGCGGTGCGACCTTCCACACCCGGTACACGGTCCGCGCCCCGGACGCCGATCCGTTCGCGGGAGCGCCGGTCGCGACGCACACGCTCACGCCGAGCGACTGCGGCGGTTGGGGCAACCAGTGGCGCGCCATCGCGACGATCAACCCGACCCCTGGCCAGGCCCACGTGGTGCAGGTGCAGAGCCTCAACCACTCGGACAGCGGCAGGACCGGCGGCGCCAACCAGTTCGCCATCCGGGCCCGACGATCGGCCGGCGGCTTCGTCGCCTGCTCGGCCGACCCGAACGAGACGGACAACGCGCTCCGGCAGGCCTCGACCGGCGTGAGTCCGGCCAACTGCCCGAACGTCTTCGCCTACCAGGACCTCTCCGTCTTCGCCGCCTCGGCGGGGTCCACGGCGGAGTTCTTCCTCGCCTCCATCGGGCCCGAGCACTCGGGCAAGCGGTTGATCATCGAGCTCTACGACCCGGGCGAGGGCGGGCAGTCGCTCCGCGTGACCGATCCGAACGGGCAGGTCGTGGGTCCCGGCAACGGCGCCGGTGTCACGAGCTTCGAGCGCAGCGTCGTGAGTCGGTTCGCCGGTGAAGCGGCGCCCGGCGGTGGCTGGGGCCCGTTCACCGAGAGCGTCGTCGACATCCGTCCCGCCGGACCCGCCCCTGGCCCCGGCCGGGCGACCGACGCCCGCTGCACCGGCCAGAACAGCGCCAACCCGGCGTGCCGGTACAACGAGCGCCGCCTCCGGCTGGAGATCGAGCTGCCCGACAACATCGATGCCGCCTACGGCGGGCGCACGTGGTGGCGCATCCGCTACCAGTTCGCCACCGGCATCAGCGTCACCGACCGCACGACGTGGTCCGTCTCGGTCGAGGGCGGCCCGGTCCGCCTGATCGAGTAGCGCTGCTCGGCCCCGTCCGCTTCGTCCGGCCGGGGCCGTAGCATCGGTGCCCGTGTCCCAGTCCCAGTTCGTCGACGAGTGCTCCCTCAACGTCCGGGGCGGTGACGGTGGCGCGGGCGCGGTGTCGATGCGCCGCGAGGCCCACGTCCCGATGGGCGGTCCCGACGGGGGCGACGGCGGGGATGGCGGCGACGTCTGGCTCGTGGCCGACCACAACGTGGCCTCGCTGATCGCGTTCCGGGATCACCCGCACCGGCGGGCGGAGAGCGGGGCGCACGGGCAGGGCAAGCGCAAGCACGGCGCCGCGGGCTCCGACCTCGAGGTCCACGTCCCGGTCGGCACCCAGGTCGGCGAGCGCGACGGCGAGGTCCTCGCCGACCTCGTCCACCACGGCGACCGCTGGCTCGCGGCGAAGGGCGGCGAGGGCGGCCGCGGCAACGCCAGCTTCCAGTCCCAGCGCCGACGCGCCCCGACCTTCGCCGAGCAGGGCGAGGTGGGCGAGGAGCGCTGGCTGCGCCTCGAGCTCAAGCTCATGGCCGACGTCGCCCTCGTCGGGTTCCCCAACGTGGGCAAGAGCACGCTGATCTCCCGCATCTCGGCGGCGAAGCCGAAGATCGCCGACTACCCGTTCACCACGCTCGAGCCGAACCTCGGCGTCGTGCGGCTCGACGACGGCTTCGAGATGGTCGTCGCCGACATCCCGGGGCTCATCGAGGGGGCGAGCGAGGGACGAGGCCTCGGCCACCAGTTCCTCCGCCACATCGAGCGGGCACGGGGGCTGGTCCTGCTGCTCGACCTCGCGCCGCTCGACGGCGTCGGACCCGAGGAGCAGGAGCGCGTGCTCCTCCAGGAGCTCGGTCGCTACCAGCCCGACATGCTCGACCGCCCCCGCATCTCGATCGGCTCCCGCGCCGACCTCGAGGGCCAGGTCGGCACGGAGGTCGACACCTCGGCGTTCGACGGCCTTCGGATCAGCTCGGTCACCGGCGACGGGCTGCCCCAGCTCCTCGGCGAGATGCGCCGCCTGGTCGAGGAGGCGCGCGCCGCCGACGCGGCCGACGAGGGCTTCGTCGTGCACCGCCCGGTCGGCGAAGGGATCCGCATCGAGCGTGGCGACGACGGGTCCTACGTCGTCGTCGGACGCCAGGCCGAGCGGGCGGTGAACCTCTCCGACCTGACCAACCTCGACGCCCTCGACTACGCCCAGGCCCGGCTGAAGCGGCTCGGGGTCAACAAGGCGCTGGCCCGCGCCGGGGCCCAGGAGGGCGACACCGTCCGCATCGGGCGACTGGTGTTCGACTACGAACCTGACGAGTGACCGCACCGTCGGGGATGCTGTCGGCGTGAGGGTCGTCGTCAAGATCGGGAGCTCGTCGCTCACCGACGAGGAAGGGGAGATCGCCCGCGGGGCGATCGAGAAGCTGTGCGCCGAGGTGGCCGACGTGCGCGCCGCCGGCCACGAGGTCGTCGTCGTCAGCTCCGGCGCCATCGCCGCCGGCCTGCCCTCGCTCGGCCTCGGCGGCCCTCGGCGCCCCCGGGACGCCCGAACGCTCCAGGCGGTCTCGGCCGTCGGTCAGAGCCGGCTGATGCGCGTCTACGACGACGTCCTCGGCTCCCACGGCATCGTCGGCGGCCAGGTGCTGCTCGCGCCGCTCGACTTCATGATCCGCCAGCAGTACCTGCACGCCCGCGGGACGCTGACCCGCCTCATCGAGCTCGGCACCGTGCCCGTCGTCAACGAGAACGACGCCATCGCCGACGACGAGATCCGCTTCGGCGACAACGACCGCCTCGCGGCGCTCGTCGCCCACCTGGTCGAGGCCGACGTCCTCGTCCTCCTCACCGACGCCCCGGGTCTGCTCACCGCTGACCCGCGGCTCGACTCGACGGCGTCGCTCATCGAGGAGATCGTCGAGATCGACCACGAGCTCGAGGCGCTCGCCGGGGGTGCCGGCACCGTGCGCGGCAGCGGGGGCATGGCCTCGAAGATCGCCGCGGCGAAGATCGCCGCGTGGACCGGGGTGCGAGCGGTGATCGCCGCCGCCGCTCGCCAGGACGTGCTGCGGGACGCGGTCGAGGGCCGTGCCGGGATCGGCACCGTCGTCCAGCCCCGCCCCATCAAGCTGAGCGCCCGCAAGCTCTGGATCGCGTTCGCGGTGGGCTCGGCGGGGACCATCGTCGTCGACGACGGGGCGCGCCGTGCCCTCGTCCAGCAGAACCGGTCGCTCCTGCCCGCCGGTGTCGTGGACGTGCGTGGCGCCTTCACCGAGGACGACGCCGTCGAGCTCGCCGGTCCCGACGGCAAGGTCTTCGCCAAGGGCCTGGCGCGCCTGTCCGCGTCGATGCTCGACGAGGTCAAGGGACGCCGCACCGACGACCTCCCTGCGGGTGTCACCCACGAGGTGGTCCATCGCGACGACCTCGTCATGTTGCCCGCCTGAGGCGGGGTGTCATGTTGCCCGCCTGAGGCGGGGTGTCATGTTGCCCGCCTGAGGCGGGGTGTCATGTTGCCCGCCTGAGGCGGGACGGGCTCAGCTCTCGCCGTCGGCCGGCGCCGTCGCGCCCTGGGGCGACTCGGTCTGCGACTCGGCGATCTTCTCCTCGAGCTCGCCCGCCGACGTCGGCCCGGCGGCCAGCCCGAGCTGGCCGCGGATCTCCTCCAGGCGGGTCTTGGCCTCGCTGTTGCGCGCCGCCTGCTCGATCTCGAGCATCTTCGACTCGACCGAGCTCTCCGACAGCTCGGCCATGCCCTTCGCCTTGGCGTAGCGGGACTCGATCTTCTCCCGGATCTGCTCGAACGTGGGCACGTCCTCGCCGACCGTCTCCGAGAGGCTGGCCATGGCCTTGTTCATGCGGTCCTGCATCTCGGCCTGGTCGAGCTGGCCGAGCAGCTTCTGGCGCTCCGAGAGCTTCTGCTGGAGGAGCTGCGAGTTCTGCGTCACCGCGGCGCGCGCCTGCTCGGCCGCCTGGCTCGACTGGAGGTGCAGCGCCTTCAGGTCCTCGATCTCGCGCTCGAGCCCGATCATGCGGTTGGCGAACGCCTCGGCAGCCGAGGTGTACTCGGCCATCTTCTCCTGATCGCCCGACTTCGAGGCCTCGTCGGCCATGAGGACCGCCTGGCGGGCGTTGGCGTTGACCTTCTCGAAGTCCTCGAGGGCCCGCGACAGGCGCATCTCGGTCTGCTTCTGGTTGGCGATGACGTTCGCCGCCTGCTCCTTGAGCCGACGGTGCTGGTCCTGGGCTTCCTGGATCGCCTGCTCCAGCTGGACCTTCGGGTCGGCGGTCTCCTCGAACCGTCCCGTCAGCCGCGCCGTCGTGTAGGCCCACCACCGCTTCAAGAGCTTGAACATGGCGGCGATCCTACCCAGGTCGTTCGCCCGGGGGCAGGGCGTCGGGCGGGGGTGCGCTGCTCTCGACGAGGGCGAGCCGCAGCGCCTCCAGCTCGTCCACGACCTGGTCGACGGTGGAGCCGAGCCCGATGAGGTCGTCGTCGCGGCCGGCCAGCGCGCTGATCTCGATGGCGCTGGCCACCGCCTCGGTGAGGCGCGCCTCGAGCGTCTCGAGCCGCGTCGTCGTGTCGGCGATGACGGCGTCGAGGCGGGCCGCCGACTCCAGCTGCGAGCGCACCGCTGCCGCCGCCGGCTCGTTGCCGTTGCTCTCGAGCGTCTCGAGCCGGCGGCGCAGGGACGGCGCGTCGAGGCGCTTGCGGGCGTCGGACACCGTCTGGGCCTGCTGGGCCACCTGCCAGCACTCCTGCACACCCATCTCGACGCTGCGCCGGATGTCGGTCAGTCGGTCGCGCAGCGGCCCGGGGCGGGCGGCGCGGAGCGCGGCGTCGAAGCGGTTGCGTGCGGTCACCGCGTCGCGCACGAAGTGGCGCCACGGCTCGCTCACCGCGAAGGGGTCGATGCGTCCGCCGGTGCCGCCCGTCCCCGCCCGCTGGAGGAGGACGGTGGCGCCGGTGCCCAGTCCCCACAGGATCAGCGCGGTGACGATCGCGCCGAGGAGGCCGCCGCTCAGCAGCAGGCCGAGCCCGGCGCCGACGACGGCGGCGACGAGGGCGACGGGGGAGAGGCCGGCACGGGCGACCGACCGGCTGGTCATCGGGACGGGCAGCGACACGTCGCCAGCATCGCACGCGACCTCCGCCGCGACACCGACGCCTCCAGCCGAGCAGCCCGTCGCCGGTAGCCTGGGAGCCGTGAGCGACACCACCAGCCCCACGCCCGTCGCCGAGCTCGGCCGCCGTGCCGCGGCCGCCGCCCGGGTCCTCGCCACCACCTCGACCGCGGCCAA
The DNA here is from genome assembly GCF_009650215.1 of Actinomarinicola tropica. Taxonomy (GTDB): domain Bacteria; phylum Actinomycetota; class Acidimicrobiia; order Acidimicrobiales; family SKKL01; genus Actinomarinicola; species Actinomarinicola tropica. The sequence goes on along the minus strand of NZ_CP045851.1, from coordinate 2,363,797 downwards.
GGACGCTGCGCTCCTCGGTGCCGCCGACCTCCTCGTCGCCCGCACCCCGGAGATCCTCGCTGCCAACGCCCGCGACGTGGTCCGGGCCACCGAGGGCGGCGCGACCGCCACCGTGGTCGACCGCCTCCGACTCACCGAGGCCAAGGTCGAGGGCATGGCGTCGGGCCTCCGCCAGGTGGCGGCGCTCGCCGACCCGGTGGGCGAGGTCGTCGGCGGCTGGGTGCGCCCGAACGGGCTGCGGATCTCACAGGTCCGGGTGCCGCTCGGCGTCGTCGCGATCATCTACGAGAACCGCCCGAACGTCACGAGCGACGCGTTCGGCCTGTGCCTGAAGTCGGGGAACGCGGCCTTCCTGCGGGGTTCGTCCGGTGCGATCGACTCCAACCTCGCCATCGCCGCCGTGCTGCGCGACGCCGTGGCCAAGGCCGGCCTCCCCGCCGACAGCCTGGTGCTGGTCGACGACACCAGTCGCGAGTCGGCCGTCGAGTTCATGCAGCTGCGCGGCACCATCGACGTCCTCATCCCCCGTGGCGGCCCGTCGCTCATCCAGGCCATCCTCGACAACGCCACGGTGCCCTACGTGATCGACGGCGACGGGAACTGCCACGTCTACGTCGACGAGTCGGCCGACCTCGACATGGCCCGCGACATCGTGGTCAACGCCAAGACCCAGCGGCCGTCGGTGTGCAACGCCGCCGAGTCCCTCGTCGTGCACCGCGCCGTCGCCGACCGGTTCCTCCCTGACGTGGCGTCGGTGCTGGCCGGTGTCGAGCTGGTGGGCGACGACCGAGCTCGGGCCCTCGTGCCCTCGATCGGTGAGGCCACCGAGGACGACTGGGGCACGGAGTTCCTCGACCTGAAGATGTCGGTGCGCGTCGTCGACTCGCTCGAGGAGGCCATCCACCACGTGCAGCGATACAGCTCGGGGCACAGCGAGGCCATCGTCACCAGCGACATCGCCTCCGCCGATCGCTTCTGCGCCGAGGTCGACGCCGCGGCGGTGGTGGTCAACGCCTCCACCCGGTTCGTCGACGGGGAGGAGTTCGGCTTCGGGGCCGAGATCGGCATCTCGACCCAGAAGCTGCACGCCCGGGGGCCCATGGGTCTGCGCCAGCTGACCACCGCGAAGTACGTCGTGCGCGGGGACGGGCAGACCCGGGGCTGACGCCCACGTCCCCCGATCCACCATCGCCGCAGGCGATGAGCGCCATGCCCGCCGTCGATTGACCCCCTGGTCAAGCCGTTCGATAGGGTCGCAGGAATGGACCACCGCTTCGAGTCAGTGCCCGCCGTCCGTCAGGGGTTGGCCGACATCAACTACCTCGCCGACGAGGGCATCGCCGGCGTCGTCTACCTCGCCGATCGCCTCCAGAAGCCGATCCTCGTCGAGGGTCCGGCCGGCACCGGCAAGACGCAGCTCGCCAAGTCCGTCGCCGAGATGATGGGCGCCCGGCTCATCCGCCTCCAGTGCTACGAGGGGCTCGACGAGTCCAAGGCGCTGTTCGAGTGGAACTACAAGAAGCAGCTGCTGCGCATCCAGGCCGAGCGCAACGCCGAGGGCACGTGGACCGACATCGAGGAGGACATCTTCTCCGAGGACTTCCTCCTCACCCGTCCGCTCCTCGAGGCCATCTCGGCCACCGAGCCCGTCGTCCTGCTCATCGACGAGATCGACCGGGTCGAGATCGAGACCGAGGCGCTCCTGCTCGAGATCCTCTCCGACTACCAGGTCTCGATCCCCGAGCTCGGCACCGTCACCGCCCAGCAGATCCCGATGGTGTTCCTCACCTCGAACAACACCCGGGAGCTGTCCGAGGCCCTCAAGCGCCGGTGCCTGTTCCTCCACATCGACTACCCGGACATGGACCGCGAGAAGGAGATCGTCCTCACCAAGGTCCCGGGCATCACCGAGACGCTCGCCGACCAGGTCGCCCGCATCGTGCGCTCGATCCGCCAGCTCGAGCTGAAGAAGGCGCCGTCGGTCTCCGAGACCCTCGACTGGGCCAACACCCTGATGCTGCTGAACATCAACCAGATCACGGCCCAGGACGCCACCGAGACGATCAACATCCTCCTCAAGTACCGCAGCGACATCGAGAAGGCCATCAAGGAGTTCTCGACCAACCAGTCCGACTTCGCCGGGCAGTCCTGACCCCCGGAGGTCGAGCCGTGACCGACACCGCCCCCACCGAGCTGTCCCCGATGTTCGAGCTGCTCACCGGCTTCAGCCGGGAGCTGCGCGAGGCCGGCATCCCCGTCAGCCTCAGCGAGAACATCGACGCGATGGAGGCGGTGCAGCACATCCCCCTCGAGGACCGGGACGCGCTCAAGTACGCGCTCGCCGCCACGATGGTGAAGCACGACAGCCACTGGCGGGCGTTCGAGACCGTGTTCGAGGTCTACTTCTCCCTGCGCGGCAAGGAGTACGGCATCGCCTCCGACGAGGAGGGCGAGGAGGGGTCCGACAACGTCGACATGGACGGAATGGGCAACCAGCCCGGCCGAGGCGACGGCAGCGGCGGATCCCAGATGTCGCCCGAGGAGCTGGCGGAGATGCTCTACCAGGCCCTCATGCGCGGCGACGACGCCATGATGCGCGCCATCGCCCGCCAGTCGGTGCAGCGCTTCGCAGGGATGGAGCCGGGCCGCCCGGTCGGTGGCACGTACTACTTGTACCGGACGCTGCGGAACCTCGATCTCGACGGCGTGCTCGACCGCCTCATGGAGCAGGCCAGGGAGAAGGCGCCGGACCCGGGGCTCACCCCGCTCGAGGAGCGTCTCGAGCGCGACGAGTTCGAGGCCCGGATCGACAAGCTGAAGAAGGAGGTCGAGGCCGAGATCCGCCGGCGGCTGGTCGCCGACCGCGGGGTCGAGGCCATGGCCAAGACGCTGCGCAAGCCGCTCCCCGAGGACGTCGACTTCATGCACGCCTCGCGGGAGGAGATGGCGAACCTCCGCAAGGCGATCTACCCGCTCACCCGCAAGCTCGCCGTGCGCCTGGCCCGCAAGCGCCGCCACGGTCGCAAGGGCCCGCTCGACTTCCGCAACACCGTCCGCCACTCGCTGTCCTACGGCGGCGTGCCGGCCGAGCCGAAGTTCAAGTACCCGCGGCCCGCGAAGCCCGAGATCTTCGTCATCGCCGACATCTCCGGCTCCGTCGCCGCCTTCGCCCGCTTCACGCTCCACCTCGTCTACGCCATCTCGAACCAGTTCTCGAAGGTGCGGTCGTTCGTGTTCATCGACGGCCTCGACGAGGTCACGTCGTACTTCGAGGGCGTCGACGACATCTCCGAGGCCGTCCACCGCGTGAACACCGAGGCCGACGTGGTGTGGGTCGACGGGCACTCCGACTACGGCCACGCGTTCGAGGTGTTCTGGGAGCGCTACGGCAAGGAGGTCGGGCCGAAGACCACGGTGCTGATCCTCGGCGACGCGCGGAACAACTACCACGCCTCGCAAGCCTGGATCATCCAGGAGATCAACAAGCGGGCTCGCAGCACGTTCTGGCTGAACCCGGAACCCAAGTCGTACTGGGACACCGGCGACTCGATCGTCGGCGAGTACGGCGCCCACTGCGACGGGACCTTCGAGGTGCGCAACCTGCGCCAGCTCGAGGGCTTCGTCGAGAACCTGGCCTGATCGGCCGGTTCAGCTCTCCCGCAGGAGCTCGGACACGCGGAACGCGAGGTCGAGCGACTGGCGGCCGTTGAGGCGCGGGTCGCAGACCGTCTCGTAGCGGGTGTCGAGGTGATCGGCGAGGACCTCGGTGGACCCGCCGAGGCACTCGGTGACGTCGTCGCCGGTGAGCTCGATGTGGACGCCGCCGGGCCAGGTGCCCTCGGCGCGGTGGGCGGCGAAGAAGCCGCTGATCTCGGCGAGGACGTCCTCGAGGTGGCGGGTCTTGTGGCCCGACTCGCTGGTGAACGTGTTGCCGTGCATCGGGTCGCACGCCCAGACGACCGGGTGGCCGGCGTCGGTGACGGCCCGCAGGATCGGACGCAGCCCGGCCTCCACGTTGGCCGCGCCCATGCGGCTGATGAGCGTGAGCCGGCCGGGGATGCGGTCGGGGTTCAGCCGCTCGCAGATCTCGAGGACCTCGTCGGGCGTGGCCGTGGGGCCGACCTTGCAGCCGAGCGGGTTGCCGACCCCCGACAGGAACTCCACGTGCGCGCCGTCGAGCTGACGGGTGCGCTCGCCGATCCAGAGCATGTGGGCCGAGCAGTCGTACCAGTCGCCGGTGAGGGAGTCCTGGCGGGTGAGCGCCTCCTCGTAGCCGAGGATGAGGGCCTCGTGGCTCGTCCACATGTCGGCCTCGTGCAGCTGCGGGTGCTCGCCGGCGTCGATGCCGCAGGCCTCCATGAACCGCAGCGCCCGGTCGATGCCCGCGGCCAGCTCCTCGTAGCGCTTGCCGGCGGGCGACGAGGCGACGAACTCCTGGTTCCAGGAGTGCACGCGCCCGAGGTCGGCGAAGCCGCCCTTGGTGAACGCCCGCAGCAGGTTCAGGGTGGATGCCGACTGGTGGTAGGCGGCCAGCAGCCGGTCGGGGTCGGGGATGCGGGAGGACTCGCTGAAGCCCGGGTCGTTGACCATGTGGCCACGGAACGAGGGAAGCTCGACGCCGCCGACGGTCTCGGTCGGGCTGGAGCGCGGCTTCGCGAACTGGCCGGCGATGCGGCCGACCTTGATGACCGGGACGCCCGCCGAGTACGTGAGCACCACGGCCATCTGGAGGATGACCTTCAGCTTGTCCCGGATGGGATCGGCGGCGAAGGCGTCGAACGACTCGGCGCAGTCGCCGGCCTGGAGCAGGAAGGCGCGACCGTCGGCCACGCGCGCCAGCTGGTTCGTGAGCTCCCGCGCCTCGCCCGCGAAGACGAGGGGCGGCAGCGTGCCGATGGTCTTCAGGACCCGCTCGAGGTCGGCCGCATCGGGCCAGTCGGGCTGCTGGCCCGCGGGCCGGCGTCGCCACGACGATGGGGTCCAGGTGGTGGTGCTCACCGCACAAGCCTCATGCGTGGAGGCACCGCGGCGCAACACCGTTCACGGCGTCAGGCGGCGTCGGTGGCCGCCGCCGCCTGCTCGCGCACGACGTTGACGGCCCGCTTGACCAGCCGGCGAGCGGCCTCGGCGGTGACGCCGAGATCCTCGCCGACCTCGCGGTAGGACTTCTTGCGGCCGTCGTCGAGGCCGAACCGCTGCTCGACGGCGCGACGTGCCCGGGGGTCGAGGACGTCGAGGAGACCGGTGACCGCCGCCTCGTCGGAGCGGGCGATGACCTCCTGCTCGGGGCTCGGGCCACCGTCGGACAGCAGGTCGATGAGCTCGTTGCTGTCGTCGTCGCCGATCGTGCGGTCGAGCGAGGTCGGGGTGGTGAGCCGGTGCAGGCGGGCGTGCTCGTCGTCGAGCTCGTCGCCGTCGCCGGACACCTGGCGGAGGGCGGCTCGCAGGCTCGCCGAACGGTCGCCCGGCAGGCGGACGAGGCTGGCCTTCTGGTCGAGGGCCCGGCCGATGGCCTGGCGGATCCAGAACGTGGCGTAGGTGGAGAACTTGAAGCCCTTGCGCCAGTCGAACTTGTCGACGGCGTGCTCGAGCCCGAGGTTGCCCTCCTGGACGAGGTCCAGCAGCTCCATGCTCGGGGGCAGCGGGTAGCGACGGGCGACGCTGACCACCAGGCGCAGGTTGGCCCGGATGAAGCGGTCCTTCGCCGCGGCGGCGGCGCGCACCGCCCGGGTGAGCTCGCGGCCGGTCTCCCCGGCCTCGAGCCGGGCGCGCGCCTCGGCGCCCTTCTCGATGATCTGGGCGAGCTCGCGCTCCTCCTGCGCGTTGAGCAGGGGGACGGCGCCGATCTCGTTGAGGTACTGGCCGACGGAATCACTCATGACGATCTCTCCAACGGGAACGACGTGCGTGTCATTCCCATCTCGCGTGGTGCAGGGGAGGTGTGGGGGGATGGGGGGAGCCCTGCAAGGGGTTCAACGACTGGTACCCCGCGCTGCTTCCGCTCACTCGGGTGAAATGCGTCACCGCAGGCCCGGGCGGGGTTGCCTCTCGATTGGATCGGCGGTAATGGGCGTCGTGTGAGGGAAGGTGCGGGTGACCCCCGTCGCACCGGGTGCGGCCTGCGCAGCGGCGGCCGGTCGGGTCGTGGGTGCGGGACGAGGGGGTCCACCAAGGTACCAAGCCCGTGCGCCGAAGTGGTGTCGGTTCCGCCGTAAGCTGCCGGCGGTGGGGAGACGTGAGCGCGTGGGCATCTTCGGTGGCACCTTCGACCCACCCCACGTCGGTCACCTCGTCGCCGCCCTCAACGCCCGCCACGGCGCCCGCCTCGATCGCGTGCTCCTCGTCGTGGCCAACGAACCGTGGCAGAAGCTCGGGGTGCGCGACCTCAGCCCCGCCGCCGATCGGCTCGCGATGGTCGACGCCGCGGTCGACGGCGTCGAAGGGCTGGCGGCGAGCGACATCGAGATCCGGCGTGGCGGCCGCTCCTACACCGCCGACACGCTGGCCCAGCTCCACGACGAGCTGCCCGGTGCCGACCTGTTCCTCATCCTCGGCAGCGACGCCGTCGCCGGGCTGCCCACCTGGGAGCACACGGAGCGCCTGAAGGAGCTGGCCGACATCGTCGTGGTCGACCGGCCGGGCACCGAGGGGGCGCGGCCCCCCGAGGGCTACCGCTACGAGGTCGTCGAGGTCCCCCAGCTCGAGATCTCGAGCACCGACATCCGCGCCCGGGTCCGCGACGGGCGTCCGCTCGACTACCTGCTGCCGCGCGACGTCATCGCCTGCGTCCTCGGGCGCGGGCTGTACCGGGACGGCGCGTGACGACCCAGGCGGACCAGGACGTGCCGGCGCGCTTCCCCCACGCTCCCGACGCGCCGGATCGGCGCCCCCGTCGCTCCGAGCAGCGTCGCAGGGCGCAGCGCGTCCACCAGCGGGCGATGACGGCCTACGTCGCGGCCCTGGTCCTCCTCGGCCTCGCCGTGCCCGTGCTCGGCTGGATCGGCGTGCAGGTGATCCTCGACAGCAGCGACGGCCAGGTCGTCGACCCCCAGCTCGACCCGAACGAGCCCGGCTTCCAGGCGCTGGTCGCGCCCTCGCCGACGCTGCTCGTCCTCCACGTCGACGACGCCGGCGGGCTGGTCGGCACCACCCTGCTCGGCCTGCCCAGCGAGGACGGCGACGGCGGCGGTGTGCTCCTCGTGCCGCCGGCGACGGTGGGCGACGTCCCCGACATCGGCGAGCTGCCGATCGACGCGGCGTACGCGTACAGCGGGCTCGACGCGGCGCGCGCCACCGCCGAGTGGGCGCTCGGCATCTCGATCGACGACGTCGTGGTCCTCGACCCGGCGGAATGGAGCGACGTCATCAGCTCGACCGGGCCCCTGGCCCTCACCAACCCCGACGTCCTCCGCGACGCCGAGGGCGACGTGGCGTTCCCCGCCGGCGAGCTGGTGCTCGAACCGAGCCAGGTGCCCGCCTACGCCGCCGCGCTCCAGCCCGGCGAGAGCCGCCTCAACCGCCTCTTCCGCCAGGAGCTCGTGTGGCGCGCCTGGCTCGACGCGATGGCCGAGGACCCGACCGCCGTGCAGTTCCCCGGCGAGCAGGAGCGCGGGCTGGCCCGCTTCCTGCCGACGATCGCCTCGGGCACCGTCCACCTCGAGGCCCTTCCCGTCGAGCCTGTGCCCGTGAGCGACCCGTCGACACCGGAGACGTTCGTCGCCGCCCCCGAGGTGCTCGATCGGGTGATCCCCGAGGTCGTCCCGTTCCCGGCGAGCAACGCGGGCGGCAGCCGACCGCTCGTCCGCGTGCTCGCGGGCACGGGTCCGCAGGAGGGCACGGTGGAGGTGGCCCGGCGCGTGGTCGCGGCGGGTGGCCAGGTCGTGCTGGTGGGCAACGCCGACCGGTTCGACCACGCCGAGACCCAGATCACCTACTGGGACGACACCCGCCGCGAGGAGGCCCAGGAGGTCGCGGAGGCCCTCGGGTTCGGTACCGTGACCAGGGTCGACGAGGTCGACGAGAGCGCCGACATCGTGGTCGTCATCGGCCAGGACCTCGCCGGCGCCCTGGGCACGTAGAGAGGCGTCACCATCAGCACCGAGCACGACACGGACACGGACCCCACGCACTGGGCGCTCCTCGCAGCCCGCGCCGCGGCCGCCAAGGGAGGCAACGACCCGGTCGTGCTCGACGTCGGCAGCGTCGTCGCGATCACGGGCGCCTTCGTCATCGTCAGCGCCGGCAACAGCCGGTTGGTCCGCACCCTCGTCGACGAGGTCGAGGCCAAGATCACCGAGGCCGGCGGTCCGAAGCCGCGGCGCGTCGAGGGACGGGACACGCTCCAGTGGGTCCTCGTCGACTACGGGGACTTCGTCGTGCACGTCTTCGACGACGAGGCCCGGGCCTTCTACGAGCTCGAGCGGCTCTGGTCCGACGTGCCCCGCCTGGAGTGGGACGAGCCGCCCGCCGCCGCCGAGGCCTGAGCCCCGGACGCGACACCGCCGGCGCAGCTGCGCCGGCGGGGAGTGGAGCTAAGGAGAATCGAACTCCTGACCTCTTCCATGCCATGGAAGCGCTCTACCAACTGAGCTATAGCCCCGAGTGGAAGGTGCACTGTATCGCACCCCGTGGCGGCCAGAGCAAGCCGGGTCGAGCGTCACACCCGCGGCCGCCACCTCCGCCTGGCGCCTCCCCGGAACAACCAGACCAAGGGCATCCGCTGGGCGGCGGACGACGAGATCCGGCCGCTGCAGCAGGGGTGAACGGTTCGGCCGGTCGACGGCCCCTCGGTACGATGCCGCCATGAGCGACGGGTACGACGTGCAGGCCATCGAGGCCAAGTGGCAGCAGCGGTGGCGCGACTCCGGCGCGTACGAGATCGACAACGACGACCAGCGGCCGCCGTACTACGTGCTGTCGATGTACCCGTACCCGAGCGGACGGGCGCACATGGGTCACGTCCGGAACTACACGTTCGGCGACCTCATCGTCCGCTACCGCACGATGAACGGCTACGGCGTGCTGTCGCCGATCGGCTTCGACTCCTTCGGGCTGCCCGCGGAGAACGCCGCCATCCGCACCGGCGAGCACCCGCGCACCTTCACCGACGCGCGCATCGAGGAGCTGGCCTCGTCGCTCCAGCGCATCGGCGCCGTCTACGACTGGCGCCGCCAGGTCAAGAGCCACGACCCGAGCTACATCAAGTGGACCCAGTGGATCTTCCTGCGCTTCCTCGAGGCCGGGCTCGCCTACCGGGCCGAGGCCCCGGTGAACTGGTGCCCCGGGTGCCAGACGGTGCTGGCCAACGAGCAGGTCCTGGCCGACGGCACCTGCGAGCGCTCCGGCGACGTGGTCGAGAAGCGGGACCTCGAGCAGTGGTTCTTCAAGATCACCGACTACGCCGACCAGCTGCTCGACGACCTCGACGACCTCGAGTGGCCCGAGCGGGTCAAGACGATGCAGCGCAACTGGATCGGGCGGTCCAAGGGCGCGGAGTTCGACATGGACGTCGTCGACGCCGACGGCGAGCCGCATCCGAGCGGTCGGTCGTTCCGCGTCTTCACGACCCGCCCCGACACCAGCTTCGGCATGACGTTCGCCGTCCTCGCCCCCGAGCACGAACTCGTCGAGGAGATCGTGGTGGAGGAGCGGCGGGCGGAGGTCGAGGCGTTCGTCGCTCGGGTCCGCAAGGAGACCGAGATCGACCGCCTCTCGGCCGAGGGACCGCTCGAGAAGCGCGGCATCTTCACCGGCGCCTACGCCCGCAACCCGTTCACCGGGAAGCCGGTGCCGATCTACCTGGCCGACTACGTCCTCACCACGTACGGCACGGGGGCGATCATGGCCGTCCCGGCCGAGGACCAGCGCGACTGGGACTTCGCCACCGCCTACGGCCTGCCGATCGTGCGCACGGTGCAGCCGCCGGAGGGCTGGGAGGGGGAGGCGTACACAGGCGACGGGCCGCGCATCAACAGCGACTGGCTCGACGGCATGGACAAGACGACGGCGATCGCCGCCGCCATCGACTGGCTCGAGGAGCGCGGCATCGGCGAGCGCACGGTCAACTACCGCCTGCGCGACTGGCTCCTGTCCCGCCAGCGCTTCTGGGGGTGCCCGATCCCCGTGGTGCACTGCCCGTCGTGCGGCATCGTCCCGGTGCCCGACGAGGAGCTGCCCGTCCTGGCGCCCGACGACGTCGAGTTCCTGCCCACCGGCGAGTCGCCGCTCAAGCTCCACGAGGGCTTCCTGCGCGCCGAGTGCCCCACCTGCCGCGGCCCGGCCACCCGCGAGACCGACACCATGGACACGTTCGTCGACTCGTCCTGGTACTTCCTGCGCTTCGCCGACCCCTTCAACGAGTCCGCCCCGTTCTCCGCCGACGCGGCGTCGCGCTGGCTGCCCGTCGACCAGTACATCGGCGGCGTGGAGCACGCCATCCTCCACCTGATGTACGCCCGCTTCTTCACCAAGGCGCTGGCCGACCTCGGCTACGCCCCGAAGGAGCTGCGCGAGCCGTTCAAGCGCCTGTTCACCCAGGGGATGGTGCGGCTCCACGGCGCCAAGATGTCGAAGTCGAAGGGCAACCTGGTCGCCCCCGAGGAGATCATCGACAGCGACGGGGCCGACGCGCTGCGGCTCGCCCACCTCTTCGTCTCCCCGCCGAGCGACGACGTCGACTGGGACGCCGTCACCATCGAGGGGGCCAGCCGCTTCCTCGCCCGGGTCTGGCGCCTGGCCAACGGCGAGATCGGCACGGCGGTGGACCGCGCCCCGACGCCCGCCGATGAGGCGATCGAGCGGGCCACGCACCAGCTGATCGTCCGCATCACCGACGAGTTCGAGCGGTGGTCGTACAACACCGCGGTCGCCGGGTGCATGGAGCTCGTGAACGAGCTCTACCGCTACGCCCAATCCGACGACGGCGCCCGGCGCGAGACCCTCGACGAGGCGGTCGACACCCTGCTGAAGGTCATGGCGCCGATGACCCCGCACATCACGGCCGAGCTGTGGGAGCGCCGCCACGGCGACTCGGTCCACACCCAGACCTGGCCCACCGCCGACCCCTCGAAGCTGGCGGTGGCGACCGTGACGATGGTGGTCCAGGTCAACGGCAAGGTGCGCGACCGCATCGAGGTCGACGCCGGCCTCGACGAGGACGCGGCGGTGGCTGCGGCGCTGGCCTCCGAGAAGGTCCAGGCCCAGCTCGGCGGCGCCGAGCCCCGCAAGGTGATCGCCCGCCCGCCGAAGCTGGTGAACGTCGTCGCGTAGGGCGTAACGCCGTACAGCCGGCGAGGGTCGAACGGTCCATGTCGAGCCTCTCCGCGCGCATCGAAGCCTCCGCCCACAGGGGCGGGGCCATCACGTTCGTCGGCGCCGAGGATCCGGTGCGGGTGCCGTGGTCCCAGCTCCACGACGACGCCCGGTCGATGGCCGCGGGGCTCCAGGCCCGGGGCGTCGCCCCCGGTGACCACGTCGCGATCCTCGGCCCCACCAGCCGCCCGCTCGTCACGGCGATCCAAGCCGTCTGGCTGGCCGGGGCGACCATCGTCGTCATGCCCATCCCGATGCGGATGGGCTCGATCGAGGAGTTCGTCGCCGCGACCCGTCGCCGGCTCCATCGGGCGGACGTCGCCCTCTTCCTCATCGACCCCGACCTCGCCCCGTTCGTCGAACCCGAGCCGGGCGACCCCCCGATCGTCGGGCTCGACGAGGTGTCGGGCCCGGGCGGTGCGTCACGCTACGAGCGTCCGGCCGACGACCTCGACCGCCTGGCGATCCTGCAGTTCACCAGCGGCTCCACCGCCGACCCCAAGGGCGTCGCCCTCCCGCACCGGGCGGTCGGCGCGAACCTCGACGCCATCGCCGAGGCCGCGGCGCTGGACCCCGACGACGACGTCCTCGTCTCGTGGCTGCCGCTCTACCACGACATGGGACTCGTGGGACTGCTCACGCTGGCCATGACCACCGGCACCGACCTGGTGCTCGGCGCCCCGCAGGACTTCATGGCTGCGCCGCTGCGGTGGATGCAGTGGCTGTCCGACTTCGGCGGCACGGCGACCGCCGGCCCCAACTTCTCCTACGTCCTCGCGGCTCGCGCCCTGCGGCGGGCCGAGGGGCTCGACCTGTCGCGCCTGCGGATCGCCCTGAACGGCGCGGAGCCTGTCGATCCCGACACCGTGGAGGCGTTCGTCGCCGCCGCCGCCCCCTTCGGGATGCGTCCGGGGGCCGTCTTCCCCGCCTTCGGGATGGCCGAGGTCGCCATCGCCGGCACGTTCCCGCCGCCGCTGGCCGGTCTGCGCACCGACGTGGTCGACCTGAAGGTCCTCGAGTCGGAGCGCTACGCCGCGCCGATCGACGCCGACGCCCCCCACGCCCGGCGGCTCGCCAAGCTCGGCCGCGCCGTGCCCGGCCTGCAGATCCGCATCGTCGACCCCGCCACCGGCCAGGTCCTGTCCGACCGGGAGGCGGGGGAGCTCGAGATCCAGGGCACGTCGGTGTGCTCGGGCTACTACAACGACCCCGAGGCGACGGCGGAGCTGTTCCGCGACGGGTGGCTCCGCACGGGGGACCTCGCGTACACGATCGACGACGAGCTCGTGATGTGCGGGCGCATCAAGGACGTGATCATCGTCGGAGGCCGCAACGTCTTCCCGGAGGACATCGAGCGGGCCGTGTCGGGCGTGGACGGCGTGCGACCGGGCAACGTCATCGCGTTCGGCGTCGAGGGGCGCAACGGGCGCGAGGCGATCGTCGTCGTCGCCGAGACCAAGGCGGAGGACACGGCCGCCATGCACGGGACGATCAACGAGCACGTGCGACGCGTGGTCGGCACGCCGGCCAAGGACATCGTGCTCGTGCCGCCGGGGACGCTCCCGAAGACCTCGTCGGGCAAGCTGCAGCGGTCGCTCTGCCGCCAGCGCTACCTCGAGGTCGACCTCCAGCGCGCCTGAGCTGTGCCCGAAATCTCCTTGCCGTCGACCGATGAGCGACGGAGCGTAGAGGCGTCATAGCGCGGACGACGACTCTCTGGGGAGGTCCCGTGTTCGCTCGATTGGGTAGGTGGTGCCACGACCGCCGACGTCTGGTCCTCGGCGCGTGGGTGGCCGTGCTGCTGCTCGGCGGCGCGGTGGCGGGGGCGGCCGGCAACGACTTCCGCGACGAGTTCAACCTGCCCGACGTGGAGTCGAAGGTCGGGTTCGACATCCTCGACGAGTCCTTCGGCGGCGAGGGGACCGGCATCGTCGGCACCGTGGTGTTCCGTGCCGATCAGGGCGTCGACGACCCCGAGGTGCAGGAGGCGGTCACCTCGGTGCTCGCCCTCTTCGACGACGTGCCCGAGGTCGTGCGCATCGAGAGCCCCTACGACGCGGACGGTGGTCGGCTGATCTCGTCGCAGGGGCCCGGGGCGGGGCAGATCGCCTACGCCAACATCGAGCTCGACCCCGACATCCCGTTCCCGCGCGCCGAGGAGATCCGCGGCGACGTCGTCGAGGCGCTGCCCGAGGTCGAGGGACTGCGGATCGAGCTCGGTGGCTTCATCTTCGCCGAGTTCGAGGAACCGTCGTCGGAGATCCTCGGGCTCGCCTTCGCCATCGTCATCCTCATCGCCGCGTTCGGCTCGGTCCTCGCGATGGGGCTCCCCGTGGGCGTCGCGCTGTTCGGCATCGGCCTCGGGACCACGCTCGTCGGCCTCCTCAGCAACGTCATGTCGGTGCCCGACTTCGCCACGTTCCTTGGGATCATGATCGGCCTCGGCGTCGGCATCGACTATGCGCTGCTCATCGTCACCCGCTACCGAGAGCAGCTGCACGGCGGGCACACGGTCCGCGAGGCGGTCGGCACCGCGCTCGACACCGCGGGACGTTCGGTCCTCTTCGCCGGCACCACCGTCGTGATCTCGCTCCTCGGCATGCTCCTGATGGCCGTCAGCTTCGTCCAGGGCCTGGCCGTCGCGGCGGCGTCCGTCGTCGCGGTCACGATCGCCGCCTCCCTCACCCTCCTGCCGGCTCTCCTCGGCTTCGCGGGGGAGCGGGTCGAGCTCACCCGCTGGCGGGGGCTGATCGCCGCCGGACTGGTGGCGCTCGGGCTCGTCGGCGTCGGATTGGGGCTCACGCCGCTCGTCGTCGCCTTCCCGGTCGCCGGCGTCGTGCTCGTGGCCGGGCTCTTCGTCGGTCCGCTCAAGCGGCAGGTCATCCACCGCCCCCCGCGTCCGCACGACGAGACGCTCGCCTACCGGTGGAGCCGGATGATCCAGCACCGACCGTGGACGACGGCGCTGCTCAGCGCCGCCGCCCTCTGCGTGCTCGCGATCCCGGTGTTCTCGCTGCGGCTCGGCTTCTCCGACGAGAGCAACTTCCCGGAGGACACGTCCACCCGCCAGGCGTACGAGCTGCTGGTCGAGGGGTTCGGCCCCGGGTTCAACGGCCCGCTGCTGATGGCCGCACCCCTGCCCGACGGCGCCGACCTCGATGCCGTCGCCGCCGTGACCTCGGCGATCGACGCCGATCCCGGCGTGGCGTTCGTGTCGCCGGCCCAGTTCGACGATCCCGCGGCGCCCTCCGCCGTCGTGTGGAACGTCGTCCCCACGACCGGCCCCCAGGAGGTCGAGACGACACGGCTGGTGGAGCGCCTCCGCGAGGAGGTCCTGCCGCCCCTCGAAGGCGCCATCGGCACCGATGTGGCGGTGACCGGCGGCGTGGCGGTCAACATCGACTTCTCCCACTACCTGTCGTCGCGGATGCCGTACTTCCTCTCCGCCGTCCTCCTGTTGTCGTTCCTCCTGCTGATGGTCGTCTTCCGGTCGCTGCTCGTGCCCCTGAAGGCCGTGCTGATGAACCTCCTGTCGATCGGCGCCTCCTACGGCGTGATCGTCGCCCTGTTCCAGTGGGGCTGGTTGAGCGACCTCACCGGCGTGGCGCCGGCACCCATCGAGCCGTGGGCGCCGATGATGCTGTTCGCCATCGTGTTCGGGCTCTCGATGGACTACGAGGTGTTCCTGCTGTCACGGATCCGCGAGGAGTGGCACCGCACCGGTGACGCCCGCACCTCGGTGGCCGACGGGCTCGCGGCGACCGCCAAGGTCATCACCGCCGCCGCGGCGATCATGGTGTTCATCTTCGGCAGCTTCATCCTCGAGAACGACCGGGTCGTGAAGCTGATGGGCACGGGCCTGGCGACGGCGATCCTCCTCGACGCGACGATCGTCCGGATGCTCCTCGTGCCGGCGACGATGGAGCTGCTCGGCGACAGGAACTGGTGGCTGCCCCGCTGGCTCGACCGGCTCCTGCCCACGCTCGACGTCGAGGGCCACGCCGAGCCCGTGCTCGACCTCACCGTGCCGGTCGACGGCGGCGAGGCCGAGCCCGAGGCGGAGTCGACGCTGGTCGGCGGCGACTGACGGCCGGCTCAGGCCGGGAGGGACAGCACCAGCTGCACGAGGTGTCGGACGGAGGCCCACGACGTCGTGAACCCTCCCGGCCCCCGGCCGTCGTCGTCCAGGATCGTGCCGAGGCCGCCGCCGCCGACGATCGTGCCGCCCTGGGCGTTGCTCATCTCGACGACGAACTCCTCGTCGCCCTCGGGCACGGCGTCGCCGACGACCGACACGACGTAGTCCGCGGTCGTCTGACCGGGGGCGAACACCACCGTGGCGGGGACGGACTGGTGGTCCGACGGCGAGGTCGCGGACCCGGGCGTCGTCACCAGGTCCACGGAGACCGGCTGGTCCGAGGGGTGGGACAGGCTGACCGTGAAGTGGAAGCCGGTCGGTCCGCCGGTGCCCTCGGCGTGGGTCTCCTGGCTGATGTGGATCGTCGGCGGGGTCGCGCCGGGGACGGGGATGACGTCGTCGGGACGGGCCGAGGCCGCGCCGGCGGCAGTGGCGGTGACGCCGACGAGCGCGGCGAGGGCGAGCGAGGTGGCGGAGCGGATCGTGGGGCGCATGGTCGGACCTCTTCGGGGCGAGGCAGCGCGGCTGCCGTGGCTGTGCGGAGGTCCTGACCGGCCGGCGCCGGATCCCTTACACCGCGACCCCGTCCTGTGCCGCTACGACCTGCGCAGCTCCTCGATCACGGGCAGCCAGGTGTCGGGGTCCGACTCGTAGGGGGCGTAGAAGCTGATGCGGTCGACGACGTCGCCGTAGCGGCCCTTCAGCCCCGCCGCGACCTGCGACGGTTCGGCCACGACGGCGAAGGTCCCGAGGATCTCGTCGTCGATCAGCGTGCCCATCCGGGCCCACTCGCCCTGCTTCGACAGGGTGTTGAGCTCGGTCTGCAGGTCGCCCCAGCCGTGGTGCTCGAGCACGCCGCGGTAGGCGGGGGTCGAGCCGTAGAACGCGATCTGGCGACGGGTCGCGTCGGCGGACGCGGCCATGGCCTCCTCGGTCGCCCCGGTGACCACGAACGCGGGGAACGAGATCTCGAAGTCGGCCCGGGCCCGTCCGCCTGCCGCCATGCCCTCCTCGAGCGCCGGCAGGGTGACCTCGCGCAGGTAGGACTCGGTCGTGAAGCCGTGGACCAGGAACCCGTCGCACACCTCGCCGGCCACCTTCGTCATCAGCGGGCCGACACCGGCGATGAAGATCTTGGCGTCGCCGTGCGGGTTGGGGCCCGGATCGAAGAAGGGCGTCATGAGCGTGTGGGTGTAGAAGTCCCCACGGAAGTCGAGCCTCGTGCCGTTGTTCCAGGTGTCCCAGATGGCGCGGATGGCGAGGACCATCTCCCGCATGCGCGGCGCGGGGTGCGACCACGGCATCGAGAAGCGCTTGGTGATGTGCGACTTGATCTGGGAGCCGAGGCCGAGGATGAACCGACCGCCGGAGAACCGCTGCAGGTCGTACGCCGTCTGGGCGAGCGTCATCGGGTTCCGGGCGAACGCCACCGCGATCGACGTGCCCAGCTCGATGCGCTCGGTGTGCTCGGCGCCGAGGAGCAGCGGCAGGAACGGGTCCTGGCTCGTCTCGGCGGTCCACACGCCGTCGTAGCCGGCCGCCTCGGCCGCGGCCGCGCCCTGCGCGGCCTGGGTGACGCTTCCGATGTTGCCGTCGACCTTCATGGGGCCGGACGCTATCCCAGCGCCTCGACCTCAGCCGTCCTGGTCGCGCAGGAACCGCTCGATCTCCCCGGCCAGCTCCTCGCCGCTCGGCAGGTCGACCTCGGTCGCCGGCCGGTCGACGAGGTGCCCGGCACGCTCGTCGGCTTGTGCCTCCAGCTGCCGCAGCAGCTGGAGGTGCTCGGCGCTGTCGGCGACCAGGTCGTCGAGGCGGGCCCGGACCGCGGCCGCTTCCTCGGCGAGCGAGCCGGTCGGGAACCAGAGGTTGCCGAGCTCGTTGACCTTCTCGACGAGCACCAGCGCCGCGGCGGGATAGGGCATGCCGGATGCGTAGTGGGGGACCTGGGCCCAGAGCCCGACGGCGGGCAGGCCGACGTCGCGGCAGCGGTCCTCGATCGCGGCGTGGATCCCGGCAGGGACGTCGACCGTGGTGCGGATGCCGCCGACCTGCTCGACGAGCAGCGGATCGGTGGCGGTGGAGGCGAGCAGCGGTGGCCGGGTGTGCGGCACGGCGGCGGGGTAGGCACCGAGGCCGAGCACGCTGCGCGTGCCGAGCTCGAGCGCGAGGTCGACGACCGCCCCGGCGACCGCACGCCAGTGGTGGTCGGGCTCCGCTCCGGTGAGGACGAGCACGTCGTTGCCGCGCGCGTCGGACAGCGCGAGGAGGCGGATGCTCGGCCAGGTCAGCCCGGTGTTCATGCCGGCCTCGATGTGCATGATCGGCCGCCGGGCCCGGTGGTCGAGCAGCGTGTCGGCGTCGAAGGTGGCGACCTCGGTGGTCTCGGCCTCGTCGAGCAGCGCGGCGGCGGCGCGCGACGCGGCACCGCCGGCGTCGATCCAGCCCTCGAGCGCCAGCACGAGCACCGGCGACTCGACGTCGGGGTGCTGGTGGTAGTCGTAGAGGTCGGTCATGCCAGCTCCAGGTGGCGGCGGGCGGACTCGGCGTAGTGCTCGACCTGGCTCTTGAAGACCTCGAACTGGGCGGGGTCGGACGTGCCCATCGAACCGCCGAGGTAGCGGGCGTAGACGCCCTCGACTATGCACGCGAGCTTCCAGTACCCGAACGCCACGTAGACGGGGAGGTTCGACACGTCACGGCCCGAGGCGGCGGCGTACCTGTCGACGAGCTCCTGGCGGTTCGGGAACCCGGGCAGCGCGGTGGCGGGGGAGAGGAGGCCCGACGCGTCGTCCTCCGGATCGGCCCAGTAGACCATCAGGAGGCCGAGGTCGGCGAGGGGGTCGCCGAGGGTGCAGATCTCCCAGTCGAGCACCGCGACCACGTCGCCCTCCGGGGAGACGAGGCAGTTGTCGAGCCGGTAGTCGCCGTGGACGATCGTCGCCCCGTGCTGGGGCGGCAGGTGGGCCACGAGGTGGTCGTGCACCTCGTCGACCGCAGGGAGCTCCCGCGTCTTCGAGCTGTTCCACTGCCCGTACCAGCGCTTCAGCTGCCGGGCGAGGTAGTCCTCCTTGCGGCCGAGGTCGCCCAGGCCCACGGCGTCCACGTCCACGGCGTGGATGCGCGCCATCGTGTCGACGAGCGACTCGCCCGCAGCGCGGCGCTGCTCCGGCGTGAGCTGCTCGCCGACCTCGGCGGCGCGGATCACCAGGCCGTCGACGAAGTCCATGACGTAGAACGGCGCCCCGTTGACCGCCTCGTCGGTGCAGAGCCCGACCGTGGGTGCGACGGGGACGTCGGTCGGGGCCAGGGCCGAGATGATGCGGTGCTCGCGCCCCATGTCGTGGGCGGTCGCCAGGACCTGCCCGAGCGGCGGCCGGCGCAGCACCCACCGGCGCCCGTCCTGGTCCGTGACCTTGTAGGTGAGGTTGGAGTGCCCACCGGCGATCAGGTCGAACGTCAGCGGCGGCTCGACCGCAGGAGCGTGCGCCCGGAACCACTCCGTCACCTGCTCGGTCTGGATGCCCTTCACGTCCTCGCTCACCCGGATCTCCTGTCGCGGCGCGTCCCCCGGCGGGCAGATGCCCTCCCCGCCGGGAGGATAGGGGCACGCAGCCGACGTCCGTATCCTGGCGGCATGGTCATCGACGTCACCGACGCCACCTTCGAGTCCGACGTGCTCGACCGGTCGGTCACGACACCCGTCGTGGTCGACCTGTGGGCCCCCTGGTGCGGGCCGTGCCGCACCCTCGGACCGATCATCGAGAAGGTCGTCGACGGGACCGAGGGCAAGGTCGTGCTCGCCAAGGTCAACGTCGACGAGAACCCCGAGATCTCGACCGCGTTCCGGGTTCAGGGCATCCCGGCGGTCTACGCGGTCAAGGACCGCAACGTCGTGGACGGGTTCGTCGGCGCCCAGGGCGAGGCCGCCGTGGCGGCGTTCGTCCACGGCCTCCTGCCGTCGGAGGAGGAGACCGAGATCGATCGCCTGATCGCCGCTGGCGACGAGGACTCGCTGCGCGCCGCCCTCGAGCTTGATCCCGGGCACGAGGGTGCCGTCGTGGCCCTCGCCGAGCTGCTGGTGGGTTCGGACCGCTCCGAGGAGGCGCTCGAGCTCCTCGCCCGGGTGCCCGACACGCCGGAGGTCCGGCGGGTGGCCGCCCTGGCCCGCACCGGCGGCGCCCCGGAGGGCGACGACGTGGACGCCAAGCTGGCCGCGCTCCTCGACCAGGTGAAGGACGACGACGCCGCCCGCCAGGAGTTCGTCGACATCCTCGAGGTGCTCGGCCCCGACGACCCGCGCACGGCCGTCTACCGCCGGCAGCTCGCCGCACGCCTCTACTGACCCGGCCGAGCATCCACCGCCGCCCCTGTTCCCCGCTCGGGTGAGCCGGTAGCCTGACGCCTCGACGTCCGCGTCGACCTTCCCCCACGTCGCTGTCTCGCGCTTCGTGGAGGGTCCGCCGTGTCGTCGCCGCTGCCGCCGTCCCCCGGGACGGGGCCGTCGTCAGCCCGAGAGCTGGTCGTCGAGGTCGCCGACCGCCTCGGCGCGTCGGTGGTCGCCGTCGTCGGTGGGACGGTCGCCGTCCTCCTGGTGGCGGTGGCCGTGGTCGTCGCCTGGCGACGCGACGAGCCGCCTCCGCCCGAGATCTCCATCCCGTACGCCGCCGCGGACGACCGCTCCGAGGCGCCGGAGGGCGGCTCCACCACGACCGTGCCCGCCGAGGTCACGGTGCACGTCGCCGGCGCGGTGCAGCGACCGGGGGTGTACGTCCTCCCGGAACCGGCGCGGGTGGGCGACCTGCTCGCCGCCGCGGGCGGGCCGCTGCCCGACGCCGACCTCGACCGGCTGAACCTCGCGGCGCCGGCCGCGGACGGGAGCCGCCTGTTCGTCCCCCTCCGCGGCCAACCCGAGGTTCCGGCCGTGCTCGGCCCCGACGGCGGCGTGCCCCTCGCCGGCACGTCCGGGGACGGCGCCGACGCGAAGGTCGACGTCAACCGAGCCGACGCCACCGCGCTCGAGGCCCTCCCGGGTGTGGGGCCGGCCACGGCCAGTGCCATCGTGGCGCACCGCGAGGAGCACGGCCCGTTCCGCCGGGTCGACGATCTCCTCGAGGTCCGGGGCATCGGCGAGGCCAAGCTCGAGGCCATCCGCGACCTGGTGGTGGTCGGTGGGTGACCGCACCGCGGCCACGCTCCTCCTGGCCGCCGCAGCGGCGTGGTGCGGCGCGCTCGTCGCGTCGCCGGTGCCGCTGGGGCTCGGTGCGGCTCTGGCCGCGGCGGCCGTGCTCGTGGCCCGGGCGACGTGGGGCCGGGCCCTCGCGACCGTCCTCGGCGTCGTGGCCGTCGGGTTGCTGACGACGACGATGGCGGACCGGGCGGAGTCCGGCGCCGCTCCGATCGAGCCACGGTCCCACACGGGCACCGTGACGCTCCTCTCGGACCCTGAGCGGTTCGGGCCGTCCGTGCGCGCCGACGTCCGCGTCGGCGGTGCACGGGTCGAGGCGTGGGCCCGTGGCTCGGCGGCGGCCCGCCTCGGACCGCGGCTCGCCGGCGAGCGGGTCGTGGTCGTCGGGACGCTCGCACCGCCACCTCCCGATGCACCGTGGCTCCGCGTTCGCCACGTGCGCGGTCGCATGACGATCCACGAGGTGGAGGGGTGGTCGCCCGGGCACCTGCCCTCCCGCGCGGCCAACGGGCTCCGCCGCACCCTCGATGCCGGCGCGTCGTCGATGGGGGACGCGGCGCGGTCGCTGTTCCTGGGGCTGGTCCTCGGCGACGACCGTGGTCAGACCCCTCAGGTCGTCGACGACTTCCGCGGCTCGGGGTTGTCGCACCTCCTCGCCGTGTCCGGGTCGAACGTGGCGTTCGTGCTGGCGCTGGCCGCACCGCTGCTCGCCGGCACCACGATCCCGCGACGGCTCGTGGCGACCCTGCTGCTGCTCGGCTTCTTCGCGCTCCTCACCCGCTTCGAACCGTCGGTGCTGCGGGCCACGGTGATGGCCGGGTCGAGCGCCGTCGCCGTCGCGGCCGGCCGGGCAGCGGACGCGCGGCGCATCCTGCCGCTCGCGGTGGTCCTCCTGCTGCTCGTCGACCCGTTCCTCGCTCGTTCTCTGGCCTTCCGCCTCTCGACGGCGGCATCGGCCGGCATCATCTGGTGGAGCGGCCGCCTGGCGCTCGCGCTGCCCGGACCGCGGCCGGTGGCGGCGGCCCTCGCCGTCACCGGCGCGGCGCAGCTCGCCGTGGCGCCGTTCCTCCTCTCGGCGTTCGGCCCGATGCCGGTGGCATCGCTCCCCGCGAACCTGCTGGCCGGTCCAGCGGCCGGGCTCACCGTCGTGTGGGGGCTGCCGGCGGGCCTCCTCGCCGGCCTCGTCGGCCCACCCCTCGACGCCGTGCTGCACCTGCCCACCCGCCTCGCCGTCGGCTGGATCCAGCTCGTGGCCGAGCGCGCCGCCGCGCTCCCGCTGGGCGAGCTCACGGCGCGCCACGTCGTGGTCGTCGCCGGCGCGGCCGCCGTGCTGGCGGCGGCGAGGGGCCACGGTCGCAGCCTCGCCGGCGTCGTGCTCGCCGTGGCCCTCGTGCACCCGGGCTGGGTCGCCCAGCGCGCGGGGGACCGGACGGCGGCACTGGGCCCGGGTGCCACCCTCCACATCGCCGAGGGGGCGGTCGTCGTCGTGCTCGACGCCGACGTGCGCGTCGACGCGCTGCTCGAGGGTCTGCGACGCCAGGGCGTGGGCGAGATCGACGTCGTCGTCGCCCGTCACGGCGGCGCTCGTGCGGCCGAAGCCGTCGCGGTCCTCCACGATCGCGCCCGGCCGCGACTCGTCCTCGCTCCCGAGGGTCACAGGATCCCCGGCGGTGCGGTGCCCGCAGCCGACAGCCGCGTGCTGGTCGGGGCGCTGACCATCGAGGTCGCCGACACCTCCCCGCAGCTGGAGGTGACGGTCAGCTCGGTGCCGGTGCCACGACCTCGGGGGCCTCCGCCGGCGGAGGTGCCGTCCTGGTGGGTCGCCGGGCGAAGAGCAGCAGCACGGCGGCCGTGGCGTTCATCGCCGCCACGGCGTAGAACGCGCCGTCGTAGTTGCCGACCTGGTCGAAGTACCACGACGCGAGGAGCGGGGCACCGGCTCCGATCACCAGGGAGAACGGCATCGCGGCGCTGCGCACCGCGCCGAGGTGCCGTCGGCCGAAGAACGTCGCCCAGATCACCTCTTGGAGGGGGATGAGCCCACCCCATCCGAGTCCGAGCAGGAAGAACCCGAGGTAGGCGCCCTGGTCGAACCCGGCGCGCACGCTGCTCGTCAGGATCACCATCGACGCGCCGGTCACCGCCGCGCCGAGCGACGCCAGCTTGTTCGGCGGGTACCGGTCCATCAGGAAGCCCCACGCCGGCTTCGAGAGCAGCGCCGGTACGGAGGCGAGCGTGATCATGAACGAGGCCGTGGAGCGGTCGTAGCCCGCGTCGGTCATGAACGGCACCGTCTGCAGCAGCATCACGCCGATGGTCACGACGAACATGCCGAACGCCACGACCAGGAGGTAGAAGGCCGAGGTCCGCAGGGCCTCGCGCGCGGTCAGCGACTCGGCGAGGTCCACGCGCGCCCGCTCGCCGTCCTCGCCGGCGGCCTGCTCGGCGGAGGCGCCGTCCGGGTTCAGCCCGTGGTCCTCCGGGGCCCGCCGCATGACGAGCGCCGCGGGGACGAGCAGCACGAGCGCACCCACGGCGAGGCCGCGCCACGCCACGCGCCAGCCCCACGCGTCGATCATCGCCGTCGCCAGGGGGGTGAGGGCCACGCCGGCGAGCGAGACGCCCATCGAGGCCCATCCGACCGCCCGTCCCCGCAGCACGACGAACCACTTGGAGAGCGTGACGTTCACAACCAGGTTCCCCGTCATCGCCGCGCCGGTCGACGCGGCGATGCCGTAGACGAGGAGCCACTGCCAGAGCACGTCGATCGCACTGAGGGCGACCATCGAGGTGGCGAGCACGGCGGTGCCGACGAGCATCAGGCGGCGCCCGCCGTTCCGGTCCACGTGGGCGCCGATGAACACCCCGCACCCCGCGAGGACCACCTGGCCGATCGTGCGGGCGAGCGTGAACTCCGAGCGGGACCAGCCGAGGTCCTCGGTCATCGGTTCGAGGAACGGACCGAGGATGTAGTTCCCCGCACCCATGGACACGAACTGGGCGACCAGTGCCGCGACGACCAGGTAGTACCCGTAGTAGATGCGCTGCTCCGGTTCCGTCGTCGACGGTTCGGGCACCGCGGTGAGCTCGGCCAACGTGTCCCCCCGGAGTCGGCGTGGCCGGCACGCTACCCCGTGTAGCGTCCGACCGGTGGAGCTCTGGCTCGGCGAACACCGCTTCGACATCACCCATCGCGCCGTCGTCATGGGCATCCTCAACCGGACGCCCGACTCGTTCTACGACAAGGGCAGCTACTGGGCCTTCGACGACTTCCTCCGCAAGGCCGACACCCTCGTCGCCGACGGCGCCGACTTCCTCGACGTCGGCGGGGTGAAGGCCGGTCCGGGTGAGGAGGTGGGGGAGGACGAGGAGCTCGAGCGGGTGGTCCCCGCGGTCGAGGCCCTCCACGCCCGCTTCGACCTCCCGCTGTCGGTCGACACGTGGCGGAGCAGCGTGATCCGGGAGGCGATCGCCGCCGGCGCGGTCGTCGGCAACGACATCTCCGGCTTCGGCGATCCCGACTACCTGCCGACGTGCGCCGCCGGGGGCGCCTCCGTGGTCGCCACCCACATCCGGCTCGCTCCCCGGGTGGCCGACCCGAACCCGGAGTACGACGACGTGGTCGCCGACGTGCGGGCGTTCCTCGCCGAGCGGGCCCGGCGCGCGGTCGACGCCGGCATCCCGCCCCAGCGCGTGATGGTCGACGCCGGGCTCGACCTCGGCAAGACCGAGGCGCAGTCGCTCGAGCTGCTGCGGCACAGCGACTCGCTCGCGGACCTCGGCCACCCCGTCTTCCTCTCCGCCTCCAACAAGCGCTTCCTCGCCCACCTCCTCGACACCGACGTGACCCAGGTCGGGTACGGCACGCTCGGCGCCCACGTGCTCGGTGTGATGCTCGGCTGCCGGGTCCTGCGCGCCCACGACGTGAAGGCCACCCGCCGCGCCGCCGACGTGGCCGCGGCGCTCCTCGCGGCATGAGCACCCCCGTGTTCCTCGTCAAGGGCGACGACGCCATCCTCGTGGCCGACGAGGTGCGTCGCATCGTCGACGAGCTCGTCGGCGACGGCGACCGCTCCCTCCTCGTCGACGAGCTCGACGAGGAGCGCTACCTCGCCGGCGACGGCGCGCACATCAGCCCCCTCGTCGACGCGGCGCAGA
Source organism: Actinomarinicola tropica (assembly GCF_009650215.1). Taxonomy (GTDB): domain Bacteria; phylum Actinomycetota; class Acidimicrobiia; order Acidimicrobiales; family SKKL01; genus Actinomarinicola; species Actinomarinicola tropica. Next base: position 2,339,006 of record NZ_CP045851.1, on the reverse strand, counting down.
CACCTCCGTTCCTCACCGATCGACGGATCGTCGTCGGCCGGCACCTCGCCCGGTTCACCACCGCCGAGTCGGTGGCACCGCTGGTCGCGTACCTGGACGACCCGTTGCCCACGACCTCGTTGGTCCTGGTGTGGGACAAGGGCCCGAAGTTCACCGGCCGTGCCGCTGTCCCCAAGAGCCTGAACGACGCGCTGAAGCGGGCAGGGGCGACGGTCGTCGCCACCGACGTGCCGGCCAACGCCAAGGGTCGTGACGCGTGGCTGAAGGAGCACCTCCACGCGTCGCCGGTGCACCTGGACGCCCGCGCCCAGAAGGTCCTGGCCGAGCGGCTCGGGGAGGACCTCAACCGGGTCGGCGCGATCCTCGGCGTGCTCGAGAGCACCTACGGTCCCGGTGCGAAGGTCGGCGTCGCCGAGCTGGAGCCCTTCGTCGGCGAGGCCGGCGGGGTCCCCCCGTGGGAGCTCACCGACGCCATCTCCGCTGGCGACATCGCCACCGCGCTCGATCGGCTCCGCCGGATGATCGAGGGCGGTGATCGCCACGCCCTCCAGATCATGGCCACCCTGCACCGCCACGTGGCCGGCCTGATGAAGCTCGACGGCTCCGGCGTCCGCTCCCGCGACGAGGCGGCGAAGCTGCTCGGGATGGCGCCGTTCCCCGCCGAGAAGCTGATGCGCCTGGCTCGCACCCTCGGCTCGGACCGCATCCGCCAGCAGGTGCTGCTCCTCGCCGAGGCGGACCTCGATCTCCGCGGCGCCAAGGAGTGGGACGACGAGCTGGTCCTCGAGGTCCTGGTCGCTCGCCTGGCCCGGCTCAGCTCCACCCGCTGAGGGTTTCGAGCGAGCTCCGGGCGCGACACGACCCCGCACCGGGCGGGGTCGTGGTCGACGGAGCGGCCGCTGCGGGCCGGTGGGCTACTCGCCGGCGGAGAGCTTGGCGAGGCGCTTGGTGAGGCGGGACTTCTTGCGGTTGGCGGCGTTCTTGTGGAGGACGCCCTTGGCCGCGGCCTGGTCGATGCGCTTGATCGCCAGGCGGTAGGTCGCCTCGGCGTCCTCGGCTCCGTTGGTCGCCGCGGTCTCGGCCTTCTTCTGGCGCGTCTTCAGCTCGGCGCGCACGGCCTTGTTGCGGAGGCGGCGCTTCTCGTTCTGACGGTTGCGCTTCTTCTGTGATGCGATGTTCGCCACGAGGTGTCCTGTGTCGGCGGGGGTGGGCGCGAGCGGGCCGCTCGGCCTCTGTGGAACCGTGCGATGATAGCGACACCGGGCGGCCCTGCCACAACTCCGGGGTCCGGACCGGTCGGAGGCCCCCGCCCCGCTCGGTATCGTCTGCGGTGCCCATGGACCTGTCGCGCCTCCGCAACGTCTCGATCATCGCCCACATCGACCACGGCAAGTCGACCCTCGCCGACCGGATCCTCGAGATCTGCGGTGCCGTCGACGCCCGGGAGATGCGCGAGCAGTACCTCGACTCGATGGACCTCGAGCGCGAGCGGGGCATCACGATCAAGCTCCAGAGCGTCCGGCTCGACTACCGGGACCACGTCATCAACCTGATCGACACGCCCGGCCACGTCGACTTCGGCTACGAGGTCTCCCGTTCGCTCGCCGCGTGCGAGGGCGTGATCCTCCTCGTCGACGCCTCGCAGGGGATCGAGGCCCAGACCCTGGCCAACTGCTTCCTCGCACTCGAGCACGACCTCGAGATCGTGGCGGCGCTCAACAAGATCGACCTGCCGGCGGCCGACCCGGACCTCTACGCCGGCGAGATCGAGCGGGTGCTCGGCATCCCCGCCGACGAGGTGCTCCGCATCAGCGCCAAGACCGGCGACGGTGTCCCGGAGTTGCTCGACGCGGTGGTCGAGCGGATCCCCGCCCCGGTCGGCGACCTCGATGCTCCGCTGCAGGCGTTGATCTTCGACTCCCACTTCGACCAGTACCGCGGCGTGGTCTCGTCGGTGCGTGTCGTGAACGGCGAGCTGGCCACCGACGCCAAGGTGCGCTTCATGCAGGCCGGCACGGTGCACGAGGCCAACGAGGTCGGTGTCCGGCGCCCCGAACCCACCGCGGTGAAGAGCCTCGGACCGGGCGAGGTCGGCTACCTCATCGCCGGGATCAAGGACGTCGGCGAGGCCCGCTCCGGCGAGACGGTCACGTCGGCGTCGAAGCCGGCGCCCTCGGCGCTCGAGGGCTACCAGGAGCCGAAGCCGATGGTCTTCTGCGGCCTCTACCCGGTCGAGGGGGACGAGTTCTCCGACCTGCGTGACGCCCTCGAGAAGCTGCGTCTGAACGACGCCAGCTTCACCTACGTCCCCGAGACGTCCGGGGCGCTGGGCTTCGGCTTCCGCTGCGGCTTCCTCGGCCTGCTGCACATGGAGATCGTCCGTGAGCGCCTGGAGCGCGAGTTCGATCTGAGCCTCATCGCCACGGCGCCGTCGGTGGAGTACCGCGTCATCCGCACCGGGGGAGAGGTCGTGGAGATCGACAACCCGAGCGAGATGCCGTCGCCGGGTGAGATGGAGGGGATCGAGGAGCCGTACCTCAAGATCACCATTCTCACCCCGTCGACCTACACCGGCACCGTCATGGAGCTGTGCCAGGGCAAGCGCGGGGTGATGAAGAACCTCGAGTACCTGTCGCCCGAGCGGGTCGAGCTGCAGTACGAGATCCCGCTGGCGGAGGTCGTCATGGACTTCTTCGACCAGCTGAAGAGCCGCACCCAGGGCTACGCCAGCCTCGACTACGACCCCATCGGCTACCAGGCCTCGCAGCTGTCGAAGGTCGACATCCTCCTGCACGGCGACCCCGTCGACGCCTTCAGCATGATCGTGCACAAGGACTTCGCCTACGACTACGGGCGCAAGATGTGCGAGAAGCTGAAGGAGCTCATCCCTCGCCAGCAGTTCGACGTGCCGATCCAGGCCGCCATCGGCGGCAAGATCATCGCCCGCCAGACCGTGAAGGCGTTCCGCAAGGATGTCACCGAGAAGCTCTACGGCGGCGACATCACCCGGAAGAACAAGCTCCTCCAGAAGCAGAAGGCCGGCAAGAAGCGCATGAAGTCGATCGGGCGCGTCGACATCCCGCAGGAGGCCTTCATCTCCGCCCTGAAGCTCGACGACTGAGAGCGTCCGCATCACGCCCGCGGTCATGCGGGTGGTGTGGTGGGTGTGCGGTCGGGGCGGTGGATGGTCCAGGTGCCGTCGGGTGCGCGGGTGGGGTGCCAGCCGTGGTTCTTGAGCCGGTTGTGGGTGTCGCAGAGGACGGCGGCGTTGGCTTGGTCTGTGGGTCCGCCTCGGCTCGCGTCGATGGTGTGGTCGATCTGCAGGTCGCGTCGTCGGTGGCAGCCGTTCCAGATGCAGCGGAGGCCGTCGGGGTGGGCGAGGGTGTTGGTGAGCTCGGGGGCCTCGCGGGCCGAGCCGGTGAAGAGGCGGCGGCGGCGTCCGAGGTCGATCACGTTGGAGTTCGAGTCGATGATCACGCGGCGGACCTGGCCGGCCAGTGCCGCGGCGACCACGTCGGACGGTGCGAGGGGCACCCCCGACACGGTGCGGCACACGCGCGGGCCGGTCGTCCGCGGCACCTGCGGGGCTTCAGCCGGCTCGCCGCCGGTGAGGGCGGTCTCGAAGGTGTGCAGGTCGACGACGATGTTGACCAGCGGCACCGCCGTACTGGTCACCGCAGCGCGGGCGCGGGCGCGGGCGAAGATCGCGGCGAGGGCGTCGGCGCCGCGTTGTGCGGCGGTGCGGGGCAGGTCGGCGTCGGTGGCGGCGTCGCCGAGCCGGGCGCGGGCGTCGGCCCAGTCGGCGAGGAGCTCGGCACGGGCGAACCACTCGACGGTCTCGGCGACGGCGGCGCCCTGCAGGTTGCCGAACCCGCCGGTGAGGGTGAACCCGCCGTCGTAGTTCTCCACCACCGACCCGTTGCGTCGTGCGTGGGACGTCTCGGCGTCGTGTTCGGTGCCGTCGACATCGACGAGACGTTCCCACTCCCGCAACCACCGACAGAACCCGTCGTGGGAGTGGTCCCGTGCCATCTCCACGATCACGTCCTCGATCACCGGCAACAGGTCCACGACACGCGGGTTGCGGGCCACCCGTGCCACCGCGCGCACATGGGCGGTCGGGACCTCCCCCGCGGCGTGCGCCGCGGCCAGCGCCGGCAGGTCCCGCAGCACCCGGGCGCAGTGCACCCGAGCCCGCGCCTCGCCGCGCGGCAACCGGCCGAGGTGGCGCACCGCCACCGCCGCGGAGGCCAACCCGTCGACCGCGAACGCCTGCGACTCGTCCAGGTGCCCCGCCAGCTGATCGGTCACGGCGTCGAGGCGGCGGCGCAGGACCTCCACGTCACGCACCAGACCCATCTCCGACCGCGCATCCAACGCATCGAGATCCACCGCCCCGAGCAGATCCACCGCCCGCGCCAACGCCGACAGCGCCACACCCGGACCCACCGGACCCACATCCGCTTCCCCGACATCGAGCAGCACCACCGGCGCCACCTCCCACTCGCCATCGCCGCACACAGGCCGACACCGACGCCGGCGAACGAGGCGACCGGACCCGGGGAAGAACGACCCGACCACCTGCACCCCAGCCTATGCAGGGGGTGTGACACTGGACCGGGGTCGGTTCGATGACGTCGATGCAGGGGAGAGGGCACCCGTGGGCGAGAACTGGACCGAAGAGGACATCCCCGACCTGAGCGGCCGCGTGGCCGTGGTGACCGGCGGGAACGGCGGGTTGGGGCTCGAGACCGTGCGGGCGCTGGCCACCCACGGGGCGCACGTCGTCATGGCGGCGCGGAACCTCGAGAAGGCCACGAGCGCCTGCCGGGCCATCGAGGACGCCCACCCTGGTGCTCGGATCGAGATCGTGCCGCTCGACCTCGCCGACCTGTCGTCGGTCGCGGCGGCGGCCACGACCATCGCAGCGCACGAACGCGTCGACCTCCTCGTCAACAACGCCGGGATCATGGGGGTGCCCGAGCGGCGGACGGTCCAGGGCATCGAGCTGCAGTTCGGCACGAACCACGTCGGGCACTTCGCCCTCACGGCATCTCTCATGCCGCTGCTCCTCGCTGCGCCGGCCGCTCGGGTCGTGACGGTCACCTCCGTCGCCCGCCACGTCGGCCGTCCTGTCCGTCGCGATCGCGACCTCGACGCCGGCCGGTACGACCCGTGGGGCAGCTACGGGCGGTCGAAGCTCGCCAACCTGCTGTTCGCCGTCGAGCTCCACCGGCGGCTGGCCACGGCCCACGCGCCGGTGGCCAGCCTCGCGGCGCACCCGGGTCTCACCAACAGCGAGCTGCAGGCCACGAGCGTGGTGGAGTCCGGTGGCGGTCTGAGCCAGCGGTTCTGGCACCTGCTGGCCCGCACCTCTGGCATGACCACCAGGGAGGGCGCGGCGCCGCAGCTGCGCGCCGCCACCGATCCGCAGGCTGCGTCCGGCGAGCTCTACGGGCCGCGGTGGCTCGTGCGGGGCGACGCCGTCCGGCTCCCGCTCGTCCGAGCGGCCATGGATCGCGGCGAGGGGCGCGAGCTGTGGGACGTGTCGGAGGAGCTGGCCGGTGCGACCTTCGACGTCGCCGCACTGGTCGCCGCCGCACGCCGGGACCGAGGAGAGGTGTGACGCGCCCCACCGTCATGTGGTTCCGACGGGACCTGCGCCTCGCGGACAACCCTGCGCTGGCCGAGGCGGCGCGCCGCGGGCAGGTCCTCCCTCTGTTCGTGATCGACCCCGCTCTGTGGGAGCCGGCCGGGGCGAACCGTCGCTGGTTCCTCCTCGGCTGCCTCGACGCCCTCTCCGCCGATCTCGATGGTCGCCTCGTCGTGCGCGTCGGCGATCCCGTGGAGGTGGTGCCGTCCGCCGCACGAGAGGTCGACGCGTCCGCCGTCGTCTGCGCCGCGGATCACGGCCCCTACGGGCGCCGCCGGGACGAGGAGGTCGAGCGCGTGCTCGACGGCGACGAGGTCCCGCTCGAGCGGATCGGCTCCGCCTACGCCGTCGAGCCGGGCACGGTGGTCAACCGCACCGACGCGCCGTACAAGGTGTTCACGCCGTTCTACCGGGCGTGGCGCGACGTCGGGTGGCCGGATCCGGTGCAGCGCCCGAGGTCCCTCGAGGCGGTCACCGGCATCGCCTCGGACCCGCTGCCCGACCGGCCCGACGTCGCGGCCGACCTGCCGGAGCCCGGCGAGGCGGCGGCCCGCCGTCGGCTGGACACGTTCCTCCGGCACCGCGTGGAGCGGTACGGGGAGCTGCGGGACGAGCCGGCGCAGGACGCCACGTCCCGCCTGTCGCCCTACCTCAAGTGGGGCTGCCTGCACCCTCGGCAGATCCTCCACCGACTCGGTCGCACCGAGGGGGAGGAGACGTTCCGGTCCGAGGTGGCGTGGCGGGAGTTCTACGCCGACGTCCTCCTCGACCGCCCGGACACGACGCGACGGGCGTACCAGGAGAAGATGCGCCGGATGCGTGTCGACGCCGGACGACGGGCCGACGAGCGCTTCGCGGCGTGGGCCGAGGGGCGCACCGGCTACCCGCTCGTCGATGCCGGGATGCGCCAGCTGCTCGGTGAGGGATGGGTGCACAACCGGGTCCGCATGGTCGTCGCGAGCTTCCTCGTGAAGGACCTGCACGTCGACTGGTCCCGTGGCGCTCACCACTTCATGCAGCACCTGGTGGACGGCGACCTGGCGTCCAACACGCACGGATGGCAGTGGGTAGCCGGCACCGGCACCGATGCCGCGCCGTTCTTCCGGATCTTCAACCCGGTCTCCCAGTCGAAGAAGTTCGACCCCGACGGCGACTACATCCGGCGGTGGGTGCCCGAGCTGGCGCACCTGGACCGCCGGCGGATCCACGAGCCGTGGACGGCCCCGGCCGACCTGTTCGGCGACGCCGACTACCCGGAGCCGATCGTCGACCACGCCGCGGAGCGGGAGGAGGCGCTGGCCCGCTACGACGAGGTCCGCTGATCGGGGGGGGGGTCACCCGCGGAGGTCCCGGCTCGGCGTGGACCTCCGGCCCTGTGCGGCGGGCCGCCCGATCGTCAGGCTCGGGGGTGCGGCTGGCGTCGTCTGCCGTGGATCCGAGACCCCGGGAGCCGAGAGTGGATCAGCAATGGAAGTGCCTCGACGGCAACGAGGCGGCGGCGCGGGTCGCCTACGCCCTGAGCGAGGTGATCGCGCTGTACCCGATCACCCCGTCGTCGCCGATGGGGGAGCACAGCGACGACTGGGCGTCGGCCGGCCGGCCGAACCTGTGGGGCGCGGTGCCCGACATCATCGAGATGCAGTCGGAGGGGGGCGCTGCGGGAGCGCTCCACGGGGCCTTGCAGAAGGGCGCGCTGGCGACGACGTTCACCGCGTCGCAGGGGCTGCTCCTCATGATCCCGAACATGTTCAAGATCGCCGGCGAGCTGACGCCGGCGGTCATCCACGTCGCCGCACGCTCGATCGCCACGCACGCCCTGTCGATCTTCGGCGACCACAGCGACGTCATGCACGCGCGGGCGACGGGCTGGACGATGCTCTCCGCGGGGTCGGTCCAGGAGGCCCACGACTTCGCCCTGGTCGCCCACGCTGCGACCCTCCGGTCGCGGGTGCCGGTCCTCCACTTCTTCGACGGCTTCCGGACGTCGCACGAGATCGACAAGATCGCCCTGCTCGGGGACGACGACATCTCCGCGCTGGTGCGTGACGACGACGTCGCGGCGTTCCGCTCCCGGGCCCTCGATCCCTCCTCGCCGGTGCTGCGGGGGACGGCGCAGAACCCCGACGTGTTCTTCCAGGCCCGCGAGGCATCGAACCCGTTCCACCTCGCCGTGCCCGGCATCGTGCAGGACGTGTTCGACGAGCTGGCCGATCGGACGGGTCGGCGGTACGGGCTGGTCGAGTACCACGGCGCCCCGGACGCCGAACGGGTCGTCGTCGTGATGGGCTCGGCCGCGGGCGCGCTGGAGGAGACCGTCGACGCGCTGGTGGCGGCGGGCGAACCGGTCGGCATGGTGCGGGTGCGGCTGTTCCAGCCGTTCCCCAGCGAGCAGCTCCTCGCGGCCCTGCCGCCCACGGTCCGGGCGATCGCCGTGCTCGACCGCACGAAGGAGCCGGGCGCGGTCGGCGAACCCCTGTACCTGTCGGTGGTCGCAGCGCTCGGCGAGGCGATGGACGTCGCCGAGCCGCCGTTCGGCCAGACCCCGAGGGTGACCGGCGGTCGCTACGGGCTGTCGTCGAAGGAGGTCACCCCGTCGATGTTGAAGCCGGTGTTCGACGACCTGGCGTCGGCCCGGCCGAGGCGCCACTTCACCGTCGGCATCCACGACGACGTGACGAACCTCAGCCTGCCGATCGACGCCGGGTTCACGCACCCCCGGCCGGACGGGGAGGTGCAGGCGGTGTTCCACGGCCTCGGCGCCGACGGCACCGTCGGCGCCAACAAGAGCTCGGTGAAGATCATCGGCGAGCACACCGACCTGTTCGCCCAGGGGTACTTCGTCTACGACTCGAAGAAGTCGGGCTCGGTCACCGTCTCGCACCTGCGCTTCGGGCCCGAGCCCATCCGCTCCACCTACCTGATCGACGGTGCCGACTTCGTGGCGTGCCACCAGTTCGGGCTCCTCGAGAAGGTGAAGGTGCTCTCCACGGCGCGCCACGGCGCGACCTTCCTGCTCAACGCGCCCTTCGGTCCCGAGGAGGTCTGGGACCACCTTCCCGCCGAGGTGCAGCGGGAGATCCTCGACAAGGACATCGACCTGTGGGTCATCGACGCCTACGCCGTGGCGGCCGAGGCGGGGATGGGCAACCGGCTCAACACCGTGATGCAGCCGTGCTTCTTCCAGCTCTCCGGCGTGCTGCCCGCCGACGTCGCCGTCGCCAAGATCAAGGAGTCGGTGGAGGCGACCTACGCCCGTCGGGGACGTGCGGTCGTGGAGCGCAACTTCGCAGCGATCGACTCGGCTCTCGAGCACCTCCACCGCGTCGAGGTGCCAGCGGCGGCCAGCAGCGAGCGCACGCTCGCGACGGGCGTACCGGAGATGGCGCCCGAGTTCGTCGAACGGGTGACCGCCGCGCTGATGCGGGGCGACGGCGACCTCCTCCCCGTCAGCGCGCTGCCGGTCGACGGCACGTTCCCGACCGGGACGGCGGCCTACGAGAAGCGGTCGATCGCCAAGGAGATCCCCATCTGGGACCCGGACATCTGCATCGACTGCGGCAAGTGCGCGATGGTCTGCCCGCACGCCACCATCCGGATGAAGGTGTTCGGCGAGGACGTCGCCGCCGGGCTGCCCGAGGAGGTGCCCCACAAGGCGTTCCGGTCGAAGGACCTGCCCGGGCACCGGCTCACCATCCAGGTCGCCCCGGACGACTGCACCGGCTGCGGCGTGTGCGTCGACGTCTGCCCGGCGAAGAGCAAGACCGAGATCGGGCGCAAGGCGATCAACATGGAGCCCGCGATGGTCCACCGGGACCTCGAGCGTCGTCGGTGGGACCGCTTCCTCGAGATCCCCCAGCTCGACCGCGACCTGCTGCCGCACGACAACGTCAAGGGCTCCCAGGCGCTCCAGCCGCTGTTCGAGTTCTCCGGTGCCTGCGCCGGATGCGGCGAGACGCCGTACATCCGGCTGGCCACCCAGCTCTTCGGCGACCGGATGGTCGTGGCCAACGCCACGGGGTGCTCGTCGATCTACGGCGGCAACCTGCCGACGACGCCGTGGACCACGAACGACGAGGGCCGTGGACCGGCGTGGAGCAACTCGCTGTTCGAGGACAACGCCGAGTTCGGCCTCGGGATGCGCCTCGGCCTCGACGCCCAGGACCGGGTGGCGCGGGGGATCCTCGGGCGGCTCCAGCTGCCGATCGGCTCCGACCTCGTCCGTGCGATCCTCGACAACCCGCAGGAGACCGAACCCCAGATCCGGGAGCAGCGGCGCCTCGTCGACCAGCTGGTCGAGCGGCTCGGTCAGCTCGGCGGCCACGACGCCGCCGACGCCCGACGGCTCTCCGCGATCGCCGGGAGCCTCGTCCGCCAGAGCATCTGGTTGATCGGTGGCGACGGCTGGGCCTACGACATCGGCTTCGGCGGGCTCGACCACGTCCTCTCGTCGGGCCGCAACGTCAACGTGCTCGTCCTCGACACCGAGGTGTACTCCAACACGGGCGGACAGGCGTCGAAGGCCACGCAGCGGGCGGCGGTCGCCAAGTTCGCCTCCGGCGGGAAGGCCACGGGGAAGAAGGACCTCGGCGCGATCGCACGGGCCTACGGCAACGTGTACGTCGCCCAGATCTCGATGGGGGCCAACGAGCTGCAGACGACGAAGGCGCTCCTCGAGGCCGACGCCTGGCCCGGGCCGTCGCTCGTCATCGCCTACAGCACGTGCATCGCCCACGGCATCGACATGTCGACGTCGATGAGCCACCAGAAGGACGCGGTGAAGAGCGGCTACTGGCCCCTCTACCGCTTCCACCCGAGCGAGATCGAGGACGGCCAGCCGTTCCGGCTCGACTCGTCGGCCCCGTCGATCCCCGTGACCGACTTCGTCTCCTCCGAGACCCGCTACGCCATCCTCCAGCGCACCGACCCGGCGCGAGCCCGTGAGCTGGGCGAGCTGCTCCAAGCCGACGTGGACGAGCGGTGGCGGTACTACGCGCAGCTGGCGTCGATGGAGCGCACGATCCCGCACCTCGACCACGACGACGAGGTGCCCGGGATGGCCGACACGACCGCCGACCCCGGCCGGGAGGGCTGACCGATGGACCTCACCACCCGCTACCTGGGGCTCGACCTGCGGACGCCGATCGTCGCCTCGGCGTCGCCGCTCAACGGCCACGTCGACAGCGCCCTCCAGGTCGAGGCGGCCGGCGCGGCGGCCATCGTCATGCCGTCGCTGTTCGAGGAGGAGATCGTCCACGAGGAGGTGGAGCTGACCCGGGCGCTGGAAGCGGGTTCGGAGCACTTCGCCGAGGCGCTCGACTACTTCCCAGACGTCGACGACGCCTACATGACGACCACGGACCGCTACCTCGCCACGCTCGAGTCGCTGGCGGCGCGCTGCGAGGTGCCGGTGATCGCCAGCCTGAACGCCACGAGCCCCGGCGGCTGGACCTGGCACGCCTCGCTGCTGGAGCGGGCCGGCGCGGCGGCGCTGGAGCTGAACCTGTACCACCTGGCCGCCGACCCGACGCTGGACGCCACCGCCATGGAGCACCGGGACCTCCAGATCGTCGAGGCGGTGCGGACCGCGGTGTCGATCCCCGTGGCGGTGAAGCTCAGCCCGCACTACTCGGCCATGGCCAACTTCGCGGCCAGGGTGGTCGACGCCGGCGCCGACGGGCTGGTGCTGTTCAACCGCTTCTACCAACCCGACCTCGACCTCGAGTCCCTCGAGGTGGTCAACAGGGTGGAGCTGAGCCATCCGGGCGAGATGCGGCTGCCGCTGCGGTGGATGGCGATCCTGCGCCCCCAGCTGGGCCCCGACGTGTCGCTCGCGCTGACCACGGGCGTGCACTCGGGCACCGACGTCGTGAAGGCCCTCATGTCCGGGGCCGACGTGGCGATGCTCACCTCGGCGCTGCTCCGGAACGGCGCGTCGCACCTGCGCACGGTGGAGTCACAGCTGGTCGCGTGGCTGGAGGACCACGAGTACGAGTCGACCGACCAGCTGCGGGGGAGCGCGACCACCGCCACCTCGGGCGACGCCGCGGCGTTCGAGCGCACCAACTACGTCCAGGTGCTCCACTCCTGGGCCGCGCCCCACCACCTCACCCCGAGCTCGCCGTCGAGCTGAGCGGACGGCGCTGCCTCGGCCCGTGCGTTGGCACTCGGTATCATCGAGTGCGAATCCGTGCCGACCCCGGGATGCGACGGAGGAGGTGGGTCCCGCCCGATGCTCGACGAACGCAAGGCCTCCATCCTGCGCGCCGTGGTGGAGGAGTACATCGACACCGCCCAGCCCGTGGGCTCCGGGCACGTCGCACGCGACCCGTCGGTCGCCGTGTCGCCGGCGACTGTGCGCAACGAGATGGCGGTGCTCGAGGCCGAGGGCTACCTGGTGCAGCCGCACACGTCCGCCGGCCGGGTCCCCACCGAGAAGGGCTACCGGTTCTTCGTCGACAACATCGCCCAGCCCGGCCCGCTCGGCAGCGCCGAGACCCAGCAGGTCCGGCAGTTCTTCGCCCGGGCCCACGGCGAGCTCGAGTCGATGCTCGCCGACACGTCGCGGCTCCTCTCCAACATCACGCACCACGCCGCCGTCGTCGTCGGTCCGCCCCACGAGATCGCCACGGTCCGGTCCATCCAGCTCGTCGCGCTGACGCCGCGGGTGGTGATGGAGGTGGCCGTCCTCTCCAACGGGGCGATCCACAAGCACACCCTCGAGCTCGACGAGGACGTCGACGAGGTCGTGCTCGACCGGGCCTCGGCGCACCTCCAGGAGCACCTGAGGGGCTCGCCGCTCGCGGGCCTCTCCGTCGTGCCCCCGTCGGGCGACGCGGCCGTCGACCGGCTGGTCGACACCGCCCGCGCCGCGCTCGGCGTCCACGAGAACGAGCCCGACTCCGTGTTCGTGGGCGGCACCTCGCAGATGGCCGGCTCGTTCGACGCGGTCGACACCATCCGCCAGGTGCTCACCATCCTCGAGCAGCAGATCGTCGTCGTGTCGCTCCTGCGCGACGTCCTCGACCGGGGCCTCAGCGTGGCCATCGGCTCCGAGACCGGCGTCGAGCCGCTCGCCGAGTGCTCGCTCGTGGTCGCGCCGTACCAGGTCGACGGCGAGGGCGTGGGCACGATCGGCGTGCTCGGTCCCACCCGCATGAACTACCCGCAGGCTCTGGCCGCCGTCGCTGTCGTCAGCCAGCGGCTCGGTCACCGCCTGAGCGAGGGCTGATGTCCGACTACTACGAGGCGCTCGGGGTCAGCCGCGGCGCCACCGCCGACGAGATCAAGAAGGCCTACCGCCGTAAGGCGCGCGAGCTGCACCCCGACACCAACGCCGACCCGGCGGCCGAGGCGCAGTTCAAGGAGGTCGCCCGGGCCTACGAGGTGCTGTCCGATCCCGAGAAGCGGGCCCGCTACGACCAGTTCGGCGAGGCCGGCGTGGGCGGCGCGGCCGGTGGGGCACCGTTCGACGCCGGCGGGTTCGGCGACATCTTCGACGCCTTCTTCGGTGGTGGTGGCCCGTTCGGGGGAGCGGGTCGGACGAGGGGCCCGAGCGGCCCGGCGCGAGGCCCCGACCTCGAAGCCGTGGCGACGATCGACTTCCGCGACGCGGTGTTCGGCTGCCAGACCGACGTGTCGGTGCGCACCGCCGTCGCCTGCGAGTCGTGCGAGGCCACCGGCGCCACGCCGGGCACGTCGGTCTCCACCTGCGGGGACTGCGGGGGCAGCGGCCAGGTCCGCCGGGTCCGCCAGTCGATCCTGGGTCAGGTCGTCACCGCCGGACCGTGCAACACCTGCGGCGCCACCGGACAGGTCGTGGCCAGCCCGTGCGAGATGTGCGGCGGCGAGGGCCGGCGCGTCGTCGAGAAGACCTACACCGTCGACATCCCCGCCGGTGTCGACACCGGGAGCACCCTGCGCCTCACGGGGCGCGGTGCGGTCGGGCCTCGGGGCGGTGGTGCGGGCGACCTCTACGTCCACCTCGACGTGCGACCCGACGACCGCTTCGAGCGGGTCGGGAACGACCTGATGCACGAGCTGCACGTCTCGATGCCGCAGGCCGCGCTCGGCACGCACCTGCCGTTCGAGACCCTCGACGGCGAGGAGGACCTCGTCGTCCCACCGGGCACCCAGCCGGGGCGGGTCTTCCGGCTGCGCGGCCGCGGCGTGCCGTCGGTCGACGGTCGGGGGCGGGGCGACCTGCTCGTGAAGATCGCCGTCGACGTGCCCACGAAGCTCACCGACGACCAGGAGGAGCTGCTCCGGCGCTTCGCCGCGGCCACCGGGGACGTCGTCACGCCGGCCGACGAGAGCTTCTTCGCCAAGATCAAGTCGGCGTTCAAGTAGCGATGGCGGGCGAGGAGCAGGCGGAGCTCGGGCCCGACGGTCGCAGCGGTCCGCACGTCTTCGTCGACGACATCGCACGTCCCGCCATCGGCGCCGACGACCGCCACCACCTCGAGCGGGTGCTGCGGGTGCGCGCCGGTGACCCGCTCACGGTGTCCGACGGTCACGGCCGGTGGCGGCGGTGTCGCTACGGCGTGCCGATCCAGCCCGAGGACGACGTGCACCACGTGGCCCGCCGCTCGCCGTCGCTGACGGTGGCGTTCACGCCCGTGAAGGGCGACCGGCCCGAGTGGGTGGTCCAGAAGCTGACCGAGCTCGGCATCGACCGGATCCTCGTCCTCCAGGCGGAGCGCTCCGTCGTGCGGTGGGAGGGGGAGCGGGCGGCGCGGCAGCTGGAGCGCCTGGCGCGCATCGCGCGGGAGGCGTCGATGCAGTGCCGCCGCTGCTACCTGCCGGAGATCGACGGTCCCTACGAGATCGCCGTGGCGGCCGCCCTCCCGCACTCGGTCCGGGCCGATCGTGGTGGGCGCACCCTGCGTGCCGACGACACCGTGGTGCTCGTCGGCCCGGAGGGCGGGTGGAGCGATGCCGAGCGGGACGTGGCGGGCGATGCCGTCGCTCTCGGCGACCACATCCTGCGCGCGGAGACCGCTGCGGTGACCGCAGGTGCGCTGATGACAGCGTTGCGCGGTGGATCGGTGCGTCAAGCCGGCTGATCGACCGCACTCTGTGATTGATCCTGTCACGCAACGCGGTTAACCTGACAGCGTACGAGCGGCCCTCCGCGGGTGGGGAGCCCGAGCCGCTCGGGAGTGGAGCAAACGATGTCGACCGAGAGCGAGCCCGTGGGCTCGGAGGGTGTGAACGCCGAGTACGGCCGTCGCGTGGGCGAGCGCCTGCGGGCGATCCGCCGCCAGAAGCGCATGTCCCTCCAGGACGTCGAGGCCGAGTCGAACCAGGAGTTCAAGGCCTCGGTGCTCGGCGCCTACGAGCGCGGCGAGCGGGCGATCTCGGTGCCCCGGCTCCAGCGGCTGGCCCGCTTCTACAACGTGCCGGTCGACCAGCTCCTGCCGCGCGACGACGGCCCCGGCTTCCAGCGTGAGCAGGACGGCGCGGTCGTCGACCTCACCGGTCAGGTGCCCGAGCCGCAGGCCGCCATCACCATCGACCTCACCCGGCTCGACACCCTCACCGGGCCCGAAGCCGAGATGCTCAACCGGTTCCTCACGATGATCCAGGTCGAGCGCCAGGACTTCAACGGTCGGGTCCTCACGATCCGCCGCGACGACCTGCGGGCCATCGCCTGCATCCTCGGCATCGACGTCGCCCAGGCGGCGCGCCGGCTGGCCGTCATGGGGCTCGCAGGCGAGAACGACGAGTCGACCGCCTCGTAGCGGTCTCGCTCACACGGCGGGGAGCACCAGCCGCATCCCCGCGTAGATCAGGTCCGGGTTGCCCGGCGCGGGGAGGCGATCCTCGTTCGCCGCGATCAGGCGCCGCCAGTAGGCCCCGACCTCGGCACTCGTCGGCTCGCGCCCGTGCGCAGCGCGGAGGTGCCGCTCGGCGATCCGCCAGAACGAGTCGCCTCGGACCACGACGTGGTGGCCGTCGGCCGACCCGGCGTCGGCCGGCCGATCGTCGGCGCGCTCCTCGGCCGGGTGGGCCGGGGCGGTCGATGGCGCAGGCTCGGGGACGTCGGTGGCGGGAGGTGGGCTCGTGGTCGGCGGGGGGAGCATCGAGATGGTGGGTGGTGGGACGTCGATGGGTGGCCGAGGCGCGGTCGTGGTCGTCGTGGCGTCGACGTCCGGCGGTGCGGGAGCGGTGCTCGGCGGCGTGGGGTCGAGAGTCGTCGGTGGGGCGTCGGGTGACCCGGCCCAGGTCATCGTCAGGACCGGGCGATCGGCGTCGGCGGACTCGGGCGCAGCGCCCTCGGCCGACGCGGGCGTCGGCAGCAACGGCCCGACGCCCGGCGCGGCCAGGACGGGGAGCGCGAGCGCACCCGCTGCGACGGGACGGAGGACCACTGCCCGCCACGCCGCCGGTGCCATGCGGCGGGCCAGGCGCGCCAGGGCGTGCAGGCCCACCGCCGAGGCGAGCAGGTCGAGGACCGTGACGAGGAGCAGGTAGCCGGCGGCGCCGGTGGCACCGGCCCGCAGGACGGCTCCCACGGCGAGCGCCGGGTCGGTGGAGGCCCACCACGACGGCCACGACGACGGGTCGAGCGGAGCCGAGGGGATGGCCCCGTCGCTGGCTGCGAGCACGGCGAGGGCGGCGAGCAGCGTGCCGACGGCGGTGAGCCGGTGCACGTCGAGGGGGTGGGTCACGGGAGGTCCTCCTGGGTGTCGACGACGTGGCGGATGCCCCACGTGTCGAGGACGGCGAGTCGGTGGCAGCCGTCGCCGAGCGGCTCGGCCACGATCTGGCGAGGGGAGTCGATGCGAGCGACCGTCGCGCCCTGGACCGGTTCGCCCGGGCGGGCCCAGCGCTCGAAGACGGCGACGTCGCCGGTGGTGAGGTCGACGACAGCCAGCTCGACCTCGCCCCGGCAGGTGAGGTCGCCGAGCGCGATCGCGGCCGGGTCGACGCCGATGTCGAAGGCCGTGCCGTCGATGGTGAGCCGCCCGGCCTCGAAGGCGACGGCCGCGGTGCACGGCTGCCCGCTGGCGGTGGCGGCGAGCGAGGTGCCGGGCACGGTGGCGCACCCCGCGGCGCCGGCGAGGTCGAGCGGGGGAGGCGAGGCGGTGGTGGTGGTCGGCGAGACGGCCGGGTGGGCGATCGCCGCGTCTGTCGTCGTGGTGGAGGCCGGAGGTGCGGTCGGCGGCGGCGGCGTGCCGTCGGCACCGCCGAGTGACAGGGGCACGGCGAGGCCGACGAGGAGGACGGTGCCGAGGGCGCTGCCCACGAGGAGCCCGGGCCGCCGCAGCGAGGGCGGGGTGCGAGGAGGGGCGACCGGATCCTCCTCGGGGTGGTGCTCGCTGCGGCGGCGCCGGGCGACCGGGCCCGCCGGGGTGGTGGGGGTGGAGGACGGGCCCGGGAGCGCGTGCGGGGGAGGGGGCAGGGTGGCCCCGGGGACGGTGGTCGAGATGGCGGCGGCGAACTGGCGGGCCGTGGGGCGCCGGATCCACTCGTCGGCGGTCGCCTGGTCGGCGAGGTTGAGCAGCGCCCCGCGCACGTGGGCATCGGATCGGCGACGGGTGAGTCGTCGCGCCGGCGGCTCCTCGAGCTCGGTCGGCGCGTCGGCGACGAGGGTGCGGAGGAGCTCCCCGAGCTGGGCGACGTCGTCCGCGGTGGCTGCGCCCGGCCGTGCGACCTGCGCAGCTTCGGCGAACCCGCAGAGGACGGGTCGACCGTCGGTGGCGACCACGACGTGGTCGGCGGTGAGGCGGCGGTGGACGATGCCGAGGTCGTGCAGGTCGGCGACCGTCGCGGCCAGCGAGGCGATGAGCGCCGCGGCACGGGAGGGCTCGACCGGACCGAGGGTGGCCAGCGTGCGGGAGCCGACGAACCGGGTGCGCAGGACGACCGTGCCGTCGTCGGAGGTCGTCGGCAGGTCGCCCACCACGGCCACCACGCCGGGGTGGCGTGCCGCGGTGAGGGCCGCGGCTTCCACCCGCAGCCGGCGGGCGGCTGGTCCGCGGGCGGTCTTGGTGACCGTCGGACGGTCCCCGGTGGCGTCCACCTCGATGGAGCGGTCGTCGGGCACGACCGCCATGGTGTCGGCTGGCATGTGGAGAGTCAAGAGGCAATGAAACGACATGACGCACACGGATGGGCCGTGGCCGCTCGCCACTATCGTGGGTCGGCCGATGTCCCGCTCGATCCGGCTTCGCCGCTGGCAGAAGGAGGCGTTAGATCGCCTGGCCGAGCACGACGGCCCCGACTTCCTGGCCGTCGCGACCCCGGGCGCCGGCAAGACGACCTTCGCCCTCGCCGCCGTGCTCCAGCACCTGTCCCGGGAGCCTCGTCACCAGGTCGTCGTCGTGGCCCCCACGAGCCACCTGAAGGTGCAGTGGGCGCGTGCCGCGGCGCGCCTCGGGATCCAGCTCGAGCCGGCGTGGTCGTCCGCCGGCGGGCAGCTGCCGCGGGACATGCACGGGATCGCGGTGACCTACCAGCAGGTGGCGGCGAACCCCGAGGCGCTCCGTCGCCACAGCGGCCGGTGCATCGTCGTGCTCGACGAGCTCCACCACGCCGGCGACGAGCGGGCGTGGGGCACGGCGATCCGGCGGGCCTTCGAGGGCGCACCTCAGCGCCTGTCGCTGTCGGGGACGCCGTTCCGCTCCGACACCCACGCCATCCCGTTCGTCAACTACGTGAACGACGAGGCGGTGGCCGACTTCGACTACGGCTACGCGGCCGCGCTCGAGGATCGGCGGGTGGTCCGGCCCGTGTACTTCCCGGCCATCGGTGGGTTCATGGAGTGGAGCGCCCCCGACGGCACGCTCAACGCCGCGAGCTTCGACGACGCGCTGGACCAGACCCGGTCGTCGCAGCGCCTGCGGACCGCCCTGTCGCTCGACAGCGAGTGGCTGCCGGCCGTGCTGCGCCAGGCCAACGACCGGCTGATGGACCTGCGGCGCGAGCAGCCCGACGCCGCCGGACTCGTCGTCGCCACGGACCAGGAGCACGCCCGGGGCATCGCGGAGCTGCTGAGGATGCGCCACCGGGTGACGGCCATGGTCGTCACGTCCGACGACCCGACCGCCTCGACGCGCATCGCGGCGTTCGCCGAGGGGAACCTGCCGTGGATCGTGGCGGTGCGGATGGTGTCGGAGGGCGTCGACATCCCCCGGTTGCGCCTCGGCGTGTTCGCGACGACGACGGGGACCGAGCTGTTCTTCCGCCAGGTCGTCGGACGGTTCGTCCGCCACACCGGCGGGCTGGCAGCGCAGGAGCGAGCGTGGGTGTTCATCCCCGACGACCCGCGCCTGCGGCAGTACGCGGCGACGATCGCCGAGCAGCGCCGCCACAGCCTGCGCCGCAACTGGGAGGAGGGCGAGGGCCCGGTGCGGCCGGAGGAGGACCCGACGGCGCTCGACGAGTTGCCGGGGGAGGAGGAGCAGCTCTCGCTGTTCCAGGTGCTCTCGGCCGAGGTGACCGACTCGTCCAACCAGTACTCGGTGTTCGACGCCGACCCCGACGCCGAGCTGCTCGACGACGAGATCGACACGTCGGTGCCGATCGACCTGCCGCCGCCCCCGCCGCCGGGCCGCAGCCGAGGTCTCGTCCAGCTCGACGGCCGGCCCGTCGCAGAGGTGAAGCGGGAGCTGCGGGCGATCAACGCCGACCTGGCCCGCCAGCTGGCGCGGTACACGGGGCTGACCCACCAGGAGGTCAACCAGCGGCTCAACGCGGAGGCCGGCATCCGGCGCATCGCCGACGCCGCGGTCGACGAGCTCCAGCGCCGGATCGACCGGGCCGAGCGCTGGATGGCGAACCTGTAGGCCCGGTGGGGCGCGCCCCACCATCGGACGCCCGCGCGCCGCATCGCATCCGGGGCCGCGATCCCGGACGATGCCACCATGACCGAGATGCACGTCCGCATGCCGCCCGCCGGGCCTCCCGGCCACCACGACGAGGACGAGCGGTGCGTCGGGTGGTTCGAAGGCCTCGGCCGCGACAGCGTCTACGTGTTCCTCCAGTTCCCGCTGACGCTGGCGTCGTTCGTCGCCATGGTCACCGGCCTGGCGCTGTCGGCGGGGCTCATCGTCCTCGTCGTCGGCCTGCCCGTGCTGGTGATCGTGCTGGGGCTGGCCCGGGTGTTCGCCACGCTGCAGCGGGAGGTGGTGACGATCCGGGGTCACCAGCGCATCGAGCCCGGTCTCTACCGGCGGCCGGAGGGCACCTCGGCCTGGCGGCGCTGGTTGCTCGCGGTGCGCACCCCGCAGCCGTGGCTCGACGCGCTGCACGGGGTGGTGTCGTTCCCGCTCGGGGTGGCCACGTTCGTGGTGGCGACGACGATGTGGGCCGTCGTCCTCAACGGGTTCACGTTCTGGTTCTGGCAGGGGTTCGTGGACTTCGGCCCGCCGGAGGAGAACACGACGCTGCCCGAGCTCCTCAACTGGGACATCCCCGAGGCGGTGCTGTACCTGCTGATGGGCCTCGTGGGCCTGGCCCTCCTGCGGCCGGTCATCCAGTTGTGCGCCGCGATGCACGAGGGCCTCGCCCGACTGTTGCTCGACAACTCCCGGGTGCGGGAGCTGGAGGAACGTGTCCGCCAGCTCGACACCGCGCGCTCGGCGGCCGCGCAGGCCGAGGTGGCGTCGCTGCGCCGCCTCGAGCGCGACCTGCACGACGGGCCGCAGCAGCGCCTCGTCCGCCTGGGGATGGACCTGGCCGTGGCCGAGCGCCGATTGGAGTCGTCGCCGGAGTCGGCCCGGGAGGCGATCGCCGAGGCCCGGCGCCAGGCGGCCGAGACGCTGGAGGAGCTGCGCGCCCTGTCGCGGGGGATCGCGCCGCCGATCCTCGCCGACCGCGGGCTCGAGCCGGCGCTGACCGCGATGGCGGCCCGCAGCCCGGTGCCGACCGAGGTCGACGTGCGCCTGGGATCGGACAGCCCGCTCGACGAGCCGGTGGAGACCGCGGCCTACTTCGTCGCCTCGGAGGCGCTGGCCAACGTGGCCAAGCACGCGCAGGCGACGAGGGTGATCATGTCGGTGCGACGCGACGGTGAGGAGCTGGTGGTGGAGGTCGAGGACGATGGTGCGGGCGGGGCGACGGTGCTGCCGGGCCACGGGTTGAGCGGATTGGCCGACAGGGTGGAGGCGCTCGGCGGGCGGCTCGACGTGTCGAGCCCGGCCGGTGGGCCGACCCGGTTGGTGGCGAGGATCCCGTGCGCGTCCTGATCGCCGACGACTCGGTCCTGCTGCGTGAGGGCCTGGCCCGGCTGCTGCCGGAGCTCGGCCACGAGGTGATCGGCGCCGTGGGCGACGGGCCGTCGCTGGTCGACGCCGTGGTGGAGCTGGAGCCCGACCTCGCGCTGGTCGACGTGCGCATGCCGCCGAACCACCGCGACGACGGGCTGGTGGCGGCGATCGAGGCCCGCCGGCGGCGGCCGGGGACGCCGGTGCTCGTCCTGTCGCAGTACGTGGAGGAGTCCTACGCCGCCGAGCTGCTGGCCGACGGGTTGGGCGGTGCCGGCTACCTGCTGAAGGACCGGGTGGAGGACCTGGACACGCTGGAGTCGGCGATCGAGACGGTGGCGTCGGGGGGCACGGTGCTCGACCCCGAGGTGGTGGCGCAGCTGTTCGTGCAGCGCCGCAACGCCGGGCCGCTGTCGCGGCTGACGCCACGCGAGCGGGAGGTGCTGGCGCTGATGGCCGAGGGCCGCTCGAACCCGGCGATCGCGGACCAGCTGGTCATCAGCGGCGGGGCGGTCGAGAAGCACATCGGCAACATCTTCACCAAGCTCGACCTGCAGCCCACGGGCGAGGAGCACCGCCGGGTGCTCGCCGTCCTCACCTACCTGCGGGAGAGCTGACCCGGCATCAGCCGTCGTCGACGACGAGGCGCGCCGTGGCCGTGGCCCGCACGTCGATGCCGTCGCGGCCGCCGGGCAGCGCGGGCGCAATGACGTAGTCGGCGCGGGCGACAAGGGTGACCTCGACGAGGTCGCTGTCGACGATCCGCACCTGTGGGGGAGCGGTGAGCGTCGCGAGGACGCCGCGCCGATCGAGCGACGCCACGACGGCCGCCTCGAGGCGGGCATGGTCGATCCGCACGCCGTCGCCGCGCTCGAGGGCGTCGGCGGTGGCGAGCGCGACACCGTCGTTGACCGCCGCGGAGGCCGCGGTGGCGAGCTCGCGCTGGCGCATGAAGGCGACGCCGGCGTCGATCGCGATCGAGCCGAGCACGAGCACGATGAGGAACGCGGCGGGGAAGAGCAGCAGCACCGACCCGCGGTCCCGGTGGGCGCGTTCAGCCACAGTCGGCCTCACCGGGCAGGCCGGAGCGATAGGGGTCGACGATCTCGGAGTGGGTCGCGGCGACTTCGAACGTGCGGCCGAACCCGCCGATGAACGGCAACCCCACGGCGGGGACGTCCACCCGCACCTGCGCGGTGACGAGGGCGCACCTGCGGAAGCCGCCGTCGACGCTGATGCGCAGGTCCAGGGTCTCGCCGCCACGCTGACCGGTCAGCGCATCGAGCGCCGCTGCGTGCGACGAGGTCGCAGCCGTGGACTCGTCGGGTGCTTCGACGTAGGTGCGTGCCGCCTCGCGGGCGGCCGCCGTGACCGCGAGCTTGGCGTCGACGACCGCCCACGCGTTGGCCAGGAGCAGCACGCCGACGACGAAGATCAGGAAGCCGAACGGCAGCACCTCGATGCCGGCGACCTGGCCCCGGTCGTCGTGGCGCAGCCCCGCGAGACGCTCTCGCAGTGCCGTCACCGCGGCCTCTCCACCCGCACCTCGACCGACCGCTCGACGCGGTTCAGCCCGAACGCGCCGAGCACCGGCGAGATGGCCACGCGTGCGTGGTCGACCTCGACCGACAGCCGCACTCGGTCGTCGCGGAGGTCCCAGTCGAAGGTGGCCCGGTCGCCGTAGTCGCCGAGCAGGGACCGGGCGTGCTCCTCGGCGGAGCGGACGGCCGTGCCGAGGTCGGCGGGATCGTCGGCGTCCACCGATCCCGACGCGACCATCGTCGCCGCGTCGTACGCGGCCGCCGTCACCGCTGAGGTCGCATACAGGTTGAACAGCAGCTGCACGGCGAACGTGAGGAGCACCAGGAACACGGACAACGCCGCGATCGTCCCGATGAGCCCGGCGCCCCGCTCGTCGGCGGCCGGCGGCACCGTCAGCGCCCGATCTGGTCGACCTGGTCACCGATGTTGGTCTCGGCGTCGCCCCAGATGGCGTCGAACCCCACCCACATCGCGGCGCCGAGGAACGCCATGATCAGGACGGCGATCGCGGCGGAGATGACGCCTTCGCCCCGGTCGTCGCCGAGCGCCGCAGCGACCCGTCGAGCGGGGGTCGAACGGGCGAGTCGGATCGAGAGGTGGGTGAGCAGCCCGATCATCGTGGGCTCCTTTCGTGAGGTGGACGGTTCACGAGGTGGTGAACAGGCGCATGGCGTCGAGGAAGGGGACGACGAGGAAGAGCGTCCCGGGGACGAGGGCGGCGACGGTCACCGGGATCCACACCTGCTGAGCGCGCCGCTCCATGGTCTCGACGAGGTCGCGCTGCGTGTCGCGCCGGATCGCCCGGGCCTCCTCGGAGATGAAGCGGCCGAGGTCGCCGGCCTCGCGGTTCAGGGCGAGGATGGCGACGAGCCGATCGACCGCGGGGACGCGCGCGGCGGCGGCCCACTCGCGCAGCGCCTCGATCTCGCCGGTCCCGTAGCGGATCCGGGCGCAGGCTCGACGCAGGTCCTCGGCGGACGGTCCGTGGCCGCGCTCGGCGAGTCGTCCGAGCGCGTTGCCGAGCGAGTAGCCGGCCGAGAGCAGCATGCCCAGCTGCTCGGCCACGACGGGCAGCTCGAGCACGAGTCGCCGTCGCCGGGTCGAGAGCGCCGTCGCCAGCTGCTGCTCGGGGATCAGAACGGCCAGCACGGGGAGGCCGAGCAGCAGGACGGCGGCGAGGGCCGGCGGTGGCCCCAACGTGACGGTGGCGGCGGCACCCGCGCCCAGAGCGGCGACGGACCACCCGATCTGGCGGACTCGGAAGGCCGTGGGATCGGCGGCGGAGTGCAGGCGATGCAGCCGGGTCGCGAGGTCGTCGTCGACGCCGACGGCGCGCGAGACTGCTGCGCCCGCCGATCGGGCGAGCGGCCCGACCACGTCCACGACGGACTCGACCGAGACGGAGCTGCGGGTCGAGGTGCGCGCGCTGCTCGGCGAGTAGGGCGACAGGCGATCGACCAGGCGGGCTCGTCGGAACCACCGGATCTCGGACAGCGCGAGCGCTCCGCCGACCCAGGCCACGACGAAGAGGAGGAGGGTCGTCACGAGAACACCCGCTCCGGCTCGGGGAGCTGCATGACGCGGCCTGCCCACCACCAGCACGCCGCGACGAGGCCGATGGCGACGAGGGCGACGGCCTGGCCGGCGGCCGACGCGTACGCCGCCCGGCCGTCGCCGACCTGCATGCCGGCCAGGGCCATCCCGACGGGGACGAGGACGACGAAGCGGCGGGCGAACCGCGCGCCCGCCTGCTTGGCGCGGGCGTCCTTGCGTCCCTGGAGGTCGAGGATGCGGTCCTCGACCAACGCCGCGAGGCGCTCGCCCACGTCGGAGCCCCCGAGGGCGTGCGCGACGAGGAGCGTCTCGCACACCACATCGGCCGTCGGGTCCGCCAGGCGGTCCTTGAGCACCGCTGTGGTGCGCTCGAAGTCCGTGGTCAGCAGCCACTCGCGGTGCGCCGCCTCGAACGCGGGGCGCATCTCGACCGGGCCCCGCTCGCCCACCTCGAAGAGCGCTTGGGGGATCGACCGGCCGAGGGACCCGACACGGAGCCGGATCTCCTCGATCAGGTGCGGCCACGCGTCGCGAGCGAGGTCGAGCCGGTGCTGGCGCCGCCGCCGGTAGGACGCGAACGGTGTGCCTGCGGCGAGGATGCCGGTGGCGACCGCCGGCGCGACGCCGCCGAGGAGCGCGCCCCCGACGGCTGCCGCAGCGAGACCCACCGCGATCGTGGCCGCGACGAACTGGGTGGTGCGCACATCGGCCAGCCCGGCCTGCACCAGCCACTCGTCCGGACGCACGCGCCGTGCTCGTCCTCGGTGGGCGGGGTGAGGTGCAGGACGGAGGCCGGTCCACCCGAACCACGTGGCGGTGACGAGGTAGAAGGTGCCGAGCGCGGCGGCCGAGGCGACGACCAGGGTCATCGTCCGTCCCCGTCGTCGAGGAGCTCGCGGACGGAGATGCCGGTGTCGGCCAGTGCCCGCGACGCGCGGACCGGGAGGTGGCCGGTCCACACCAGGCGATCGTCCTCCGGCCGCCGGTGGAACAGCTCGGTCGTGGTGAAGTGGCCCGCGTCGGCAGCCGCGGTGAGGTCCTCCACGGCGAGGATCGACGTGACGACGGGACCTCCGGGTCGCCTCGCGGAGTGCACCACCAGGTCGACCGCCTCGGTGACGAGGGCGGTGAGGCTGGCGACCGTCAGGTCGTGCCCGGTGTCGGAGAGCTGGGCGACGAACCGCAGGCGGGTCAGGGCCTGGCGCGACGACCCTGCGTGGATCGTGGTGAACCCCTTCACGCCGGACGACAGCGTGAGGAGGAGCGGCAGCGCCTCGCGATCGCGGACCTCGCCGACGATGGCGACGTCCGGCGCCATCCGCAGGAACCCGGCGACGAGCCGCCGGAGGTCGACCGCCGGGCGGTCGGCGCGGGCGGGGCGCGTCTGCATGCTCGCCACGTTCGCCACCGGGACGTCCGCTTCGAAGACCTCCTCGGCGATCACGACCCGCAGCGACGGATCGATCTCGGCGGCGCAGCAGGAGAGCAGGGTCGTCTTGCCCGCTCCCGGTGCGCCGGCGAACACGATCGACAGGCGGGAACGCACGCAGGCCGCGAGGAACGTCGCCGCCTGCTCAGAGAGCGTGCCGCGCTCGACGAGCTCCCGGAGGTCGGAGAACGGGACACCCGTGAACTTGCGGATGTTCACCATGACGTGGCCGCCGCGGCTGACGTCCCCGTGGACGATGTGGAGGCGGGCGCCGTCGTCGAGCTGCGCGTCCTGGAGCCCCTCGGTGGGGTCGAGCTTGCGGTGGGCGCCGGCCGACCCGTCGAGGATCTTGGTGAGCACCCGGATCACGTGCTCGTCGTCGTGGAAGACCTCGTCGTGGTAGCCGGAGTGCCCCCGGTGGCGCTTGACGAAGACCGCATCGGGGGCGTTGACCATGATCTCCCAGACGTCCTCGTCGGCGAGCAGCGGTCCGAGGGGGCCGAGGCCGGCGATGTTGCGCAGCGCCCGCTCGGCGACGCGTTCGGGGTCGGCGAGGGGGTGGTGACGGCGACCGCGCTCGTAGTCGTCCGCCCAGGTGGTGATCTCCTCGTTGACGAGCCGGCGCAGCGACGCCTCGGCATCGTGCCGATCGAGGTCGATCGCCAGGTCCTTGGCCCGCTCGGCGACCCGTCGTTCGATCTCGAGGAGCGGGCTGTCGCCCACGCCGGGCGCGGCCTCAGGTCGGGTGGTCGTCACGAGGCGTCGGTCTCCAGGTCGGCGTAGGTGCCGAGGCTCCCCGGCACGATGCGCTCCGGCACGTCGGACGTCGCCGCGCCGGATCGGGACGCCTCCGTCGTCACCGCCGACACCGTGTCGGCGAGCAGCCGCCCCAGCGGTGCGGGCCAGGCGCCGCCGCTGCGCACGAGGTCGTCCAGGCGTCGGCGCTCGGCGAGGAACGTGGGACTGGCCATCCCGTCGGCGCCATCGCCGACGAGGTGGGCGAACGTCGCGGTGATCTCGGAGCGGTGGCGGGGCGAGCGGCCGATGCGGTTGACGATCGGCACCATCCGCTCGGGCGGCACCCCGAACGCCAGCATCTCCCGTGCGAGTCGTGCGCCCCGATGGAGCCCGACGACGTCCGGTCGAAGGACGAGGAGCACGGCATCGGCCTCCCGAAGAGCGCTGCGGGCGAGGAGGTTCCGCTCCTCGACGTCGTGGGACCCGGTCTCCCTCTCACCCTCGACCTCGGGGTCGACGTCGACGACGACGTGGCGGTAGGCATGCCGCAGGCTGTGCAGCGCAGCCTGGACGGCGCGCGGCCGCAGGGCCGTCCAGTCGCGGTGGCGACGGAGAC
Source organism: Actinomarinicola tropica (assembly GCF_009650215.1). GTDB lineage: Bacteria > Actinomycetota > Acidimicrobiia > Acidimicrobiales > SKKL01 > Actinomarinicola > Actinomarinicola tropica. The sequence continues at coordinate 2,312,265 of NZ_CP045851.1, read as the reverse complement.
CGAGCAGGAGGTCGTACGGGCGTTCGGGGCTGCCGGCGAAGCAGGTGTGGCGGACCTCGGTGACGTCGGGGCGTCCCAGGCGGTGGGCGTCGACGAGCTCGGGGAGGCCGGGCACGACGTCGACCGTGTCGTGGAGGACGGCTTGGTCCGCGTCGAGGCAGAGGTCGGCCAGCAGGACCATCCGCGCGTCGCTCGCGGACGTGGCGAGTCCCTGAGCCAGGACGGCCGCCACCGTGGAGGCACCGGTGCCGCCAGTACCGGTCACCGCCACGAGCCGCCCCTGCCACGGTGGGAGAGGGGCGAGCGGTGCGTCCGTCGTGGTCGGGCCGGTGGACGCCACCGGGCGGGCGTGCTCGGCGAGGGCGGCGAGGAGCTGGTCGCGGTCGAAGTCGGAGGGGAGCACCGCACGTGCCCCGAGATCGACCCAGTCGCGCGAGGAGCGCGGATCGGCGACGACGATCGTCCCGGTCCCGGCGCGGGAGGCGACGTCGAGGAGGTCCCGATCGACGCCGGGAGAGGACGCGTCGACGACCAGCGCCGACCACCGACGTCCGCTCGCGAGGCGTGCCGCGACCTCCTCCGGCGTGAGGCACTTGACGAACTCGATGGGCAGGGCCGCCGAGGTCGCCCAGCGCGAGATCTCGCTGAACCAGGGAGCGCGTGGCCGGGCGAGGCCGAGGACGACGTAGCGCTCGGCGTTCACGAGTCCTGCGCCTCGGGGGCATCGCCGAGCGTGTACGGCTCGACCGCATCGCCCGGCGAGGCCGTCGTGGTGCGCACCACGTTGATCGACGCGACGTCGAGGGCGTGCGCGAGCGCGACGGTGTCGGCGCGCTCGTCGAGGGCCAGGGTGAGGATGACGGTGCGGGACCCGGCGATGCGGTCGTCGGAGGACTCGACCGCGATGACGTGGGCATCGCCGAGCACGAGTGTGGTCGTGGCGTCGGCCCCGTTGCCGTAGGTCGCCAGGACGTCGACGGTGTCCCCCGGCTCCACGCGGCCCGCGACGACCCGATGGGCGTCGAGGCGCAGCGAGACCTCACGCGCCGGCGCGGCCGCTCGCTGCTCGGGCGTGGAGGCGACGACGTCGCCGTCCTGGAGCAGCTCGCCGTCTGCGAGACGTGAGCGGCTGACCGTCCCTCGCAGCTCGTCGGGGTCGTCGAAGGTCGAGTCGAGCAGCTCCGCCGGGAGCGCCATCTCCACCACGCGGAGCGACGAGGGGCCGAGTGCCGTGCCCGGCTCGACCGTGCCGTCGGCCACGAGCACGGGGACGGTCGCGGGTCCGCTCCCCGAGGTGGCGATGACGACCGACCCGAGCGCCGCGCTCGCCACGAGGAGGCCGCCGACCACCGCGCGGCTCGAGGGCAAGGGACGTCGGGGACGGCCGTGGGCGCGTCGCGGCGCCGGCTCCTCCACATCGAGCGGCGTCCGCCGATCCTGCTCGGTGATCATCTCCACACCTTTGCATACTTCTCGTGGATGTTCAGCACCTTCCGATGCGATCCCTGTCGTGACCGGTCACGTTCGGTATGCTGCGCGGCATGACCGAGCAGATCCGCTGGCTCTCGACCAAGGAGGCCGCCGAGCGCCTCGGCATCACTCCGCGCACCCTGTACCGCTTCATCGACGAAGGGTCGCTGCCCGCCTACCGGTTCGGTCGGGTCATCCGCCTCCAGGAGGCCGAGGTCCTCGCCTTCATCGACTCCTGCCGGATCCCGCCCGGCTCGCTCGAGCACCTCTACCCCGAGCTCGTCGATGCCGGGAAGGACGCGTCGGCGACCGAGGACAGCCGGGCGTAGACGAGCGGCCCCCGGTCGGGCGGGCGCACCAGCGCCAGGTCCTGGCCCACGGCCACCAGGCGACCGGCCACCGTGCCGCCACCCCGGAGGCCCAGCGCGACGTCCACATCGCCGTCGACCAGGTGGCTCAGCAGGTCGGCCAGCGTCGTGTGGTCCCGTCCGGCCCGGTGGCCGATCGGATCGCCCTGCCGTCCGCTCGCACCGGGCACGGCCTGGACGGTGGCCACGGCGTCGATCGCGACCAGCGCGCGCGTGCGCTCGCACTCGAGCACCACCACCTCGGTGCTCGCGCCGCTCACCCGCCCCACGTGACGCGAACCGCCGAGCGTCGTCACCGCGATCGTGGTGCCCTGCTCGGCGTGGTCGACGAGCACGCCGGCGAGGGTGGCGTCGTCAGCCGCCTGGCGCCGGAGCCAGTGCTCACGCCGGCGGAGCTGGCTGGCGGCGTCGGCGCGCAGCTCGGCCGCCCAGCCGTCCACGGGCGCGTCAGCGTCGACGCCGGTCGACTGCTCGCTCTGCTCGCTTGGATGTGCCGCCGCGCCACGCCGTTGTCCGCCCGGTCCGCCGTCGTGGCGTGGCGGGAGGTGCTCCGCCACGGGCGCTGACGTTAGACCGTCGGGCCGTCAGCGATCCAGAGGCGTGTCCCGGTCCTCGCCGAACCCACCCTCGACGCGGCCGGATGCGGCGATACGCTGGCGCACCACACGATGAGCGCATCCACCCCCGACCACCAGGTGAAGATCAGCGTCCCGGGCAACCACCTCATGCCCGGGCTCCTCGGCGAGCACGACGAGCTGCTCCGCCTCGTCGAGAGCGCGTTCCCCGCGTCGGCCATCCACGTGCGGGGCAACGAGATCACCGCCATCGGCCCCGGCGCCGACGAGATCGGCCGGGTGTTCGAGGAGCTCGTCCTCCTGCTCGAATCGGGCCAGGCCCTCGAGTCCGGGAACGTGCGCCGCACCATCGACATGGTCCACGCCGACGAGCGCCCGTCGGAGGTCTTCGCCACCGAGGTCGTCCGCACCGCCCGGGGTCGCTCCATCCGCCCCAAGTCGAGCGGGCAGAAGCGCTACGTCGACGCCATCCGCGACAACGTCATCACCTTCGGCATCGGCCCCGCCGGCACCGGCAAGAGCTGGCTCGCCGTCGCCGCCGCCGTGCACGCGCTGCAGAACAAGCAGGTCGAGCGCATCATCCTCACCCGACCCGCGGTCGAGGCGGGGGAGCGGCTCGGCTTCCTCCCCGGCGACCTCATGGCCAAGGTCGACCCCTACCTGCGGCCCCTCTACGACGCCCTCTACGACATGGTCGACGCCGAGGGCGCACAGAAGTTGCTCGACCGGGCCACCGTCGAGGTCGCGCCGCTCGCGTTCATGCGCGGCCGCACGCTGAACCACAGCTTCATCATCCTCGACGAGGCGCAGAACACCACGCCCGAGCAGATGAAGATGTTCCTCACCCGCATCGGGTTCGGGTCGAAGGCCGTCATCACCGGCGACACCACCCAGGTCGACGTGCAGGGCGGCCGCTCCGGCCTCCACGGCCTCGAGCGGGTGCTGTCGGGCATCGAGGGCCTCGACTGGGTCAACCTCGACAGCCGCGACGTCGTCCGCCACCGCATCGTGCAGGACATCGTCGACGCCTACGAGCGCGCCGGCACCGACCGACCGCCCCAGACCAGGAGCTGACCCCTGTGAGCGAGCCCCCGAGTAGCGAGCCGTCGAGTACCGGGCGCCCACCGGGCTCCGACGTCGACGTGGTGGTCACCGACGAGCAGTCGGACCACGTCCTCGACCTCGACCGGTGGGCGCGACTCGCGGCCCACGCGCTCGCCTCCCGCGGCGTCACCCGCGGCGAGCTGTCGCTCACGTTCGTCGACGAAGAGGCGATCACCGGGCTCAACGCCGACCACATGGGCGAGGACGGCCCGACCGACGTCCTGTCGTTCCCGCTCGACGCCGACGCGCTCGACGCTGAGCCTCCGACGCCCGGCTCGCTCGCCTCCCAGCTGCCCACCCTCCTCGGCGACGTGGTCATCTGCCCCGCCGTGGCGGCCCGCAACGCCGCCGACCACGCGGCCGGTGCCGCCGAACCGCACCCCGGGCACCCCACCCACGACGGGTCGCTCGACGCAGAGCTCGCGCTGCTCGTCGTCCACGGGGTCCTCCACGTGCTCGGCCACGACCACGCCGAGCCCGACGAGACCGCGGCCATGCAGGCGGCCGAGCGCGAGATCCTCGCCGCCGTCGCCGCCGGGGAGGTGGCGTCGTGACCGATGGTGCGCTGCTCGGCATCGTGGCCGTCGTCGTCCTCGTGGGTTCGGCCTCGGTGCTCGCGATGGCGGAGACGAGCCTCACCCACCTCGGTCGGGCCCGCGCCCGTGCCCTCGAGGAGGAGGGCGCCAAGGGCGCCACTATGCTCAGCCGGCTCCTCGACAACCGCGAGCAGTACCTCAACCCCGTCCTGCTGCTCGTGCTCGTCTGCCACCTGGCGGCGGCCACGATCGTCGCCGTCCTCGTCGACCACCGGTGGGGGCTCCAGGGCGTCCTCATCGCCCTGGCCATCGAGATCGTCGTCGTGTTCGTCATCGCCGAGGCCGCACCGAAGACGTGGGCGCTCCAGTCGCCCAACCGGTCGGCCGTCGTCGCCGCGCCGGTCGTGCGGGCCCTCGCCGGATTCCCCCCGCTGCGTTGGATCACCGGCGGGCTCGTCGTCATCGCCCGGTTCCTCATCCCCGGGCGCACCCGCGCCCAGGGTCCGGCCGTGTCGGAGGAGGAGCTGCTCGCCTTCGCCGGCGTGGCCGCCGAGGCCGACGTCATCGACGAGGACGAGCAGGAGCTCATCGAGTCGATCATCGAGTTCGGCGACACGGTGGTGCGCGAGGTCATGGTCCCGCGCCCCGACATGATCACTGTCTCGGCCGACTTCCGCATCGCCGACGTCATGGAGATCGTGGTGATGAACGGCTACAGCCGCATCCCCGCCTACGGCGAGAACCTCGACGACGTCGTCGGCGTCGCCTACGCCAAGGACCTCATGCGCGCCGACCTCGACGAGCGGGCCGACGAGCCCGTCCGCACGGTGCTGCGTGAGGCCCACTTCGTCCCCGAGTCGAAGAAGGTGGCGTCGCTGCTGCGGGAGATGCAGAGCGAGCAGTTCCACATCGCGATCGTCGTCGACGAGTACGGCGCGGCCGCGGGCCTCGTCACCCTCGAGGACCTCATCGAGGAGCTGGTCGGCGAGATCGTCGACGAGTTCGACGTCGAGGACCCGATGATCGAGCCGCTGCCGGGCGGGGCGGTGCGGGTGAACGCCCGGCTCCCGCTCGACGAGCTCAACGAGCTGCTCCACGCCGAGCTGCCGCTCGGGGACTGGGACACGGTCGGTGGCCTGGTCTTCGACCTGCTCGGCCACGTGCCGGTCGAGGGCGAGACGGTCGAGGTCGAGGGCTACCGGTTGCGGGCCGAGAAGGTGCAGGGCCGCCGCATCGGGCGGGTGCGCGTCGAGCGAGCCCCCGTGCCCCAGCCCGCCGACGCCGAGTAGCCCCTTCCTCGTTCGCTGTCGCGCATCACCTCGCGGCTCTGTGAAGGATCTGACAGCGCTGAGCCGTCGGATCCTTCTCGAACCGTTGCTCGACCGACGAACGGCCGGTACGGTCCCTGCCCTTCCCCTTGCGACTCCGGATCGAAGGGGTGCCCATCATGGGAGAGATCGACCGCAGGGTCGGCGATCTCGCGGCGGAGCAGCACGGCGTGGTGACGAGGGCGCAGGTGCTCGAGCTCGGCGGCGACCGCGACCTCCCGTCGCGACGGGTCGCGTCCGGTCTCTGGCGACGAGCGGCGACGGGCGTCTTCGTCGTCAACGGCGTCCCGGCGTCGTTCGCGCAGCGGGTGCTCGTCGCCGTCCTCGCCGCCGGGCCCGGAGCGCTGGCATCGCATCGGACGGCGGCCGCGCTGTGGGGCTTCACGTCGGAGGCCGATCGGATCGAGGTGTCGATCCCGGCCGGACGCGTGCATCGAGGTGCGGGTGTCAGCGTCCACCGATCCCGTGACCTTGCCATCGCGGCGCCGGTCCGCCTGCGGGGGATCCCGGTCACCGGCGCGGCGCGAACGCTCCTCGACCTGGGTGCGGTGGCACCCGCGGCGGTGCGCCGGGCGGTCTGGACAGCGCTGCGCCAGCGCGCCACGGCGTGGGACGTGCTGCTGCGAACGCTCACCGCGCACGCGCGCCCGGGGCGTCGGGGCATCACCACCCTGCGTGCGGTGGTGGCGGAGCACTACGGCGAGCGGGTGACCGACAGCGTGACAGAGGATGTCGCCTACGAGATCCTCGTCGACTCGGGGGTTGGCGTCCCGTGAGGTGGTGTAGGTAGCGAGACGGTCCCCCCATGGGTTGGGCCATCGCGTGAGCCTTGGTGAGACCTGCGAAAGCACTCACTGGAAGGAACTCACGCGATGACCCATGACGATGATGCCCGAGTTGCTGACCTGCTGGCGCGTCTGGGCGATGGTGACAGCAAGGAGCTGTTCCGCCGGCTGCTCGAGGCGGGGATGCAGGAGTTGATCGACGCCGAGCTCACCGCCGCGATCGGTGCCGGCCCCCACGAGCGAACCGACAGCCGCACCAACCAGCGCAACGGCTCTCGGAGCCGACTGCTGTCCACGCCGGCGGGTGATGTGGAGCTGCGGATCCCCAAGGTGCGGGTCGGGTCGTTCTTCCCGTCGCTGCTCGAGCCGCGCCGGCGGGTCGACAAGGCGCTGTGGGGTGTGATCATGACCGCCTACACCACCGGCACCTCGACCCGGAAGGTCGACGATCTGGTCCAGGCGCTGGGGTGTGAGTCGGGGGTGTCGAAGTCGACGGTGTCGCGGATCTGCGCGGGGATCGACGAAGAGGTCGCCGTGTTCCGCACCCGACGCCTGGACCACGTCGAGTTCCCCTACCTGTACCTCGACGCCACCTACATCAAGGCCCGCATCAACCACCGGATCATCTCCCGGGCCGTCGTGGTCGCCACCGGTGTCACCGCCAATGGTGACCGCGAGGTCCTCGGTGTCGACGTCGGCGACAGCGAAGACGAGGTGTTCTGGACCGCGTTCCTCCGCGGCCTCAAGGACCGAGGCCTCAGCGGAGTGCGCCTCGTCATCTCCGACGCCCACGCCGGGCTGAAGGCGTCGATCCCACGAGTGCTCGCCGGCGCGTCCTGGCAGCGCTGCAAGGTGCATCTGATGCGCAACATCTTGGGCACCGTGCCCTCCGCGTCCAAAGACATGGTCGCCGCGACGGTCCGCACGATCTTCGCCCAGCCCTCCGCCGAGGGGTGCCGGGCCCAGCTGCATGAGGTCGTCGGGGTCCTCGAGGGTCAGTTCCCCAAGGCCGCCGCGATCTTGGAGGGCGCCGAAGCGGACGTGTTGGCCCACACCGCGTTCCCCCGGGCGCATTGGCGCAAGATCGCCTCCACGAACCCGCTCGAGCGGATCAACAAGGAGATCAAGCGCCGCAGCAACGTCGTCGGGATCTTCCCCGACGACGCCTCGGTCATCCGCCTCGTCGGCGCCGTCCTGCTCGACCAACACGACGACTGGGCCATCTCCGAACGCCGCTACCTCTCCGAAGAGAGCATGGCCGCCATCGATCCCGACCCCACGGAGGTGACCACGACGAACCCTGCGCTGCCAGCCGCGTAACCTCAGGCTGGCGAAGCCAAGGCTCACAGACCTACTTCCACCACTCCACGGGGCACGATCACTCGGGGATGGTCCCTCGCCCGGAGAAGCAGGTGCGCATCGTGTGCGCCGATGGGGTCCCGGTCACGGCCGATCACGGCTGGCCGGAGCACCGGGTGCTCCTCGAGGTCGTCGGTGTCGACCACCTCACCAACGAGGACCTCATGCACACCGACCTGCATCGTCGCAACCAGATCGAGCTCGCCGGCTACCGGTTGCTCGTCTACTCGGGTCGCATGCTCGCCGCACGTCCCGACCAGTTCGTCCTCGACGTGTCGCGCATGCTGCGCGCCGCCGGGTGGGACGGAACTCTCTGAAGGATCGTGCAGTGGATCGCTGTCGGATCCTTCGCGAAGCGGGCAGGCGGCGGAGCAAGGGCGGCGGGGTGTGTGGCGATCGGTGGCAGGCTGTGGGCGTGAGGTCCGGCTTCGTCACCATCGTGGGGCGCCCCAACGTGGGGAAGTCCACGCTGCTCAACCGCATCCTCGGGCAGAAGGTCACGATCGTGTCCGACAAGCCGCAGACGACCCGCAACGAGGTCCGGGGCGTGCTCAACCGCCCGGACGTGCAGATCGTGTTCGTCGACACGCCCGGCATCCACAAGCCCCGCACGCTCCTCGGCGAGCGGCTGAACGAGACGGCCGAGGGGGCGATCGGCGACGTCGACGCGGTGTGCCTGGTGATCGACGCCACCGCGCCGCTCGGCCCGGGCGACAAGTGGGTGGCGGCTCGCTGCCCGTCGGACGCGGTCGTGGTCGTGAACAAGGTCGACGTGGCGTCGCCGGAGCAGGTGATCGATCAGCTGGCCCGGGCGTCCGAGCTCGACTTCAGCGAGTACTTCCCGGTGTCGGCCACCACCGGCGACGGCGTCGACGCCCTGGTCGCCCATCTGATCGAGCGCATGCCCGAGGGCCCGCAGTACTACCCCGACGACATGGTCACCGACGTGCCCGAGGCGTTCTGGGTCGCCGAGCTGGTGAGGGAGCAGTTGCTGGCCGTCACCCGCGAGGAGCTGCCGCACTCGATCGCCACCCGGGTCACCGAGTGGGAGTGGCCCCGCATCCGAGTCGAGATCCTCGTCGAGCGCGACTCCCAGAAGGGGATCGTGATCGGGAAGAAGGGGTCGGTGCTGAAGGAGGTCGGCACGCGGGTGCGCGAGCAGCTGCCGCCCGGCGCGTTCATCGAGCTGTTCGTGAAGGTCGACAAGGACTGGCAGCGTCGCCCGAAGGCGCTCGAGCGGCTCGGGTACTGACCGCGGACCACGACACGAGGAGACGCAGCGATGGATGCCCACAGCGAGGCAGAGGCGCGTGACGAGATCGGGCGGCTCGTCGACCAGCTCAACGAGCAGCAGTTCGACGTCGAGGAGTTCCTCGCCCTCCACACCGACGACGTGATCATCGTGAACTTCGGTGGCCGGCGCGTCACCGGCAAGGACGCGCTGCGTGAGGCGATGAGCGCCGCGCTGGGTTCGTCGCTGGCCAAGGTCACGACGACGGTCGAGGTCCACGACGTCCACTTCGTGCGCCCGGACGTGGCGCTCGTCAACGCGACCAAGTACGTGTCCGACGAGCGGGACGGCGACGAGGCCTTCGCGTCGACCGGCAGCTCGACCTACGTCGTCACTCGCGACGAGCGCTCCGGCTGGCGGGTGGCGCTGGCGCAGACGACACCCGTCGCGGGCGCCTGATCGCCCGACCGACCGACCGACGAGAGGCAGCCCGTCAGCGGGTCGGCACCGGTTCGAGGCCCTCGAGCAGCTCGGCGACCGCGCAGGCGTCCCGGGCGCGGGCGAGCAGCGCCACGAACCCGTCGACCGCTGCGCGGTGGACGTCGGTCAGGTCCAGGTGCAGCAACGTCGTGCCGAGCATCTCGTCGAGGTGACCACCGATCCCAGCGGAGTCGACGCCGGACGCGTCGAGGGCCCGGCCCGCCTGCTCGGGGGAGAGCGTGGTGGCGACGAGCCCGACGACGCGGTCGGAGATGCGCGCCCTCACGACGTCGCCGTGGAGGACCTCGGCGTGGACGCCGGGGACGAACCGCACCTCGATGGCGCGAGCGTCGAGCCCGAGCAGTGCGAGCCGCCGGCCACGGGCGTGGGCCCGGATGGCCCGAGCCACGGCGTTGCGGAAGCCGCACGGCGAGGTCGTGCGCACGTCGGGTGGGAGGCAGTCGGCGGAGCCGTCGCCGTCGCCGGCGACGTGGAGGACCGGCGCCCCGTCGGCGAGGATGGTGAGGGACGAACCGGGCGTGGCGTGGACGAGGGTCGCAGCCCGGCGGAGGAGGTCGAAGTGGTGGTCGAGCAGCACAGCTGAGTACGTTAGGCAGCCCTAACGAGCGACGCAAGGTCGTCCGAGCCGAGCGGTCGCCCCGGCCGTGGGAACCTGTGGTCGGGTGCGCGACGTCACATCGGCATGACGACGACGTGGTGGCGACGGGTGGCGGCTCTCCTGGTGGTCGTGGCGGTGGTGCTCGCCGCGTGCGGCGGGGACGGGGGCGACGACGAGGCGACCGACGGGACCGGCCGCGGCTGGGTCGACGGGGAGCCCGACTGGGAGAGCGCGGCGGACGGGGCCTACGCCGTTGCTGCCGAGGACTCGGCCGGGGGCGGGGACGCCGCCAGTGTCGAGTCGCTCGCCGGCGACGACATCGCCCGGCCCGGGGACCTCGGGCCGCTGCGGGCCGGGAGCGTCGACGACAACGCCGACCTCGACGGGTTCGTCGCCTACCTCGACCGGATCGCCGGTCTGGGGATCCAGGTGCGGCCGCACGACCCGAGGGGCCGGATCCTTGTCGAGGTCACCGGTGCGAACGGCCTCCCCGTCGCCGGGGCCGAGGTGGTGGTCCGCGCCGGGGGCAGCGAGGTCGGCCGCCTCCGCACGACCGCGGACGGCACGGTGCGCGTGCACCCGGTGAACCTGGGGCTCGGCCCCGATGCCACCGTCGAGGTGGCGACCGACGGCAGCGAGCCGACGACCTCCGCCGCAGGGTCGACCGTCGCTCTCACCGTCGACCGCGACGGTGGTGCCGAGGGGCCCGTCCCGCTCGACGTCGTGTTCCTCCTCGACGCGACGGGGTCGATGGGTGACGAGATCGACCGCCTCCGCACGACGATCGACTCGGTGTCCGAGCGCATCGCCGCCCTGGAGTCCCGGCCGGACGTGCGGTTCGGGATGACCCTCTACCGCGACGAGGGCGACGCCTTCGTCACCAGCACCTTCGACCTCACGTCGGACCTCGCGGCCTTCCGGGCTGCGCTGGCCGAGGTGCAGGCCGGCGGTGGCGGCGACTACCCGGAGGCGCTCGACGAGGGGTTGGCCGACGCGCTGTCGGCGCACTCGTGGCGGGACCCCGCCGAGGCCGTCCAGCTGGTGTTCCTCGTCGCCGACGCCCCGCCCCAGGTCGGACGGGACGTGCCGGTGCCGTACGACGCCAGCATTCGCGACGCCACCGGTCGGGGCATCAAGATCTTCCCGGTGGCCTCGTCGGAGAGCGACGACCAGGCCGAGGCGGTGTTCCGCCAGCTCGCGCAGGCGACGGGCGCTCGGTTCGTCTTCCTGTCCTACGGGGCGGGCGGGGCGGCGACCGGTGGGAGCACCGACATCGCGAGCACCGACTACGAGGAGCTCGCCCTCGACGAGCTGGTCGTCCGGCTCGTGTCGGAGGAGCTCGACGCCCTCACCGGTGCGGCGACGCCGGTGCCGACGACCACGCCACCCACGACGGCGCCGCCCCAGGGCCAGTAGCGGCCGGGGTCAGCCGGCGCGCAGGTCGGCCAGGGTCGGCGCCTCGAGGTCCTTGGCCGAGATCTGGGCCCGGTCGTGGACGTCGACGGCGATCGGCCAGTCGATGCCGAGCTCGGGGTCGAGCGGGGTGACCGCTCGGCCCGGCATCCCGGGGCGCCACTCCTCGTCGAAGCAGTAGAGGTACTGCGTGTCACCCGGGGCGACGGCCTGGAAGCCGTTGCCGACGCCCCGCGGCACGAGCACCTGCACGCCCGGGACGAGCGCCACGGTGTGCACGCGCCCGAACGCGGGGGAGTCGTCCCGCAGGTCGACGTAGGCGCCGAGCGCCTCCCCGGCGACCACCGCGACGAGCTTGTCCATCGACTCCGCGTGCATGCCGCGCAGACCGCCGTGGCGGGTCGACGTCACGTTGATCTGGCGGAACCGACCGAGGGGCGGCACGCCGGCGGCCCGCAGCGCGGACTCGCGGAAGAACTCGCGGACGGTGCCGCGCTCGTCGGTGATCTGCTTCATCCGCACGACCCACAGGCCGGGGATCGGGGACTCGGAGGCGTCGAGGTCGATGATGTCGGTCACCGGACCATGGTGCCTCGTGGCTCAGGGCAGCCCGGCGTGGGGCACGTCGACCCCGACGGTGAGCAGCACGGCCTCGGTGGTGTGGCGGCGGTTCTGCTCGAAGAAGTCGGGGGCCGCGCAGCAGAGGAGCGTGCGCCCGTCGGGGCCGCCGAGCATGCAGGCGTAGATGCCGAGGCCGTCGGGGGCGGGGATCTCCTCGGTGATGCGTCCGCCCTCGGTGACCCGCACGACCCGGTTGGCCATGGCGTCGGCGGCCCAGATCTGCCCGTCGGCGTCGAGGGCGCACCCGTCGGGCGACACCCCCTCGACGCTCGCCCACGTGCGCCGGTCCGACAGCCCGCCGTCGGCGTCGATGGTGAAGGCGGTGTAGGCGAAGCCCATCGTCTCGCCGACGATCAGCGTGCGGCCGTCGGGGGTGATGACCGAGCCGTTGGGGAACATGAGGTCGCCCGCGACGACGGTCGCCGTGCCGTCGGGGTCGACCCGGACGAGGTCGGCGGCCCGTGCCTCGCCGCCGCCCATGAGGTCGAACCCGAAGTTGCCGACGTAGGCCCGCCCCTGGTCGTCGACGACCATGTCGTTCAGGTGGCCGGTGGCCAGGTCGGACAGGTCGGCGTGGATCGACAGCGTGCCGTCGCGCTCGAGGCGGCGGAGCGTGCGGTCGACCATCGACACGACGAGCAGCGTGCCGTCGGGCATCCATCCGAGCCCCGACGGCTGGGTGTCGAGGTGCAGGACCTCCTCGACGTCGCCCTCCGGCGTGATCGTGCGGACGAGCCCCGAATAGAAGTCCGACACCCACCAGCGGCCGTCGCGCCAGCGCGGACCCTCGAAGAAGGTCCCGCCCTCGAACAGCGTCTCGAACGTGCGGTCGGCCACGTCGACATCCCCCTTGTTCGGCTGCGCGGCAACCTACCGCCGGTCAGGCGGCGGCGCCGTCGCGCAGCTCGCGCAGGAAGCGCTCAACCTCGCTGCGGTCGCGGGTGCGCCGCATCGGGGGCAGGGAGTTCACGATCTCCCAGCGGTACCGCTGGGCGGTGGCGAGGCGGGAGTCGAGCACGGCGACGACGCCCCGGTCGGTCCCGGTGCGGATGAGGCGGCCGGCGCCCTGGGCGAGGAGCGTGGCGGCGCGGGGGAGGTCGATGGTGCGGAAGGCGTCGGCCCGAGCACGCTCCCGCCGGGCCTGGAGCACGGGCTCGTCGGGGCGAGGGAACGGCAGCCGGTCGATGGTGACGAGCGACAGCGTGCGGCCGGGCAGGTCGACGCCCTGCCAGAAGCCGAGCGTGGCGAACAGGCAGCTCTCCTCGTCGTCGCGGAACGCCTCGACGAGCGCCGGCTTCGGCAGGTCGCGCTGGGTGAGGACCTTCCACGGGAGACGCGGCTTCAGCGTCTGGGCGGCGAGGTCCATCGCCCGCCACGACGTGAACAGCGCGAGCGTGCGCCCGCCGGCCGCGACGATCAGCGACTCGAGCTCGCGGTGCAGCGCGGCCTCGTAGTCGTCGTGGCGGGGGTCGGGCATCGACACCGCGCAGTAGAGGAGGGCGTTGGCCTCGTAGTCGAAGGGGCTGCCGACGTCGAGCTGCTCGTAGGTGCCGTCGGCGAGGCCGAGGGAGGCGGGGAGGCCGGCGGGGATGGTGGCGCTGGTGAGGATCGCCGTGCGCTCGCCCCACAGGCCCGCCGCGAGGACCTCGGAGACGTCGATCGGGGTCACCTGGAGGCTGGGCGTGTCGGCCGGACCGTCGACCCACGCGACGTGCGTGGCGGGCACGTCGAGGGCGACGTCGACGTCCTCGATCAGGGTCGACGCAGCCTGCAGTGCGCGCTCGCGGCGGGCGGCCACGTCGGCGGGTCCGTCGGTGGGCACCTTGCGGACGGCGTCGAGGATGCGGCTCGCCCGCTCTCGTGCGGTGGTGAGCACCTGGACCAACCCGGGGTCGCCGCTCGGCGGGAGCCGGCGTCCGACCGACGGCCGCAGGACGTCGGCCAGCGCGGCGCCGGCGGCGTCGAGGCCGTCGGTGAGCGACTCGTCGGTGAGGATCGCCCGGGTGGAGCGGGCGAGGGCGGCGAAGCGGCCCGCGGCGATCTCGGTGCCGGCGGTGGCGGAGATGACCTCCTCGAGCTGGTGCGCCTCGTCGATCACGACGACCTCGTGCTCGGGCAGGACCGCCCCGTGGGTGGCGACGTCGAGGCCGTAGAGGTGGGTGTTCACGACGACGACGTCGGCCTCGGCCGCGGCGCGCCGGGCCCGCTCGGTGAAGCAGATCTCGCCCCGGGGGCACTTGGCCTGGCCGGGGCACTCCCGGGGGCCGACGCTCACCGCCGACCACGCCCGGTGCGACGGCTCGAAGCTCAGCTCGGCCCGGTCGCCGGACGTCGAGGTCGCCGCCCAGCGAACCAGGTCCTTGATCTCCGCGGTGGGCGGGCGGTCGCCGACGTCGAGGCCGAGCTGGTCGTCGGCGTCGTCGAGCTCGGCGACGCGCTGGAGGCACACGTAGTTGGAGCGGCCCTTGAGGACGGCGTAGGTGATCTCGCGGCCGAGCCGGGCGGCGAGGAACGGCAGGTCCTTCCCTGCGAGCTGGTCCTGGAGGCCCTTGGTCGCGGTGGCGACGACGACACGCTCGCCCGACAGCACGGCGGGCACGAGGTAGGCGAGGGACTTGCCGGTGCCGGTGCCGGCCTGCACGACGAGGTGGCGCTCGGACTCGATGGCGCGGGCGACGGCCTCGGCCATCACGGCCTGGCCCGGCCGGGCCTCACCGCCGGACGGGAGGCCCGCGACCACCTCGGCGAGGGTCCCCGTCACGTCCACGAGCCGAGAGTAGGCCCTGTGCGGCACCGCCCGGGTAGGCCGTCGGACCCAGCCGGTGGACCGGGCGACGCCAGACCGGTCCGAAGGTCTCATTCTCCCCGGAGGGGTTCAATCTCCACCCCGGCACGCCGATGGAGCGTCATGCCGGGTCCCCGAACCCGCGACGCCAGCGCGTCGCCCGACATGACGATCGAGTCGCTCGTCGCGCGCATCGCGCAGCTCGAGGCCAAGCTCGGCGAGCGCTCGACCCCGGCACCGCAGCCCGACAGCGAGTCCGACGGCACGTCGGGCCGCAAGCCCAAGGGCGGGCCGATCGACGACCGGACGCGGCGGGCGCTCGTCGCCAAGCGGGAGCGCCTGGAGCTGGCCCGGATGGCCGAGCAGGCCGCCTGGGAGGAGCTGAAGGTCGCCGTGCGCACCGCCGCCGAGGCCGGCGTGAGCTACCGCGAGATCGGCGACTGCATCGGCGTCACCCGGGCACGCGTGTACCAGATCGTCTCCGGCAAGCGGTAGGCGCACCCCTCCACGGACCCCCGCAGGTCAAGGGGTAGCGTGCCCTCGTGGTCCCCGACGACATCGATCCCCGGCGCATCCCCGCGCACGTCGCGTGCGTGATGGACGGCAACGGCCGGTGGGCGCAGCGTCGCGGCCTTCCCCGCACCGACGGTCACGCCGCCGGCGAAGAGGCGCTGTTCGACGCCGTCGAGGGCGCGCTCGACCTCGGCCTCGGGTGGCTCACCGTCTACGCCTTCTCCACCGAGAACTGGAAGCGCCCCCGTGACGAGGTCAAGTTCCTCATGGGGTTCAACGAGTCGATCCTGCTGCGCCGCCGCGACGAGCTGCACGAGCGCAACGTGCGCATGCGCTTCATCGGCCGCCGGGACTGGCGGGTGCCCAAGCGCCTCCTGCGCCGCATGGACGAAGCGGTCGAGCTGACGGCCGGCAACACCGGGCTCACGTTCACGATGGCGTTCAACTACGGCGGCCGGGCCGAGATCGTCGACGCCGTGCGGGCCATCGTCGCCGAGGGCGTGAAGCCCGAGAAGGTCGACGAGCGCACGATCGCCCGCCACCTGTACGCCCCCGACATGCCGGATCCGGACCTCATGGTCCGCACCTCCGGGGAGTTCCGCACGTCGAACTACCTGCTGTGGCAGCTGGCCTACAGCGAGCTGGTGTTCACCGACGTGCTGTGGCCCGACTTCCGCCGGGAGCACCTGTTCGAGGCGGTGCGGGAGTTCCAGCGGCGCGAGCGCCGCTTCGGCGGCGTGGAGGCGGCCGAGGGGTCGGCGTGACCTCCAAGGGTGCGCTCTACCGCGACCACGGGATCGTGCTGCGCACCTACAAGCTCGGCGAGGCCGACCGCATCATCGTGTTCGCCACCGAGCACCACGGCAAGGTCCGGGCCGTGGCCAAGGGCGTGCGCAAGACCCGCTCCAAGTTCGGCTCGCGCCTGGAGCCGACGAGCCACGTCGCGCTGCAGCTCTACCAGGGGCGCGAGCTCGACATCGTCACCCAGGCCGAGAGCGTCGACCACTTCCGGCCGATACGCGAGGACCTCGACCGGTTCGGTCGGGCGGTGGCCATGCTCGAGGCCGTCGACCAGATGGCGATGGAGCGCGAGGACAACCCGCGGCTCTACCAGATGCTCCTCGGGGCGCTGCGGTCGCTCGCCGCCCACGACTCGCCGCTCGTCGTGGCCGGCTTCTACTGGAAGCTGCTGGCCCAGGAGGGCTTCCGTCCCGAGCTGGACGTGTGCGTGTCGTGCGGGGAGGACGCCGAGCTGGTGGCCTTCGACCTGATGGAGGGCGGCACGCTGTGCCGGGTCTGCCGCTCCGGCGTGCCGATCTCGCCCGGTGCACTCGAGGTGATGCGGCGCATCCTCGGCGGCCAGCTCGCCACGGCGCTGGCCGAGCCGGAGAGCGACCTCACCCGGGAGGTCGACCACCTGGCCGCCCGGGCGATGGAGCACCACATCGAGCGCCGTCTGCGCTCGGTGGGCCTGCTCGACCGGGGCTGAACCGGTTCGGGGTCCGGTCGGGGGTCGGTAGCCTTGCTCCCCATGTCCGACACCTCCGCCGCCGAGACGAGCCAGGGCGAGACGCCCGAGCTCTTCGACAAGATCGTGAACCTGTGCAAGCGCCGCGGGTTCGTCTTCCCCTCGGCGGAGATCTACGGCGGTTTCCGGTCCACCTACGACTACGGGCCGGTCGGCGTGCTGATGCTGCGCAACGTGAAGAACGCCTGGTGGCGGTCGATGGTGCAGATGCGCACCGACGTCGTCGGCCTCGACGCCGCGATCCTCTCGCCGCCGGCGGTGTGGGAGGCCTCGGGCCACCTGTCGAGCTTCACCGACCCGCTGGTCGACTGCCGCAACTGCGGGAACCGCTTCCGCCAGGACAAGCTCGACGACCCCGACGTGTGCCCGTCGTGCGGCGCGACGGGACAGTTCACCGAGCCCCGGCAGTTCAACCTGATGTTCAAGACCCACGCCGGCCCGGTGGCCGACGAGGGTGCGGTGGCGTACCTGCGGCCGGAGACGGCGCAGGGCATGTTCACGCAGTTCGCGAACGTGCTCAACACCAGCCGCAAGAAGCCGCCGTTCGGCATCGCCCAGGTCGGCAAGTCCTTCCGCAACGAGATCACCCCGCAGAACTTCGTGTTCCGCACCCGTGAGTTCGAGCAGATGGAGATGGAGTACTTCGTGCCGCCCGACGAGGCGGAGAAGTGGTACCGGTACTGGTGCGACGAGCGGTTCCAGTGGTACGTCGACCACGGGATCCCCGCCGAGAAGCTGCGCCTGCGGGCCCACGACGCCGACGAGCTGTCGCACTACTCGTCGGGCACCTCCGACGTGGAGTTCCTGTTCCCGTGGGGGTGGGACGAGCTCGAGGGCATCGCCAACCGCGGCGACTACGACCTGAGCGCCCACGCCACGCACTCGGGGGAGAAGCTCGACTACTTCGACCAGGCCACCGGGGAGCGCTACACCCCCCACGTCGTCGAGCCGGCGGCCGGCGCGACCCGCACGATGATGGCGTTCCTCATGGCGGCCTACGACGAGGAGGAGGTCCGGGGCGAGACCCGCACCGTGCTGCGGCTCCACCACCGCATCGCTCCGTTCCAGATCGCCGTGCTGCCCCTGTCGAAGAAGGACACGCTGGTCCCGCCGGCGCAGGACGTGCTGGCACGCCTGCAGCCGCACTTCATGTGTGACTACGACGAGACCCAGGCCATCGGTCGGCGCTACCGCCGCCAGGACGAGCTCGGCACGCCGTACTGCGTCACGATCGACTTCGAGTCGCTCGAGGACGGTGCGGTCACCGTGCGGGAGCGGGACACGATGGAGCAGGACCGCATCGCGATCCCCGACCTGCTCGCCTACTTCCGCGAGCGCCTCGTCTAGTTCGCTAGACGATCGCCTCGAGGGCCATCAGGCCGGCGATCCCGACCACCAGGGTCACGGCGACGTTGCGCGTCCGCCAGGCCACCAGTCCGGCGAGCACGCCGATGGCGAGGCGCGGCTGCCACAGGTCGAGCTCGCCGTCGATGCGCACCAGCGACGGCACGATCAGCGCCGCCAGTGCGGCCGGCGGGATCTGGCGGAGGATCCGGTCGGCCCACGGCGGCACGGTGGCCAGGCGGCGCGCCGCGACGATGAACGAGGCCCGCATGGCGTAGGTGCCCGCACCGGCGAGGAGGATCGCGGTCCAGACGCGGCTCACGTGGCCGGGTCCGGATCGGCGCCCGCGGTCGGTGGCTCGTCGCCCGGGTCGAGCCAGAGGTCGGCGAGCGTGCCGGCCGCGATGCCGGCGATCGCGCCGGCCATCACCGCCATGTGGCCGGCGCCCATCTCGGCGCTGCCCACGGCGACGACGCCTCCGACGGTGGCGGCGACGACCGCCGGGCGGTTGGTCAGCGCCGGCACCAGCAGGACGAGGAACACGAGCGGGACGGCGAAGTCGAGCGGCAGCTCCTCGGGGAGGGCGTTGCCGACCAGGGCGCCGATGGCGGTGCAGATGATCCACGCCGCGCCGAGGAGGAGGCCGCCGCCGATGGCGAACTCCGCCTTGGCCCGGCCGGAGCGGTTCGCCCAGTGGCTGATGGCGATGGCGTAGTTCTGGTCGACGAGGACGTAGGCGGTGGCGAGGCGGCGGGGGAGCGGCTCGTGGGCCAGGTGCGGGGCCATCGACGCCGAGTAGAGGAGCAGGCGCAGGTTGATCGTCCAGGCGGCGAGGGCGGCGACGAACGCCGAGCCGCCCCCGGCGAGGACCTCGACGGTGGCGAGCTGCGAGGCGCCGGCGAAGATGATCGTCGACATGCCGAGCGCAGCGGCGACGCCGAACCCGGCGGCGGCGGGCGTGGCGCCGGCGACGAGCCCGAACGGGATCACGCCGATGAGCATCGGCACGCAGGATCGAGCGCCGGCGCGCAGCTCGCGGGTGTCCATCGTTGCATCATGCCGGAGCCCTGGACGGGGCCGGACGGGTTCTCGGTGATGTCTCCGACGAACCGCTCAACTTCGGCGGCGCATGGGCCGAATGGACCACTGGCGGCGTGCGCGATCGGCGGGTGCGCCACGACAGGGG
This sequence comes from Actinomarinicola tropica, assembly GCF_009650215.1. Lineage (GTDB taxonomy): Bacteria > Actinomycetota > Acidimicrobiia > Acidimicrobiales > SKKL01 > Actinomarinicola > Actinomarinicola tropica. Next base: position 2,293,020 of record NZ_CP045851.1, on the reverse strand, counting down.
AGGCGCACATGAGGCGTTCGTTGGCGGCGTTGGCCGCGGTCACGGTCCTGGGGGTGTCGGCCTCGGCGGGGGCGGCGCCGGGCGAGGTCTTCAGCCCGCCGGCCATCTACCCGGTGGGGATCAGCAGCGAGAAGGCGGTCGCCGTCGGGGACGTCAACGGGGACGGGCTGGCCGACGTCGTCGTCGGCTACGGCGACTACGCCGGTTCCTCCGGTCTCAAGATCGCCTACCAGCAGCCGGGCGGGACGATGGCCTACGCCGTCGACCACCCCGTCGCCGGGGCAGGGGCGCGCTCGATCGAGATCCTCGACGTGGATGGGGACGGCCGCGACGACATCGCTGTCGCCACCCGCACGCGCGTCGAGCTGGTCATGCAGCAGGCCGACGGTTCGCTCTCGGCAGGAACGCAGATCCCGCTGCCTCGCGCCGAGGTGCTCCGAGCCGGTGACGTCACCGGCGACGGGCTGACAGACCTCGTCGTCGTCGGGTGGGGCGAGGGTCAGCTGCACGTGCTCGCGGCCGACGGCGCCGGCGGGTTCGAGTCGCCGGTCACCTACTCGGTCCCGCTCGGCGGGTGGAACGACCTCGACATCGGCGATGTCGACGGCGACGGCCTCCTCGACGTCGTGGCCATGTCCGGTCAGATGTACAACGTCCCGAGCCTCAGCGTCCTCATCCAGGCCGATGACGGGACGCTCGAGCCGCCGTCGTCGGCGCTCCTCCCGGTGGCGAGCACCAACGCCCGAGCCGTCGGCGCGGGGGATGTCGACGGCGACGGCGTGGCCGAGGTCGTCGTGGGCTACGGCGGCAACCGTCCGGCCTCCAACCTCGGCGTCTACGAGTGGAGCGCAAGCGGCGGACTCGTCGTCGCGGGCACGATCCCGACCTACGACCTGCCGGGGTCGATCGAGATCGCGGACGTGGACCTCGACGGCATCGGCGATGTCGTCGTCGCCCACTCGGGGTGGAGCAGCGTGAGCGTGCACACCGGGGTCGAGGGCAGCATCCCCGGCGCGATGGACCGGTATGCGTTCATCTCCGGCAACATCTCGGCCAGCGGCATGGACGTCGCCGACGTCGACGGCGACGGGGTGCCCGACGCGGTGGGAGCCGGTGCCGCAGGCCGCGGTTTCGCCGTCGTGGTCAACCAGACGGAACCGCCGAGCCCGACGCCGCAGCCGGACGCCGCCACCGCCGTGCAGCTGCAGCCCCGCAACGGCCGGGTGTCGGTGGGTCAGATGCTCGGCGCCACGGTGACGGTGACGAACGAGGGGACCGATCCCGCCACCGGACAGGTCGTCATCACCGTGCCGGACAACCTCGAGCTGTGGGTCGCGGGCGCTCCGTGCACCCAGACCGAGCAGGTGGTCTGCGCGATCGAGGGTCTCGAACCGGGCAAGAGCGTCGACCTGCGCGTGGCCTACACGGCGACGAGCCGCGGATCGGGCCCGGTGACGGCCACGGCGGAGATCGCCGACGACGTCGACCAGTCCAACGACCGGTCGGCCGCCACGTTCTGGGTCCGCTGACGTCGGCGGCCGGGTGGGCGGTCGTCGCGACCGCCCACCCGGCTCACCACGAGTCTCAGCTGAACGCGGGCACCGCCGTGGGAGCCGGGGAACGCAGGGACTTGGGGCCGTCGGTGGGGCGCTGGCGCTCGACGAGCTTGCGCAGCTGACCGGCGACCTTCTGGAGCTCGTCGGCGGCCTGCTGGGTGGCGACCGCGCCCTCGGAGGTCGACTGGGCGGCCTGGGCCACGCCGGAGATGTTCTCCGCGATCTCGCCGGCGCCGCGGGCGGCCTCGGTGACGTTGCGGCTGATCTCGTTGGTGGTGGCCGTCTGCTCCTCGACCGCGGAGGCGATCGTGGTCTGCAGGTCGGCGACCCGGGCGATGACCTCCTGGATCCGCTCGATGGCGGTCACGGCCTCGCCGGAGTCCCGCTGGATGGCGGCGATGCGGCTGCCGATCTCCTCGGTGGCGTCCGCGGTCTGCTTGGCCAGGTCCTTCACCTCGTTGGCGACGACGGCGAAGCCCTTGCCGGCCTCGCCGGCGCGGGCGGCCTCGATCGTGGCGTTGAGGGCCAGCAGGTTGGTCTGCTCGGCGATCGAGGTGATGACCTCGATGACCTGGCCGATCTGGGCCGAGGAGTCGCCGAGCTCGGCGACGGTGGCGTTGGTCGAACCGGCGACGTCGACCGCCTCCTGGCTCACCCGCGTGGCCTCGGCGGCGTTCTGGGCGATCTCGCCGATCGACGAGGTCATCTCCTCGACGGCGGTGGCGACGGTCGAGACGCTGACCGACACCTCCTCGGCCGAGCTCGACACGACGCCGGACTGGGCGGCGGTCTCCTCGGCGGAGGCGCCCACCTGGGACGACACGGCGGAGAGGCCGATGGAGGAGCGGTCGATCGCCGCGACGGCGGAGCGCACCCCGCCGACGATCGAGCGGACTGCGAAGAACGCCACGACGCCGCCGACGGCCAGGCCGACGACGAGCAGCACCAGGTTGGCGGTGACGAGCGAGTCGATCTGGTCGGCCACGTCGTGCGAGGCGGTGTCGACGAGGGGCTCGCGGATGTTGGACGAGATGTCGTCGATGACGGCGCGCATCTCCTCGAAGCGGGTGTCGGAGGTCATGCCGATCGAGCCACGTTCGAGCATCGTCGTCGCATCGGCGAGCTCGCCCGCCGTCGCGATCCACGCGTCGTAGGCCGGCATGAACTGCTGGCGGATCGCTGCCTCGCCGGGCTCCGGAGATGTGGCGGCGAACTGGGCCCACCGCTCGGCCACCTGGGCGCTGTTCTCGTCGAACGACGCCCACGCCGCCTCGACCGTCGGCTCGGTCGAGACCGGATCGACCGCTCGCTCGAGCGCGAGCTGCGCCTGGTAGGCGTCGCGGTCGATGTTCAGCAGGAGCATCACCGACGGGGTGATGTCCTCGGCGAGCGCGTCGACGTCGCGCGACGTGCCGCGGAGGCTGACGGTGGCCATGGCGACGACCACGACGAGCACCGCGAGCAGCGACCCGACGACGGCGAGGACCCTGCTACGGATGGTGAGGTTGTCCAGGAGCTTCGACATGCGCCGGGAGTCGGTCGTCGGTCACACCGGATGAGGCCCACCGGCGAGACAGGGCCGAAAGGCTCAGGCGAGCCGCACCTCGACGCGCCCGCCCCCGGCGTGGTTGGTGCGCACCTGGACGTCCCGATCCCGTGCGGCGCGACGGATGGCCGAGCGCAGGGCGGTGACGAACTGCGGGTCGATCCGTGCCGTCGCCGTGCCGTCGTCGCTGTCGACGCACTCCTCGACCACCCGCTGGGCGATCCGGCCGAGGCGCTCGACGAAGGCCGTCGGCATGGCGTCGCCTCTCGGCCGGCGGAACGGACGCTCGACACCCTCCCAGTCGCACAGCCCGTCGAACGTGAAGCGGCAGCGCGTGTGGCGCCCGGTCTCGGTGCGAGCGGTGCGCAGGGCATCGGGCCGGCCGCATGCCGGGCACGGTCCGCTGGTGGGGACCGGAACGGGGTTGTCGGGAGAGGGGACCAGGCGGGGCAGGTTCATGGGTGAGGTGTGGAGGGCCTCGCGGCGAGACCCTGGCGGAGCCATCGGTGCGTCAGGGTCGTGGGTGACGGTTCGATGTCGAAATGGGCCGAACGACACGGGTGAACGAACCGATCCGGCGGTCGGCCCGGCCCGGTAGCCTGCGCCCCGCGGACCGGAACGAGGAGGCTGCTGGTGCAGTACGTGTACGGATTCGACCACGAGCACCCGAGGCCCCCGATGGAGCTGAAGGATCTCCTCGGCGGCAAGGGGGCGAACCTCGCCGAGATGGTCTCCGTCCTCGACCTGCCCGTGCCCCCCGGGTTCACGATCAGCACCGAGGCCTGCCGCCACTACCTCGACGCCGGGGGGTGGCCCCCGGAGCTGGAGGGAGAGGTCGACGCCGCTGTCGCCCGGCTCGAGGAGCTCGCGGGCCGCCAGCTCGGCGACCCGTCGGATCCGCTGCTCGTCTCGGTGCGGTCCGGCGCCAAGTTCTCGATGCCGGGGATGATGGACACCGTCCTCGACCTCGGCCTCAACGACGAGTCGGTCCGCGGCCTCGCCGAGGTCACCGGCGACGCCCGCTTCGCGTACGACTCCTACCGCCGCTTCATCCAGATGTTCGGCGAGGTCGTCCTCGAGGTGCCCGACGAGCTGTTCGACGCCCGCATCGAGGTAGCGCAGGCGACCGCCGGCGACGAGGCCGACGCGCGGATGTCGGCCGAGGTGCTCGCCCAGCTCGCCGAGGACCTGAAGGCGGTCGTGGCCGAGCACACCGGCCAGCCCTTTCCCCAGGATCCGCGCGACCAGCTCCGGCAGTCGATCGACGCCGTGTTCCGCTCGTGGAACTCCCCGCGCGCCCGGGCGTACCGCAACCGCGAGCACATCGACCACCACCTCGGCACCGCGGTCAACGTGCAGATGATGGTGTTCGGCAACCGCGACGAGCGCAGCGGCACCGGCGTCGGCTTCACCCGCGACCCGGCCACGGGCGACGCCGGCCTCTACGGCGACTTCCTCCTCCAGGCCCAGGGCGAGGACGTCGTCGCCGGCACCCACGCCACCCGGCCCCTCGCCGAGATGGCCGACGTCTTCCCCGAGATCCACGACGAGCTCGTCGACATCTTCGGGCGGCTCGAGCGCCACTACCGCGACATGCTCGACACCGAGTTCACGATCGAGCAGGGCAAGCTCTGGATGCTCCAGACCCGCGTCGGCAAGCGCACCGGCACCGCCGCCCTGCGCCTCGCGGTGGCGATGACCGAGGACCCGAACATCCGCCTCACCCGAGCCGAGGCCGTCCAGCGGGTCACCGCCGACCACCTCGACCAGATCCTCCACCCGCAGTTCGAGAAGGTCGACGAGTCGCGCATCCTCGCCACCGGGCTCGGCGCGTCGCCCGGGGCCGCGGTCGGCCAGGTGTACTTCACCGCCGACGACGCCGTCGCTGCCCACCAGCGGGGCGAGAAGGTCCTCCTCGTCCGCCCGGAGACGTCGCCCGACGACATCCACGGCATGCAGGTCGCCGAGGGCGTCCTCACGTCGCGGGGCGGACTCGTCAGCCACGCCGCGGTCGTCGCCCGCGGGTGGGGCAAGCCGGCGGTCGTCGGCGCCGAGGCGATCCACGTCGCCGGCGACCACTTCACCGTCGGCGACCGCCGGGTGGAGGAGGGCGAGGTCGTCGCGATCGACGGCCAGACCGGCGACGTCATCCTCGGCGAGGTCGGCCTCGCCGCGGCCACCACGCCGCCCGAGCTCGACATGATCCTCGAGTGGGCCGACGAGATCCGCGCCGACCGCATGTCGGTGCGGGCCAACGCCGACAACGGTCCCGATGCCACCGTCGCCCGGGAGTACGGCGCGGAGGGCATCGGCCTGTGCCGGACCGAGCACATGTTCCTCGGAGAGGAGCGCCTCCCGGTCGTGCAGCGCATGATCCTCGCCTCGACCCCAGAGGAGGAGCAGGCGGCCCTCGACGAGCTGCTCGAGGTCCAGCGGGAGGACTTCGTCACGATCCTCGAGGCGATGGACGGGCTGCCGGTCACCGTCCGGCTGCTCGACCCGCCCCTCCACGAGTTCCTGCCCGACTACGAGGCGCTCCTGCGCTCACAGGCCCGGGACGGGCTCACCGAGGAGGAGACCACGCTCTTCGAGGCGGCGTCGGAGTGGCGGGAGGTCAACCCGATGCTCGGCACCCGCGGCGTGCGCCTCGGCATCGTCAAGGGCGGCCTCTACAAGATGCAGGTGCGCGCGCTGCTGGAAGCTGCAGCACTCCGGGCCGACGCCGGCGGCCGGCCGATCGTCGAGATCATGATCCCGCTGGTCGTCACCCGCGCCGAGCTGGCACTCGTCCGCCGCTGGGTGGAAGAGGAGATCGAGGCCGCGCAGGCGACGACCGACCGGCCCCTGCAGGTGGGCGTCGGCACGATGATCGAGACGCCCCGGGCGGCCATCCGCGCCGACGACATCGCCGAGGTCGCCGACTTCTTCTCCTTCGGCACCAACGACCTCACCCAGATGGCGTTCGGGTTCAGCCGCGACGACGTCGAGGCCCGGGTGATGCCCCGGTACCTCGACGAGGGCATCCTCCCGCGGGACCCGTTCGAGTCGATCGACGTGCGCGGCGTGGGCGAGCTCGTCGCCCTGGCCGTCGAACGCGGCCGGAAGGTCCGCCCCGACATCACCCTCGGCGTGTGCGGCGAGCACGGCGGCGACCCGGCCTCGATCGACTTCTTCACCGAGATCGGCCTCGACTACGTGTCGTGCTCCCCGTTCCGGGTCCCCGTCGCCCGCCTCGCCGTCGCCCAGGCCCTCCTCGCCCACCGCAGCGGAACCGACTGAGCACGTGGGCATCGTCGACGAGGACATCGCCGCGGTCCGGGAGGCCTCGGACATCGTCGCGATCGTGTCCCAGTACACGCAGCTCAAGCGCGTCGGTCGACGGTTCACCGGGCTCTGCCCGTTCCACTCCGAGAAGTCGCCGTCGTTCTCGGTCAACGCCGAGCAGGGGCTGTACTACTGCTTCGGTTGCCAGGCCAAGGGCGACGTCATCACGTTCATCCGCGAGATCGAGCACACCGACTTCGTCGGCGCGGTCGAGACCCTCGCCGGTCGGTCGGGGGTCACGCTCCGGTACACCGACCGCGACGAGGGCGAGTCGCGCAAGCGCAAGGCCCGCCTCATCGAGGCCGTCGCCCGAGCCGTCGACTGGTACCACGAGCGGCTGAAGACCGCGCCCGACGCCGGCCCGGCCCGCAGCTACTTGCGCTCGCGGGGCTTCACCAAGGACACCGTCGAGCGCTACAAGCTCGGCTGGGCGCCCGACGACTGGGACCAGCTGGTCACCGCGCTGAAGCTGCCCGACGACGTCGTGAAGGACAGCGGGCTCGGGTTCCGCAACCGGCGCGGGCGCCAGCAGGACGCCTTCCGGGGTCGGGTCCTGTTCCCGATCTTCGACGCCGGCGGCGACCCGGTCGCGTTCGGCGGGCGCATCCTCCCCGGGGCGGAGGGGGCCAAGTACATCAACTCCCACGAGTCGCCGATCTACTCGAAGAGCCGGGCGCTCTACGGGCTCAACTGGGCCAAGGCCGAGGTCGTGCGGGCCGACGAGGTCATCATCTGCGAGGGCTACACCGACGTCATCGCCTTCGGTGAGGCCGGCCTCGGACGCGCCGTCGCCACCTGCGGGACCGCGCTCACGGAGTCCCACGTGCAGATCCTCCGCAAGTACGCCCGGCGGGTGGTGCTCGCCTTCGACGCCGACGCCGCAGGGCAGTCGGCCGCCGAGCGCTTCTACGAGTGGGAGCGGCGGTTCGAGGTCGACGTCGCCGTCGCGGCGCTGCCCCGCGGCGTCGACCCCGCCGACCTCGCACGGGAGGACCCCGCGGCGCTCGAGAAGGCCGTCGTCGACGCCAAGCCCTTCCTCGGCTTCCGCCTCGACCGGGTCCTCGGCGCCGCCGACCTGTCGACCCCCGAAGGACGTGCCCGGGGTGCGGAGGCCGCGCTGGCCGTGATCGCCGAGCACCCGAGCGCCCTCGTCCGCGACCAGTACCTCATGGCCGTCGCCGACCGCTGCCGCATCGACGTCGACCGCCTGCGCGACGGCCTGCGCAACCCCCGCCGGCGCCAGGAGCGCACTGAGGAGGCCCGTACCACCGAGGAGCGCCCGACGCGCCGGACCGCACCTCGGCGCAACACGCCGGAACTCGAGGCGCTGCGCCTCGCCGTGCACCGGCGCGACGAGATCCTCCCGCTGCTCGACCCGTGCCTCTTCGACGACGAGCTGCTCGCCGCCGCGCTCGACGCCCTCACTCGCACCGGAGACCTGCGCGCCGCTATCGCCGAGTCCGATCCCGAGACCGCCGACCTGCTCCAGCGGCTCGCGGTGGAGGAGTCCGAGGCCGATCCGATCGATGTTGTCGGTCGCCTCGTAACCGAGGCGACGCGGCGCACGATCGCAGGTTTCGACGCCGAGGCGCGCCAAGCCGGTGAGCCGCTCCTCTTCTCCGAGATCACAGGCTGGCTGAACCGGCGCATCATGGAGATGCGCGAGCCGGCAACCGAACCGGAGGCGCGAGATGCCTTGCTAGCCTGGCTGCGGCAACGGGCCATAGGGGAGCCATGACTGAGCGCACTCAACCGACCTCCCCGTGGGTCGAGGTCCCGGCTGAGGAGCTCCAGCGGCTGATCGAACGGGGCCGCTCCCACGGGACGCTCCACAGCGACGACGTCATGGCCGTGTTCAAGGACGTGGACCCCACGCCGGACAACATCGTCCGCATCCGCGACCACTTCGCCTCGTTCGGCATCACCATCGACGAGAGCGTCGACGAGCTCCACGAGGACCACGACGTCGACCACGCGCCCCCGCCGGAGGACGACGCGGCCAAGGAGCGCGCCGCGCGCATCGCGGCGCGCATCGCGGCACGTCCGACGCGTGCCATCCGCGCCCCGTCCGACACTGGCGGCGGCAGCTCCGACTCGGTGCGGCTCTACCTGAAGGAGATCGGTCGGGTCCCGCTCCTCACCGGCCCCGAGGAGGTGTCGCTCGCGAAGCGCATCGAGGCCGGCAAGTTCGCGAAGGAACGCCTCGACGCCGCCGACGACCCGGAGAACCCCGACCGCGAGGAGCTCGACGCCACCACGCGGCGCCAGCTCACCCGCACCGCCAAGGACGGCGACCGGGCCCGCGAAGCGCTCACCCAGGCCAACCTCCGCCTCGTGGTGTCGATCGCCAAGCGCTACGTCGGCCGCGGCATGCTCATCCTCGACCTCATCCAGGAGGGCAACCTCGGGCTGATGCGTGCGGTCGAGAAGTTCGACTACACCAAGGGCTTCAAGTTCTCCACCTACGCCACGTGGTGGATCCGCCAGGCCATCACCCGGGCCATCGCCGACCAGGCCCGCACCATCCGCATCCCGGTCCACATGGTCGAGTCGATCAACAAGGTCCACCGGGTGCAGCGCCAGATGCTCCAGCAGCTCGAGCGCGAGCCCACCGTCGAGGAGCTCGCCACCGAGGTCGACATGACCCCGCAGCGGGTGCGGGAGATCCTGCGCATCTCCCAGGACCCGCTCTCCCTCAACTCCCCGGTGGGGGAGGAGGACGACTCCAACCTCGGTGACTTCATCGAGGACCTCCAGGCCGACGCCCCGGCGGAGATGGCCGCCCGCCGCATGCTCAACGAGGCCGTCCTCGCCGCGCTCGAGGAGCTCAACGAGCGCGAGCAGCAGGTCGTCCGGCTCCGCTTCGGGCTCGAGGACGGCCAGGCCCGCACCCTCGAGGAGGTCGGGCGGGAGTTCGGCGTCACCCGTGAGCGCATCCGCCAGATCGAGTCGAAGACCCTGGCCAAGCTGCGCCACCCCCACCGCAGCCAGAAGCTGCGGGACTACCTCGACAGCGAGTAGGTCCACCGCGAACTAGTTAGACTCTGGAATCAATTCCGCCGTCGACGCCGGAGAGCTCCAGGCCTGACCCCCACCGACCAGGACCACCGCACGGTCGCCACCGCCGACGACGGCGAGCACGGTGGCGAGCCGGCGCCGGCCGCTCGCACCCGCCGCGACCGCATCAAGGGCCTGCGCACCTTCGACTCGCTGCGCACGCCGCGGTTCCGCGACTTCTTCCTGTCGATGCTCGGCCAGATGGCCTCGCAGAACATGCAGATGGTCGTCCGGTCCTACCTGGCGTACCTCCTGACCGGGTCCTACGCCGCGCTCGGCACCATCGCCCTGGCCAGCGCGCTGCCCGGCATCGTCTTCGCCATGGTCGGCGGCGCGATCGCCGACCGGGTCGCCCGCCGCAAGCTCGTCGTCCAGACCGGGCAGCTGGTCAACGCGGTCAACGCCTGCGCCGTCGCGATCCTGCTGCTCACCGACACCCTCACCTTCGGGCTGCTCCTCACCTCCGCGGTGGTGCAGGGCACGTCGATGGCCCTGATGATGCCGTCGCGCCAGTCGCTCCTGCCGTCGCTCATCCCGCGCGAGCAGCTGATGAACGCGGTGGCGCTCAACTCCGCCGGCATGAACACCATGCGCCTGTTCGCCCCGGCGCTCGGCGGGTTCCTGTTCGAGTGGGCCGGCGCGGCGTGGGTCTACTTCCTCATGAGCGGGCTGTACCTCTTCGCCTCGCTCTTCCTCCTGCGGGTCCCCGAGGAGCCGAGGGAGATCCAGGCCGCGGGCTCGATCTCCGGCGAGGTCCGGGCCGGGTTCGCCAACATCACCGGCGGGCTGGCGTACATCGTGCGCGACCCGATCATCGGGCCGCTGATGGGCATCAACATCCTCGTCGTCCTCACCGCGATGCCCTACATGTTCCTGCTCGGCGGCTTCGTGCAGGACGTGTTCGACGCCGGCGCCGACTCGCTCGGGTTGCTCCAGAGCGTCTCGGGCATCGGCGCGCTCACCGGGGCGCTCGTCATCGCATCCCTCCCGGCCCGCCGGCGGGGAGCCGGCTTCCTGCTCGGCTCCGCCTTCCAGGGCCTGATGCTCCTGCTCGCCTTCACCCTGTCGACGTCGGTCTGGATGATGGCGGGGTTCATGCTCGCCATGGGCCTCGGCCAGTCCGCCCGCCAGTCGCTGTCGAACGTGCTCGTCCAGTCCTACGTCGAGGAGGAGTACCGGGGTCGGGTGATGAGCGTCTACATGCTGCAGTTCAGCCTCTCGCAGCTCGGCGCGTTCCTCACCGGGCTCCTGGCCGCGACCATCGGCCCGCGCGCTGCGCTGGGGCTCACCTCGGCCGCGCTCGTCACGCTCGCCCTCGGCGCGTTCGCGTTCATCCCGCGGCTGCGGAACCTGGAGTAGCCGCTCAGCGGGCGGCGCGGGTGCGGCGCAGCAGCGGGTCGGCTGTCGCCAGCGCCCGATCGGCGAGCCGCAGGACCCGTCCCGCGGCCCCCGGGGTCTCGGAGTCGACCAGGTTGCCCATGACCGCGAGCGTGATGTCGGCCGCGACCTGGGTGCCGACGGCCACCCGCAGGCCGTTGCGGAGGATCCACGGGTGGCCGATGAGGAAGCTGAACCGGCGGCCGGTGCGGAGGAACGCGTCGAAGCGCTCGCCGATCTCGGCGTCGTAGCGGGCCGGTGCCGTCGCCGGCGACTCGAGGTGCAGGTCGGCGGCGAGGATGCCGGACTCCAGGCCGTAGTCGATGCCCTCGCCGTTCATCGGGTTGACGAGCCCGGCGGCGTCGCCGACCGCCAGCCAGCCGGGGCCGTGGCGGTGCTGGGCCGACATCGGCAGGCGCCACGCTCGCGGCCGCTCGAGCGGCTCGCCGATGTCCCACGACTCGCGCACCATCTGGCTGTAGGAGTCGAGCAGGCGGTTGAGGTTGAGCCGCGTGAAGCCCTTCATGGTCGACAGGGCGCCGACGCCGATGTTCACGGTGCCGTCGCCGGCGGGGAACATCCAGCCGTAGCCGGGCACGGCGACGCCGTGGTCGTCGGTGAGGGTGAGGCACGCCTCGAGGTGGCGGTCGTCGTGGCGGGGCGAGGGGACGTAGGTGCGGATGGCCAGACCGAACGGCTCGTCGGCCATCCGGTCGGCCCCGAGCAGCCGGGCCGCCGCGCCCGGCGCCCCGGCGGCGAGGATCACGAGGTCGGCGTCCCACCGGCGGCCGTCGGCGGCCTCGACGCCGGTGACCCGGCCCGAGTCGTCGAGGACCGGGGTCGCGGCGGTCTCCCACAGGATCTCGGCGCCGGCCTCCTGCGCCGCGTCGGCCAGGTGGGCGTCGAGGCGGCGGCGAGGGAGGACCGCGCCGTGGTCGGGGAAGCGGCTCGTCGTCGGCCAGGCGAGCTCGCGGGTCGTGCGGCCGGCGATCATGCGCAGGCCGTCGATGCGGTGCGCCTCCTCCGGCTCGACCTTCAGCTCCCGCAGGGCCCCGACGGCCCGCGGGGTGAGCCCGTCACCGCAGACCTTGTCCCGGCCGTACGGTCCCTTCTCGAACACCACGACCCGGGCGCCGCCGCGGGCGGCCCTGATCGCGGCCGCGCACCCGGCGGGACCGGCTCCGATGATGGCGATGTCACGGCGCTCCACCGGACCAGCCTGCCCGATCGGAGCGCCGTTGCCGCTACGCGCCGAGGATCTGCGCCATCGGCGCCGGTCGACCGAAGTGCCACCCCTGGCCGAGCTGGCACCCGAGCTCGTCGAGGGCCGCCGCTTGCTCCTCGGTCTCGATGCCCTCGGCGACGGTCACGATCGAGAGCGAGTCGGCCAGGTGCAGCACCGCCTCGACCACCGCCCGGTCGCCCGAGCGCTCGAGCACCGCGCTGGTGAACGTGCGGTCGATCTTCAGGTACTCGGGCCGGAAGCGGGTCAGGTACGACAGCGACGAGTAGCCGGTGCCGAAGTCGTCGATCGCGACGGTCGCACCGAGGTCCCGCAGGGGACGCAGGGCCAGGTCGACGCCGGCTGGATCCTTCAGGATGCTGTGCTCGGTGATCTCGATGCAGAGGCGCGAGGCGTCGATCTCGACCGCGTCGAGCGCGCGTCGCACCTGCGGTGCGAAGTCGGGGTGCTGGAGCTCCTCGGCGGCGGCGTTGAGCGCGATCCACGACCCGTGTCCGGCCGTGCGCAGCTCACGCAGCCCCTGGGCGACCCCGGCGACGACGTGGCGGCCGAGCATCGGCATCAGACCTGCATCGCCGGCGATGGGGAGGAACCGGTCGGGCGGCACGTTCGAGCCGTCGGGCAGGGTCCAGCGCACGAGGGCCTCGAACCCGACCGTCGCGCGGGTCGCCAGCTCGACCTCGGGTTGCAGGTGGACGGTCAGACCCGCCCCCGTGGCGAGGGAGTGGCGCAGGTCGGCCTCGATGCGCAGCCGGTCGGAGGCCCGCTGGCGCAGCTCGGCGTCGAAGATCACCCACCCCGAGCGTCCCGCCTCCTTGGCGCTGTACATGGCGGCGTCGGCGTTGCTGAGGATCTCGTCGCGGGCCAGGTCGCCGTCGATCGTGACCACGCCGGTGGAGACCGACACGTGGAGGGCGTGCCCGCCCACGTGGATCGGGTCGTCGAGCACGTCGCGGATGCGACCGGCGAGCGCGGCGGCGTCGTCATCGGAGGCGAGGTCCTCGGTGAGGACGACGAACTCGTCGCCGCCGAAGCGGGCGACGGTGTCGGTCTCGCGCAGGCAGGACCGCAGCCGGCGGGCGACGACCACGAGGAGCTGGTCGCCCACGCCGTGGCCGAGCGCGTCGTTCACCACCTTGAACCGGTCGAGGTCGCAGAACAGCACGGCGGCGCGCGAGCCGGTGCGGTGGGCGCGGCGGATCGCCTGGTCGATGCGGTCGGCGAGGAGGTGGCGGTTCGGGAGGCCGGTGAGCGGGTCGTGGAGCGTGTTGTGGGCGAGCTGCGCCTCGGCGCGTCGACGCTTCTCCTCGTGCAGGGTGGCGCTCTCGGCCGCCTGCACCTCGTCGGTCACGTCGCGCGCCGTCACCACGACGACGTCGTCGCGGCTGCGGGCGTAGGAGACGCGGCACTCGAGCCACGCCCAGCCGCCCTGGGCCCGGGCCACGCGAAAGCGGTCCGGCCGCAGCGCCACGCCCGGCTCGAACGTGCCCTGGAACGCACCCTTGACGCGCTCGAGGTCCTCCGGGTGGATCATCTCGAACGCCGAGCGGGTGCGGAACAGCTCGGGAGGCCAACCGAGGACGCGCTCGACCGAGGGGGTCATGTACTCGGCGGTGCCGTCGTCGGACACCAGCATGATGATGTCGGCCGAGTTGTCGAGGACGAACTCGAGGGTCTCGCCGTGATCCATCAGGGGGGCTCCACTCGCACGGTGCCCGGGCGGGTGACCCGGGTCGCCGTGCAGATCGGCCGTGACGACCGCCAACTGAGGATCCGGCCAGCGGAGGATGCGGCGTGGGCCAGGCAGGGATCGAACCTGCGACCGAGCGATTATGAGTCGCCTGCTCTGACCACTGAGCTACTGGCCCCCGGGCCTGCGGCCCTGTGATCCGAAAGCTCCGGGGGTGGGGCTCGAACCCACGACCCACTGATTAACAGTCAGTTGCTCTGCCAGCTGAGCTACCCCGGAATGTCCGGGCGAGGATAGCAGCGCCGACCGACGTCGCCGTCAGCGTGGCGCGCCGGCGGACGTCCCCGGTGGCAGACTGCGGCCGTGACCGGCGAGGACGACGTCGAGCGGCTCCGGGCCCTCGTCGCCGCGATCCCCGACCCGGTGTACCGGGTGCGCGCCGACGGCACCTTCGTCAGCGTGGAGGTGCCCGACGACCACCCCACCGCGGTCGACCAGAGCACGATTCCCGGCCAGCGCGTCCAGGACGTGATGCCCCGCCGCCAGGCGGCCGTCGTCATGGCCGGCATCGTCGAGGCACTGCGATCGGGCGGCCTCGTGGCGGTCGAGTACGGCCTCGTCGTCGACGGCGAGGATCGGCACTGGGAGGCCCGCCTCGTGCCTGCAGGGGGTGATGTGTACGCCATCGTCCGCGAGGTCACCGACCTGCGGCGGCGCGAGGCGGCGGCGATCGACGCCGCCCGCACCGACGCGCTCACCGGACTGCCCACCCGCGGGGTCCTCGTCGAGCGCGTCGGCGGGCTCCTCGACCTCCCGATGGGCGACGCACCGCCGCTCGCCGTCCTCTTCTGCGACCTCGACGGGTTCAAGGCGGTGAACGACGGCTTCGGCCACCCCACCGGCGACCGGGTCCTCGCCGCGGCCGCGGCGCGCATCGTCCACGTCGTCCGCGACACGGACCTGGTGGTGCGCGTCGGCGGCGACGAGATCGCCGTCGCCCTCGTCGGCGTCGATCACGACGTGGTCGCACGGGTCGCCGAGCGGCTGGTCGCCGAGGTGTCGGCCCCCTACGTCGTCGACGGCCACGAGCACCGCATCGGACTGAGCATCGGCGTTGCCGTCCACCCCGACGACGCGGCCGACGTCGACGGCCTCATGGCCGCCGCCGACGCGGCGATGTACCGGGTGAAGCAGCGGGGTGGGGGAGGGATCGCCTGGGCGACCGGGCGCTGACGTCGGGCACCGCCCGGAGCGGGCTCAGTCGTCGAGCCAGACCGGCGCGCGGTCGAGCAGGAACCGGCTGACGTCGAGACAGCGGTCGAGCACGTCGCAGAGCTGCTCCTGGCCCATGAAGATCCGGGCGAGGGAGACCTCGATGCGTCCGACGATGCTGAGCGACCGCTCCGTCGCCTCGGTGACCGACGCCGTCGAGTCGATGGCCGAGACCTCGAGCGGCAGGTCGGGGCCGCCCACCCCCGCCAGCTCGGTGGCGAGGAGCAGGAGGTCGGGACCCTTCGGCAGCGGGGGCAGGGCCCACGTGAAGAGCAGGGGGAAGAACCACGCGTCGGGCGGCTCGTCGGTCTCGGGCAGGTCGAGCACGGCGTCCTCGAAGCCGAGCAGGGTGCGGGGGTCGACCTCGAGCGCCAGGTGCAGGTCGAGCGGGCCGCCGCAGGCCTCCTCGGGGTGCAGGTCGACCTCCCAGGCCTGCCGGAGGGAGTAGGTCTCGACGAAGTGGCGCTCGTCGTGCACGTGGAACCCGTGGTCGACCGCGTGGTCCTTCAGGTCGGCGACGAAGACAGGGACGTCGATGGCTGCCACGGGGCCAAGACTGCCAGGCGAGGAGGGGGCTCGGCTACCGTCGCCCTCGTGCCCGGCCCTCCGCGCTCCGTCGACGGCCTGCTCGACGTCCTCCACGCCGCCGTCGACGCCGTGGCCGACGTGCTGGGCGATCTCGACGACTGGGGCCTCGCCGGCACCCGGCCCGGTCAGCACCGGTCCGACCTGCGGGCCGACGCCGTGGCGGTCGACCTGTTCGTCGGCGCCGGGCTCGGCGTGCTGAGCGAGGAGAGCGGGCGCCACCACCCCGAGCGACCCGTCACCGTCGTCGTCGATCCCTTGGACGGGTCGACCAACGCCCACCGGGGCATCCCGTGGTTCGCGTCGAGCGTCTGCGCCGTCGACGCCGACGGGCCCCTCGCCGCGGTCGTGCTCGACCTGCCGCGCCGCCACCGCTACGTGGCGTCGCGGGGCGGCGGCGCCCGGCGGGACGGGACGCCCATCCGCCCCTCGGCGGTCACGGCCGCCGCCGACGCCGTCGTGGGGTTGTCCGGGCTCCCACCCCGACACCTCGGGTGGAGCCAGTTCCGCGCCCTCGGTGCGGCGGCGCTCGACCTGTGCGCGGTGGCCGACGGCACGATCGACGCCTTCGTCGACTGCAGCGTCGACGCCCACGGCAGCTGGGACTACCTCGGTGGCCTCCTCGTCTGCCACGAGGCCGGGGCCGTGGTGGCCGACGCCCACGGGCGCGACCTCGTCGCGCTCGACCACGCCGCTCGCCGCACGCCACTCGCCGCCGCCACGCCCGACCTCCTCGACGAGCTCACCGCCCGGCGCAACCAGGCGTGAACCGCGGAGGGGGCTGCCCGCAGCGCTCGTAGGCTCCCCTGGTGCCTCCGGTCCTCCACCGCCTCCTGCTCGGCGCCTTCGCCAAGCTGCCCCGTCCCGTGCGGCGCCGGCTCGTCCGCTGGGGCGCGCCGTCCTACACGGTCGGCGCCATCTGCGTCATCCGGCGGCAGGACGGTCGCGTCCTGCTCATCCGCCAGCGGTACCGGCAACGTTGGGGGCTCCCCGGCGGGCTCCTCTCGAGGGGCGAGGACCCGGCCGACGCCGCCCGCCGCGAGGTCGCCGAGGAGGTCGGGCTCGACGTGGAGCTGATCGGCCCGCCGGTCGTCGTGGTCGACCCGGGTCCGCAGCGGGTCGACGTGGTCTACGCCGCGGTGCCCGCCCCGGGCTGCGACCCCGACACGGCCCGGCCCACGTCGCCCGAGGTCGTCGACGCCCGCTGGTTCGCGCCCGATGCGATGGACGACGTGCAGCACGAGACCGCGTCGGCCCTCGCCGTGCTCGCCGAGCGCCAGGGAGCCGGTCCCGAGTCGACCGGCTCGGCCGAGGCCGCAGGGTTAGGCTGACCCGCCCCGGGCGCTTAGCTCAGCTGGCGAGAGCACCTCCCTTACAAGGAGGGGGTCGGGGGTTCGAGTCCCTCAGCGCCCACCACCTGGGCCCGCGTGTCGCGCAGCCCATCGGTTGCATGTGACGCGTGACCGCCCGGTCTACGTCGTACGACGCGTCCCGACGTGGGTCGCCCGACCCAGTTCTGTGACCGATGCCTCCGCCGCGGGGGTTGCCCCGTGGCGGGCCGGTCGGGTCGACTCGACGCCATGACGATCCGCCGCCTCGCCACCGCCCTCACGTCCGTCGTCGCCCTCACCCTCGTCGCCACCGCCTGCGGTGACGACCCTGCCGACGGCGTCGGCTCGGGCACCTCGGAGAGCACCCTGCCGAGCTCCGACGGCGCGCCGACCGGATCGGGCTCGCTGACGCTCGCCGGCACCGACTACCCGTTCGACGCCGACGTCTGCGCCCTCACCCCGGTCAACCACATCGCGCGGGACTACGAGATCTACGTCCACGGCACCGGGGAGCACCAGGGCGACGCCTACGAGGTCGAGGTCACCCGCTCCACCAGCGCGTCCGGCAACTCGATCGAGTCGATCAGCATCGCCTTCGGCGACGGCGAGCTCGCCGGTGGCACGAACACCATCGCCACCGCCGAGGACGCCGTGCTCGAGGTGTCGAGCTCGCTCCTGGTCGGCGAGATGGAGTTCATCGGCACCGACGACATCACGATCGGCACGGGTGCCGTCAGCGTCACCTGCTCCTGATGCCCCACCCGTCCGGGTGAGGGGGTTCGTCCCCGCCGTCGGGTCCTCAAGGATCGGCGGGCGGGGCCGATGAACATGGAGAGGAGCCGCGCCGTCGGATGCGGCCGGATGCGACGGGGAGGTCGGTGAACGCCCAGCGCGCTCGCACAGGGCAGGGCCTGACGGCGGTCGGTGCGGCCGCGCTCGTCGCCGCGCTCGTGATCGTCTCGTTGACGACGACGGTCCTCTCCGGATCCGCCGCTCGGGACGCCACGCCCGACCTCGTCGGCATCGACGCCGCCCACACCGCCCTCGTCGACGCCCTCGCGGCCGAGGTGCCGTCGCTGCTCGCGCCGGGGACGATCACCGAGCCGACCGCTCGCGCCGTCGCCGAGCGGATGGTGCGCGACAGCAACTTCGTCGATGGCTCGCGCGACGCCGTCGAGGATGCCCACCGCACGTGGCGCGCTGGCGGTGGCCTCCGTGTGACCGTCCCGTCGGAGGTGCTCAGCCCGGTGGCGGTCGCGGCGCTCCGCGACGTGGACCTCGACCTCGCCCGCGCCCTTCCGGCCCGGCCCACCCTCGCCGAGGTCAGCATCGACCTCGAGGTGACCGACGCCGGCGTCCCCCGCGACCTCCGCTCCACCGGCGTGGTCGTCGGCGTGGTCGGCCTGCTGATGCTCGTCGCCGGCGGCATCCTCGATCCGCGCACCGACCGTGCTCTGCGCCGGACGGCCGGGGCGCTCGGCGCCGGCGCCGCGATCCTCGCCGCTCTCGTGGCCGTCGCCACTCTCGTCGACCTCTCCGCGCGTGACGTCGCCGTCCCGGCGGCGGTGGCCATGGTGGCCGTGAGCGGCACCACCCTCCTCCTCGTCGCCCTGGCTGCCGTGCTCGTCGCCGCGTTCACCGTCGCCACGGCCAGCCAGGTGACGCCGCTCGTCGACCAGCGCGAGCGACGCCGGGTGCGCCGCATGGCCGGCCCGCCCCCTGCCTCCTCCGGCACCCAGGGGCCCCGCCGTCGTGGTCGCGCCGTCCGCCAGCAGGCGATCGACGCGTTCTTCGAGGGCGAGCAGGAGGACGCGCCGACGGCGCCCGAGCCGCCCGAGGTCGTCGACCTCGGCCACCGGGAGACGCCCCTCGTCGCCTACCGAGGTGACGGGTTCGACGAGGCCATCGCCGCGGTCGACGCCGACCCCGGCGGCGGCACGACCGCCCGCTCCACCAGCGACGACGATGACGACGACGGCGAGGGCGGCACGTCCGCCGACGCCGCGGCCGCCGACCGGCGCGAGGCGCTCGAGCGGATCGACGGATCGCGCGGCCGGCTCCGCACCCACCTGCCTCGCTGATCTGGCAGGCTGGGCGGGCGTGAGCGTCCTCGACCACCTCCTCGACCTCCAGCAGCACGACACCACCGCGGACCAGCTCCGCCACCGCCGGGCCACCCTGCCCGAGCGGGACGCGCTCGGCGCGCTCGACGAGCGAGCCCGTGACCTCCAGGCGCGCCGCGCCGGCGTCGAGGGCACCCGTCACGACCTCGCCCGTGAGCAGGCGCGGCTGGAGGACGAGATCGCGTCGTTGGAGGAGAAGCGCACGCAGGTCGACCGGCAGCTCTACGGCGGGTCCGTCACCGCGCCGCGCGAGCTGCAGGCGCTGCAGGACGAGATCGCCGCCCTCGGCCGCCGCCAGAGCGACCTCGAGGACGAGCTGCTCGAGGTGCTCACGGCGCTCGAACCGGTCGACGAGGACCTCGGCCGACTCGACGCCGAGCGCACGGAGATCGACGGCGAGCGGACCCGCCTCGAGGCCGATCTGGCCTCTGCCGAGGCGGACGTCGACGCCGAGCTGTCGAGCGTCCAGGCCGAGCGCGACGAGCTGGCATCGACGATCCCTGCGCCCCAGCTGGAGGAGTACGAGCAGGCCCGGCGCCGGCTCGGTGGCATCGCGGTGGCCCGACTCGTCGGCACCAGCTGCGGCGGCTGCCACCTCACGCTGTCGGCGGTCGAGATCGACCGCATCAAGAAGCTGCCGGCGGACCAACCGGCGATCTGCGAGGAGTGCGGGCGGCTCCTCGTCCACTGAGGTGCTGCTCTGGTTCGTCGGCGTCGGCTTCGTCGCCGTCGTCCTCGTGTTCAAGAGCCCGGCGCTCGACTACCGGCTCGTGGCGGCAGGCAGCGTCCTCCCGCTGGTCGAGGTGATCCCCGGCTGGCCACCGCTCCTGCACACGCTCCTCGGCGCCGTCGCGGTCCTGGCGCTGACGATGCTGCTCACGCGGGGGCGGCGCCTCGCTCGGCGACGCTGGCTCGGCCTCGCGATCGGCGTGTTCGTGCACATCGTGCTCGACGGGGCGTGGACGAACACCGAGCTGTTCTGGTGGCCGGCGTTCGGCCTCGACCTGCCCGACCCTGCGCTGCCCACCTTCGGGCGTGGTGTCGCCGGTCTCCTGCTGGAGGTGCTCGGAGCGCTCGCGCTCGTGTGGTCGTGGCGGCAGTTCCGACTCGACGACCCGGAGCGGCGGGACCTCCTCCTGCGCCACGGGCGGCTCGACCGGGACCTGGTGCCCTGATGCTCGTCGTCGTCCGCCACGGTCGCACCGCCGACAACGCCGCCGGGCTCCTGCTCGGCCGGGCCGACCCGGACATCGACGCGGTGGGGGAGGAGCAGGCGACGGCGCTCGCCGCCTGGATCGGTCCAGTGGACCGTGTCGTGTCGAGCCCGTTGCTCCGAGCCCGCCGCACCGCGGAGGCGTTCGGTCTCGAAGTCGAGGTCGACGAGCGCTGGATCGAGCTCGACTACGGCGAGCTCGACCGTCGGCCTCCGACCGAGATCGCCGCCGAGGTGTGGTCCCACTGGCGGCACGACCCCGACTGGGCGCCGCCCGGTGGGGAGTCGATGCGCTCGCTGGACGTCCGGGTGGCCGCCGCCGCCGACGAGCTCCTCCCCGAGGCGGCGACGGCCACGATCGTCGTCGTCACCCACGTGTCGCCGATCAAGTCCGTGCTGTCGTGGGCCGTCGGTGGCATCCCTCAGGTGGGCTTCCGGACCCGCGTCGGCCAACCGTCGGTGACCCGCATCGCGGTGGGGCGCGACGGCCCGGTCCTGCACTCGTTCAACGAGTCGCCGCCGAACGGGTGATGTCGACCGCCGACGGTACGCTCCGGCGATGACGACCGAGCACCGGCTCCAGAGCGACGGCAGCACGACGGCGGAGACCGTCGACCCCGCTGTGTCGGCCGTGGAGTCCTACGTCGACGGCGCGACCGGCGGCCAGGGGAGCGCGGACAGCGGCGGTGCCGTGCTGCTCGTCGGCTTCCTGCTGGTGCTCGTGGCCGTCCTCGTCGTCGTGGTGCGACGGGTGCGCAGGATGCGCCAGCTCTGAGGGGCCGCTCGTCAGTCGGTGGTGGCGGGGGGCGAGGACGGCGACTCGGCCGGCGCGCTCTCGCGGAGGGTCTCCACGAAGGCGCTGCCGGCGCTCACCGCGGCCCGCCCGATGCGACGTCCCACCTCGGTGCCGGCCACGCCGCCGACGACGGCGCCCACGAACGGCGCCATGGGGATCGGCACGCGGCCGAGGATGCGGGCCCCGGCGAGTGCCCCGGCGACGCCGCCGCTGATCTTGCCTGCCGTCTCGGAGTCGTTCTCGTCCACCGTGCCTCCCGCGTCGTGGTGCGGCGCAGGCTACCCGAGGTGGTGACGGTGAGTCGGCCTGTAGGCGGGGAACCGTCGAGCTCGTCACGCTGACCAGGGGAAACGCGACGAAACCGCTTCTGACCTGCGGTTTCGTGTTCTCAACTGTTCACGCTGGATCTCACGAGTTCTGGGCCTCTTGTGTCCGTCCCGTGTCCGGCGTGTGTCCCGAAAGGACCCACCACCATGACCAGTACCAACGACCAGATCACCGACCACTTGATCCCCGGCTTCGGCGGCTTCGATCCCGAGGGGCTCCCCCTCTGGGAGCGCGATGAGCTGGACGAGGCTCTGAGCGCCTTCCTGAGCGACGTGCAGGCGTCGGCCGGCTTCTACGCGGCGGGGGCGTTCGAGGAGGCTCTGCACTTCCTCACGTCGAAGGCCGACCCGAACAACGACGGCACGGTCCATCGGGAGCGGTTCGTCACGTTCCTCGTGCGGCTCGCGGATCGGGAGCAGGCGCGAGCAGAGGCGCTCCGGCGGGCAGCGGCGGGGGAGGTCGTCCGATGACGGCGCACGGCCCCACGCTCGACGAACGAATCGACGCCCTCGAGGCACAGGTGGACAGGATCGTGGAGTCGCTGCGCCACCTGCTCGACCACCTGGTCGAACGAGGCGGGCCGTTCGTCGACGGCGACATGCTGTGGCAGGCGATCGACGCGAAGGACGAGCGCGACAAGGTGGGCGTGTTCGCGGAGGGCTGGGACGGCTAGCGAGCGGCCCGCTGACGGCTTCTGAGCGTCCCCCGGTGCCTGCCGGGGGACGTCTCGCGTCCCGGCCGACTACAGCAAGTCGAGTCCGACGGCGATTGCCTCGGCAACTCGCTCCATCATCTGCTCATCGAAGGTGCGCACGTGCTGTGCACCGATGAGACGCTCCTCCGGGATCGTGTAGACCCAGCGCCCGTCGATCACGGCGTCACGGTCGGATCCGTCCGCTTCACCGAACCGAACCTCGAACGGCCGTGTGGGCTTTCCCTGGCGCCGATCAGTCGATGCCAGAACCACAGCGCAGCGACCGGCCTGGCGTCGCAGCTCCACGACGTGCTTCTTCCTCATAGTGGTGGAACCCGGGTTCGACTGATCGGGCAGTTCGACGTCGGCCACCCACACATCGCCCCTAGCCATCACTCACGAGCGGTGACTAGCTCTCATCCATGGCAAGAGCTTCTGACTGCCATGGCCACATCTCATCCGCGTCCATCGGATCTTCGTCGTCATCGTCGAGGGGCCCACCCTCGTCGATAAGCACACCACGGCCGTACGCTCGCCGCCGGATCGCCTCAATGCGTGACGCTCCCGGGAGGGTATCGAGACGGTGCGCGAGGCGATCGAGATCAGCCATGACATCGACGATCTGGGCTTTCGTCAGGTGAAGCTCCACATCGCGGTAGGCAACGTGCTCCATCTTCTGCTCATCGTGCGTCGCTGTATCGCTCATCTCTACCTACTCCTCCTCGTCGCCCGAAGGCGGGTAGAGGGGCCCGTCCGGCGGGGGCGGGGTGATTGGTCCGTACTTCTCCTCGTACCTGCGAACGTTGTCGGCGATTGCCTTCGCTAGGTTGAAGATCTGGCTGGCGGGGAGTTTGACCCTAGCGACGATCGGCGTCGGGGCGATGGGGCGACCTGTCTCGGGATCCACACTCACCTGGCCAACGACGCCGAAGTCGAGCGTGAAGTCGATCGGCGTGTGCCACACGCTGACCAGGTTCGAGTAGACGCCCGTTTCCATCTCGCCGGGAAGGCGGAACTGAAACTGCATGCGCTGCTCGGTCACACGCGGGACGGTACAGGATCATGCGACCAGTCGCTCTCCGCTCCCAGTTTTCCGGCGTTCGCTGCCAGATGCCGGTGGACGATCGGCGCCGCGGGGTGAGCGTCCGAGGAAGCAGACGATCGAGATCCTGGTGCCGCGGGTGACGGGGGTGACGCGGTGCAGGCGGTGGGAGTCGATGGCGATCACGGTGCCGATGTCTCGCGGGGCGGTGAGCACGGTGCCGGCGTCGTCTTTGATCTGGAGGTCGCCTCCGTCGTAGCTGTCGCCGTCGGAGCACTGGATCATGACGCTGAGGATGCGGCCGCGCATCTCCTCGGCTTGCCACTGGTGCATGCGTCCGCTGCGGATCAGGAGAGCGAGCTGTCCGTCGGTCAGGGCGACGTCGGCGTCGAAGTGCCAGCCGAGCTCGCCGCTGTCGGTCGGGTACTCGAGCACCTTGCCGTAGATGAAGTTCGCCTCGTGGAGTGGGGCGCCCAAGAGGGGGGCGGCGCGAACGGCGGGATGAGAGACCGCTGCGTAGACCATCTCTGCGGCGGCGCCGTCGAGGTCTGCCACTGGTCGGCCGTCGTGTTGTTCTGACGGTGTCCGCTCTCCGGCTGCGTCGACGAAGGCCCTACAGAGGTCGGGGTCGATCCATTGGATGACGGCGGGGGCGGTCTCGACGGAGGCGCCCTCGGTCCGTTCGGTGTCGTCGGTCGTGGTCTGTTCCAACGTGCCTGCCCCTTTCGGGCGTCGATGGGGGGGGTGGTCCCCCGCTGCGCCCCCAGGAGGACGACGCAGCGGAGGACCGGTGCCGACCGGACTGGCCGATGAGGACCCAGACCCCTCAGTCCGGTGGCGTGTGACCCGGGGGGCGCCACGAGCACGAGAACGTCCCCGGGTCAGTCCTGTCAGGTGGTGACGGCCTTGGCGATGAAGCTGACCGAGACCGGGGTGACCGTGCCGCCGGCCACGGTGGTGAGGGCTCGGACGTAGCGGGTGGTCACGTCGGGGACGTTGAGCTCGTACACCGTGGTGCCCTGCGCCCCTCCGGCCGCCTGGATGGTGCCGTAGGACACCGAGCCGTCCCCGGAGGCGGTGCCGCCCTGGACGTGCACGACCACGGTGCCCGCCGAGATCGCACCGACGGCGGCCACGGCCTTGAACGACGGTTCGTAGTACGGGGAGAAGTCGAGCCCGGCGCCGGTGACGGTTCCGGGGGTGGCAACGGTGCCGATGATGCCGGGGAGTGCGGTCCCCTCGTTGATCTGTCGCATGTGTTCAGCCTCCTCAGCTGGCGCGGACGTCGGTCGCGATGGACACGGCGCCGGGGTTGATGACGGCGAACCCGTAGCGGCAGGTCGCTCGCAGGGCGATGACGTCACGGTCGAACGCGACATCGCGGGAGATCTCGACCCGTGGGGCTCGACGGACGCCGATGACCAGCTGGGAGCCGTCGACCAGTCCGACCCAGGAGCCGGCACCTGCGCCTTCGGTGAGGGTGATCTGGCTCGAGGTGCGGACCGAGTAGCCGAGCAGCGACCGTGCGGCGGTCTGGGGGTTCGGGTTGAGAAGCGTCGTCTCGTCGCCGGAGATGCCGGTCTTGATGAGCCCGAGCGTGTACCAGCTGCGGGGGTGCATGACCCACGCGGCCGAGCCGAGGTCGGCGTTTGCGGCGTCGAGCTCGTACTCGACCTCCTTCAGCTTGGCGAACGAGGTCGGGACAGCGGCGACCGAGGTCGTGTTGATGCCGGGCCAGTTGCGGATCCCGACCACGCCACCTGCGCCGGTGCCGCCGAGCATGTCGGCGTCGACCTTGCGAGCCAGGCCGTCGAGCATGTTCTGGCCGATCACGTCGAGGGCGTCGGCGCTGAAGTCCTCCTCGAGCTCGGTCGAGAGCTCGGTGTACACGAAGTACTTCTTGGCGGTCAGCGTCACCGAGTCGAGGTCAGGATCGGTGGCGGTGAGGGTGCTGTTCTCCGCGGCCGTGTCGGCGTCGGACTCGTCGATCCGCGGGAAGCGGAGCTTGTCCGAGTCCATCGGCACCTGACGGACGCCGGGAAGGCCCATCACCACCGAGCGGGCCCGGAGGGTGCGCTGAACGGGACCGAACTGGATCGGGACGCCCTGGCCGAAGTCGCCACCTTCGGTTGCGGTGTTGCGGATCTCGAGATCGACCGTTGCGGTGGTGCCACGGCCGGCGAGGACGTGCTCAACGCCCTCGGCGATCTCGCGGCCGACCCGGGAGGCGCTCGAAGCCGACATGTGCGTACCAGACGTGCCGAGCCGGTCGTAGACCTTGGCGGCGGCCTGCTCGCGGCGCTCACGCTGCGCCTGGCGGTCCTCGAAGTCCTGCATGACCACGTCGCTGCGATCGATCACCGCATCAGCGAGCGCCTTGAGCTTGTCGAGCTCACGCTGCTCGGAAGCGAGCAGACCCCCCGAGCCGCGTCCCTCGCGGGCAGCTGCGGAGATCGACTTGTCGGTGCTGTCCTTGATCGTGTCGGCCAGCTCGTTCAACACGCTGTCGAGGGCCCCGGAGCGGACCTGCTCGACGGTGGGAAGGTTGGAAGGGCCCCACGCACTGAAGCGCGGGTGGGGGGTGACGTACTGGGGCATTGCGTACTCCTCATGACGAAGGAACGAACAGCCACGAGGTACGCAAAGGAGAGCCCATAACGGGACTCGATCCTGCGAAGCCGAGCTGCGGAGCATCACCCGGCGGGAAACCTCTGTGACTACCAGACAGGCCGGCGGAGCCTTGGCACCTGTCGCGTCCCTGCGGAGCAGCAGACGCCGTCAGAATACCAGGCCGCCCCGGCGCGGGATAGCACCCCGCCCCGGTGAATCGCCTCACACACATGCGAGGACTGCGGGGGTCTTCGGGGGGTGGGTCGTCCTGAAAAACTCGGCCCTTCTCACACATGGATGAGCGATCCGTCCGGACCTGCGAGGTAGCCGAGTCGTGCACCGTCGAGGTGCATCACCTCGAGCACGCCGTCAGCGGTGGTGATGCACACCACCACCTCGATCGGGTGACCTGGCGAGTCCTTCACGATGATGCGAGGGAACACACGCCCCTCCCTCGTTGCTGCCTCTGCCTGTGCCTTGAGGTCGGCAGGGAGCTCGCTCACGTAGTGCTCCCATGCCTCGGCCAGCTGGGGGGTGATGTTGTGATGGGCGTTCATGGGGTTACCTCCCCCGGGGGGTGTCTTGCGGGTAAGGGGCGGGGTTGAAGTCGTCGGAGGTCCATCGCTCGCTCAACTCGTTGAGCGCCATGTTCTGAACCTTCAACTGATCCTTCACTTCTCCTTTGTCCGCAGCTGCTTCGGGACTCGATGCAGCTAGTTCGGGACTCACGGAAGGAGGTTCGGGACTCGATGCAGGAGGTTCGGGACTCAGATGCTTCGAGGTGCTTCGGCGCTCTGCGTCAGTCCCGCACGAGGTTCGGGACTGAGTGCCGCAGGCAGTTCGGGACTCAGCGCTTCGGTACGGCGGCCAGCACAACGTGATGACCTGCGACTGCCGACGCGAGATCGTCGTGCGTTCGATCCAGCCGTCGGCCTCGAGGTTGGCGAGGATCTCCCACACCGCACGCTCCGAGAGTCCGCTGTCCCGTGCGAGGGTCTCTTGGCTCGGCCAGCACGTCGCGTCGCTCTTGCCCACGACGTAGGTGAAGAGCACGAAGCACAACGTCTTGTGCGATGAGCGCAGAACCGCCTTCGGAGCCTTGCGGACGAGGATCGCCCACTTCGTGCGGTCGAGCATCGCGTCGTGCTGCGACTCGGTGAAGAAGTCGTCGTACTCCTCGGGCATCCCGTAGTCGTCGATCGGGAGGGCGGTCACAGCGCACCGTCCACGATCCGCCACACGACCGCCTGCGCCCCTCGACGCGTCGGCCGCGTGAGCAGCGTCGGCACGATCAGGCCCTCGTCGACGAGATCCTTCCGACGACGTCCCAGGCTGGGCCCGTGCTCACCCTCGGCTAGCTCGGCCATCTCGTCATCCGTGAGACCGTCGGGGTGCTGGCGGTGCAACTCGAGCACGACCTCGCGGAGCCTCGATCGGCTCGCCGTGCGCCCGGCAGCAACGCTCGTGTCGTGATCGTCACGACGGTGCACCCGAGGCGGGGAGCCGGGGAGCACCAGCTGCCCGGGAATCTGGTTGCATCCTGGGTGACGCACGCGAAACGGGGCGATCTGCGTGGTCGATGGGTGCCCGCAGACATCACACAACGGTGTTACGCTTCGGGAGCGAACGACCGGGCCAGGTGCGTTCAGGAAGGCGCCTCCATCGGAGGCGCTTTCCCGCGTCACGACGCCGCGTCGTGCCGGCACCCGTCGAGCCAGGCATCGACGTCGGAGCGTCGGTAGCGGACGTGGCCGCCGAGCTTGAGGTAGCTCGGGCCCATCCCCAGGTAGCGCCACTGGGCCAGCGTCTTCACGGGGACGTGGATCTCTGCGGAGAGCTCCGGGGCTGTGAGCACGTCGTCTTCCACGTTCTGCGCCTTTCGGGATTCGTCCTTGACGATCCCCACGGTGCCGGTCACACTGTGGACTGGTCTACTGGATGGGAGGTTGTTCACAGAGTGACTGGCGAACGACTTGGCGACTGGGTGAAGCGGGAGGACGGGTGGTATCGCGATCGGGTGTCGACGGGCCCGTACTTGATCGACTGGACAGCTAAATGGGCGATTCGACGACCACCGGACTTCCAGGGCGAGTGGACGGGCTATGACGGTCCGACGACGATGACTGCGACCTTCGAAACGGAAACACTGCCCGGATGGCGAGTTGAGATCGAGTACCGGTTGTCATCGGGAGCCATCCGTCCCGTCAGGACGGTGACGACCGCCGTTGCCGATGACCCCGACCCCGGCCCCCTTTACAGAGCCCTGGGCGGCCGGCGTCTGGACGTGCAGTTGGAGCGCGAGTTTCGCCAGGACATGGTGCAGATGATGCTTCCGGCTGACTGGAAGGGAGCAGCGTTCAAGCGCCGACAAGTCGGGCGTCGACCTCTGTCGGACGCCGAACTGGTCGAGCACTGTCTGACCTATCTCGCGTTCTGTGAAAGCGACCCGGACCGTCCTACGAAGGCATGGTCGGAGTCAGAGTCATGGCTCTCCTACGACACGGTGCAGGGATGGCTGAGGGCGGCTGAGCGGCGCGGGTTGTTCTCGCGAGCGGGGCATGGGAAGGCGGGCGGAATGCTCACCGCAAAGGCGCGAGAGATCATGGAAGTGCTCAAGGAGCAGAGTCGTGGCGAGCATTGACGTCTACGGACCCGACGGCACGCGGCTGCCTGCCGGGGTCGGCCGGGTGCCGAAGGGGAGCCGGTACCAGGTGCGCTACCGGACGCCGGAGGGCGCCAGCCGAAAGCGCATGTTCACTCGGAAGGTCGACGCCGAGCAGTTTCTCGTCTCGGTCGAGCACAGAAAGCTGACGGGGGAGTACGTCGACGCCTCAGCGGGCCGTCGCACTGTCCGCGACTACGCCGAGGCATGGCGGGCTGCTCAGGTGCAGCATCGTCCGACGACGGCCGCACAGGTCGAGACGCACCTACGCCGGCACGTCTACCCGATCCTCGGTGACCGTCCGATCGGTGCGGTGCGCCGGAGCGAGATCCAAGGGTGGGTGCGCAACCGGTCGACCGAGCTCGCCCCGTCGACCCTCGGTGTCGTCTACGGCTACCTCGCCGCAGTGTTCCGGGCTGCGGTAGACGATCAGGTGATCGCCCGGACACCCTGCACCCGGATCAACCTGCCGAAGCGCACACGGCCCCGCGTGGTTCCGCTCGAGGTCGCCCAGGTCGACGCGATCTGTGAGGCGCTGCCCGATCGGTACCAGGCGCTCGTGACCCTCGCTGCGGCGACTGGACTGCGTCAGGGTGAGGCGTTCGGCCTGACCGTCGATCGGGTCGACTTCCTCCGGCGAACGGTCCGAGTCGATCGCCAGCTCGTGCTCATGCCCGGCGCCGGCCCGCACCTCGCGGAACCGAAGACGCCCGCATCGCACCGGATGATCCCGCTACCAGCGGTCGCGGGTGACGCCCTGGCGGCGCACCTCGCTGTGTTCCCCGCGGGCCCGGAGGGGTTCGTCTTCACGAACGATCGAGGCGAGCCGATCCGGCGTACGCGATTCTCCGACGTGTGGCGGCGAGCGGTCGCCCGGGCCGGCGTCGAGGGCGTCACGTTCCACGATCTCCGGCACTTCTACGCCTCGCTTCTCATCCGGCATGGCGAGTCGGTCAAGGTCGTGCAGGAGCGGCTAGGGCACGCCTCGCCGGTCGAGACGTTGGAGACCTACGCCCACCTCTGGCCCGACTCCGACGACCGCACGAGGTCCGCAGTCGACTCCGTGCTCGGGGCCCCGCGTGTCCCGGTCGTGTCCGAGGGAGGCGTCATGTAGGCGTTTGCCCTGGTCAGCCTTGGTGGTGACGGTGAGTCGGCCTGTAGGCGGGGTTCTGTCCACGGGCCCGTTGCCGGGATCCCGATGGGTGGCCATCCATCTGTGCGGCCTACCCGTGGGCTGCCCCTCTCGGGGCGGACGGGCCGCCCGTACCCACGTCTGGCCTTGCTCCGGGTGGGGTTTACCTAGCCGCCCGGGTCACCCCGGGCGCTGGTGCGCTCTTACCGCACCGTTTCACCCTTGCCTGTGCCCGATCGCTCGGGCCATCGGCGGTCTGTTCTCTGTGGCACTGTCCTGCGAGTCACCTCGACTGGCCGCGAGCCAGCACCCTGCCCTGCGGAGCCCCGACCTTCCTCGACCCGGTCATGCCGAGCCGCGGCCACCCAGCCGACTCACCGTCGCCCCCAGTCTGCCCGGTCGGACCGCCGCCGACCACACGGGCCGCCGGCGCCGGCGCTCACTCGACGACGATCGTCCCCGTCATGCTCTCGTGGTTGGAGCACCAGTACTCGTAGGTGCCGGGCTCCTCGAAGGTGTGCGTCCAGCCACGACCGCTGCGGATGATCGAGGAGTCGAAGCCCTCGCCGGTGACGGTGTGGGGCGCCGCCCCTTCGTTGACCCACGTGACCGTGGAGCCGGCGGTGGTGGTGAACTCGGGATCCTCGTAGGCGAAGTTCACGATCGTCACGTCGGCCGGTCCGACCTCGACCTCCTCGGAGTCCGCGCCAGCCGCGTCCCCGCCTCCGTTCCCGCCACCGCCACACGCCGCCACGAGCAGCGAGGTCACCGCCAGGGTGGACGCTCCGAGCGCCCGGTGCATCGTCTTCGACATCCGACTCCCCCGAATCCGAGTCTTGCGGCCGACGCCGAGCGCCGACCGATGCCACCAGTCGGTGACATGAGTCACACACTAGTCGTGTCGCTCGTCACACCGTGTGCGCGGCGCCCGTATCAGAACGACATGCCCGACAGGTCGGGGTGCCATCGCAGCGACCGCTCGACGGCGTCGCGCCAGCGGTCCCGATCGAGGTCCCGCGCCGGCTCGATGACGGCGCGTGGCCGCCACAGGTCGGCGATCTCGCCCTCGTCGGCGAGGAGGCCGATGCCGAGCGCGGCGAGGAAACCGGCGCCGATCGTCGTGGCCTCGAGCACCGGTGACAGCTCGATCGGGCGCCCGCACGCGTCGGCCAAGGCCTGCACGAAGGTGGGGTTGGCGCTCATCCCGCCGTCGACCCGGAGGGACTCGATCGGTGCGCCGGCATCGGTGGACGCCGCGTCGACCAGGTCCGCCCCGAGGTGGGCCACGCCGTCGAGGACGGCGCGCACCAGGTGCGCCCGCGTGGTGCCTCGCGTGACGCCGAGCAGCGTGCCGCGCGCCCCGTAGTCCCACTGGGGGGTGCCCAGGCCCAGCAGGGCGGGGACGAACACGACACCATCGGTGTCCTCGCACGCGGCGGCGACCTCGTGGGAGTCCTCGGCCCGCTCGATGATCCCGAGGTCGTCGCGCAGCCACTCGACGTTCGATCCCGCGGCGAGGGCGATCGCCTCGAGCCCCCACCAGGTGCGACCGGCGCGCCGCCCGGCGACGAGGGGGAACGTCCCGCCGTCCCCCCGGGACTCGAACGCGGGACGCTCCTCGCCGACGAGGAGGTCGAGCATCGCCCCCGTGCCGAAGGTGATCTTCGCCATGCCGGGGCGGACGCAGCTCTGCCCGATGAGCGAGGCCTGCTGGTCGCCGGCGATGCCCGCGAGCGGCGGCGCGCCGTCGAACACGCTCGCCGCACCGACCACCCCCGCGGAGTCGACCACCTCGGGGAGCGCCGCGCGCGGGATCCGCAGCCGGTCGAGGACGGCGTCGTCCCAGTCGGTGGCGTCCGGCGTCATGAGCCCGGTGACCGAGGCGTTCGTGATGTCCGTGACGTGGGCTGCGCCCCCGGTGAGCACCCAGGCGAGCCACGAGTCGACGGTGCCGAAGAGGAGACCCTGCGTCCGATCGGGGTCGACGGCGTCGAGGATGGCGGCGAGCTTGGTCGCCGAGTGGTTGGGTGCGAGTCGGAACCCGTCGGCCTGCAACGCCAGGCACTCGCCGACCGTGCGCAGGTCCTGCCACCCGATCGCCGGGGCGACGGGGCGGCCGGTGGCCGGGTCCCACACGACGGTCGACGCCCGCTGGTTGGCGATGCCGACGGCCTCGACCGGTCCGGCCTCGGCCAGCACGCCACGGGCGAGGTCGATCGACACGTCGGCCATCTCGGCGGCGTCGAACTCGACGAGGCCGGGGAACGGCGTGTCGGGGAGCAGCGACCGGCGGCGCTCGACGGTCACCGCGCCGCTCGGCGCCACCACGGCGGCGCGCACGCCGCTCGTCCCCACGTCGATCACCAGCACGCTCATCGGTCCCCTCCGAACCTCGTTCCGCCCGTGGCCTCAGGCTGCGTGACCCGACCGGCGCACAGCGATCCTCGACCCGATCATGCCCGCGAGCGCGGCGAGGAGCGCGGAGAGCGCGATGCCGAAGCCGCTGGCCTCGACGTCGCGCCCCGCCGCAGCGGACGCCACGAGCAGCGCCGCCTGGGTCGCCACGTAGGTGGCGAAGCTCGCGAGCGCGCCGTGCGTGTGGGGGAGCACGTCGGGAGAGCCACGGCCCGCCACCGCGCCCGTGATGCCGAACGCGACGACGGTGGCGACGAACACCAGGGCCCGGAGCCCTCCGGCCCCGTCCTCGTCGCCGGCGAGCACGAACGAGGCGGCGGCCAGCGCGCCGACCAGCAGCAGGCCGACGCCGATCGCCCGCCCGAGGGCGCGACGGTCGAGCTGCCGTGCCGTGCCGCTCAGGGCCACCCGACCTCCCCGAACGGGTCCGGGAGCCCGAGCTTGCCCGGGTTCAGGATCCCGTGGGGGTCGAGCGCCGCCTTCAGCGCGTGCAGGACCTCGGTGCCCGAGCCCAGGGCGTCGTCGACGAACCTCGAGCGGTTCAGGCCCACGCCGTGGTGGTGGCTGAGGGAGCCGCCGTGCTCGAGCACGGCGCGGGTGCCCGCCTCCCAGCACGCCCGGTACATGGCCTCGTGGTCGCGCTCGTCGCCCTCGCCCGGCGGACGTCCCGCGAAGGTGAAGTACAGGCAGGCGCCGTCCACGTAGGCGTGCGACTGGTGCGCGGACGCGGCCCGCACGCCCGGTACGGCACGCAGCGCCTCGACCGCGGCGCGGTAGATCCCCGGCAGGGCGGACCACCCGGCGGAGATCTCCATCGTGTCGACGACGAAGCCGTTGCGGACGAGGCTCTCGAGCTGGCCCACCTCGTTGCGGTGGCCGAGCCACCGCTCGACCAGCGCGTCGTCGAGGCGCGCCGCACCGCGGCACTCCTGGTCGACGATCTCCATGTTCGCCTGCACGGTCACCGGGTCGCCCTCGTCGAGGACGAGCAGCACGTGGAGGTCGCCGGTCTGGTAGCTGCGGTCGGACTCGACCTCGTCGTACAGGCGCAGCACCGCCGCATCGCCGCCCCGGCGGAGCACCCGGCGGCACGCGTCCATCCCCTCGTCCCACGAAGCGAACCCGTACGCTGCCTGCGCCTCGACCTCGGGGGCGGGGCGGACCGCGAGCCGGGCACCGGTGATCACGCCGAGCGTGCCCTCCGATCCCACGAAGACCTGCGTGAGGTCGGGCCCGACGGCGCTCCGGGCCGGCGCGCCGGTGCGGACCACGCGACCGTCGGCGAGGGCGACGTCGAGTCCCACGACGAGGTCCTCGATCTTTCCGTAGCGGTTCGACAGCTGGCCCGCGGAGCGGCACGCCAGCCAGCCACCGACGGTGGACAGGGCCACGGACTGGGGCCAGTGGCCGAGGGTGAGGCCGTGCGAGCCCCGCAGCTCTGCCTCGAGGTGGTCGCCGAACGTGCCCGGGAGGGCGTCGAGCACCAAGCCCTCGTCGTCGACCGAGCGGATCCCCGAGAGCAGCGTCAGGTCGAGCGCCACGCCGCCGTGGACCGGGACCGAGGCCCCGCAGACCCCGCTGCGACCGGCGACCGGCGTGACCGGGACCCGGGCCTCGTGGCAGAGGGCGAGCAGCTCGGGCACCTGATCGACCGTCGCCGGGCGCACGACCACGCCGGCCCGTCCGACGAGCCGGTTGTCGAGCGCCTGGATCATCCCGAGCGGCCACCAGTCACGAGAGGCCTCGGCCCGCTCGGCCTCGTCGATCGACACCTCGGCACCCGTGGCACCGAGCCGTTCGACGAACCCGTCGGGCACCGGCACCTCGGCCGCGCCGAGGGATCGTGCCGAGCCGGCGTCGGGCAGGGCGATCGGAGGCGTCGGCGCCCCCGGACCGGTCGGGGGGAGGGGTGCGGGACGTCGCAGCTCGGTCATCGGTCGACCGATGCCGTGGACGGAGGCGCCGGGAGGCCGGCGGTGCGGCGGTCCTCGAGGACGGCGGCACGGAAGGCGTCGGCGTCGGCGCTCGCCCGCGAGGCGTCCCAGCCCAGCTCGGCGGCGAGCACCCCGGCGACCTCGTCGGCGAGCTCGACCGCGGCATCGGCGTCCCGGAGGCGCAGCGGCACCCGCCGGGTCAGCACGTCGTCGACCGACAGGGCCATCTCGTAGCGGACCGCGTACAGCACCTCCACCCGCAGGAAGGGGTGGTCGGCGACGAGCCGCTCGCCCAGGGCCCGGTCGGACTCCACCATGGCGACGAGGATGCGGGCCTCCCCGCCGTAGCGGTCGGCGAGGTGCGCGACGGCGTCGTCGTGGAGCCCTGACCGCCCGGCAGACGACGCACCGCCCCGGTGCAGCGCCTCATAGCCGACCGCGCCCCGGAGCGGGAGCCGGCGGGTGCGGCTGCGGCGGTGCACCCGACCGCGCACCTCGGGCTCGAGCCGCTCGACGACGGCGTCCACGGTGTCCTCGGCCATCTCACGGTAGGTGGTCAGCTTCCCGCCGTTGATCGTGACGAGCCCGTCGTCGTCGACGGTGACCCGGTGGCGGCGGGACAGGTCCGCCGTGCGCCCGCTGGCCGCCGTCTTCACCAGAGGGCGCAGGCCGGCCCACGTGCCGGTGATGTCGTCGCGGGTCAGCGGCTCACGGACCGAACCGTTGATCGCCCGCAGGAGGTAGTCGACGTCCTCCTCGGTGCAGCGGGGGTCGTCGAGCGGGCCCTCGTGGTCGGTGTCGGTGGTGCCGATGTAGGTCTGGTCGCCCCACGGGACGACGAACACCGAGCGGCGGTCCTTCGGGACGGGGACGACGGCGGCGATCTCGTTGCGGACCTTGTCCCACGGGACCGTGATGTGCACGCCCTTCGCCGGCCGGATCGTGTCCGGATCCTCGGCCCGGTCGAGGCCGCGCACGCGGTCGGACCACACGCCGGCCGCGCTCACCACCTGGCCGGCGCGGACCTCGAGCGGCGCGTCGAGGCCGTCGACGTCGATCCGGACGCCGGCGATCCGCTCGCCGTCGCGCAGGAAGCCGACGACCGCGGCGCGGTTGAGGACGAGCGCGCCGTGGTCGAGCGCCGCGGTGCGGGCCACGGTGAGCGTGAGGCGGGCGTCGTCGGTGGTGGCGTCGTAGTAGAGGTAGGCGCCGGCGAGGCGGTCGGCGGGGAGCGTGGGCATGTAGCCGAGCGCCTCGTCGACGTCGAGCCGCTGGTGCAGCTTGCCGATGCGCGCCCCGCCCGTGAGGTCGTACATCCACATCGCCTTGCCGAGCGCCCAGGCGAGCTTGCGGTTGAACAGGCCGTCGCGGGTGAAGATCGGGAGCAGGAACGGGAGCACCTTGACGAGGTGCGGGGCGTTGCGGCGCAGGCGCTGGCGCTCGGCGAGCGCCTCGTAGACGAGGCGCACGTCGCCCTGCTGCAGGTAGCGGAGCCCGCCGTGCACCAGCTTCGAGGAGCGCGACGAGGTGCCGGAGGCGAGGTCGTCACGCTCGACGAGGAGGGTGCGCAACCCACGTGACGCGGCGTCGAGCGCGACGCCGGCGCCGGTGATCCCCCCGCCGATCACCACGACGTCGAGCGCCTGCTCCTCGCGAGCCAGCGCAGCCAGTCGCTCCAGGGTGGCGGAGCGGTCGAAGGTTCCAGGGCCCATGGCTGGATCCTACGTGGGGACGGGGTCGTGATCCGCGGGCCAGCGACGGGCGATGGCCTCGGCGCGGGCCACGTCGTCGGGGGTGGTGACCTTGATGTTGCGGTCGTCGCCGGGGACGACGCGCGCCGCCGGCCCACCCGCCGCGGCGACCAGCTCGGCGGTGTCGAGGCCCTCGATGCCCTCTCGCGCCGCTCGGTCGACGGCAGCGAGCAGGACCTCCGCGGTGAACGCCTGGGGCGTCTGCACCCGCCGCAGGCGGCTCGGATCGAGGGCGCGGAGCCGGTCGCCGTCACGCCGCACCGTCGACGGGTCGAGCGCCAGCCCCGGCACGGCGGCGCCGTGGGCCGCCGCGGCGGCGACGAGGGCGTCGACCATCGCGACGGGCAGGAACGGCCGCGCACCGTCGTGCACGAGGACCACCGTCGAGGGGTCGACCGTCCCCGCGAGGGCCCGCACGCCCGCCGA
This sequence comes from Actinomarinicola tropica, assembly GCF_009650215.1. Lineage (GTDB taxonomy): Bacteria > Actinomycetota > Acidimicrobiia > Acidimicrobiales > SKKL01 > Actinomarinicola > Actinomarinicola tropica. The sequence goes on along the minus strand of NZ_CP045851.1, from coordinate 2,256,914 downwards.
CTCGCTCGCCGACCGCGTCGCGCCGCCCGGCACGGTGGTCGGCGCCGGATCGACGCCGGCGGCCGACGCCGCAGCCAGCGCCTCGCGCTCGTCGCCGGGCCGCACCACGACGACGGTGCGGCGCACCAGCGGATGCCCGTCTAGCGTCCGGAGCGACCATGCGAGCAAGGGCAGACCACCGAGGGGCAGGTACACCTTGTTGCGGCCGTCGGCCAGGCCGAGTCGAGTCCCCGACCCGCCGGCGAGCACGATCGCGACGGCGCGGGGGCTGCTCGGGTCCACGCCGGCACGCTACCGGGCGGCCACGGTGAGCCCCGTCCACCTCCTCGCCTGGCCGCCCCCGCCCGGTGGGCTCCCCGCTCCGCCTCCGGGGGCCGAGGTCGTCGTCGTGCACGACGCCGGAGCGCCACCCACCTCGGACGTCGTCGCCCACCTCCTCGACGCGCTCGTCGACGGCGTCGACGCCGTCGCGACCGTGCGTCCCGTCACCGATGCCGTGAAGGAGGTCGACGACGACGGCGCCGTGGTCGGCGTGGTCCCCCGGGACGGCCTGGCCGTCGTCGGCCTCCCGCAGGCGGTGCGGGCCTCGGCGTGGGCCGACCGGGTGGGTGCGCCCCCCGCCCCGGACGCGACGCCGGTCGACGCCGTCGTCGCCGCGGGGGGCGTCGTGCGGGCCGTCGTGGACCCCTCGTGACCTGCGGGGATCCATCTGGACAGCACCCGGCGGGTCCGTCCATACTCGCCGTTCCGCTGCCGCCGCCCTGGTGGACCGGAGGGCGCGGCGGGTGTGAACACAGCAACCGTCCCCGACCCCACCGAGTGCCGATCATGAGCCAGTCCTGGCGCCTTCAGGCTGCCTGCCGAGGACTCGACCCGAGCATCTTCTACCCGTCGTCCGACGCCGAGGAGGATGCAGAACCGGCGAAGGCGGTGTGCGAGCAGTGCCCCATCCGGCAGGCCTGCCTCGAGCACGCGCTCACCCGCCGCGAGAAGGACGGCATCTGGGGCGGTGCCACCGAGAAGGAGCGCCGCCGGATCATCCGGCAGCGTCGGCGGACGGCCTGACACCGGTGGTCGCGCACCACCTCGACGAGCTCGGCGGCTGGACGCCCGTCCTCGGCGCCCTCGCCGAGGGGCGCGACCTCACCTTCGCCCAGAGCGCCGCCGCGATGTCGGAGATCCTCTCCGGCAACGCCTCCGACGCCCGGATCGCCGCGTTCATCGTCGCCCTGCGCATCAAGGGTGAGACGGTCGAGGAGGTCAACGGCATGGTCGACGCCATGCTCGACGCCTCCGAGCTGCTCGCCCTGAACGTCGACGCGGTCGACGTCGTCGGCACCGGCGGGTCCCCGGCGCGCCGGCTCCACGCCCTCAACGTCTCGACGATGGCGTCGTTCGTCATCGCCGGGGCCGGGGTGCCCGTCTGCAAGCACGGCAACCGCCGGGCCTCGTCCACGTCGGGCTCCTTCGACCTGCTCGAGGCCCTCGGCGTCGAGATCGAGCTGTCGGGGTCGGCCGTCGCGCGCTGCGTCCGCGAGGCCGGCATCGGCTTCGCCTTCGCCCGGGCCTTCCACCCCGCCATGCGCTTCGCCGGTCCCGTCCGCGCCGAGCTCGGGATCCCCACGGTGTTCAACGTCCTCGGCCCGCTCGCCCACCCCTCGAAGATCGACCGGCAGGTCATCGGCGTGGGTGAGGCGCGGATGCTCCCGCTCACCTCCGGGGTGCTCGCGTCGCGCGGCCTGCCGCGCTCGCTCGTCGTCCACGGCTCCGACGGCCTCGACGAGATCACCCTCACCGGCCCGACCCTCGTCCACGAGATCCGCGACGGCGAGGTCAGCGAGTGGGAGCTCGACCCGCGGGACCACGGGATCGCCCTGCGGTCCGCTGACGAGCTGCGCGGCGGCGATCCGCTCACCAACGCCGAGATCGCGAAGAGCGTGTTCGCGGGGGAGCAGGGCCCGGCCCGCGACATCGTCGTCCTGAACGCCGCCGCCGGCATCTACGTCGGCGGCGCCGTCGACTCCCTCACCGAGGGCATCGAGCTGGCCGTCACCTCGATCGACGAGGGCCGGGCCGCTGCGGCGCTGGAGCGCCTGGTCGAGCTCTCGCTCGAGCTGGCCACGCCCGCGGGCTGAGCCCGCAGGACGTCAACCGACGGGTCCGTAGTCCCGCTCGACCCGCGCCACCCGCACGCGGTAGTCGCGGTACCACTCCTCCCGCCCGCGCCTCTGGGCGACCAGGTGCTCGGCGGCGGCCTTCCACGCCCGGGCGTGCTCGTCGCTCGCCCAGTACGACACCGTGATCTCCGGCGGTCCCTCGGAGCTCTCCACCGCGAGGAAGCCCGGTTGGTCGGCGACGAGCTCGAGCATGCGCATCGCCGTCTCGAGGTAGCCGGACCGGTCCTCGCTCGGGACGGCGGTGAAGATCACCGCGGTGTACGGGGGCTCGGGCGTGCTCGCGATCATGGCGTTCTTCTAGCGCCTGGCCGCGGCTGGCTCGGTCGGGTTTCAGACGAGGGCGGCGGCACGCGGGCCCGACCGGGTCGGACGTCGGCGGGGGTCGAAGCGGGGGAGCTCGACGAGCTGGTGCGCGAGGCCACCGTCGGCGTGCACGACGCGCAGCCGACCCGCGCGCTCGTCGAGCCACCGGGCCACGCAGAGGAGCTCGTCGACCTGCTCGCGGGCCGGTGGCAGCGAGAGGTCGCTCGGCGTGGCGACGAGCAGGCCGGGCAGCGTCGGGGCCGCCGACTCGTCCGGGCCCCACGCCCGCACGAGCAGCCCGTGGTCGATCTCCGCCCCGCTGCCGTCGTCGGCCTCGACGACGAGGTGGCCGGCGGAGCGGAGCGCGTCGAGCTGGCGCTGGCGGGTGACTGCGGTGGACAGCGCCGCGGCGCGGTCACGCACCGACGAGGCCTCCTCGTAGCGCTCCTCGGCCGCGAGGGCGCGCATCTTGGCGTCGAGCGGCTCGAGGAGGAGCGCTGGTTCCACCCGCAGGCCGCGCACGACCCGCTCCACGATCCGGCCGTAGTCCGCCTCGCTGATGGCGCCCGCGCACGGGCAGGTGGCCACCCCGAGCTGGGCGGCGGTGCACGCCGTGGCACGCGGGCGGTCGGGGCTCGGGCGCGCCGTGCAGCGGCGCAGGGGCGCCGCGGACTCGATGGCCTCGGCGGCGAGCCGTGCGGCCCGGGAGGAGGAGAACGGGCCGAGGTAGGTGGCCCCGTCGGGGCGCGCCACCTTCGTGATCGACAGCCGCGGGAACCGCTCGTTCGTGAGCTTCAGGTACGAGTAGCTGCTCCAGCGCTTGATCTGGCGGTTGAACCGGGGCTGGTGCTCGTGGATGAGGCGCACCTCCAGCACCGACGCGTCGAGGGTGCCGACGGTGACGACGTGGTCGATCGCCTGCGTCTCGCGGAGCAGCTGGCCGATCTTGCGACGCTCGTCGCCCGAGAAGTACGAGCGCACCCGCGTCCGGAGGTTGCTGGCCTTGCCCACGTACAGCACCCGGCCCTCGCCGTCCCGGAAGAGGTAGACGCCCGGGCGGCGGGGGAGGCGGTCGGTGAGGCGCAGCTTCGCCGCCTGGGGGTGCCCGTCGATCTTCGGCATGGCCAGCAGGTCGTCGAGCCCCGTCACGCCGAGGGACCCCGCCCGTTCGAGCAGGACGTGGAGGAGGTCGCCGGTGGCGAGGGCGTCGTCGAGGGCCCGGTGGCTCGGTCGGTGGGGGAGCCGGAACCGGTCGGCGAGCGTGCCCAGCCGGCAGTTGGGGACCTCGTCGCGCACGAGCCGGCGCGCCAGCGCGACGGTGTCGACCGTGGTGTTCGTGAGTCGGGGCCGGCCGTGGCGAGCCAGGGCGGCGTTGAGGAAGCCGACGTCGAACCGCACGTTGTGGCCGACCACCACCGCGCCGCCGAGGAACTCGAGCAGCGACGGGAGCACCGCGTCGATGCGGGGCGCGGGCACCACCATCGACTGGGTGATGCCGGTGAGCACGGTGATCTCCGGCGGGATGGCGCACCCCGGGTTGACGAGCGTCTGGAAGGTGCCGAGGCACTCGCCGCCCCGCAGGAGGACCGCGCCGACCTCGGTGATGCCGCAGTCCGCGGCGGACCCGCCCGTGGTCTCGAGGTCGATGACGCAGAAGGTGACGTCGTGCAGCGGCGTCCCCAGGTCGTCGAAGGAGCGCTGGCCGGTGAGAGGGGGCGTCGACATGCCCCGGGTGTAGCCGAACACCTGTTCGGTCGGCAAGCACCAGCCCGGTTGCGCGCTCCTGACGGAGGGTCCACACTCATCACGCAGCGAGGCGCGAGCACGACGGGAAGCGAGGGGACGTGTCGAACGGCAGGGGTGACGACGAGTTCCGCGTCGAGGTCGTCGACGAGGCCGGACGCCCCGTCGTCCGGGTCCGCGGCGAGATCGACGTGGCCACCGCGGAGCGCTTCCGCGAGGCGATTGCCGAGTCGCTCGAGCGCGACGCCCGCCTCGTCATCGACATGTCCGACACGTCGTTCATGGACTCCACCGGGCTCAGCGCGCTGATCCGCGCCTACCACGACACCGGGCGGGTCAAGGAGGCGGTGCAGCTGCGCGCCGTGCGCCCGCCGGTGCTGCGCACGCTCGAGATCAGCGGGATCAGCGACCTCGTCACCGTCGTCGGCTGACCCTGTCCTGCCGCCAGGCGTAGCGCTCCGGGGGTGGGGGTAGGCGCCCGCGCATGTCCGCGACGCCGCTCTTCGATCGACCGATCGCCTGCGTCACCCTCGAGCTCGATCCCGATCCGGAGCTGCTCCGACTGGCCCGACTGGTGGTGAGCGGCGTCGCCTCGATCACCCCGATGGGCCTCGACGAGGTCGAGGACTGCCGGGCGGCGATCGACGAGCTGTGCTCCACGCTCCTCGAGGTCGGCCGGGCCGACGCCACGATGTGCCTCGAGCTGCGCACCGACGGTCGATCGATCCACGCCGAGGGCGAGATGTCCACCGAGTCCGAGCCGGCGATCGACGAGGTCCGCCGCGAGCTCTCGGAGATGATCCTCTCCGCGGTCACCGATCGCCACGAGCTGGACATCTCCGGCGGTCGTGGCCGCTTCAGCTTCGATCGGAGCCCGGTCGCATCCAGGGGCTGACGTGGCGGCCGACGGTGGACCGGCGGCGCCCGACGAGCGCTTCGTCCGGTACCGGGCGACGGGGGACCCCCACCTGCGGGAGGAGATCGTCCGCGACCACTGGTGGGTGGTCACCTACGTCGTGCGGCGCTACCAGGGCAAGGGGGAGCCGAACGACGACCTCGAGCAGGTGGCGGCGCTCGGCCTCGTCGCCGCGGTGGAGCGGTTCGACCCGACGGCCGGCAGCACGTTCCCGGCCTTCGCCATCCCCACGGCGCTGGGTGAGGTCCGTCGCCACTTCCGCGACGCCACGTGGCGGGTCCGGGTGCCGCGGCGGGTCAAGGACCTCAGCGTCCAGGTGACCTCGGCGACCGAGGAGCTGACGAGCGACCTCGGCCGCACGCCGACCGCCGACGAGCTGGGCGACCGGCTCGGCGTCGCCCCCAGCGCCGTGCGCGAGGCGTGGGAGGCGTCGGCGGCGGCCCGGCCGCTCTCCGCGGACGGCCCCACCGACGACGAGGGTCCCTCGGTGCTCGACGTGCGCACCGTCCGCCAGTCCGTGGACGAGCTCGCGGCGGCCGACGACAAGCTCCTCGTGCGCCAGCTCCTCGAGCGGCTGCCGCCCCGGAGCCGTCGGGTCCTCGTGCTCCGCTACTTCGAGGGGCTCTCCCAGGCCGAGGTGGCCGAGCGCGTGGGGATCAGCCAACCCCACGTCTCGCGGCTCCTCCGGACGGCGTTGGCGGAGCTGCGCACCAGCCTGACCGACCCTCGCGCCGCGGGTCGCTCCTGACCGGTCCGGACACCCCCAGGGGTGGCATGGAGCCAGGGAGGGACGGGTACTCGTCGGTCATGACGAGCCACCCCGCGTCCCGACGACCGGGCGCCGCGGCCCACGTGCTGCCGATCCCCGAGCGGGTGGTGCTCGACGACGGGGCGACGATCGCCCTCCACACCGACGACTGCGGGGCCACCATCGTCGAGGTGAGCGGGCTGGCGGCCGGTCCCTGGGCCGACGCCCTGGCGCTCGAGCTGCTCGCCCTCGGGCCCGACGTCCGGCTCGTCATCGACCTGCGGGGGGCGACGCTCGTGAACCCGGCCGGCCTCTGCGAGGTGCTCGACGAGCTCGTGGCGGCGGGCGACGACCCGCACCGGCTCTGCCTCGTGTGCGACCGCCTGAGCGCGCTCGTGCTGCTCCGCCGGCACGGCGCCACCGAGCAGGTGGCGGTGTTCGCCAGCCCCAGCGACGCGCTCCAGGCGGTGCTGCTCGAGGAGGAGGGCTACGGGGACGGCTGGGCGCCGCAACCCCACGCACACCCGTGATCGGGCGTTCCTGCGCCGTCGCTAGGCTGCGCCGGTGACCCCGGTTCGGTATCGCTGCACGGCCTGCGGGAACCTCACCCGCTTCGACGTCACCTCCACCCGACGCACCCGCGCGTTCCACCACTACACGGTCGGTGGGGCCCTGGAGGTCGAGGACGAGGAGGTCCTGGCCGAGGACGTCGAGGAGGTCTCCTGTCGCTGGTGCGGGAACGGCGCCGCAGTCGAGGCGATCTGACGGGATCCGACGGGACTGTCACACCCCCTGAGGAAGATCGCAGGGTGAGCGACATGACCATCGACTGCGACGACTGCATCCGCCAGCACACCTCCACGTGCGACGACTGCGTCGTCACGTTCATCTGCTCCCGGTCCGCCGACGAGGCCCTCGTCGTCGACGTCACCGAGCGCCTGGCCCTCCGCCAGCTGGGGGCCGTGGGGCTCGTCCCGGAGCTGCGGCACGTTCCCCGCTCCGGCTGACCTCGTGCGACCATGGGTCGGTGCCCCAGGCCCCCGTCGCTCCACCGCCCCACGACCTGCTCGATCCCGAGCCGGTCCTCGACGTCGGACGGCGCGCGGGCCTCAGCGCGGTGGGCGTGGCGCCCGCCGAGCCCTTCGACGCGACGCGTCGGATCCTCGAGGAGCGCCGGGCGGCGGGGCTGTCGTCCGACATGCAGTTCACGTACCGGAACCCGGCCCGCTCGACCGATCCCGGTCGCACGCTCGAGGGGGCGGCGGCCCTCGTCGTCGGGGCGCTGGCGTACCGCCGCCCCGACCCTGAGCCGCCGGCCGGCACACCCGCGGCGCGCGTCGCCCGCTACGCCTGGACCGACGACTACGCGCGGCTCCGTGCCGCGCTCGAGGTCGTCGCCGAGCACCTCCGCGCCGAGGGCTGGCGCGCCGTCGTGGTCGCCGACCAGAACGCGCTCGTCGACCGCGAGGCGGCGCACCGGGCCGGGATCGGCTGGTACGGCAAGAGCTCCAACCTGCTCCTGCCCGGCGCCGGCTCGTGGTTCGTGCTCGGGTCGGTGGTCACCGACGCCCCGCTGCGGCCGGCCGAGGCCCCCGTCGCCGACGGGTGCGGCAGCTGCACGCGCTGCATCGACGCCTGCCCCACCGGTGCCATCGTCGCACCGGGGGTGGTCGACGCCCGACGGTGCCTGGCGTGGCTCGTGCAGTCGCCCGGCGCCTTGCCGCACGACCACCGCGAGGCCCTGGGCGACCGCATCTACGGGTGCGACGACTGCCAGGAGGTGTGCCCTCCGAACCATCGGGCCGACCGGCTCGACGTGCGCCGGGCCCCGGGGTCCGGCGACGAGCCCTGGGTCGACCTCCTCGAGCTGCTGGCCACCGACGACGCCACCCTGCTCGCCCGCCACGGCCGCTGGTACGTGCCGCGACGGGACCCGCGGTACCTGCGGCGCAACGCCCTCGTCGCCCTGGGCAACGTCGGGGACCCCGCCGATCCCCGGGTGGCGCAGGCGGTCGAGGACGCCGCCCACCACGACGACCCGATGGTCCGCGCCCATGCCGTCTGGGCGGCGCGCCGACTCGGGCTCCACCACGTGGTCCGCGCCGCGTCGGCCGACCCGGCGCCCGAGGTGCGCGATGAGCTCACGGTCCCCGTCACCCCGAGGTCCGCGTGACCCACCTGCTCGTCACCAACGACTTCCCGCCCAAGCTCGGCGGCATCCAGAGCTACCTGTGGGAGCTGTGGCGGCGGCTCCCGCCCGAGAGCTTCGCCGTGCTCACCACGCCCTACGCCGGCGCGGCGGCGTGGGACGCCGAGCAGCCGTTCCGGGTCGTCCGTTCGTCCCACCGCGTCCTGCTGCCCGCCCCGGCGATGGCCGAGGAGATCGGCGCCCTCGCCGACGAGGTCGACGCCGACCTCGTCGTGCTCGACCCGGCGCTGCCCGTGGGTGCGGTCGGGCCCCGCCTCGGTCGTCCCTACGGCGTCGTGCTCCACGGCGCCGAGGTCACCGCCTACGGGCGGCTCCCGGGCTCGGGTCAGCTGCTCGGGCGCGTCCTCCGCGGCGCCGACCTCGTGATCGCGGCCGGCGGCTACCCGGCGGCGGAGGGGGAGCGGGCCGCCGGGCGCCCGCTGCCGGTCGTCCAGGTGCCGCCGGGGGTCGACGTCGAGCGGTTCGTGCCCCTCGACGACGCCGCACGCCGCCGCGCCCGCGCCCGCCTCGGGCTGCCGCACGAGGCGCTCGTCGTGCTGGGGCTCAGCCGGCTCGTCCCCCGCAAGGGGTTCGACGTCGTGATCGAGGCCGCGGCCCGCCTCGCCCCGCACCACCCCTCGCTCCTCGTCGCCATCGGCGGCGGTGGGCGCGACCGCGCCCGGCTCGAGCGGCTGGCTCGCCGCCGGGGCGCACCGGTCCGGTTCCTCGGGCGCGTGCCCGACGCCGACATGCCGGCCCTCTACGGCTGCGCCGACCTCTTCGCCATGGTCTGCCGGGGCAACCGCTGGGCGGGGCTCGAGCAGGAGGGCTTCGGGATCGTGTTCCTCGAGGCCGCCGCGGCGGGCGTGCCCCAGGTCGCCGGCCGCAGCGGCGGCTCCCACGAGGCGGTCGACCACGGCACGACGGGTCTCGTCGTCGACGACCCCACCGACGCCGGGCAGGTGGCGCGGGCGATCGAGCAGCTGGTGGTCGATCCCGAGCGGCGACGCGAGATGGGCCGGGCCGCCCGCGCGCGCGTCGAGACCGAGCTCACCTACGACGTCCTCGCCCGGCGCCTCGCCGATGCGCTCGGCATCGAGGTCCCCACGTGAGCCCCCGCCGTCGCGACGCCGACCGCCCGCCGAAGGTCCGCGACCGCGACCGTCCCGTCGGGCGCGCCGCCTCGTCCCCCCGGGAGCAGGGGGCGGTCGGCGGACCCGAGGGTCGACCGGTCGGGGAGGCGCCCGGTCGGGGCCTGATCTGTGCGTCGTGGGCCGGCACCGCCGTGCTCGCGGCGATCGTGGCCGCGGGCGTGGTCGCCATCGACGACGTCGGCCCGCTCGTCGTCGCCGTCTCGGGGGCGCTCTTCGTCCTCGGCAGCGTGGCCTTCTTCGTCGCCTACGCCATCGCCGTCGGGCGGAGCCGCCACGAGCTCATCGGCATCGGCGGCCTCTACTTCATGTCCGGCACGGCACCTGCCCCGGTGCGGCGCTCGATGATGTGGTCCCTCGGCCTCCAGGTGGCCCTGGTGGTGGTGGCGGTGGCCGCCCGCCCGTTCAGCTCGCTCGTGTTCACGTCGTTGGCACCGGTGTTCGGCCTGGGCCTCGCCGGCTGGTGGGTCGCCCGCCACGGTCGCTTCGCGCCACGCGCCCGCTGACGTGTGACGCAGGGGAGCCCATCGGCCAGAATGCGGTGAGCACAACCGCCGATCCAGGAGCCGTCGATGTCGGAGCAGGCCAACGAGCGCATCGTGATCCACGCCCCCGCACAGGCGTGCTACGAGGTCGCGGCCGACGTCGAGCGCTACCCGGACTGGGCCAAGGACGTGAAGGACGCCACGGTGCTCGAGCGGGACGACGAGGGGCGTCCCGTGCAGGTCGCCTTCCGCACCGCGGCGATGGGTCGCAGCACCAGCTACACGCTCCGCTACGACTACGCCGCCGCGCCCCAGCGCCTCTCGTGGTACCTCGTGGAGGGTGACCTCACGCAGGTGCTCGACGGGGTGTACGACTTCAACCCGGTCGAGGGCGATGCCTCGAGCACCGAGGTCGTCTACCACCTCGAGGTCGACCTCGTGGTGCCGCTGCCCGGCTTCGTCAAGCGCCGCGCCGAGGCGAAGATCCTCCGCACCGCCCTGCCCGAGCTGAAGGCGCGCGTGGAGGCCGTCGCGTCGTGATCTGGACGCGGTCGTCGCGAGAAGGGCCGTTCGGCCCACGCCTCGACCGCTGCTCGACGCTCACAAGCGGGCCCCGCCGACCGATCTGAGGACCAGATGCGGATCCTTCGACTCGACCTCGAGGACGGGGAGGAGCTCGACCTCCATCCCTACGTCACGGTGCTCGGTGGCCTCGACCCCGACGTCCACCGTCGCGTCGTCGACCGCCTCGTGCGGCTGACCCGCGGCGACGCCGCAGGGACGAGCGGCCTCATCGAGTCCGACGAGGTGCTGAGCGAGCTGTCCTCCGGAGCGCTCGCTGCGCTCGACCTCCCGCCCGACACCGAGGTGCTCGTGCGGGCCGAGCAGCTCCCCGGCGCACGTCTGGTGGGCGCGGGCGGCTCGGACACCGACGCTGACGCCCGCCTGTCCGCCGCCCGAGCCGCGCTGGCCGAGCTGGAGGACGAGCTCACCGCTGCCCGTCGCGCCGTGGCCACCGCCACCAACCAGCTCGACGAGGCCCGCCGCGGCGTCGACGACTTCGCCATCAACGCCCACGACGCGGCCGTGGCCGCCGTGCGGGAGGCCGAGGCGGCAGCCGTCGCCCGCCTCCAGGGCACCGCCGCCACCGACGAGCGGGTCCGTCTGGAGTCCGCGCTCGCCGAGGCGCGCGAGGCCGCCGCGCGGCACGAGGCCCGTCTCGACGCCGAGCGCCTGGCGCTGCTCGAGCTCCTCGAGGACCTCGAGGCCGCCCGCGCCGAGCACGACCAGCTGAGCGCGGACGACGCCGCCGAGGCGGCCGAGGCCCCGACCGAGCCCGACCTTCCCGTCGTGCCGCCCGCCGAGCACGTCGCTGCGGTCGAGCAGGCCCTCGAGCTGGTCCGGATGGGCCCGCCGCCGGCGCCGATGGTCACCTCCCCCGAGGCGCTCGACCTGGCGGATCGGATCCGGGAGCACAACGAGCGCCACGACGCGCTGGAGCAGACGCTGCGCGACGAGGGGATCGACGTCGTCGCCCTCCAGGACGAGCTGTCGGCGGCGCAGTTCGACGTCCAGGCCGCGCAGGAGGCCGCCCGTCCGAAGGTGATCTCGCCGGAGGACGACGCCGAGATCGAGCGCCTCCACGACATCGTCGTCGACCTGGGGGAGAAGCGGTCGTCGCGCCGCTCCGGCAAGTCGACCGAATCGGCCTACCAGGAGGCGTGCGACGCGCTCGACGCCATCCTCGACCGCGTCGGCTACCCGACCTACGCCGCCTACGTCATGGGGCGGATCGCACCCACGATCGACGTGGACGCCCGGCGTCGCCTCGACGCCGCGACCGACCGGGTCGCCGACCTCGAGGGGCAGCTCGACCAGGCCGCCAGCATCCTCGAGCGTGATGCCCGGGTGCTGATGCTGCGCGCCGAGCGCGACCAGCTGTGGGCCGCGGCCCGCGACCTGCTCGCCACCCTGCCCGACGACGTCGAGTCGGCGTTGCGCGCCCTGCGCGTGCCGGCGGAGTCCGACCACCCCGCCGTCGACGAGCTCCGGGCGCTGCTCGACCGCCTCGGCATCGACCGCCGCGGCGACGACGAGCGCACCCTCGTCGGCGCCGCCGAGACGTTCCTCGCCGACGCTGCGCTGGCCCGCTCCGAGCTCGACGCCCGCCGAGCCGCCGACGACGAGGTGCCCGTCCCCGTCGAGCGTCCGGTGGAGGCTGCCGCACGACGCGTCGACGACCTCCACGCCCGGGCCGCGACCGCCGACGCGGCGCTGGCCGAGCTCGAGGACGTCGCCGAGGAGCACGCCCGTCGGGTGGCCGAGGTGGAGGCCGCGCTCGACGCGCTCGCCGCGTCGGCCCCGGCCGACCCCGCCCAGGACCCGCGCGTCGCCCAGGACCCGGCCGTGCGCGGCGCACACGAACAGCTCGCGGTGGCCGAGGCGCGGCTCGCCCGGCACCGCGACGCGGTCGCCCTCGCCGACGAGCTCCAGGGCCGCTTGCGCAGCGCCCGCAGCGCCGAGCGCGAGGTCCAGGCGCGCCACGACGACGCCGCCCACGCCGCCGCCTCCCTCGAGGAGGAGGTCACCGGGGGTCCGCCGCCGGAGGTGGAGTGGAACCTGGACGACGCAGGGGTCGAGCCCATCGAGTGGTTCCTGCTCGGCCGGGTCGCCACGCTCCGCACCGCGGCGCCGTCCGGCACCGTGCCGCTCGTCCTCGACGACGCGTTCCGGGGCCTCTCCGAGGACCACGTCGAGAGCCTCTGCGCCGCGCTGGCCAAGGTCGCTCGCACCGTGCAGATCCTGTACGTCGGCGACACCCCGGCGGTCGCCGCCTGGGCTCGGGCGCAGGGCCTCGACGTCGCCGCCGTCGTCCGGCCCGGCCAGCCCGCGATCTGATCCCACCCCCCGGCGGCCCGCCGCGACGCGCGGGCCTACGATGGCGCGGACGCCATCAGGAGGGTGACGCAACGTGATCAACGATCAGGTCGTGCGTGAGCTGGCCGAGTTCGACGCAGACGGTGCTCCGGTGACCACCTGCTACCTCGACGTCGACGGGCGCCAGAACGTGCGACCGGTCGACGTCGAGCGCGAGCTCGACCGGCTGGTGCGTCGGGCGTCGGCGCACGTCGCCGACGAGCCGTCGGTGGGCGACGACCTCCAGCGGTTCCAGGCGCACGTCCGCAACGGGTTCGAGCGCAAGGGGGGAGTGCGGGGGCTCGCGATGTTCTCGTGCTCGCCGCGCGAGCTGTGGCGGGTGATCCCCCTGCCCGTGCGGGTGCACAGCCGCATCACGATCGGCCACGCGCCCGCGCTGGGCCAGCTCGAGTCGATCGTCCAGGAGCTGCGCCCGATCGGCGTGATCCTCGTCGACCGCCAGCGTTCCCGGCTCTTCGTCTACGAGATGGGCGAGCTCGTCGAGCGCAGCGAGGTCGTCGACGAGCTGCCGCGCGACTACGACGTCCGCGACCAGTCCGCTCGGGGCAGCGTGGAGCCCCACGTGGACGAGCTGGTGCACCAGCACCTGCGGCACGCGGCCTCCGCCGCCTTCCAGCTCTTCAACGAGCGCAAGGTCGGCCTCGTCACCGTCGGCGGCAGCCCCGAGGCCACCGCCGAGGTCGAGGCGCTCCTGCACCCCTACCTGAAGGAGCGGCTCACCGAGCGCATCCGCGTCGGCGCCGGGGCCACCGTCGAGGAGGTGCACGAGCAGGTGCTCGAGGTGCAGGCCCAGGCCGAGCGCGCCGCCGAGGCCACGGCCGTCGCCCGTCTGCGCGACGCCGTCGGCGCCGGTCGCAAGGGCGTCGCCGGTCTCGCCGGCACCCTCGGTGCCCTGCACGAGCGTCGGGCCGACCACCTGCTCGTGTCGGACGACTACGCCGAGGCCGGGTGGCGCTGCGGTTGCGGCGCGCTCGCGGCCGTCGGTCCCACGTGCCCCTCGTGCGGAGCGACGATGGAGCGCGTGGACGACGTCGTCGAGGAGGCGGTGCACGAGGCGCTGGCCCAGTCCTGTCGGGTCGAGGTGTGCGTCGGCAACGCCGACCTCGACGTGATGGGCCGCATCGGCGCCCTCCTCCGCTTCTGACGTGGGCGACGCAGCGGTCGGCCTCGACATCGGGGGCACGAAGATCCTGGGTCTCGCGGTCGACCTCGGGTCGGGCGAGGTCCTCGCCGAGCGGCGCGTGCCGACGCCCCAGGGCCGGGCCGAGGTCGCCGATGCCCTCGGCACCGTCGTCGATGCCCTCGCCGAAGGGAGCGGGCGTCCGATCCGCGCCGTCGGCGTCGGCGCCGCCGGCCTCGTCGACACGTCGGGTGTGCTCCGCTACGGGCCGAACCTGCCGGGGGTCGTCGACCTCGACCTCGTCGGCCTGCTCGGCGATCGGCTCGGCCTCCCCGTGGCGGTCGACAACGACGCCACCGCGGCGACCGTGGCCGAGCACCGCCTCGGCGCGGCGCGAGGCGTGGACGACGCGCTCTACGTCGCCCTCGGCACGGGCATCGGTGGCGGCATCGTCCTCGACGGCGCGCTGCGGCGCGGCGCGCACGGGTTCGGCGGCGAGCTCGGTCACGTGGTGATCGACCCCGACGGGCCCCTGTGCGGGTGCGGTCGACAGGGGTGCTGGGAGCGGCTGGCATCCGGATCCGCGCTCGGAGAGCAGGCACGGGAGGCGGTGCTCGACGGCCGCGGCGCAGGGATCCTCGCCGCAGCCGGTGCCGAGCGCGCCGACGACGTCACCGGCGAGCACGCGGTGGCGGCGGCCGCCGCCGGCGACCCCGAGGGCCTGGCGGTGATGGCCGCCTTCGCCCGTTGGGTGGCGCTCGGCCTCGCCGGGTTCGTCAACGCCCTCGACCCGTCGGTCGTCGTGATCGGCGGCGGGGTCGTGGAGGCCGGACCGGTGCTGCTCGACCCCCTCCGCTCCGCGGTCGCCGACCTGATCATCGGATCCAGCCACCGTCCCCCGGTCCCCGTCCTGCCCGCCGTGTTCGGCGAGCACGCGGCGGCGGTCGGCGCCGCGCTCCTCGCCGCCGACGCGCTCCGGCCCGACGGCGAGGTCCGGCCCCGAACCTTCGATCCGGGGTCCGCGGCGCAGCGGTAGCCTGCGCAGATGGAGTTCCGTCGCATCACCGGCCTGCCGCCCTACGTCTTCGCGATCATCAACGACCTGAAGATCGAGGCACGCCGGGCCGGTCGCGACGTCGTGGACCTGGGGTTCGGCAACCCCGACCTCGCGTCGCCCGACATCGCCGTCGACAAGATGATCGAGGCGGTGCAGAACTCCCGCAACCACCGGTACTCGCAGAGCCGCGGGCTGCCGAAGCTGCGCCAGGCGGTCGCCGACATGTACATGCGCCGCTTCGGCGTCGAGCTCGACCCCGACACCGAGGTCATCAACACGATCGGCGCCAAGGAGGGCTTCAGCCACCTGATGTGGGTGCTCCTCCAGCCCGGCGACACCGCCCTCGTGCCGTCGCCGTCGTACCCGATCCACATCTGGGGCCCCCTGTTCGCCGGCGCCAACATCACCGAGGTCCCCCTCGGCACGGGCGACGACTTCTTCGCCGCCATGGAGGAGGCCTGGGAGTACGCGTGGCCCAAGCCGCGCGTCGCCGTGCTCTCCTTCCCGCACAACCCGACGACCACCTGCGTCGACCTCGACTTCTTCGCCAAGACCGTCGAGTTCGCCCGTGAGCGCGAGGTGCTGCTCGTCCACGACAACGCCTACGCCGACCTCGGCTTCGACGGCTACGACCCGCCCTCGATCCTGCAGGTCCCGGGGGCCAAGGACGTCGCCGTCGAGCTGTACTCGATGACCAAGTCGTTCTCGATGGCCGGGTGGCGGGTGGCGTTCATGGTGGGCAACCCCGAGGTCATCGCCGCGCTGGGCAAGCTGAAGTCGTACCTCGACTACGGCACGTTCCAACCGATCCAGATCGCCGCCACGGTCACCCTGAACGAGGCCCAGGAGTACCCGAGCGAGATGCGCGGGATCTACCAGGGCCGCCGCGACGCGCTGATCGACGGTCTGGCCCGCATCGGGTGGGACGTGCCGCGGCCCAAGGGCACGATGTTCGCCTGGGCCCCGATCCCCGAGCCCTACGCCGAGATGACCTCGGTCGAGTTCGCCTCGCACCTCGTCACCGAGGCCGACGTCGCGACGTCCCCGGGGAGCGGCTTCGGGAGCGGTGGCGAGGGGTTCGTCCGCTTCGCCCTCATCGAGAACGAGCAGCGGATCGGCCAGGCGGTGCGCAACCTCCGCCGAGCGCTCACGAAGCTCTAGCCGACCCCACCGAGGCGGCCCCCTCGGCCACCAGCCCGCCGAGGCAGAACCGCACCGCCACGTCGGCCACCGCCTGCGGGTCGCTGCCGTGCTTGATGAGCACGCGGTCGAAGTTGGTGATCACGCCGACGATGGCGTTGGCGAGCATCGTCGGCGGGTCCGGGCGGATGCGACCGTCGGCGATGCCGGCCTTCACGAGGGCCACCCACCCGGCCACGGCGCGTTCGTGGTTGCGCCGCAGGGCGTCGGCGAAGCGGTCCTCGCCGGCGGCGAAGCGGCGGATCGTGGCCAGGTCGCGGTTCCGGGACTGCCAGTCGACGGTGGCGCGGATGGCGAGCTCGATGCGCCGCACGGCGTCGGCCTCGTCGCCCATCGCCCGGTCCTGGACCCGGGCGAGCTCGTCCTGGGCCTCGACGAGGATCTCGACGAGGAGGTCCTCCTTGCTCTGGAAGTACCAGTAGAAGACGCCCTTGCCGACACCGAGGCCGTCGACGATGTCGGCCACCGAGGTGGGGTCGTAGCCCTTCTCGGCGAAGCGGGCGGTGGCGAAGTCCATGATCTGACGCCGCCGCTCACGGCCTCGAGGGGTCAGTCGCCGCTCCGTCATCGAGCCGGACGCTACCAGCGAGGTGCTCGGCGACGGACGACACGGACACGTCCACGGGAGGAAACCGCCCGTTCACAGTGGCCTCGTACGGTGCCGTCCATGGAGACCTACGTGGTGCGACTCTGGCTCGCCGATCGTCCCGGTGCCCTCGGCGCCGTCACCAGCCGCATCGGCGCGGTCGGTGGCAGCGTCGTGGGCATCGAGATCCTCGAGCGTGGTGCCGGCCGGGCGATCGACGAGCTCGTCGTCGAGCTGCCGGGTGACCACCTCCTCGACCTGCTCGCCAAGGAGATCGGCCAGGTCGACGGCGTCGACGTCGAGCTCATCCAGCCGATCGAGGGCGCGGTCCACGATCCTCGGCTCGACGCCCTCGAGACCGCTGCGGTCCTCGTCGGGGCCGGGACGCCCGACGACCTGCTCGACGCCCTGAGCGTCCACGCCCGACGCACGATCGGCGCGTCGTGGGCGGCGGTGGTCGACCTCGAGGAGGGCGCGGTCTGGGTCACCGACGGGGACTGCCCACCGAGCGCGTGGCTCACCGCGTTCGTCGAGGGGACGCGGATGGTCGCACCGGACGAGGCGGCCCCCGAGGACGTCGCCTGGGCGCCGCTGCCCGCATCGGGGGTCGCCCTGCTCCTCGGTCGCAGCGGCACGGCCTTCAGGGCCCTCGAGCGGAGGCACGTCGCCGCCCTGGCGAGGATCGCCGACACCCGGTTTCGCGACCTCGCACAGCGCCGGTCCCGCACCTGGCACCCCGCGACCGCCGACGCCGGGGTCGGGCGCCTGAACTAGGTGGTCGCGTCGTCCGGTGCGAGCGCCCAGCCGCGGGAGCGCTCGACCGCCCGGAGCCACACGGCGTGCGCGGCGTCCGCGGCCGCGCGGTCGGACGTGGGCTCGAACCGGCCGGCGCGGGCCCAGAGCGCCTCGACCTCCTCGGGCGAGGACCACACGCCCTCGGCGAGACCGGCGAGGTAGGCGGCACCGAGCGCCGTCGTCTCCTGGTGGGCGGAGCGGGTCACGGTCACGCCGAGCTGGTCGGCCTGCAGCTGCAGGAGCAGGTCCATGGCGCTCGCGCCGCCGTCGACGCGCAGGTCCTCGACCTCGCGACCTGCCGCGTCGCACATGGCGTCGACCACGTCACGGGTCTGGAACGCCATCGACTCGACCACCGCGCGGGCCAGCTCGGCTCGCCCGGTGCCGCGGGTGATGCCCACGATCGTGCCCCGGGCGTACGGGTCCCACCACGGGCTGCCCAGCCCGGTGAAGGCGGGCACGAACGCGACACCGCCGGTGTCGTCGCACCGCTCGGCGAGCGGGCCGACCTCGTCGGCCGCGGCGATGACGCCCAGCCCGTCCCGCAGCCACTGGACGGCGGCGCCGGTGACGAAGATCGCGCCCTCGAGCGCGTAGTGCGTGGTGTCGGGTGCGCCGTCGCGCCCGCCGAGGGTCCAGGCCACGGTGGTGAGGAGCCCCTCCACGGGCTCGGGACAGGTGTCGCCGACGTTCATCAGGACGAACGACCCGGTGCCGTAGGTGTTCTTCGTGAGACCCGGGCGGACGCACGCCTGCCCGAACAGCGCCGCCTGCTGGTCCCCGGCGATCCCGCTGATCGGCACCCCCGCACCGAGGGCCGTCGACCCGTCCGTGACGCCGATGCGCCCCGAGCTCGGTCGCACCTCGGGCAGCGCACCGGGCGGGCAGCCGAACAGGTCGCAGAGCTCCTCGGACCACCGGAGCTCGCGGATGTCGTAGAGGAGCGTGCGGGACGCGTTCGACGGGTCGGTGGCGTGGACCGCGCCGCCGGTGAGGTTCCAGACGAGCCACGAGTCGATCGTCCCGACGGCGAGGTCGGCGTCGTCGGCGACCCCGTGGTCGAGCATCCAGCGGATCTTCGTGGCCGAGAAGTAGGGGTCGAGGACGAGTCCCGTGCGCTCCCGGACGAGCGGCAGGTGCCCGGCCTCGGTCAGCGCCTGGCAGCGGTCGGCGGTGCGGCGGTCCTGCCAGACGATCGCCCGGTGGCGTGGCGCGCCGGTGCGGCGGTCCCACGCGACCACGGTCTCGCGCTGGTCGGTGATGCCGATCGCGGCGACCGGCTCGTCCAGCTCCGCGACGACCTCGGCGATGGTGGTGCGGACCGCCTCCCAGATCTCCACCGCGTCGTGCTCCACCCAGCCCGGCGCCGGGAAGTGCTGCGTGAACTCTCGGTAGGACCAGGCGACCGGCTGACCGGCGGCGTCGACGGCGAGCGTCCGGACGCCCGTGGTCCCGGCGTCGATGGCGACGACGATGGGCATGGGGCGCCACCCTAGGCAACGTCGATAGCGTGAGGCGGACACGACGTCGGTCGACGGGCGGTCCGCGAGGATCGAGGAGGTCTGGTGTGCGCATCGGGGTGCTGACGGGCGGGGGCGACTGCCCAGGGCTCAACGCGGTGATCCGCGCCGTGGTGCGCAAGGCCGAGCGCCACTACGGCGACTCGGTCGTCGGCTTCCACGACGGCTACCGCGGGCTGCTCGACAACGACTGGACCGAGCTCGACATCGAGCGGTGCCGGGGCATCCTGCCCCGGGGCGGCACGATCCTCGGCACCTCGCGCATCCAGCCGTACACCTTCCACGACGGGGTCGAGCGCGTCCGCATGACGATGTCGGAGCTCGGCGTCGACGCCCTCGTGGCCATCGGCGGCGAGGGGTCGCTCGGCGCGGCGCGGGACCTGCACGACGACGGCATCCCGATCGTCGGCGTCCCGAAGACCATCGACAACGACATCGACGCCACCGAGATGACGTTCGGCTTCGACACCGCGGTCCAGATCGCCACCGACGCCATCGACCGGTTGCACACCACCGCCGAGTCGCACGACCGGGTGATGGTGGTGGAGGTCATGGGCCGCCACGCCGGGCACATCGCGATCCGCTCCGGCCTCGCCGGCGGCGCGTCGCTGACGCTCATCCCCGAGCACCCCTTCGACATCGAGGCGGTGTGCGAGTCGATCCTCCGTCGTCACCAGCGAGGGAAGCGCTACGCCACCATCGTGGTCGTCGCCGAGGGGGCGCGTCCGCTCGCCGGCACGCTCGAGATGCCGACGCCGGAGCTCGACCGCTTCGGCCACGAACGGCTCGGCGGCATCGCCCAGGTCGTGGCGGGCGAGATCGAGCGCCGCACGGGCTACGAGACGCGGGTGACGATCCTCGGCCACATCCAGCGGGGCGGCACGCCCACCTCGTTCGACCGGGTGCTCGCGTCCCGCTACGGCGTCGCGGCCATCGACGCCATCCACGAGGGGGCGTTCGGCCAGATGGTCGCGCTGAGCTCGGACCAGATCGTCCGCGTCCCGCTGAGCGAGGCCACCGGCCGGCTGAAGACGGTCAGCGCCGAGCTGTACGACGCGGCGTCGCAGTTCTTCAGCTGACCGCTCAGGGCTCCGGCAGCGTCGTGCAGTCCCGGTTCGCGAGGAAGCGGGCGTAGTCGCAGGCGCCGACGGCCTCGCGCGTGTCGACGCCCTCCTCGCCGCTCGGGACGGCCTGCGGCTCGCCGTCGATCAGGAACCGGACGTCGGCGACCTCGCCGTCCTCGAAGGCCACCGCGGTGACGACCATCTGGGCGACGGCGCGGAACAGCTCGTTGCCGGCGGCGTCGAACAGCGCGTCGTCGGCGAGGTCGATGAGCAGCGTGTCCCCCGACAGCTCGGCGCCGGCGACGACCACGTCGGCGGGCACGGCGGTGCGCAGGAGGCTCGACTGCGGGGGCTCGGTGAGCAGGTTGAGCACGTCGACGATCGTGGCGTCGAAGGGCACCGACCGCTCCTCGGCGGCGAGGAGCTCCTCGCGGCCGTCGAAGTAGAAGAGGATCCGCTCGCGCGAGACGTCCTCCACGGTGGTCGACGTGGTGGTGGTCGAGGGTCGCATGACGTCGAGCGCCGCCGGGTCGTCGATCGTCCGTGGTCCCTCGTCGGAGGGCAGCGCGCAGCCGGCGACGACCGCGACCAGGGCGAGCGCACCGAGCACCCTGCGCCTCATCGTTCGATCTCCGCCGGGTGCTCCTCGGCCAGCAGGTGCGGGGACCCCACCTCCACCGGGAGGACGCGGGACAGGTCGTCCTCGGACGGTGCCGCCTGGATCGGCAGGGTGACCGTGAAGCGGGCGCCTGGCTCGCCGTCGAGGCGGTCCTCGACGCCGACCCGCCCGCCGTGGAGCGCGACGTGCTCGGCGACCAGGGCCAGCCCGAGCCCCGAGCCGGTGTCCGAGCCGCGGGTGCCCGCGGTGGACACGGCGCGGGAGAACCGCTCGAAGATGCGGTCGCGGTCCTCGGCGTCGACGCCCGGTCCGTGGTCCTCCACCGAGATCACCACCTCGTCGGCGTCGGCCGAGCGGGTGACGCGCACAGCAGTCGCGCCGTCGCCGTACTTGTGGGCGTTGTCGAGGAGGTTGGCGATGACCTGGGCCATGCGCCGCTTGTCGACCTCGACGACGAGGTCGGCGGAGGTGGCGTCGGTGACGACGGGGATCGGCTCGTGGGCCGCGGCGGCGACGGCCCGGCTGAGGAACTCGGGCAGGAGCACCTCCTCGAGCTGCAGGTGGGCGGCGCCGGCGTCGAACCGCGAGATCTCGAGCAGGTCCGACACCAGCTGCTGGAACCGGTTGACGTCGTCGACGAGCAGGTCGAGGGCGGACTGGGCCCGCTCGGGCATGTCGTCGCGGCGGGTCTGGAGGACCTCGAGCGACGCCGCGAGGGTCATCAACGGGCTCCGGAGCTCGTGGCTGACGTCGGACGCGAACCGGGCGTCGCGCTCGATCCGGGCCTGGAGGGTGGCCGCCATCTCGTTGAACGACGAGACGAGGACGGTGAGGTCCGGGTCGTTGGCGACCTCGAGGCGCGTGTCGAGCCGGCCGCCGGCGATCGCGTGCGCCGCGAGGCCGACGTCGGTCAGCGGCAGCAGCGTGCGGCGGCTCGCCCACCAGCCGAGGGTCGCGCCGGCGAGGGTGACGAGGATCGTCGCTCCGGTCAGGTAGGCCGCCAGGAGGTCGAGGGTCCGCTCCAGCTCGTCGAGCTCGAAGATCTCGTAGTAGGCGGCGTCGACGCTCGGGATCGGGATGCCGAGGACGAGCACCGGCGTGTCGGCGAGGCGGTAGTGCATCAGCGATGCCTTGCCGTCGCCCTCGACGGCCTGGCGGACGCTGCGTGGCACGGTGTCGAACGCGCCCGGCGGCTGGGAGGTGGTGGGGATCTCGCCGCCGCGCGAGATGCTCTCCCGGATGATCGGGCTGGCCGCGCTCGTCGACAGCTGGGCCAGGAACTCCCGCATCTCCTCGGGGCGACCCTGGGTGAGCGACGACCGGACCCGCTCGGCGTTGCGGATGACGGTGTCGAGGTACTCGTCCTCGCGCAGGTTGAGCTGCGACTCCCTCGTGAAGGCCCACGTGGAGCTGGCGAGCGTGACCGCGAGGATGAGCGAGCCGAGTCCGAACGCGAGCGTGATCCGCGACCGCAGACCGAGTGGACGGGGCCGCAGCCGCATCGCCGACCTCAGGGCTGGAGCTTGTAGCCGAGGCCGCGCACCGTCACCACGTGGCGCGGGTTGGCGGGATCGACCTCGACCTTCGTGCGCAGGCGGCGGATGTGCACGTCGACGAGGCGGCCGTCGCCGAAGTAGCCGTAGCCCCACACCCGCTCGAGGAGGACCTCGCGGCTGAACACCCGACCGGGACTCGACGCCAGCTCGACGAGGAGGCGGAACTCGGTCTTGGTGAGGTGGACCTCCTGGCCGTCGCGGGTGACGACGCCCTCGTCGGGCACGATCTCGAGGTCGCCGAGCTTCACGTGGGCGGAGCCCGGGTCCGAGGAGCGCACCCGCCGGAGCAGGGCCCGGATGCGGGCCGAGAGCTCCTTCGGGGCGAAGGGCTTGGTGAGGTAGTCGTCGGCCCCGGCCTCCAGGCCGGCGACGACGTCGTGGGTGTCGGCGCGGGCGGTGACCATGACGATCGGGACGTCGGACGTGCGCCGGATCGACCGGCAGACCTCGAAGCCGTCGATGCCGGGGAGCATGATGTCGATGAGGACGACGTCGGTGGGGTTGCGGTTGAACAGCTCGAGGGCGTCCTCGCCGTTGTCCGCCTCGTCGACGATCCACCCCTCGTCCTCGAGCGCGAGCTTCACCGCGGTGCGGATGCGCTCGTCGTCCTCAACGGTCAGGATCCTCGTTCCCACGTCAGGAATGGTGCCTCATCGGGCGCCTGCACGGGGGGAGGCCTCCACGGGAGCCGGGAACGGCTGGTCGGCACCGGCCCGCAGGAGGAGCTCGGCGAGCGGCTCGAACAGCGCCGGCGGGGCGGCGAGCACGAACTCGCCCGAGGGTTCGCCGCCTCGCAGGTCCCCGACGCGGGCGCCGGCCTCGCGGGCGATGACGACCCCTGCCGCCATGTCCCAGGGGGCGAGGCCCCGCTCGTAGTAGGCGTCGACGCGGGCGCAGGCCGTGGAGCACAGGTCGACCGCCGCACCGCCCATCCGGCGCACGTCGCGGATCGAGGGCAGCACCTCGGTGAGGACCTGGGCCTGGGCCGCACGGGTGTCGGGCACGTAGCCGAAGCCCGTCGCGACGAGCGCCGTGCCGAGCTCGTCGAGGTCGGAGCAGCGGATCGGCGCCTGGTTCCGGTGGGCGCCGCCGCCGAGCCGGGCCGAGAACAGGTCGTCCTGGACGGGATCGACGACGACGCCGACGCTCGGGACGCCGTCGACCACCGCGGCCACCGACACCGAGAAGCCGGCATGGCCGTAGACGTAGTTGGTCGTGCCGTCGAGGGGGTCGATCACCCACCGGACGCCCGTGGTGCCGGCGATGTCGGTGCCCTCCTCGCCGAGGATGCCGTCGTCGGGTCGCACCGCGAGGATGCCCTCGACGAGGAAGCGCTCGGAGGCGCGGTCGACGTCGGTGACGAGGTCGGTGGCCGTGCTCTTCGTACCGACCTCGAGGGTGGCGCGCCCGAGCCCGTCGAGGAGCAGCTCGGCGGCTCCAAGGGCGAGGCGCTCGGCGATGCGGGCCAGGTGGTCGAGGTCCTCCACCGTCAGGGCCGTCCGTCGGGGGCCTGGCGGCGCCGGCGCTCCTCGATCGACGACCACTCGGTCATCGCCCGGAGCGTCAGCACGGCCACGACCGCCACGCCGGCCGCCGCGAGCACCGCACCGACGACGCCGCCGAGCGCCGCTGCGGCTCCACCGTCGCCGTCGACCTGGAGGTCGACGACCGCGTACCCGATCAGGCCCCCGCAGACGCCGGCGGCGGCGATCGCGACGAAGGCGAGCGCGCGGGCGACGGGGGAGGGCAGGGCAGCGGGGAGGTCCGGGCCGCCGATCGGCGCCCGACCGTTCGGTGCGGCGTCGGGGGTGCTCATCCGACCCATGCTAGGGCTCGGGCCGTAGAGTCCCCCGCCGTGCGCACGCTGGTCGTCCTCCCGACCTACCAGGAGGCGGAGAACATCGAGGAGGTGCTCGGACGGGTCCGCCGCGCCGTGCCCGACGCCGACGTCCTCGTGGTCGACGACGGCAGCCCCGACGGCACCGCCGACCTGGCCGAGGCCGTCGGCGCCCGGCTCGGCGGCGTCAGCGTCCTGCGTCGACCCGGGAAGGCGGGACTGGGGTCGGCGTACCGAGCGGGCTTCGCGGTCGGTCTCCGCGAGGGCTACGAGGCGCTCGTCGAGATGGACTCCGACCTGTCCCACGACCCCGACGCCCTGCCCCAGCTGCTCGCCGCCCTGGACGGCGGTGCCGACCTCGTCATCGGATCCCGCTACGTCCCCGGCGGGGCGATCCCCAACTGGGCGACGCACCGGCTGCTGCTGTCGCGCTGGGGCAACCGGTACGCGGCGACGGTGCTCGGCCTCCCGGTGCGGGACGCCACCGCCGGCTTCCGGGCCTACCGGGCCACGATGCTGGCCCGGATCCCCCTGCGCGGCGTCCGAGCCGACGGCTACGCCTTCCAGATCGAGATGGCCTACGCCGTCGCCCGGCGGGGCGGCACCATCGTCGAGGTGCCGATCGCGTTCACCGACCGCGTCCGCGGCACGTCCAAGATGTCCGGGCGGATCGTCGTCGAGGCGATGCTCCTCGTCACCTGGTGGGGCGTGCGGGACCGGATCCTCCGCCGGGCGCCGGACGTCGCCTGACCCCTCCGACGTGGGAGACTCGTCCCGTGCGTGAGTGGCTGGTCGCCGGGGGCCTCATCCTCGGCCCGGAGGGGCTCCTCCTCGTGAAGAACGTGCGCCGCAACGGGCGGGCCGACTGGACGCCGCCGGGCGGTGTGATCGACGAAGGCGAGGACCTGGTCACCGGCCTCACGCGCGAGGTGAAGGAGGAGACCGGCCTCACGGTCGAGAGCTGGCTCGGGCCCGTGTACCGCCTGGAGACGATGGCACCGGGGCTCGGCTGGCACATGCGCTTCGAGGCCCACCTGGCCGTCGAGGTGAGCGGCGAGCTGGCCATCGACGATCCCGACGGCATCGTCGTCGACGCCGCCTGGGTCGACGTCGACGTCTGCGGCGAGCGGCTGGCGACCACCCACCCGTGGGTGCGGGAACCGCTCGTCGAGTGGCTCGCCGAGCGCTGGGACGACGAGCGCTCGTTCGGGTACCACGTCGACGGCGCGAACCCCGCCGACCTCGTCGTCCGGCGGGTGTGAGCGCACGAGACCCGGGGCCGGGCCCGCGCACGATCCTGCACGTCGACATGGACGCGTTCTACGTGTCGGTCGAGCTCCTCCGCCGGCCGGAGCTGCGCGGGCGCCCGGTGGTCGTCGGCGGGAGCGGACCGCGTGGCGTCGTGGCGGCGGCCTCCTACGAGGCGCGCGCGTTCGGCGTGTTCTCGGCCATGCCGTCGACGAGGGCGCGCCAGCTGTGCCCCCACGCCGTGTTCCTCGCGGGCGACCACGCCACCTACGCGCAGGTCAGCGCACGGGTGATGGCCGCGTTCGGGGAGGTCACGCCGCTCGTCGAGCCGCTCTCCCTCGACGAGGCGTTCCTCGACGTCACGTCCGTGCGACGCCTCCACGGCGACGGGCCGACCATCGCCCGGTCCCTGCGCGACCGGGTGCGCGCCGAGGAGGGGTTGACCTGCTCGGTCGGCGTCGCGACCTCCAAGTTCGTGGCGAAGCTGGCATCGAAGGCCGCCAAGCCGCGGGCCACGCCCGAGGGACCCCGTCCCGGACCCGGCGTCGTCGTCGTGGCCCCCGGCGACGAGCGGCGCTTCGTGCAGCGGCTCGACGTACGTGAGCTGTGGGGCGTCGGGCCGGCCACCTTCGAGAAGCTCCAGCGACTGGGCGTGCGCACCGTGGCGCAGCTCGCCGCGCTCGACGTCGACGTCCTGCGATCCGTGCTCGGCGACGCCGCCGGTCGGCACCTGCACGAGCTGGCCCACGCCCGCGACGATCGCCCCGTGGTGCCCGACGCACCGCCGAAGTCGGTCAGCCACGAGGAGACCTACGCCACCGACCTCGTCGACCTCGCGGTGCTGCGGCGCGAGGTCGTCCGCCAGGCAGACGCCGTGGCCAGCCGCCTGCGACGGGCCGGGCTCACGGGGCGGACGGTCCAGCTCAAGGTGCGCTTCGGCGACTTCCGCACGATCACCCGGTCGACCACCCTCGACGTCCCCCTGGACACCGGCCCCGAGATCGCCCGGGCCGCGAAGGCGCTGCTCGACCGGCTCGACCTGGCCGGCGGCGTGCGCCTCCTCGGTGTCGGCGTCTCGGGGCTGGGCGACGACTCGGGCCGGCAGCTCAGCCTCATCGACGTCGGCGCCGGATGGGAGGACGCCAGCCGGGCCGTCGACCTGATCCGCGACCGGTTCGGCGACGCCGCGATCGGGCCGGCCGCGGCGACGACGAGCCAGGGGCTGAAGCTCGTCCGGCGCGGCGCCCAGCAGTGGGGCCCCGGCGACCCGGACGAGGGCGCGCAGGGGTGAACGTCGGTCGGGCGCGTTGTTGGAGCCTCAGTCCTGTGCGAGACTGACCGACAGAGACAAGAGCCACACCCGGCTCAGAAGGTTGAGGGAGCGACCGTGCCGCTTTCCGAGGACGAGCAGCGCATCCTGCAGCAGATCGAGGCACAGCTCTACGAGAGCGATCCGGCGCTGGCGCGCGAGGTCGCGACCACGACGCTCTACTCGCACGCCTTCCGCAACATCAAGCTCGCCCTCCTCGGCTTCGTCGTCGGCGTGGCGATCATGATCCTCACCCTGTCGGTGTCGTTCCTCGTCGCCTTCGGCGGCTTCCTCGTGATGCTCGGCTCCGCGCTGTTCGCCGAGCGCAACGCCCGCAAGCTGGGTCGCGCCGGCCTCGAGCAGATGACCCAGTCGATGCGGGGCGCCGGGCTGCGCGACTACTTCGGCTCGACCAGCCAGAGGATGCGCGACCGCTTCCGCGGCGAGGACGAGTGACCCGCCGCTGAGCGCACGGCGGCCCACAGCCGCCGGGGATCGCCGGCACGCAGGACCCGCCGCCACCAGGCCAGCCGGTCGAGGACGCTGCGGCGGATGCGCCGACCGAGCTCGGTGGCCCGGACGACGTCGTCGTCGCCGACCGACGGGGCGTAGCGCGCGACCGTGGCGGCACGGGCCAGGTCGGTGAGATCGGCGGCCGTCGACGGCGAGCTGGGACCCACACGGGACGCGTACTCGAGGTAGGTCTCGGTGGCCCGCGGCGGCCGGCCCCGCCACGACAGCAGCTCCACCGTCTCGGCCCAGGCGAGGCCGACCCGGGCGCCCGGGTCGCTCCCGGCCCGGCGCCGGCGCAGGGCGTGCACGCCCCGGGCCGCGCCGCCGACGAGGCCGAACCACGCGGCGACCGCCAGCGAACCGGCCAGGACCGGGCGCAGAGCCGGAGGGATCGGGCCGCCGTCGTCGCCCGCCGAGCCGACGGCACCGTCGCCCTCGAGCTCGGGCGGGAAGATCGAGTCCTCGAGCTCGGGAGGGATCGTGGGCACGGTCGTGTCCGACGGCGCCGTGGTCGGGGTCGTCGAGGGGTCGTCCTCGTCCGCGCTCTCGTCCTCCAGGCCCGTCCACGCCGACGCTCCCGGCGCGACCCGACCGGGCGTCGGCTCGAACGGGACCCAGCCCAGCCCCCCGAAGTACACCTCCGGCCAGGCGTGCGCATCCGCGCCGCGCACGGTGAAGGTGGTATCGCGCGGCCCTCCCTGGTCGCCCTCGGTGAACCCGACGGCGACCCGCGCCGGGAGGCCGAGGACCCGGGCCATGGCCGCGAACGACGCCGCGAACTGCTCGCAGTACCCGCGACGGTCGTCGAACAGGAAGCGGGTGATGGCGTCGGTGCCCGAGCCGTCGGGGATGTCGAGCGAGTACTCGAACTCCTCGCGGAAGAACGTCTGCAGGGCGAGCGCGCGGTCGTAGTCGGTCGGCGCGTCGGCCGTGATCTCCTCGGCCAGGTCGACGACCCGCTGGTCGAGCTCGGGCAGCTGGAGGTACCGCTGGGCCACCGACGGGGCGACCGGACCGTCCACCGCTCGCAGCTGCTCGGGGGAGTGGTCCGGGAGGACGGACTCGACCTCGTAGCGGAAGCCGGTCGGCGCGCGGCGGTCGAGGAGGAGGGTCGAGGAGCGGTCGTCCCACGAGACGCTCGCGTCGCCGGCCTCGAGGGCGATCGGGGCGTAGGCCGCCGGCAGGTACTCGGAGTCGAGCGACCGGATCTCGATCCGTTGGCGGACCCGGGCCCCCGCCGCTCCACGCATCGGGTCGAAGACGCCGGAGA
This sequence comes from Actinomarinicola tropica, assembly GCF_009650215.1. Taxonomy (GTDB): domain Bacteria; phylum Actinomycetota; class Acidimicrobiia; order Acidimicrobiales; family SKKL01; genus Actinomarinicola; species Actinomarinicola tropica. The sequence goes on along the minus strand of NZ_CP045851.1, from coordinate 2,228,572 downwards.
CCTCGCGCATGCTGGCGCTCATCCGCCACTGCCGGCCGTCGAACTCGTCGAGCGACATCAGGCGCCAGTACGACGGCGTCGGCGACTCGACGACGAACGCGACCGAGCGCGACTGGTTGACGAGGCGGCGCTGGATGTCGACCAGCGGGCTGATGATCGTCCGGTCCCCTCCGCCCCCGCCGCCGCGCCAGGTCCAGAGCGGCTCCTCGGTGGCGCCGGGGAGCGCCGGTCCGACGACGAGCGCGGCGACCGCCGCCGTCGCGATCAGCGCCCCGCCGACGCGCATGTGCGCGTCGGGCCCACGCGTGCGGTCTCCGGGCAGCCACGACGTCGACGTCGCGATCTCGATGCCCCGCACGGCGAGGACGAAGGCCAGCGCGGTGATGATGAACGCGACGCTCGCGGCGACGCGGTGCTCGCCGGAGCCGAGGAGCGCACCGAGCACGAAGAGGGTGAAGGGCGGGATCAGGGCCTGGAGCGGTGCGCGCAGGGTGAAGGCGGCCACGTTCGCCATGAGGGCCACGATGGCCACGCCGACCATCGACGCCAGCACGAAGCCGTCGGAGGGCTCCACCGGCGCCCGGGCTGTCGGGTAGGCGCGGACGGCGTCGTCGAGCGCCGCCCCGAGAGCGGACCACGTCTCGGTGGTGGGGAGGGCCCAGCGGAGGGTCTCCGGCGCGAGGGCCCATCCGACGAGGAGCGCGACACCGACCGTCGCCGCCGCGACCTGGCCGAGGATGCCCATCCCCAGGCGGCGCACGAGGGCGGACGACGCGTGGACGAGCAGCGCGGTGAGCAGGAGCGGCAGGCGCCACGACGTGCCGAGGAACAGCCGGCCGAAGCCGACGACGACCGACGCGCTGACGGCGACCAGCGCGAGCTCGGCGGCGACGACCCGCGGGCCGCGCACGATCACCGGAGCGCTCCGGCGGGGTGGCGGCCTCGGCGGCGGTGGCTCATCACCTGGTTCCACCCCTGCGGGAACGGGCGGTCGCGCGTGATGTGGATCTCGTCGGGCTCGACGCCCGGCAGCGCCGGGTCGACGGCGGTGTCGTCCCAGGCCGAGCGGTCGACGAGGACGCTCACGGAGGTGGCGAAGCGGTGGCGGATCGCGGCGATCCGGGTGCGGTCGTGCGGACCGAGGGCGCCGGACACGACGAGGAGCGCCCCGCCGTGGGAGGACCGGGCCAGCGAGTCGAGCAGCCGGACGAGGCTCGCGCCAGGGGAGCGGGGGACGACGGCCAGGTACTCGAGGATCGCGGCGTAGGCGGCGTTGCCGGGGAGGAACCCGGAATCGGTGCCGTCGGTGGCGACGAGGCGGACGAGGTCGCCCGAGCGGCGGGTGGCGGTGATGATGCTGGCGACGGCGGAGACGGCCACGTCGAGCGACGCGTCGGACGGGTGCACCTCGTCGCGCAGGTCGAGGAGGACCGTCGCCCGGCCCTGCCAGGGCAGCTCGGTCTGGCGGACCTGCAGCTCGTCGAACCGGGCCGTGGAGGGCCAGTGGACCTTGCGCAGCTCGTCGCCGATCTGGAACGGCCGCAGCGCGAAGAACTCCTCGCCCGACCGGCCGAGCGACGTCGGCGACTGCTGGGCGGCGTCGGGGTCGTGGCCGGCGGTCTCCGGCATCTCGGCGATGGGGTCGATCCGCGGGTACACGGTGAGCTCGGTGCGCCCCGCGGCGGGGATGCGTGCCGCGGTGAGCCCGAACGGATCGGTGAGCAGCAGGTGCAGCGGCCCGATCTCGACCAGGCCCCGCCGCTCGGTGGGGAGCCGGTAGGCCGCACGGGTGACCGAGCCCGGCGCCATCGGCCCGAGGCCGAGGTCGGCGCCTCGGGTGCCGCTCACCGCGTCGGTGATGCGCAGCACCGGCGTGCGTCGGCGTCCCCGGTTGGTGATCTCGAGGTCGATGCGGCTCGGCGTGCCGGCGTGCACCCTCGGGGGGTGGACCTCCCGGCGGACGCTGACGTCGAGCCGCGTGAGGGCGGCCCGCACGGTGACGGCCAGCAGCAGCGTGGCCGCCGCGGCGCCGAGGAGGAACAGCTCGAGCGTGCCGAAGAACCGTCCCGCCGCGACGAGGGCGACGGCGGCGACGCCGAGCGCCCATCCCTGGGGGGTGAGGATCACCGGCTCACCGGCCGGACCAGGCCGGCGTGGGGACCGTCCGCAGCACGTCGTCGACGGCGTCGGCGGTGGAGCGGCCCTGCAGCTCGGCCTCCGGTGTGAGCAGCAGCCGGTGGCCGAGCACGTGGTGGGCGAGGGCCTTCACGTCGTCGGGCATCACGAAGCTGCGGCCGGCGAGGGCGGCGTAGGCGCGCGCCGCCCGCTGCCAGGCGAGGGTGGCGCGGGGCGACATGCCGAGGGCGAGCGAGGGGTGGCGACGGGTCGCGTCGGCGAGGTCGACCAGGTACGCGGCGACCTCCTTGCTGACGTGGGCGTTGCGCACCGCGGCGATCATGTCGAGCACCTCGGCGCTCGAGACGACGGGTTCGATGGCGTCGAGCGTGCTGCCCCGGCCGTGCGTCGAGAGGATCTCGAGCTCGCCCGCCGAGGTGGGGTAGCCGATCGAGATGCGCATGAGGAACCGGTCGAGCTGGCTCTCCGGCAGCGGGTATGTGCCCTCGTACTCGATGGGGTTCTGGGTCGCGATCACCATGAACGGCGACGACAGGTGGTAGGTGGTGCCGTCGACGGTGGCCTGCTCCTCCGCCATGGCCTCGAGGAGGGCGGACTGGGTCTTCGGCGACGCGCGGTTGATCTCGTCGCCGAGCACGATCCCGTTGAAGATGGGCCCCGGACGGAACTCGAAGCTGCTGTCCGTGCGGTTCCACACGGTGAGGCCGACGACGTCGGAGGGCAGCAGGTCGGGCGTGAACTGGATGCGCCCGAACGAGATGTCGATCGACCGGGCCAGGGCCTTGGCGAGGGACGTCTTCCCGACGCCCGGGACGTCCTCGAGCAGGAGGTGGCCCTCGGCGAGCAGGGTGACGAGCATCAGCTCGATCACCTCCCGCTTGCCCTGGATCACGCGCTCGACGTTGTCCACGATCGCCCGCGCCTGCTGGGCGAAGGTCGAGGTCTGCGTGTCCGTCTCGTGGGTGGCCAAGTCCGGTGCTCCTCCGTGTCTGGCGCCGTGGCAGCGCGTCCGCGAGGCCGCCTGGCCCTGCCACAGGGTACGGCGTCGCCGTGGCCGGCGGCGGGCGGCGAGCCGACGGGGAGTGGCTACGGTGTCGCGCCGTGACCACGGTGCTGGCGATCGACATCGGCGGCACCAAGATGGACGTCGGGCTCGTCGACCTCGACGGGCGGGTCCTGCGCCGCGAGGTCCGGCCCACACCCGCCGCGGCATCGGCCGCAGAGCTCTGGGCGACGCTCTGCGGCGCGCTGGACGCCGTCGGCGACGTCGCGGGTGCGGTCGCGCTCGGGGTCGGCTGCGGCGGACCGATGGCGCCCGGCGGCGTCCACGTGTCCCCGCTGAACATCCCCGGCTGGCGGGCCTTCCCGCTCCGCGCCCGTCTGGCGGAGCGCACCGGGTTGGCGGTGCACGTCGACAACGACGCCAAGGCGCTGGCCCTGGCCGAAGGGTGGCGGGGGGCGGCGACGGGCGTGCGCGACTACATGGCGATGGTCGTGTCGACCGGGGTCGGGGGCGGCATCGTCCTCGACGGCCGCCTCCTCGACGGGGCAGGCGGCAACGCCGGACACGTCGGCCACGTGATCGTCGAGCCGGACGGCGACACCATGCCCGGGCACGCGCAGGGCACCCTCGAGGGGGAGGCATCGGGACTCGCGATCGCGCGCCGCACCGGCCGCCCCGCCGCGGAGGCCGACGCCGAGACGGTCGCCAGGGTCGGTCGCGTCGTCGGCCGGGGCGCGGCCTCCGTGTGCAACCTGCTCGACCTCCGACTCGTCGTCGTCGCCGGTTCGGTCGCCCTCGGCTACGGCGAGCCGTTCTTCCGGGCGGCCCAGGCGGAGATGGACCGGCTCTGCCTGCTCGACTTCTCGCGCGGCGCCCGGATCGTGCCCGCCGGGCTCGGCGCCGACGGACCGCTCGTCGGCGCGGCCGCGGTCGCGCTGCGTGGCCAGGGGACGGCGCTCGGGATCGCCTGACGGCCCCGTCCCGGCCCGCCGCTACCCTCTCGGCCGTGCGCCCCACGACCACCGTCCGCCGGCCCTCGTGGGCCCGCTCGGTGTGGCGGGTCCTCACGCTCCCGGCCCTCTGGCCGACCGCCCTGCGCGTCGTGCACCGCACGGCTCGGCCTGGGTGGTGGCGACGACCGCCGTTCCTCCCGGTGCCCGACCGGGCGTACTGGACGTTCCGGTCGGTGACGGCGTTCGGAGGGGAGGGGGGCGCCCCTGACCCCGACGAGGTCGTCGCGTACCTCGAGTGGTGCCGGGCGTGGCCCTCGGTCGTGCGCCGCTGACATCGCGCCCGTCGCGGTGGAACGGCTGGAACTACCCTGCCGCCATGGGTCGGGCCCTGGTGCTCAACGCGAGCTTCGAACCGCTCGGCGTCGTCGCGGCCCGACGCGCCGTGGTCCTCGTCCTCGCCGACAAGGCCGACCTCCTCCACGGGTCGGGGGCGGTCGTGCGCTCCGAGCGGATGTCGCTGCCGGTCCCCTCGGTGATCCGCCTCCGGCACTACGTGCACGTCCCGTACCCCCGCCACACCGCCCTGACGCGCCGCGCCGTGTTCCACCGCGACGCCCACCTGTGCCAGTACTGCGGCTCCGCCGCCGAGAGCATCGACCACGTCGTGCCCCGCAGCCGGGGAGGGGCCCACGTCTGGGAGAACGTCGTGGCCGCCTGTCGACGCTGCAACTCCTCCAAGGGCGACCGGCTCCTGTCCGAGACGGCGATGCGGCTGGCCCGTCACCCGGTCGCGCCCCGGCCGCTCACGTGGGCGCTCGTCGCGGCGCCCGACGCCCCGGACCACTGGCAGCCCTACCTCGACCCGGCACGCCTCCAACCGGCGTGAGCGCCGGTCCGCCCGTCGCCGTCGAGCTCCGCCGCGTCGAGGTCCCGCTCGTCGCGCCGATCGTGGCCGCCCACGGCGTCGAGTCCGTGCGCAAGGTCGTCCTGGTGCGCGTCGTCGACGAGGAGGGGCGCAGCGGTTGGGGGGAGTGCGAGGCGCTGGCCGCGCCGACCTACACCTCCGAGTGGCACGACGGGGCGTGGGCGGTCCTGCGCGACCACGTCGTCCCCGCGGTGCTCGACGGGCGTCCCCCGAAGGTGGTGGGTCACCCGATGGCGTGGGCCGCGGTGGAGGTCGCGCTGGTCGACCTCTCGCTCCGCGCTGCGGACCGACGCCTGGTCGACGTGCTCGGCGCCGCCCGGCCGGCCGTGGCGAGCCGGGCGGTCGTCGGCATCGCCACGGACCCGGACGCGCTGGTCCACGCCGTGGGTGAGCGGATCGCCGCAGGTCACCGTGCGGTCAAGCTGAAGATCCGCCCGGGTGCGGACGTCGAGCCGCTGCGGGCGGTCCGCTCGGCGTGGCCCCACCTGGCGCTCGCGGCCGATGCCAACGGCTCCTACGACCTCGACGCGGCGCAGGCGCTCCTGCGGGCGGTGGACGACATGGGCCTCGACCACGTCGAGCAGCTGCTGCCCGCCGGCGATCTGGTCGGCGCGGCCCGGCTCCGTCAGCTCACCGACGTCCCGCTGGCCCTCGACGAGAGCCTCGTCCGTGCGGACGACCTGGCCGCGGCGGTGGCGCTCGGCGCGGTCGACGTGGTCAACCTCAAGCCCGCCCGGGTCGGGGGGCTCACCGCGGCGACCGAGGTGGCCCGGGTCGCCCGCGAGGCCGGGCTGCGGGTGCTGTGCGGCGGCATGTACGAGCTCGGCGTCGGGCGCGCTGTCTCGCTGGCCGTCGCGGGGTCCGTCCTGGTGTCCGACGGCGCCGACATCGGGCCGACGTCCGCCTACGTGCGTCGCGACCTGGTGCCGCCGATCGAGCTCGATGCCGACGGCGCGCTGCCGGTGCCCCACGGCCCCGGCATCGGCGTGACCCCCGACGCAGCGGTGCTCGAGGACGTCACGGTCGAGCGGTGGGTCGGGGAGCGCCGGTGACCGTCCTCCCCTCGGGGTGGGCGGTCGACGAGCGGCGGGGCACCGCAGGCGCCCTGCACGCCGCCGAGGTGCCGACCCCGCTGGTGCCGTCGATGTGGGTCCTCGAGGCCACGGCCCCCGCGCTGGTGCTCGGCAGCGCCCAGCCCGACGACGACGTCGACCGGACCGCCGTCGAGGCCCGCGGCCTCGAGGTCGTCCGTCGGCGCAGCGGCGGCGGCGCCGTGCTCGTCGTGCCCGACGCGTGCCTGTGGGTCGACCTCCTGATCCCCGCCGGACACGACCTGTGGGACGAGGACGTCGGCCGGGCGATGCACTGGGTGGGGGAGCTCTGGGCGGAGGCGCTCGGTGCGCTGGGCGTCGCTGCACGGGTCCACCGGGGTCCGATGGTGCGCACCCCGTGGTCGCGACACGTGTGCTTCGCAGGCCTCGGGCCCGGCGAGGTCGTCGACCCGGCAGGACGGAAGGTCGTCGGCATCTCGCAGCGACGCACCCGGGCGTGGGCCCGCTTCCAGACCGTGGCCGACCTGGGCCCGGTCCGGCAGGCAGCGCTCGTCGACGTGCTGCAGCTCGACGTCGCACCGGATGGGCTCGGCGCGCACCTGACGGCGACGACCGCCGCCGTCGACCGCGACGCCCGCGACCTCGTCGCGGCGCTCGTCGCCCACCTGCCGGGCTGACCCGCACGCCGCACCAGGGCGCCCCACGGCGCCCCACCGCCGCGTTCGCGCGCTGAGCGGTCGGCCCCCACCCGTCGTGCGCAGGGATCTCGCGCGCTCCGTGGTGGTCGGAGCGGGTGGGCCATCCGGCCCGTTCGTGCATCTGGTGGTTGACTGGTGGGGGAGTGGGGCATAGTGTGGCACGAAGTGGGGCGAAAGGGAGGGGTCCTGATCGCTCTGCTGCCGTCATCGAGCCGCCGGCCGCGCCGGCCCCAGACCAGCGAAGGAGCGCCGTGTTCGTCGGGACGTTCGAGCACTCGCTCGACGACAAGGGGCGGGTCGTCCTCCCCTCGACGTTCCGGAGCTACGTCGCGGATCGGGGCTTCCTGTCCAAGCTCGATGGCTGCCTCGGCCTGTGGACCCCGGAGGAGTTCGAGACGGTGGCGTCACTGCTGCGAGACAGGGTGCGGGAGGGGCAGGTCAGCTCCGACGCGCTGCGCGTCTTCGCGGCCGACGCCGCCGAGGTGCGCCCCGACTCGCAGGGCCGCATCTCCATCCCGCAGAGGCTCCGCGACTTCGCGGGCTTCGAGCGTGACCTGATCGTCAACGGCCGTCTCGACCGCATCGAGATCTGGAGCGTCGATCGCTGGAACGACGTCGCCACCACCGCCGACCAGAACCTCGCCGATGCCGTCGTCGACCTGGGCATCTGAGCCGGCGGCCGCCCCCCGTCCCTGCACCACCGACCTGCGGCGCACCCGCCGCTCGCCTGCAACCTCCCGGCCTCCGAGATGGAAGGCCCCTACTCCGCCCGCTTCCCATTCAGCCCGACCGGGGAGACATCCCGGCGGGCGTTCGGTGGCCGGGGGGTTGCAGACGAGCGGACCAGCCGCAGAGGCCCTGACCATGACCGATCCCGACGCCCAGCCGAACGAGCCGACCACGGCCGGGTCCTTCGCGCACCGGCCCGTGATGCTCGACGAGATCGTGGCCCTCGTCGCCGAGGTGCCGGCAGGGGTCTACGTCGACGCCACCCTCGGTGGGGCCGGTCACGCCGCAGCGATCCTGCGCTCCCGACCGGACCTCCGCCTGGTCGGGCTCGACCAGGACGACACGGCCGTCGAGGCCGCGCGGTCGTCGCTCGCCGACCTCGGCGACCGGGCCGTCGTCCGTCGCCGGCGCTTCGACGAGCTGGCCGACGCCGTCCGCGCCGAGCTGGCCGACGGCGAGCCGGTGGTCGCCGTCCTCTTCGACCTCGGCGTCAGCTCGCCCCAGCTCGACCAGGCAGCACGCGGCTTCTCCTACCGGCAGAAGGGGCCGCTCGACATGCGCATGGACCGGCGGCGCTCGCTCACCGCGGACGAGGTGGTCAACACCTACGACGAGGAGCGGCTCCGGCGCGTCCTCGTCGCCCACGGCGAGGACCGCCACGCCCGCCGCATCGCGCGTGCGATCGTCGCCGCGCGCCCCCTCCGGACCACGACGCAGCTGGCCGAGGTCGTCCGCGACGCCATCCCCGCGCCGGCCCGTCGTCGCGGCGGCCATCCGGCGACCCGCACCTTCCAGGCGATCCGCATCGAGGTGAACCAGGAGCTCGCGGTCCTGCCCGACGCCGTCGACCAGGCCATCGAGGTGCTCGCCCCTGGCGGGCGGTGCCTCGCCCTGACCTTCCACTCCGGCGAGGACCGCATCGTCAAGCAGCGCTTCCTGCACGCCGAGTCGGGCGGCTGCACCTGCCCGCCCGGCCTGCCCTGCGTCTGCGGGGCGACGCCGTCCGTCCGCCTCCTCCGCCGTGGCGGGTGGACGCCGTCCGCGGCCGAGCAGGAGGGCAACCCGCGCTCGGCGAGCGCCCGCCTGCGCGCCGTCGAGAAGCTCGGGGGTGCGGCATGAGCGTCCTCACGACAGGCGAGAGCCGCCGCCTCGCCGCCGCGGCGGAGGCTGCCGCCGCCCGTGCCACCGGCGCGCCCGCGCGTCGCCGGGCCCCCGGCGTCCCCGACCACGGTCCCCGCACCGCCCCGTCGCGTCCGCCGCTCCGGCTGGTCGAACCGCCGGCGCGCCCCAAGCGCCTGAGCGTCGGCCTCCTGTCGACGATGTGCCTGGTGGCCGTGTTCCTCGGCGTGTTCGCCCTCGCGGCGATGCACAGCCTCGTCGTCCAGGCCCAGTTCGAGAAGGACCGCCTCGAGCAGAGCGTCGCCGAGCGTCGCGACCAGATCGACGCCCGCCGCGTCGAGGTGGCGCGACTGGAGTCGCCGGCCGCGGTCGTCGCCTCGGCCACCGAGCTCGGCATGGTCGTCCCGGAGGACCGCGTGTACCTCCTCCCCGACGCGCCGGCCGATGGCACGGTCCCGGCCCCGCCGCCGGACGAGCCGGGTCTGGCGGCGCCGTGAGCGTCCGCCACCCGATCCTGGGGACGGCCACCCCACGATCCGGGCAGCGGATGGTCGGACCGCCCCGCGGGCGGCTCGTGGGTCTCCTCGCGGTCCTCACCCTGACGTTCGCCGGCATCGTCGGCCGGCTCGTCGACCTCCAGGTCGTCGGTGACGAGCGGTTCGTCGCCTACGGCGAGTCCCAGCGCATCCGGGCCGAGACGCTGCCTGCCTCCCGCGGCTCGCTGCTCGACCGCAACGGCGCCGAGCTGGCCCTGTCGGTCCCGGCGTCGACGATCGTCGCCGATCCCCGCATGGTGGAGGACCCCGCCGAGGCGGCGGCACGGCTCGCCCCGATCCTCGACGCCGACGTCGCGGTGCTCGAGGAGCGCCTCGGCGCCGACTCGGCCTTCGAGTACCTGGCGCGCCAGGTCGACGACGACGTGGCCGCAGCGGTGCGCGCCGAGCGCCTCACCGGCATCTTCATCCAGCCCGAGCCGACCCGCACGCACCCGGCGGGCCAGACCGCGATGGCCGTGCTCGGCCGGGCCGACCTCGACGGCATCGGCGTCTCGGGTCTCGAGCAGCAGTTCGACGAGGTCCTCACCGGCACACCCGGCGAGGTGCTCTACGAGCGCAGCCTGGCCGCCGGCGTGCAGATCCCCGTGGGGGAGCACCAGCTGCAGCCCGCTCGTCCCGGCGACGACGTGGTGCTCACCCTCGACCGCAACCTGCAGTACGTCGTCGAGCAGACGCTCGCCGCTCGCATCGAGGAGACCGACGCCCGGGGCGGGATGGTCATCGTCATGGTGCCGGGGACCGGCGAGATCCTGGCCATGGCCAGCCTCTCGGTCGACGAGGCGACCGGGGAGGTCGTGCCGGCGGGCTACAACCGCACGGTCGTCGACAGCTTCGCGCCCGGCTCGGTCCTGAAGGTCGTCACCATCGGGGCGTCGCTCGAGGAGGGGCTGAGCACCCCCGACCGGCCGATCGAGGTCCCCTACGCGCTCACGGTCGGCGGGCACGAGTTCCAGGACGCCTCTCAGCACGGCACCGAGACGTGGCCCTTGCGGCGCATCCTCGTCGAGTCGTCCAACGTCGGCGCGATCCGCGTCGGTGGCGAGCTGGGGAACGAGCGCATCGGCGACTACCTGGACCGGTTCGGCTTCGGCCGGCCGACGGGCCTGTCCTTCCCCGGCGAGGCCGCGGGCCTCGTGCGGCCCTGGGAGGAGTGGCACGGCTCCGACTACGCCGGCGTCGTGATCGGCACCGGCGTGTCGACGACGGCCATGCAGGTGTTGGCGGCGTACAACGTGATCGCCAACGATGGTGTCTATGTCGCCCCCCGCCTCGTCGAGGCCCGCATCGACCCCGAGGGGGTCCGCCACCCTGAGCCCCAGCAGGGCTCCCACCGCGTCGTCTCCGAGCGCACGAGCAACGAGCTGGCCGACATGCTGACCGGGGTGGTCGAGGACGGCACCGGCTCGCAGGCCGCCGTGCCCGGCTACGAGGTCGCCGGCAAGACCGGCACGGCGTGGAAGCAGCAGGAGGACGGGTCGTTCGAGAACGCCGCCGGAGGCCACGACTACATGGCGACCTTCGTGGGGTTCGCCCCGGTGGACGACCCGCGTGTCTCGGTGATCGTCGTGATCGATCAGCCGGGCAACGTCTACTCCGGGGGATCGGCGGCGGCCCCGGCGTTCTCGCAGATCGCCGAGCACGCGCTGCGGGTCCTCGACGTCCCGCCGGTCACCACCGACGAGGACGGCGTGCTCACCGTCGACACCCTGCCCGACGGCGACGAGCAGCCCGCCGGCCGGGTGCGTGCCGAACCCGCCGGTCGTGGCGACGAGGACGAGGTCGCGGCCCGTGGCTGACGTCGAGCTCGACGCCCTCGTGGCGACCCTCCGCGAGGCGATGCCCGAGCTCTCCGTCGCCGGCTCGACCGAGGGGATCCGCGTCGCCGACGTCGTGCTCGACTCCCGCGCGGTGACGCCGGGTTCGATCTTCTGCGCGCTCGTCGGCCAGACCTCCGACGGCCACGACCACGCCGCCGCCGCGATCGAGTCGGGTGCGGTGGCCCTCCTGTGCGAGCGCCCGCTCGGCCTGGGCGTGCCCGAGATCCGCACCCGCTTCGGGCGGTCGGCCATGGCGCTGCTCGCCTCCGAGGTCCACGGGCGTCCGTCCACCGCGCTCGATGTCGTGGGCGTCACCGGCACCAACGGCAAGACCACGGTCACCCACATGGTCCAGGCGATCCTCGAGGCATCGGGCCGTCCGACCGGCGTGATCGGCACGCTCTCCGGGGTGCGGACGACGCCGGAGGCGCCCGAGCTGCAGCGCCGCCTCGCCGAGCTGCGTGACAGCGGGCGGACCGCCGCGGCGATCGAGGTCTCGTCGCACGCCCTCGCCCAGCACCGCGTCGACGCCACCCGCTTCCGCGTCGCCGTCTTCACCAACCTCAGCCGCGACCACCTCGACTACCACGGCACGATGGAGGCCTACTTCCAGGCCAAGGCCCGGCTGTTCGAGCCGGAGCTGGCAGAGCGCGCCGTCGTCAACCTCGACGACCCGTACGGCCGCCTGCTGCTCGACGCCGCCCAGGTCCCCACCGTCGGCTACTCGCTCGACGACGCCGCCGACCTCGAGCTCGGCCTCGACCGCTCGCGCTTCACATGGCGCGACGTCGCCGTGGAGCTGCCGCTCGGCGGGCGCTTCAACGTCTCGAACGCCCTCGCCGCGGCGACGACCGCGGCGCTGCTCGGTGCCTCACCGCAGGCGGTCGCCGACGGCCTGGCCCGGCTGCCGTCGATCGCCGGTCGGTTCGAGGTGATCGACCTGCGCGCGCCCTACACCGTCGTCGTCGACTTCGCCCACACGCCCGACGGCCTGGCGCGGGTCCTCGAGGCGGCCCGGGAGGTCGTCGGAGAGCACCGCGTCCACGTCGTGTTCGGCTGCGGCGGCGACAAGGACCGCACCAAGCGGCCAGCGATGGGAGAGGTCGCCGACCGCCTCGCCGACACCGTCGTGCTCACGAGTGACAACCCGCGCAGCGAGGACCCACGGTCGATCATCGAGGACACGCTCGCGGGGGTGCGCCGCACCGAGGGGGTCGTCGTCGAGCCCGACCGCCGCGCGGCCATCGCGACGGCGCTCGAGGCGGCCGGACCCGGCGACCTCGTCATCGTCGCCGGCAAGGGTCACGAGAAGTACCAGGAGGTCGCGGGGGAGCAGCGCCCGTTCGACGACGCGGTCGTCGTCCGCGAGGAGCACGCCCGGCTCGGAGGTGGGTGCGCGTGATCCAGCTGCTCATCGCCGCCGGCGTCGGACTCGTCGTCTCGCTCGGCGCCACCCGCTACCTCATCACCTGGCTCACCGAGCACGAGATCGGCCAGCCGATCCACGAGGACGTGCCCGAGGGGCACACGATCAAGGCCGGGACCCCCACCATGGGCGGCATCGCCATCGTCCTCGGGCTCCTGTTCGCCTACGGCATCACCAACCTGTTCCGCGGCGTCTACACGCGGACGGGGCTCATCATCGTCGTCACCATCGCCCTCGCCGGCGTCGTCGGCTTCATCGACGACTGGATCAAGGTGACGAGCGAGCGCAACCTCGGGCTCACGAAGCGGGCGAAGGCCACGGGGCTGGTGCTCGTCGCCGGCGGCTTCGCCGTGTCGATGCTCGCGTTCACCAACGTGTCCACCGAGCTGTCGTTCACCCGGGCAGGGACGCTCGGCATCGACCTCGGCAACGGCGGCTGGGCGGTGTGGGCGCTCCTGCTCATCCTGGGCAGCACCAACGCGGTCAACCTCACCGACGGCCTCGACGGCCTGGTCGCCGGATCTGCGGCTCTCGGGTTCGCCGCCTTCACCGTCATCGGCTTCTGGGCCTTCCGCAACCCCGGGGTCTACGAGTACGCGCACGCCCTCGACCTGGCCGTGGTCGCCGCGGCGATGCTCGGTGCCTGCACCGGCTTCCTGTGGTGGAACGCCTCCCCGGCGCAGATCTTCATGGGCGACACCGGCGCCCTCGCCATCGGCGCGGCGTTCGCGACCCTCGCGCTCGGCAACAACACCCAGCTGCTGCTCCCGATCGTCGGCGGGCTCTACGTCCTCGTGACGATGTCGGTGATCCTCCAGGTCGGGAGCTACCAGCTCACCGGCAAGCGCATCTTCCGGATGGCGCCGATCCACCACCACTTCGAGCTGGCGGGCTGGCCCGAGACCAAGATCATCATCCGGTTCTGGATCCTCGCCGGCATGTCCACCGCGATCGCCCTCGGGACCTACTACGCCGACTACATCTCGATCACCGGCGTGGGCAGGTGACGCCGTGACCACCGAGCGCACCGCCGGACGCATCGCCAACCTGGTCGTCGGGCTCGGCATCACCGGCCGGGCCGTCGCCGCGGCGCTGCGTCATCGGGGCGAGGACGTCGTCGCGATCGAGGACCGCCCCACCGACGCGGTGCGCGACGCCGCCGACGAGCTCGGCGTCACCCTCGTGCCGGCGCCCGACCCGTCCGACGTCCGGGACCTCGTCGCCCGCGCCGACCGGCTGCTGCCGAGCCCCGGCGTCCCCGATCGCCATCCGGCGATGGTCGTCGCCCGCTCGCTGGGGACGCCCATCCGCTCCGAGCTCGACCTCGCGGGGGAGTGGGACGACCGGCCCCGCATCGCGGTCACGGGCACCAACGGCAAGACCACGGTGACGACCCTCGTCACCGACATGCTCACCGCGAGCGGACGTCGCGCCGTGGCGGCGGGCAACACCGACGTGCCCCTCGTCGAGGCCATCGACGACCCGTCGATCGACGTGTTCGTCGTCGAGGCGTCGTCGTTCCGCATCGCGCACTCCCACCGGTTCGCTCCCGCCGTGGCCACCTGGCTCAACTTCGCCCCCGACCACCTCGACGTCCACGCCTCGCTCGAGGCCTACGAGGCGGCCAAGGCCCAGCTGCTGCGCGACCAGTCGGCCGACGACGTCGCGGTGCTCAACGCCGACGACCCCGTCGTCATGGCGCACGCCGGTCCGGCGCGCCGCGTCACCTTCTCCCCGACGCAGGGCGACTACCGGGTGGTCGACGGCTGGCTCGTCGCCGACGACGGGGAGCGGATCGTCGCGGTCGACGAGCTGCCGCGCCGGCAGCCCCACGACATCGCCAACGCCCTCGCCGCGGCGGCGACGGCCCGGGCCGCCGGTGCGTCCACCGCGGCGGTGGCCGACGTGCTGCGCGCCTTCACCGGGCTCCCGCACCGCGTCGCACCCGTGGGCGAGCTCGACGGCGTCCGCTACGTCGACGACTCCAAGGCCACCGTCCCCCAGGCCGCGGTGGCGGCGATCAGCGGCTTCGACGCCGTGGTGCTCATCGCGGGTGGCAAGGGCAAGGGGCTCGACCCCTCACCGCTGGCGAGCCTGCCCGAGCGGCTCCGGGCCGTCGTGGCCATCGGCGAGTCGGCCCCTGCCCTCGAGGCGCTCTTCCGTGGCGCCGGTGTGGCGGTCACGACCGCGTCGTCGATGGCGGAGGCCGTGGCCGCGGCCCGTGCCGCCGCCCGACCCGGTGACGTCGTGCTCCTGTCGCCCGGGGGCGCCTCGCAGGACTGGTACGCGAACTACGGCGAACGGGGCGACGACTTCGCCCGGCTCGTCCGCTCGATGATCGAGGAGGCCTCGGCGTGACGGTTCTCACCACCCGACCCGAGCGGTCGCGGCCCCGCCTGCGGCTCGGCCGACCGAGCGGTCGGCGCACCGGGGTCTTCCTCGGCCTCCTCACCGTCGTCCTGCTGCTGTGCGTCGTCGGCCTCGTCATGGTGATGTCGGCGTCGTCGGTCGTCGGCCTCTACCAGTTCGGGTCGTCCTGGTACTTCGTCAAGCGCCAGGTCATCTGGCTCGCCGTGGGCCTCGTCGTCCTCGTCGTCACCATGCGGATCGACTACCGGCTGTGGCGCCGCCTCGCCTCTCCGCTGCTCCTCGGCTCGATCGTCGCTCTCGGACTCGTGCTCGTGCCGGGGATCGGCGTGAGCGTCTACGGCTCCACGCGGTGGCTCGGCGCGGGCCCGATCCAGATCCAGCCCTCGGAGTTCGCCAAGCTCGGCCTGATCCTGTTCATCGCCGACCTGCTCGCCCGCCGGGCCCACCGCATCGGCCACCTCCGGCTGACGTTGCAGCCGGTGCTCATCATGGCCGGCATCGTCTGCGCCCTCCTGATGCTGCAACCGAACCTCGGCACGACGATGGTCACCGGCGCGATCGTCGGCGCGATGCTGCTCGTCTCGGGGATGCCGCTGCTGCCCCTCGCGGGCATCTCGATGGGTGCAGCCGTCACCGCGGTGGGGCTGGCGCTCGCCGCGCCCTACCGCCGCGCACGCGTCTCGGGCTTCCTCGATCCGTGGGCCGATCCCCGGGGCGAGGGCTACCAGACGATCCAGAGCCTGATCGGGACGGCGCAGGGCGGCTGGCTGGGCGTCGGCCTGGGCGCCAGTCGCTCGAAGTGGGGCTTCCTGCCCTTCGCCCACACCGACTTCGTCTTCGCGATCATCGCCGAGGAGACCGGCCTGCTCGGTGCGTCGGCCGTCGTCCTCCTGGTCATGGCGCTGTGCTGGCTCGGCGTCGCCGCGGCGCTGCGGGCCCCCGACCGCTTCGGCACCCTGCTGGCCGTCGGCATCACCACCTGGCTCGCGGCTCAGGCGTTCGTCAACATCGGCGCCGTGGTCGGCATCCTCCCGATCACCGGCGTCCCGCTGCCGTTCGTCTCCTTCGGCGGGTCCTCGATGCTCTCGACGATGGCGGCCACCGGGATCCTGCTCAACGTGGCCCGCCAGGCCCGTGGAGGGGCGACACTGGAACGATGACCGACCCCGTGCCGCCGACCGAGCCGCGCACGTGGTGCCTCGTCGCCGGAGGGGGGACCGCCGGACACGTCGTCCCCGGACTGGCCGTGGCCCGGGCCCTCGTCGACGCCGGGCACCCACCCGAGTCGATCCACTTCCTCGGGTCGGCTCGCGGGACCGAGACCTCGATGGTCCCTGCGGCCGGGCACCCCCTGACCGTCCTGCCCGGGCGGGGACTGAACGACCGACGGGTGAACCTCGAGAACCTGCGCGCCGCGTGGGGCATCGTGCGTGGTGTCGTCCGGGGCATCGGGGTCGTGCGTCGACTGCGCCCCTCGGTCGTCCTGTCGCTCGGCGGCTACGCCGCCGTCCCCGGGGTCGTCGGCGCGGCGATCTGGCGGGTGCCGGTGGTCGTGACCGAGCAGAACGCCCGGGCGTCGCTGGCGAACCGCCTGGCCGGGCGTGTCGCGCGCGCCTGCGCCGTGCCCGCTGCGCGTACCGACCTGCCGCGCGCCGTCGTCACCGGCAACCCGGTCCGGCCGGAGATCGTGGAGGCGGCCGAGGTCGCCGCCGATCCGGTCCGCCGGGCGGCGCTCCGCGCCGAGCTCGGCGTCGGCGAGGACCAGGTGCTCGTGTTCGTCCAGAGCGGCAGCCTCGGCGCGCGCTCGGTCAACCGAGCCGTCATCGACCTCGTCGGCCGCCTCGCCGAGCGTGACGACGTCCACGTCCGCCACGTCATCGGTCGCCGGGACTGGCACACCGAGCACGCGCCGACGCCCACGACGGTCGACGGCGGGCTCGTGTACGACCCCGTCGAGTACGAGGACGAGACGCCGCGGTGGATGGCGGCCGCCGACCTCTTCATCGGTCGGTCGGGGGCGTCCACCGTGGCCGAGCTCGCGGTCGTCGGGCTGGCCTCCATCCTCGTCCCGCTCCCCATCGCTCCCCGCGACGCGCAGCGCGCCAACGCCGAGCTCCTCGTCGAGGTCGGTGCGGCCCGCATCGTCGCCGACGCCGAGCTCACCGGCGCGCGGCTCGAGGCCGTCGTCGCGGAGCTCATCTCGGACCGCGCCGTCCTCGCCGCCACGGGACGCGCCGCGCTCGACGCCGGGCACCCGGACGCCGCTCGACGCGTCGCCGCGCTCTGCGAGGAGCACGCCCGTGGCTGAGCTGCACGCGACCGACCTGCGCCTCGACGAGCCGCGCGCCGTCCACGTCGTCTACGTCGGGGGCAAGGCGATGAGCGCCATCGCCGAGATCCTCGCGGGGATGGGTCACACGGTCTCGGGGTCCGACCCGAACGACGTGCCGGTGCTCTCCCGCCTGCGGGCGGCCGGCGTGCACGCCCACGTCGGCGTCGATCCCGAGCGCGCTGCGGCGGCGGACCTCGTCGTGGCCTCGACGGCCGTCCGCCCGGACCACCCCGACGTCGTCGCCGCCCGTGCGCACGGTGTGCCCGTGGCCGGACGGCCGGCCGCGCAGGGGGCGATCGCCCGCACCCGGCCGACGGTCGCGGTCTCGGGCACGCACGGCAAGACGACGACGACGGCGATGCTCGTGCACGTCCTCCTCGAGACCGGCCGCGACCCGTCGTTCATCGTCGGCGGCGACCTCGGGGGCGCCGCAGGCGGTGTGCGGTGGACCCCCGGCGGGTGGTTCGTGGTCGAGGGCGACGAGAGCGACGGGACGTTCCTCGAGCTCGGCGCGTCCCGGGTGGTGGTCACCAACGTCGAAGCCGACCACCTCGACCACTACGGCACGCTCGACGCGATCGAGCAGGCGTTCGACCGGTTCCTCGACCAGGCCGGGGAGGACCGCGTCGTCTGTGCGGACGACCCGATCGCCGCCCGCCTCGGGCGTCGACACGGCGCCCGCACCTACGGGATCGCACCCGACGCCGACCTCCGGGTCGCCGACGTCGCGATCGACCGTGGCCGCACCACGTTCTCGCTCCACGACGGTGGGCGGGTCGTCGACGTCGCGCTGCCGCTGCCGGGAGAGCACAACGCGACGAACGCCGCGGGCGCCCTCCTCGCCGCCGCCGGCCTCGGCGTGCCGCTCGAGGAAGGTGCCGCGACGCTGGCGACGTTCGCAGGTGTGGGCCGGCGGTTCGAGCGCCGGGGCGAGGCGGCGGGCGTCACCCTCGTCGACGACTACGCCCACAACCCCGGCAAGGTCCGCGCCGTGGTGCGGGCCGCAGCGAGCGGGGGGTGGGGCCGTGTGGTGGTCGTCTTCCAGCCCCACCGCTACAGCCGGACCGCCGACCTGTGGCGTGAGTTCGCCGACAGCTTCACCGGGGCCGACGTGGTGGTCGTCACCGCGCTCGACCCGGCGGGCGAGGATCCGATCCCCGGCGTGAGCGGACGGATGATCGCCGACGCCGTCGTCGCCGCCCACCCCGAGATGCAGCTCAGCTACCTCGACGACCGGTCCGCGCTCGTGCCGACGCTCGCGCGCCTCCTCGTCCCCGGCGACCTGTGCCTCACCCTCGGCGCCGGCGACATCACCCGCCTCGCCGACGAGCTGCTGCCCGCGCTGACCGAGGGTGCTCCGTGAGCGACCTCGCCCTCGCGCTCGACCGCCTCGGCGACCGGGCCCGTCACGACGCGCCGCTCGGTCCGCTGACCACCTACAGGGTGGGTGGCGCGGCTGCCGCGCTCGTCGACGTGGACTCCGTCGACGACCTCCGCGCGGTGGCCGACGCCCTCCGCGGCCTCGACGTGCCCGTCCTGGTGGTCGGGCGGGGATCCAACCTGCTCGTCGCCGACGCCGGCTTCGAGGGCGTGGCACTGACGCTGGGGGAGGGGCTCGCGCACATCGACGTCGAGGCCACCACGGTGCGAGCCGGCGGTGCCGCGTCGCTCCCCGTGGTCGCGCGGCGCACGGCGGCCGCGGGGCTCGCCGGGTTCGAGTGGGCGGTCGGCGTGCCGGGATCGGTCGGCGGCGCGGTGCGCATGAACGCCGGTGGGCACGGCTCCGACATGGCCGCCGTGCTGCGCAGCATCCACGTCATCGACCTGCGAGGCGGCGAGGATGTGGCCGTGCCCGCGTCCGCCCTCGAGCTCCGCTACCGGCACTCGAACGTGCGGCCCTCGCAGGTCGTCGTCGAGGCCGTGCTCGAGCTGTCCCCCGGCGACCGTGGGGCGTCCGAGAGGGAGATCTCCGACATCGTCCGCTGGCGCCGCGCGCACCAGCCCGGTGGCCAGAACGCCGGCTCGGTGTTCACCAACCCGCCCGGCGACAGCGCCGGCCGCCTCATCGACGCCGCCGGGGCCAAGGGCTTCCGCATCGGCACGGCCGCGGTGTCGGACAAGCACGCCAACTTCATCCAGGCCGACGACGGCGGCTCGGCCGACGACGTCCTCGCCGTGATGGCGGAGGTCCGCCGACGGGTGCTCGACCACGCCGGCGTCCTGCTCGAGCCCGAGACCCGCATCGTCGGTGCGCGGCTCCCCGACCCCGAGGAGCAGCCGTGAGCGGCTCGGTCCTCGAGCGACCACCGAGCCCACCGGGGATCGACGCCCGCATCCGGGCCCGGCGGATCGAGGTCCGTCGCTCCGAGGGACGGCGCCGCCTCCGGAAGCTGATCGTCCTCGTGGTCCTCACCCTCGTCGTCGCGGCCGCGTGGGCCGCCACGCGCAGTCCGCTGCTCGACGTCGACGAGGTCGTCGTGCGCGGCGCGGCACGCTCGGGGGAGGCGGCGGTCACCGAGGCGACGGGCATCGTGCGGGGCGAGACCCTCACCGACCTCGACCTCGACGCCGCGCGCACCCGGGTCGCGGCGCTGCCCTGGGTGGCCGAGGCGACCGTCCACCGCTCCTGGGGCGGCACGGTGAGCGTCGAGGTCGTCGAACGGGTGCCGGTCGCGGTCGTCGCAGGAGCGGACGGGCGGAGCTGGCTCGTCGACCGCGAGGCCGTCGTGCTCGACGAGGCCTCGGCGACCGACGTCGTCGCCGGTCACGTGGTGGTCGAGGGCGCGAGCCCCGCCGCGGTCGGCGGGCGCGTCGAGGACCTCCCCGCCCACGTGATCGACCTCGTCACGGCCCTCGACGGCGAGGTGCGCAGCGCCACCGCGGCGGTGGTCCTCGACGAGGGCGAGACCTGGATCCGGCTCCACCCCCGCCCGGGTGAGGTCGACGCCGAGGGGGCGGCGCGGACCGACGGCGGCCACATCCGCTTCGGTGACCTCCGCGCCGTCGACGAGCAGGTCCTCGCGGCGTCGACGATCCTCTCGCAGGTGGCCCTCGACGACCTCGACGTCGTCGACGTCCGGGTGCCGTCGAACCCCGTCGTCACCCGCGTCGAGCACACCGAGGACGATCAGGACGGGGAGGCGACCGGATGAGGGCGCCCCTCGTGTTCCTTGACCCCGTTCCGATGTCGCCGGTACCGTCTGACCCCTCAGTCGAGGTCGAGGGTTCACTCGACCTCGAGTTCATCGTGAGGCCGGGCGACCGCGCGTTGCCCGGCCTTCGGCCGGTTCCGGCGAGCCAGCCTCGTTCACAGTCCCGTTCCCCGAGGTGGAGGTAGCCCCCGCCATGGCCGGCATCCCGCAGAACTACTTGGCCGTCATCAAGGTCGTCGGCGTCGGTGGCGGCGGCGTCAACGCCGTCAACCGCATGATCGACGCCGGGTTGAAGGGCGTCGAGTTCGTCGCCATCAACACCGACGCGCAGGCGCTGCTCATGAGCGACGCCGACGTGAAGCTCGACATCGGGCGCGAGCTCACGCGCGGCCTCGGTGCCGGCAGCGACCCCGAGGTCGGCCGCCAGGCGGCCGAGGACCACCGCCAGGAGATCGAGGAGGCCCTCGAGGGGGCCGACATGGTCTTCATCACCGCGGGCAAGGGCGGCGGCACCGGCACCGGCGCGGCGCCGGTCGTGGCCGAGATCGCGAAGGCGCTCGGCGCGCTGACCATCGGCGTCGTCACCCGTCCGTTCTCCTTCGAGGGGCGACGCCGCTCGGTCCAGGCCGAGGCCGGCATCCAGCGCCTGCGGGAGAAGGTCGACACCCAGATCGTCATCCCGAACGACCGGCTCCTCACCATCGCCGACGACAAGACGTCGATGCTGAACGCCTTCAAGATGGCCGACGAGGTCCTCCTCCAGGGCGTGCAGGGCATCACCGACCTCATCACCACGCCCGGCCTCATCAACACCGACTTCGCCGACGTGAAGATGATCATGCACGACGCCGGCTCCGCCCTCATGGGCATCGGCTTCGGCTCCGGCGAGGGGCGCGCGCTCAACGCCGCGCGCGCCGCCATCTCCTCCCCGCTGCTCGAGGCGTCGATCGAGGGCGCTCGCGGCATCCTGCTCAACGTGTCGGGCGGCAGCGACCTCGGCCTGCTCGAGGTCAACGAGGCCGCCGAGGTCATCCACGCCGTCGCCCACCCCGACGCCAACATCATCTTCGGCGCGGTGATCGACGACGCGATGGGCGACGAGATCCGCGTGACGGTGATCGCCGCCGGGTTCGACCGCTGGGACGAGAACAAGAAGGCCGGCACCTCCGCGGCGCCGGAGCGTCGGTCCTCGCTGCTCGACCGCGAGCCGGTCGACACCGGCGACACCCCCGACATCTTCGGTGGCGAGGACGACGCCGACGTCGACATCGACGGCGACGACGACTTCGACGTGCCGTCGTTCCTCCGCTAGGGGGACCGTGACCGGCACGGTCGCCGACCGCCTCGACGTCGTCCGGGCGCGGCTGGCGGCGGCCGGGGCCGAGCCCGGGTCGATCCAGGTCCTCGCGGTCACCAAGGGGTTCGGGCCCGACGTCGTGCGTGCCGCGGGCGCGCACGGCCTCGTCGACGTCGGCGAGAACTACGCCCAGGAGATGCTCGCCAAGGTCGACGCGCTCGCCGACCTCTCGCCCGCCCCGCGGTGGCACGCCATCGGTCGGCTCCAGCGCAACAAGGTCCGCCAGATCGCGCCGCACGTCCACCTGTGGCAGAGCGTCGATCGACTGCCGCTCGGCGAGGAGATCGCCCGGCGAGCCCCCGGGGCACGCGTCCTCGTCCAGGTCGACGCCACCGACGAGCCCGGCAAGGGCGGCTGCCCGCTCGCCGAGCTCGACCGCCTGGTGGGGTCGCTCATCGATCTGGGCCTCGACGTCGACGGTCTGATGACCGTCGGACCCACCGATCCCGAGGTCGACCCCCGCCCGGCGTTCGACCGCGTGCGAGCCGCGCGCGACCGCCTCGGCCTCCGCACCCTGTCGATGGGGATGTCGCGCGACCTCGAGGCGGCGGTCGCCTGCGGCACGACCATGGTCCGACTCGGGACCGCTCTGTTCGGGCCGCGCCGCGTGTCGCCACCTGGCGCGAAGTAGCATCGAAGCCACTTCGAGAGGAGCCGTATGTCGAGCATGTGGCGCAAGGCCATGGTCCAACTGGGACTGGGCGACGACGACGAGTACGACGACTACGACGACCAGCCCGTCCGGCGCGCCCCGGCGCCGCCCCCGGCCGAGGAGCCACGGGCCGTGCAGCCCCGCCCCGCCAGCCGGGCCGTGCAGCCCCGGTCCGTCCAGCCCGTCCCGGATCGTGCTGCGTCGGTCTCGCCGCTGACCCGCCCCGAGCGCGAGGCGGGCGGGTCGATGCGCTTCCCCACCCACGGCGGGCCGCCCGAGCAGCCCACCGTGCAGCCCGTGCCGTCCGCACGCGACGAGCGCGTCCGGGTCACGCCGGCGGCGTCCACCGCCGTCGCGAGCGGTGTGCGCACGATCCCCCGGCCGAACGCCAAGCCGCACGTCGTCGCCCCTCGCTCGTTCAGCGACGCCCAGGAGGTCGGCGACACCTTCAAGTCGAAGCAGCCGGTCATCATCAACCTGCAAGGGGTCGACCGCGACCTCTCGCGTCGCCTCGTCGACTTCACCAGCGGGCTCTGCTACGGGATCGGCGGTCAGATGGAGAAGGTCGCGACCGACGTCTTCCTGCTGACCCCGGTCGACGTCGAGGTCTCCGCGGAGGAGCGCCAGCGCCTCCAGGAGCGCGGCCTCTACGACTCCTGACGAGTGGACGTCATCTGCTGGCTGCTCACGGCCTACATGCTCGTCCTGCTCGCCAGGATCGTCCTCAGCTGGTTCCCGATCAGTCGGGGCTCACCGGTCGAGCCCATCGCCACGGTGCTGTACGCACTGACCGAGCCGGTGCTCGGCCCGCTGCGTCGGGCCATCCCGCCGGTGCGCATCGGGGCCATGGGCCTCGACCTCTCGCCGCTGATCGTGCTCTTCGGCGTCAACATCCTCATGGGCATCATCTGCTGAACGTCGGGTGACCGGCGCTGACACGGTCGGCGCGCGGCGCTTCGCTAGCATCCGACCCATGGATCTGACCCCTGAGCTGCTCCGCACCGTCGAGTTCGGCGAGGCCAAGAAGGGCTACGACCTCGACGAGGTCGACGAGTTCCTCGACCGGGCGGCGACGGACCTCGCCCGTCAGCACACGCGGCTGCGCGAGCTCGAGCAGCGCGTCACCGAGGCCGAGAAGCGGGCCGCCGAGGCCGAGTCGTCCTCCCGTGACCGCGGCGACTCCGACGAGACGCTGCGGCGCACGCTCGTGCTCGCCCAGCGCACGGCCGACGCCGCCATCAAGGAGGCGCAGGACGAGGCGGCTCGCATCGTCGCCGAGGCCCGCCAGAAGGCGGACGGCATGATCGCCTCGGCCGAGGAGCAGGTGCGCCGCGAGGTCGGCGCCACCCGCGACCGCCTCCAGGCCGAGATCCGCGACCTCGAGGGTCGACGCGGCCAGCTGCACGACCGCATCGTCGAGCTCGGCGCCCACCTCGACGCCGAGCGCGATCGCCTCCGCCACCAGGTCGACCAGCTGCGGGCCGCCGTCGAGGACGAGTCGCTGCGCGTGGCCCCCGTCCCCGGCGCCGACCCCGAGCCCTCGGGGAGCGAGGAGCCGGCGGTCGACCTCTCCGCTCCGATGACCTCGGGCGCCACCGACGACGCCGACGGCGACGACCTCGAGGACCTCCCGCCGCCTCCGGTCGGCTGGGACGGCCCCGCCGCCGATCCCGCCGAGCGCGAGCTCGCGGAGGACGACGACCGGGCGGCGGGCACGCTGTTCGCCCCCCGGGCCGAGGACGAGTCCGTCGACCTCACCGACGGCGGTCCGCCCACGCAGGCCACGCCGGTGGTCGGGGCCGATCCCGACGACGTCGGCTCGTCGCACCTCGACGAGCTGAGGCGGGCGGTCAGCAGCGAGGATCCGCGCGCCGAGACCCACGCCGAGGACGACGACGCGGCCATGGCCGCGTTCTTCGACCAGGACGACGAGGAGGAGCGCACCCGGCGGTTCGGCCGCCGGCGCTGAGCTCCGGCCCGCGGGGTCAGCCGGCCCGGCGGACCTCGATCGTCACGGTCGAGCCGTCGACGTCACCGCGCGCGGTGTGGCCCTCTCCGGTCGGGCTGCCCTCGGTGATCGTGGTCGCCAGCACCTGCGTCGCGATCCAGTCGCGGTGCGCCGCGAGGGCGTCGGCGGCATCGCCGTCCGCGTCGATCCGCAGGTCGATCCGGTCGGTCACGACGAGGTCGGCGTCCTTGCGGGCCTGCTGCACGATGCGGACGAGGTCGCGCGCTCGACCCTCGGCGGCGAGCTCCGGCGTGACGTCGACGTCGAGGACGACGACGGCGTCGTTCGTGCGCAGGGCCTGGCTGACCTCGCCCTCCCGCGACCGCAGCGTGAGGTCGAACTCGCCGGGCTCGAGCACGTGGCCGGCGACCTCGACCCGGTCGCCGTCGGCGCTCCACTCGCCGCTGCGTGCCGCGGCCATGACCTTCTGGACGTCGCCGCCCAGCTTGGGCCCGAGGACCCGGCCGTTCGGCTTCAGGATGAACTCGGCGTGCGCCGCCAGGTCGTCGGTCAGCTCGACCGACTTCACGTTCACCTCGTCGCGGACCAGGTCGACGTAGGGCCGCAACGTCTCGGCGTCCGCGCCGGCGACGACGAGCGACGACAGCGGGAGCCGGGTGCGCAGGCCGTTGTCCTCCCGGAGGAAGAGCGCGGCGGTGCACACGTCGCGGATGCGATCCATCGCCGCGACGAGGGCGGGGTCGGCGGGGAGGTCGTCGGCGTCGGGCCAGTCGGTGAGGTGGACGCTCGGCTCGCCGGTGAGGTTGCGGTAGATCTCCTCGCTGACGAGGGGGAGCAGCGGCGCGGCCACGCGCATGAGGGTCGTGAGCACGGTGTAGAGCGTGTCGTGGGCGTCGGCGGAGCCGCTGCCGCCCTCGCCGCCCCAGAAGCGCTCGCGGGACCGGCGGATGTACCAGTTGTTCAGCGCGTCGATGAAGGAGGTGATCGCCCCGGCCGCCCCCGCGATGTCGAGCGCGTCCATCCGCTCGGTGACCTCGGCGACGAGCTCGTGGGCCTTGGCCAGCACGTAGCGGTCGAGCACGTGGGTCGAGTCCGTCCGCCGCTCGGCTCGGCGCTCGTCGGCGTTCGCGTAGAGCGTGAAGAACGAGTAGGCGTTCCAGACCGGCATCAGGACCTGGCGGACGACCTCGGTGATGTCGGAGGCGTCCTCGTGCATGCGCAGATCGCCGCCCCGGAGGATCGGCGACGACATGAGGTACCAGCGGAGCGCGTCGGCGCCCTGCTGCTCGAACACGGCCTCGGGGTCGGGGTAGTTGCGGAGGCGCTTCGACTGCTTGCGTCCGGTGCTGTCGAGCACGATCCCGTGGCAGATGACGTTGCGGAAGGCCGGCGTGTCGAACAGGGCCGTGGCGAGCACGTGCAGCGTGTAGAACCAGCCGCGCGTCTGGGGGATGTACTCGACGATGAAGTCGCCCGGGTGGTGGTCGTCGAACCACTCCCGGTTCTCGAACGGGTAGTGCACCTGGGCGAAGGGCATCGACCCCGACTCGAACCAGCAGTCGAGCACCTCGGGGACGCGCCGCATCATCGACCGACCGGTGGGGTCGTCGGGGTTCGGGCGGACGAGCTCGTCGATCGCCGGGCGGTGCAGGTCGGTCGGGCGGACGCCGAAGTCGCGCTCGAGCTCGTCGAGCGAACCGTAGACGTCGACGCGCGGGTACTGCGGGTCGTCGCTCTTCCAGACCGGGATCGGTGATCCCCAGAAGCGGTTGCGGGAGATCGACCAGTCGCGGGCGCCGGCGATCCACTTGCCGAACTGACCGTCACGGACGTGCTCGGGGATCCAGTTGATCTCCTGGTTGAGCTCGACCATCCGGTCGCGGAAGTCGGTGACCCGCACGTACCAGGACGACAGCGCCCGGTAGATGATCGGCGTGTCCGTCCGCCAGCAGTGCGGGTAGTTGTGCTCGTAGGTCTCGTGCTTGACGACCCGGCCGAGCTCCTTCAGGTGGCGGATCACGTCGGGGTTGGCGTCGAGCACGTTCTGACCGGCCCACTCCGGCACGTCCTCGGTGAAGCGACCGGCGTCGTCGACCGGGACGACGAGGCCGATCCCGGCCTCCTCGGCGATCCGCTGGTCGTCCTCGCCGAAGCCGGGGGCGATGTGCACGACGCCGGTGCCCTCGGCGGTGTCGATGAAG
Source organism: Actinomarinicola tropica (assembly GCF_009650215.1). Classification (GTDB taxonomy): domain Bacteria; phylum Actinomycetota; class Acidimicrobiia; order Acidimicrobiales; family SKKL01; genus Actinomarinicola; species Actinomarinicola tropica. The sequence goes on along the minus strand of NZ_CP045851.1, from coordinate 2,202,124 downwards.
TCGCCGGCGAGGATCCGGAACGCGTCGGGCGTGTCGGCGAAGTAGGGGAGCAGCGGCTCGTAGGTGCGGCCGACCAGCTCGGAGCCCTTGATCGTGCCGACCTGGCGGGTGCCCTCGAGTTGTGCCGCGTACTTCTCGAGCGTGGCGGCGCCGATGATGAAGTGGTCGCCGTCCTCCTCGAGGATGGCGTAGTCGAGGTCGGGGCCGACGGCGAGGGCCAGGTTGGACGGCAGCGTCCACGGCGTGGTGGTCCAGGCGAGGATCCGCATGGGTCCCGGGTCGCCGGGGCGGGGGTCGAGCGTGAACGACACGGTGAGCGCCGGGTCCTGGCGGGGGCGGGTGGCGTCGTCGAGGCGGATCTCGAAGTTCGACAGCGGCGTCTCGGCGCCCCACGAGTAGGGCATCACCCGGTGGGCCTCGTAGACGAGCCCCTTGTCCCACAGCTGCTTGAACGCCCACATGACCGACTCCATGTAGGCGAGGTCCATGGTCTTGTAGTCGTTCGTGAAGTCGACCCAGCGGGCCTGGCGGGTGACGTAGTCCTCCCACTCGGACGTGTAGCGCATGACCGACGTGCGGCAGGTGTCGTTGAAGCGGTCGATGCCGAAGTCCTGGATGGCGGCGCGCCCCTGGACCTGGAGCTCCTTCTCGACCTCCATCTCGACCGGGAGGCCGTGGCAGTCCCACCCGAAGCGGCGCTCGACGCGCCGGCCGCGCATCGTCTGGTAGCGGGGCACGACGTCCTTCACGTACCCGGTGAGGAGGTGCCCGTAGTGGGGGAGCCCGTTGGCGAACGGCGGGCCGTCGTAGAAGACGTACTCGTTCTCGCCGCTCGGTCCGGCGTCGCGCTGCTCGATCGACCGCTCGAAGGTCCGCTCGCGGGCCCACAGGTCGAGGATGCGCCGCTCGATCTCGGGGAACGAGGGGCGCGGATCGACGGTGGGGTACGGCTGATCGGTCATCGGAGAGGGCCTCGTGAGGGGGTCGGGCAGCCCGTGCAGCATACCGGCGGCACCCCTGCGCCCCGGGTGAGATCGACACGCGTGCGGGACCAGATAGGCTCCCCCGACCATCGACCGACCCGGACGGGACCGCGGGCACGGTCCGCGTCGTCGCACCCGTCGCAGCTGAGAGGAACTCCTGATGGCCAAGGCCACCACGTCCACGTCGAAGGGCTCGACGGCCAAGAAGGCTCCGGCGAAGAAGGCGCCTGCCGCCAAGGCGCCCGCGAAGAAGTCGCCCGCGACGAAGTCCCCCGCCAAGAAGGCCCCCGCAGCCAAGGCGCCGGCGAAGAAGGCGCCGGCGAAGAAGGTGCCCGCGACGAAGGCCCCCGCGGCCAAGGCACCCGCGAAGAAGGCTCCGGCCAAGAAGGCCTCCGCCAAGGGCTCGCCGTTCAGCGCCAGCTTCATCGAGCAGCAGCGCAAGGCCCTCGAGGAGGAGCGCGAGCGCTACATGCGCCAGGCGACGTCCCTCCGCCAGGAGGCGGACTCGCTCACCCAGGACGGCGACCCCGGCGACGTCCAGTTCGACGAGGAGTCGGGCGACGCCAACACCGTGGCCGTCGAGCGCGACCGCGACCTCGCGCTGTCCGCCCAGGCCCTCGCCGCCGTCGAGGAGATCGAGGCCGCCCTGGCCCGCATCGACGACGGCACCTACGGCATCTGCACGGTGTCCGGCGAGCCGATCCCGAAGGAGCGCCTCGAGGCGATCCCGTGGGCGTCGGTGCGCGTCGAGCACAAGGTCGGGGGCTTCGGCCACCGGTGAACCGAGCGGCGGCCGGGTCGGCCCGCTGGATCCGGGCGCTCGGGATCGCGGCCGTCGTCGTCGCCCTCGACCAGGCGACGAAGCACTGGGCGCTCGGCGCGCTGTCCGACGACCGCACGATCGACCTCGTGGGCAGCCTGAGGTTCAACCTGGCGTTCAACACCGGGGCGTCGTTCAGCATGGGCTCCGGCATGGGCCCGGTGTTCGCCGTGATCGTCGTCGTGGTGGTCATCGCCCTGCTGCGCTTCATCCGCACGGTGCCCGGCCGGCTCAACCTCTTCGCGGCCGGCATCATCGTCGGCGGCGCCCTCGGCAACCTCGTCGACCGGATCTTCCGCGACGGGTCCGGGTTCCTCGGCGGGGCGGTCGTCGACTTCATCGACCTCCAGTGGTGGCCGATCTTCAACGTCGCCGACATCGGTGTGGTCGGCGGGGCGCTGCTGCTCCTCGTCGGCACCTGGCGGCTCGGGGAGAGCTCGCCACGCGAGGCCGACGCCGACTCCAGCTCCGGACCGGAGGCCGTGTGACCGCCGTCGAGGAGACGATCCCCGCGGCGCTCGACGGGGAGAGGGTCGACCGGGTGGTGGCGATGCTGACCGCCGTCACGCGCTCGGAGGCGTCGTCGATCCTGGCCGACGGCGGTGTCCTCGTGGACGGACACGAGGTCACCAAGGGCTCGATCAAGGTGCGCGAGGGCCAGCGCGTGCGGATCGTGCTCCCCGATGTCCCGGAGGGTCCGCTCGTCGCGCCGGACGCATCGATCGACCTGCGGGTCGTGCACGAGGACGACGACGTCGTGGTCATCGACAAGCCGGCCGGCCTCGTGGTCCACCCGGGGGCGGGGAACCTCGACGGCACGCTCGTCAACGCCCTCGTCGCCCGCTACCCGGAGATCGTCGACGTCGGTGAGCCCGAGCGGCCGGGCATCGTCCACCGCATCGACAAGGGGACGAGCGGCCTGCTCGCCGTGGCCCGGACGCCCCGGGCGTACGACGCCCTCGTCGCCGCGCTGTCCGCCCACGACGTGGAGCGCGAGTACCTGGCGCTGGTGTGGGGCCGACCGGAGGCCACCCACGGGGTCGTCGACGCGGCGATCGGTCGCTCCGGGCGTGACCCGACCCGGATGGCGGTGTCCAACCGGGGCCGCCACGCCCGCACCCACTACGAGGTCGTGCGCACCTTCGACAACCCCGTGCCCCTCGCCCTCGTCCGCTGCCGGCTCGAGACCGGGCGCACCCACCAGATCCGGGTGCACATGGCGGCCATCGGCCACCCCGTGGTCGGCGACGACCGCTACGGCGGCGCACGCAGCCCCGTCCCGGTCGATCGTCCCTTCCTCCACGCGGCGCGCCTCTCGTTCGCCCACCCGGTGACCGGCGAGCCGGTCGAGGCCACCTCGCCGTTGCCCGCCGATCTCGAGGCGGTCCTCGGCACCCTCGGCTGACTCAGCGCACAACCGGCTCGCCGTGCGCCGCGCTCGCGGGCAGGCTGGGGCATGGCCGCCCAGCCCGCCGAACCGATCGCCGTCGTCGGCGTCGAGGTGCGCCGGTGGCGCCCGGAGGACGCCTCGGCCCTCCACGTGCTCGTGCTGGCGAACCTCGAGCACCTCCGCCCGTGGATGCCGTGGGTGGCCGGCGAGCCGCTGACCTTCGCCGAGCGCTGCGGGCTGGTCGAGACGTGGATGACGGCCTGGGACGCCGGGAGCGACTTCAGCTTCGCGATCGTCGATGCAGCAGGCGGGGAGCTGCTCGGTGCCTGCGGGGCACACCGACGGATCGGTCCGGGCGGCCTGGAGGTCGGCTACTGGGTGCGGAGCGACCGCACGGGTCGGGGTGTCGCCTCGGCGGCGGTGGGTGCCGTGGTCGGCGCCGTGTCCACGGTCGACGGGGTCGACCGCCTCGAGATCCACCACGACGCGGCCAACCTCGCCAGTGGCCGGGTGGCCGAGAAGGCGGGCTTCAGCCGGATCGAGGAGCACCCCGACGAGGTGAGCGCCCCCGGCGAGATCGGCATCGAGGTCGTCTGGCGGCTGGACCTCACCACCTGACGAGCGGGACGTTCGCTGATGCTCCTATGGGTGGTCAAGCGGCTGTGAGGCCGAGCCAGGTTCGGTAGCGGGCTTCGAGGTCACCGTTGCGGCGGATGTCTCGTTCGATCTCGCTGAGGCGGCTGGGGATGGTGCTGAGGGCGTCGGCGGCTTGACGGAGGCTGAGTCCAGCGGCTGTGCGGGCGGCTCGGAGCTCTGTTCGGTCGGCGATGGGCTGGGGGTTGGTGAGGTGCCGGTAGACCTCGCGAGCGATGTAGCGCTTCAGGCAACGGATGATCTCGCGGGTGGTCTTGCCTTCGGCGCGTCGTCGTTGGGCGTAGGCGCGGGTGGCGGGGTCGCAGGTGAGTCGGACCATGGCGATGCGCCAGAGAGCGTGGTTCGCTTGGCGGTTGCCTCACGACGGAACTCGGCGGGGTACTTCGCTGGACGACCCACACGGGCCTCCTTCCTCCAGGGTCTCCCCCAGAATCAGGTGTCCACCGAAGCGGGGCAACTCCACTGGCGGCGCAGGTTGTCGAGATCGCCGGTGAGGGCTTGGTGTTGGCGGGCGAGGGTTCGCATGGCGAGCTTGATGGCTTCGACCGGGTGGACGGGGTTGGCGGGCCGGAACCGGGCAGCACGTTCGACACGCTCGGGTGTGTCGAGCGGCTCGAGGTCCTGGCGGAGCGCATCAGGAGCGGTCACGACGAGGTCTCGGAGTTGGTTGGCGATCCGTGTGCGAGCGTTGCGGGTCGAGCAGAACACCACCCGCAGAGCGCGGATCGACTCGACGATTCCATCTGCGGCTTTGGGAACAGCGGTAGCTTCACCGTTGAGCGCAGCTCGGGCGGCGGCTTCGGCGTCAACGGTGTCGTTCTTGCCTCGCTGACGGCGGGTCTGGCGGTTGGGGTGATTGACCTCCGCCACGTCGACCCCGTTGCTGACCAGGTGGCGGGCCAGGCCGGCGCCGTAGCTGCCGGTGCCTTCAACTCCGACCCGGACGACCTCGCCATGGCCTCGCATCCATCCGAGCAGCTGGCGGTAGCCCGCCGGGGTGGCGGGGAACGACTCGACGTCGTGGATCCGGCCGGTCTGGTCGACCACCGCTGCGACGTGCACATCGCGGTGGGTGTCGACACCGCCGTAGATGCCGGGTTCGGGTTGGGTCATGCTGGTGGCTGCCTTCCTCGTCTCGTCGATGGGGCTGGGCACCACCGGCCGGGACGGTCGGACAGGACACTCAGGGTGGTCTGGCAAGGCTCCTTGCGCGCCCCCAGGCGAGGACCGGGCCGACAGATCAGCGACAAGGCACACAGCCAGTCACACCAAGGGTCAGGCCCACCCCAGCCCGAGGGCCTCCCCATCATGAGTGTCACACCCCCTGCGTAGGGTGGTGTGCAGGTGGTCGGGTCGTTCTTCCCCGGGTCCGGACTGCCGTGTTCGTCGGCTTCGGTGCCGGCTTGTGTGCGGCGATGGCGAGTGGGAGGTGGCGCCGGTGGTGCTGCTCGATGTCGGGGAAGCGGATGTGGGTCCGGTGGGTCCGGGTGTGGCGCTGTCGGCGTTGGCGCGGGCGGTGGATCTGCTCGGGGCGGTGGATCTGGATGCGTTGGATGCGCGGTCGGAGATGGGTCTGGTGCGCGACGTGGAGGTCCTGCGTCGCCGCCTCGACGCCGTGACCGACCGCCTGGCGGGGCATCTGGACCGCTCGCAGGCGTACGCAGTGGACGGGTTGGCCTCCGCTGCGGTGGCGGTCCGGCACCTGGGCCGGTTGCCGCACGGCGAGGCGCGGGCGCGGGTGCACTGCGCCCGTGTGCTGCGGGACCTGCCGGCGCTGGCCGCGGCGCATCAGGCGGGGGAGGTCCCGACCGGCCATGTGCGGGCCGTGGGGCGGGTGGCGCGCAACCCTCGAGTCGTGGACCTGTTGCCGGTGATCGAGGACGTGATCGTGGAGATGGCACGGGACCACTCCCACGACGGGTTCTGTCGGTGGTTGCGGGAGTGGGAACGTCTCGTCGATGTCGACGGCACCGAACACGACGCCGAGACCTCCCACGCACGACGGAACGGATCGGTGGTCGAGAACTACGACGGCGGGTTCACCCTCACCGGCGGGTTCGGCAACCTCCAGGGCGCCGCCATCGCGGAGACCTTCGAGTGGTTCGCCCGCGCCGAGCTCCTCGCCGACTGGGCCGACGCCCGAGCCCGGCTCGGCGACGCCGCCACCGACGCCGACCTGCCCCGCACCGCCGCACAGCGCGGCGCCGACGCCCTCGCCGCGATCTTCGCCCGGGCGGCCTCCACCGTCGGCCGGGCCGTGCCGCTCGTCAACATCGTCGTCGACCTCCACACCCTCGAGACCGCCCTCACCGGCACCCACACGGTTGCCGACCCGACCGGGCAGCGCATCTGCCGCACCCTGTCGGGGGTGCCCCTCGCCCCGTCCGATGTGGTCGCCGCCGCCCTGGCCGGCCAGGTCCGCCGCGTGATCATCGACGCGGACTCCAACGTGATCGACCTCGGACGCCGCCGCCGGTTCTTCACCGGCTCGGCCCGCGAGGCGGCCGAGCTCACCAACACCCTCGCCCACCCCGACGGACTGCGCTGCATCTGGAACGGCTGCCACCGCCGACACGGCCTGCAGATCGACCACACCCTCGACGCGAGCCGCGGCGGACCCACCGACCAAGCCAACGCCGCCGTGCTCTGCGACACCCACAACCGGCTCAAGAACCACGGCTGGCACCCCACCCGCGCACCCGACGGCACCTGGACCATCCACCGCCCCGACGGCACACCCACCACACCACCCGCATGACCGCGGGCACCGGTCAACCGGTGATCGGCCACTCCCGCTCGCCGCGGGCCATCGACGCCACGTCGGCCAGCGAGCGCGCCTCGAGGTGGCGGCGCATGTGCTCGCCGGCCTCGGCCCACACCGCGAGCAGCACGCACTGCCCCTCGTGGTCGCACGCACCGTCCTGGTGGGGCTCGCCGAAGTCACCGGCGACGATCGGGCCGTCGACCGCGCTCACGATGTCGGCCAGGGAGATGCTGCCCGGCTCGCGGGCCAGCACGTACCCGCCGCCGACGCCGCGCTTCGAGCGCACCAGTCCCGCCCCCTTGAGCGCGAGCAGGATCTGCTCCAGGTACGGCTGGGGGAGGCCCGTCCGCTCGGCGATGTCGCGCACCGACGTCGGCCCCTCGGTCTCGTCGTGGAGAGCGAGCGACAGGAGGGCGCGGCACGCGTAGTCGCCACGGGTCGAGACCTTCACGGCGACCACTGTACGGCCGACGGGAGGGGAGGGTGGTTGGCGACGACCCCTCGGAGGTGATGGAGTGAAGGCGATGGGCGACAACTCCCCGCAGCGGCCGCACCTGCCCGACTACTCGGGCGCGTGCCTCTCGAACATCGTGCCCGCCCTCCTCGAGTGGACCGACGTCCCCTCGTGGCTGCCGGCCCCGGTGGCCGACGCGGACCAGGTGGTCCTCCTCGTGCTCGACGGCCTCGGCTGGGAGCAGCTGCAGGCTCGGCGCGACCTCGCGCCCACGTTGTGCTCGCTCGTCGGCGGTCCGGCGAGCAGCGTCGTCCCCTCGACGACGGCCACCGCGCTGACCTCCATCACCACCGGCCTCGCGCCCGGCGAGCACGGCGTCGTCGGCTACCGGATGGCCCTCGAGGGGGAGGTCCTGAACGTCCTGAGGTGGTCGACCTCCACCGGCGACGCCCGCGACCGCTTCCCGCCGGAGCGGGTGCAGGACGTCGTCCCCTTCGCCGGGCAGCGGCCACCCATCGTCACCAAGGCCGAGTTCGCCACCTCGGGCTTCTCCGGGGCGCACCTCCACCAGGTGCGGTTCCACGGCTACCGCATGACCTCGACGATGCTCATCGAGCTGCAGCACGTCCTCGACGCCAACGAGCCGTTCGTCTACGCCTACTACGACGGGATCGACAAGGTCGCCCACGAGTACGGCTTCGGTGAGTACTACGACGCCGAGCTCGTGGCCGTGGACCGACTGGTCAGCGACATCATCGACCTGCTCCCTCCGGGGGCGGCGCTGCTCATCACCGCCGACCACGGCCACGTCGAGACCGGGGGCGACGTCACCACGCCGCACCCGGCGGTGCTCGCCGAGACCTCGATGCAGTCGGGCGAGGGCCGGTTCCGCTGGTTCCACGCCCGACCCGGGCGCACGCCCGCGCTGCTCGAGGCCCTCACGACCCACCACGGCCACCAGGCCTGGATCCGCACGCGCGACGAGGCGATCAGCGAGGGCTGGTACGGACCGAAGGTCACCGACATGGCCCGGGCACGGATGGGCGACATCCTCGTCGCGCCCTGGGGGAACCTGGCGTTCCTCGATCCGGCCGACAGCGGACCCTACGAGCTGGTGGGTCGGCACGGGTCGGTCACGAGCGCGGAGATGCTCGTCCCGCTGCTCGGTGCCGGGGGCTGACCCGCGCCGTTAGGGTGGCGCTCGTGTCCGACGCGAACCCCACCCCCGACGAGTCCACGGTCGAGCGCGGCGAGCTGGTCCAGCCCGTCGAGGCCGAGCCGGAGGAGCACCGCGAGGCGGTCGACGAGCCGGCGAAGGTGATGCGGATCGGCTCGATGATGAAGCAGCTGCTCGACGAGGTCCGCAGCACCGACCTCGACGAGGCCAGCCGGGATCGCCTCCGGGACATCTACGACCTGTCGGTCAACGAGCTCGGCTCCGCGCTCTCGCCCGACCTCCAGGAGGAGCTCGACCGGCTGGCCATGCCGTTCGGCGACGAGGACGTCCCGTCCGGGGCCGAGCTGCGGATCGCGAAGGCCCAGCTCGTCGGCTGGCTCGAGGGTCTGTTCCACGGCATCCAGGCCACGCTCTTCGCCCAGCAGATGGCGGCGCGCCAGCAGATCGAGCAGATGCGCCAGAGCCAGCTCATGCCGCCGCAGGGTGGCCCCGCTGCCGAGGCCGGGCACACCGATCGTCCGGGGACCTACCTCTAGCCCGGTGGGGTACAGTCGCCCTCCAGGATCACAACGCTGTCATTCGCAGGAGGGGACGCGGCGGTGACCGACTCGTTCACCCACCTTCACGTCCACACCGAGTTCTCGATGCTCGACGGGGCGGCGCGGGTGGGGGACGTCGTGGCGGCGGCCGCGGCCGACGGGCAGCCGGCCCTCGGCATGACCGACCACGGCAACATGTACGGCACGCTCGACTTCTACCGGGCGTGCCGGGACCACGGGATCACCCCGATCATCGGCACCGAGGCCTACATGGCCCACGACGACCGGTTCGAGCGTCCGTCGCGGCGCGGCCGCGTCGACGACTCGGGCGGTGAGGTCGACGGCGGCAAGAAGCTCTACTACCACCTGACCCTCCTCGCCGAGAACGGTGCGGGCTACAAGAACCTCATCCAACTGGCGTCCCGGGCCTTCCTCGAGGGCTACTACTACAAGCCCCGCGTCGACTGGGAGCTGCTCGAGGAGCACAGCGAGGGCGTCATCGCCACCACCGGCTGCCTCGGCGGCCACGTCCTGCAGTCGCTGATGCGGGGCGACACCGAAGGTGCCTACAAGAAGGCGGGCCGGCTCCAGGACATCTTCGGCAAGGACAACCTGTTCGTCGAGATCCAGGACCACGGCATCCCCGAGCAGCACCGCACCAACCCCCAGCTCGTCGAGATCGCTCGCCGGATCGGGGCGCCGCTGCTCGCCACCAACGACAGCCACTACACCCACCAGCACGACGCCGTGGCCCACGACGCCCTGCTGTGCGTCCAGACCGGCTCCCTGATGAGCGATCCGGACCGCTTCAAGTTCCACGGCGACCAGCACTACCTGAAGTCGGCGGCCGAGATGCGCCACCTGTTCTCGGAGATCCCCGAGTCGTGCGACAACACGCTGTGGATCGCCGAACGGTGCAACGTCGAGATCGAGTTCGGCAAGCCGCAGCTGCCGAACTTCCCGCTACCGGCAGGCTTCGAGAGCGACGACGAGTACCTCCAGCACCTCACCTTCGAGGGAGCCAAGAAGCGGTGGGGCGACCAGCTCGACGACAAGGTGGTCGAGCGCCTCGCCTACGAGCTCCAGGTCATCCGGGACATGGGGTTCTCGTCGTACTTCCTCATCACGTGGGACCTCATCCGCCACGCCCGCGACTCCGGCATCCGGGTCGGTCCCGGTCGTGGGTCGGCCGCGGGCTGCGCCGTCGCCTACTGCCTCTGGATCACCGACCTCGACCCGATCAAGTACGACCTGCTGTTCGAGCGGTTCCTCAACCCGTCCCGCATCTCGATGCCCGACATCGACATGGACTTCGACTCCCGCTACCGGGACGAGATGATCCGCTACGCGGCGCAGATGTACGGCCGCGACCACGTCGCGCAGATCGTCACCTTCTCCACGATCAAGGCCCGGGCCGCGGTGCGCGACGCGGCGCGGGTGCTCGGGTACCCCTACGCCGTGGGCGACAAGGTGGCCAAGGCCATGCCGCCGCTCATCATGGGCCGTGACACGCCGCTGTACGCCTGCCTCGAGCCGCACCCGAAGTTCGAGGACGGCTACAAGATGGCCGCCGAGCTGCGCGAGATGTACACCACCGACCCGGACATGCAGAAGGTGATCGAGGTCGCGAAGGGCCTCGAGGGCCTGCGGCGCCAGGACGGCATCCACGCCGCCGCGGTGGTGATCACCAAGGAGCCCCTCACCGAGTACCTGCCGATCCAGCGCAAGCCGGAGTCCGGCCAGGCCCCGGAGGACGCGCCGGTCGTCACCCAGTACGAGATGCACGGGGTCGAGGACCTCGGGCTGCTCAAGATGGACTTCCTCGGCCTCCGGAACCTCGACGTGATCTCCGACGCCGTCGAGCTCATCCGCACCACGCGGGGCGTCGACCTCGACATCGACTCGGTGCCGCTCGACGACGAGCCCACCTACGAGCTGCTGCGCCGAGGGGACTCGATCGGCGTGTTCCAGCTCGAGGGCGGACCGATGCGGGCCCTGATGCGCTCGCTCGCACCCACCACGTTCGAGGACGTCGCCGCCCTCGTGGCCCTGTACCGGCCGGGTCCGATGGCGGCGAACATGCACAACGACTACGCCGACCGCAAGAACGGCCGGAAGCCGATCGAGTACCTGCACCCCGACGCCGAGGAGATCCTCGCCTCCACCCAGGGGCTGATGATCTACCAGGAGTCGGTCATGCGGATCGCCCAGAAGTTCGCGGGCTACTCGCTGGCAGAGGCCGACAACCTGCGCAAGGCGTGCGGCAAGAAGATCCGCGAGCTCATCGCCAAGGAGCGCGAGAAGTTCGAGGAAGGGTGCGAGACCACCGGCTACGGCCGGGACCTCGGCAAGAAGTGGTTCGACATCATCGAGCCCTTCGCCGACTACGCCTTCAACAAGAGCCACTCCTACGGCTACGGCTTCATCGCCTACCAGACGGCCTACCTGAAGGCGAACTACCCGGTCGAGTACTTCGCGGCGCTGCTCACCTCGGTGAAGAACAACCTGGAGAAGGCGGCGGTCTACCTGGCCGAGTGCCGCCAGATGGGCGTCACGGTGCTCGTGCCCGACATCAACGTGTCGGAGTCGAACTTCACCGCGATCCCCGATCCCGACGGGGGCAAGCTGGGGTCGATCCCGTTCGGGCTGTCCGCGGTCCGCAACGTGGGCGAGGGCCTCGTCGGCCACATCGTCGCCGAGCGCGAGGCCAACGGCCCCTACGCCGACTTCTACGACTTCTGCGAGCGCGTCGACCTCTCGGTCCTCAACAAGCGCACGATCGAGTCGCTCATCAAGGCCGGCGCCTTCGACTCGGTCGGCCACCCCCGCCAGGGGCTCCTGGCGGCGTTCGAGCAGATCGTCGACACCACGGTGGCCCGTCGCCGCGAGCGCGACATGGGCGTGATGACGCTCTTCGGGGAGGTCGAGGACGGGCCGGTGTTCGACGAGCGGGCGCGGATCCCCGACCACGAGTTCGACAAGATGGCGCGGCTCGCGTTCGAGAAGGAGATGCTCGGCCTCTACGTCTCGGACCACCCGCTCATGGGCGCCGAGCACGCTCTGCGGCGCAAGACCGACTGCGCGATCGCCGACCTCCTCGACATCGACGAGGGCGCGGTGCGCACCTGCGGCGGCGTCATCACGGGCCTGCAGCGCAAGTGGACGAAGAAGGGCGACCTGATGGCCGTCCTCACGCTGGAGGACCTGCAGGGCTCGACCGAGGTCATGGTCTTCCCGAAGACGATGCAGCAGTACGGGCACCTGCTCGAGGACGACCGCATCGTTTGCATCAAGGGCCGGGTCGACAAGCGCGACGACCTGCCCAAGCTCATGGCCGTCGAGATCGAGCCGTTCGACGGGGTGACGACCGGTTCGGCGCCGCCCCTGCGGATCCGCGTCAACCCGGCGGTGCTGTCGGAGTCCCTGTCGGCCAAGCTCAAGAACCTCCTGCTCGAGCACCCAGGTGACGCCGAGGTGTTCCTCCACATGGGGGAGACGACGGTCGTCAAGCTGCCGGACCAGTTCGCCGTGTCGACCGAGAACGGTCTGGTGGGGGAGCTGCGGGTCCTGATCGGGCCCGATGCCATCCTCCTCTGAGGCGGTGCCGTCACCCGAGGACCTCGCGGTCGTCGAGGGGGGACTCGTCGCCAGCTGGTCCCGACAGGTCCGGTGGACCGGTGGGGACGCCCACCGCGTCGGCGGCCTCTTCGTGGCGCTCAGCGGCGTGCCCGATCAGACCCAGCAGGTGGCCGTGATCGAGGGCGCTCTCGACGATCCCGACGCGGCCCTCGCGGCGGCCGAGGTGCTGTTCGGCCGCCGCCGCTGGCAGCCCGCCGTGGACGTGGTCGCCGGTGCGCACCCGGAGCTCGAGGACGCCCTGCGGGGCCGCGGGTACCGGGTGGCGGTGCGACGGCCGGCGATGGTCCTGCGGGAGGGCGACCCCGTCACCACCGAGGCGCCGTCGACCGAGGTGCGCAGGGCGGCGCCGGCCGATCGGCGCGCCGTGGTCGTCGCCCAGTGCGAGGCGTTCGGCGTCAGCCGGCGGCTCGCCGAGCAGATGGTGCCGCCCGACGCCTTCGACGATCCCGGCGTCGAGGTGCTCGTGGCGCTCGGGCACCGATCCCGGGTCGTCGGCTCGGTGACGGTGCACGTGGACGGACCGATCGCCGGCATCGTCGGCGCCGGCGTCATGCGGCGGCACCGCCGTCAGGGCGCTGGCACGGCGCTCACCCTCGGCGCGCTCGAGAGCGCGGTGCGGCGTGGCGCCCACGGGGTGTGGCTCCAGGCCACCGCAGACGGCGAAGGGGTCTACCGCCGTTGCGGCTTCCGGCCCGTGGGCACCTGCGAGGTGTGGCTCGGGCCGACGCCGCGCTGAGACCGAGTTGCATCCTGCGCCCGGACACACTGGACTGTACGGGCCGCCGTCTACTGTTCTTGGGGGTCACTGCAGGGCTATGGCGATCGAGATCGAGACCAAGGACTGCACCGCCCTGAGCGATGCCGACTTCGCGGAGATGGCCGACATCTGCGCCGAGTCGTCGTCGGACCTCGGCGTCGGCATCCTCTCCAAGCAGGCCGAGGCATGGGTGCTCATCACCCTCGCCCGGGACAACGGCAAGCTCAAGGGCTTCTCGTTCAGCACGCTCGAGCGCATCGGGGGGACGCCGTGCGTGCTCGTCGGTGTGGCGTCGATCAAGCGCACGAGCAAGCGCGACACCATCCTGAAGGGCATCGTCACCGACCAGCTGCGTCGGGCGGTGCTCGCCTTCCCCGACGAGGACGTCCTCGTCGGCGCCCGCTTCGCCGACGCGTCGGCCTTCGAGGCCTACAAGCAGCTCGACGACATCGTGCCCCGCCCCGGCCACAAGGCCTCGGGCGAGGAGCGGGCGTGGGGGCGGCGGCTGGCCAAGCGCTTCGGCATCGAGAACGGCAACTACGACGACCACACCTTCATCGCCAAGGGCGACGGCGCGGTGGCGTGCGTCCTCGACCACGCCAGCCTGAAGCCGGAGAAGATCGATCCGGACGTGGCCGCCCTGTTCGAGCCACTCGACACCGAGCGTGGCGACTCGCTCATCGCCTTCGGTTGGGCGATGGCCGAGGACCTGGCCAAGCTGGCCTGAGCCGCACCGTGGAGCTCGGCGACGCCGTCCGTCGCCGGCGGATGGTGCGCAACTTCACCGACGAGCCGGTCGCACCGGAGGTCGTCGACGCCCTGCTCGACCTCGCGCGGCGCGCCCCGTCGGCCGGCAACAGCCAGGGGTGGCACTTCCTCGTGCTCGAGGGTCCGGAGCAGACGTCCCGCTTCTGGGACGTCACCCTCCCGCCGGAGCGGCGTGACGGCTTCCGCTGGCCGGGCCTGCTCCGCGCTCCGGTCATCGTGCTGCCGATGGCCGACGCCGGCGCCTACGTGGCCCGCTACGCCGAGGACGACAAGGCCCGCACCGGCCTCGGCGCGTCTGAGGACGCCTGGCCCGTCCCGTACTGGGTGGTCGACACCGCGTTCGCCACCATGACCCTGCTCCACGCGGTGGTCGACGCCGGTCTGGGTGCCCTGTTCTTCGGGATCTTCCGCGAGGAGGAGCGGCTGCTCCGCTCGCTCGGGGTGCCCGAGGGCATCCGTCCGATCGGGGCGGTCGCCATCGGCCACCCCGCCCCCGACGAGCCGGGCCGATCGGCGGCGCGGCCTCGCCGTCCCGCCGACCAGGTCGTGCACCGCGGGGGCTGGTGACCTAGGTGGCGCCCGCGGTGTCCAGCTCGGCCACGAGCTCGATGGGGTCGTCGACCGGCCGGCGGCAGGCGAAGTTCCGGCACACGTAGGCCAGGCCGTCCTCGCGGCCGGTCCACAGCGGCGATGCATCGTCCCGTTCGCCCCACGCCAGCACGGCGCGGGGACGGAAGCGCTCCCTCACGACGCCGACCAGATCGGGTCGATGGCCGGTGACGACCACCTCGATGGTGCCGGCGGTGGCGAGGTGGAGCGCGCAGAGCAGGTGCCCGAACGACGACGGGTGGTCGAGCGCCACCCGGGAGAGCAACCGGAGGATGGCGTCCGCGGCGTCGAGGTGGCGGCGCTCGCCCGTGAGCGCCCCGAGCCGCAGGAGCGCCATCGCCGCGAGGCTCTGGGCCGACGGCGTCGCGCCGTCCATGAGATCCTTCGGCCGGATCACCAGCGCCTCGGCGTCGGTGCCCGTCGTGAACACGCCTCCGTGCTCGTCGTCGCAGAACAGGTCGAGCAGGGCGTCGGCGGCCTCGGTGGCGGCGACGAGCCAGCGCCGTTCGCCGGTGAGCTCGGCCAGGCGGACGAAGGCGTCGACCAGTGCGGCGTGGTCGGCGGCGTAGGCGAGGTGCCGGGCGGCGGCCGGCCGCGTGGCGTCACCCGCCTGCCACGAGCGCATCCACCGGCCGTCGTCCCGGCGGAGGTGGGTGAGGAGGAACTCGCCGTTGGCGACCGCCGCGTCGCGCCAGTCGTCGCGCTGGAGGACGGCGGCGGCCTCGGCGAGCGTCGAGAGCATGAGGGCGTTCCACTCGGTGAGGACCTTGTCGTCGAGGCCCGGCCGCACGCGTGACTCGCGCCGCTCCCACAGCGCGCGGCGGGCTCGCTCGACCTCCGGCGGGCGCAGCAGGGCCCCGAACGTCGGTCGGTGGAGGACGTTGGTGCCCTCCCAGTTGCCGGCGTCGGTGACGCCCCACCAGGCGCGCGCCGCTGCCGCGTCGTCGCCGCAGACCTCGTCGACCTCGGCGGCGGACCAGACGTAGAACCGGCCCTCGACGCCCTCGGAGTCCGCGTCCTCGGCCGAGAAGAAGCCCCCCTCGGGGTGGCGCAGGACGGTGAGCACGTAGTCGATCGTCTCCTCGACGACGAGGCGGTGGCCGTCGTCCCCGCCCACCTGCCAGCCGTGCAGGTAGGCCCCTGCCAGCAGCGCCTGGTCGTAGAGCATCTTCTCGAAGTGGGGGACGAGCCAGCGGCGGTCGGTGGAGTAGCGGGCGAAACCGCCCCCGAGGTGGTCGTACATCCCGCCGGCGGCCATGGCGTCGAGCGTGCGCTCGACCATCGACAGGGCCTGCTGGTCGCCGGTGTCGAGGTGGATGCGCAGCAGCAGCTCGAGCGTCATCGACGGGGGGAACTTCGGCGCCGAGCCGAACCCGCCCCACTCGGCATCGAACGCCTCCACGAGGCGTGGGACCACGTCGTGCAGCGCACCACGTCCTGGCAGCGCCTCGGTGGCGGCGAGGCGCGCCCCGGTCCGGCGGATGGCGTCGGTGAGCCCCTCCGCCTGCTCGGCCAGGTCGGCTCGACGGTCCCGCCACGCGGTGCTGACCGCCTCGAGCAGATCGGTGAAGCTCGGCATGCCCTGCCGGCGCACGGGCGGGAAGTAGGTGCCGCCGTAGAACGGCCGGCCGTCGTGATCGACGAAGACCGTCATCGGCCAGCCGCCGGTGCCGGTCATCGCCTGCACGGCCTCCATGTAGATCGCGTCGACGTCGGGCCGCTCCTCCCGGTCGACCTTGACGTTGACGAACCCGTCGTTCATCACGGCCGCGGTCGCGTCGTCCTCGAACGACTCGTGAGCCATCACGTGGCACCAGTGGCAGGCCGAGTAGCCGACCGACAGCAGGATCGGCACATCTCGCTCCCGGGCCTCGGCGAACGCCTCCTCGCCCCAGGGGAACCAGTGCACCGGGTTGTCGGCGTGCTGGCGCAGGTACGGGCTGGTCTCGTCGGCGAGTCGGTTCCGGCCGCTCATCCGGTCACCGTACCGAGGGGGCGGTACTGTCCGACCGATGGACATCTCGCTCGGGGGGAAGGTCGCGCTGGTCACCGGCGCGTCGAAGGGGATCGGTCTCGCCATCGCGCAGGCCTACGCGGCGCACGGGGCGAAGGTGATGCTCTCGTCGCGGAAGCGAGACGCGCTCGACGACGCCGCGGCGACCGTCGACGGCGACGTCGACGTGTTCGAGGCCAACGCCGGCGACCCGGACGCCGCCGAGGCCGCCGTCGACGCCACGATCGAGCGCTTCGGCGGCATCGACGTCCTGGTCAACAACGCGGCCACCAACCCCTACATGGGGCGCTCGATCGACATCGACGTGCCCCGCTGGCAGAAGACCTTCGAGGTCAACCTGCGGGGCCCGCTGCTGTGGTCGCACCACGCATGGCACCGCTCGCTGAAGGACCGGCCGGGGTCGACGATCATCAACATCGCCTCGATCGGCGGGCTGAGCGTCGGCTCGTCGATCGGCATCTACAACAACACCAAGGCCGCCCTCATCCACCTGACGAAGGTGCTCGCCGTCGAGCTGGCACCC
The DNA here is from genome assembly GCF_009650215.1 of Actinomarinicola tropica. Classification (GTDB taxonomy): domain Bacteria; phylum Actinomycetota; class Acidimicrobiia; order Acidimicrobiales; family SKKL01; genus Actinomarinicola; species Actinomarinicola tropica. The sequence goes on along the minus strand of NZ_CP045851.1, from coordinate 2,185,033 downwards.
ACCCGCGTCAACGCCATCGCCCCCGGCCTGGTGAAGACCGACATGGCGCGTGCGCTCTGGGAGCCCAACGAGGCCCAGCTCGGGCAGGGCACCCCGCTCGGGCGGATCGGCGAGCCGGAGGACATCGCCCACGCCGCTCTCTTCCTCGCCTCCGACATGGCCTCGTGGATCACCGGTCACACCCTCGTGGTCGACGGTGGTGCCATGGTCGCCGGTCGGGGCTGACATCATCGGGGCGATGAGCAAGCGCGTCACCCCCAAGGGCACCTCCGAGCCCGACGACCTGCCGACCCTGCGCGAGCGCAGCCCGGTGGTGTGGTGGGTGGCGGTGCTCGCCGTCGTCGGCCTGGTGGTCGGCAGCTTCGCCAGCGCCCTCCTCGTGATGCTGGCGTAGGGCGATGGCCGGGGCGGGCAGGTGCGCATCGTGCGGGGCGGAGCTCCCCGCCGGCGCGTCGTTCTGCCCGCGCTGCGGCGCGTCGGTCGGCAGCGTCCCCGTCATCCCGCTCGTCGGCGAGGGCCCTGGCGATGCGTCGTCGGGGGAGCCGTCGGAGGGCAGCAGCCGCTCGGCGCGCACCGTCGCCGGCGTGGTGCTCGGGGTGTTGGCCGTGGTGGTGGGGCTGTCGCTCTTCGCCGGCGGCGACGACGGGGCCGAGGACGATGCCGCACCCACCTCGTCGTCGACGACCTCGACCACGCGACAGCGGACGACCACCACCCGTCCACGGGCCACGACGACCACCGTGCCGGGTGAGGTGCCGCCGCTGCTCGCCGACGGCCTGACGGTCGACGGGCACGGGACCGCTGTCGTCGCCGTCACCCCGGAGGGGATCGTCGCGGTCGATCCGAGCACGGGCACGGAGGTCGTCCTCGGTGCGCCGGACCCGGAGGTGGAGGTCCGCCACCTGCAGTGGACAGGCGACGTGCTGGTCGCGTCGGGCGCCCAGCGCATCTGGTGGTGGGCGGACGACGGCTGGCGGGAGGTCGAGCTCGGCGACCGCCGGGTGGACTGGATCGACCCATCGGGAACGGTGCTCCTCGCGGGCGAGGGCCCGGTGCCCGACCTCGGCGCCGTCCGGCCGGACGGGACGCTCGAGGTCCTGGAGGCCGCCGCCGCCACCTGGGGAAGCGGCGGGGCGATCGGCATGGTCTCGGAAGGTGCTGTGTTCTCCACCTTCGACGGGATCTTCCTCGCCGGGCGCGACGGCCCTCGCCGCATCGCCAGCGGCCGGTTGCTCGACGTGGCGGGGGACGTGGTGCTCCGTCACAGCTGCGACGACACGTTCGAGTGCCGTGTGAGCCTCGGGCGGATCCGGAACGGCGAGCTGGTCGACGAGACCGTCCTCGACCCGTTGCCCGTCGCGGCGGAGCTCTGGAGCGGCAGCGCATCGCCCGACGGCAGGTCGGCCTGGGTGGCGGGCTGGGACCCGTCCGTGCCGGAGGAGCTCACCTGGGTCGGCGGTGCGGACGGTTGGGTCGACCTGCCGCTCCTCGGACCGGGACGGGAGTCGACGCAGTGGTCGGCGGACGGTCGGGCGCTGTTCTGGATCGACCAGCTCACGGCGCTCAGGGTCGCGGAGATCGGGTCGGGCGGCGAGCCGTCGGTCGTCGGCCTCGATCGGGGCAGGCTGCGCAGCGGCGACATGGGGTGGTTGGTGGCGTTCGTGCCGCTGGACGTCCTGCCGTTCGGAGGCTGAGCCGCGGTCAGAGGTCGCGGCGGACGACCTTGCCGAGCGGCGTCCGGGGGAGCGCATCGACCAGGTCGACCTCTCGGGGTGCGGCGAACGCCGGCAGCTGGCCCTTGGCGTGGTCGCGCAGCTCGGCCAGCGTCGGCGGGTCGTGCGGGTCGGCAGGGACGACGACGGCGACCACGCGATGGCCCCACTCCGGATCGGGTCGACCCACGACGGCGACCTCGGCGACCTTGGCGTGCGCGTGCAGGACCCGCTCGACCGCGGCGGGCCACACGTTCTCGCCGCCGGTGATGATGAGGTCCCCCGAGCGGCCGAACACCCGCACCAGCCCCGAGGTGGGATCGACCTCGCCGAGGTCGCCGGTGGGCAGCCAGCCGTCGTGGCTCTTCGGGTCCGTCCCGTCCCGGTAGGCCCGCAGGAGCATCGGACCGCGGATCTGCAGCTCGCCGCCGACCGCCCGCACCTCGACCCCGTCGAGGGGCACGCCGTCGTAGACCACGCCGCTGCCGGTCTCGGTCATGCCGTAGGTGGTGACGACGTTCGCCGGCAGGTCGGCCGGCGGCGCCGCGCCGCCGAGGACGATGCAGCGGAAGGCCGACGGATCGATGCGCTGGAGCGCCGTCGCCACCAGCGACACGTGGGTGGCACCACGGCGCGCCGCGTCGGCCACCAGCGACGGGTGGAACCCGTCGTGCACCTCGAACGGCGTGCCGGTGGCGATGGCCCGGGTGACGACGGAGAGACCGCCCACGTGCGCCAGCGGGAGGCAGGCCAGCCAGCGGTGGTGGGTCGGGTCGACGCCCAGTCGCGTCGACGTGGCCCGGGCCGAGGCCGCCACGGCGTCGTGGGTGAGCACCACGCCCTTCGGCTCCCCGGTGGTGCCGCTCGTCGCCATCACGAGGGCATCGCCCGGTTCGACCGGCCGACCGCCGTGCAGCTCGTCCCACTCGACGTGGCCGCGGCCGTCGACGACGACGGCGTAGGAGGGGGCCATGGCGTCGAGGAGCCGCTGCTGGGCCACATGGGGCAGGCGGGGATCGACGGGCAGCACTGCGTTGCCCATGTCCCAGGCCCGTCGCAGCTCGTCGACCCACGCGGTTCCCGCGGGTCCGATGAGGGCGACGAGGTGGTGCACGGGCCGAGCGTAGGCTCTCGCCTCGTGAAGGACTGGCTCGCGGGTGCACGCCCGCGCACGCTCCCCGCGGCCGTCGTCCCCGTGGCGGTCGGCACCGCGGCCGCAGTCGGCGTCGCGCCGATCGTCGCCTGGCGCGCGGTCGCCGCGCTCGTCGTGTCGCTCGCGCTGCAGGTCGGGGTCAACTACGCCAACGACTACAGCGACGGCGTGAGGGGCACGGACGCGGCCGGCGCCCGTGTCGGGCCGATCCGTCTGGTGGGGTCGGGGATCAAGGCGCCCGCGGCGGTGAAGCGTGCGGCGTTCCTCGCGTTCGGCGTGGCGGCGGCCGCGGGTCTGTCGCTCGCGGCGGCGGTCGGCTGGGAGCTGCTGCTCGTCGGGGTCGCCGCCATCGCCTCGGCGTGGTTCTACACCGGTGGCCCGCGTCCCTACGGGTACGCAGGGTTGGGCGAGCTGTTCGTGTTCGTCTTCTTCGGTGTGGTGGCGACCGTCGGGTCCACCTACGTCCACACCGGCGACGTCACGGGTCTGTCCGCTGCGGCGTCGGTCCCGGTCGGCCTGCTCGCCACCGCGCTTCTCGTGGTCAACAACCTGCGCGACATCCCGGGCGACACCGAGGCGGGCAAGCGGACGTTGGCGGTGCGGCTCGGTGCGCCACGGACGCGGGCGCTCTACGTCGTGCTCCTCGCAGTGCCGTTCCTCGTCGTCCCCCCGCTCGCGGCGTTCGGGCGCATCGGCGCGGTCGTGGCGCTGGCCGCCATCCCCTTCGCGCGCGTGCCGGTCACGCGGGTCCTCGAGGGTGCGGTCGGCGGTGCGCTCATCCCGGTGCTCGGCGCGACCGGACGGGTCCAGCTGATCTACGGCGCCCTGCTCGCGGTCGGCCTGTGGCTGAGCGGCTGACGAACGACGAGGAGCGCTTCCTCGCCTGGTACCGGGCGTGGTTCCCCCGTCTCGTGATCCTCCTGGTCGCGGTGACCGGGTCGCCCGCCACCGCACGGACTGCGGCGATGGACGCGATCGGCCGCGCCCAGGACCGCTGGGAGCGGGCGTCGCAGACCACGGCGGTCGACCGCTGGGTGGTCCGCGTCGCCCTGCGGCGAGCCCGCTGGCGGGTGCGGCTCCGACGGGACGACGCGGTGAACGGCTGGCGCAGGGAGGCCGATGCGTTCGAGGATCCCGCCCTCGCCCTCTGGTCGCTCCTGCGCGACGTCGGACGGGGCGAGCGCGAGGCGCGTCTGGTCAGGGCGCTCGTCGCGCAGCGGACCGTCGCCGCGCCCGATCCGGACGACGAGCTCGAGGTCCTCGCCGCGGCAGCCCGGCGGAGCGAGGCCGGGGTTGTCGTCCCGCCGGTGGCCGAGGTGCACCAGCGAACGGCGCGACGTCGCCGCTGGCGGCTCGCCGGCCTGGTGGCGGCGCTGGCCCTCGCTGTGGGGCTGCTCGTCGTGGCGCTGTCCTCAGAGCCCGCGGGCGGCGAGCCAGGGGCGCAGGACGGCGAGGAACCGGCCCGGCTGCTCCAGGTGCGCGGTGTGGCCCGCACCCTCGATGGCGGCGATCTCGACGTCGCCACCCACGGCCTCGGCCAGGCGCGTGCCGAGGGTCAGGAACTTCTCGTCGTCGGCGCCGGCGACCACCAGCACCGGCATCGAGAGCTCGCCGAGGCGGTGCCAGCTCGGCAGCTGGGTCCCCGTGCCGGCGAGGCGTAGGGACGACGCCAGGCCCGCCGCGGTGTTCTCCCGCCGTTCCTCGCGGCACGCCGCCTCGGGGGAGAGCCCGGCGAAGAGGGGCAGCGCGAGCCACTCGTCGAGGAACCGGTCGACGCCGATCTCCTCGATCCGGCGTGCCCTCGCCTCGTCGTCCTCACGACGCTGCGCCCGCTCGTCCGCGCTCTCGATGCCCGCCGTCGCCCCGACGAGGACGAGGGCGCGGACCTGCGCCGGCCGCTCGAGGGCGGCGTGGAGGGCGAAGCGGCCGCCCATCGAGTACCCGACGAACGTGGCCGGTCCGGCGGTGTCGGCCAGGGCGCGGCCGCCGTCGACCAGGTCGAGGGCGACGTCGGCCGAGCGCCCGTGACCGGGGGCGTCGAGGAGCACGAGCTCGTGGTCGGCTGCCAGGTCCTCGGCGATCGGTCCCCAGCAGCGGCGCGTCTGGGTGAACCCGTGGACGAGGGCGAGGCGCGGGCCGGTGCCGCGGCGGTCGGCGTGCAGGGCGGTCACGTCGGCGGACCATAGGCTGCCCGGCGATGAGCGACGTCCCCGAGACCACCGCGGCCACGTTCTGCGCCACCCTCGTCGACGAGTGGCACCGGTGCGGGATCACCGACGTGGTCGTGGCGCCGGGCTCGCGCTCGACGCCCCTCGCGCTGGCCGTCGCCGCCGACGATCGCCTCCGCGTGCACGTCCACCACGACGAGCGGTCGGCCGGGTTCCTCGCCCTCGGGCTCGCGCTGGTGTCCGGACGCCCCGCCCCGGTGATCACCACGAGCGGGACGGCGGCGGTCGAGCTCCACCCTGCGGTCGTCGAGGCGCACCACGCCCGGGTCCCCATGATCTGCGTCACCGCGGACCGGCCTCCCGAGCTGCGCCACGTCGGCGCCCCGCAGACCGTCGACCAGAACCGCCTCTACGGCCACGCCGTCCGCTGGTTCGTCGATCCTGGCGTGCCCGACGAGGCGTCGCGCCCCGCGTGGCGGTCGCTCGCCGCCCGCGCCGTCGCCGAGGCGACCGGTGTCCCGGCCGGTCCCGTCCAGGTCAACCTGCCGTTCCGCGATCCCCTGGTCGGGCGTCCGGGCCCGCTCCCCGCGGCACGCGACGGCGCGGCGAGCTGGCACCGGTCGCTCCGACCCGACACCCCGCTGGGCGAGGCGGCGCTGGCCGAGATCGCCGGGCGCCTGGTCGGTCGTCGTGGCGTCATCGTGGCCGGCGCGACGGGGGGAGGGCGGGGTGCCGATGCCCCGGCGGTCCACGACCTGGCCCGGGCGCTCGGCTGGCCGGTGCTCGCCGACCCCCGCTCGGGGTGTCGCACGCCGGACGGCACGACGGTCGCGCACGGCGACCTGCTCCTCCGTCACGCGCCGTTCGCCGAGGCGCACCGACCGGAGGTGGTGGTGCAGGTCGGCGAGCCGGCGGCCTCGAAGGTGCAGGGCCAGTGGCTCGCGGGGAGCGGCGCCGACCTCGTCGTGGTGGGCCGCGACGGCGCCTGGTTCGACCCTGACCGGCTCGCCGCGGTCTCGATCGTCGCCGACCCGACCCTGGTGTGCACCGATCTCGCCGAGCGGGTCCGCGCCGAGCGACACGAGGTCGACGACGCCTGGCTGGAGTCCTGGGCTGCGGCCGATGCCGCCGCCGAGGCTGCGGTAACCGCCACCCTCGCCGGGCACGAGCCGGCCACGGAGCCGGGGACGGCACGGGCCCTGGTCGGCGCCCTTCCCGACGGGTCGCAGCTCGTCGTGGCCTCGTCCATGCCGATCCGCGACGTCGAGTGGTTCGCGCCGGCACGGGCCGGGCTCGCCGTCCTCGCCAACCGGGGGGCGAACGGCATCGACGGCGTGGTCTCCACGGCGGTCGGCGCGGCCCTCGGCGCGGGCACGGCCCCGACGGCGCTCCTCATCGGCGACGTCGCCCTGCTCCACGACACCAACGGGCTCCTGGGGCTCGGGGGCCGCCCGCTCGGGGGCCCGCTGCTGCTCGTCGTCGTCGACAACGACGGGGGCGGGATCTTCTCGTTCCTGCCCCAGGCGAGGCAGCTCCCGACCGACCGCTTCGAGCAGCTGTTCGGCACGCCCCACGGCGTCGACATCGCCGCGCTCGCAGCCCTCCACGACCTGCCCGTGACGGTCGTCGAGCGGGACGCCGACCTCGCCCCGGCGCTGTCCGCAGGCCTCACGGGGACCGGCGCCCACGTCGTCGTGGTGCGCACCCGGCGGGACACCAACGTCGCGGTCCACGACGAGCTCAACGCCGCGGTGGCGAGCGCGCTGCGCCAGGACGCGGCGGGCTAGGGGCGCAGGAGGGCCGAGAGCATCGCCTGCAGCTTGCTGCGCGTCTCGGCGAGCTCGGCCTCGGGATCGGAGTCGGCGACCACACCGACCCCGGCGAAGACCCGGGCGCGGGTGCCGACGAGCTCCGCCGAGCGGATGCCGACCGCCCAGTCGCCGTTGCCCTCGGCGTCGAGCCAACCGACCGGACCGGCGTAGGCGCCGCGCTCGAGCCCCTCGAGCTCGCGGATGACCTCGAGCGCCCGGTCGGTGGGGGTGCCGCAGATGGCCGGTGTCGGGTGGAGCGCGGTGACCAGCTCGACGGCCGACGCCGCGGGGGCCGACAGCCGTCCCTCGAGGTAGGTCGCGAGGTGCTGCACGTTGGCCATGCCGAGCACGGACGGCTCGGGCTCGGCGTCGAGGTACGAGCACCAGGGGAGCAGCGCGTCGTGGATCATGTCGATGACGATCTGGTGCTCGTGGCGGTCCTTGCTCGACGCGAGCAGGCCGGCCGCGAGGCGGGCGTCGACGGCGGGGTCGGGGCTGCGAGGGGCGGTGCCCGCCATCGGACGGGAGCGGACGACGTCGCCCCGGCGGGACAGGAGCAGCTCGGGGGAGGCGCCGACCATCGCGCCGACCGAGGTGATGTAGCAGCTGGGGTAGCCGGCGCGGAGCCGTCGGAGGATCGCCGAGCGGGGGAGCGGCCGCTCGGTCTCGACGACGACCTCCCGCGCGAACACGAACTTCGTCAGCTCCCCGTCCCGCAGCCGGTCGCGCCCGTCGGCGAGAGCCGCGCACCAGTCGGCGGCCGGCCGGGCGGCGCGCACGACGATCGCGCCGGGGTCGACCTCGGACTCGGCGGGCGGGACGAGGTCGAGCCCGACGGTCGACGGGTCGGGCGCGGGCTCGTCGCGCCGTGCCGTGGTGGTGATCCAACGGGTGCCGTCCTCGGCCCGGCCGACGACCACACGCGGCACGACGAGGGTCCGTGGCTCGGCGGGATCGAACGGGAACGCGCCGAACGCCACCGGCCCGCACCCGGGCGAGCCCACCTCGTCGTCGACCTCGAACCGGTCGAACGCGTCCGATGTGGCGGCGGCCGCGGCGGCCGGGTCGAGCGGGGGCACGTCGATGCGCAGCAGCTCGCCTCGACCGGCGAGCCCCAGGCCCTCCCGCTCGAAGAGGTGGCCGTCGCCTCCGGCGAACGCCACCAGGTCGACGTCGCGGTCGAGGCGCCGCGTGCGGGCGACGTAGGGGCGCTCAGCCATCTCGCGACCCGACGAGCAGCTGCGCCGCGCCGGGCCACAGCAGCGTGCGGCCGGCATCGGCGAAGCCCGACCGCCGGAGGCCGGCCACCAGCTCGGCGGGTTCCGGCAGGTAGGCGACCGACTTCGGCAGGTAGCGGTAAGCAGCGGGATCGGAGAGCGCACCGCCGATCAGGGGCACGACCTTGCCGAAGTAGATGCCGTGGCCGAACCGCACCACGGGGTGGGACGGCTCGCCCACGTCGAGCAGCGCGATGCGGCCGCCGGGCCGCACGACCCGGGCCAGCTCGGCGAAGAAGGGCGGCAGGTCGACGAGGTTGCGGAGCGCGAACCCGCAGGTGACCCCGTCGACGGAGGCGTCGGGCACGGGGAGCCGGAGGATGTCCGCCTGCACCAGCGGCGCGCCGGTGCGGGCGTTGGCGAGCATCCCGAACGACAGGTCGACGCCGATCGGGCGCATGCCCGCCGCCTCGAGCTCGCGGCAGAAGTCGCCGGTGCCCGCGGCGAGGTCCAGCACCCGAGATCCGCTCGGGAGCGCCAGGTCGCGCAGCGCGCGCCGGCGCCAGCGCACGTCCAGTCCGAAGGTCATGATCCGGTTGACGAGGTCGTAGCGGGGGGCGATGGCGTCGAACATCGAGCGCACCGCCGCCACCTTCTCCTCGCCCTGGGGGAGGGCGCTGGGCTGGTCGGTCACGGTCGCGATGGTACGGGCCCCGGCCGACCGCTAGGGTCCCGGCGCTGCCGTGCGGTCTGGGGGATCGCCGGCACCCCTGGAGTAGGGGCCTCGTGCCGGGCGGTGCGCACCTCGCGGTGCGGCCGCCCGGTGCGCGCCCGGGCCCGGACAAGTGGACCGTCCGGTCAAGTTGGACGACACTGGCCCGATGGCAATCGACTTCAGCTTCGACCCCGAGCACGTCGCGATCCTCGATCGCGTCAAGGAGTTCATGGCGACCCAGGTCGCCCCGGTCAGCGAGACGGCGGAACGGGAGGGCTGGGACCGCTCGAAGTGGATCCCGGCGATCATCGAGATGCGCCAGGCTGCGAAGGACGCCGGCCTCTGGCTGCCGCACATGCCGGAGGAGTGGGGCGGCATGGGCCTCGGGCACGTGACGATGGCGGCCATCTCCGCCGAGGCGGCCAAGACGCCGATGGGCCCGTTCGCGCTCAACGCCCAGGCTCCTGACGAGGGCAACATGCACACCCTCCTCCACTGGGGCACCGACGAGCAGAAGGAGGACTACCTCCGCCCGCTGTGCGAGGGCCGCGTCCGCTCCTGCTTCGCGATGACCGAGCCCGAGGTCGCCGGCTCCGACCCGACGCTCATCAAGACCCACGCCTACCAGGACGGCGACGAGTGGGTCATCAACGGCCACAAGTGGTTCATCTCCGGTGCACGCGGCGCCAAGTTCGCGATCCTCATCGCCCGCACCGAGGAGGACCCCGATCTCCCCCAGGCGGCGAACTCGGCGTTCCTCGTCGACACCGACACCCCCGGCTGGGAGATCGTGCGTGACGTCGAGACGATGTCGGGCTCCCACAACCACTGCGAGATCCGCATCACCGACATGCGGGTCCACGGCTCGAAGATGCTCGGCGGTCGCGGCCAGGGCCACCTCCTCGGCCAGGCCCGGCTCGGTCCGGCCCGCCTCGCGCACTGCATGCGCTGGATCGGCCAGGCCGAGACGGCGCTCGAGATGATGTGCGAACGGGCCCTCAACCGGTACTCCCACGGCTCGCTCCTCGCCGAGAAGCAGGGCATCCAGTGGAAGATCGCCGACTCCACCATGGAGCTCTACCAGGCGAAGCTGATGGTGCTGCACGCCGCCTACCTGATCGACAAGGGCGCCGACTTCAAGTCCGAGGTGTCGATGGCCAAGCACCACGTCGCCAACGCCCTCTGGAACATCATCGACCGGGCGATCCAGGTCCACGGCGCGCTCGGCTACTCCACCGACACGCCCCTCGCCGGCATGCTCACGCAGGCCCGCTGGAGCCGCTTCGCCGACGGCGCCGACGAGATCCACCAGATGCGGATCGCCGAGCGGACCCTCGCCGCCTACAAGGACACCGGCAGCGTCAACGCCGCCACCGGCCGCCTGCCGATCTGAGGTCCGAACGGGCCGTCGGGGCGTCTACCGACCCACCCCGGCGGCCCGCACGGCCAGCTCCCGCGCTCGGGAGCGGTCGGACTTGCCGGAGTCCAGGCGGGGTACGGCGTCGACGATGACGACCGACCGCGGGGCCTTGAAGTCGGCGAGCCGGCTTCGGCAGTGCTCGGCCAGCTCGTCGGCCAGGTCGTGGGCGCCGACCTCGGGTCCGAAGCGGGTCGAGACGACGGCGGTGACACGCTCGCCCCACCGCTCGTCGGGGACGCCGACGACGACCGCGTCGTACACCGAGGGGTGTTCCCGCAGCGCCGCCTCGACCTCCTCGGGGTGGATCTTCTCGCCACCCGAGTTGATGGTCGAGGCGCCGCGTCCGAGCAGCACGATGCGCCCACGCTCGTCGACGGTCGCCTGGTCACCCGTGAGCGCCCAGCGCACGCCGTCGACGACGGGGAAGGTGGCCGCAGTCGCCGCCGGATCGCGGTGGTAGCCGAGGGGGATGTGCCCCCGGCGGGCGACCCGGCCGACGATGCCTCGACCCGGTTCCACCGGACGCAGATCCGGGCCGAGCACGGCGGTCTCGACCCGGGGCTCGAACACCGGACGCCCCGCCGGCTCGGCCATGCCGGCGGCGTGGACGGCCGACGCCTGTCCGCCGGTCTCCGACGTCCCGTAGCTGTCGACCACGACGACCCAGGGGAGCAGCTCGAGCAGCCGTCGGCGGGTGGGCGCGGACAACGGGGCGCCTCCGGAGAGGAGGAGCGTGAGGGTGTCGAGCTCCCACCGGTCGGGGTGGGCGGCCAGGGCGTCGGCGATCGGCACGGCGATGGCGTCGCCGACGAGGCCGACGTAGCTCACCGACTCGGACTCGACGAGATCGAGCAGCTTCACCGGTTCGAGCGTGGGGTCGGGCGAGAGCACGACGGTGCCGCCCGCGAAGAGGGTCAGGAACGCGAACCACTGCGCGGTGCCGTGGGTGAGCGGCGAGGCGGCGAGCGCCCGGTGGGGCACCTCGGCGAGGGACCCCACGATGTCGTCGGGGCGGGCGATCGGCTCCCCGCCGCGGATGCCGCCGCCCATCGCGGCGAAGAACACGTCCTCGTGTCGCCACACCACGCCCTTCGGGCGCCCCGTCGTGCCGCCGGTGTAGAGCACGTACAGGTCGTCCCCGCTGCGAGCGACCTGCGGCGGTCCGCCACCGGTGGCGGCGAGCCACGCCTCGTACGGCGGACCGACGGCGATCGCCCGGCGCAGCGTGGGCAGCACGGCGGTGGCGTCGGCGACGAGCGCGGCCATCTCGGGTTCGTGCACCACCAGCGACGCGCCGCTGTCGGCGAGGAGGTGCTCGAGCTCCGCCCGCCGGTAGCGGTGGTTGAGGTTGACGGGGACGGCGCCGGCCTTGAGCGCACCCAGCAGCACCTCGAGGTGCTCGGGGCGGTTGCGCAGGCCGACGGCGACCATGTCGCCCGGGTGGACCTCGGCCTCGGCGAGGGCGGCGGCGACCCGATCGGCTCGGCGATCGAGCTCCGCGTAGGTCAGCCGCTGCTCACCCCAGACGACCGCCTCGCGCGCCGGCACGGCACGGGCCACGCGCTCGAAGAGGTCCGCCAGGTGGAAGGTCACGGCGGCGACGGTAGTCCCGGCCCGCACGGGTGCGATCATGCCGGGATGGGGTGCGGGCTACTGGAACCAGATGCGCTGGTGCTGCCGGCTCATCGGGTGCACGAGCAGGGCGAAGCGCGCCACCGGGAACAGCGCGAGCAGCAGGAACGAGGGGCTGACGATCCTCGAGAGGTCGCCCGACAGCTGGATGAGCAGCTCGAACACGCCGACACCGGTCACCGCCACGGCGAGGTTGTAGCCCCACTTGCGGTCGTTGGCGATGCCGAAGGCACCTGCGCCCATCGCCGCCGCGGCGAGGAGGCTGACGAGCGCCGCCGCACCGAGGCGTGCGCCGAACGACGCGTACAGCCACGACGGGAAGATGAGCTGGAACACCGCGCTGATGTACAGGAGGATCACCGCCACCTGAAGGGTCTGGGGCTGGTGCGGGTTCGTCCACCGGCGGGTCTCCATGGCTGACAGTCTGGCAGCGCTCGTGCTCGCTGCGGGAGCGGGGACGCGTCTCGCCCCGCTCACCCGCCTCCGCCCGAAGGCGCTCTGCCCGGTCGACGGTCGTCCCCTCGTCGACCTCGCGCTCGAGCGGGTGGCGCCGCTCGTCGCCCCGGGACGGGTGGCGGTCAACGTCCACCACGGCCGGGCGCAGATGGAGGAGCACCTCGCCGGGCGCGCCCACCTCTCGATCGAGGAGCACGAGGCGCTCGGAACGGCCGGAGGTGTCGCCGCCGTCGCCGAGTGGCTCGGCGACGACGGGCTGGTCGTCGTCAACGCCGACACGTGGTGCCGGGGCGACGACGCGTCGATCCTCGAGGGCTGGGACGGCGAGCGCGTCAGGGTGGTGGTCGAGGGGGCGCCGGAGCTGGGGCCCCGGAGCCGGATCGTGGCCTCGGTCATGCCGGCGGCGGCGGTGCGTCGGCTGCGCCCGGAGCCGTCGGGGCTCTACGAGGTCTGCTGGCGCGACGCCGCGGCGGCCGGCCGGCTCGACGTGGTCGGGTGGAGCGGGCGCCTCGTCGACTGCGCGACGCCTCGGGACTACCTCGTGGCCAACCTGGTGGCCTCCGACGGTCGGAGCGTCGTCGGAGAGGGCGCGTCGGTCGACGGCGACCTCGACCGCAGCGTGGTCTGGCCGGGCGCCACGGTGCGCGCCGGCGAGGCGCTCGTGGGTGCGATCCGGGCCAGCGCCGAGATGACCGTGCTGGTGCGCCCGCTACCGGCGGCGGGGTGAGGCCACCGGCGTCGCCTCGTGTCCGGCGCGCAGCTGACCGCAGGCGGCGTCGATGTCGGTGCCGCGGTTCTGGCGCACCGTGGCGTTGACGCCGAGCTCGCGCAAGCGGTCCCGGAACCAGCGCACCTGCTGCGGGGCCGAGCCACGCACGGCGTACCCGGGCGTGGGGTTGAGGGGGATGAGGTTCACGTGGGCGCGCAGCGGGAGGGCGTACGCGGCGAGCTGGCGGGCGTCGCGGTCGGTGTCGTTCACGCCGTCGATCAGCGCCCACTCGAACGACAGCCGGCGGCCCTTGGCCCGGAGGTACTCCTCGCAGGCCTCGGCGAGCACCGCGAGGGGGTACCGGCGGTTGATCGGGACGAGGTCGTCCCGACGGGCGTCGTCCGCCAGGTGGAGCGACACCGCGAGGTTCACGGGCAGGTCCTCGGTCGCCAGGCGACGGATGCCGGGCACGAGGCCGACGGTGGAGAGCGTCAGGTGGCGGGCGGACAGCCCCATCGCCCCGTGGAGGCGCTCGACCGCGGCCCACGTGGCGTCGTAGTTGGCCAGAGGTTCGCCCATCCCCATGAACACGACGTTGGAGACGCGCCGCTCGCCCGCCTCGCGCTGGGCCCGGACGACCTGCTCGACGATCTCGCCGACGGTCATGTGGCGTTCGAACCCCGACTGACCGGTGGCGCAGAAGCTGCACGCCATCGCGCAGCCGGCTTGCGTGCTCACGCACACGGTCGACCGGTCGTCGTAGTGCATGAGCACCGTCTCGACGCGGGCCCCGTCGTGGAGCTCCCACAGCCACTTGACGGTGGCGCCGTCATCGGAGCGCGAGGCGGTCACCGGCGCCAGGGCCGGGGGCAGCGCGTCGGCCAGGCGCTCGCGCAGGGCGAGCGGCAGGTCGGTCATGTCGGACGGCTCGGCGAGTCGCCGGTGGAGCCCGTCCCACACCTGGCGGCTGCGGTAGGCGGGCTGGTCGGCGAGCAGGTCGCTGATGTCCTCGTGTGAGGCGTCGTATCGCCGGAGCACGCGGTCAGGCTAACGGGGGCCCCGACGGCGGCGGCAGTACCCTCGACCCATGGCATCGACCCCGTCGTTCGAGGATCTGCCGCTCGAGGCGGTGATCCACGCGGCGCACTACGACCACCACCACCGCAGCGTCGGCTCGGGCGGTCCTCGGGCCGCCGTCTTCGGTGCCAGCGACGGCCTGGTGTCGAACGCCGCGCTGATCCTCGGGGTGGCCGCCGCCGACCCATCGGCGTCGGTCGTGCGGCTCGCCGGCATCGCGGGGCTGATCGCCGGCGCGGTCTCGATGGCGGCCGGCGAGTACATCTCCATGCGGGCGCAGCAGGAGCTCTTCGAGCGGGAGCTGGCGATCGAGCGCCGGGCCCAGCAGGCGAACCCCGCCCTGGAGACCCTCGAGCTGGTGAAGATCTACGAGTCGCGCGGCATCACCTCGGAGCTGGCGCACGAGCTCGCCGACGCGGTGATGAGCGACCCGAAGGTCGCGCTCGAGGTCCACGCGCGCGAGGAGCTCGGCATCGACCCCGACGACCTCGGCTCGCCCTGGGTCGCCGGGGGTTGGTCGTTCGTCGCGTTCGCGGTGGGCGCCCTCCTGCCGCTGCTGCCCTGGTTCGTCGGCTCCGGCGGCGCCGCGCTGGCCGGCTCGATCGTCGCCGGGCTCCTCGGCGCCGCCACGCTCGGCGCGCTGGTGGGCTACTTCTCCGGCCGGTCGCTGCCGTTCGCGGCCGGGCGGCAGGTGCTCATCACCGCGCTCGCCGCCGCCATCACCTACGGCATCGGGTCGGTCGTCGGCGTCAGCGTGTGACGTCCCGGGTGAACACCTGCACCTCGTGGTGCAGGGAGAACCCGAGCGACTCGTAGAGCGCCATGGCCGGGGCGTTGTCGCGCTCGGTGTAGAGCATGGCGTGACCGAGGCCCGCCCCCGCGAGGTGGGCGAGCCCGGCGAGGACGAGCCGCCGGCCCAGCCCGGACCCGGCGCGCTCCGGATCGACCGCGATGACGAAGATCTCGCCGACGGCGGGGTCGACGTCGTCGTGGACCTTCGTCCAGCAGAAGCCGTGGACGGGCGACCCGGGGGGTCCGTCGGGGTGGAGCAGGAAGCCCTCGGGGTCGAACCACGGCTCCGCGATCCGAGCGCGCAGCTCCTCGTGGGTCCAGATCCCCTGCTCGGGGTGCCAGTGGAAGGCGGCGCGGTTCACCCGCAGCCACTCGTCGTCGTCGGCGCCGGGGACGAACGGCCGCGTCGCGAGGGCAGGCTCCGGGGGTGGCGCGGGGAGGGGACGGTCGAGGCGGACGAGGCGGCGTCGGCCGTCGAAGCCGGCGTCGCTCGCCGCGCGCGCGTGCTCCGTGGTGGCGGTCGGCACGCGCCAGCGCGCCACCCCGCCGCCCGCCCCGCGGATGCCGTCGACGAGGGCGGCGAGCAGCTCACGGGCGACGGGCACGTCGAGGCGACCCCGGCCGGCAGCCAGCTCGAGCTCCCAGCCGTGGCGCTCGCGCCACGCCCGTCCCTGCGCGCCATCGACCTCCGCCTGCACCTCCGACACCATCCGGCGGAGGGTACCGGCGCCTCGTCCTCGACCAGGACGTTCAACCCTGAACCGTGTGAATTGGGTCACTCAACCCCAGATTTCCTGACGCGGTGTGCAGCAGAGCGCGAACGGATGCGTTACAGTCATCCCTGCCAGGTCCCGCCACCTGGCTGAAGGTGACCCGGGATCCGCCGCCTGAGGTCACCCGGTCGGCGCCCCTTCGGGGGCGCCGACTCGCGTCCGGGCTCGGATCCGGTAGAGGACACCCATACGCCGTCGAGCCGTCGGCGTTCAGTCGAGCCGCCGCACCAGGCGCTGCAGGCGGCGCGTCGCACCCCGCAGCGAGCGTTCGACCTCGTCGAGGTCGAACGTGATGTCCTCGCGCTCGGTGTCACGGTGGGCGTCGGCGACCTCGACGAGCCGCTGGGTCAGCTCGTCGAGGGTCGTGAGGGCGGAGGTCAGCTGCGACCGGGGGTCGTCCATACCTGTCGATGATGCCCCGTACCGGCCGGTACCGTGGCGCCCGCATGGACGAGCTCGCTGATCCCCGATGCTGACCCCGGTCGACCTCCGCGGCGTCGCCGCCGACGAGCTCGCGCGACACCTCCCGCGGCCGGAGGTCGCGGGCGAGGGGCCCGTCGCCGCCGTCCGGGAGATCCTCGACGACGTGAGGGTGCGGGGCGACGAGGCGCTGCGCGACCTCACCGAGCGCTTCGACGGCGTGCGCCCGGAGCAGCTCCGCGTCCCGGTCGAGGAGCTCCACGCGGCGCTCCACCGCATCGACCCCGACGTGCGTCGGGCACTCGAGATCGCCGCGGAGCGGATCCGCGCGTTCCACGAGACGCAGGTCCGCCCCGACCACGAGCTCCGTCGCGACGGGCTGGTGGTCGAGGCCCTCGTCCGACCCGTCGACCGGGCCGGCATCTACGTGCCGGGCGGCCGCGCGGCCTACCCCAGCACCGTCCTCATGGCGGCCATCCCGGCGCTGGTCGCCGGGGTCGAGCAGGTCGCGCTGGTCGTCCCGCCGAACCGAGACACCGGTCGGGTCGCCGATGTGACCCTCGCCGCCGCGGCCATCGCCGGCGTCGACGAGGTGTACGGCATCGGAGGGGCCCAGGCGATCGGGGCACTGGCCTACGGCACCGCCACCATCCGTCCGGTCGACGTCATCGCCGGTCCGGGCAACGTCTACGTCGCCGTCGCCAAGCGCGAGGTCGCCGACCACGTCGGCATCGCGGCGGCCTTCGCCGGCCCCTCCGAGGTGGTCGTGGTGGCCGACGGGTCGACCCCGGTCGACTACGCGGCGATCGACGTCGTCCTCCAGGCCGAGCACGGCCCCGACGGACTCTCGTGGCTGATCACCTGGTCCGACGACGTGGCGCGGGACGTCGACGCCGCCATCGAGCGCCTCGTCGCGTCGGCGCCACGCCGGGCCGACATCGAGGCGACCCTCGACAAGGGCGGCTACGTGGCCCTCGTCGACGGTCCGGAGCAGGCGATCGACGTCGCCAACCTCATCGCTCCCGAGCACCTCGAGCTGCTGTGCGCCGATCCGCGCTCGCTCGTCCCGAGGGTCCGCCACGCCGGGGCGGTCTTCTGCGGCCCGCTCGCCCCCGCCTCGATCGGGGACTACCTCGCCGGGCCGAGCCACGTGCTGCCCACCGACGGCACCGCGCGCTTCGCGAGCGCGCTCACGGTCGCCGACTTCACCAAGGACGTCCACGTCGTCACCGTCGACCCCGAGGGCTTCGACGCCGTCGCACCCCACGTCGTCGCCATCGCCGAGGCCGAGGGCCTCGACGCCCACGCGGAGTCGATCCGTCTCCGCCAGGCCGACCGATGAGGCCCGCGCCCCGCGACGACGTCGTGGCGATGGAGGGCTACCACTCACCCCAGGTCGACGTCGACGTCCGCCTGAACACCAACGAGTCGCCGCTCGGGCCGCCGGCGTCGTTCGTCGCCGAGCTCACCGACGCGATCGCAGGGGTCGAGTGGCACCGCTACCCGGATCGCGCGGCGCGCGACCTGCGCGCCGCGATCGGGTCGCTGCACGGACGGGGGCACGAGCAGGTGTTCGCCGCGAACGGCTCGAACGAGGTGCTCCAGTCGCTGTGCCTGGCCTACGGCGGACCGGGTCGGCGCGCCGTCACCTTCGAGCCCACCTACGCGCTGCACGGCCACATCGCGAGGGTCACCGGCACCGAGGTCGTCTCGGCGCCCCGTCGGGACGACTTCACGCTCGACCTCGACGTGGTCCGTCGCACCCTCGAGTCCGCTCAGCCGACGCTCACCTTCCTGTGCTCGCCCAACAACCCCACCGGGCTCGTCGAGCCGCAGGAGGTCGTGGAGACCGTCGTCGAGGTCGCCACGTCGCTCGGCAGCCTCGTCGTGGTCGACGAGGCCTACGGCCAGTTCGCCCCCTGGTCGGCCGCATCGCTGCTCGACGAGGAGCTGCCGCTCGTCGTCACGCGCACCTACTCGAAGACGTGGGCCATGGCCGCCGCCCGCCTCGGCTACGCGCTGGCGCCCACCTGGGTGGTCGACGAGCTCGAGAAGGTCGTGCTGCCGTACCACCTCGACGCCGTCACCCAACTGGCCGGCACCCTCGCCGTCGGCCACCTCGCAGAGATGGAGGCCCGGGTCGCCCAACTCGTCGAGGAGCGCGGCCGGCTCGTCGCCGAGCTCGCGCAGCTGCCGGTCACGGTGTGGCCCTCCGGCGCCAACTTCGTCCTCTTCCGACCCGACGCCCGCGCCGGCGACGAGGTCTGGAAGCTGCTCGTCGAGCGGTCCGTGCTCGTGCGCAACTGCGCCTCGTGGCCCGGGCTCGACGACTGCCTCCGCGTCACCATCGGCACGCGCGACGAGGACGATGCGTTCCTCGCCGCCCTCAGGGAGATCCTCACATGAGCACCGCGCCCCGTTCCGCCACCCGTCGCCGGGTCACCAAGGAGACCGAGATCGAGATCTCGATCGACCTCGACGCCACCGCCGGTGGCGTGGTGCAGGTCGACACGAAGCTCCCGTTCTTCGACCACATGGTGAGCCAGCTCGGCCGCCACGGCGGCTTCGACCTCACGGTCCGCGCCACGGGCGACATCGAGATCGACTCGCACCACACGGTCGAGGACACCGGCATCCTCCTCGGCGAGGCCTTCGCCGAGGCGCTCGGCGACAAGGCCGGCGTGCGCCGCTTCGCCTCCAACAGGGTGCCGCTCGACGAGGCGTTGATCGACGTCGCGCTCGACCTGTCCGGCCGGCCCTACCTGCACTACGAGATCGACCCGCCGGGCCAGAAGATCCTCGGCGACCCGCCGTTCGACCCGCAGCTGGCCGAGGAGTTCTGGCGGGCGTTCATCACCTCCGCCGGCATCACGCTCCACCTCGAGCTCGTGCGCGGTCGGAACACCCACCACATCATCGAGGCGTCGTTCAAGGGCGTCGCCCGATCGCTGCGCGACGCGGTGAAGGTCGAGGTCGAGGGCGGCGTCGTCCCGTCCACGAAGGGCACCTTGTGACCGACCGTCCCCTCGTCGCGGTCCTCGACTACGAGATCGGCAACCTGCGCTCGGCCCAGAAGGCGCTCGAGCACGTGGGGGCCGACGCCCGCCTCACCGCCGACCCGGCGTTGATCGCCGATGCTGCGGCGGTCGTCCTGCCCGGTGTCGGCGCGTTCGGGCGGTGCATGGAGGCCCTCCACCGCACGGGCCTGGCCGAGGTCGCGGTGGATTCCGCCGCGTCGGGGCGACCGTTCCTCGGCATCTGCGTGGGCATGCAGCTGATGTACGAGGGCTCGGAGGAGTCGCCGGGCGTCCCGGGTCTCGGCATCCTGCCCGGCACGGTGCGACTGCTCCCGGCGGGCGTCAAGCGCCCGCAGATGCAGTGGAACGTCCTGCGCCCCACGGATCCTTCGCCGCTGCTCGACGGGTTGCCGGACCCCGCCTGGGTCTACTTCGTGCACTCCTACGCCGCCGAGGACGGGCCGCTCACCATCGCCACCTGCGACTACGGCGGCCCGGTCGTCGCGGCCGTCGAGCGCGACAGCGTCGCCGCCACCCAGTTCCACCCGGAGAAGTCCGGCGCTGCGGGGCTCGCCCTCCTCGGCAACTTCGTCGAACGGGTCCGGGCCTCGGTGGCGGCCTGATGGACCTGCTCCCGGCGATCGACCTACTGGGGGGGCGGGTCGTGCAGCTCGTCCAGGGCGACTACGACTCCGGCACGGTCCACGGGGACGACCCCGTGGCGGTGGCGCGCGAGTTCGAGGCCGCCGGTGCCCCCTGGATCCACTGCGTCGACCTCGACGCCGCCCGCACCGGCCAGCCGACCAACCGCGAGCTGATCGGCCGGGTCGTCGACGCCGTCTCGGTCCCGGTCCAGGTGGGCGGGGGCGTGCGCTCCGACGACGCCGCCGCGGCGCTCGCCGAGCTGGGGGTCGCCCGCGTGGTCATCGGCACCGCCGCGCTCGAGGACCCGGCGATGGTCGCCCGGGTGGCGGCCCGCCAGCGGGTGGCCATCGGGCTCGACGTCCGCGGGCGCGAGGTCGCGGTCAAGGGGTGGACCGAGGGCTCGGGCACCACCTGGGACCAGGCGCTCGCCCGTCTCGCCGACGCCGGCGCCGAGGCCGTCGTCGTCACCCAGATCCAGAAGGAGGGCCTGATGGAGGGTCCCGACCTCGCCGGTCTGGCCGAGGTGCTCGCCGCCACGCCGCTCGATGTCGTCGCGTCCGGCGGGGTCAGCAGCCTCGACGACCTGCGGGCCCTCGACGCGCTGCGCACGCCGGAGGGGCGAGGCCTCGCCGGCGCCATCGTCGGCACCGCCATCTACGAGGGTGCCGTCCCCGTCCGTGACGCCGTGGAGGTCCTGCGATGCGCGCCGCCCGTGTGATCCCGTGCCTCGACGTCGACGCCGGGCGCGTCGTCAAGGGCACCAACTTCGTCGACCTGCGCGACGCCGGCGACCCCGTCGAGCTGGCGGCCCGCTACGACGCCGAGGGTGCCGACGAGGTGGTGTTCCTCGACATCACCGCCTCGTCCGACGCGCGGGACACGATCGTCGACATCGCCCGCCACGTCGCCGAGCAGGTCTTCATCCCGTTCACCATCGGGGGCGGCATCCGGTCGGTCGACGACGCCCGCCGCCTCTTGCGTGCCGGCGCCGACAAGGTGTCGGTCAACACCGCGGCGGTCGAGCGACCCGAGCTCGTCGCCGAGCTGGCCGAGGAGTTCGGGGCCCAGTGCGTCGTCGTCGCCATCGACGGGCGCCGCACGGGGGCCGACGCCACGGGCCTGGGCGACGTGCCGACGGGCTTCGAGGTCTTCACCCACGGCGGTCGCACGCCGACCGGGATCGACGTCGTCGAGTGGGCGCAGCGAGCCGAGTCGCTGGGGGCGGGGGAGATCCTCCTCACCTCGATGGACCGCGACGGCACGCGGGAGGGCTTCGACCTCGAGATGACCCGGGCCGTCGCCGAGGCGACCAACGTGCCGATCATCGCGTCCGGTGGCGTGGGCACCCTCGACCACCTCGTCGAGGGGGTCACCGAGGGCGGGGCCGACGCCGTGCTCGCGGCGTCGATCTTCCACTTCGGGGAGCACTCGGTGGCCGAGGCCAAGGCGCTGATGGCCGACCGTGGGGTGACGGTGCGGCCGGCGTGAGCCGGTACCGTTCTGGGCGATGACCACCCCCGAGGGCGCCGGCCTCACCGGCGACGACAAGCTCCCGATCAAGATGCTCAACGACCGCATCCTGGTGAGGATGGAGTCGGCCGAGGGCGAGCGGCGCTCGTCGGGAGGCATCCTCATCCCCGCCACGGCGCAGATGTCGAAGCGCCTCACGTGGGCCGAGGTCGTGGCCGTCGGCCCCAACGTCCGCGCCATGGAGCCCGGCGACCAGGTGCTCTTCAACCCCGAGGACCGCTACGAGGTCGAGGTGCGGGGCGACGACTACATCATCCTGCGCGAGCGCGACATCCACGCCGTGGCCGCCTCTCGCCTCGCGGAAGGCAGCACGGGCCTCTACCTCTGAGTCCCTACGATGGGCGCCATGCCCGTCGCCACACCCCTCCCGATCGACGAGGCCGATCTCGCCGAGATCCGCTTCGACGAGCGAGGCCTGGTCCCCGCGATCATCCAGGACGACGCCTCCGGTGAGGTCCTGATGGTCGCCTGGATGAACGAGGAGTCGCTCCGGCGCACCCTCGAGACCGGCCGCACCTGGTTCTGGAGCCGGTCACGCGCCGAGCTGTGGTGCAAGGGCGAGACATCCGGCGACCGTCAGTTCGTGCGCTCCGGCGCCTACGACTGCGACGGCGACGTCGTGCTCTTCCGCGTCGAGCAGGAGGGCCGCGGCGCCTGCCACACCGGCCACCGCAGCTGCTTCTTCAGGGGGTTCGGTGCTGCGACCGAGTAGGGAGGAGTTCCGGGCGCTGGCCCGGGACCACACCGTCGTCCCCGTGTGGCGGGAGCTGCTCGCCGACCTCATCACGCCCGTGGCCGCCTACGCCCGCCTCTGCGGCGACGACCAGCCCGGGTTCCTGCTCGAGTCGGTCGAGCACGGCGAGCGCTGGAGCCGCTGGTCCTTCGTCGGCCGCAACCCGATCGGCACGATCACGTCGCGGGGCGGCACGGTCACCGTCGAGGGCGACCTGCCCGATGACCTGCCGGTGGACGAGGGGGTGCTCGCGACGCTGGAGGCGCTGCTCGAGCGGTACCGCTCCCCGCAGCTGCCCGACCTGCCGCCGCTCCACGGCGGCGTCGTCGGCCACCTCGGCTACGACGTCGTGCGCGAGGTCGAGCGCCTGCCCGACGTCCCGCACGACGACCGGGGCCACCCCGACGCCGTGCTCTCGGTCATCGGCGAGCTGGCGGCGTTCGACCACTGGCGCCAGCGGGTCACCCTCATCGAGAACGTCATCGTGCCGGCCGGGGCCGACGACGACCAGCTCGACGCGCTCTACGACGACGCCGTCGCCCGCCTCGACCAGCTCGCCCGCGACGGCGCCAAGCCCCTCGCCGAGCCGCTCGTCGAGCTCCCGGCGTCGGACGAGCTCCCCGAGTTCACCTCCACGATGGGGGGCGAGCCGTACCACCGGGCCGTCGAGGTCGCCCGCGAGCACATCCTCGCCGGCGACATCTTCCAGGTGGTGCTGTCGCAGCGGTTCGACGTCGAGCTCGACGCCGACCCGTTCGACGTCTACCGCGTGCTCCGGCAGGTGAACCCGAGCCCCTACATGTTCTTCATCCGCCAGCCGGGCCTCAGCCTGGTCGGCTGCTCACCGGAGCCGATGGTGCAGCTGCTCGACGGCCGGGTGATCTCGCGCCCGATCGCCGGGACGCGCCGGCGCGGCACCACCGAGGAGGACGACCGCCGCCTCGGTGCCGAGCTGCGCGAGCACCCCAAGGAGATCGCCGAGCACGTGATGCTCGTCGACCTCGCCCGCAACGACGTCGGTCGGGTGGTGCGCTTCGGCACCGAGCAGGTGGACGAGATGATGGTCCTCGAGCGCTACAGCCACGTCATGCACCTCACCTCGCAGGTGTCGGGCGAGCTGGCCCCCGGGAGGACGCCGATCGACGTGCTGCGGGCCACGTTGCCGGCCGGCACGGTCTCCGGCGCCCCGAAGGTCCGGGCGATGGAGATCATCGACGAGCTCGAGCCCGTCAAGAGGGGTCCCTACGCCGGGGTCGCCGGCTACATCGACTTCTCCGGGAACATCGACACGGCGATCGCCATCCGGACGATGATCATCGGCGACGACGGCATCGCGTCGGTCCAGTCCGGCGCCGGGGTGGTGGCCGACAGCGTGCCCGAGCACGAGGACCTGGAGTGCCGCAACAAGGCCCGAGCCCTCCTCGTGGCCATCCCACCCGCCCGTCGGCTCACGGCGTTGCGCCGCAAGGACCGCGAGGAGCGCGGCGCGTGACGCCCGACGAGATCCGCGACCAGGTCCGCACGATGCGTGAGGCCGCCGGCGCCGCGCCGCTCGCCCGCGACGTGGTGCACGCCGAGGGCGAGGCGGCGGTCGACTACCTCCAGGGCCAGCTGAGCCAGGACGTCGCGGCGCTCGCCGTCGGCTCGTCGGCGTGGACCTTCGTGCTGCAGCCCCAGGGCAAGGTCGACGTCTGGTTCCGCATCACCCGGATCGGCGATGCGGCGTTCGTCCTCGACTGCGACCCCGGTTGGGGCGAGGCCCTCCTCGCCCGCCTCGAGCGGTTCCGACTGCGCACGGCCGTCACCTTCACGCCGCGCGAGTGGTCCGGCGTGGCCATCCGAGGCCGCGAGGCGACCCGTCCCGACGGCGGGCTCGTGGTGGCCGTCGACCGGCCAGGGGAGCGCGGCTGGGACGTGCTCGGCCCCGACGTCGCCGTCCCCGCCGGACTCGCCCCCTGCAGCCCGGCGGCGCTCGAGGTGCTGCGCATCGAGTCCGGCACACCCCGGATGGGGGCCGAGCTCGACGAGTCGACCATCCCCGCCGAAGCCGGCGTCGTCCCCGCCTCGGTGAGCTTCACCAAGGGCTGCTACACGGGACAGGAGCTGGTCGCCCGCATCGACTCGCGCGGGAGCACGACGCCCCGCCGGCTGGTCGGCGTGCTGCTCGACGACGAGCGCGTCCCGGCGACGGGTGCGGCGTTGAACCTCGGCGGCGACGCTGTCGGAACGATCACCAGCGCGACGGCGGGCGGGACCCACGGGGGTGCCGTGGCCCTGGCCTACCTCAAGCGCGGCGTCGAGTCGCCGGCGCCGATCGTCGTCGACGGCGTCGAGGCCCCCATCCGCGACCTCCCCCTGGTCGGCTCCTGACGCGTGGACCGCACTCGGGTCTATCCGTTGGCGGTCCTCGGTGCGCTCCTGCTCGCCGTCCTCCTCGTCGTCGTCTCGAGCAGGGACGCCGCGACCCTCACCGGCCGGCTCGGGGGCGACCTGCCCGAGTTCGTGGGAGCCGGACGCATCGTGGCCGACGGCGACGGCGTCGACCTCTACGAGCCCGAGCGCCAGCTGGCCGCGCAGGCCGACCTCTGGGCCGATGGGGAGACCGGGGGGATCCTCTTCCCGTACCCCGCGGTCCTGGCCGCGCCGTACGCGGCGATGGCCGACCTCGACCTGCGGCTCGTCTACCTGGTCCACACCGGGTTCATGGTGGGGTGCGCCCTCGCCTCCGTCCGCCTGCTGCGCGGTCGGCTGCCGTGGCTCGAGCGACGGTACGCCCCGGCTGCGCTCGCGGTGGGCCTGACGTTCCTACCGATGTTCATCGGGGTCTTCAACGGCCAGACGACGGCTGCGGTGCTCCTCCTCGTCGTCGCCGTCTGGGTGGCGCTGCTCGACGACCGCGACCTCCTCGCAGGGGTCGCTGCAGGTCTGCTGCTCGTCAAGCCCCAGTACGGGGCGGTCGTCGTCGGCCTGCTGCTCCTCGACCGCCGGTGGCGTGCCCTCGGTGGTGCGGCAGCCGCGTCGCTCGCGGTCTGGCTCGGGTCGGCGCTCGTCGCCGGGCCGGGGTGGGTCGCCCGCTGGCTCGAGATGGTCTCCTCCCTGAGCGACATCGACCAGGGCAGCAACCTGCGCAACGAGGTGTCGCCGCTCGGGATGGCCGAGGTCGCGCTGGGACAGGGGAGCGGCGCGGCGGCGGTCATCGGGATGGGCGCGTCGGCTGCGGTCGCGGTCCTGCTGGTCCTGTCGTTGCGGGGTCTGCCTCTCGCCTCGCCCCTCGTCCCCGCGCTCGTGCTGCCGAGCCTCCTCCTCATCGCTCCGCACGCGCTGTACTACGACGCCGGACTGCTCCTCGTGGCCCTCGCCGCGCTTCTGCCCACCGTGCCAGCAGCCTGGCGGCTGGCGGCGGTCGCGGCCTGGTGGGCGGCGGGGTTCGCCCACCTCGGGGCGTCGACGCTCGGCTTCGAACCCGTCACCGCGCTCGTCGTGGGCACCTTCGCGTGGGCGCACTGGGCCCGTTGGACCGGTGCCTCGGCGGATCTGGTCGGCGCGCGCGGTCCTAGCCTGACCGCGTGACCCACTACGAGGTGCTCGGCGTCGACCCGACGGCCTCCACCGACGAGATCCGCCGGGCCTACGTGCGCCTGGCCCGGGACCACCACCCGGACCGCCACGCCGACTCCCCGCCTGCGGCCCGGGCGGAGGCCGAGCGCCGCATGCGCCAGATCAACGAGGCCTGGCGCGAGCTGCGGGACCCGGCGCGCCGCGACCGGTACGACCTGAGCCTCGCCGGGCCCTCGTTCGACGTCGACGCCGCCGAGGACGACCCGTGGACCTGGACGCCCTACGACACGGACGAGGAGGAGCTCGACCTCGACGATCTGTACGGGGAGGCGCACGCCCGTCGGCCCCGGGGCGGTCGGGCCCTGGCGATCGTCCCCGTCGCCTGCGTCGTGCTCGGCATCGGCGCCCTGGTCGTCGGGTCGATCGTGCGGCTCGGCCCGGTGGTGGCGCTCGGCGTGTCGGCCGTCGTGCTCGGGGTGGTCCTGTTCGCCCTCGCCCCGTTGGCCGTCGTCCTCGAGACCCGACGTCACGATCGGCTCTGACTAGGGTGCCGCGGTGACCACGTACCTCGACGCGATCCTGGCCGCGCACCGCGCCCTCGCCGCCGACGACGACCGCGACGTCGAGTGGCTCATCGACCAGGCCGGGACCGCGCCGCCCACCCGGGGGTTCCGGCGGGCGATCGCCGAGTCCGAGGGCCTCGCCGTCATCGCGGAGGTGAAGCGCCGGTCGCCGTCCAAGGGTGACCTGTTCGCCGACCTCGACCCAGCGGTCCTGGCCGCGGCGTACGAGGGCGGTGGTGCCACGTGCCTGTCGGTCCTGACCGACGTCGGCCACTTCGGGGGCTCGCCGGCCGACCTCGCGACGGCCCGGGCCGCGGTCGGCGTCCCCGTCCTCCGCAAGGACTTCACGGTGTCGCCCCTCGACGTCTGCGACGCCCGCCTGATGGGCGCCGACGCCGTCCTGCTCATCGCCGCGGCCCTCGACGACGGCGAGATGCGCCACTTCGCGGAGTTGGCGCGAGCGCTGACGCTCGACGTCCTCGTCGAGGTCCACGACGAGGCCGAGCTCGAGCGTGCCCTCGCGATCGACGCCGACATGGTCGGGGTCAACCAGCGGGACCTCGTGACCTTCGAGGTCGACACGGCGCGCGCCGAGCGTGTCGCCCCGCTGATCCCGCCGAGCGTCGTGCGGGTGGCCGAGTCCGGCGTCCGCGGCCCCGACGACGCCCGACGGCTGGCCGACGCCGGCTACGACGCCGTGCTCGTCGGTGAGAGCCTCGTCACCGCCGGGGACCCCGGCGCCGCGGTGGAGGCGCTGCGGGCCGTTCCGGCCCGCCAAGTGGAGGGGTGACGCACGGTCGCCGCGGTACGGTGCCAGCCGTGTTCGTGAAGATCTGCGGGATCACGAGCGAGGACGACGCCCTCCTCGCGGTGGCGATGGGAGCCGACGCGCTCGGCTTCGTGTTCGCGCCGTCGTCGCGGCAGGTCGCGGCCGGTCACGTGCGGGACATCGTCCGCCGGTTGCCCCCCGAGATCCTCACCCTCGGGGTGTTCCGGGACGAGGCGCCGCAGCGCGTGGTCGAGCAGGTCCAGACGGCCGGTCTCGGCGGCGCCCAGCTCCACGGCCACGAGACCCCGGAGGACGCGCGGTTCGTGCGTGCACGGGTCGGGTTCCTGGTCCAGGCGTTCCCCGCCGGTGCCGATGCCCTGCGGCGCTCCGACGAGTGGGGCGCCGACGTGATCCTGATCGACTCGCCGACGCCCGGGAGCGGGCAGGTCTTCGACTGGTCGCTCGCCGAGGGCGCTCCGTCGGGTCGTCGGATCCTCCTCGCCGGGGGGCTCACACCCGACAACGTGGGCGATGCCATCGCACGCGTCCGACCCTGGGGCGTCGACGTGTCGAGCGGCGTCGAGTCCTCGCCCGGCCGCAAGGACCCTCGCAAGGTGCGGGCCTTCGTCGCCGCCGCCAAGGCTGCGGGCGAGGACCTCGAGCACGACCACGCGCCGACCGGCGCGCTCTACGACTGGCAGGAGGAGGGCGGATGACCGCCACCGACGGGGGCTCCCTCATGGGCCTTCCGGAGAACGGACGCTTCGGCAGCTTCGGCGGCCGGTTCATCCCCGAGACGCTCGTCCCCGCGTGCGAGGAGCTGGAGGCCGCGTTCACCGAGGCCTGGGCCGACCCCGCCTTCCGGTCCGAGCTCGACGAGCTCCTGCGCTCCTACGCCGGTCGGCCGTCGGCGCTCACGCCCTGCCACCGGCTCTCCGACGAGCTCGGCCTCACCCTGCTGCTCAAGCGCGAGGACCTCAACCACACCGGGTCGCACAAGATCAACAACGTCCTCGGCCAGGCCCTGCTCGCCCGGCGCATGGGCAAGACCCGTCTCGTCGCCGAGACCGGCGCCGGGCAGCACGGCGTCGCGACGGCCACCGCCGCAGCCCTGTTCGGCCTGTCGTGCACCGTCTACATGGGCGAGGTCGACATGGAGCGCCAGGCGCTCAACGTCTTCCGCATGCGACTGCTCGGCGCCGAGGTGAAGCCGGCATCCTCCGGGAGCCGCACCCTGAAGGACGCCGTCAACGAGGCGATGCGGGACTGGGTCGCGACGGTGGGCGAGACCGCCTACTGCCTCGGGTCCGCGATGGGCCCGCACCCGTACCCCTGGATGGTGCGCGAGCTCCACCGGGTCATCGGCACGGAGGCCCGGGAGCAGGTGCAGGAGCTGCTGGGGCGGGACCCCGACGTGGTCACCGCCTGCGTCGGCGGTGGGTCCAACGCCATCGGCATCTTCTCCGGGTTCGTCGACACCGACGCCGAGCTCGTCGGCGTCGAGCCGATGGGCGGGGCGGCGATCGGACGCGCGGTGCCCGGCGTCGTCCACGGCATGACCAGCTACCTCATGCAGGACGAGTGGGGCCAGGTCATCGAGGCGGAGTCCATCTCCGCCGGCCTCGACTACCCGGGGGTCGGCCCCGAGCACGCGCACCTCGCGGAGATCGGTCGGGCCCGCTACGAGCACGTCTCCGACGCCGAGGTCGTCGACGCCTTCCAGCTGCTCGCCCGCACCGAGGGCATCATCCCCGCGCTCGAGTCGGCCCACGCTCTGGCCTGGGTCAGTCGGGCGCGCGACGAGCTGGCCGGCAAGGTCGTGCTGCTCAACCTCTCGGGGCGAGGGGACAAGGACGTCGCCCAGATGATGGAGATCCTCGGTGGGTGACGGGACGTCGCACGGCCCGTTGGAGCGGCACCTCCGGGCCCGGCGGGCGGACGGCCGCAAGTTCTTCATGCCCTACCTCACCGCCGGCTACGGCGCCGACTGGCCGCGCCTGGTCGAGGCCGTCGCCGCCGCCGGCGCCGATGCGATCGAGATCGGCATCCCGTTCTCCGACCCGGTCATGGACGGACCCACGATCCAGGTGTCATCCGCAGCCGCCCTGGAGGCCGGTGCGACCCCGGCGTCGATCCTCGACGAGGTCGAGAAGCTCGACGTCGGCATCCCGCTCATCGCCATGACCTACTACAATATCCCGTTCCACATGGGGTTGAAGCGCTACGCCGAGAACCTGCGGCGCGCCGGGATCGTGGCGTCGATCCTGCCGGACCTGCCCCTCGAGGAGTCGGGCCCGTGGTGCACGGAGGCGGACGCTGCCGGCATCGAGACGGTGATGCTCGCCGCGCCCACCGCGTCCGACGAGCGGCTCAGCCGCATCTGCGCCCGGGCACGGGGCTTCGTCTACGCCGTGGGCCTGCTCGGGATCACCGGTGAGCGCGAGCAGCTCGCAGCCAGCGCCCTCGACATCGCCGGACGCCTCACCCGCCTCACCGACGTGCCCGTCGCCGTGGGTGTCGGCGTCTCGACCCCCGAGCAGGCCGCCCAGACCTGCGAGGTCGCCGACGGCGTCGTCGTCGGCTCGGCGATCATCCAGCGGCTGACCGACCACGGGTTCGACGCCTGCGTCGAGCTCGTCGGGGAGTTCCGTGAGCGGATCGACCGCGGCTGACTGCGAGCTGTGCGAGGCCGCACGGTTCACCCACTGGTACCACGAGGACGAGCTGTGCTGGGTGGCCGACTGCGAGGTCTGCTCCGTGCCGATGGTCGTCTGGCAGCGCCACGGGGCCTCGCCGTCGGAGGCCGAGGTCGAGGCCATGCTCGCGACCCTCTCGGCGGTGGCGGCGGCGCGGTTCGGCGACGGCGCCTTCACGATCGATCGCACCATGCGCCAGGTGCCGACGCACTTCCACGCCCACGCCCGTGACGAGCACTGGTGGGCCGAGCGCATGAGCCGGGCGATGTCGCGCTACACGGGCGTCGGAGGGGAGCGGGTCACCCGCTGAGCGGCCGGTACGGTGGGCGGCGATGTCCGACGCCGCACCGCCCGAAGGTCCCACCGTCTACGACGCCGTCGGGGGCCAACCGTTCTTCGACGAGCTCGTCGACCGCTTCTACGACGGGGTCGAGGGCGACCCCGTCCTCCGACCGATGTACCCCGAGGAGGACATGGCCGGCGCCCGGCACCGCCTGGCCGGCTTCCTCGCCCAGTACTGGGGCGGCCCTCCCCGCTACAGCGAGGAGCGTGGCCACCCCCGACTGCGCATGCGCCACAACCCGTTCACGATCGGCCAGACCGAGCGCGATCACTGGCTCGCGCACATGCGCGACGCCGTCGACCGCACGCTGGCGGCCCGTGATCTACCTGATGAGATCGAGCAGCAGATGCTCTCGTACTTCGAGATGGCGGCGTCCGCGATGGTCAACTCGCCGTTCCGCTTCACGGGTCCCGGACCCGCGGGTGCTTGACGTGGCGGGCCTGATCGACTCGCGTGGCCCCCAACGGCCCGGTCCATCCGACGTCCCGGGCCCCCGAGGAGGACATCCCACATGAACAAGTCCGAGCTGGTCGCCGCCGTCGCCGCCCGCACCGAGCAGAGCCAGAAGGACGTCGACGAGACGATCAACGCGCTCTTCGAGGTCGTGGCCGAGGCCATCGGGAAGGGGGAGAAGGTGAGCATCCCCGGCTGGATCTCGTTCGAGCAGACGGAGCGCTCCGCCCGCTCCGGCCGCAACCCGGCCACCGGTGAGACGATCCAGATCCCTGCCACCAAGGCCGCCAAGGTCTCGGCGGGTTCGAAGCTCAAGGCTGCCGCCAAGGGCTGAGGCCCCGCAGCACCGATCGCACGTGTGGGACGGTCCGAAAGGGCCGTCCCACCGTCGCGTCCGGGGCCAAGATGTCCCGATGGACCTGCCACGGGACTGCTACCAGCGGGCGACGGCCTTCGTCACCGATCCCGCGGGCCGCCTGCTCGTCTTCGACCACGTCGGCGAGCCCGAGGCGGGGACGCAGGTGCCGGCGGGCGGGATCCACCTCGGCGAGGCGCCGGTCGACGCCGTGCGGAGGGAGCTGGCGGAGGAGTCCGGCATCGCGGACGCCGAGGTCGTCCGCAAGCTCGGGGAGGCGTGGCGGTACGCCGACCACGGGCGGGTCCCGGTCGGGCTGGAGGAGCAGGTCCAGCACGTGTTCCACCTGCGCCTCGACCGGCCGACGGCGGTTGACGCCTGGGAGTGGGACGAGTGCGGCGACGGCGACGTGCCACTGCACCGGTTCGCGCTGCGCTGGGTCGACCTCGACGTCGCCGCGGCGGAGCTGTGGCCGATCCAGGCCATGTGGATCGAGCCGCTCCGGTGCTCGATCGCCCGGCGGTAAGGTCCGGCCATGAGCGAGACCACGACCCCTGCCGTCGGGAAGAAGGCGCCGGCGTTCACCCTGCTCGACCAGAACGGCGAGAAGGTGCGCCTCAGCTCGTTCGCCGGCCGCAAGGTGCTCGTGTACTTCTACCCGAAGGCCGACACGCCGGGCTGCACCACCCAGGCCTGCGGGCTGCGGGACATCGCCGACGACATCGGGGACACCGTGATCCTCGGCATCAGCCCCGACCAGCCCGAGAAGCTGAAGAAGTTCGACGACAAGCACGGGCTCGGCTTCACCCTCCTGTCCGACCCGGAGCACGAGGTGGCGGAGAAGTTCGGGGTCTGGGGCGAGAAGTCGATGTACGGCAAGAAGTACATGGGCATCATCCGCTCGGCGTTCCTCCTCGACGAGAAGGGCAAGGTCGCCGAGGCGTGGCCGAAGATCAGCCCGAAGGACACGCCGAAGAACCTGCTGAAGGCCCTCTCGGCGTGAGCGACCTCCCGTCACCGTCGTCGATCATCCCGCACCGCCAGCCGTTCCTCTTCATCGACGAGCTCGTCGAGCTGGTGCCCGGCGTGTCGGCCAAGGGGCGCTGGCACCTCACGGGTGAGGAGGACTTCTTCGCCGGCCACTTCCCCGGTCGACCCACCCTGCCCGGCGTGCTGATGGTGGAGGCCATCGCCCAGCTCGGCGCGGTGGCCGTGCTCCAGGACGAGCGGTTCACCGGCAAGCTGCCGCTGTTCGGCGGCGTCGACTCGGCCCGCTTCCGCCGCCAGGTCGGTCCCGGCGACGTGCTCGACCTCGAGATCACGATGGGACGCCTGTCGGCCCGGGCGGGCAAGGGCAGCGGGACGGCGTCGGTGGGCGGTGAGCTCGCCTGCCAGGCCGACCTGCTCTTCGTCGTGGTCGACGCCGAACCGACGACCTGACGGAACGCTCGCCGACGGCGTTGTACCGGTCGTGAGCCTGCCGCCGTTCCAGATGTTGCTCGACGAGCACGCCGTGGCGCTCCACCGCCACGTCCGGGCCCTGGTCGGCGCGAACGACGCCGACGACGTGACCCAGGAGGTCCTCATCGCCGCCCTGCGGGCCTACCCGGGCCTGCGCGACGGGTCGAACCTCAAGGGCTGGCTGTGGACGATCGCCCGGCACAAGGCGATCGACCGGTTCCGCCACGACGGCCGTCGTCCGAGCACGGTCCCCCTCGAGGACGACCCGGGCGGCGGCGACGGTGTCGTACCGCCAGGAGCGGACGACGAGCTCTGGTCGGCGGTGCGCCGGCTACCCGACGGGCAGCGGGCCGCGGTGGCCCTGCGGTTCGTCGACGACATGCCGTACCGAGAGATCGCCGAGGTGCTCGGCTGCACGGAGGGCGCGGCGCGCCAGCGCGTCCACGACGGGGTCAAGGCGCTGCGAGGGGAGGTCACGGCATGAGCGACGACCGGATCGACATCG
The DNA here is from genome assembly GCF_009650215.1 of Actinomarinicola tropica. Taxonomy (GTDB): domain Bacteria; phylum Actinomycetota; class Acidimicrobiia; order Acidimicrobiales; family SKKL01; genus Actinomarinicola; species Actinomarinicola tropica. The sequence goes on along the minus strand of NZ_CP045851.1, from coordinate 2,152,350 downwards.
AGCTGGAGGCGCGGCTGCGCCGTGCCGCGCAAGAGGCGGCGCCGTTCGACCTCACCCGCTTCGTGGCCCGAGCCCTCGACGAAGGGCTGGTGGACGTGGCCTGGGCCAGGGTCGACTCGCCGATCGGGCCGCTCTGGGTGGCGGGCACCGACCTGGGGCTGCTGTCGGTCGGCTTCGGCGACCCCGATGGCGGGCTGGACGTCATCGCCACCCGCATCTCCCCCCGCATCCTCGAGGCGCCCGGCCGGCTCGACGAGGTGCGGCGTGAGCTCGACGAGTACTTCGAGGGGCGGCGGCGGCACTTCGACCTGCCCCTCGACCGGCGGATGTCGAAGGGCTTCCGATCGGAGGTGCTCCGGGTGCTCGAGCGGGTCGACTTCGGCCAGACGGTCAGCTACCTCGACCTCGCCGAACGGGTCGGCAGCCCACGGGCGGCTCGGGCGGTCGGCACGGCGATGGCCACCAACCCCATCCCGATCGTGGTCCCGTGCCACCGGGTGCTGCGCACCGGCGGGCACCTGGGTGGCTACGGAGGTGGGCTCGACGCGAAGCGGTGGCTCCTCACCCACGAGGGCGTGGAGCCACCGCGACGCTGAACGGTCGTGCGGGCCGCCGGCTCAGGCGGGGGCGGGTCCGATCACCAGCGTGCCGTTGTGGCCCCCGAACCCGAACGAGTTCGACAGCGAGGGCCCGGGCTCCCACGACGTGGGCTCGGTGACGATGGCGATCTCGGGCATCTCGGGGTCGCGCTCCTCGAACCCCGCCGTCGGCGGGATCGTGCGGTGCCGCATGGAGAGCAGCACCGCGGCGGCCTCGATGGCGCCCGCACCGCCCAGGGCGTGTCCCGTGACGCCCTTGGTGGAGGTGACGAGCGGCCCGGGCGTGCCGAAGAGCTTGGAGAGCGCCTCGGCCTCGGCCTGGTCGTTCCTCGGCGTCGACGTCCCGTGGGCGTTGACGTGGACGATGTCGGCGGCGGCGACGCCGGCATCGGCGAGCGCGAGCTCCATGCACGCCACGGCGCCCGCGCCGCCGGGGGACGGGGCGGTGATGTGGTGGGCGTCCGCGGTGTTGGCCGAGCCCATGATCTCGCCGAGGATCGTCGCCCCGCGGGCCCGAGCGTGCTCGAGCTCTTCCAGCACGAGGACGCCGGCGGCCTCGGCCATCACGAAGCCGTCGCGCCGGCGGTCGAACGGCCGTGAACGTCCGCTCGTCGACAGGGCCGTCATGTTGCGGAAGCCGGCGAGCGCGGTGGGCGTGAGTCCCGCCTCCGAGCCGCCCGCGACCATGACGTCGCAGCGGCCGTCACGCACCAGTCGGGCGGCGTTGCCGATGCTGTGGGTCCCCGCCGCGCAGGCGGTGACGGTGGTCTCGCAGGGCCCCTGGAAGCCGTAGCGCATGGACACGCCGGCCGACGCCGCGTTGCCCATCATCATCGGCACGAGGAACGGCGACACGCGGTCCGGGCCCTTCTCGTGGTTGACGACGATCTGCTCCTCGAGCGTGGCGATCCCGCCCACGCCGGTGCCGATGATCACGCCGGCTCGGGTGGGGTCGACCTTGAGGTCGCCGGCCTCCTCGAGCGCCATGGCGGCGGCGGCGAAGGCGAACTGGGCGAACCGATCGGTGCGGCGCGCCTCCTTGCGGCTCTCGAACCACGGCGAGGGATCGAAGTCGGGGATGGGCCGCTCGGACCCGGCGGGTGCCGGACCGAGCAGGCCCTCCCAGAACGCCTCCGCGCCGATGCCGCACGGCGCGACGACGCCGATGCCGGTGACGGCGACGCGGCGGGCGGACATCAGAGCTTCGAGGTGATGAGGTCGAACGCCGCCCCGACGGTCTCGATGCCTTCGAGCTCCTCCTCGTCGACGCTCACGTCGAACTCCTCCTCGAGGGCCATGACGAGCTCGACGAGGTCGAGGCTATCGGCGTCGAGGTCGTCGGCGAAGCGGGCCTCGCGCGTGACCTGGTCGGCCTCCACGTCCAGGACCTCGACTGCGCACTTCTTGAAACGCTCGAAGTTCTCGGCTTCGCTCACTGCTGCTCCGTTCGTGGGTGGGTGTCGTGGGGCACGGGGCCCCGGGGAATGATGGGTCGGGTCAGCTTCCCATGCCCAAACCGCCGTCGACCGGGATCACCGCACCGGTGATGTACCCGGCCTCGTCGGAGGCGAGGAAGCGGATGGTGGCGGCGACCTCGTCGGGCGTGCCGAAGCGGCCGAGGGGCACGGCCTGGCCCATGGCCGCGCGCTGGTCGTCGGTGAGGGCGTCGGTCATGTCCGTGGCGATCGGACCCGGCGCGACGACGTTGACCGTGACGTTGCGGGATGCGAACTCCCGGGCCAGCGAGCGGGCCAGGCCGACGAGCCCGGCCTTCGACGCCGCGTAGTTGGCCTGGCCTGCCTGTCCGGCGGTGCCGACGATCGAGGACAGCAGGACGATGCGACCCCAGCGGGCGCGCATCATCTGCTTCACGGCCCGCCGGGCGCACCGGAACGCGCCGGTGAGGTTGGTGTCGAGCACGTCGGCGAAGTCGTCGTCGGACATCCGCAGCACGAGCCCGTCGCGGGTCATGCCGGCGTTGGCGACGAGGACCTCGACCGGGCCCAGCTCGGACTCGACCTTCTCGAACGCGGCCTCGACCTGGGCGGTGTCGGCCACGTCGCACGGCACGCAGAGGAAGCGGTCGTCGTCCGGCGCCTGCGAGCGGTAGGTGACCGCCACCCGGTGGCCGGCGTCGGCGAAGGCGGTGGCGGTGGCGAGGCCGATGCCGCGGTTGCCGCCGGTGACGAGGACGACCCGGCCGGAGGAGGGGGCGTCGGCCGGGCTCACGGCTGCCACCTCACGACGGCCGAGGCCCAGGTCATGCCGGCACCGAACCCCACGAAGAGGATCGTGTCGCCGGGCTGGATCCGCCCCGAGTCGACGCCGTCGACGAGCGCGAGGGGGATCGACGCCGCGGACGTGTTGCCGGTGCGGTCGAGGACCGTCACGGCCTTCTCCACGGGCACGCCGAGCTTCTTGCAGGCCGACTCGATGATCCGGATGTTCGCCTGGTGCGGGACGACGTGGTCGATGTCGTCGATCGTGAGGCCGGCGCGCTCGAGCGCGGCGTTCCCCGATGCGACCATGACCCGCACCGCCCGCCGGAACACCTCCTTGCCGTCCATGTGCATGTAGCCGCCGATGTCGGCGTCCAGGATGTGGCGGGCCGATCCGTCGGAGCCGAGGTCGTAGCCGAGCAGCTCGCCGGGGCCGTCGACCGCCTCGACGGCGGCGGCGCCGGCGCCGTCGGCGAAGAGGATCGCGGTGCCCCGGTCCTCCCAGTCGGTGAGGCGGCTGAGCGTGTCCGAGCCGATGACGAGGATGCGGGACAGGCCCGTCTGCACGAAGCCGTGGGCGGCCACGAGGGCGTACACGAACCCGGAGCAGGCCGCGTTGAGGTCGAACGCCCCGCAGGTGAGGCCCAGCTCGTTCTGGACCGTGGAGGCCGACGCCGGGATCTGCTGGTCGGGGCTCGTCGTGGCCAGGATGAGCAGGTCGACGGTCTCTGGCTCCCACCCGGCGCGCGCCATCGCGAGGCGCGACGCCTCGATCGCGAGGCCCGACGTGCTGCCGCCGATGCGGCGCTCGCGGATGCCGGTGCGCTCGACGATCCACTCGTCGTTGGTGTCGAGCGTGCTCTCGAGGTCCTTGTTGGTGACGACCTTCTCGGGGAGGGCCGAGCCCCACCCCTTGATCTGGGCTCCACGCATGTTCAGACCGTCCTCAGCCAGGCGATGGGTTGGCTCGTCGTGACGCGCTCACCCTCGACGGCCAGCCAACCCATGAGGGCGCCGTCGAAGGGCGAGCGGACGTCGTGGTCGGCCACGTGGCCGAGGAGGTGCCCGGGGGCGAGGTGCGCGCCGGGCTCGAGGGTGCCCTCGGGGGTGAAGATGCCGGCGGCCGGGCTCACCACCATCCGCTCGGTGGCGAAGAGGTGCTCGCCGTCGCGCTGGCCGACGTCGGCCGCGCCGGTGGCGGGCGACTGCGACAGCGCCTCGAGGAGCGCGTCGAGGTCGGCCGGGGAGGACACCGAGAGGGTGCGGGCGCCGCTGACCGTGCGCTTGGCCATGCCGGTGAGCACGGTGCCCGGACCGAGCTCGACGAAGGTCGTCACGCCGGCGGCGTCGAGCTCGTGCAGCGTGTGGCGCCAGCGCACCGGGCTGGTGAGCTGCGCGGAGAGCAGGCCGCTCCACTCCGACCCGGCGCCGTGGGGCATCGCGTCGACGTTGGCGTGCACCGGGACGGCGGGGTCCCGCCAGTCGGTGGCATCGAGCGCCTTGCGGAGGCGGTCCCGCGCCGGGGCCATGAACGGCGTGTGGAAGGCACCGCCGACGGCGATGGCCATCACCCGCTTGGCCCCGAGCTCCTTGGCGGCGGCGCCGGCCTGCTCGAGGGCGTCCGGGGCGCCGGCGATGACGACCTGGCCCGGGGCGTTGAAGTTGGCGACCCACACGTCGCCGTCGACGCGCGCGCAGGCGACCTCGACCTTGTCGTCGTCGAGGCCGAGGACGGCGGCCATCGTGCCGTCGTGCTCCTCGGCTGCCGCCTTCATGGCGTTGCCCCGCTCGGTGACGAGGCGGACGCCGTCCTCGAACGACACGGCACCCGAGGCGACCAGCGCCGTGTACTCGCCGAGGCTGTGGCCGGCGACCCGCGCCGGCTCCACGCCGGTCCGCTCCACGGCGTCGAGCACGACCAGGGAGGTGAGGAACGTGGCGAGCTGGGCGTTGTGCGTCTGGACGAGCTCGTCGGCGTCGGCCTCGAGCAGCAGCGCCGCGAGGTCCCGGCCGGCGGCCTCGGACGCCTCGGCGACCAGCTCCCAGGAGGGGTGGTCGGCCCAGGCGGCGCCCATGCCGGGCTTCTGGGACCCCTGTCCGGGGAAGGTGAAGGCGATCATCAGAGGGGGAGCGTCCTGGTGGTGGGTGTGTCGAGCGTCTGACCGGGGGTCGGACCCAGAGGTTACGCTGAGGCGTCGCCCGGCCCGGGTGGCGGAATGGCAGACGCGGGGGACTCAAAATCCCTTGTCCGAGAGGGCGTGCGGGTTCGAGTCCCGCCCCGGGCACGCAGAGCGACGAGGGCGGTGCTGTCGCTCTCCTACACTGGCGCCATGTCGCGGTCGCTCATCGAGCGTCGGCTGACCGAGGTGGCCGAGCGGCTGAAGCAGCTGCGGGTCGACCTCGGGGTGGCCGACGAGCAGCTCGTGCACTTCGTGCAGGAGGCCGACGACGCACGCCTGCGGTCCCTCGTGTCGGAGACGCCGCTGGCCGAGCGCGAGCACCGCGACGCCGCCCGGCACGCCGCCGCGATCCAGCGCAGCCGCGACGAGCTGGCCGCCGAGGTCCGACGGCTCGAGACCGTCCAGGACGAGCTCCTCGACGAGCTCGTCGCGCTGGCCGCACCGCCCATGTCCGCTGACGGATCCCGCTGATCCGCCGCACTGGAGAGACCACTTGCCCACACGAGTCGTGATCGCAGAGGACGAGGCCATCATCCGCCTCGACCTGAAGGAGACCCTCGAGGAGGAGGGCTACGAGATCGTCGGGGAGACCGGCCGGGGCGACGAGGCGGTCCAGATGGTCAAGGACCTCGAGCCGGACCTGGCGATCCTCGACATCAAGATGCCCGGCATGGACGGCCTCACGGCGGCCCGGGAGATCACCTCCGACCGCCGGGCCGCGGTGCTGATCCTCACCGCGTTCAGCCAGCGTGACCTCATCGAGCAGGCCCGCGACGCCGGCGCGATGGCCTACCTCGTGAAGCCGTTCCAGCGCAGCGAGCTCGTGCCCGCGGTCGAGGTCGCGCTCGGGCGGTTCCAGGAGATCAAGGAGCTGCACGCGGCCACGTCGAACCTGGAGGACCAGCTCGAGACCCGCAAGGTCGTGGAGCGGGCCAAGGGCAAGCTGATGGACGAGCACTCGATGCCCGAGGGCGACGCGTTCACGTTCATCCAGCGCACCGCGATGCGGGAGCGGCGCACGATGAAGGACGTCGCCCAGCAGGTGATCGACGGGGCCGTCACACCCCCTGCGTAGGCTGGCCCGCGTGGCCCGCCTCATGCTGCTCGACGGGAACTCGCTCACCTACCGCGCGTTCTTCGCCCTCCCGACCGACCTCACCACCGCCTCCGGGCAGGTCACCAACGCCGTCTACGGCTTCACCTCCATGCTGGTGAACCTGGTGCGCGACCACCGCCCCGACGGCGTGGTGGTGGCCTTCGACCGCCCGGAGCCCACGTTCCGCCACGAGGCGGTGCCGGACTACAAGGGCACGCGGGAGGCCGCGCCGGACATCCTCCGCCAGCAGATGGGGCTGGTGCGCCAGGTCCTCGAGGTCCTCGACCTGCCGATCGTCGAGATGCCCGGCTTCGAGGCCGACGACATCATCGCCAGCCTGGCCACCGCGGCGCGGGACCGTGGCGACGACGTGCTGATCGTCACCGGTGACCGCGACACCTACCAGCTGGTCGAGGACCCGCACGTGAAGGTCCTCTACAACAAGCGCGGCGTGTCCGACTACGCCCTCTACGACGAGGCCGGCATCCTCGAGCGCACGGGGGTGCGCCCCGTCGACTACGTCCAGTACGCGGCCCTCCGCGGCGACCCGTCGGACAACCTGCCCGGCGTGCCCGGGGTGGGGGAGAAGACGGCGGCGAAGCTCGTCAACACCTACGGCGGGCTCGACGGCATCTTCGAGGCCCTCGACGCGCAGACGCCGAAGCTCCGTGAGAACCTCGCCGCCAACGAGGCGCAGGTCCGGAGCAACGCCGAGGTCATGGTCCTGCGGCGGGACCTCGAGATCGACGTCGAGCCGCGGCCGCTGTCGTCCGAGCGCGTCGACCCCGAGGCACTGCGCCAGCTCATCGACTTCCTCGAGTTCCACAGCTTGGTCGAGCGGCTCCAGGAGGCCATGGGCGCCGAGCCCGCGCCCACCGATGGCGGCGGGGGGCTCGACGTGCTCGTCGCCGAGGTCGACGAGCTCGACGGCCCGGCGGCCGTCAGGGCGCTCGACGCCCTCGCCCGGGCCGACGGACCGGTCGGCGTCGCAGCGGGGTGGCGGGGGACGCCGTCGTGGCGCGACGCCTCCTGGGGCGCCCCCGGCCGGTCGCCGATCAACGGGCTGGCCGTCGTCACCGACCCGGCGTCGGGGGCCACGGCGTGGGTGCCGGCCACCGTGCTCGTCGAGCCCGACGTGGTCGCGGCGCTCGGCCGGTTCGTCGGCGACGGCGGGCCGGGGATCGTCGCCCACGACGCCAAGCCCCTGCTGCGGGCGCTCGCGGGGCTCGGCGTCGACGTGCGCACGCTCCGCCTCGACACGATGCTCGCCGCCTACCTCCTCGACCCCGCCGAGGCCCGCTACCTCCTCGAGGACCTGCTCGGACGCCACTGCCGCCTGCGGCTGCCCGAGGAGTCCCCGGCCGAGGAGGGCCGGCTCGACCTCGGCGGTGGCGAGGTCGACGACGCGGCGTCGGCCGCCTGCCGGGCCCTGGCCGTGTCGCGCCTCGTCGAGCCGATCGAGGCCGCGCTCGACGCCCAGGGGCTCCGTCGGCTCCACGACGAGATCGAGGTCCCGCTCGTGCGGGTGCTGGCCCGGATGGAGTCGGTCGGCATCGGGGTCGACGTCGACGTCCTCCGGCGACTGCACCGCGACCTCACCGCCGAGGCGGCCGAGCTGACGCACGCGGTGCACGAGGACGCCGGCGGCGAGTTCAACGTCAACTCGACCAAGCAGCTGCGCGAGGTCCTCTTCGACCGCCTCGGCCTCACCCCGCAGAAGAAGACGAAGACGGGCTACTCCACCGACGCCGCCTCGCTCGAGAAGCTCCAGGGGCAGCACCCGATCATCGACCACCTCCTGCGCTACCGGGAGGTCGAGAAGCTGCGCTCCACCTACGGCGAGGGGCTGCTCGCCGAGGTCGCGCCGGACGGTCGCATCCACGCCACCTTCAACCAGACCGTCGCTCGGACGGGCCGGCTCAGCTCCGACGCCCCGAACCTCCACAACATCCCCGTGCGCACCAAGCAGGGCCGGGAGTTCCGCCGCGCCTTCGTGCCCGGCACCGGGTTCGAGCTGCTCGTCGCCGACTACAACCAGATCGAGCTGCGGTGCATCGCGCACCTCGCCGAGGACCCTGGGCTGATCGCGGCGTTCGAGTCCGGCCAGGACATCCACAACGCCACCGCCTCGCGGGTCTTCGGCGTCGAGCCCACCGCGGTCACGATCGAGCAGCGCTCGAAGGCCAAGATGGTGTCCTACGGCCTCGCCTACGGGATGGAGGCCTACGGCCTCGGGCAGCGGCTGAACATCCCCACCGAGGAGGCCGCGGTCATCCTCGACGCGTACTTCGTGGCCTTCCCGGCGGTCAAGGACTACATGGAGCGCACGGTCGAGGAGGCCCGCCAGCGGGGCTACACCGAGACCCTCTTCGGGCGCCGACGCCAGATCCCCGAGCTCGCCTCCTCCAACTTCCGCATCCGCCAGGCGGGCGAGCGCCAGGCGATGAACGCCGGCATCCAGGGCCTCGCCGCCGACATCTTCAAGGTCGCCCTCGTGCGCCTCGACGACGCCCTGGAGGCACGCGGGAGCCGCAGCCGCATCGTCCTGCAGGTGCACGACGAGGTGCTCCTCGAGGTCGACCCGACCGAGCACGACGCCGTCGCCGACCTCACCGTCGCCACGATGGCCGACGCCTTCGACCTCCGGGTTCCGCTCGAGGTGAACCTCTCGTTCGGCGACAGCTGGGCCGATGCCAAGGGCTAGGGGCGCGCGCTCCGCCACGGCGGCGCCCGCGACCGGTACGGTGGCCGCCGATGTCGAAGCGGAACGCCCAGCGCACGCGCAGCGGCCCCATCACCTACATCGCCCTCGCCGTCGTGCTCTACGCGCTCCTGTCGGTGGCGTACGCCTTGGCGACGACGAACTCGGCCTGCGGCGAGCTCAACGACTACAAGGAGTGGCGCCTCGTCCCGCCGGGCTGGGAGTGCCCGGCGCCGGGGCCGATCTACTGATCGCAGGCGGCCTGTGAGCGGCGGCTCCCACTGGTTCGAGGGGCTGGCCGACCACATGGGCGCCGCGTACCTGCGGTACTCGTTCACCAAGGGCACCGAGCAGGAGGTCGACCACCTGGTGTCGGCGCTCGACCTGCGACCCGGGGACCGGGTCCTCGACGTGGGCTGCGGCCCGGGGCGCCACGCCCACGCGCTGGGCCGCCGGGGCATCGAGGTCCACGGCGTCGACATCTCCCAGCGCTTCGTCGACCTCGCCCGGCGTGACGCCCCCGACGGCGTCACGTTCTCGCGCGCCGATGCCCGAGCCCTGTCGTTCGAGGCCGAGTTCGACGCCGCCATCTCGCTGTGCCAGGGCGCCTTCGGCCTCGTCGCCGGGCCCGCGGCGGAGGGCGCGTCGTCGATCGACCCCGACCTCGACGTGCTCGTCGGGATGTCACGGGCCCTGCGACCGGGCGGGCGGCTCGCCCTCTCGGCGTTCTCTGCCTACTTCCAGGTCCGCTACCTGGAGGACCACGACGGCTTCGACGCCGAGAGGGGGGTCAACCACGAGCGCACGACCATCCGGTCGGAGGCGGGCGAGGCCACCGAGGTCGACCTGTGGACCTCGTGCTTCACGCCCCGCGAGCTGCGGCTCCTCGTCGACGCCGCCGGCCTGCGGCTGCGGCACCTGTGGTCCGTGACGCCCGGCGACTACGCGGCGCGCCCGCCGGATCTCGACCACCCGGAGCTCCTGGTGATCGCCGACAGGGTCGGGTGATACGATCGACTCCCTGTGCGTGCGGGCCCGCGCCCACCTCCCGGTGGCACCCCACGCCGGTCGTCGTCCGCGACGGCTGCCCGACCCAGACCACTAGAAGGCGATCACGTGTCCGACCAGGCCAGCACCGACATCGCCGAGGGCGTCGCTCCCGGCGACGAGGTGCCCTCGAGCGCAGCAGCATCCACCCCCACCGACGAGCCCACCGGCATGGGGACCTTCGACGAGAAGGGTGAGTACACCCCCCGCCAGGTCGTCGAGAACGACCTGGGGAGCATGTCCCTCGACGAGGCGTACTCGGCGAGCATGGTCGACGTCGAGGACGGCCAGATCGTCGAGGGCTCCGTGGTCAAGGTCGACCGCGACGAGGTCCTCCTCGACATCGGCTACAAGTCCGAGGGTGTGATCCCCAGCCGCGAGCTGTCGATCCGCAACGACGTCGACCCCTCCGAGATCGTCTCGCTCGGCGACCGCGTCGAGGCCCTCGTCCTCCAGAAGGAGGACAAGGAGGGCCGCCTGATCCTGTCGAAGAAGCGGGCCCAGTACGAGCGGGCCTGGGGCACGATCGAGGCCATCAAGGAGGCCGAGGGCGTCGTCTCCGGTCCGGTCATCGAGGTCGTCAAGGGCGGCCTGATCCTCGACATCGGCCTGCGGGGCTTCCTCCCGGCGTCGCTCGTCGAGCTGCGCCGCGTCCGCGACCTGCAGCCCTACGTCGGGCGCACGCTCGAGGCCAAGATCATCGAGCTCGACAAGAACCGCAACAACGTGGTCCTCTCCCGTCGGGCCTGGCTCGAGGAGACGCAGAAGGAGCAGCGCGAGGACTTCCTCGCCAACCTGAAGCCGGGCGAGGTCCGCCAGGGCGTCGTCTCCTCGGTGGTCAACTTCGGCGCCTTCGTCGACCTCGGCGGCATGGACGGCCTCGTCCACGTGTCCGAGCTGTCGTGGAAGCACGTCGACCACCCCGGTTCGGTCGTGGCCGTCGGCGACGAGATCACCGTCCAGGTGCTCGAGGTCGACCTCGACCGGGAGCGCATCAGCCTCTCGCTCAAGGCCACCCAGCAGGATCCGTGGCAGGAGTTCGCCTCCAACCACCGCGTCGGCGAGCTCGTCTACGGCCGGGTCACCAAGCTCGTGCCCTTCGGCGCCTTCGTCCAGGTGGGTGACGGCATCGAGGGACTCGTCCACATCTCGGAGATGTCGGCCCACCATGTCGACCTCCCCGAGCAGGTCGTCACGCCGGGCGAGGAGCTCTGGGTCAAGATCATCGACCTCGACCTCCAGCGCCGCCGCATCAGCCTCTCGATCAAGCAGGCCGCCGAGGGCGGTGTCGTCGCCGCCGAGTACCAGGAGCACTTCGGCGAGCACGCCTACGACGACGAGGGCAACTACATCGGTGGCGCCACCGAGACGCCCTCCGACGCCGAGGCCGCGTGGGCCGAGTACTACGCCGAGCACCCCGAGGAGGCTCAGGCCGTCGTCGAGGCGGCGGAGGCCGACGCTGCCGCCGAGGGCGACGCCCCGGCCGGGGGCGAGGCCGACGAGGCTCAGCCCGAGGGGTGATCCGGGCCGTCCGACCCAGGTCGGGCGCACAGCACGGTTGACGACAGCGGAGCAGCACCCGAGGGATAGGGGCTGCTCCGCCGTCGCGTCCGGGGGCCGCCCGGGGGGATCGGGTGGCAACCGCGCTCGACGCATCGCGCCGGATTCCCGACGGAAAGTCCTCACGTCCGCGGGGCAATCGGCCGAAGGAGTGGCACGGCGGTGGCTCTGCACCGCACCAGGTCGCGGCGGCGCGTGGGCGCCGGTGCCACCGCCACACCCACACGCACCGGACGAGCGAGGTCGAATTGAGCTCCAGGAGAACGTTGATCCTCATCGCAGCGATCGCAGTCGGCGCCATCGCCGCCTTCGCGCTGTTCAGCTACGTGCAGGGGATCGAGGACCGCGCCAACGAGGACGCCGAGCTCATCGAGGTGTTCAAGGTCGCCCAGGACATCCCGAAGGGGCTCCCCGGCGAGCAGGCCACGGCCGAGAGCTACATCGAGCGCTCGGAGATCCCGCGCCAGTTCCTCCCCGCCAACTACACCCGCTCGCTCGAGACGATCGAGGGCAAGGTGGCGCTCAACGACCTGTCGGCCAACCAGGTCCTCGTCGAGGGCATGTTCGTCGACCCCGCGGCGGCGCTCATCACCTTCTCCGAGCGGCTCGAGGACGGCGACGTCGCCATCACCGTGTCGGTCGACCAGGTGCGTGGCGTGGCCGGCCTCCTCGTCCCCGGCGACCGGGTGAACATCATGGTCGCCAACCAGCTCGAGGACTCGGTCCCGGTGGTCGGCTCGGAGGGCGAGGAGACCCGGTACCAGCAGCCGGCCCGCTACCTCTACCACGACGTCCCGATCATCGCGATCGGCCGGTCGGCGGTGCCCCAGCCCGGCGAGACCGTCGACCCCGCCGCCGCCGAGACCGGCACCGGCACGATCACCTTCGCCGTGCCGCCCGAGGCCGCCCAGCGGATCGCCTCGGTCGACCCGACGAGCATCTACCTCTCGCTCGTGCCGCCCGACTACACCGCAGAGGCCATCCCGCCGCTCGATCTCCAGGAGAGCCTGCCCGGCGAGGACGGCGGCCGCCTGACCCCGTTCGGCCCCGAAGGCCGGGAGTGACATGTCCTTCGCCCCTGACCCCAGTGCGTTCGACTCGCACCGACCCGGAGGTGGTCCGATGATCCCCGCTGGCATGGCCATCGCGGTCGTCGACGTCGACCAGGCGGTCCGCAACCGCCTCGCCATGCAGCTGGGGGAGAACGCCACCACGTTCGGCAGCGTCGCCGAGCTGCGGGGGCGCCTCCTCGGCCATCCCGTCGTCGCCATCCTCGGTCCGTCGTGTGCCTACGGCCCCGAGCTGGCGGCGGTGGAGGAGCTGGTGCGCGTCCATCGGGAGGTCGGGGCGATCCTCCTCAGCCAGGAGCTGTCGACCGCGCTGCTCCAGCAGGCCCTCCGGGCCGGCGTGCGCGACGTCCTCGGCTCGCCCGTCGACACCGCGCAGCTCGTCGCCGCCGTGCAGCGGGTCGCCGAGACGCTCTACGTGCCCTCCGGCGGCACGACGACCGAGGACCCGGCCCTCCAGTCGGGGGAGCTCGGCCAGGTCATGACCGTCTTCTCGACCAAGGGCGGAGCCGGCAAGTCGGTCCTCGCGGTCAACCTGGCGGTCTCGATGGCCCAGCGCAGCGAGCGTCCGGTGGTGCTCGTCGACGGCAACCTCCAGTTCGGTGACATCGCCGTGATGCTGAAGCTCGCCCCGCAGCACACGATCGTCGACGCCGTCAGCTCGATCCAGAAGCTCGACGCGTCCCTGCTCCAGAGCCTCCTCTCGGTCCACGAGAGCTCGGGGCTCTACGTGCTGCCCGCGCCGTTGGAGCCGGCGTTCGCCGACCAGATCGGCGCCGAGGAGATGATCCGGATCATCGATCTCCTCCGTTCGTTCGCCGGTCACGTGATCGTCGACACGCCGGCCTACTTCAACGATGTGGTCCTGGGTCTCATCGAGACCAGCGACGACGTCGTCCTCGTCGCCGGCATGGACATCCCGAACATCAAGAACGTGAAGATCGGCCTGCAGACGATGAAGCTGCTGAACACGCCGATGGAGAAGATCCACCTCGTCCTCAACCGGGCCAACTCGAAGGTCAAGCTCGAGATCGGCGAGGTCGAGAAGACCCTGGGGATCAAGGCCGAGGCCCTCATCCCGAGCGACGTCGTCGTGCCGCAGTCGGTCAACAAGGGCACGCCGGTCGTCCAGACGGCCCCGAAGTCGGGGGTCAGCAAGTCGATCGAGGAGCTGGCCGGCCACTTCCTGCCGAGCTCCGCCCGCCGGCGCTAGCCGGACCGCCCCACCCGCATCCCGCCGACTTCTGAGGACTGGCCACGATGTCGTTGTACAAGAGGCTCCACGAACAGCAGGGGACCCCGGGCACGCCGCTCGCGCAGCGGCGCGACCCGGTCCTCGACGAGCTCCGCCAGCGGATCCACCACCACCTCATCGACGAGCTGGGCCCGATCCTCTACGACAAGCGGCTGAGCGAGGAGGACCTGCGCCGTCGGGTCCACGAGCAGCTGTCGGCCGCCCTCGCCCAGGAGCGGACGCCGCTGACCGCCGCCGACAAGGCGCAGCTCATCCAGGACGTCTCCGACGACATCCTCGGCTACGGCCCGATCGACCGGCTCCTGAAGGAGGAGGCTGTCACCGAGATCATGGTGAACGGCCCCGAGAGCGTCTACGTGGAGCGGTCAGGTCGCATCGAGAAGGACGCGGCCTCGTTCGTCGACGAGACGCACCTGCGTCGCATCATCGACAAGATCGTCGGCCAGGTCGGCCGTCGCATCGACGAGTCGACCCCCATGGTGGACGCTCGGCTGCCCGACGGCTCCCGCGTGAACGCGGTGATCCACCCGCTGGCGATCGGCGGCCCCTTCCTCACCATCCGGAAGTTCTCCACCGACCCGCTCCAGATCGACGACCTCATCCGCTTCGGCACGCTGAACGCCCAGTCGGCGCGGTTCCTGCAGGCCTGCGTCGTCGGCCGGCTCAACGTGATCGTCTCCGGCGGTACCGGCACCGGCAAGACGACGACCCTCAACGTGCTGTCGTCGTTCATCCCCTCCGACGAGCGCATCGTCACCGTCGAGGACGCCAAGGAGCTCCAGCTCCACCAGGACCACGTGCTGTCGCTCGAGGCCCGGCCGCCGAACATCGAGGGCCGTGGCCAGGTCACGATCCGCGAGCTGGTCAAGAACTGCCTCCGGATGCGTCCCGACCGCATCGTCGTGGGCGAGTGCCGCTCCGGCGAGGCCCTCGACATGCTCCAGGCCATGAACACGGGCCACGACGGCTCGATCACGACGGTCCACTCGAACAGCCCCCGCGACACCCTGTCCCGCATCGAGACGATGACGCTGATGGCCGGCTTCGACCTGCCGGTCCGGGCCATCCGTGAGCAGATGGCGTCGGCCCTCGACCTCATCGTGCACCTCACCCGTCTGCGGGACGGCACCCGCCGCATCACCCACATCACCGAGGTGCAGGGCATGGAGGGCGACGTCATCACCCTCCAGGACATCTTCCTGTTCGACTACGGCATGGGCGTCGACGAGCACGGTCGCTTCCGGGGGCACCTCAAGGCCACCGGCGTGCGACCGAAGTTCGCCGAGAAGCTCGCCGACCTCGGCATCCGCCTCGGCCCCGAGGTGTTCCAGCCCGAGCCGATGGGGCAGCGGGCGGTGGGTCGGTGAGGCGACGTCTGGCGCTCGTCTGCGCCCTCCTCCTCGTCGCCCTCGCCGGGTGGGCCCCAGGAGCGGTCGCCCAGGACCAGGACAGCTCCGAGCGGCTGCGGATCCGCTCGATCGACAGCACCGACCCCACCGACGTCCGCATGGTCGTCGAGTACAGCGGTGACCCCGCAGCCCTCGAGGGCGCGACCATCCGGGAGAACGGTGAGGAGCGCTCGGTCAACGCGGTCAGCGCCCTGCCGGCCACCCGCTCGGCGCTCGTCATCGCGGTGGACACCTCCGAGGCGATGGACGCCGGCGGCGCGCTCGTCCAGACGCGCGAGGCGGTGTCCGCGATCATCCGCGACGCCCCGGAGGGCCAGACCATCGGGCTGGTCTCGTTCGGTGGGAACGCCGCTCGGGTGGTGCAGCGGCTCACGACGGATCGGGAGCGGCTGCTCGCGGCGGTCGAGAACCTGGCCCCGAGCGGCGGCAGCTCGCTGCTCAACGGCGTCGTCACAGCGTCCGACCTCGTCGCCACGGGCGAAGGCCGCCAGCGCGAGATCATCTTGGTCGCGGGTGGCCCGATCACCTCGTCGACGGTCACCGGGAGTCGTGCCCGCGGCGCACTCGTCACGTCGCGGGCGACGCTGTACACGCTCGGCCTCGAGAACCGAGGCGTCGACGGCGGCACGCTGCGCAGCCTCACCGATGCCACCGGTGGCATCTACACCGCCCAGGAGAGCCCGTCGGCCATCGCCGACGTGCTCGAGGGCTACGCAGCCGTCGTCGCCGACAACCACGTGCTCACCTACGCCTCGGCAGAGGGCACCGGTCCGGTCGACCTGGAGCTGGACGTGGCCGATGCGTCGACCTCGGTGTCGTTCGTCAGCGGCGGCGTCGCCGAGGGGGCCGCGAACCTACGTCCGGTGACTGCGAGCGAACCCGGCGGCGTGGGCTTCCTGAGGGACAACGGCTTGCTGATCGGCATCGGGCTCGTCCTGCTCGCAGTGGCGCTCGCGATCTACGCCGTGGTGTCGCTGCTGACTCCCGATGCCGGCAGCCTCGACGCCGTGCTCGAGCAGTACACCGAACCCGCCGCCCCCTCGCCGTACGACGACGAGGGCGACAGCTCCCTCGCGAAGACCGCGTTCATCCAGCGAGCGGTCAGCCTCACCGAGGGCTTCGCCGAGCGCCAGGGCCTGCTGGCCAAGATCGAGGCCATGCTCGAGCGGGCGAACCTGCCCCTCCGCGCTGCCGAGGCCCTGTTCTTCTACGCCGCCGGCGTCGGTCTCCTCCTCCTGCTCGCCCTCGTGCTGACGAGGAACCTGCTCGGTGCGGTGGTCGTGGTGCTGATCGGCATCCTCATCCCGCCGGCGGTGGTCAACTTCCTCGCCTCCCGTCGCCAGAAGGCGTTCGAGTCGCAGCTGCCGGACACCCTCCAGCTGCTGTCCGGCACGCTGCGGGCCGGCTACTCCCTCATGCAGGGCGTCGAGGCGGTGTCCCGTGAGGTCTCTGAGCCGATGGGTCAGGAGCTCCGACGGGTCGTCACCGAATCTCGTCTCGGTCGGCCCCTCGAGGAGTCGCTCGAGGCCTCGGCGGAGCGCATGGACAGCGGCGACTTCGCGTGGGCGGTCATGGCCATCCGCATCCAGCGGGAGGTCGGCGGCAACCTCGCGGAGCTCCTCCTGACCGTGGCCGACACGATGACCCAGCGCGAGCGGCTCCGCCGTGACGTCGCGGCGCTCACCGCCGAGGGCAAGATCAGCGCCATCGTGCTCGGGCTCCTCCCGATCGGGCTCGGCATCGCGATGTGGATGCTGAACCGTGACTACATCTCCGCGCTGTTCGACACGCGGCTCGGCAACTTCCTGCTCGGTGGGGCGATCATCCTCGCCGGCGTCGGCTTCTACTGGATGAAGAAGGTGATCGAGGTTGACATCTGACCTGCCCCTCGAGCTGGTCGTCATCGGGATCGGTGTCGCGATCGGTCTCGCCATCTACTTCTTCCTCTCTCAGGCCGAGGACCGATCGGTCGTCCGCGACTCGCTCCGGCAGCTCGACGGCTACGAGGTCGAGAACGTCCGCGACCAGGAGCTGCTCAACCCGCTCTCGGACCGGGCGATCAAGCCCGTCCTCCAGGGCCTGACCGGCCTGGGACGGCGCTTCACGCCCGTCGGCTACGTCGATCAGGTGAAGCAGAAGCTCATCAGGTCCGGCAAGGCTGGTCCCGACGCTGCCGATCGCTTCCTCGCCGTGCGCGTCATCACCGTGGCCCTCGTGCCCGTCGTGTTCGTCGTGTGGTACCTGGTCAACCCGCTCGGGATGGACGGGATGATGCAGCACGCGGTCTTCGGCTTCGCTGCCTTCGCGCTCATCGCCGGGCCCGACGCCATCCTCAACCGCAACGTCGAGGCCCGCCAGTACGAGCTGCGGCGCCAGCTACCCGACATCATGGACATCCTCGTGATCTCGGTCGAGGCCGGCCTGGGCTTCGAGCAGGCCATCGATCGGGTCGTGCAGTCGGTGCCCGGGGCCCTGTCCGACGAGTTCTCCCGGATGCTGGGCGAGGTGCGAGCCGGCTCCAGCCGCGCCGACGCCATGCGCGCGCTCGAGGAGCGCACGGACGTGCCGGAGATCCGGTCGTTCGTGCTCTCGATCCTCCAGGCCGACACCTTCGGCGTGTCGATCGGCCGGGTCCTGCGGTCCCAGGCCGACGAGATGCGCATCAAGCGCCGCCAGCTGGCCCAAGAGCGAGCCCAGAAGGCACCGGTGAAGATGATGGTGCCGATGGTGTTCTGCGTCTTCCCGGCGCTGTTCGTCGTCGTGCTGGGCCCCGCCATCATCAACATCCGCGAGAGCTTCAGCTGACCGGCGCCGTGGACGAGGCGGGCGGCAGCGCGGACGCCGCGACGGATGGCGTCGCGAGCGAGGGCGGCCTCACGCTGGGCTGGGGTCTCGCGGCGGTCCTCATGGCGGTCGCCGCCTACTTCGGCGCAGCCCAGCTCGCTGACAACAGCTTCTTCACCCACCTCGCCACCGGTCGGATCATCCTCGACACCGGTGCCGTGCCGAGCGTCGATCCGTACACGTTCCACGGCGTGGGCGACCCGTGGACCGTCCAGTCCTGGCTCGTCTCGCTGATCTACGCCGCCCTCGACGAGTCGGCCGGCCTGTGGTCCGTCCGCGTGCTCCACATGGTGCTCGCCATCGGTGTGGCGCTCGTGACGTGGTGGCTGGGTCGAGAGGCCCCGACAGCCATCGGCAGGTTCCTGGTCGCGGCCGTCGGGGTGGTCGTCGGCGCCTCCTTCTGGGTGGAGCGGCCCCTGATGTTCGGTCTCGTCTGCTTCGGTCTGCTCTGGTTCCTGAGCGAGCGCGGACCGGTGTGGGCGGTCGTCCCGGTCATGTGGGTCTGGGTCAACAGCCACGGCTCCTTCCCGCTCGGCCTCGTGCTGCTGGGGACGCTCCTCGTCGGACGTCGCCTGGACGGCGGGGAGCTCGGGCGCCTCACCAGGGTGACCGGCTGGGCCGTCCTCGGGACGCTCGTGGGCGGGCTCGCATCGCCCGTGGCCGGTCGGATCCTCGTGTTCCCCGTCACCCTGCTCGAGCGCAGCGAACCGCTCCAGGCGGTCTCGGAGTGGCGCTCACCCGACTTCTCCGAATGGGCGTCCCGGTTCTTCCTCGCGCAGCTGCTCCTCGCCGTCCTCGCCGCCAGCCGCTGCCGGAGGTGGGAGCGCGTCGTGCCGGCGGTGGTCTTCGTCGCCGCAGCGATGTTGGGTGCGCGCAACGTCCCTGTCGCGGCGTTGGTCCTCACGCCGCTCCTCGCCTGCGGTGCACCGAGCCTCGGGCAGCTGCAGGTCCGTGACCGCGGGAACTTCGGGCGTGCGCTCGTGGCGATCGGCGCCGCAGGTGTGCTGGTGCTGGCTCTCGGGATGCCGCGAGGGGACCAGCTGGACCTGACGGGCTACCCCATAGCGGAGATCCTCGCCCTCGAGGAGGAGGGGATCCTCCCGGCCCACGACGTCCGCGTCGCCTATCGGGACCGGGTGGGCAACTACCTCGAGTACCGTCACGGTCCGAACGGCACCGTCTTCTTCGACGATCGCTTCGACTTCTACAGCGTGGAGACCTTCGAGGAGATGATTCGACTCCACGGCGGTCGGGACGTCCTCGCGATCCTCGACGAGTACGCCATCGATGTCGTCATCTGGGAGCTCGAGACGTCGGTTGCCGACGTCCTGATGGCGTCGGATCAGTGGACGGCGGACGATCCCGTGCCGCTCCTCGAAGGGTCCGTGGCGGCCTCGGATGGCACCACGGGCTGGAGGATCTTCCGCCGGGTCGACAGCGAGGTGGGGAGCGGGTCCTAGGCCCGCGTACGTCCTGAGCCCGGACGCGTCGAGGCCCCGGAGCACCTCCGGGGCCTCGACGCATCTGCGGGTTCGCCGGTTCAGCCGGACAGGAACATCTGGCTCGTCGATTCCGAGAGGTCGCGGCCCGTGGTCTCGCCGAGGAAGGCGACTGCGCCGATGCAGACCACGGCGATCAGAGCGACGAGCAGGGCGTACTCCACGAGGGAGGCACCGCGCTCGGAGTCGTCGAGGTGGCTGGCCGGGGACTGGTCGGACGAGCTGTGTGTGCTCACGTCGGTCTCCTTCCCGAAGCCGTACAGCAGAAGCGCCGGGCCGGGAGCTGATCCCGACCCGGCGCCACTGCAGCGTGATGAAGCTCGATCAGTTGGCGCCGTCGATGGCGGTGCCGACGTTCGAGAGCTGGGTGCTGGCGGTCTCGCCGAGGAAGGTCACCGCGGCGATGCAGACGACGGCGATGAGGGCCACGAGGAGGGCGTACTCCACGAGCGAGGCGCCACGCTCATCGTTGATGCGGGCCTTGATCCACGACACGAGCACGTTGAACTGGTTCAGCATGGGGTTGGACTCCCTTTGGTTGGTTACCGGACCCCACTGCGGGGGACCAATTCCTTCTGTCGCAGTAACCATCGGCGGATCCCGGCGGATCATGAATAGGGAATTCGGCCTATTTCGACCACGCAGAGCGTCAGTCCAGTGACACGATGCCCATGCGCACCGCCTGCAGGACCGCCTGGGTCCGATCCCGGGCGTCGAGCTTCTGGTAGATGCTGGCCAGGTGGTTCTTCACCGTCTTCTGGCTGATGTAGAGCCGCTCGGCGACCTCGGGCGTGGAGCAGCCGTCGGCGATGAGCTGGAGGACCTCTTCCTCACGCTTCGTGACGATGCGGTCCTCCTCGGCCTCGTGGGGCGCGTCGAGGCGGCGGACCTCGTCGAGCATCGAGGCGGCGAGGGCGGGGGAGAGGGTCGTCTCACCGGACACCGCCGAGCGGATGGCGTCGGCGATCTCCTCGGTGGAGCAGTCCTTGACCAGGTAGCCCGACGCGCCGGAGCGGATCGCCGCGGCGAGGACCTCCTGGTCGGCGTGCATCGTCAGCATGATGACGCGGACCGCCGGGTTGGCCGCCTTCACCAGGCGTGTGGCCTCGACGCCGTCGAGCTCGGGCATCGTGACGTCCATCAAGATGACGTCGGGTCGCAGCTCGCCGGCCATGTCCACCGCCTCGGCGCCGTCTGACGCCTCGCCCACGACATCGAAGCCGTGCTCGGTCATCGAGCGACGGAGCCCCTCTCGGAGCATGCGGTGGTCGTCGGCCAGCATGAGTCGGATGCTCACACCATCTCCCATCTGGTGGTCATGTCGGGGCCAGGTAGCAGCGGACCCGGGTGCCCTTGCCCGGTTCCGACAGTACGTCGAGGGTCGCGCCGATGCTCGCGGCCCGCTCGCGCATGCCCATGATCCCGTAGGAGTCCATGCGGCCGGCGCGACCGACCGGGAACCCGGCTCCGTCGTCGGCGATCTCGAGGGCGGCGGCCTGGCCGTTGCAGCGCCAGAGCACGCGCACCCGGCTGGCCTTGGCGTGGCGCTCCACGTTGGTGAGCGCCTCCTGGGCGATGCGCCACATCTCCCGCTCCTGGAGGATGGGGAGACGGGGGCCGCGGTCGGCGTACAGCGCGATCTCGAGGCCCGTGCGGTCCTTCAGGCGCTGGATGAACTGGTCGAGCGTGTCGGCGAGGTCCTGGTTGTCCGAGACGTCGGTGCGGAGGTCGTAGAGGGTGTCGCGCACCTCGCCGATGACGCCACGGACGTCGTCGCGCAGCTGGTCGAGCGACGGACGGATGTCGTCGCCCCGGCCCTGGGCCGACACGATCCGGTCGAGCTCGAAGGCCAGGTAGGCCAGCGACTGGCCGATGCGGTCGTGGAGCTCCCGGGCGATGCGGGTGCGCTCCTCGTCGGCGCCCACGGTGCGGAGGCGGGTGAACCACCGGGCGTTGTCGATGGCGAGGGCCACGGGCTCGACGAAGCCGTTGATCAGCTCGACGTCGCGCTGGGTGAAGTGCCGCTCGTCCTTGTGCTCCAGGCTGATGAGCCCGATCAGCGACCCACGGGCGCTGAGCGGGGCGTAGACCCCTGAGCCCATTGACGGGGCGAGGCCGGGGTTGTTGTTGAGCAGCTCGTTGCGCACGACGAGCTCGCGTCGCTCGGCGGTGGTGCGCAGGACCGAGGGCAGCTGGGCGAGCTCGACCCGCTCGCTCAGGCGGAGGCCTTCGCGGCGGGCGACGTGCCAGCTGGCGTCGGTCTCGTCGGCGATGAGGATGGCGACGGCGTCGAAGTCCATCAGCCCCCGGAGCCGCTGGATCGTCGAGTCGAGGACCTCGTCGTAGTCGAGCGAGTTGGGCAGGGTCTGGGCGACCCGGTGGAGCGAGAAGAGCAGGGCGTTGGCGTCCGCGAGCCGTCCCAGGCGGTCGAGCGCCAGGGAGTGCTGGCGGTCGGCCTCGCCGGAGATGCGGCGTGCGTAGCCGGCGATGACCGAGACCATCATGAGGATCACGGCCCACTGGAGCGTGATCGCGCCGTCGGACTCCCAGACGAAGTCCTCGCGGGCCATGTCGGGGAGGGCGACGGCGAGGACCGCGACGACGCTGATCCGCAGGGCGAAGCCGAAGCCGCGGGCGAACCCGGCGATCATGATCGCGGTGATGAGGCTCACCACGTAGGGCGACGTCCAGTACCCGGTGGCGGCCACCGCGAGGGTGAGGAGGCCCACCTCCGCGAGGACCTCGAGCAGGCTGCGGGTGTCGCCGACGTAGCGGATGGGCGTGACGGTGCGGAACGCCGTGTAGGAGAGCACGACGATCGTCCACGCCACGATCGTGTAGTCGCGGTCGAGGAAGGGACCGGCGGCGAGGGCCAGGCAGGCGATCGTGGTGGCCCAGCGGATGGCGAGGATCGCCGGGGCGAACGGGCGCAGGCGGTCGATGTCGCCACCCAGGGCGCTGGCGGCGAGGACGTCGACGTTCTCGTCGATGCCGCCGGCGTTGCGCAGACGAGCGGTCAGGAGGCGACCGGGGCGCGCGGC
This sequence comes from Actinomarinicola tropica, assembly GCF_009650215.1. GTDB lineage: Bacteria > Actinomycetota > Acidimicrobiia > Acidimicrobiales > SKKL01 > Actinomarinicola > Actinomarinicola tropica. The sequence goes on along the minus strand of NZ_CP045851.1, from coordinate 2,129,833 downwards.
GACGCCGTTCGGGGCCGTGGCTCCGTTCTCTTCGGCGACGTCGCCGGGACGCTCGCTGGTGACGCTCATCGACTTCCTGGAGGTCGTGCCGCCCATCGGGGTACTCCGCCTCCTCTCTGATCGGCAGGTGTCAAGCAGACTTGAACGGCAGCTCGCTGATGCGTGACTGGTAGCTTCGCACGTCATGTTGGTGGTCGGGCTGACCGGAGGCATCGGGTCGGGCAAGTCGTCGGTGGCCGAGCGGCTCGTCGCGCGCGGCGCGGTGCTCGTCGACGCCGATGCCATCGTCCGCGAGCTGCAGGAACCGGGCGGTGCCGTGCTCGACGCCATGGTCGAGCGCTTCGGTGACGGGATCCTCACCCACGACGGGCACCTGGACCGCCAGGCGGTCGCCGACATCGTGTTCAACGACGAGGCGGCCCGCACGGATCTGAACGCTCTCGTGCACCCCTTGGTCAACGCCGAGATGGCCCGGCGCATCGGCGAGCACGCCGGCACCGATCGCGTGGTCGTGATGGACATCCCGCTGCTCAACGAGCGTCGCGACGGCCTGGGCCACGTGATCGTCGTCGACACGCCGGTCGACATCGCCGTCGAGCGCCTGGTGCGCCACCGAGGGTTCTCCGAGGCCGACGCCCGGGCCCGGATCGCCGCGCAGATCAGCCGGGAGGAGCGGCGGGCGCTCGCCGACTTCGTGGTCGACAACGGCGGCGACCTGGCGCAGCTCGACGCCGAGGTGGCGCGGTGCTGGGAGTGGCTCACCGCGTTGGAGCAGCCCACCCCCGGCTGAGCTGTCACAGCCCCTCGGTACGATCGGGCCGTGCCCCCGTTCAAGATGGTGTCCGAGTTCGAACCCGCCGGCGACCAGCCCAAGGCCATCGAGCAGCTGGCCGAGGGCGTCAACACCGGGCAGCGGTTCCAGACGCTCCTCGGCATCACCGGGTCGGGCAAGAGCGCGACGATCGCCTGGACCATCGAGCAGGTGCAACGGCCCACGCTCGTCATCGCGCCCAACAAGTCGCTGGCGGCCCAGCTGGCGAGCGAGTTCCGGGAGTTCTTCCCCGAGAACCGGGTCGAGTACTTCGTCAGCTACTACGACTACTACCAGCCCGAGGCCTACATGCCCTCGAGCGACACGTACATCGAGAAGGACTCGTCGGTGAACGACGAGATCGACCGCCTGCGCCACTCGGCCACCTCGGCGCTGCTCACCCGGCGCGACGTCATCGTCGTGGCCTCGGTGTCGTGCATCTACGGCCTCGGCTCCCCCGAGGAGTACCGCGACAAGCTGCTCGTGGTGCGGGTGGGGGAGGAGCACGACCAGCGGTCGATCCTCCGCCAGCTCGTCGACATGCAGTACGAGCGCAACGACATGAACCTGGTGCGCGGCAAGTTCCGCGTGCGTGGCGACACGATCGAGATCCACCCCGCCTACGAGGAGACGGCGGTCCGGGTCGAGCTGTTCGGCGACGAGGTCGAGGCCATCACCGTCGTCGACCCGCTCACCGGCGAGCGCGTCGGCACCCTCGACGAGCTCATCGTCTTCCCGGCCACCCACTACGTGGCGGGGGAGGAGCGCATGCAGCGCGCCATCGTCCGCATCGAGGCCGAGCTCCAGGAGCGGCTCGCCCAGTTCGAGCGCGAGGGCAAGCTCCTCGAGGCCCAGCGGCTGCGCATGCGCACCCAGTACGACCTCGAGATGATGCAGGAGGTCGGCTTCTGCAACGGCATCGAGAACTACTCGGCCCCGATCGACGGCCGCTCACCCGGCGAGCCGCCGCACACGTTGCTCGACTTCTTCCCGAAGGACTTCCTCGTCGTCCTCGACGAGAGCCACGTCACCGTCCCTCAGCTCCACGGCCAGTACGAGGGCGACCGCAGCCGCAAGTCCACCCTCATCGAGCACGGTTTCCGCCTGCCGTCGGCCGCCGACAACCGCCCGCTGCGGTTCGAGGAGTTCATCACCCGCATCGGCCAGTGCGTCTTCCTCTCCGCCACGCCCGGCCCCTACGAGCTGGAGCACTCCACCCAGGTGGTGGAGCAGATCGTCCGCCCGACGGGCCTGGTCGACCCCGAGGTCGTGGTCAAGCCCACCAAGGGTCAGATCGACGACCTCATCGACAACATCAACCGGGTCATCGCCTCCGACGGCCGCGTGCTCGTCACCACGCTCACCAAGAAGATGGCCGAGGACCTCACCGACTACCTCCTGGAGCTCGGCGTGCGTGTCCGGTACCTCCACAGCGAGGTCGACACGATCCAGCGCATCGAGATCCTCCGGGACCTTCGCCTCGGCGAGTTCGACGTGCTCGTCGGCATCAACCTCCTCCGTGAGGGCCTCGACCTGCCCGAGGTCTCCCTCGTGACCATCCTCGACGCCGACAAGGAGGGTTTCCTACGCTCCGAGACGTCGCTCATCCAGACGATCGGGCGCGCCGCCCGCAACGTCGACGGCCAGGTGATCATGTACGCCGACACGATCACCGACTCCATGCAGCGGGCCATCTCGGAGACGAACCGTCGGCGGGCGGTGCAGACGGCCTACAACCAGGAGCACGGGATCGATCCGCAGACCATCCGCAAGGCGGTCACCGACATCCTCGCCTACCTGCGGCCGGCGGAGTCCGCCCCGGTGCCCGACAAGGACCGCCGCCGGCGCCGCCCGGGCGAGGCCGAGAAGGTCCGCTCCGAGCTCGCCGACCTGCCGCACGAGGAGCTCGAGCGGCTCATCCGCACCCTGGAGGAGGAGATGCAGGAGGCCTCCGCCGACTTGCGGTTCGAGTACGCGGCGCGGCTGCGCGACGAGATCAAGGAGCTCAAGCGCGAGCTGAGGGAGGTGGTGTGACCGACAGGCCGCTTGACGATCGGGCGACGCTGCCGATCAGAAGCGGGTGACGGCGACCACCACCTCACATCCGGATCCCGGACAGCGGCGCTTCGTGCGTCGGGCCCAACTGGCTGTGCACGTCCTGGCCCTGGCCCTGGTCCTCGGGGTCGGCATGCTCGTCGTCGATCCGACCGTGTCCTACAGCGCCGACGAAGGCGCGGTGATCGCCCAGGTGGAGGTCCTGGCCGATGAGGGGACCTGGATCCGCCCGCACCCGCTCCCGGAGGTCGACCCCACGGGGGAGTGGTTCCCGCTCGAGTTCCCCGTCGTGGTGGAGGATGGTGCGGCCTCCTACGTCAAGCATCCGTCGTACCCGATCACGATGCTGCCGTTCCGGGACGTGGCTGGGACCACCGGCATGGTGGTGGCATCCGTCCTCGGGACGATCGTGACGGCAGTGGGTGCGGCCGTCCTGGCGCGTTCGATGCGTCCCGCCGCCGAGGTCCCGACCTTGTGGCTGATCGGCGTGGGATCGCCTCTCTTGTTCGACGCCTACCTGGTCATCGCGCACTCGCTGGCTGCGGCGGCGGTCGTGTGGGGTGTGATCGCGGCTCTCCGGGCCGTGGAGTCGTCACGTCCCTTGATGCCGACGCTGCTCGCGGCCGGTGCGCTGGGCCTCGCCACGCTGTGGCGCACGGAGGCGATCTTCCTCGGTCCTGCGCTCGCCGTCGCGGTGGTGCTCGGCCGGGGTGATGTCGCCGTCGCCCGTCGGGTCGTCGTCGGTGCAGCGGCCGCTGTGGGATCCGTCGGGGCCTACGTGCTCGACGGGCGACTCAGCCAGTGGGTCCTCGGCGCGGACGGGGTCGAGGTGTTCGTCATCCGCTCGCAGGGGAACCTGCTCACCAGTCGGGTCAACGGCCTCGTCAACACCTGGCTGCGTCCTGTCTCGGGTGAGATCGGCATCGGTTCCGCCCTGCTGCTCGCGGTGCCTGTCGTGCTGCTCGTGCTCGCGCTGCTGTCGCGTGCTGCAGCGCCGGATCCAGGTCGGATCCGGATCCTGGCCGGGGCCGCGGCGGTGCTCGCGGTGGGCGGAGCAGCATCTGCCCCGACCTCGGTGGTCCCGGGACTCCTCGTGGCCTTCCCCCTGCTCGTGCTCGTGTTCGCGTCGTGGCGCAGCCTCGTGGCCGATCCCGCACAGCGCGTGCTGCTCGCCACCGCTGCGCTCTACGCGCTCGGCGTTCTGGCCACCCAGTACGAACGTGGCGGGACGGCGGAGTGGGGTGGCCGGTACTTCGCGCTCGGCCTCGCTCTCGTGGCGCCGTCGATCGTCATCGCGGCACAGGATCTCGTCCGGCGCACGGCGCCCGAGGGGCGACGGCTGGTGGCCGGAGCGCTCCTCGTCGTCCCCCTCGCTCTCGGGTTCGTCGCCGTCTCGTCGCTGCAGGCGGCGCACGAGCGCACCGACGCGGTCGTGTCCGGGGTGGTCGATGCGGCCGCGGTGCTGTCGGACGACGATCGACCGGTCCTGGTCTCGGTGGCCGCGCTCGTCCCCCGACTCGCCTGGGACCACCTCGACGACGCTCGGTGGCTGTTCGTGCCGCCCGACGACCTCGACCAATTCTTCGACGAGGCCGCTGACGTCGGCGTGAACGAGGTACTCGTCGTGACGCCAGGGGAGCTCGGGGCCTACACCACGTCGACGGGCGCGTTCGACGCCGACCGGGCCGAGGTCGTCTGGGGGAACTGGACCGTGACCCGACTCCGTCCCGATCCCTGATGTGGCGCTGCCACCGCCGATCTGAGGTGTGACGAACATCCGTTCGATCGGGTTGGCGCGGTTGGTAGCCTGACCCGGTGACCGAGTCGATCGTCATCCGCGGCGCCCGCGAGCACAACCTCCGCAACGTCTCCCTCGAGCTCCCGCGCGACAAGCTCATCGTCTTCACGGGGCTCTCCGGCTCCGGCAAGTCGTCGCTCGCGTTCGACACCATCTACGCCGAGGGCCAGCGGCGCTACGTCGAGTCGCTGTCGTCCTACGCCCGCCAGTTCCTCGGCCAGATGGACAAGCCCGACGTCGAGTTCATCGAGGGGCTGTCGCCCGCCATCTCCATCGACCAGAAGAGCGCGTCCCGCAACCCGCGGTCCACCGTCGGCACGATCACCGAGGTCTACGACTACCTCCGCCTGCTCTTCGCCCGGGTCGGCGTGCCCCACTGCCCGAACGACGGCACCGTCATCACCCGCCAGACCCCCCAGCAGATCGTCGACCGCATCCTCGAGCTGCCCGAGGGCACCCGCTTCCAGGTGCTGGCGCCGGTGGTGCGGGGCCGCAAGGGCACCTACGAGACGCTCCTCTCCGACCTGGCGAGCCAAGGCTTCGCCCGCGCCCGGATCGACGGCGAGGTCCACGAGCTCACCGAGTCGGTCGACCTCGCCCGCTACGAGCAGCACACCATCGAGGTCATCGTCGACCGGCTCGTCCTGCGCGACGGCATCGAGCGGCGCCTCACGGACTCGCTCGAGACCGCGCTGCGCCTCGCCGACGGCGTGGCCGAGGTGCAGATCGTCCCGCGGGAGGGCGAGGTCGAGGAGGAGACCCTCACGTTCTCCCAGCACCTGGCCTGCCCCACCTGCGGACTGAGCTTCGACGAGCTGGCCCCCCGCAACTTCTCGTTCAACTCGCCCTACGGCGCCTGCGAGCACTGCGACGGGCTCGGCACCCGGTTCGAGGTCGACCCCGAGCTGGTGGTCCCCAACCCCGACCTCACCCTCGACGAGGGCGCCATCGCCCCCTTCGCCGGCGGGCGCACGCCGTACTTCAAGCGGCTCATCGAATCGGTGGCCACGGCCAACGACGTCCCGCTCGACGTGCCCTTCGGCCGGCTGACGAAGCCGCAGCGCAAGGTGATGCTCTACGGCACCAAGGGCAAGGTGCAGGTCAGCTACAAGAACCGCTACGGGCGCCAGCGCAGCTACCAGGCCCGCTACGAGGGCGCCGTCCCGTACCTCCAGCGACGCCACTCCGAGGCCGAGTCCGACACCGCCCGCGAGCAGATCGAGGGCTACATGCGGGAGGTGCCCTGCCCGGAGTGCGGCGGCGCGCGCCTCAAGCCCCTGTCGCTCGGCGTCACGGTCAACGACCGGACCATCCACGAGCTGTCGACGATGTCGATCCGCGAAGCCGCCGAGGTGCTCGTCGAGCTCGACCTCTCGGAGCGGGACCGCCTCATCGCCGAGCGCATCATCAAGGAGATCAACGCCCGGATGGGCTTCCTCCTCGACGTCGGCCTCGACTACCTGTCGCTGCACCGCTCCGCGGCCACCCTCGCCGGTGGCGAGGCCCAGCGGATCCGGCTGGCGTCCCAGATCGGCAGCGGGTTGGTCGGCGTGCTCTACGTCCTCGACGAACCCTCGATCGGGCTGCACCAGCGCGACAACCACCGGCTCATCGAGACGCTGGTGCGCCTGCGGGACCTCGGCAACACCGTGCTCGTCGTCGAGCACGACGAGGACACGATGCGGGTGGCCGACCACATCGTCGACATCGGGCCCGGGGCAGGGGAGCACGGCGGCGCCATCGTGCACTCCGGCACCTACAAGCAGCTCCTGAAGAACAAGGCCTCGATCACCGGGCAGTACATGTCCGGCAAGCGCAGCATCCCGGTCCCCGAGGTGCGCCGGCAGCCGAACGAGGCCTGGCTCACGGTCAAGGGTGCTCGGGAGCACAACCTGCGGGGCATCGACGTCGAGTTCCCCCTCGGGTGCTTCGTCACGGTCACCGGCGTGTCGGGCTCGGGCAAGTCCACGCTCGTCAACGACATCCTGTACCGGGTCCTCATGCAGCGGATCTACAAGAGCCGCACGCCCCCGGGCCTCCACAAGGCGGTCACCGGCATCGAGCACCTCGACAAGGTCATCAACATCGACCAGTCGCCGATCGGCCGCACCCCGCGCTCGAACCCCGCCACCTACACCGGCGTGTTCGACCACATCCGCAAGCTGTTCGCCCAGACCCAGGAGGCCAAGGTCCGTGGCTACCTGCCCGGGCGCTTCTCGTTCAACGTCTCCGGCGGCCGCTGCGAGGCCTGCGCCGGCGACGGCACCATCAAGATCGAGATGCACTTCCTCCCCGACGTCTACGTCCCGTGCGAGGTCTGCAAGGGCAAGCGCTACAACCGCGACACGCTCGACATCACGTTCAAGGACAAGAACATCTCCGAGGTGCTCGACCTGTCCTGCGAGGAGGCGCTCGAGTTCTTCTCCAACCAGCCGGCGATCGCCCGCCACATGCAGACGATCGTCGACGTCGGCCTCGGCTACGTCCGACTCGGCCAGCCCGCCACCACGCTGTCGGGCGGCGAGGCCCAGCGGGTGAAGCTGGCGAGCGAGTTGGCCAAGCGGTCCACGGGCCACACCATCTACATCCTCGACGAGCCCACGACGGGCCTCCACTTCGAGGACATCCGGCGCCTGCTCACCGTGCTGTCCCGCCTCGTCGACCAGGGCAACACCGTGCTCGTCATCGAGCACAACCTCGATGTCATCAAGACCGCGGACTGGGTCATCGACCTGGGGCCGGAGGGCGGCAACGGCGGCGGCACGGTCGTCGTCGAGGGCCCTCCGGAGCTCGTGGCGAAGACCCCGGAGAGCCACACCGGCCGGTTCCTGGCACCGATGCTCGGGCTCTGAGGGGGCAAGCGCGCTCGACAACAGCTTGATCGTCTTCGCCGCGTGCCGATGGAGCCATCATGCTGAGGTGTTGGTCGGCGGCGACGAGGTGACGTCGTGATGCGCGTGACGCGGCTCGCCGTGGCGGTCGCCATCCCAGGTGTGATCTTCGCACTCAGCAAGATCCACGCTGCGTGGGTCGCGCCCGACCCCTACGACTTCACGTCGTCGAGTCGCGTGATCTGGGCCATCGGGATGGCTCTCGTGACCTGGGTGTCGGCGTACGCCGTGGGGCTGCCCTCGTTGGTCGACGGGCGTCGCCAGGCGATCGTCGCTGCCGTCGTCGCCGTCGGCGCCAGCGTGGCGTTCGTCTCGCTCGCTCAGCTGCTGCTCGGCGACGCGCTGCTCCCTCGGTTCGTCGTGTTCGGCTCGGCGCTCGTGCTGATCCCGGTGCTGACCGGACTCGGGCTCCTGGGGGCGTCGGGACGTCGTCGGGTCGCGAGCCGTGATCGGGTCCTCTTCGTCGGTGGGCGGGCCGAGGCGCTCCAGCTGCAGGGCGACCTCCACGGATCGGTCGAGCGTCCCGCGGTGCTGCTGGCGGCCATGCTGGTCGACGAGGCTCTCGATCGATCGGGCGGGGCGCCGCTCGCGGCCCGCGTCGAGGCCATCGGGGCGAACGTCCTGGTCCTCGACGTCGCCGCCCAGGCCGAGGTGGACATCGTGGCCCAGGCCGCGCACGTCCACGAACGCGGCGTGCGTGTGCGCACCCTGTCGATGTTCTACGAGGACTGGCTCGGCAAGCTGCCGCTCACCGAGCTGGAGCGTGTCTCCCTGCTGTTCGACATCGGCGAGCTCCACCGTGCCCGCTATGCCCGCATGAAGCGGGTGGTCGATGTCGTCGCGGGCGTGTTCGGCACGATCGTGCTGCTCGTCGTCACGCCGGTCGTGCTCGTCGGCAACCTCGTCGCCAACCGCGGTCCATTGATGTTCCGGCAGGAGCGGATCGGCAAGGGCGGACAGCCGTTCACCATCCTCAAGTTCCGCACGATGCGACCAGGGACGACACAGGGGGAGTGGACATCGGTTGACGATGCTCGTGTGACGACGTTCGGTGGGTGGCTGCGCCGCTCCCACATCGACGAGCTGCCGCAGATCGTCAACATCCTCCGTGGCGATCTCTCGCTCGTCGGCCCGCGGCCCGAGCAGGCACGCTACGTCCGCGAGCTCGAGGAGAAGCTGCCGTTCTACGGCGTCCGCCACCTGGTGCGGCCCGGGCTGACGGGGTGGGCCCAGGTGAAGTACGGCTACGCGAGCGACACGCTGGACGCGCTCCAGAAGCTCCAGTACGAGTTCTTCTACCTGCGCCACCAGAGCCTGGCGCTCGATGCCCAGATCGTGGGCCGCACCCTCCGGCACCTCGGAACCGGCGGTGGGCGATGACCCCGGACATCACGGTCATCGTCCCCTGCCGGAACGAGGCTGCCGACATCGGGGACTGCATCGCCGCGATCGCCGCCCAGGACGTCGCTCGCTCGGAGTTCGAGGTGCTCCTCGTCGACGGCGAGAGCGACGACGGAACCGTGGAGGCCGCCCGGGCGGAGGCCGCGGCGAACGGGCTCGGCATCGAGGTGCTCGAGAACCCGGATCGCACCGCCGCCACGGCGCTGAACCGGGGGCTGAGCCGGGCACGGGGTCGCCTGATCGTCCGCGTCGACGCCCGCTCCCGCATCACATCGGGTCACCTGCGTCGGTGCAGGGAACACCTCGACGACCGACGCATCGGCGTGGTCGGAGGGGGACAGCGACCTGTGGCCCGTCCCGGTGCGACCTTGGAGGAGCGAGGGATCGTCCGTGCTCTCTCCAACCGCTACACGACCGGCTTGGCGCGGTACCGCCGGAGCGACACGCCGGGCGCGGTCGACACGGTGTGGATGGGCGCCTTCCGCCGGAGCGACCTCGAGCGGGTCGGCGGCTGGCCCGTACGTCCGGCACAGAACCAGGACTACCGGCTGAACCAGACGCTGCGGGCTGAGGGCCTCCAGGTCTGGTTCGACCCCACGCTGACCGCCGACTACCTCCCGCGTCGGACCCTGCGCGCCCTCGCTCGTCAGTACGCGGCCTTCGGTCGCGCCAAGGGAACGATCTGGCGGAGCGGCGGGACGTTCGCGCCGCGCCACGCCCTTCTGCTGGCGGGTCCGCTCTTGCTGGGCGTCGGGCTGGTGGCTGTCGTGCGGCGCAAGGGGTTGGCCCCCGCTGGTGCACTCGCGGTTGCGGGGCTGCTCGTCGTGGACGAGGTCGGTTCTTCGTCGCCTGCGTCCGGGCAAGAGCGCGCGGTGGCCGTGGTCGCCACGTTGGTGGCCGACGGCGCGTGGCTCGTGGGCGTCGTCCGAGGCTGTGCCCGCCGGTGACGACGTCGACGTCGGGCAGGGTCCAGCGGATCGGATGGGGTCTGGCCGATCAGGCCGTGTCGAGCCTCACCAACATGATCGGCCTGGCGCTCATCGGCCGGTGGCTGGACCCGGAGTCCTTCGGCGTCGTCGCTCTTCTCTTCACGCTTATCCCGGTCGGCATCGTCGTTGCACGCGGCACGTGGGGCGAAGCGCTCCTCGTCTTGTCGGAGGTGCGGGGCCGGCGAGACCCGCGACGGTCTCCGGTGGCGCTCGGTGGCGCTCTGGCGACCGGCGTGGCGCTCGGTGCGCTCACGCTCGTGGCAGCCGCACTGATCCCGGCGCACGGCACGACCGTGGCGGTGGCGGGACTGTGGGCGCCGCTGTTGCTCCTCCACGACACCGGCCGCTACGTGCGATTCGGCGAGGGGCGTCCCTTCCTCGCGTTCGCGTCGGACCTGACGTGGCTAGCGGTGTCGGTGGTCGGCCTCGTCGCTGTGGAAGCGGCAGGGGGAGGCGCCACGCTGCTGCTGGCCGCATGGTTCGCCGGCCTCGTCCCTGCGACCGTCATCGTCCTCATCGGCGTTCGACCGGCGATCAGAGGCGTGAGCACGTGGCTCCGCGAGGACCGGCCCACCTGGGGGCCGCTGTTGGGCGACGTGGCTGGAAGTGCCGGCTTCCGGGCATTGGCGCTCGTCGTGGTCATCGCTGCGAGCGGGCTGGAGGATGGCGGAGGGTTCCGCGCTGCACAGGTCACAATGGGCCCCGTCACGATCATGACCCTCGCCGCAGCTCCGATGTTTCTCTACGGCGCGCCAGCGCGATCTGCGCCGCAGGTGCGCTCGGCGGTGGCGGGCACCTCAGTCGTCCTGGCAGTTGCCGCTTCCTCCTGGCTGGGCCTCGTCCTGCTCGCGCCGTCTCGACTCGGGGAGTCGGCGCTCGGAGCAGCGTGGGTGTCCGCCGAGCCGCTGATCGGTGCTGTCGGGCTCTACCACGTCGCTGCTGCAGCCGCGCTGGCGCCGTTCCTGGGTCTTCGATCCCTCCAGCGAACTGGCACGGCCTTCCTGCTCCGGATCGGCTCGGGTGCTGCTCTGGTGATCGCAGCTGGGCTCGGCGCGGCACATGGCGGAGCCAGGTCCGCTGCCCTTGGCATGGCGGGGGTTGAGTTCGCCACGCTGGTCGCGTCGTTTGGCGCACTTGGCCGGGTCCGAGGTGACGCTGCACCGGGTCCGGACTCCCGGTCTCCTGTGGAACGCTGAGGGCCATGTCGAAGGTGACCCGATTCATCGAACGTGCGACCCTCAGGACCATGCCGCCGCGAGTGTCGCGCTCGATCGGCGCCGCCGCCGGCTTCCTCGTGCCTGCGCGGCGTTCCTACTCGCAATATGGCGAAGACCTGGTGCTGACATCGTTCTTCGAGAACGCAGGGATCCGCGCTGGGGTCTACGTCGACATTGGTGCCTTCCACCCTCGCTGGTTGTCGAACACCCACCTGCTGTCGCAGCGCGGCTGGAGTGGAGTCGTGGTGGACGTGGACCCGGAGAAGGTCAGGTTGTGCGAGCGCCGTCGAGGGTGCACGGGAATCGTCGGCGCCGTGGTCCCGGATTCCTCGACCTCGGAGGTCGACTTCTACCGGTTCGCCCGCCTCTGGTCCGAGATCGACACCGTCTCCCACGAGGACGCGGTGGAGCAATCGGCGCGCACCGGGCTGCCGTTCACACGTGAGTCGGTGCCGGCCATCGCCGTCACGGACCTCCTGAATGGAGCGATGGAGGCACACGGCCGGGTCGATCTCCTGAACATCGACGTCGAAGGGCTCGACGAGCTGCTCCTGGCGGCGATCGACCTCGATCGGTTCGACCTCGGCGTGGTCTGCTTCGAGAACAACACCGAGTTCGGCGGTAGCGCTGCGGTGAGGGAGCTCCTCGCATCTAACGCCTACGTCCACCTCATGACGTCCGGAGGGTCGCAGATGTACGCGAGGAAGGATCTGGCCGATGCCGCGGGCCGCCGGCAGGGACGTGGCTGACATCGAGCCGATCTAGGTGATGGCGAGCATTCGCTCGAGCGCCACCTTGGCCCACGTCGTCGTCTCGGGGTCGACTGTGATCTGGTTGACGACCCGGCCCTCGACGAGGGACTCGAGCACCCACGCCAGGTGCGGCGCGTCGATGCGGAACATCGTCGAGCACGGGCAGACGAGAGGGTCCAGGGAGAGGACCGTCTTGTCCGGGGTCTCCTCGTTGAGCCGGTTGACGAGGTGGATCTCGGTGCCGACGGCGATCGTCGAGCCGGGCGGCGCCGCCTCGATCGCTCGGATGATGTAGTCGGTCGAACCGACCTGATCGGCGAGCTCGCAGACCTCACGGGCGCACTCGGGGTGCGCCACGACGATGCCGTCCGGGTGCTCGGCCCGGAACGCCTCGACGTGCTCCGGACGGAACCGCTGGTGCACCGAGCAGTGCCCCTTCCAGAGCAGGAGCGTGGCGTCCTTGCAATCGGCCTCGGTGAGGCCCCCGAGCTCGAGGCGCGGGTTCCACACCCGCATGTCGTCCTCGGTGTAGCCCATGGCGTAGCCGCTGTTGCGGCCGAGGTGCTGGTCGGGGAAGAAGAGGACCTTGTCGCCCTTGGCCAGAGCCCACTCGAGCACGGCCTTGGCGTTGGTGGAGGTGCACACGGCGCCGCCGTGCTCGCCCACGAACGCCTTGAGCGCGGCCGAGGAGTTCATGTAGGTGATCGGGACCACCCGCTCGATGTCGACGACGTCGGCGAGGGACTCCCACGCCTCGGTGACCTCGTCGATGTCGGCCATGTCGGCCATCGAGCAGCCGGCGTTCAGATCGGGGAGGACGACCTGCTGGTGGTCGGCGGTGAGGATGTCGGCGGACTCGGCCATGAAGTGCACGCCGCAGAAGACGATGTAGTCGGCCTCGGGCCGCTCCTGGGCGAGCACCGAGAGGCGGAACGAGTCGCCGCGGGCGTCGGCCCACCGCATGACCTCGTCGCGCTGGTAGTGGTGGCCGAGGACGAACACCCGGTCGCCGAGCGTCGCCTTCGCAGCGCCGATCCACTCGTCGAGGTGCTCAGGCGTCGCGTCGAGGTAGCGGTCCGGTAGGCGGTTCTGGATTCGCAGCATGTGGGCGGGAACCTTCCCCTTGGAGCTCCGCTTGAGACCGGTGGGGGCAGCCTGGTCGCCACGCCACGGGGATGTCGGTCACGGAGCTGATGTGCTGGAGTCCAGGCCAGCTCGGGTTCGAGTGTAGGCGGGTCCACGTTGAGGGCGTCGATGGCTTGACTCTGCGCTTCAGCCGTCGATGGGTGTGGATGCGACCGCAGTCGCCGGACGCCACGCCGGCCGCGCCGGCCCACCGGGTGGTGATCGATCTCGACCGCGTGATCGGTGTGCTCGGACGCTTCGCGCTCGCCCTGGTGGTGGCGGGGACGCTCGTGAGCGTGATCCGGCTGACGTCGGACGTCGTCACCGACGCCGCGGACCTCGGCGCACGGTTCGAGCTGCACACCGACCAGTCCCTGCCGACGTGGTTCTCCTCCGTGGCCCTGTTCGCGTCGGTGCCCCTGCTCGCGATCATGGCCTCGGCCGCGCCGTCGACCGCGGACCGTCGCCGGTGGGCGGTCCTCGCAGCTCTGGTGCTCGTCTTCTCGATGGACGAGGTGGCGACGTTCCACGAGTACGCAGCTGCGGTCGTCGACGTCCAGATCTTCGGGTTCTCCGGTGGCTACAACTGGTTGGCCGTCGGGATCCCGTTCGCCGTGGCTGTCGTGGCGGCCTACACGCCGTTCGTCCTGCGGCTCGATCCCTGGCTCCGGGCGCGTCTCGTCGCCGTGGCGGCCACCTACTTCGGAGGTGCGGTCGGGGTCGAGGCACTGAACGCCCACACCGCCTCGACGATCGGCGACGACACCTATCGCTACGTGCTCGGCACGGCGGTCGAGGAGTCGCTCGAGCTCGTCGGTGCGCTGCTGCTGCTCCACACGACGATGGGCCACCTGCATCGCTGGGGCGCGGCCGTGCTCGTCCACTTCCACGCCGGGTCGGCGACGGGCTGAGGCAGGTCCGCGGCCGAACAACCGTTCGCTAGCCTCGGGGTGTGGTGCAACGACCGCCGGCCGGCACGATCCCCGACTCGCCCGGGTCCTACCAGTTCAAGGACGCACACGGCCGCGTGATCTACGTCGGCAAGGCCAAGTCGCTGCGCCAGCGGCTCTCGAACTACTTCCAGAACCCCCGCAACCTCCCGCCGCGCACGGCGCAGATGGTCGCCACGGCCGAGACCGTCGAGTGGATCCAGGTCCGCAACGACGTCGAGGCCCTCATGCTCGAGTACAACCTCATCAAGGAGCACCGGCCCCGCTTCAACGTCCGCCTGGTGGACGACAAGAGCTACCCGTTCCTCGCCATCACGATGTCGGATGACTGGCCCCGCGCCATGGTCATGCGGGGGTCGAAGCGCAAGGGCGTGCGCTACTGGGGCCCCTACGGCCACGCCTACGCCATCCGCGAGACGCTCGACCTGCTCCTGCGCACGTTCCCGATCCGCACGTGCTCCGACAACAAGTTCAGGCACCACGAACGCATCGGGCGCCCCTGCCTCCTCGGCCACATCGAGAAGTGCTCCGCCCCCTGCGTCGATGCGGTCTCGAAGGAGCGCTACGACGAGCTGGTCGAGGAGCTCAGCCGGTTCCTCGACGGCGACACCGACGAGGTCGTGAGGGATCTCGAGGCCCAGATGCGGGACGCGGCGGGCGAGCTCGAGTTCGAGCTGGCGGCGCGCCTGCGGGACCGCCTCGGCAGCGTCCGCAAGGCCATCGAGAAGCAGCAGATGGTCGCCGACCGCAGCGAGGACCTCGACGTGATCGGCATCGCCGACGACGAGCTCGAGGCCGCGGTGCAGGTGTTCTTCGTCCGTGGCGGCCGGGTCGTCGGGCGCAAGGGGTTCGTCATCGACAAGGTGGAGGACCTCACCGCCGAGGAGCTCGTCGGGAACGTGCTCGAGGGGCTCTACTACGACTACCCGCCGCTCGGCTTCCCGAAGGTGGTGCTCGTGCCCACCCCTTCCGAGGACGACGACCTCTACGAGCGGTGGCTGTGCGAGCTGCGCGGCTCGAAGGTCCAGGTCCGGGTGCCCCAGCGGGGCGACAAGCGCACCCTGCTCGAGACCGTCACACGCAACGCCTCCGAGGAGCTCGTCCGGCACCGGCTGCGCCGCGCGTCGGACCACAACGCGCGGGCCCAGGCCCTGAACGAGCTGCAGGAGCAGCTCGGCCTGCCCGAGGCGCCGCTGCGCATCGAGTGCTTCGACATGAGCCACATCCAGGGCACCGACTACGTGGGCTCGATGGTCGTCGTCGAGGACGGCCTCCCGAAGAAGAGCGAGTACCGGCGGTTCAAGATCCGCGACGTGGCCGGCAACGACGACTTCGCGGCCATGGAGGAGGTCCTCACCCGCCGCTTCCGCAACTACCTGCAGGAGCGGGAGACGCCGGTCTCGGAGCGGGAGGGCCGGTTCAGCTACCCGCCGAACCTCCTCGTCGTCGACGGCGGCAAGGGCCAGCTGAACGTCGCCGTCCGGGTGCTCCAGGAGCTCGGCCTGGACGACGAGATCCCGGTGGCCTCGCTGGCCAAGCAGTTCGAGGAGGTCTTCCTCCCTGGCCAGCCCGACCCGGTGCGCCTGCCGCGCCAGTCAGAGGCGCTCTACCTCCTCCAGCGGATCCGCGACGAGAGCCACCGCTTCGCCATCACCTACCACCGCCAGCTGCGTGGGAGGAGGATGACCAGATCCGTGCTCGACGACATCCCCGGTCTCGGTCCGACCCGCAAGAAGCGGCTCGTCAAGGAGTTGGGCGGCGTCACGGCGGTGAAGCGGGCGTCGCTCGACACCCTGAGGGGCTTGTCCTGGCTACCCGACGCCGTCGCCGACGCGATCTACGAGAAGGTCCACGGGCCACCGGCGTCCGGTGCTCAACCGAACGCAACCCGCCAGAGCGGTCCGTAGAGGACCAGGCCTGCGAACAGCCACAGCAGCGCAGCGCGCCACCGGCGGGCGAGCGTGCTGTCGGCCAGGGCCATCGTCACGAGGAGGCAGCCGAACCCGCCCACCGGGACGACGAGGTACGTGCCGGCGCAGAAGAAGAGGAGGGTCGCGGGACGCCACCACGTCCGGGCCGGAGGTAGCGGCGCGAGGTGGGTGGCGGCGATGGCGCTCTCGGTGACGACTGCGAACCAGGTCATCGCCACCGCCATCGTGCTGACGCGGGGGCCGAGGTCCAGCTGGGCGGTGCGCGCATCGGGAGCCGCCGCGTGCAAGGACGCAAGCTCGGCTTGATTGCGCTCGTAGGCGGTGGTGCTGACGCCGCCGAGGTGCCGGGTCACGAACTCGAACCGTTCGTCCGCGAGCAGCGTGTAGCGGAAGAAGTCCCCGTTGAGGAAGTCAGGGCTCATGATCTTCCACGCCACAGCGAAGCCGAACACGAGCCCGATGAGGAGCCGTGCAGAGCGACCGATGGCGCGGGTCGGGTCGGACGCGAGCAGGCAGACGCCGAGTGCGAGGCACCAGTAGGTGGTGACGACCACGTGGTTGTCGACGCCCTCCCAGGCGGTGATCTGCCGCAGGGCGAGAACCGCCCCGACGGCGAGCCACCACGCGGGGTGACGCGCCCAGGCCGGTCGCAGCAGCCCGACGACGAGGCCGCCGACGGCGAGGAGGAACACCGCAGGGTCCTCGTCGGTGTTGAGCACCACGACGACGAGGGTGAGCGTGCAGAGGAGGTCTGCGGTGGGGCCGGCGAGGAGCTCGCGCGGCCGAGGGATGAGCGACGCCCGGGTGGTGGTCGTCACGGGTTCGCCTCGACGGCGAGCATCCGCTCGGTCGCCAGGCCGAGGTGGTCACCGTCGCTGTCCTCGACGGTCAACCCCCAGACCTCGACGCGCATCGATGCCGACTCGGGCGCACCGATCTGTCGACGCCAGCGCCGGGCGAGCTCGTCGGCTCGTTCCTCGGTCGGCACGACGGCGAGCTCGAACGCAGCCCGCTCGAGGTCGGCTGGGATCGGCACCGCCGTCGTCGCGCCGTCTTCGACGATCCAGCCGCGCACTGTGCGCGTGGTCTCGCCGTCGATCTGAGCGAACATGCCGAAGCCCGCGCCCGACCAGGGTGACTGGTCGAGGACGTGCGCCCGAGCGATCTGGGTCAGCGCAACGGTGCTGAGCAGGAGCGGCACGAGCAGGGAGAGCGCGAGGTCGCGCCGGGGGCGACTGGTATGGCTCATGAGCTGGTGCGGATCGAGATCGAGGTCCGGATCGACGGACTGCCGCGGCGCGGCCGCAGTGTTGCGAAGAAGGGCAGGGCCGAGGCGGTCATCGCGCCGAAGGCCAGCAGCTCGAGGGTCGTGGCCGGGTCCATCCCGATGGTGAGCACCATGCCTCCGTGGATGGCGAGCATCGCAGCACCGGTCACGACGAGTGGCAGGCGTGCGAGCCACAGGGTCAGCGCGATGAAGAGCTCGGCCACGATCGTGGCGATCGCCGCCGCAGCAGTGAGCGCCGGTGGCGCACCACTGGGCCCGAACAACCAGGAGAGCTCCCATTCGACGCCGACCACCGAACCGGACAGGAACTCCGGGTTGAGCTTCCACAGGGCGCCGTAGAGGTAGACGCTCGAGATCTGGACCATGTGCAGGATCTCGGTCGGCTGGAGCACGTCGGCGTCCCCAGGGTCGCCGGCGAGGGCCAGGTAGCCCGTCAGCAGCGCCATGAGAGCGAGGTGATGGGACGCGTCCTGCCCTTCGATGGTGATGATCCACGCGAGGGCGCTGGCCATCGCCGCAGCCGCGCGCACGTGTCGACGGACCGCGATGATGAGGCCGAGCAGGATGAAGCACGCTGCGCTCGCCGGGTGGCTTCCGACCCAGGCGATCCCCTTGAGAGCGACCGCAGCCCCGAGGAGCTGGGACGATCGGCGGCGAGCGGTCAGCACTCCCAGACCTCCTCGATGCGATCGCCGACGATCCGCCGAACGGCGGCCGCGCCGGCGACCTGGCGGCAGAGGGTCCGGGGGAGATCGGGGCCTCGGTGCTGCGCGGCCGTCCAGCGGTCGAGTCGGTCGAGGTCGATGGTGTGGACGCCACCGGCCCCGTCGATCGTCTCGTATCGGATGTTCAGGTGCGCCGCGTCGGCGTACATCCGCCATCTGAGCTTCTCTGGACCGGCATCGGTGATGTGGAGGACCGCTGGACCGACGGCGATGGCGAGGATCGCTGCGGTCAGAGCGACGCGCCAGCGTGGCGGGAGGGATCGATGCGCGGCCTCGAGCGGATCGCCGATCGTCTGCCCGGTGCTCCTCACGGTGCTCCATCGGCACGTACGGGGCAGTCCTGAACGGGCCGTACGATCGGGTCCCGATGGACGCTCGTGAGTGGCTGGGCCTCGAACCCACGCACAACCCCAACCGCTGGATCCTCCCCGTCACGCCCGGCATCAGCACGCCGGGGAACTTCCTCTTCGGGGGGTGCGGGCTCGGCGCAGCGATCGCCGCCCTCGAAGGCACCACGGGTCGTCCGCTCATCTGGGCCACGGCCCAGTACCTGTCCTACGCCCAGCCGCCGTCGATCGTGGACATCGACGTGCGAGTCGCCGCCGCCGGCCGGTCGGTCACCCAGGCCCGTGCGGTGGCGCACGTCGGCGACACCGAGATCTTGACGGTCAACGCCGCCCTGGGGGAGCGCGACGTCGAGGCGTCCGGCCAGTGGGCCACGCGCCCCGACGTTGAACCGCCGGACGACTGCCCCCGACGTACTCGTCACCGCCACATGGAGGGTGACTGGATCATGAGCCGGCTCGAGGAGCGAGTCGCGCTCCGGGCCGACGGGTCCCACCTGGACGCGACCGTCGACGGTCGATCCGCCCTGTGGGTTCGCATGCCCGCCGGCGTCGACACGAGCGCGGCCACCCTCGGCGTTCTCGGTGACTTCGTCCCCGGGGGCATCGGCGCCACGCTCGCCCGCGACGCCGGCGGCAACAGCCTCGACAACACCATCCGCATCGCCCGTCCGGTGCCCACCGAGTGGATTCTGCTCGACATCCGCATCCACGCCATCGCCAACGGGTTCGCCCACGGCCTCGTGCACCAGTGGGCCGAGGACGGCACCCTGCTCGGCACCGCCAGCCAGTCCACGATCGTGAGGATCCGTGGCTGAGCACGACGAGGACCTCTGGGAGGCCCACGCCGGCTGGTGGCAGGACGGCTTCTCCGAGGGCGCCGACCCGGAGTACGAGGAACAGATCTTGCCCCTGGCGGCGGAGCACATGGCCGGGGCCGTCGACGTGCTCGACATCGGGTGCGGAGAGGGCCAGATCGCCCGCCTTGCCGTGCGAGGGGGAGCGCGGCGGGTCGTCGGCGTCGATCCCACATGGGCGCAGGTCGTCGAGGCCGAGCGGCGTGGAGGCGGCCCGGTCTACGCCCGCGCCGGTGCGGCCGCGCTGCCCTTCGCGGACGCCAGCTTCGACACCGCGGTGGCCTGCCTGGTGTTCGAGCACATCGTCGACGTGGACGACGCCATCGCCGAGGTCGCGCGGGTGCTCCGACCGGGCGGGCGGTTCCTGTTCTTCCTCAACCACCCGCTGCTCCAGACCCCGGGCAGCGGCTGGATCGACGACCAGATCCTCGACCCGCCCGAGCAGTACTGGAGGATCGGTCCCTACCTCGTCGAGGACGAATCGGTGGAGGAGGTGGAGAAGGACGTCTTCATCCCCTTCATCCACCGGCCGCTCAGCCGGTACGTCAACGCGCTCGCGGACGCGGGGCTCGTGCTCACACGGATGGAGGAGCCCGCGCCTCCGCCGGGGTTCCTCGCACGAGCGTCGGAGTACGAGGCGGCCGCGACGATCCCGCGCCTGCTCCTGCTGCGGTGCCGACGATCGGACTGAGCGGCCACTACGGTCGGGCACGTGAGCCCAGCGAGGTGCAGGCAGGACACGTGAGCGAGTTCATCGTCATCGCCGGGCTCTCCGGCGCCGGGCGGTCCGAGGCCGCGAACCACCTCGAGGACATGGCCTGGTTCGTCATCGACAACCTCCCGCCGCAGCTCATCCCGAAGGTCGCCGAGCTGGCCTCCACGCCGGGTGGCGAGTACGAGAAGGTGGCGCTCGCCGTCGGCACCGGCCCGGGGTTCGACGAGGTGCTCCCGGCCCTGCGGCAGGTGCGGGCCGGTCACACGCCCGTGCGCATCCTGTTCCTGGAGGCCACCACCGAGGTCCTCGTCCGTCGCTACGAGGGCACGCGGCGCCGTCACCCGCTCGGCGACGAGCTGGGTCTCGCCGACGCCATCGAGCGCGAGCGCACGCTGCTCGACCCGGTGAAGGCCGAGGCCGACGTGGTCGTCGACACATCGGACCTCAACGTGCACCAGCTCCGGGAGCGCCTCGTCGACCTCTTCGCCGCCGAGATCGACCCCGGTTCGCTCATGCGAACCCAGGTGATCTCGTTCGGGTACAAGAACGGGCTCCCGCTCGACGTCGACATGGTGATCGACTGCCGCTTCCTGCCCAACCCGCACTGGGTGGACGAGCTGCGCCCGTTGAGCGGGCTCGACGCCCCGGTGCGCGACTACGTCATGGAGCAGCCGCAGACCGCCGAGTTCATGGCCCGCCTCGACGACCTCTTCGAGCTCGTCCTCCCGGCGTTCGTGCGGGAGGGAAAGTCGTACCTCACCGTGGCGTTCGGCTGCACCGGGGGTCGGCACCGATCGGTCGCCCTGGCCGAGGCCATGGCCGAGCGCCTCGCCGCTCACGGCCACGCACCCACGGTGTCGCACCGCGACATCGACCGCTGACCCACCGGCCGACGCGTTGGCACGTCGTCACGCGACGTGGTCGGATAGGGCCTACATCACCCCCCAAGGAGGACATCGCCCATGAGCGTTCGTGTCGGGATCAACGGCTTCGGCCGGATCGGCCGCAACTTCTTCCGAGCGGCGAAGCAGCAGGGCGCCGACATCGACTTCGTGGCCGTGAACGACCTCGGTGACAAGGCCACCATGGCCCACCTCCTCCAGTACGACTCGGTGATGGGACGCCTCGATGCCACCGTCGAGTCCAACGACGACGGCCTCGTCGTCGACGGCGACCAGCTCAAGGTCCTCGCCGAGCGGGACCCGGCGAACCTGCCGTGGGGGGACCTCGGCGTCGACGTGGTCATCGAGTCCACCGGCTTCTTCACCGACCGCGACAAGGCCGCCGCGCACATCGATGCCGGCGCCCCGTACGTCATCGTCTCCGCTCCCTCGTCGGGCGCCGACGCCACCTTCGTGGTCGGCGTCAACGACGACACGTTCGACCCGGGCAGCCACAAGGTCATCTCCAACGCCTCGTGCACCACGAACTGCTTCGTGCCGATGATCAAGGTCCTCGACGACGCCTTCGGCGTGGAGAAGGGCCTCATGACCACGGTCCACGCCTACACCGGCGACCAGATGCTCGTCGACGGCCCCCACAAGGACCTCCGCCGGGCCCGCGCCGCGGCGATCAACATCGTCCCGACGGGCACCGGCGCCGCGCGTGCGACGGGCCTGGTGCTCGAGTCGATGCAGGGCAAGCTCGACGGCACCTCGCTGCGCGTGCCGGTCCCCACCGGTTCGATCACCGACTTCGTCGGCGTCCTCTCCAAGGACGTCACGGTCGACGAGGTGAACGCCGCCTACCGCGCGGCGGCGGAGAGCGGTCCGCTCGCCGGCGTCCTCACCTACTCCGAGGCGCCGATCGTCTCGTCCGACATCGTCGGCTCGCCCGCGTCCTGCACGTTCGACGCGCCGCTCACCATGGCCATGGGCAACCTCGTGAAGGTGCTCGGCTGGTACGACAACGAGTGGGGCTACTCGAACCGCCTCGTCGACCTCACCGTCACGGTCGGCTCGGCGAACCAGAGCTGATCGGGCGACCGTGAGCGTCCCCCGACTGGAGGACCTCGGCGACCTGGACGGTCGCCGGGTGCTCCTCCGCGCCGACTTCAACGTCCCGCTGCGCGACGGCGAGATCGCCGACGACCTGCGCATCCGTGCCGCGCTGCCCACCATTCAGTTCCTGCAGGAGCACGGGGCGCAGGTCACCGCCTGCACCCACCTGGGCCGTCCCAAGGGCGCGCCGGATCCGCAGTACTCGGTCGCGCCGGTGCGGGCCCGGCTCGCCGAGCTCGCACCCGGCGTCGAGCTGCTCGAGAACCTGCGGTTCGACCCGGGCGAGACGTCCGACGACCCGGCGTTCGTCCAGAGGCTGATCGAGGGCCAGGACCTCTACGTGAACGACGCCTTCGGCGCCTCGCACCGGGCCCACGCGTCGATCGTCGGTCCGCCGCGCTTCCTGCCCTCGGCGGCGGGGCGGCTGCTCGCGAAGGAGGTCGAGATCCTCGGCGGCCTGCGCGAGCAGCCCAAGCGGCCGTTCGTCGCCATCCTCGGCGGATCGAAGGTCTCCGACAAGCTCGGGGTGATCGAGGCGCTGATGGGCGTCGTCGACACCCTGCTCATCGGTGGGGGGATGTGCTTCACGTTCCTCGCCGCGCAGGGCCGGTCGGTGGGCTCGTCCCTCCTCGAGGAGGACCAGGTCGACACCTGCCGGCGGCTCCTCGAGTCGGGCAAGATCCACCTGCCGTCCGACATCACGGCCTTGGGCCCGGGCGGCAAGATCGGCGATCCCGACGCCGGGGGAGAGGTCCGCCAGGCGGGCACGAGCCTCCCGGACGGGTGGATGGGCCTCGACATCGGTCCCGGCACCGCCGCCGAGTTCGGCGACGTCATCGCCGAGGCCCGGACGATCTTCTGGAACGGCCCGATGGGCGTCTTCGAGGACCCGCGCTTCGCCGCCGGCACCCGCCACGTGGCCCAGGCCGTCGCCGACGCCAAGGGCTTCACGGTCGTCGGTGGCGGGGATTCGGCCGCCGCGGTCGCCGAGTTCGGGCTCGCAGGTGACATCGACCACATCTCGACGGGCGGCGGTGCGTCGCTCGAGCTGCTCGAGCAGGGCGACCTGCCGGGCCTGGAGGCCCTGAGGGGAGCCCCGAATGCCTGAGCCCAGGAAGCCGCTCATCAGTGGCAACTGGAAGATGCACCACAACCACTTCGAGGCCATCCAGACGGTCCAGAAGCTGGCGTACCGCCTCACGAAGGACGACTACGAGGCCGTCGACGTGTCCGTGCACCCGCCGTTCACCGACCTCCGCTCCATCCAGACCCTCCTGCAGAGCGAGGAGATCCCCGTCGCCCTCGGCGCCCAGAACTGCCACTGGGAGGAGAAGGGCGCGTTCACCGGCGAGGTGGCCCCCCCGATGCTCGCCAAGCTCGACGTCACCTACGTGATCGCCGGCCACTCCGAGCGCCGTGAGCTGTTCGGCGAGACCGACGACGTCGTCAACCAGAAGGTGCGGGCGATCGTGAAGAGCGAGATGACCCCGATCCTCTGCGTGGGGGAGACCCTCGAGGAGCGCGAGGCCGGCGGCACCGAGGACAAGGTGTCCGGCCAGGTGCGGGCCGGGTTGGCGGGGCTGAAGGCCGAGCAGGTCGGCGCGATGGTGATCGCGTACGAGCCGATCTGGGCGATCGGCACCGGCCGCACGGCCACGCCCGACGACGCCCAGGCCACGTGCGCCCTCGTGCGGGCGACGGTGCGGGAGGTCGCCGGGGGCGACGCCGCCGAGGCCGTGCGCATCCAGTACGGCGGGTCGGTGAAGCCGGGCAACGCCGCCGAGCTGATGGCCCAGCCCGACATCGACGGAGCGCTCGTCGGCGGCGCGAGCCTCGATGCTGACGACTTCGCCCGCATCGTCCAGTGGCGCCACGGCGACAGCTGAGCGCGTCGTTCGGTTAACGCCGTACGAACGACGCGGCGCGACGGGACGACCACCGGCCGACGTTCTGGTACCGTCTCACGAGTTGGGATTCCGGCGGGGGTCCCGGCGCCGCAGCACCAACACCCCGGCACGAGCTCCCCAGGCTCGCCCCGATCGTCCGCTCGGTCGATCACGGGCGCGCCCGGCGGTTCGGCACCGGATCCATGTCCCTGTTCCAAGGAGAACGACTACGTGCGCAGTCATCGAGCCCTCTGGAAGCTCTTGGCCCTGCTGCTCAGCTTCACCCTGATCGCCGCGGCGTGCGGCGGTGACGATGACGACGACGGCGGCGACGCCGGCGGCGACACCGACACCGAGACCACCGAGGCCGAGGGAGAGGACGGCGAGGGGGGCCCGACCTCGGGCACCGAGATCGTCTTCGCCGCCGAGCAGGAGCCGACCAACCTCAACTGGCTGACCGCTGCCGACAACGCAGCGTGGACGCAGTACATCATGAGCCTCGTCTGGCCGGGCGCCATCTACGGCGGCACCGACGGTGAGCTCGTGCAGAACGAGGACCTCGTCACCAGCATCGAGCTGACGAGCGAGGACCCGCAGGTGGTCACCTACGAGATCAATCCCGACGCCAACTGGAGCGACGGCGAGCCGATCACGGCCGACGACTTCGCCTTCATGTGGGAGGCCCAGCGCGACGCCGAGAGCGCGTACGCCCCGGCCGGCACCAACGGCTACGAGCTGATCGAGAGCGTCGAGGGCTCCGAGGACGGCAAGACCGTCACGGTCACCTTCACCGAGCCCTACGCCGACTGGCGTGCGCTGTTCGACTACGTGTTCCCCCGCCACGCCTTCGAGGCCGCCGGTGACGGCGACCCCGCCGTGGCCTGGACCGAGTCGTTCAAGCCCGAGAACCTCGACCCCGCCGAGGTCATCTCCGGCGGCCCGTACCTGGTCGAGTCCTACGACCAGGGCCAGAGCGTCGTGCTCGTGCGCAACGAGGACTACTTCGGTGAGCCCGCCGCCACCGAGCGCCTCGTCTTCCCGTTCATCACCGACGCCGCCCAGCAGCCGCAGGCCCTGGCCAACGGTGAGATCAACGGTGGCTTCCCGCAGGCCCAGCTCGACCTCCTCCAGCAGGTGGAGGGCATCGACAACGCCGAGTTCGAGATCGGCTTCGGCACCTTCTGGGAGCACCTCGACTTCAACCTCGAGAACCCGATCCTCGCCGAGCTCGAGGTCCGTCAGGCGATCGCCCTCGGTCTCGACCGCGCCGGCATCGTCGAGCGCATCCCCGGCCAGTTCTCCGACGAGGTCGAGGTCCTGAACAACCGCGTGTTCTTCCCCGGCGGCGCCAACTACGTCGACAACGCCGGCGAGTTCGCCACCCAGGACCAGGACGCCGCCCGTGAGGCGCTCGAGTCCGCTGGCTGGACCGAGGGTTCCGACGGCGTCTACGAGAAGGACGGCCAGCGCCTGTCGCTGCGGATCACCTGGCGTGACCCGAACCCGCGCCGTGAGCAGACCGCCCAGCTCATCCAGGACCAGCTGTCCGCCGTGGGCTTCGAGATCGAGCTCGCGCCGCAGCCGGACTTCAACTTCCTCGACGAGGGCAACTTCGACATCGCCCTCTTCGGCTGGACCGGTGGCCTGACCCTCGGCTCCCAGCGTTCGCTGTACACCTCGGGCGAGGGCCAGAACTTCGCCAAGTACAGCAACGAGGAGGTCGATTCGCTGCTCGCCGAGGCCGACGTGACCCTCGACGAGGACGCCCGTGTCGACCTGTACAACCAGGTCGACACCATCCTCTGGGAGGATCTCCCGACCCTCCCGCTGTTCCAGAACCCCGAGATCATCATGTGGACCGACGACGTCTCGGGCGTCCAGTACAACGGGTACCAGGGTCCGACCTGGAACGCCCCCACCTGGACGATCCAGTAGCGACCAGCTGTGCGTAGCGGGGCGGGGGCCGTCGTGCCCCCGCCCCGCCGTGCTCTACTGACCCTGTGATCGCGTTCATCGTCCGGCGCCTCGCCGTCTCGATCCCGCTCGTCCTCGCGTCGTCGTTCATCGTCTTCCTGCTGGTCGCGTCCGCCGCCGACCCGCTCGAGGAGCTGCGCCTCAACCCGCGCATCTCCGAGGAGGTGATCGAGGCCCGCGAGCGTGAGCTCAACCTCGACAAGCCCCTGTTCGAGCGCTACGGCATCTGGCTCGGAAACGCCGTGCAAGGTGACTTCGGCGAGGACAACCAGGGGAGCGACGTCGCGCCCCAGCTCACCCGCGCCCTCGGCACGACCCTCCGCCTGGTGATCGTCGCCATCTTCATCGCCGTCGTGCTGGCACTGATCGCCGGTGTCATCTCCGCCGTGCGCCAGTACTCGTGGTTCGACTACTCGTCGACCTTCGCCGCGTTCCTCTTCTACTCGCTGCCGGTCTTCTGGCTGGCGGTGCTCCTGAAGGAGTTCGCCGCCATCCGCCTGAACAACGTGCTCGAGGGGTGGGGGTTCAGCCGCTGGATCGCCACCGTCGGGTCGCAGTCGGCCACCTTCAACGGCAGCTTCATGGCCCGCATCGGCGACATCGCCGGTCACACGTTCCTGCCGGCGCTGACGCTCATCCTCGTGAGCTTCGCGGCGTACAGCCGCTACACCCGCTCGTCGATGCTCGAGACGCTGAACAGCGACTACGTGCGCACGGCCGAGGCCAAGGGCATCCCCCGCAGCCAGGTCATCCGCAAGCACGCCTTGCGCAACGCCTTGATACCGGTCACCACGGTGGTCGCCCTCGACTTCTCGGCGGTGATCGGCGGGGCCATCGTCACCGAGCGGGTGTTCAACTGGCGGGGGATGGGCACCCTGTTGATCGACGCGGTCACCGCGGCCGACGTCAACGTCGTCCAGGCGTGGCTGCTCGTGACCGCCATCGTCGTCGTCGTGTTCAACCTGCTCGCCGACGTGCTGTACGCCCTGCTCGACCCGAGGATCCGCCTTGACTGACGACCAGGACACCGAGCTCCCCGAGGAGCGCACACCGGGGCCTCCGGGCGTCGGCGTCGCGCCCCAGGCCGACGTGCCTGCGGCCGAGGACCCGGGCGTCCCGGCGTCGGGCCAGGTCGCCGGCGAGTTCACCATCCAGGCCCGCTCCGAGTGGCGGATGATCCTGCGCCGCTTCATGCGCCACCGCCTGGCGGTGGCCGCGGCGGTCATCCTCTTCCTCATCGTCGTCGGGTCGCTCGTCGGCGGCCGGTTCTGGACCTACTCCTACGACGAGATCACCGACAACTACTCGACCGGCCCGACCTGGCAGCACCCGATGGGCACCGACGGCGTCGGCCACGACGTCCTCGCCATGGTGCTGCGTGGTGCGCAGAAGTCGGTCCAGATCATGCTGCTGGTCGCCTTCTTCTCGACGACCTTCGGCGTCGCGATCGGCGCCATCGCCGGCTTCTACCGCGGGTTCGTCGACTCGCTGCTCATGCGGCTCGTCGACCTCGTGCTCACCATCCCGAGCCTCGCGGTGCTGCTCGTGCTGTCCCGCCGGGTGGTCGGTGGCGGTGGCGGCGGCTGGTTCTGGCTGGCGGTCATCATCGCCGCCCTGGTGTGGACCCAGATCGCCCGCATCGTCCGGGCCGAGGTGCTCTCGGTGCGGGAGAAGGAGTACATCGAGGCCGCTCGTGCGGCGGGGGCGAAGGACCGGCGCATCATCCTGCGCCACATCCTCCCGAACATCGTCGGTTCGATCATCGTGGCCGCCACGCTCACCATGGCCGCCGCGATCCTCATCGAGACGACGCTCTCCTACCTGGGCCTCGGTGTCCGGGTGCCCGACACCTCCCTCGGCCGGCTCGTGGCCGACGGGCAGACCGCGGCCCAGACCCGGCCGTGGCTCTTCTACTTCCCGGGGCTCGTGATCATCGTGATCGTCCTCTGCGTGAACTTCATCGGCGACGGCCTGCGCGACGCCTTCGACCCGAAGCAGACGCGGGTGCGGGCATGAGGTCGGTCGGGCCGCCGGAGCCGGTGTTCACCGACCACGACCACGTGCTCGAGGTCGAGGACCTCGAGGTCGACTTCCGCACCGAGGACGGCACGCTGCACGCCGTGCGGGGCGTGTCCTACGTCCTGCGCCGTGGCGAGGTGCTCGGCATCGTCGGCGAGTCCGGCTCGGGCAAGTCCGTCACGTCGCTGGCGATCATGGGGTTGCTGCCTCGCACCGCCACGGTGCGTGGCTCGGCGCGCCTCGAGGGCCAGGAGCTGCTCAACCAGCGCCGCCGGGACATCAACGCCGTGCGCGGCAAGACGATCTCGATGATCTTCCAGGACCCGATGACGAGCCTCAACCCCGTCCACCGGGTCGGGGAGCAGATCGCCGAGTCGATCCTGGCCCACCGCGACGTCACCAAGAAGGAGGCGCGCGAGGAGGCCGTCGCCACCCTCGCCCGGGTCGGCATCCCCCAGCCGGACCAGCGGGCCCGGTCCTACCCGCACGAGTTCTCGGGCGGCATGCGCCAGCGGGCGATGATCGCGATGGCGATGGCCAACGAGCCGGCGGTCGTGATCGCCGACGAGCCGACCACGGCGCTCGACGTCACCGTGCAGGCGCAGATCCTCGAGACGCTGATCGAGCAGAAGGAGCGGTCGAAGGCCGCCTTCGTGCTCATCACCCACGACCTCGGCGTCGTGGCCTCGATGGCCGACCGGGTGCTCGTGATGTACGCCGGCCGCCCGGTTGAGATCGGCACGATCGACCAGGTGTACGCCTCGCCCCGCATGCCCTACACGCTCGGCCTGCTCGGCTCGCTGCCCCGGGTCGACGTGGGGGAGCGCAAGCCGCTCACGCCGATCGCCGGCTCCCCGCCGTCGATGGTGAACCCGCTGCCGGGGTGCCCGTTCGCGCCGCGCTGCCCGCTCGCCACCGACCGGTGCCGGGTGGAGGAGCCGCCGCTGCGGGACATGGGCGACGGGCACCTCGCCGCCTGCCACTACGCCGAGCGGCTCGCCGAGCCCGGCATGGACTCGACGATCTTCATCGCCGGGCACGACAACGTCGACCGCGACCTGCCCGGCTACGACGAGGACGTCGCCACCGAGCACCTGCCGACCGACGCCACGGAGCTGGGACGATGACCGACACCGCCACCGGCGCCGAGCAGGCGCTGCCGGAGCGCGCCGAGGCGATCCTCTCGGTGCGCAACCTGGTGAAGGAGTTCCCGGTGCGGGGCGGCGGCGTGCTGCGTCGCACGGTCGGCCACGTCCACGCCGTGTCGGACATCTCGTTCGACATCGCCGAGGGCGAGACGTTGGGGCTCGTCGGCGAGTCCGGCTGTGGCAAGTCGACCACCGGCCGGTGCCTCCTGCGCCTGATCGAGCCGACCTCGGGGTCGGTGCGGTTCGAGGGGCGGGAGATCACCGAGATGGGCAGCCGGGAGATGCGTGAGCTCCGCAAGGAGATCCAGATCGTCTTCCAGGACCCGTACGCCTCGCTCGACCCCCGCATGCCGGTGAGCGAGATCGTGGCCGAGCCGCTGAAGATCCACGGCTTGTGGGACCGCGACGGCCGCAAGCGGGTCGCCGACCTCATCGAGCTGGTCGGCCTGAACCCCGAGCACGCCAACCGCTATCCCCACGAGTTCTCGGGCGGGCAGCGCCAGCGCATCGGCATCGCCCGGGCGCTGGCCCTGGAGCCGAAGGTGCTGGTGCTCGACGAGCCGGTGTCGGCGCTCGACGTGTCGATCCAGGCCGGCGTCGTGAACCTCCTGGTCGAGCTCCAGGAGCGGCTCGGGCTGAGCTACCTGTTCATCGCCCACGACCTCTCCGTCGTGCGCCACATCTCCGACCGGGTGGCGGTGATGTACCTGGGCCAGATCATGGAGATCGGCGACCGCAACGACATCTACGAGCGGCCGTCGCACCCCTACACCCAGGCGCTGCTGTCCGCGGTGCCGGTGCCCGACCCTTCGGTGGAGCGGCGCCGGCGGCGCATCGTGCTCGAGGGCGACGTGCCGAGCCCGACCAACCCACCGTCGGGGTGCCGGTTCCGCACCCGCTGCTGGAAGGCGACCGAGAAGTGCGCCGAGGAGACCCCGGCGCTCATCGACCGGGGGCAGGGCCACCCCGTCGCCTGCCACTACGCCGAGACCGCCGACGTGGTCTGAGCGGCTGATAGCCTCGCACGGTCCCCCACGGGGCCGTCTCGCACTCGTCCTGGAGCTTCCGTGTCCGTCCTCACCGCCATCATCGCCGTCGTCCACGTGCTCGTGAGCCTGGCGCTCATCGTGCTCGTCCTCCTCCACTCGGGGAAGGGCGGCGGCCTGTCGGACATGTTCGGTGGTGGTCTCGGTGCCACGGCAGCCGGCTCGACGGTGGTGGAGAAGAACCTCGACCGGCTCACCGTGTTCGCGTCGCTGATCTTCGCCCTGAGCACGTTCGGGTTGGCGCTCACCATCGACTGACCGGACCGAGGTCCGCGTCGGCTCGACAACCCCGCCGGAGTTTCGTGGGGTCGGCGGGGAGGCGCTAGAGTGCACGTCTCGCCGGGCAACCGGAGAGGCCACGTCGGAGTGGCGGAATAGGCAGACGCGCTAGCTTGAGGGGCTAGTGTCCGAAAGGACGTGGGGGTTCAAGTCCCCCCTCCGACACGACAAACCCGCAGGTCAGGGGATACGGCGGAACGGCTGGAGGGTCCGTTTGTCAGCGATTTGTCATCACCCGGACCAGGACACGGCGGAGTGGGTGGCGGTGGAACTCCGGCCCAGCGCTTGGAGAGCCGGTGCGTCGGGACGCCAGCCGCAATCCCGGTCAGGTTGCGAACGCGCCCGACGGTGGAGCGCCGCTTGGCGGCCAGCGCGGTTGACATGGTCGACAACCCCCGGCGCCGCCCATCCGACAGGTTCGTCTACACCTCGCCACCCGGACTGAGCGAAGTAGAGGCCCGTGCGGATCAAGAGCATCAAGGTTGCCAACCATCGGGCGGTTCCTGACCTCGACATCGAGGTACACAACCACCTCGTGCTCGTCGGACCGAACGAGTGCGGCAAGACCTCGCTGCTCGGATTGCTCGACGCCGTCCTCTCCGGCTCCCAAGCACAGCTCTACGGGTCCCTCGATCTCGAGGTACTGCGAGACGCATCGCTGCCGGCCGAGGTGACGGTCGTGTTTGTCGAGTTCAGCACCGATGAGCAGGCCGCGTTTGCAGATCAGATCCTGGTTCCGAGCGACCCCGAAGAGGACCCGACCCTGACGCTTCGTCTCGTCGTGCGTGCCGAACCAGGGAGCGAGGAGGTGGTCATCGAACGCGGGTTCCTCAAGCCCGGCCTGCCACTCAGGGCAACGTACGAGCAGCTCCAGTGGATCGGATGGGCGTATCTTCCCGCCGGCCGTTCGCCTGATCGCGAGCTGGGTCCCAACCGGCGATCAGCCGTCCGGGTGCTCCTCGGCGGGATCGACCTCGGTGACTCGGAGGAGGAGATCCGCGATGCCGTGACAGCGTTGCACGGCGTCATTGACTCAGCCGACGCGCTCGGCTCCCTTCGGGGGGAGATCGCCCAGGCCCTTGCCGGGCTCCTCCCGCGATCGGTCGCCGAAGAGGACGTTGTGCTCCGACTCCCGAATGCCGACGAGGTGGACCCGCTGGCTGACGTCGACCTGCACCTGCAGGACGCGGATGGTCGCAAGCGGTCACTCCGTCAGCAGAGCGACGGCGTGCGCGCCATGTCAACGGTCGCGGTCCAGCTCCTGACGAGAGGGACCGCATCGATCATCGCTGTCGACGAACCGGAGATTCACCTCCACCCGCGAGCACAGGCGCAGCTTGCGCGTCGGCTAAACGGCGCCGCGGGCCAGCGAGTCGTAGCCACGCACTCGCCAGCCGTCCTCGAGCGATTCTCTCCGCTCGACGTCGTGGCCTTCGTGCCGGGACGTGCTCCGCGACAGCTTGAGAGCCATCCCTTCGCCGACGAGCCAAAGCTGGCCGAGCACTGGTGGACCGCCGCAACCCTTGAGCCCGTGACAAGCAGGGCGGCCATCCTCGTTGAGGGGATCGCGGACCGAGTGCTGATCGAAGCAGTCGCGAGGGCGTGTGGGTACGACCTCGACCGGCTCGGGATCTTCGTCATGGAGCTCGGGGGGTCTGGTGCATTCGGGCCGTCGATCCGCCTCTTCGGGACCGATGGTTTCGGCGTGCCCTTGGCCGGATTGGTCGACGAGGCAGAGGCCGGCGACGTGGCGTCAGCATTGGGCGTCGCTGAGGCCGACATCGCATCGCACCGCTTCCAGGTCGCCAGACCTGATCTAGAGGGGGAATGCGTTGCGGGCCTCGGGGTCGGTGACCATCTCGCACTGCTGGTGGAGTCCGGTCACTACGAGGAGGAGCACGTCGTGAAGGGGTGCGGCGCGAGCTCTGCTTCGCTAATCGATCCCGACGACTATCTGGCCTGGTGTGGTCGGAAACGCAACAAGGTGCGCGTGGCTGTTGCCTTGGCCGCCGCGTTGACCGAGCCGGCAGCTCGCTCGCTTCGCCCGCTTCTGCAGGTGATCGAGGATGCCGTCGAGGCAGCGCAGAATGCCTAACGCAGGGAAGCCGGATTGGTACGTCAGCCACCCCATCGCTGAGACCCTGTTGACCGCGCCGCCGGGCTGCGGAAAGACCGAGGGCATTGCGCGATGGCTCCGAGTGCTGGTCGAGCGCGGTGAACTGCTGCCTCCGCGCCGGGCGCTCGGCCTGACATTCTCCAACAAGGCAAAGGCCAACCTCCGATCCCGGCTCCGGCGGGAGCTAGGACCGCGGTGGTGGCGATGGGCCACGGTCACGAACTTCCACGGTTGGGCCTTTCACCTCCACCAGCACCACTGCACATCGATCGGCCTCGACCCGCTAGAAATCGCGCCGCAGCGCGGCTGGCAGGCGACGACCACAAGGGCGATCTGCCGCGAGTACGAATGCGAAGAGGAAGAGCTCCAGCGGGTACTGCGCTCCTGCAAACTCGGTGCCTACGACGATGACACGGTGATCGAGAGGCTCGACGACTACGGCATGGGCGCGGCGCTCGCGTACGAGCAACGCATCCGCGAGGCAGGCCGGCGTGACTTCAACGACCTGATCCGACTCGGGCTGCTCGTCCTGGGGGAGCCCCGCGTTGTGTCCCTCTACCGCGAGCGATTCGCGGTGGTGGTAGTCGACGAGGTCCAGGACCTGTCCTTGGCCCAGTTCGACCTTGCGTCACCGATTGCGCCTGGCCGGACACTGTGGGCCGGCGACGCGGCGCAGGGGATCTATGGCTTCGCCGGTGCCCAACCAGACCTCGTCGTCGAGCGAATACGCGGGCGTGACGCTTGTGAGATCGAGCTGACAGCCTCGTACCGGTCGAGCCCACCGGTGCTCCGTGCTGTGAGCGCTCTCAGCAAGGCCCTCGGTGGGCAGGACGTGCGTGCCGCGTCCGAGGACGAATGGGAAGGGCGCGGGCGCCTGGTCTCCCTTCGGACCAAGGATGCTCGCCAGGAGGCCGATTGGGTCGCGGCCACCGTCGAGGACTGGATG
This sequence comes from Actinomarinicola tropica, assembly GCF_009650215.1. Lineage (GTDB taxonomy): Bacteria > Actinomycetota > Acidimicrobiia > Acidimicrobiales > SKKL01 > Actinomarinicola > Actinomarinicola tropica. The sequence continues at coordinate 2,096,570 of NZ_CP045851.1, read as the reverse complement.
GATGAGGACCCAGCACTGAGCGTCGGCGTGATTGCGCGGGCCAAGGGACGGCGCAAGTGGGTGGATGAGGAGATCCAGCGGAGGGGACTTCTCGCCGAGATTTGGGACTTCCCTGCGCACAGGCCGTCAATCGTCGAGCTGCTCGTTCGGCACCTTCCCTTGGTTGATCCCGCTCTCGACAGAGGTGAGGCAGTCGAGGACCTCTACCTTCGCTGCTACGTCGACATCGACGACTTGGACCTCGACTCGCAGGATGAGCTGAACGAGGTATTCGACACGATTGGTGAGCTCGTCGTTGAGATGTCCCTTGCCGACATTGTCAGCGGGATCCGCATCTCATCGAGCCCGGAGGACCCAGTCGGTCCTGGGCTGCACCTGCTGAACGGCCACGTCGGTAAGGGTCAGCAGTTCGATCGCGTGATCATCGTCGGTCTGGAGGAAGCGTTCCTTCCTCACTACCGAGCGATGAAGTCCGGACGTGCCGAAGACCTCGACGCGGAGCTCGCCGTGTTGCACGTGATGGCCTCGCGAGCGCGAGAGCAGCTCGTCGTCGCCACCTGCGAACTCGTCCCCAACTGGCAAGGCGAGAACCGCCGACGCGACCCAAGCCGGTGGTTCGGGCTCATCGAGGCTGAGGTAGACCAAGTGATCGACGCCCGCTGAGCTGGGTGGGCTGGGTGTCCGCCCTCTGCGAGCGGTGTCCGCGATCCCTGGCGTGAAGCTGGTGGGCCACCTCGATCCCGCAGCTACACTTCGGGGGCTAGAGAACGGCGAGGTGAGACCTCGGCCGGAGCGAGACCGGGGCCGTTCGCAAAAATTGGAGACCCAGGTTCGAGTCCTGGCACCACCCCGTGTGGTGTAGCTCAATGGGAAGAGCACCAATTTCCTCGCGTCATACGCCGCCCCCTTCGTGTAGGGAACCGGGGTCTCGCGTCCGCCGTGCGTTCCGCTGGCTGCGACGAGGGGCGAAGCTGCGCCCTGCGGTCCACTGCCCGGCTGCGATGGCAGCATCCAGCAGGTCTGTCTGGGTCATCGACGTGGTTCCGTAGAAGGCGGTGCCGTGTCCCAGGAGCCCGCGGATCCACTGGTCGCTTCCGGCGCTCTTCGACGAGACAGCCGAGTAGTCGGATCTGCAGATTTCTGCCCACTCGGTCGGTGTCAGGCCATCCCGGAGCAGCGTGTTGATGGTGCGGCCGAGAGCCTTGGTGGCTCCGAACGCAGCGAAGATGTCGAAAGTCGTGAAGCGGAGTCTCGGCATCGCGATCACATCGGCCGGCGCTCGCCTCGCGACCCGGTGCCATTCGGCTTCTGCTGGAGCGCTGATATCGGTCACTTGGTCTTGCAGCTCCGAGGAGATCGACCCACCAGAATGGATATGCGCGTTCCGCATCTCCCTGAGGAGGTGGAAGTGCTCCAGCGCGACCTCCGCCGAGCCCCTGGCCGGAACGGGTTGTCCAAGGGTCAGGTAGACGGCCTCGTGCATGTTCCATGCCCTGACGCGGTTCTTCGTGAGGTCGCTGTTGGTCCCAGGCGCTCTCCTGACGCGGCCCATCGTGTCGAGCATCTCCAGCACGGTCATGACGAAGTCCTCGTGGACGGCCAACGCGTACGGCACGGCAACAGCGCCGAGGTGGTGACCGGTATCGAGGAGTAGCTGCGTCGCTGCGTCGGTCCGAAGGTTGAAGTAGCTGATGTGTTCGACCCCGGGGAAGATCTCAGGGAGGAGCTGGCGAGAGCCGCTTGTGAGCTGAAGCGTGTGGGCTGCAAGCTTCGACCCCGCAAGGAGGGCCATCATCGCGTTGTTGGCCTGCTGCCGGGTCGCCTCGTACTGACGGAACTCGGGAAACTCCACCCAGGTCGATGACGTGCCGGTCATCTGGCCACGGTAGGCGCGGTCACTCGCGGCTGGGCGCGAGCGCTCCTCTGTCGGGCTCAGTACCTGCTCGTGAGTAGCCAGGTCATCGACCAAAGATCCTTGCCGCGACGCGGTCGGCCGCGTCCGACTGCATCGGCCTCGTCACGTGCGTGTAGATCTGGCTCGTGATGTGGGTGCTGCTGTGGTCGAGGCGGTCGCTCACGACGTGGATGTCGCTACCCTCCTCCAGGGCGAGGGTTGCCCACGTGTGGCGGAGGCCGTGGAGCTTTAGCCGCGGGAGCGGCTCGTCGGGGTGGGCCTTGTTGTAGGCCTCCTGCTTGCGGAGGAACTCGCGGCTGAACCGCTCGGGGTGGATCGGCGTGCCGTCGGGGCGAGTGAAGATCCAGCCGTCGTCGCGGTAGCCGCCGCCGAGGAGGCGCTTGATCGCCGCCTGGCGCTCGCGGTAGTTGGCGAGCATCTCGACGGTGCCCGGGTCGAGCGAGATCGTGTGACCGCCCTTCGTCTTCGGGAGGTCCTTCACCACGATGCGATGGTCGACCATGGCCACCTGGCGGGAGATGATCGCCGTGGCCGCATCGAGGTCGACGTCGTCCCACTTCAGCCGAGGACCTCGCCGCGGCGTGAGCCGCAGGTGGCCAGGAACAGCCACGCCGGCAGGTAGGGGCTGTCGGAGACGAAGTCGAGGAACCGGCCGAGCTGCTCGCCGGTCCATGTCGTGTGGCGACCCCGTCGGGTCGATGCCTGCGGCGGGGGAGTGGCCACCGCAGCGACGTTGCGGGTGACGCGGTTCCAGCGCAGGGCGTCGCGCAGTGCAGCGTGGATGATCGTGTGGACGTAGCGGACCATCCGGTTGCTCAGCCCGGGATCCTTCGGAGCGGGCTTCGGCTCCTGGGCTCGACGGTGAGCCGAGGCGACGGCGTGGCGGGTGATTCCAGCGAGGCCGGGGAACTGCTCAGCGACGGTGTCGGCCACCTGTTGCCACGTGTGGCCCTCCCCCTTGAGTCGGGCGATGAGGTCGAGCACGGCGGGATCGTGCCGCCGGACCGGTGAGCCCGGCGGTCGCCGGCCGGAGTCGAGGAGCGTCCGGTAGAGGGCGTTGAGGTCCATCGGCGTGAGCTGCTGGAGCCGGATGGCGCCGACGTAGGGGACGACGTGGAGCCGGATGTTCCGGGCGTAGCTGGCGTAGGTGCTCTCCTCGAGGGTCGGCGGGCGCTGGGTCGGTAGCCACTCGTCGGTGAGAAACTCGGCGACGGTGAGCCGGTCGGGCTGCACCCAGTTGCCGTTCGAGAGCGCAGCGAGGGCTTCGACCCTGGCAGTCTCCGCCTCCTTGCGGGTGGCGAACCCGCCCTTGGACTTCTGCCGACGCTCGCCGGCGCCGTCGGTGACGTAGAGGTAGTAGGTCCAGGTCGATCCGCGCTTGCGGACGTTGTTGCGGCTCGCGGCCATCGTCGTCTCCCGAAGGGGACAGCTCCGACCCCGTCGGTCGAAGCGCTGGGAAGGCGACGGACGAACCCCCGTCACGAGGGGCCCACCGGCCGAGCGGCCTGGCGGGTGCGGTCGCCATCGTCGCGCCGTGCGGTCGATCTGACCAGTCCCACCACCGACACGAGCCCGTGTCGCACATCGGGGACACGAATTCGGCAGGAACCTCAAATTTCTGCGCGAGATCCGGCCTGCTCAGGGGCCTACCTATGTGACGGGATCTCCGCGCCCGTCCGGAGGTCGCCATGCCCGCCGAACAGCTCCCTCTCCTGGGCCTCGACGTCGAGCTGCCGGCGCGGCGTTCGACGCGCCCGCGGGTACGCCGACCGAGCGTGGCTCGACCGTCCGGTCCCGAGCCCACCCCCGCGTTGGTGCCGGGCGAGGTGGTCGTCGAGCACCGCTACCCCGAAGCTCATGCGTTCCTGAGCGAGCACGGACCGGACGCCTTGGCCGTGCTGCACGTGCTGGCGGTTCGGGCTGAGGTGATCGACGGCCGACTCGTGGCGCGGGCCAGCACCCGGGGCGTGGCCGAGCAGCTCGGGTTCTTGTCCAAGGACAGCGCCCACCGTCGCCTCCGCCAGCTCCGCCGATCCGGCGTCCTCGACGCTCTCCCGTCGACCGGACCGATGGACCCGCCGTCCTACGTGCTCCACCTCGACGGCACCGGCATCTCCGTCACCCACGCCGACCCCTCCTGCTGAAGGAGCGACGCCGTGAACCGCACCACCGCGGCGCCAACGTCGCACCGATCGACAGACGAGTGCACGAGCTCGTGCGGGAGGCGGCCGTGACCGCCCGGGTGACCACGCTCAAGGGCCCCGACGCCGGCGCCTACTACGTCGACGTTCCCGGCGGCTACTACCTCGACGGCGACGAGCCGCCTGGCCAGTGGCTCGGCCTGGGTGCCGAGGCGCTGGGGCTGGCGGGCGAGGTTGACGACGACCACTTCCTCGCGCTCATGGACGGGCGGGACCCGATCGACGGCGCCCTGCTCGGCACCAGCCACCACGAACGCACCGTCCGAGGCTTCGACGTCACCTGCTCGGCGCCGAAGTCGGTGTCCGTCCTGTTCGCCATCGGCGACGAACGCGTCCGCAACGAGGTCCTCGACGCGCACGACGCAGCCGTCGCCGCGGCATTCGGTTGGATCGAGGACCACGCCCACTGCCGGTACCGCGTCGACGGGGAGATCTGGACCGTCGATGCCGACGGCCTGATCGCCGCCGCCTTTCGTCAGCACACCAGCCGAGCGCACGACCCCCAGGTCCACACCCACCTCGTCATCGTCAACCGGGTGATGGCCCCCGACGGTCGATGGCTGGCGCTCGACGCCCGCACCCTGAAGCACGACCAGCGCACCGTCTCGGCCCTCTACGCCGCCGGGCTCCGAGCCGAGCTGACCGGTCGGCTCGGCGTGCGTTGGAACGACGTCGAGAACGGCCAGGCCGAGATGGCCGACTCTCCCGAGGAGGTCCTCGACGCCTTCTCCCAGCGCACCAAGCAGATGACCCGCCGTATCGACGAGAAGACCGAGCGGTTCGTCGACGACCTCGGCCGTCGCCCGAGCCCTCGGGAGCGCTGGCGCATCGAACGGGAGGCAGCGACCGACAGCCGACCCACCAAGGCCAGCGCCGATGCGGCCGACCTCCACCAGGACTGGCACGACCAACTCGACGCCCTCGGCTATTCACCCGAGCGCTACCTCGACCGGGTCACCGGTCGGACCCGGCCGATCGAGGGCGACGCCGTCACCGATCGGGACACGGTGATGGCCGCCCTGTCCTCGCTGCGAGACACCCAGTCCGTGTGGCGCCCGGCCGAGATCACCCGCGAGATCGCCGCCGCCCTGCCGACCCGACTCGGTGGGACCGCTGGCGAGATCGTCGAGCGCGCCCAGCGCCTCGCGTCGCACGTCGAGGACGCGCTCAGCGTCGACATCTCGCAGACCGTCCCCGACCACGTTCCCGTCCGCGACGACGGACGGCCGGTCACCGAGGGAGCGCTCGACCGGATCCTCACCACCCCTCCATCCTCGACGAGGAGGAGCACATCCTCGACCTCACCCAGCGGTGGGCGGTGGAGGGCGGCAGTGACGTCCACGACCTCGACGGCGGCGACGCGCTGTCCGCAGTCCAGCAGCACGCGGCTGGGGTGGTGGCGGGGGAGCGGCGCCTGGTCCTGGTCGTCGGTCCGGCCGGCACCGGCAAGACCACTGCCATGCGCCCCGCTGTCGCTCACCTCCAGGACCGGGGCCGGCCGTGCTTCGGGGTCGCACCATCCGCGGCAGCGGCCGAGGTGCTCGCAGTCGACACCGGGATCGACGCCGACACCCTCGACAAGCTGCTCGTTGAGCACCGCCTCGACCGCCCACCCCAGCACCGCTACGACCTCCCTGTTGGCACCACGGTCGTCGTCGACGAGGCCGCGATGGTGCCCACACCGCGTCTGGCCGAGCTGATCGACCTGGCCGACCGCCGCGACTGGCGACTCGCCCTCGTCGGCGATCCGATGCAGTTCTCCGCCGTCGGCCGCTCCGGAATGTTCGGCTACCTGGTCGACACCATCGGCGCCGTCGAACTCGACCGGGTCCACCGCTTCGACGCGTCCTGGGAACGAGACGCCAGCCTCCGCCTCCGCCGCGGGGACACCGACGTCGTCGCCCTCTACGACCACCACGACCGCCTCCACGGCGGCACCGGCCGCCAGATGGCCAAGGCCACCGTCGCAGCTTGGCGACGCGCCACGGAGGCCGGCGAGACCGCGGCGATGATGGCCCCCACCCGGGCCGGCGTCGACGTGCTCAACGAGCTGGCTCAGCACGAGCGGATCGCTACCGGTGAGATCGACCTCCGCAGCCGCTCGGTGAAGGTCGGCACCAGTCGGGCGTTCGCCGGTGACCTGGTCGCCACCCGTCGCAACGACCGGACATTGCTCACCGACCAGGCCCACATGGTCAAGAACCGCGACCACTGGGCCGTCGAGGCCGTCCACGACGACGGCGGTCTCACCGTCGCCGGTCGCACCGGCCGGGTCGCCCTACCCGCTGACTACGTCGCCGCTCACGTCGAGCTGGCCTACGCCGAGACCAGCCACGCCACCCAGGGCCGCACCGTCGACCGCAGCTTCCTGTTCCTCGACGGACCCACCGGCACCAGCGGCATCTACGTCCCGCTCACCCGTGGCCGCACTACGAACGAGGCCTTCGTCGTGCTGAACGACGAGCGCACCGCCGCCGAGGTCATTGCCGAAGCCGTCGCCCGGACCTGGATCGACCAGCCCGCGAACGCGCTGCGCCTCGACCGACCCAAGTCGCGGGCCAGCCGCGGCGACGGCCACCGGGACAACGCGATTCGACCGCGGCATGCCATCCCGTCGGCGCCGCTCCCCGAGCGAGAGCTACGAGCTCTCGTCGGTCGAGCAGCGTCTCATTGCGCATCGGCCGAGCGGATCAGTTGGCGACTCCGCGACCACGACCGAGCGCTCGCTGACCTCGCCGGTCGCAAGGAGGTACTGCGCGACCAGATCCGGCGTGCCCGAGCCTGTCTCGCCGATGCGACACGGACACTCGGCGAGCACGACCGCCCCCTCCACCGTCGACACCATCGCTCGGCGATCGAGAACGCGAAGCGCGAGGTCCGGGTGCTACCGGGACAGATCGACGAGATGGAGACCGAGCTCAGCGAGCTGCCCAACGAGGTCGAGGCCGCTCGTTCCGCTCGTGAGCAGACCGTTCGTCTCGACGGGGCGGTACGGCGTGGCGAACCCGAGCGCGTCGAGCAGGCGATCGAGGCCGACGCCCGCGCCCGAGGCATGTCGGCCGCAGACCAGCCGACGCCGCTCCTCGTCGCCCGCCTCGGTCCCGTACCCAATGATCCGGCTGCACGCGAGCGATGGGTCGCGGCCGCAGGGCGCGTCGCCCAACACCGTGCCCTCTGGGATCTCCCCGAGACCACGCTCGTCGGATCGCTCCCGCTGGTCGGCCAGGCCGACCACGAGGTCACCTACTACGCCGCCAACCGAGCGATCGCCGCGCTCGGGGAGGTCGTCGAGCTGCCACGACGGAGCCTCGATCGTGACGCTCCAGGCCTCTCGCTGTGACCTCTGCACCGCCCAGTCGCATCAGGCGACGGCGGCACGAAAGGCGCTGAAGACGTCACCAGGGAGTGGGTCATGCAACTCCCAGGTGATCTGCATCGGACGTTCCGATCGGTGCTCGACGTAGCGCGCTCGACCAGCGCAGAAATACGGCCGCGTGCGCCCCTGGACGTCTTTGCGGCTGGAGCGGACGAACAGCACCACGTTCGTGCCCCGCGCCTCTTGGTTGATGTAGCGCTGGCCTGGGGTACTCGCCTCTGAAGTGGTTGACTGCGATTCCCAATGGAACAGCCGGTCGCTGATGGCGTAGTCCCGGTAGCGGGTGGTTGGTGAGTAGTGCTTCTCGGTCTTCTCCAGCGTGATGAAGAAGAGGTCCGTCTGGCTGGGCTCGTGCCAGAAGACGCCCTCACGGATGTCGTTCGGAGCGGGCACCGTCGCGGCGCCGAACCCTGCCATGGCCTCCTTGAGCGTGTAGGTGGCATGGAGTTGGAGCGGCACCGGTTGCAGGACCCCAAGCGGCGCGTGCAGATGGCGCACCTGGCCATCGAGGAGTGGCAGCAGCTGTAGCAGTTCGGCGCGAATGGCGTCGTGTGACCAGAGGTGCCGGGCGGCGCCGTCGAGGGACGAGAACTCGCCCTTCTTGGGACCGAGCAAGGTCAGCAGCAAGCCGTTGAGTTGCCGGATCTGCCGTTCATCGAGGTCGGGCTCGCTGACCGGCTCCTGGCCGCTGAGCAGCGCTCCGTATGTCTCGATTCGGTCCAGGTCGTCCACGTGCAGCAGCCGTCCTACGCCCCGGCTGAGGCGGCCCTCGCCGCCAGACGCAGGAGTCGCAAGAAGCCCTGCGGCTCGGCGCATCTCGGTGAAGGAGCGGTCGCCCTGGTAGACGTCGTCGAGCTCGAGGCCCGTCTCGTGGAGGTAGGTCGAGAGGGGTACATCACCGAGTTCCCGTAGCTCGCGTACTCGTTCGGGCCATCGGGTGGGGAGGGCGGTGCGGATGTTGTCGAGGACGATCTTCTTGGCAACGGGGTCGAGCTTCACCTGGCAGCCGGCGGGGAGGTAGGGGAAGTCCTCGTCGACGTCGCGCTCGATCTCTCGACGGGTCCGGCCGAGCATGCGGCGGTAGCGAAGGTCGAAGCGGAACGTCTTGGTCTGGTGGCCGACGAAGTCGAGGACGGTGAGGACGTCCTTGCCGTGGCTGCGTCGTAGGCCGCGACCGAGCTGTTGGAGAAACACGGTCGCGCTCTCGGTGGGTCGGAGCATGAGCACGACGTCAATGGCGGGGACGTCGATGCCCTCGTTGAACAGGTCGACCGAGAACAGGATCTGGACATCGCCCGACGCGAGTGCCCGGAGGGCATCGTCGCGTTCGCTGGTGGGGCTGTTGGCAGATACGGCGCGGGCGGTGATGCCGGCTCGGTTGAAGCGATCGGCGAGGAACTCGCAGTGGGCGATGCTCACGCCGAAGCCGAGGGCCCGCATGGACTGAGGGTCGCCCACCTTGTCGCGGACTGCAGCGAGGACCTTGCCGACCCACAGGTCGTCGCCGGTGTAGACGTTGGTCAGCTCGGCGGTGTCGTAGCCGCGGCCTCGCCGCCAGGTGACGTGGCGGAGGTCGGTGCCGTCGTGGATGCCGTAGTAGTGGAACGGCGAGAGCAGGTCCTGCTCCAGGGCGTCCCACAGTCGCAGTTCGACGGCCATGCGACCGTCGAACCACCGGAGGATGTCGAGGGCATCGGTCCGCTCGGGCGTCGCGGTCAGACCGAGGAGATGCGCCGGCCCGAGGTGGTCGAGCAGCGTCGAGTAGGTGGTCGCGGCGGCGTGGTGGAACTCGTCCACGATCACCACGTCGAACTGCTCGGGGTCGAGCGCTTCGAGGTCACCAGCGGACAGTGACTGGATCGAAGCGAAGACGTGGTCCCAGTGCTGTGGCTTCTGGCCGCCGACCCAGAGCTCGCCGAAGCTTCCGTCCTGCAGCACATGGCGGAACGTGGTCCGCGAGTTCTCCAGGATTTCCTTGCGATGGGCGACGAACAGGAGCCGGGACCGGTCGAGCCGGCTTCGGAGCCGCCTGTAGTCGAGGGCGGCGACCACGGTCTTGCCTGTGCCCGTGGCGGCGACGATAAGGTTGTGGTTCCGGCCACGGCGGCGTTCCACTTCGAGTTGCTCGAGGATCTGACGCTGGAACGGGTAGGGCTCGATGGTGAAGGGCGTGGCGATCGAATCGTCGACTTCCCGAGCGGTAGCCTCGGCGAACTGCGCAGCGTCGAAGGGCTCGAAGTGCGGATCGGCCCAGTAGGTCTCGAAGACCCTGTCGAAGGTCTCGATCAGGTCGGAGTTGCGGCGCTCGGAGGCCCGGACGTTCCACTCCCGTCCGGTGACCTGCGCCGAGAACGTGAGGTTGGACGATCCGATGTAGACCGTGGAGAACCCGGTGGCCCGGTGGAAGCACCACGCCTTGGCGTGGAGCCGCGTGCTGGCTGTGTCGTAGGAGACCTTCACCTCGGCGCCGACGTCGGCGAGCGCCTGGAGCGCCCGTAACTCGGTGCTGCCGGTGTAGGTGGTGGTGATCACCCGCAACGGCTTGCCGGCACCTGTGTGCCGACGGAGTGATGGCAGTAGGTCACGCACACCTGTCCAGCGGATGAAGGCCAGTACGAGGTCGATGCGATCGGCTGACTCGATCTCCGCCACGATCTCCCGACCGACGGTCGGTTGGTCACGGGCGTTCGTCATCAACACGGTGTCGCGCAGCGGCGTGAGTGGGCGCGGGATGGACACGGGCTCGCCGGTGGGCGCCAACGGTTCGACGGCGAGGAGGCGCTGCAGGCCGGGCTTCAGCCGCGACCGATCATCGGCAGCGGCCCCGTGGCGCTCGACGAGCAGATCCAGCACGCTGCTGGCCAGTGCAACCGCCGTGTCGTGACGGTCCGCCGACGAGGCGGCCTCGACCACATCCCGGGCCCATCCGGCGATGATCTCCGCGATCCGGTCGGGTAGTTCGGCTGGCTCTACCCCGGCGAGCTGCGCGCGTAGTCGCCGGGCGTCGAGGCCATCGATCTGCTCAGCGAGCGACTCACTGAGAACCGTGTCGTACAGCCCTGGCTGTAGATCGTCCGGCCCCGCTCCCTCCATCCCTCGATTGTGGCCCAAGGCGACGAATGACCCGAGCCATCTGGCCCGCTCGGAGCGAGCGGAGGGTGGCGCGGCGCATGCGGACTCGAGAGCATGAGGTTATGGCCCACTCCGATCGTCACGAGGTGCCGCTCACGAACGCCGACATTTCGCTCCTCATCGAAGCGTTGGACAGCCACGAGTACTGGCAGCTGAGCGATCAAGCCTGGAGGCACTCCGGCGCCGTCATCCTCCCGAACGATGACGAGTCGCTATGGGAGCAGCGGCCCGCACCGAACGATGAGGAGCAGGAGACCATCTCCGCGATCGAACGGTGCCGGGAGTTGGCCGACCGCCTTCGTCTGCTCGCATTGCGCGAGTTGCGGGCGTCAGGACCCGCTCGCGTCGACCCGTGAGATCGTCTTCCGCCCGAGGTAGTTCTCGCCGGTGAGATCGAGGAGCAGGTCGAGGTAGTCGACTCCGACGTCGTCGATCGTGGACTCGACCTCGGAGTCGTCGTGACCAACGCCGGCGTCGTAGAGGAGGTCGCCGTGGACATCGACCACCCGCTGGATCCGCAGCGTGAAGGCCCAGTCCTCATTCATCTCGCCGTCCGTCTCGAGTGCGTCGGCGCCCGGGAGCACATCGGCCACGGTGGCGAGCGCCATCTCGATGAGCAACGGGACGAACTCGGCGACTGCGGCGGTGTGGCGTTCGTTCGCGGCGTCGAAGGCTGCGATCAACTCTGGACTCGGCATGGCGACCTCCTCGGGATGGCGTCGCCCGAAGGTAACCAGGCCGAGTGACACGATCGCTCGGCTCTGTACCTGAGGAGCGCTGAAGTCGATCTAGCGTCGGTGCCATGCCGACCCCGCCTGGGCAACCCGTCGTCGACTGCACAATCGAGCTGTGCGAGGTCCAGCCTCGGGTGTGGCGCCGGCTCCTCGTTCCGGGGAGCGTTCGCCTCGACAAGCTGCACCGCATGTTCCAGGCGGCGATGGGGTGGGAGGACTCCCACCTCCACGCCTTCGAGATCGGTGGCGAGCGCTACGGGATGCAGTTCGACGAGTACCCGGACGGCGAACTGCAGGAGAAGGACTTCACCGTCGGCACCGCCATCGGGTCGAACGACCGCTTCACCTATGAGTACGACTTCGGCGACTCGTGGGAGCACGAGATCACCGTCCACCGCGTGTGGAGGATGCCGAAGGGCTTGAAGTCCGCCGTCTGCCTCGACGGGGCCAACGCCTGCCCGCCCGAGGACGTCGGCGGATCGTGGGGCTACGAGCACCTCCTCGCCGTGCTCGCCGACCCCACGCACGAGGAGCACGAGCACCTGAGTGGGTGGGTCGGTCGCCCGGTTGATGCAACTGCCTTCGACGTGGCACTCGTCAACGCCCATCTCCAGGCGGTTCGCTGAGCGGCATGGACAGCCGTGGCTGAAGCCTTCGTCCGGTGAGGTGTCCTGGGCACGGGTACCCTCGAGTTCGATGGCTCCGGCGAGACGTGCCTACGGCCCGGGTGAGGCGACAGGACTCGTCGCTGGCGGCGGCCCCGCAACGGATGATGACGTGTCGATCACCAACGACGGCCGACGGCTGGACAGTGCCGAGGCGGTCCTCGAGTTCCTCGACGAGCTGAGGCAGGAGAGGGAGACCGCCGAGCGCTCGGCTTGATCTGGTGCGACAGGCGGCGAGATCAGACTCGCTGCCGGGATGCGGCCGGTACCGTGGCGGCGTGGCACTCCGTCGGGAAGACCTCAGCGCTGAGCAGCTGAAGCGGCAGCAGGCGCTTGATCGGTCCTGGCACGAAGCCGAGCAGGGTCTCGCCGATCCCGGGCTCCGCGCCTACCTCGCGGCATCACTGCGACGCCTCGACGAAGACCCATCGGCTCCGCTGCTCACCCGCGAGCAGTTCCTGATTCAGACGAAGTAGGACCGCTCGCCCAACGCCCGACCCGCGCGGGGATGGGCGGGGTCGAGATCCTCAGGTGAGCCGAAGGATCCGGCCCAACTACTGCTGACGGCACGTCAGAGCACGGACCTTTCGATCCGGTATCATGACGTCATGACGCGCAAGGCGACGACCGTTCGGCTCCCCGAGGACTTGGCAGACACCGCTGAGGTGGTCGCCCGCGCTCGGGGGGTCAGCGTCAACCAGGTGATCCTCGACGCGCTGCAGGCCGAGGTCGACCGGGTGCGCCAGGACGAAGAGTTCATGACCCTGCTGCACACCCTCGTCGAGCGGGACAAGGAGATCCTCGACCGCCTCGCCGAGTGAGGTACCTGAGCTTGGCGGAAGCGCTCTTGATCGCGGAGGCCGTCACCGGGATCGACGCCCGGACGCTGTCGCGCGCCGCACGGGTCGATCTGTTGGACTCGGCGCTCCATGCGCCCCAAGCCGGCTTCGGCGACGAGGAGTTCTACCCCTCGATCGTCGAGAAGGCCGCCGTGCTCGCCGTCCGCATCGCACGGAACCATCCGCTTCCCGACGGCAACAAGCGCCTCGCCTGGCAGTCGCTCACCATCTTCCTCGCCCTCAACGGCCATCGCCTCGAAGTCGGTACCGACCACGCCGTGAGCCTGATGCTCGGAGTGGCGGCCGGTGAGCTCGACGAAGCTGCGGTCGCGGAGTGGCTGCGTCAGCACGTCGAGCCGCCAGCGCCTGATGACAAGTGATGACAAGTGATGACAAGTGAGGACAAGGTCGAGGTGTCGGAAGGAAGAGCACGCCGGTTGCGCGCACTGAAGTCGCGCGCCGGGCGCGTGCTCCCGTGTCCGACACCGCCGGCTCCGGCCCCTCCCCGACGGTCGACACACCCGCTCGCTTGTCATCAGGATGTCCGCGAAACCCCTGAAAACGGGGTGGTACGGCCTGGTACCCGGTGGGACCCATTGGCACGAGGCCCCGACGAAAACCGGCTCTGACCTGCACGGACGCGCACGCAATGGGACGCAGCGTCACCGCTGAGGGCGGCGTTCAAGTCCCCCCTCCGACACGATCTGACCAGCACGAAAGTGCTGGTCAGCGCAGTTTTCGGCGGCGGTCGCTCGGTCTCGTGGCGCGACCAGGAGCCCGGACTCGACGCGCGACTCACGACCTAGCGGTCGGCGATGAAGCGCTCGGCGTAGATCTGCACCTCGGATCGGACCGCATGGAGGTAGGCGTCCAAGGCGCGCTGGTGGTCCTCCCAGCAGTCGAGGATCCGCTCGGCAGCCACCGCGAGCGGGTCGTCGCCTGTCGTCGCATCTCGTATGGCGACGATGGCCTCGCCCATCGAGCGCCGTGCCGCGTTGAGCACGCGCTCGGCGCTCCCCACTCGTTGGTCGGCGGCGAGCAGGGCCGTCGGGACCTCGGCACGTCTCTGGTCGATCGCCTCGGTCGCAGCGCCGGCGTGCGCCTCAGGCGTGCGGCCGCGGCCTTGGCAGCTCGTGCACACGACGTATCGCACCGGCTGCACGTGGTGGCACCCGGTGCGATGGCAGATGGCGCACCGATCCTGCGACACCGGGGGCGGCACCTTGCCGAGTCCGTGGCATGCAGCGCAACGGTCATCGCGCCCTCCTTCGCGAGTTTCCGAGCCCAGCGTCTCTCTCCATGCCAAGCCCTGCCAGTGCCGAAGGTCGACACCACCCGGCCGCTGGCCGGCTGGGCCAATCGATCCGTCCAGGCCTGACCGTGCCCCGGCGGAGATCCGCGGCCGGCGCCTCTCAGCTGTGGTGGAGGCGGGAGCGTGCGAGGTGGTACATCGCGATCGCGAGCGGGATCAGCGCGAAGAACGGCAGCAGCTCGGCGTCGTGCGTGCCCTCCTCGTTGGTCTCCTCGACCAGCCACCACATGCCGAGCATGGCGATGAGCATGATCACCGCGCCGACGAACCAGAGGATCGCCGAGCGCATCTCGTCTCGTGCGGTTCGAACCGTCATGGCCCCTCCCTCCCACGGTGGACGCGTCCAGCGTTCGCTCGGCGAGCCCGTGGGGACAGGGTCGATCGTCACATCCGTCGGCAGCGCAGCTGCAGTCAGCTGAACGGGTTCGCCGCCGGGTGGGCGATGTCGAGCCAGAGCGAGGTGGCCGTCAGCGCCACGAGTGCCCCGATCACACCGACCGCCAGCGGGGTGAGGCGGTTGGCGTCGAACGTGACCGGCCGGCGGCGCAGCACCGTCAGGCCCTTCTCGGTGACGGCGATGAGGGCGTGGCCGCCGTCGAGCGGCACGAGCGGCAGCAGGTTGAACACACCGAGCGAGGCGTTGAGCACCGCGGCGAACGCGATGACCGTGACGACGTCGTCGGCGGCGGCCTGCTCGGTGAGCCGGGTGGCGCCGACGGGGGAGAGGAAGCGGGTGTCGGGGCTGGTGTTGGCGAACAGGTCGGCGACGTAGTTCGGGACGGTCATCACCAGCTCGCCGAGCGACCACAGCGTCGAGGTGATGACGCCCCAGGTGGCGTCACGGCCGAAGCGCACGGCGTCGAGCAGGCCCGCACCCGAGCGGGTGCCGTCGGAGCCGACGTACCCGATCCGAGCGACGAGGGCGAAGAGCCCTGCGGCGATCAGGAGGTTGACCGCCGGCCCGGCGAGGATCGTGGCCAGGCGGCGCCACGTGGTGGCCGCTCGGTAGGTGTACGGCTCGAGCTCGGGGTCGACGACGGCGGAGCTCGTCATGCCCGGGATGGTCACGAAGCCGCCGACGGGGAAGGCCTTCACGCCCCAGTCGACGCCGCGTGGGCTCCGCCGCGACCACAGCGTGGGGCCCATCCCGGCGAAGAACTCGGTGGGCCGCATGCCGACGTGCCGCGCGACCCAGAAGTGGCCGGCCTCGTGGGCCACGACCGACACCATGATGATCGAGAGGAAGAGCAGCGCCCCGGGCCGGAGCACACCGACCACGAGGACGGCGAGGGCGCTGGCGACGGCGAGGAGCGAACAGCGGGGGACGGGGGTGGTGGAGTCGGTGGCCCGCGACATCGGAGTGCTCAGACCCTCGTGGCGCGGGCGGCGTCGATGCGATCGGAGGCCAGCGTCTCGGCGACGGCCAGCGGCGTCTGCCCCTCGGTGTCGGCCCGGCGCAGGAGGCTCGCGACGTCCTCGCCCACCTGTTGGAGTCGGTTGGCGACCTCCTCGGGCGGCCAGTGGAGCAGCTCCATGCCGACGCCCTTGAGGACGCCGCCGGAGTTGAGGACGTAGTCGGGCACCCAGGTGATGCCGCGCGCCGCGAGGCGGTCGGCGTCGGCCCGCTCGCGCAGCTGGTTGTTGGCCGCGCCGGCGACGAGGCGGCAGCGCAGCCTCGGGATGGTCCCCTCGTCGAGGATGCCGCCGGCGGCGCACGGGGCGAACACATCGCACTCCTCGTCGAGCCAGGCCGCCGCGGGGATCGCGCGCACGCCGATGCGGCGAGCGAGGTGGTCGGCGCGCTGCTCGTCGATGTCGCAGACGACGACGTCGGCCCCGTCGTCGGTGAGCCGACGGGCCAGGCGCTCGCCCACCGCGCCGACGCCCTGGACCAGGACGCGCCGGCCGTCCAGGTCGTCGGAGCCGAAGACGTGCGCGATCGCGGCCCGCAGGCCGGCTTCGACGCCGGCCGCGGTGGCGGGCGCGGGGTTGCCGCACCCCCCGGACTCGGCGGTGCGGCAGAAGACGTGCGAGGTCCGCTCGGCGACGACGTCCATGTCGACGTCGGAGGTGTTCATGTCGGGGGCGGTGATGTAGAGACCGCCGAGGCTCTCGACCAGTTCGCCGAGCTCGAGCAGCAGGTCGCGTCGCGCGTCGCCCTCGGGGATCGACGGGACGGCGAGGACGGCCTTGCCGCCGCCGAAGGGAAGGCCGCACACCGCGAGCTTGGAGGTCATCGCCGTCGCCAGTCGGTGTGCGTCCTCGACAGCAGCTGCGGACGAGCGATAGGTCCGCATGCGGCATCCACCCGCGGCAGGACCGAGCGCGGTGGAGTGGACGCCGATCGTGATGAGCGCGTCGGTCGAGCGCGCCCGCCGCATCACGGTGGCCTCACCGTCCCAGGAATCGACCAGCTCCTCGAGGCTGCGGTCCGATCCGTTCAGGACTGGTGCTCCCATGGGTGCCGCCATACCCGGGAGGACGGGCGAGGAACCCCCCAGCCTGCGGTGATCGCGTCGTCGGCGACGAGGTCGAGCTCGAACGCCCCGATCGAGAGGTCGTCGGGGAGCTCGCCGCGGCCGAGCGCGCTGAGGAGGGCGACCGGATCGCACGCGAAGGCGACCGGGCGCGCCCGACCCGTGCGGGCGAGGTCGACGAGTGCGAGCTCGTAGTCGAGCACCGAGTGCAGGTGGGCCACCGACGACCCGTACATCTCGCGCAGGACGACGGCGACGTGCGCCGCTTCGGCGTCGGCGTGCAGCTCGGGGGTGTGGCGCCGGTGGCACTCGGTCAGCGCCGCCGCGACGGCGTCGGACCCGCGGGTGAGGCGCACGAGCCGGATCGACAGCGGCAGCACCGTCACCGTGAGCCCCCGGCGGATGGCGTCGACCAGGCGGCTCATCACCCGCACGCCCGGCTCGGCGTCGGCGTCGGGGTCGAGGACGGCCCGGGCGAGCCGCACCTCGGCGGCGGCGAGCCCGTCCAGGTCGCCGGGGGGAGCGACCGGCGGAGGCTCGCCGCCACCGATGACCTGCGGCGCGGTGCGTCGGGCATCCCAGAGCAGGTGGAGCTGCTCGAGCATCGAGCGGATGTCGCCGGCGGCGACGTCACGCGCGAGCAGGTACTCCGGGACGATCTCGAAGGTGATGGCGCGCAGCGAGGGGAGGTGGGCCACGACGTCGGCGGCGATCGCCAGCAGCTCCGGGTCGACCAGCCCCGAGTGGGCGTCGAGCCAGATGCCGTCCACCTGCTCGCCGCCGGCGAGGTGGATCTCCCAGACCCGATCGAGCGGCAGGTCGTCGAACAGCTCGTCGAGTGCCTGGCGCCCGTTGCGGGCGTTGCACCACACGTTGTGCAGGTCGAGGAGGATGCCGCAGTCGGCAGCCTCGGCGATCGTCCGCCACCACACGCCGTCGGGCACCTCGTCGGGCCGAGGGGCGAGGTAGTTGACGCCGGTCTCGAAGGCGAAGGGACGGCCGAGCCCGCCCCGGACCGAGGCGATCGACGTCGCAGCGAGCAACGCGCTCTCGTCGGTCTGGACCGGCGGCAGCATCAGTCCCGTCGCCGCGACGGACCCGTCGAGGTGGACGTGGTTGAAGCTGAGGTGCTCGCTGACCCACGCGCTGTCCAGCAGGTCGGTGACGGCGGCCAGATTCGCCACGTCGGCGTCCGTGGGCGGGATGGTCCCGCCGATCGGTGCGCCGACGCCGTGCACCAGCGCCGGCCGCTCGTCGAGACCCGCGGCCTCGATCATCCGTCGGGCCGGTGCGGCCAGGTCGCCGACGGTGGCGCCGCCGAACCAGAACGTCTGGGGCTCGATCTCGACGACGTCGATGAGGTCGCCCCCGGCCTCGAGGAGCGGCTCGAGGCCGGGGGCGTGGATCACCCCGACGCCGCGCTCGGGGAGGACGGTCATCCCCTGACGAGGATCTCGAGCTTCTCGTTGACGACGAAGTCGTCCTCGAAGCCCCAGCGGATGTCGAAGCCGCTGACGCACATCGAGTGCCCGAGCCGGTCGAAGATGTCGCGCTGGACCTTGACGAAGGTGTCGAAGTCGTAGGCGGCCCGAGCGGGGAGGGTCACCCGGACGGGGCGCTGGAGGGCGGCGGTCCGCATGATCGTGTCGCGATCCAGGGTGAGGGTGTCGGCCATGGCTGGCTCCTTCGCTGCTCCGGAGCGGGGGTGTCCCGCCCGGAGATCAGGAGCGCACGACCGCCCGGGTGATACGTCAGATCACGTCGACCGGGAGCCCGAGCCGCAGGCGCCCGGAGTGCAGCAGGGACCGCTCCGGGGTGAACGGGTGGAAGCGGACGGCCCGGACGTCGCGGTAGCAGCGCTCGATCACCGTGCCGCGTGAGAAGGCGGACCCGCCGGCGACGTCCATCGCCAGGTCGCAGACGGCGACGGCGGCCTCGGCCACGGTCCGCTTGGCGACCATCACGGCGTCGAGCACGTCGACCGACGGCGCAGGGTCGTCGCCCACCGCGCCCAGCGCGCCGTCCAGGGCCCACGTCGCCGTGCGCAGGTGGTGGGCCATCAACCCGACCTGGCGCTGGACGAACGGATCGTCGGCCCGAGGTGTCGACGTGACCGCCTCGATGGCCGCCCGCTCCGCCGCCTCCGCGACGCCGAGGTAGACGGCGGAGATGATCGGGATGGCGATGCTGAGGATCACCTGCAGCGGCGGATCGACCACGCCGTGGGGTCGATCGGCGAGGACCCGCTCGTCGGGCACGAAGACGTCCTCGAGGACCACGTCGTTGCTGGCTGTGCCCCGCATGCCGAGGCTGTCCCAGTTGTCGAGCACGGAGACGCCCTCGGCCGCGAGCGGCACCGACATGTTGAGCACGCGCCGGCCGGCATCGGGGTCGTCGACGGCGAACATCGTCGACATGGCCGTGCCGACGGACGACTGGCTGGCGAAGATCTTCCGCCCGCTCACCAGGTAGCCGCCGTCGACCCGGCGGGCCTCGCCGCGCGGGTGGGTGAGGTCGGCGCCGCCGGTCGACACGAGCAGGATGCCCTCCTCGGCGACGCGACGCAGGGTCGCCTCGGCCCCGGGGAGCCCCCGACGCCACCGCCACGCGGTGAAGCACGTGACGTGCTGGTGCATCGCCGTGGCGAGTGCGGTGGAGCCGCAGTGGCGGGCGAGCTCGCGCTGGACGGCGGCGACCTCGGCGACGGTGGCGCCGAGACCGCCGAGCTCGGTCGGGACGGCCAGGGCGAGGAGACCGCTCCGGCGCAGGGCGCTGACGGACTCCTCGACGAAGGTGCCGTCCTCGTCGTGGACGGCGGCGTGGGCGGCGAGGGTGGGGCCGAGCGAGCGGGCCAGCGTGAGGTGGTCGTCGCTCGCCGTCGAGGGGGTGGTGGGGTCCAGTGTCTGTGTCATCGCTGGAACGTACGAACCGCCGGCGTGCGCACCTAGTGCAGGATCTGGACCCGGCCGGTACAGATCCTGGACTACCCACGACGCGCGGGCGGCGCGACGATCCGCCGGTGCCCGACTACGAACGGTTCTGCCCCATCTCGCTCGCGACCGAGGTGATCGCCGACCGGTGGACGCCGCTCATCATGCGCGAGCTGCTGATGGGCAACACCCGCTTCAACGACATCGCGCGCGGCTTGCCCGGGATCTCCCGTTCCCTGCTCACCCAGCGCCTCCGCCACCTGGAGCGCAAGGGCGTCGTCGACACCGTGCCCTCCACCACCGGACGAGGGCGGGAGTACCACCTCTCGCCGTCCGGTCGTGACCTGGAGTCGGTCATCGACGCCATGGGGCGTTGGGCCGTCGAGTGGCTCTTCGACGAGATCCGCCCGCACGAGGTCGACGCGGTGACGCTGATGTGGTGGATGCACCGCCAGATCGACGTCGACGCGCTCCCTGCCGGTCGGGTCGTCCTCGAGGTGCGCCACACCGCGCCGCAGCGGATCGTGCTCTGGATGGTGTTCGACCGCGGCGAGGTGTCGGTGTGCGTCCAGCACCCGGGGTTCGACGTCGACGTCGTCGTGACCACCTCGACGCCGGTGATCGGCGAGGTGTTCCAGGGGTTCCGCTCGTGGGGCGAGGCGGTCGCCGATGGTGCGATCACCGTCGACGGTCCGCCCCGGCTGGTGCGGGAGGTCCCCCGCTGGTTCACGTGGAGCTCCTTCGCCGAGGCGACGCGGGCCCGGCTCGAGCGGGTGCCCGTCCTCGACTAGCGGCGGGGGCTCAGGACGCCGGCTCGGCGCCCATCGCCGCGGCGCGGGCGGCGATTTCGGTCGCGAGGTCGAGGTCCCGCGGTGTGAGGTGGCCGACGTCGTGGCTCGTCAGCTCGACCGTCACGACGCCCGGGTAGGCGAGCGAGAGGTCCGGGTGGTGGTCGTGGGCATCGGCGAGCTCGGCCACCGCGGCGACGAGCCGGCCGGCGACGGCGAAGGACGGGAGGCGCAGCTCGGCGCGCAGCAGCTCGCCGTCGACCGTCCACCCGGCCAGGGCCTCGGTGGCGGCGACGTCCTCGGCGGTGATCCGTCGGCGATCCACGACGACCAGTGTGCACGACGGGGCGCGCCGGCGGGAAGGTGTCGCGGACCGGTGCCGGCGGGTACGGGTCCGCGCATGGCTGACCACGACCATGACCCCGTCCAGCACCTGAAGGCGCTGGCGACCGATCAGCGGGTGGTGATGCTCACCACCGCCGACACCTCGTCGGCGCTGCCGCAGCTCGAGGGACGCCCGCTCACGGTGCTCGACGTCGACGACGCGGGGACCTGCTGGTTCCTCGTCGACGGCACGGCCGACTGGATCGGGCAGGTCCGCGGGGGAGGGGCGGCGTCGATCAGCGGCAACGACATGTCCGACGGCACCTGGTTCTCCACGTCCGGTCGGGCGGAGCTGGTCGAGGACCGGTCGCGCATCGACGAGCTGTGGACGCCCTTCGCCGAGGCCTGGTTCGAGGGCGCGAACGATCCGCGGCTGGCGGCCCTGGCCGTCCACGTCGACACCCTCGCCTGGTGGGAGTCGGCCGACAACCGCCTGGTGCGCCTCTGGAAGATGGCGACCGCCGCCCTCGGGTCGGGGCAGGGCGACACCGGCGACCACGGCGTGGACCGGATCGGCTGATGGCTGCCGACGACGCGCTGATCGCCGCTGCCGCCCAGGCGCGCGAGCGCGCCTACGCGCCGTACTCCGGCTTCCGCATGGGCGCCGCGGTGCGGACCGACGCCGGCGAGGTGCTCACGGGCGCGCTCGTCGAGAACGTCTCGCTCGGGCTCGCGATGTGCGCGGAGCGGGCGGCGCTGTTCGCGAGCGTCGCCGCCGGCGCCCGCCCCGAGCGCCTCGTGCTGGTGGCGCCGCGGACCGACGGGCGCATCACGATGCCGTGCGGGGCGTGCCTCCAGGTGGCGCTGGAGCTCGGCGGACCGGACCTCGAGGTCACCGCCGCCACACCCGAGGGCGACGAGGAGTCCGCGACCCTGCGGGACCTGCTGCCCCGTGGGCCCCGGAAGGGGTGAGCCGGCTCAGCGGTGGGCGGCGCGCTCCTCGGCGGCGCGGACGAGTCGCTCGGCGAGCCGCTGCCAGATGACGGCGTGGATGGGGAGCAGGCCCCACCAGTAGGCACGACCGGCGACCCCGCGCGGGTGGAAGCGCGCCAGCTGGCACAGGCGCGTGCGTCCCTCGTCGTCCGCGTCGATCCGCCACTCGAGCCAGGCGTCCCCGGGCACCTTCATCTCGGCGCGCAGGCGGAGGAGCGACGGCTGCTCGATGGCCTCGACGCGGAAGAAGTCGAGGGCATCGCCGACGCGCAGCTCGTCGGGGTGTCGTCGGCCGCGCCGCATGCCGACGCCCCCGACGAGCTTGTCGAGGGCGCCGCGGATCGACCAGAGGGGCCCGGCGACGTACCAGCCGCGACGCCCGCCGATCCCCGACACGACGGCGAAGACGTCCCCGGCGCCGGCGTCGGTGACGACCTCGCGCCGGTCCTCGTACACGGTGCCGCCGGCCCAGTCCGGGTCCTGCGGCATGGGGCTCGCGGCGCCGCCCGGCGCGCTGTCCATCCAGCTGGTGGTGATCGCGAGGTCCTGCACCCGGGCCAGGGCCCGCTCGATCGCTTCGTCGAGGGTGAACGGCACGTGGTCGACCACCCTGCGGATGTCCCGCTCGGGGCTGACGACGACGTCGTTCACGAGGGAGTCGACGAGGGGCCGGGCGAGGCCGTACGGCAGGGGCGTGACCAGGTTGACCCAGTGGGACGAGAGCCGGGGCGTGAGCAACGGCACCGTGAGGACCGTCCGGTGGCGCAGGCCGGCGATCGCCGCGTAGCGGTCCATCATCTCCCGGTACGTGAGCACGTCCGGGCCGCCGATCTCGTAGACGTGCGACCCCTCCTCGATCCCCTCGACCGCCGCGACGAGGTGGTGGAGCACGTCGGCGATCGCGATCGGCTGGCACCGGGTCCGGCTCACCCAGCGGGGCACCACCATGACGGGGAGCACCTCGACGAGGTTGCGCAGCATCTCGAACGATGCCGATCCGGACCCGATGATGATCGCGGCCCGCAGCTCGGTGACCGGCACGGAGCCGGCGGCCAGGACGTCGCCGACCTCGTGCCGGCTGGCGAGGTGTCGGGACAGCCGGCCCTCGGCCTCGTCCTCGCCGAGTCCGCCCAGGTAGACGATGCGGGACACGCCGGCTGCCGCCGCGGCCTCGGCGGTGTGGCGAGCACCCTGGCGGTCCGCGTCGGCGAAGTCGCCCGTCGACCCCATGGCGTGGATGAGGTAGACGACGACGTCGATGCCGGCGAAGGCGTCGTCGAGGGAGTCGCGGTCGAGGACGTCGGCGGTGACCACCTCGACCTCGCCGTGCCACGGCACGCCGACGAGCCGCTCGGGACGACGAGCCAGGCAACGGACCTCGTGCCCCGCCGCGAGCAGCTCGGGGACGAGCCGCCCGCCGACGTAGCCGGTCGCACCGAGGACGGCGACCTTCACGACCCACCCGCCAGGTCGTCGAGCGGCTCGAGCAGCGAGCGGAGGACCTGGACGCCCTCGTCCGAGCCGATGACGAGCAGCCGATCGCCCTCGCGCAGCCGCGTGGCACCCGTGGGGACGGCGAAGGCCTGGTCGTGCTCGATGAGCACGATCATCGTGCCAGTGGGGAGCCCGAGCTCCACGATGGACCGGCCGGTGGCGAGCGAGGACTCGGGGACCTCGAGCTCCTGCAGCGCTGCCCCGGGATCGTTGACCTCGGCGGCCACGAGAGGCCAGGGCGTGCGGGTCTCCATCGGCTTCGCCACCCCGAGCAGCCGGGCCACGAAGGGGATCGTCGTGCCCTGGACGAGCACCGAGGTCAAGACGATGAAGAACACGATGTCGAAGAGGATGTGCGCGTCCTCGACCCCCTCGATCAGGGGGAAGGTGGCGAGGATGATCGGCGCGGCACCCCGCAGGCCCACCCACGACACGAACGCCGTCTCCCGCAGGGGGCTCCGGAAGGGCAGGAGGGTGATGAACACGGCGATCGGCCGGGCGAGGAAGATCAGTGCGGCGGCGACGACGAGTCCGTCGAGCGCCACGTCGGGGAGCTCCCTGGGGAACACGAGGAGGCCGAGCACGACGAACAGGGCGACCTGGGCCACCCAGGCGATGCCGTCGTGGAAGCGGATGATGCTGTTCTTGTGGACGAAGGCGGAGCGGGAGCCGAGGAGCCCGGCGATGTAGACCGCGAGGAACCCGCTGCCGCCGAGCAGGGCGGTGACGCCGTAGGTGAGGCCGACCAGCGCGATGGAGAAGACCGGGTAGAGGCCTTCGAAGTCGAGCTTGATGGCGTTGATCGCCCGGGCGCCGACGTGGCCGGCGACGATGCCCGCCAGACCGCCGATGGCCATCTGGGTGGCGAACAGCGGCAGCAGCGCCAGCGGGCTGCTCACCGACTCGTTGACGATCTCGATCATCCCGATCGTGAGGAACACGGCCATCGGGTCGTTCGAGCCCGACTCCAGCTCGAGCAGCGGGCGGAGCGAACCCTTCAGGCTCACCGCTCGGGAGCGGAGCACGGCGAACACGGCCGCGGCATCGGTGGAGCACACGATCGCGCCGAGCAGGAGGCCGACCTCGAGCGGCAGGTCGAGGGCCACCGAGGCGACCAGGCCGGTGATGACGCCGGTGATCAGCGTGCCCACCATGGCCAGCGCGCCGCCGCGCAGCAGCACCGGGCGCACCTCGCCCCAGGAGGTGTCGAGGCCGCCGGAGAAGAGGATGTACGCGAGCGCGACGACGCCGAGGCTCTGGGTGAGGTCGTAGCTCGCGAACTCGATGCCCCCCACCCCGTCGGAGCCGGCGAGCATCCCGACGCCCAGGAAGAGCAGCAGCACGGGGACGCCCAGCCGGGCCGACAGCTTGCTCGCCGTCACGCCGACCAGGGCGAGGAGCGAGGCGACCGTGATGAGCGTGTTCAGGTCGGCCATGACCCGACCATCCTCGCATCCCGGGGATGGCCGTCCCTACCGCCGGGGGCGACGGAGCAGCTTGTGCAGCTCCATCGCCACGACGACGGTCGACGCCACCGCGACGATCCGGACCCAGGCGTCGAGGCCGATGGGCTCGACCCCGAGGACGAACTGGGTCGGTCCGAGGTGCAGCGCGGCGACGTGCAGCGCGAGCGCGAGGGCGGTGGCGACGAAGAGGAACGGGTTGGAGATCGGGCTGCGCACGAACACCGACTCCGTCTCCCAGCGGGCGTTCCCGACCTGGAGCGCCTGGAACACGACCATGGTCGTCAGGGCGACGGTCTGCGCCTGCTCGAGCGACCCGCTCCCGTCGAGCGCCCAGCGGAACATCACGAGCATGCCCGTCGCCATCACGAGGCCCGTGACGACGACGCGCTCCCACATGATCCTGTCGAGCACGCCCCCGCCCGGGCGCCGCGGCGGCCGGCGCAGGACGTCGGGTTCGCCCGGTTCGAACGCGAGGGCGACGTCCTGCACGCCGTTGGTCACGAGGTTCAACCAGAGGAGCTGGGTCGGCAGCATGACGAGCGGCCACCCGAGCCAGACGGCAGCCACGATCCCGGCGACGACGGCCGCTCCGGTCGAGACCAGGAAGAACGTGACCTTCCTGATGTTGTCGAACGTGATGCGCCCCTCCTCGACCGCTGCGACGATCGAGACGAAGTCGTCGTCGGCGAGCACCATCTCCGCGGCCTGGCGGGCCACGTCGGTGCCCTGCTCGCCCATGGCCACACCGATCTCGGCCGCCTTGAGGGCGGGCGCGTCGTTCACGCCGTCGCCGGTGACGGCGACCACCTCGCCGTCGGCCTGGAGCGCACGGACGATCCGGAGCTTGTCCTCGGGCGAGACGCGCGCGAAGACCGACGTGGCGCGCACCCGCCCCCGCAGGTCGTCCGGGGAGAGCCCGGCCAGGTCGGCGCCGGTGGCGACCGAGGCGGCTGTGCCGTCGCCGATGCCCAGCTGGTGGGCGATCGCTCGTGCGGTGTCGGCGTGGTCGCCGGTGATCATCACGACGCGGATGCCGGCCTCCTGGCAGGCGGCGACCGACTCGCGTGCGCCAGGGCGAGGCGGGTCGATCATCGCCTGGAGGCCGACGAGCACCAACCCCTCGGGTTCGACCACGTCCTCGGGGTCCTGGGGCGCCTCCGCCAGCCCCCGGTGGGCGAACGCCAGGACGCGGCGGCCACGGGAGGCCAGTGATGCGGCGGCCTCCTCGACGGCCGAGCGATCGAGGGGGACCGCCCCGTCGTCGCTCAGCATCTCGTCGCACATGTCGACGATGCGCTCGGGGGCGCCCTTGGCGAAGACCTCGACACGGCCGTGTCGCTCCCGGAGGGTCGCCGAGTAGCGGCGGGCGGGCTCGAACGGGATCTCGGCGAACAGCGGGTAGGCGCGTCCGGCGTCGCCGGCGTCGAGGCCGGCGGTCGCCCCGGCGAGGAGCAGGGCCACCTCGGTGGGGTCGCCTGTCGTCGCGGGCTCGTCGTCGACCCAGCGGAGGTCGGCCTCGTTGGTGAGGATGCCCGTGAGGAGGGTGAGGTGCAGGGCGGGTGCATCCGCGATCGCCGCCGGCTCGTCGCCCTCGACGAACTCCCCGTCGACCGCATCGCCGACGAGGGCGAAGCGGTGGCCAGGGGTCCAGATGTCGGTCACCGCCATCCGGTTCTCGGTGAGCGTGCCCGTCTTGTCCGACCCGATGACGGTCGTGCTCCCGAGGGTCTCGACGGCGGGGAGGCGCCGCAGGATCGCGTGGCGGCGCGCCATCCGACGCACCCCCACCGCCAGCGTGATCGTCACCGCGATCGGGAGCCCCTCGGGGATGGCGGCCACGGCCAGGGCGACCGCGACCATGAACATCTCCTCGACGCTCTCGCCGAGGAGCACACCGCTCGCGAAGGCGACCGCAGCCGCCGCCCCCACGGCGACCCCGACGACCTTGGCGAAGCTGTCCATCCGGCGCTGGAGCGGGCTCTCGACCACCGACTCCCCGCGCATCAAGCCTGCGATCACGCCCAGCTCGGTGTCACCACCGGTCGCCACGGCGACGCCCGATCCCCGCCCGGCGGTGACCGTCGAGCCGGTGAACGCCATGCACCGGCGGTCGCCGATCGGTGCAGCCGCCTCGACCGGCCCGAGGGCCTTGGTGACCGACGCGGACTCGCCCGTCAGGAGCGACTCGTCGACCTGGAGGGCGTTCACGCTGAGCAGGCGGATGTCGGCGGGGACGCGCACACCGGACTCGAGCAGGACGACGTCGCCGGGGACGAGGTCCCGGCTGTCGACCTCGTGGTCGCGCCCGTCGCGCACCACCCGTGCGTGGGGGACGACGAGCTGCATCAGGGCGCGGACCGCCCCCTCGGCCTTGCGCTCCTGGGTGAAGCCGATGACGGCGTTGAGCAGCAGCACGGCGGCGATGACGGCGGCGTCCAGGAGCTCGTCGAGGAGGACCGTCACGACGAAGGCGAGGAGCAGGATGAAGATGAGCGGGCTGCGGAACTGGCCGAGCAGGACCAGCAGCGCCGACGGCGGTGCGACCTCCTCCAGCTGGTTCGGGCCGTGGCGCTCGAGGCGCGCCGCGGCCTCGTCGTGGCTCAGGCCGTGCCCGTCGGTCCCGAGCCGGCCGACCACGTCGTCGGCCTCGAGCGCGTGCCATGGGGTCGACACCGGTCTCGTCCTCTCGTCGGCGGTCCACCTCCCAGCAGACCGGACGTGGCGCTGGGGGCCCAGGGGCCTCCGACCCCGTCCGATGGGTCCGATCGGCGGTTTCCCGGCCGAGGTCGGGTAAACCTTCCTGCACGCTCGAGCGTGTGAGGTGGTGTGAGAGCGGGACGACGGACGGCGGACCACGGCGACGAGCCGGCGGCCAGGGCGGCGCTGACCACGGGGCCGGTTGACTTCGAGCGGTTCTACCTCGACGAGTACCGGCCGCTTCTCCGGTTGGCGTGGAGCCTGACGGGTCGTCGTGACCTGGGCGAGGAGCTCGTGCAGGAGACGATGCTCGCCGTCCACGGCCGCTGGCACGACGTCGGCGGCTACGACGCGCCCGGTGCCTACGCCCGACGGGTGCTCCTCAACGCCTGCCGATCCTTCGCCCGCCGCCGGGCCGTCGAGGTGAAGGCCATGGACCGCGTGGCGCGCCCGGGCACGGTGACGGACCCGCGTCCGCCCGACGACGAGCTGTGGGCGGCGGTCCGGGATCTGCCGGAGCGGCAGTGCCAGGCGGTCGCGCTGCACTACCTGGAGGATCGACCGGTCGCGGAGATCGCCGACGTGCTCGGGATCACGGTGGCGACCACGAAGGTCCACCTCCACAGGGGTCGCCAGGCGCTGGCGGCCCGGCTCGGGTCGAGGGAGGAGGAGCGATGAGCGAGTCGACGCTGGAGCTCGACCGCCGGTTCGCGTCGGCTGTGGCCGAGCTCGACCGGCGGGTGGACGCCGTGGAGGTGCCGCCGCTGCCGGTGTCGCTGCAGCGGGAACCCGTGGCCTCCGCGCCGCGCGGCCGGGGTCGAGGAGCCGCCGGGTGGGTCGCGGCCGCTGCGGTCGTCCTCGCCCTGGCCCTGGTCGCTGCGGTGCTGGTGGCCGACGACGGCGGCCAGGAGACACCGGTCGCCACGACCGGCGGCCACCGCCACCTCGTCCTGCCGCCGGAGGTGGCCGAGACCTACGACCGCGTCGTGGCCGTCGACGGAGGCGTCGAGGCCCCCGACCAGGGCCCGGCTCCGGTCCTGCCGTCGCTGGCGGTGCGGGTCCACGTGCCCGCCGGGGCGAGCGCCCCGTGGCCGGACGTTCTGGTGGAGGTCGTCAGCGACGTGGCGATCCCCGCGGGCACCGATCCGGACCTGCCCGAGCAGTCCGACCTGGACGGCGGCTCGCCGATCGACGTCGGCGGGCCGGAGGCGGTGCTCACGGAGGAGTCCGCCGGCGGCGCGTCGGTGATCTGGCGAGAGGGGGGCACCGAGCGCCAGCTGCTGTCCTGGGGCGACGCCGACGACCTCGTGCAGCTCGTCCGGACGGCCGTCGCGCAGGAGGCCGGAGCCGACGACCCCCTTCCCGGCCACGACGTGCTCTTCGACGGCGGGCTGGGCGACGTCGTGCCGACCCTCGGCCTGATGGCGGACGACCTCCCGTCGGACACGACGACGATCGCCTACCTCCACGGCGAGGGGGACGGCGTGGCGAGCCCGACCGGCGACGCCATCTCCGTCACGACCGCGCCGGGCGGCCCGGAGCGCTGGCGAGCGGCCCATGCCTACGCGACCGACGTCGAGTCCTCGGCCGTCCGTGGCGTCGACGCGGTGATCGCCCGGTACGACGGGGGCCTCGTCGAGGTGTCGTGGATGGAGGGCGGGGACACCCTCGTCCGGGTGGGAGCACGCGTCGTCGACGACGCTGGCCTCGAGGCCGTGCTCCAGCGGATCGAGCAGCTGGTCGAGGTGGGCGAGGCGGAGTGGGAGGAGCTGGTGGCGACGCATCCTGGCGGGCAGGCCGACGAACGCGCGGAGGAGATCGGAGATCCGAGCGGGCCGGTGGGTGACCAGGAGCTCACCGACCGGTGGGCGGAGGAGGCGCAGCTCGACCCGGACCTCGTCGGTGGCACCTCGATCGTCCTCTCCGACGTCGCCGCACGGGTCGTCGTCCGCCGCCGCGGCCCTGAAGGGCTGGAGCTCGAAGGAGAGATCCAGGGTGCTGCTCGTGGCGCAGCGAGCTCGATCCCGCTCTCGTCCCTCGGCGGTCCGGAGTGGGGCGTCGTGACCGACGGGCGGTACCTCGCGGTGTACGGGGCGGTCCCGCCGGGGTTCAACGGCGCCGAGCTGGTCCGCCACGACGGCTCCGTCATCCCGACGTCGGGGACCGCGATGACCGGAGCGGAGCCCAACCTCTTCCTGCTCCTCGTGGAGGGGACCAGCCTGGACGAACTCGGTGCGGTCGAGGTCCGGTTCGGCCACGCCGATGGAGTGGAGACCTGGCACGTGCCGCTCGACTGACATCTCGTCCAGGGACGAACCGGCCACCTCGTATCCTGCCCGGATGGATCTGGCCCAGGCGACGCCCCTGACCCCCCTCGGCGAGGGACGCTTCGGCGTCGAGCTGCCCGAGGAGTTCTCCATCGGTGGCGGCAAGCCGAACGGCGGGTTCATGCTCGCCTGCCTCGGGAAGGCGGCCGTCGCCGCCGCCGCCGAGCAGGGCGCCGAGCACCCCCACCCGATCTCCACCGGTGCCTCGTACCTCTGGTCCCCGGACCTCGGGCCGGCCGAGATCGAGACCGACGTCCAGCGGGTCGGGCGCACCGCCAGCCAGGTCACCGCCCGGCTCGCCCAGGCCGGCCGCGTCGCGGTGAGCGCCCGCTTCACGCTCGGCGCCCTGACCGAGGGCAGCGCGCCGTTCTGGGGAGAGAACCCGCCGCCGCCGCTGGCACCGATCGACGAGTGCATCGGCTTCGGCATGGCCAACCGGCCGGCCAACGGCACCCAGCTCCTGTTCGACCCGGACCACGCTCTGCAGATCGGCCCCGACGGGCCGAGCGGCAACGGCTCGGGCGAGCTGCGCGCCTGGTTCCGGCTCGACGGCGACCGCGCCGTCACCCCGGTCGAGCTGCTCTTCGTCAGCGACGCCATGCCGCCTGCGACGTTCTCCGTGGTGCAGACCGGCTGGGTCCCGACGCTCGACCTCACCACCTACGTCCGCGCCGTGCCCGCTCCCGGCCCGCTGCGCATCCGGTTCCGCACCACGATCATCCACGACGGCTTCGCCGACGAGATCTGCGAGGTGTGGGACAGCGAGGACCGCCTCGTGGTCCAGGCCACACAGATCTGCGCCCTGCGCCTGCCCACGGGCTGACGGCAGTCCGCGGACGCGGGGGCCGCGGCCTACGATGACCGCCGCCCACCGGGGGGTCGGCCCCCGGCCCTCGTCGACGAGCGCGGATGAAGATCCTCATCACGAACCTCCAGCTGGACGAGCGGACCGGCACCGAGGTCGTCGTCCGCGACCTCGACGCCGGACTGCGGCGGAGGGGGCACGACGTGTGCGTCTACACGCCGCGACCCGGTGCGCTGGCCGAGGAGATGCGCGCCGACGGTGCCATCGTCGTCGACGACGTGGCCTCGACGCCGTGGACGCCCGATGTGATCCACGGGCACCAGACGGTCGAGACCGCCACGGCCCTCGCCGCGTTCCCGACCACGCCCGCGCTCTACGTCTGCCACGACCGGCTCCACCCAGACGACGCCCCGCTGCGCTCGCCGGCGGTGCGGCGCTACGTCAGCGTCGACCGCAACTGCGACGAGCGCATCCGGCTCGAGGCCGGCATCCCCGCCGAGCTCACGCGCCTGATCCACAACGCCGTCGACATGCGTCGCTTCGTCCCGCGCGACCGGCTCCCACGTCGTCCCCGCCGGGTCGCCGTCTTCTCGAACTACGCGGTGCGCGGCGGCTACGTGGAGGAGGTGCGGGCGGCCTGCGCGGCGCGTGGCCTCGACGTCGAGGTGATCGGCGCGGGCGTCGGCACCGCCGTGGACCGTCCCGAGGAGATCCTCGGCCGCTACGACCTGGTCGTCGGGAAGGGGCGCTGCGTGCTCGAGGCGCTCGCCGTCGGCTGCGCCGTCGTCGTGGCCGACGCCGGGGGGCTGGCGTCCATCGTCACCGCGGACGACGTGGCGGACCTCCGCGACTGGAACTTCGGCGCCCGCTGCCTCCAACGCCCGGTCACCGCGTCGACCGTCGGCGAGGAGATCGACCGCTACGACCCGCGCGACGCGGCCCGTGCGTCTGCGTGGATCCGCCAGGTCGCCGACCTCGAGCGGGCCCTCGACGCGTACGAGGCGCTCTACGAGGAGGTTCGCCTCGAGGGCGTCCCGGACGGCCACCGCACCACCTGGGTCGGGCTCCTGGACGAGCAGGTCGCCCGGGCCGGTGCGCTCGAAGCGGTGGCACGGAGCGGGGCGGTCCTCCTCGGCTCGGCGCTGTCGCCGGGCGCGGCCCACCAGGTCGCCCTCCGTCCGCTCACCACACCGGGGTTCGTCGAGGCAGGCGCCACGACGTCGGTGCTGCTCGCGGTCCGCAACGGGTCGTCCGAGACGCTGCACTCCCTCGGTGACGCGCCGTTGTTCGCCTCGTACCACCTGCTCGACGCCGACGGCAGGCCGATGGGGATCGAAGGCGAGCGCACCCGGTTCGAGACGCCGTTGCCGCCAGGCGCCGAGCGCATCCTCCGCGTGCGCGTGCAGGCCCCGGGCGAGCCCGGCCGCTGCACGGTGGCGCTCGACCTGGTGCAGGAGGGACGGACGTGGTTGCGGGACCTCACGGGTCGACACGGACCGGACCTCGATCTCGTCGTCGAGTCGCCGAGAGAGGGCGACGCCACGTGGACGTTGTCCCGCCTCGCCCTGCTCGAACCGGTCGACGTCGTCCGTGACGCGGTCTTCACCACGTTGCGCTTCGCCACCGCGCCCACAGCGGGGATGTTGACCTTCGCGGAGAGCCCCGTCTTCCTCGACCGGGCGCTCGCATCGGGTGCCGCGGCCGCGGTGGTCGTCCCGCCGGCCCTGGTCGACCAGGTCCCCGCGCCGATCGGCGTCATCACCTCGGAGACGCCGCGCGGCACCTTCGCCCGCCTGCACGAGGCGCTGGCGACGCGGACGGACCTCTACCGGCACCACCAACCGAGCACGATCGATCCGTCGGCCGACGTGCACCCCTCCGCCGTGATCGACGAGATCGACGTGGAGATCGGTCCTGGCGTCGTGATCGGGCCGCACGTGACGCTCTCGGGGCCGGTCCGCCTCGAGGCCGACGTGCGGGTGATGGCCGGTGCGGTGCTCGGCTCGGCCGGCTTCCAGACGATCACCGACGGCGGCCGCCGCGTCGAGATGCCCCACGCGGGTGGCGTCGCGGTCGGCGCCCGGACGGTCGTGTTCCCCGGGGCCATCGTCGCTCGCGGCCTGTTCGGCACCGACACGACGATCGGTGCGGACGGCCGGATCGGCAACGGCGCGTTCGTCTCCCACGACTGCCGCGTCGGCGAGCGCACCACCATCGGTCACGGCGCTGTCGTCAACGGCAACGTGGAGGTCGGCAGCGACACCTGGCTCGGTCCGGGGGCCACGGTGTCCAACAACCTCCGGATCGGGGACGGGGCACGCGTGTCCCTCGGCGCCACCGTGATCAGCGAGGTCCCCGACGGCGGCCACGTCACCGGGCTCCCTGCGATGGGCCACGCGGCGGCGCTACGGGCCGTGGCGTCCATGCGCAAGGTGCGGCGGTGAGCGCGGTGATCGACCTGCTGGCGGCGCGCCCGGGGGCAGCCCCGCTCGTCACCGACGGCGAGACCGTGCGCGGCGCCGACGACGTGCTCCGGATGGTCGACCGGCTCCACGACGTGCTCCGCGCCGCGGACCGCGGGCCGAGGCCACGAGTGGCGGTGGCGCTGCCCAACGGCCCTCAGCTGGCGATCGTCTGCCTGGCGGCGATGGCCGGCGCGACCTGCGCACCGCTCGATCCGCGCGCGAGGGAGGGCGAGCTGCGCGACGCGCTGGTGCGCCTCGACGCCGACGTGCTCGTCGTCGTCGCCGGCGACGACGCCTCCGCGCCCGGTCGGGCCGCTGCGGTCGCGCGGTCACTCGGTCTCGGCATCGTCGAGATCGACGCCGATGACCAGCTGCACCTCGCCGAGGCCCCCGACCGGGCGCGGCGTGGCGACGGCGAGCGCGACGACCTCGCGCTCCTCCTCCACAGCTCGGGGACGACGGCGGCGCCGAAGCTCATCGGTCAACCCTCCGCCAACCTGGCGGCGTCGGCTCGGTCGATCGCCGCCACGCTCCGGCTGACGCCCGACGACCGGTGCCTGAACGTGATGCCGCTGTTCCACATCCACGGCCTCGTCGGCGCGCTCCTGTCCACGGTGGCGGGCGGGGGCAGCGTCGAGTGCACCCCGGGCTTCGATGCCTTCGCCCACCGGCGCCGGCTGGCCGACTCTGCGATCACGTGGTCGACGGCGGTGCCGACCATGTACCAGGCGATGCTCCTGCGGAGCGGCGCATCCGCCGAGCCGCCGACGGGCCGCCTGCGGTTCGTGCGCTCGAGCTCGGCTCCGCTCCCGGCCACGGTCTGGAGCACGCTCGAGGAGCAGCTGGGGTGCCCGGTGCTCAACGCCTACGGCATGACCGAGGCATCGCACCAGATGACGAGCAACCCGCTGCCGCCCGCGGCGCGGAAGGTCGGGACGGTCGGGCCGGGGGCGGGCGCCCAGGTGGCGGTGCTCGTCGACGGTCGTGTGCAGGAGGACGCCGAGGCCGAGGGCGAGGTGGTCATCCGCGGACCAGGGGTCATGGCCGGGTACCTGGCGCCGCCCGGCGCGAACGACGACGCCTGGGTGGACGGGTGGTTCCGGACCGGCGACGTCGGTCGCCTCGACGCCGACCGCTACCTCACGCTGGTCGGACGGCTCAAGGAGATCATCAACGTGGCGGGGGAGAAGGTCTCGCCGTTCGAGGTCGAGGCCGTGCTCCTCGACCACCCGGCGGTCGTCGACGTCGCGGCGTTCGCCGCCCCCGACGACCTGCGCGGCGAGTGCGTCGCCGCCGCGGTGGTGCTCCGACAGGACGTCTCGACCTCGGACCTGCGTCGCTTCGCCGCCGAGCGCCTCAGCCGGGCGAAGGTCCCGTCGACGGTGGTGCCGGTCGAGGCGCTGCCGCTCGGCCCGACCGGCAAGGTCCAGCGGGTCCGCCTCGCCGCCCAGCTCGGTCTCGGGTAGGGCAGAGGGCGGCTCAGCCCACGGCGAGGGGCGGCGGCTCGGCCTGGCTGACCAGACCGGGCGGGAGGTCCCGCACGACGTCGGCCAGCTGGGGCAGCAGGTCGGCGTAGACGCTAGTGGGCCGCCAGAGCATGGCGATGCGGCGGCGGGGAGCCGGCGGCCGGAACCGGCGCAGGTGGATGTCGGAGCTGGCCGGGACCGGCGGTTGCACCGCGAGCTCGGGCAGGAGGGTGGTGCCCACGCCGGCGGCGACCATCTGCCGCAACGTCTCCAGGCTGGTCGCCCGGAACCCGGACCGCTCGGTGCCGCCCGAAAGGTGGCACACCTCGAGCGCCTGGTCCCGGAGGCAGTGCCCCTCTTCGAGGAGGAGCAGGTCCTCGCCACCGAGCACCGAGGTGTCGACCAGCTCCTCGGAGGCCGCGAGCGGGTGGTCGGTGGGGACGGCGAGGACGAAGTCCTCCTCGAAGAGCGGCTCCACGTGGAGCCCGGCCTCGGCGACCGGCAGGGCGAGGATGCCGACGTCGAGCTCGCCGGTGCGGAGCTGCTGGAGGACGACCTCGGTCTTCTCCTCGACGAGGAGCAGCTCGAGCCGAGGGAAGCGGGCGTGGACCCTGGGCACGACGTGGGGGAGCAGGTAGGGGGCGAGCGTCGGGAAGAGCCCGATCCGCAGGCTCCCGGACTCCGGATCGGCGGCCTGCTGGGCGATGCCCCGGATGCTGTTCGCCTCCTGGAGGATGACCCGTGCCCGCTCGACGACCCGCTCGCCCGCAGCGGTGAGCATCACCTGCCGTGGGCTGCGCTCGACGAGCTCCACGCCCAGCTCCGCCTCGAGCTTCTTGATCTGGGTCGACAGCGTCGGCTGGCTGACGAACGACGCCTCCGCCGCGTGGCCGAAGTGCCGATGGTCGGCGACGGCCACCAGGTACTGGAGATCGCGCAGGTTCATGGCATCCCCCTCCCGGGGGTGGAGGCTACGCGACGGCCGCGGTGGCCGCCGGGGTCGCGCCGACCGGCGTGCGGATGAGGTGATCGAAGGCGCTGAGCGCCGCGGTGGCACCGGCGCCCATGGCGATGACGATCTGCTTGTACGGGACCGTGGTGCAGTCGCCGGCCGCGAACACGCCGGGCGCGGAGGTGGCGCCACGGTCGTCGATCACGATCTCGCCTCGAGACGACAGCTCGACCGTGCCGTCGAGCCACTCCGTGTTCGGCAGCAGGCCGATCTGCACGAAGATGCCGTCGAGGGCGACCTCGTGGCTCTCGTCGGTGGTGCGGTCCGTGTACACGAGGCCGGTGACCTGGTCGCCGTTGCCCTTCACCTCCGTGGTGAGGGCGCTGAGGATCACGTCGACGTTGTCGAGGCTGCGCAGCTTGCGCTGCAGGACCTCGTCGGCCCGGAGCTTGTCGTCGAACTCGATGACGGTGACGTGGGCCACGACGCCGGCGAGGTCGATCGCGGCCTCGATGCCGGAGTTGCCGCCACCGATGACAGCGACGCGCTTGCCCTTGAACAGCGGGCCGTCGCAGTGGGGGCAGTAGGTGACGCCCTTGTTGCGGTACTCCTCTTCGCCGGGGACGCCCATCTGGCGCCAGCGGGCGCCGGTGGAGAGGACGACGGTGCGGGCCGAGACGGTGGCGCCGCTCGCGAGCTCGACGGTGGCCAGCCCACCCGGCTCGTCGGCCGGGACCAGCTTGGTGGCCACTTGCAGGTCCATGACGTCGACGGCGTAGTCCTTGACGTGCTGCTCGAGCGCGGTGGCGAGCTGGGGCCCCTCGGTGTGGCGCACGGAGATGAAGTTCTCGATGGCCATCGTGTCGAGGACCTGACCGCCGAAGCGCTCGGCGACGACGCCGGTGCTGATGCCCTTGCGGGCGGCGTAGATCGCGCTCGCCGCTCCGGCGGGGCCGCCGCCGACCACGAGGACGTCGAAGGTGTCCTTCTCGGCGATCTCGGCCGCGGTGCGCTCGGCGGCGCCGGTGTCGAGCTTGGCGACGATCTGCTCGAGCGACATTCGGCCGGACTCGAACATCTCGCCGTTCAGGAACACCGTCGGGACGGCCATGACCTTGCGCTCGTCGACCTCGTCCTGGAAGAGGGCGCCGTCGATGGCGACGTGGGTGATGTTCGGGTTGAGGACGCTCATGAGGTTGAGCGCCTGGACCACGTCGGGGCAGTTCTGGCAGGACAGGGAGAAGTAGGTCTCGAAGCGGAGCTCGCCCTCGAGGCCCCGCACCTGGTCGAGCGTCTCCTCCGACGCCGTCGAGGGGTGTCCGCCGACCTGCAGGAGCGCGAGGACGAGCGAGGTGAACTCGTGGCCGAGGGGGATGCCGGCGAAGCGCACGGACGCCGCGGGGTCGCTCACCCGGACGATGGCGAAGCTCGGTCGGCGGTCGTCGTCGTCACGGCGCACGTAGGTGATGTGGTCGGACATCCCGGCGATCTGGCTGAGCAGCTGCTCGAGCTCGACGGACTTGGGGGAGTCGTCGAGGGAGGCGACGAGCTCGATGGGTTCGCGGATCTTCTCGAGGTGGGCGGCGAGCTGAGAGGCGATGGCGTCGTCGAGCATGGGGGACTCCGTGTCGGGGGGGGGAGGGCGGGGGGACAGGGACTCGGGGCGCCCGCGCCGGCGGCGGTCCGGGGGGGCGCCCCGAGTCGGTCAGCGTCGGATCGGATCCGTGTGGATCAGATCTTGCCGACGAGGTCCAGCGACGGGGCGAGGGTGTCGTCACCCTCCTCCCACTTGGCGGGGCAGACCTCGCCCGGGTGCTCCCGGACGTACTGGGCGGCCTTCACCTTGCGGAGGAGCTCCACGGCGTTGCGGCCGATGCCCTCGGCGGTGACCTCCATGAACTGGACGACGCCGTCGGGGTCGATGAGGAAGGTGCCGCGGTCGGCGAGGCCCTGGCCCTCGCGCATCACGCCGAAGTTCCGGGTGATCTCGCCGGTCGGGTCGCCGATCATGGCGTACTGGACCTTGCCGATGGTGTCGGAGGTCTCGTGCCAGGCCTTGTGGGTGAAGTGGGTGTCGGTCGAGACCGAGAAGATCTCGACGCCGAGGCGCTGGAACTCCGCGTAGTTGTCCGCGAGGTCACCGAGCTCGGTCGGGCAGACGAAGGTGAAGTCGGCCGGGTAGAAGAAGACGACGCTCCACTTGCCCTTGAGGTCGGCGTCGCTCACCTCGACGAACTCGCCGCCCTTGAAGGCGGTGGCGGTGAACGGCTGGATCTCGCTGTTGACGAGCATGTGTGCAGGACCTCCAGGTCTCTGTCGGGGGACTGGTGCTGATAGGCATCCTATATGTGATGTCCCACCAACGATCGACGATGCCGATCGAACGTACTGATCGGTCCGATAGGCACGCTCGATCGTGCGTCCCTGATCAGGAGCGCACGGGGGCGGGATCCCGCCACATGGCGTGCAGGGTCGGGCCGTCGGGCAGCGCGACCTGACCGACGTCGCGGAAGCCGTGGCGCCGGTACAGCGCCCGGTTCCGCTCGGAGGTGGCCTCCAGGTACGCGGCCTCGCCGGCGGCGTCCCCGCGCTCGAGCACGCCGCGCAGCGCCCGGGATCCCAACCCCAGCCCCTGCACGACGGGGTCGACGGCTAGGAACTGGAGGTACCAGGCGGGCTCGTCGGGGTGGCTGCCCGCGAGGAGCTCCATGACGGTGCCGACCCGCCCCATGTGCGGCCCGACCGCGTCGACGAGTCCGGCCGCGAACGCGGTCTCGTCGTCGGGGTGGATCGGCTCGGTGCCGGGCGGCGCCCAGAGCGCGACCCCGGCCACCACGTCCGCGGTCGGCACGACGTGCGTCTCGTCGTGGCGGGCGAAGGCGTCGACGAACAGCTCGAACACCGAGGGGAGCATCTGCCGGCGATCCGCGGCGTCGGGGACCATCCAGGAGATGACGGGGTCGTGGGCGAACGCCTCCGACAGGATCCGGACAGCGACGTCGCGGTCGGTCGATCGGGCGGGGCGGGTCGGGGGGTGGGGGTCGAGCAGCGTCATGGGATCCTCCTCGTGTCCGTGCCGGGACCGTCGCCCGGCATCACCGAGTCGGCGTGAGCACCCCCGTCACGTCGTGACGCGCTCCCGGTCGGCGGCCAGGTCGCGCAGGAAGCGGTCGGCCCACTCGCTGGCGTCGTTGGCCTCCACCGCGGCACGCATGCGCTCCATGCGCTCCCGCGCCTCGGCGGGGGGCATCGACACCGCCCGCACGATCGCCGCTTTCAGCCCGTCGACGTCGTAGGGGTTGACGAGCAGGGCGTCCGCGAGCTCGGTGGCTGCCCCGGCGAACTCGGAGAGCACGAGGCTGCCGGTGAGGTCGTAGCGGGCGGCCACGTACTCCTTCGCCACGAGGTTCATGCCGTCTCGGAACGGCGTGACGAGCATGACGTCCGCCGCCCGGTACATGGCCATGAGCTCCTCGAACTCCACGTCCTGGTGGATGTAGTGGAGGATCGGGAACCCGACCCGGGAGTGGTCGCCGTTGATCTGGCCGACGAGGCGCTCGACCTCCTCGCGGAGCGTGATGTAGGCCTCGACGTCGTCCCGGCTGGGTTGGGCGATCTGCACCATCGTCACCGTCGCCGGGTTGAGCGACCCCTCGTCGAGCAGCTCCTTCAGGGCGCGGAGCCGCACGTCGATGCCCTTGGTGTAGTCGAGCCGGTCCACGCCGAGGAGCACCGTGTGCGGCGCCCCCAGCCGGGCTCGCAGGTCCCGTGCTCGTTCGGTGGTCTCCCGGTCGTGGGCCGCGCCCTCGTAGCGGGCCACATCGATGCCGATCGGGTAGGCGCAGGCCCGCACGACGCGGTCGCCGGCGACGACGCTCTCGTCGCCGTGCGCCTCCGCGAGACCGAGGCGCATGGTGAGCCGGCGGAAGTTGGCGGCGGCCTCCGGCGTCTGGAACCCGTTCAGGTCGGCGCCGAGCATCCCCTGGGCCAGCTGCTCCCGCCACGGGAGGGCCTGGAACACCTCCGGCGGTGGGAACGGGATGTGGAGGAAGAACCCGATCCGCAGGTCGGGACGGAGCTCCCGCAGCATCCCCGGGACCAGCTGGAGCTGGTAGTCGTGGACCCAGACGGTGGCCTCGGGGCCGGCCGCGGCCGCTGCGGCCTCGGCGTAGCGGCGGTTCACTCGCTTGTAGCCGTCGAACCAGTGGCGGTGGAACTCCGAGGGCACGACCTTGTCGTGGTAGAGCGGCCACAGCGTGCCGTTCGACATGCCGTCGTAGAACAGCACCTTCTCGTCGTCCGACATGGCCACGGGGTGCAGGTGGAGGCCGTCGACCTCGAAGGGCTCCTCCTCGGTCGCTGCGCCGGTCCAACCGATCCACGCCGCGTCACCGGGCCGCTGGGCGATGGCGGGCCCGACGGCGGAGACCAGGCCGCCGGGGCTCGGGATCCAGCGCCCGCCCTCCTCGCCCTCGTCGCTCCACCGCACGGGCAGGCGGTTGGCGACGATGACCAGGCGGGTGGCGGGACCCTGCGTGCGGGGCGCGGCGTCGGTGGGCTCCATGGCGTGGCGTCAGCTCTCCGTGGTGTCGAGGTGGTCGGCGAGGCGTGCGAGCAGGTCCCGCACCTGCCCGGGATCGGCGACGGTGAAGCGCGCTCGCGTCATCCGCTCGTCGTCGGGGGCCGCGACCATCACCGTCAGCGCATCGGGACCGAGCGCCGCGAAGGCGTCCTCGTCGGTGCGGTCGTCGCCGACGTAGACGGCGACCACGTCGGCGTCGCCCAGCCGGTCGAGCAACCAGCGCACGGCACGTCCCTTGTCCCAGTCGACGTCGGGCCGCAGCTCGGTGACCCGCTTGCCGTGGGTGACCCGGAGCCCGAGGCGCTCGCCGGTCGTGGTGGCGGCGGCACGCACCGCCTCGGCGTCGGCGTCGGCGACCATGCGGTCGTGCACGGTGAGGCCGAACCGCTTCGGCTCGAGGACGACGCCCGGGACGTCGCCGACAGCGGTCTCCAGCTCGTCGAGGGCCGCCTCGAGGGCGGCCAGGCTCGCAGCGGCGTCGGGCTGGTCGTGCGACGAGCCGTCGGGGGCGATGATCTCGAAGCCGTGGCTCCCGGCGACGTGGATGCCGGGGACCCCGACGCGCTCGGCCACGTCCGCCGCGCCCCGGCCGCTGACGACCGCGACGGGGACCTGCCGGGCGAGTCGTGCGACGACCGGCTGCACCCCGGGCAGGAGCGCCGCCGCCGCCGGATCGGCGACGATCGGCGACAGCGTGCCGTCGAAGTCGAGGAACACGGCGATCGCACGGTGCTCGAGCTCGGCGGCGATCGTGGGCCACGCGGCGAGCGCGTGGGGCACGTCACCGATCGGCCGGGGGGTCGCAGGCGTCACGATGGGTCGATCCTAGGAGCGCCTGCGGGACGGGGGTACCGTCGACCTCGTGGACGACCGGCTGCGTGACGCCCTCTCGGCGGCGCTCGGCGCATCGGTGCGGAGGGCGGACCCGGTGCGAGGGGGCGACGTCGCGACCGCCTACAGGGTCGAGCTCGACGGCGGCGAGGTGGTCTTCGCCAAGACGCATGACGCCGCGCCGCCAGGGTTCTTCACCACCGAGGCCTCGGGGCTCGAGTGGCTGCGCGCCGCCGACGCGGTCCCTGTCCCGCAGGTCCTCGCGGTGTCCGACGACCCTGCGTTCCTCGTGCTGCCCTGGATCGACGAGTCCCGACGGTCGACCGCCGACGGGGAGGCGACGTTCGGCCGGCTGCTGGCGTCGATGCACAGGTCGGGTGCCCCGACGTTCGGTCGTGTCGACCGCCGACCCACGGGTTCCCGGTCGCTCCCGAACGACCCCTGCGACACCTGGGCGGAGTTCTACGCCGAGCGCCGCCTGCTCCCGCTGGCGTCGATGGCCGAGGCGTCGGGCGCTCTTGCCGGCGGCACGATCGAGGGCATGCGGCGGGTGGCCGCACGTCTGGTCGAGGTCGCCGGTCGGTCGGCGGCGGAACCGCCGGCGCGCCTCCACGGCGACCTGTGGGGCGGGAACCGCCTCGTCGACGTCGAGGGTCGCAGTTGGCTGATCGACCCCGCGTGCCACGGGGGCCACCGCGAGTTCGACCTGGCGATGATGAGGTTGTTCGGTGGGTTCGGCGCGGCGGCGTTCGAGGCGTACGACGACGCGCACCCCCTCGCGGAGGGCTGGGACGAGCGCGTCGCCCTCCACCAGATCGCACCCCTCGCGGTCCACGCGATCAAGTTCGGCGGCGGCTACGCGGCCGCGACCGACGGCGCCGTCCGCCGCTACCTCTGACGGTCGTCCTCGGTCGCTACGCCTGGTCGTCCGACGTGCGTCGGGTCACCGGGATCCTGCGGGCCTCGACCGCCGCGGGCTCGCGCGGCAGTCGGACCTCGAGCACGCCGTCCGCGTACTCGGCGGTGACGTCGTCGGCGGTCGTGCCGACCGGGAGGTCGATCATCCGGGTGAACGACCCGTACCGGAACTCGGAGCGATAGCCCTTGGCGTCCTCGGCGGTGCGTTCCTGGCGGCGCTCCACGCGGATGTGCAGCGTGTGGTCGCTGATGGTGAGCTCGACGTCCTGCGCCGGATCGATGCCCGGTGCCTCGACACGGACGACCATCGAGTCGCCCTCCTCGAACTCCTCGACCTTCAGCTCGCCGCCCTCGAGCAGCTCGGTCCAGCGATCGGGCAGCTCGAACAGGCGGCCGCGGAACGGCCACTCCGGCCAGTCGAGCTCGTTGCGGGTGCGGTGGACGAGTGCCATGACGTCCCCCTCTCTGCTCTGGCCCGCGCCTGGTGCGCGCCGGGCGCGCCATCCATGGGACGCCGCACCACGGCGGCTCGCCAGGGCCGAAGGTCCCGGCACCGGCGGCCCGCCCCGTTAGTGTCCGAGGCGGGCGAGGAAGGAGGGCAGGATGCGCTACGCGGAGACCGTCGTCGACCTCATCGGAGGGACCCCGCTCGTGCGGCTGCACCGGGTGGTCCCGAGCGAGGCGACCGTGCTCGCCAAGGTCGAGTACCTGAACCCGGGAGGGTCGGTGAAGGACCGCATCGCGCTGCGCATGATCGACGCCGCCGAGGCCGACGGGTCGTTGCGACCGGGCGGCACCATCGTCGAGCCGACCAGCGGCAACACGGGCATCGGCCTGGCGATCGTCGCCCAGCAGCGTGGCTACCGATGCGTGTTCGTCTGCCCGGACAAGGTCTCGAACGACAAGATCGAGGTGCTCCGCGCCTACGGGGCCGAGGTCGTCGTCTGCCCCACAGCGGTCGAGCCGGAGCACCCGGACTCCTACTACTCGGTCTCGGATCGACTGGTCCGCGAGATCTCCGGTGCCTGGAAGCCCGACCAGTACTCCAACCCCCAGAACCCGGCCTCGCACCACGCGACGACCGGCCCGGAGATCTGGGAGCAGACCGAGGGTCGCATCACCCACTTCGTCGCGGGGATCGGCACAGGCGGGACGATCTCGGGCACCGGTCGCTACCTGAAGGAGGTCAGCGACGGTCGGGTGCAGGTCGTCGGGGCGGACCCCGTGGGGTCGGTGTACTCCGGCGGCACGGGACGGCCCTACTTGGTCGAGGGCGTGGGTGAGGACTTCTGGCCCGACGCCTACGACCGGGGCGTGGCCGATCGGGTGATCGCCGTGTCCGACAAGGACAGCTTCACGATGACGCGCCGTCTGGCCCGAGAGGAGGGCCTCCTCGTCGGCGGATCGTGCGGCATGGCTGTCGTCGTCGCCGCCCAGGTGGCCGCGGAGGCCGGTCCGGAGGCGGTCGTCGTCGTGCTGCTCCCCGACGGTGGTCGCGGCTACCTCTCCAAGATCTTCAACGACGGTTGGATGGCCGACTACGGCTTCCTCGACACGAGCTCCGGCGAGCCCACGGTGTCGGAGGTCTTCCACAGCAAGTCCGGTGAGCGCCCGCACCTCGTGCACGTGCACCCCGACGAGACCGTGCAGTCCGCGATCGCCGTGCTCCGCGAGTACGAGGTGTCCCAGATGCCGGTCCTGCGCGCCGAACCGCCGGTGATGGCCGCCGAGGTGGCGGGGACCATCGACGAGCGCGACCTGCTCGACGCGCTCGTCTCGGGCCGTGCGCGCCTGGAGGA
Organism: Actinomarinicola tropica; assembly: GCF_009650215.1. Taxonomy (GTDB): domain Bacteria; phylum Actinomycetota; class Acidimicrobiia; order Acidimicrobiales; family SKKL01; genus Actinomarinicola; species Actinomarinicola tropica. The sequence goes on along the minus strand of NZ_CP045851.1, from coordinate 2,053,082 downwards.
CCCCATCGAGCCGCACATGTCGCCGGTGCTGCCGCTGATCGGCGGCGGCGAGCCGCTGTCGGCGCTGCTCGGCGAGCTGGAGCGCGCCGACGCCGTGCTCGTCGTGGTCGACGGCACGCCGCGGGGGGTCCTGTCACGACCCGACGTCCTGTCCTACATGTCCCAGCACCGGAGCGGACGATGACCGACCCACGCCCAGCTGCCTTCGAGACGCTCGCGATCCACGCCGGCCAGCCACCGGACCCGACGACCGGCGCCGTGGTGGTGCCGATCCACCAGGTGTCGACGTTCGCCCAGGACGGCGTCGGTGGCCTGCGGGCCGGCTACGAGTACTCCCGCTCGGCCAACCCCACTCGCACCGCCCTCGAGTCGTGCCTCGCGGCACTGGAGACCGGTGCCGAGGGGGAGGGCCACGGGCTGGCGTTCGCGTCGGGCATGGCCGCGGAGGACACGGTGCTGCGTGCGCTGTGCCAGCCGGGGGACCACGTCGTGCTGCCCGACGACGCCTACGGCGGCACCTTCCGCCTGGTGGCCAGGGTGCTGAGCCGGTGGGGGGTCGAGCACAGCACGGCCTCGCTCGCCGATCCCGACGCCGTCGCTGCGGCCATGACCGAACGGACCCGGATCGTCTGGTGCGAGACGCCGACGAACCCGCTGCTCGGCGTCGCGGACCTCGCGGCGCTGGCGGCGGTCGCCCACGACGGCGGCGCCCGCCTCGTCGTCGACAACACCTTCGCCTCCCCGTACCTCCAGCAACCGCTGCGGTGGGGCGCCGACGTCGTGGTGCACTCGACGACGAAGTACCTCGGTGGGCACTCCGACGTGGTCGGGGGCGCGGTCGTCACAGTGGACGAGGAGTTGGCCGAGGATCTCCGGTTCCACCAGAACGCCATGGGCGCGGTGGCCGGGCCGTTCGACAGCTGGCTGACGCTCCGTGGCGCGAAGACACTGGCGGTCCGCATGGAGCGCCACTGCGACAACGCGGAGGCCCTGGTCGCCGCGCTCGTCGACCACCCAGAGGTGACGGCCGTGCTCTACCCCGGCCTCGCGACGCACCTCGGCCACGAGGTCGCGCAGCGCCAGATGCGGCGCTTCGGCGGCATGGTGAGCATCCGGCTGCGGGGCGGGGAGGCCGCGGCCCGGCGCACGTGCGAGCGGACGCGGATCTTCACGCTCGCCGAGTCGCTCGGCGGCGTCGAGAGCCTCATCGAGCACCCGGCGAGCATGACCCACGCCTCGGTCGCCGGCTCCGCGCTCGAGGTGCCGGCCGACCTGGTGCGGCTGTCGGTCGGGATCGAGGCCGTCGACGACCTGCTCGCCGATCTGGACCAGGCGCTCGACGCCTGATCAGACGGCACCGGCCGACACAGGCGCGGACCCGGGTGTGCCGGTGTCGAGCAACCGGCGGTACAGGGCGACGTGCGCCGCCACCATGCGGCGGGCGCCGAAGCGATCCTCGGCGCGGCGACGGCATGCCCGGCGGTCGAGCGCCGCGGCGCGGTCGACGAGCGCCGCCATGTGCGCACCATCCCGGCAGTGGAAGCCGGTGATGCCCGGGTCGACGATCTCGGCCGCCGCACCCTGCGGGAACGCCAGGACGGGGGTGCCGCGGGCCATGGCCTCGACCATCACCAGCCCGAACGGCTCGGGCCACCGCAGCGGGTCGAGGAGGGCGACCGCCCCCTCGAGGAGCGCGTCCTTCGCCGGACCGGCCACGGGCCCGACGTAGGTCACGCCGTCGCCGAGCAGCGGTCGGACCACCTCGTCGTGGAACCGCACCTCGTCGGGCTCCCACATCTTGGCGGCGATGAGGAGCGGTCGTCCGGCGCGGCGCGCCACCTCGATGGCGGTGTCGACGCCCTTGTCCGGGCTCATCCTCCCGAGGAACAGGAGGTGGCCGCCATCGCCGGGATCCTGCACCACGGCGACGTCGACGGCGACGGGTTCGTCGAGTACGAGCGGAGCACACCCCACAGCCTCGTCAACCAGGGGTGGAAGGACTCGTGGGACGCCGTCCGCCACCCCGACGGCGAGCTGGCGCAAGGTCCCATCGCGCTCTGCGAGGTCCAGGGGTACGCCTACGCCGCGTTCCTCGCGCGGGCCCACCTGGCCCACGATGCCGGCGACGATGCGGCGGCGCGGACCTGGCGCGAGCGCGCCCGGCAGCTGCGACGACGGTTCAACGAGGAGATGTGGCTCGACGACGAGGGCTGGTTCGCCCTCGGGCTCGACGGGGACAAGCGGCCGATCCGGTCACTCGCCTCGAACATGGGCCACTGCCTCTGGACCGGCATCGTCGACGCCGACAAGGCGGCCCGCGTCGCGCAGGCCCTCGTGTCCGACGACCTCTTCTCGGGGTGGGGCGTCCGCACCCTCGGTCGATCGATGACCGCCTTCAACCCGGTGAGCTACCACAACGGCTCGGTCTGGCCCCACGACAACGCCCTGTGCATCTCGGGCCTCGTGCGGTACGGGTTCGTCGAGGAGGCCCACCGCATCCTCGAGGGCCAGCTCGCCGCGGCTGCGGCGACCGACGGGCGCCTGCCGGAGCTGTTCGCCGGCTTCGACCGGGGCCGACCCGCGGCGTACCCGACCTCGTGCTCGCCGCAGGCCTGGGCGTCGGCGTCGCCCCTCCTGTGGCTGCGGGCCCTCCTCCGGTTCGACCCCTGGTCGGGGCGCGACGCCGTCTACGTCGACCCGATCCTGCCGCCGTGGATCGAGGAGCTGTCCGTCGACGGCATCGACGCCTGCGGCGGGCAGCTGCGCGTCGCCGTCGACCCGCGGCACGTGGAGGTCACCGGTGCCGGTCGCTGCGAGGTCGTGCGCGCGCCACGGCCGCCCCTCGACGACCTGCCCGGCCTCGACGACGACCCTGGCTAGCGTGACCCCGTGCCCGGACCACCCCGCGCCCCCGAGATCCGCATCCCCCGGGCGCCCGGGGCCGACGACGCGCTCTGCCGGCCGTCGGACCTCGACGTCGACGGCCTGACCGTCCCCGGCACCGGTGCGACGGCGGGTGACGTCCTGCGCCGCTGGGGCGGCCGGTCGCTCGTCGTCGCCTCCCTCGACGGCGCGGCGAGGGAGTGGCGGGCACCAGGCATCGATCCGGCGCGACCCCAGAGGTGCTTCTCGCTCACCAAGTCGCTGACCGGGGTGCTCGCGGCGCGTGCCGTCGACGAGGGGCTCCTCGACCGCACCCGGCAGGTGAGCGCGGTGATCCCCGCGCTCGACGGGACAGGTGTCGGCTCCGCGACCGTCGGCGACGTGGCGGACATGACCGTCTCGATCGCCTACGACGAGGACTACGAGGCCACGGCCGGAGCGGGTGAGGCCGAGCGCTCCTTCCGGGACTTCGGCGACTACGTGGTGGCGCTGGGATTCGCTCCCCCCGGGGTCGCGGTCGACCCGACGGCCCCTCGGTCGGTGCGCGCCTTCGTCGGTGCGCTGGCGCAGGGGGAGGGCCCGCACGGGCATGTGTTCCAGTACGCCACACCGATCGCCGAGCTCCTCGTGTGGATCCTCGAGACGTCGGTCGGCCGGGGCTGGATCGACTTGCTGCGCGACTGGGTGTGGGAGCCGAGCGGCGCGCGGGACGCGGCCGCCGTCCAGATCGATCCGGAGGGCGTGCCGACCGGCGGCGGTGGCCTCGCCGCCACGACGCGCGACCTGGCGCGGGTGGGGCTCGCGCTCGCCGCCGGACGCCTACTGCCGGGACCGGTCCTCGATCGGATCGCGATCGGCGGCGACCCGGACGCCTTCCGCCGCTCGCGCTACGCGAAGCTCGAGGGCTACACCTACCGCGACCAGTGGTGGATCCCGGGCCCGCCCGGACGGATCCTCTCCGGGTGGGGGATCCACGGCCAGGTGCTGTGGGTCGACCTCGACCACGGGGCGGTCGTCGTGATCCACAGCGGGGGCGGGGACGCGAGCGACCTGGCGCGGGACGCGAAGCAGGAGGCGCTGTGCCGCACGCTGGTCGCCGCCGTCGGGCGCGGCCGATGACCGGGCGCGACCAGCCGTGCGCGTTCTGCGCCATCGTCGCCGGCGAGGCACCGGCGCACGAGGTCCTGCGCACCGAGCGGTTCGTCGCGTTCCTCGACGTGAAGCCGCTGTTCCACGGCCACGTGCTCGTCGTGCCGACCACGCACGTCGTCACCTTCGACGAGCTGCCGGCCCCGTACGCGGCCGAGCTGGCCGTCACGACCCAGCAGGTGCAGCGGGCCGTCGAGCGTGCGACGGGGGCGGACGGCTCGCTCCTCATCGTCAACAACGTCGTGAGCCAGAGCGTCCCCCACCTGCACCAGCACGTCATCCCCCGACGCCGGCGGGACGGTCTGCGGTTCTGGCTCGGCCCCCGCCACCCCTACGAGGGTGCGGAGCACGCGGCGGGGGTGGCGGCGGGCATCCGGGAGGCCCTCGCCGCCGACCTCAGCTGACCCGCTCGAACCGCACGACGCGCTCGGCGACGTCGGCGCGCGTGCACCGGGCCACGACCTCACCACCGAGGGGCAGGTCGGCCCCGTCGCAGCGGGCGCGGATCGCCGGGTCGTCGATCGCGATGTTGCCGCCGTCGTCCCAACTCTCGAGCACCGCAGCGGGGAACGTCTCGCCGACGCGGTCGGCGAGGACGAACGCCTCGACCACGTCGATGCACGCCCGGTCGAGCGCCCGCGCCCGTTGGTCGCCCGCCGTCATCGTGGCCGGCAGCTCGCCGATGGCCGCCAGCACCCACTCGGGCAGCACGGTCCCGGCGACGTGCGCCAGACAGGCCTCGGTGGCGATGCGGTCGACGAGGCGACGCAGGGGCGCGGTGACGTGGGCGTAGGGCGCGCCGACGCCGGCGTGACCGGGATCGTCGAGCGGGCTCCCGTCGACTGCCGTGTAGCCCGCACCGCGGAGGAGCTCTGCGGCGAGCTCGGCGAGCGCGGCGTGGCGCGGACGCGACGTGTCGAGACGAGCGAGGACGTCGCCGGGGTGCTCCGCGTCGGCCCACGGGATCCCGAGGCCCCGGGCGGCCTCGACGAAGCGCGGGAACCGCTGCGGGTCGGGGGAGGGCAGCGTGCGCAGGACGCCGGCCCCGCCGTCCAGCATGATCTGCGCCGCGGCGCGGCCGGTGAGGAGCGAGATCTGGGCGTTCCAGATCTCGACTGGCAGGTCGGCGCGCAGCCGGATCGTCCAGTGGTCGCCGCGGTCGGGGACGACCTCCTGCTCGGGGAGCCCGAGGTCGATGGCGTCGCGACGGCGGGCGTCGGCGAGCAGCGCGGCGCCGAGCTCGGGCAGCGCGCGCAGCACGCCCGGTGCCTCGCCGCGATCGAGGGCCTGCTGGACCTCGGCGTAGGTGAGCTGGGCCCTGCTCCGCACGGTGGCCCGCTCGACCTCGACCGAGCGGGTGCGGCCGTCGTCGTCGACGTCGATCGTCCAGAGCACCGCAGCGCGGTCCTGATCGGGCAGGAGCGAGGCCGACCCCTCGCTGAGCACCGGCGGGTGGAGGGGCGTCGTGCGGTCCGGGGCGTAGTGGGTCTGGGTGCGGCGCCACGCCTCACGGTCGACCGGACCTCCGGGCACGACGACGGCAGCGACGTCGGCGATGGCGTAGGAGACGCGCCACCCGCCCGGCCGGGCCGTGACGGCGACGGCCTGGTCGAGGTCGCGGGCGCCGGGCGGATCGACGGTGACGAGCTCGAGCGACCGGGCGTCGCGCCGGGCGCCGCCGAGCGGCGAGGCCGCCGCACGGGCTGCCTCCTCCAGCACCTCGGGCGGGAACGGGCCGGGCACGTCGAGCTCGGCGCGCAGCGCGTCGAAGTCGACCGGTGCCGGGACGGCAGGGGCCCGGAGGCGGTGGATGACCATCGCTCCGTTCTACCCGGCGCCGCCGGTCGGTCGAGATGCGCGTCCACCACCTCTGGTGTACGGCGTAGAGTCCCGGGCGGGCCGCCAGCCCGGCACATCCACGAGGGGACGACGATGACCGACACAGCCCGACCGCCCGTCGACGACTGGGCGACCGACTTCGACCACACCACCTCCGAGTACGCGCAGAACGCGCCGGAGATCTGGGCCGATCTGCGCTCGCGCTGCCCCGTCGCCCACTCCGAGCGGTTCGGGGGCACCTGGCTGCCCGTCCGCCACGAGGACGTCGTGGCCGTCGCCCGCGACACCGAGCACTTCAGCTCCGAGGGCGTCATCGTCAACGACTACAAGCCCGTCGACCTGGCACCGATCGGCTACGCACCGCCGATCACCTCCGACCCGCCCTTCCACCAGGCGGCGCGACGGCTCCTCCTCCCGGCGTTCGCGCCCAAGGAGATCGACCGCTGGGAGGAGACGGCGCGGGCCACCTGCCGCGAGCTGCTCGACGAGTTGCTCGCCGACGGGCGCGACGTGGTCGATGCCGCCGTGGAGTACACCCAGCACATCCCGGTCAGGGTCATCGCCGACATGCTCGGCGTCCCCCGGGAGGACGGCGACAAGTTCCGGACGTTCATCCACCGGATCATCGAGGCGCCGGGGTCGGCCGAGCAGGAGCAGATCGCCTACGAGGACACCCTCGACCACTACCTGACCCAGGTGGTGGAGGCCCGCCGCGCCGCGCCGCGCGAGGAGCCCCAGGACCTCGTGGACCACCTGCTCGCCGCCGACCTCGACGGCCAGCCGCTGAGCGACGACCACATCACCGGCACGATCGGCCTCCTCATCATCGCCGGCATCGACACCACGTGGTCGGCGATCGGTGCCAGCCTGTGGCACCTCGCCCAGCACCCCGACGACCGGCGGCGCCTCGTCGAGGACCCCGACGTCATGGTGTTCGCGATCGAGGAGCTCCTCCGGGCCTACGCACCGGTGACGATGGCGCGCATCGTCGCCGAGGACACCGAGATCGGCGGCTGCCCGGTGAACGCCCGTGACTGGGTGCTGCTGCCGTTCCCCGCCGCCAACCTCGATCCCGAGGTCTTCGAGGACCCGCACGAGGTCGTCATCGACCGCCAGCGGAACCGCCACCTCGCCTTCGGGGTCGGCATCCACCGCTGCATCGGGTCGAACCTGGCCCGGATGGAGCTGCGCGTGGGTCTCGAGGAGTGGCTGCGGCGCATCCCCGACTTCGAGCTGGCCGTGGACGATCCCGAGCAGGTCCGCTGGTCCGCCGGTCAGGTGCGCGGGCCCCGCGAGCTCCCCGTCCGTATCCTGGCCACCGTGCCCCACTCCACCACCGAGGTCCGCTGATGCGCATCACGCTCGACTCCGAGGCCTGCCAGGGCCACGGCCGCTGCTACACCCTCGCCCCCGACCTGTTCGACAGCGACGACGAGGGCTACGCCGTGCTCAAGGTCGACGGGGAGGTGCCCGCCGGGATGGAGGAGCAGGCCCGCCTCGCCGCGGACAACTGTCCGGAGTTCGCGATCACGGTCGAGGACTAGTTCCGCCGAGCCATCAAGCGCGCCCCCGTCGCGGCCGATCCAAGTACCGATGAGCTCCACGCACGTGCCCTCCACCACCGCCACGCCGTCGGTCGTCGACGGTGAGGTCGCTCGCGGCCTCGCCGTGGGTGGTCAGGCCCTCGTCGAGGGCGTGCTGATGCGCGGGCCGGACCGCGTGGCGATGGCGGCGCGCCAGCCCGACGGGTCGATCGCGCTGCGCATCGAGCACGTCCCGGCGTGGTCGGTCAGGGTCGGCGGGGTGCCGCTCGTGCGCGGCGTCGTCGCCCTGGTCGAGTCGGTCCACGTCGGCATGCGGGCCCTCCAGTGGTCGGCGACGATCGCCGATCCGGAGCGCCGGACGCCCCGCGCCACCGCGGGGTCGCTCGTCGGCGCGCTGCTCGCCGTCGTGGCCGCCTTCGCGGTCTTCACGGCGCTGCCTGCCGTCGTGGCGTCGTGGACGGTGCCCGCGGTCGGGCCCGTCGGACGCACCGTCGTGGAGGGCCTCCTCGGCGTCGTCCTCCTGGTGGCCTACATCGCGAGCGTGCGCCGCCATCCGATGGTGCTGCGGACGTTCGGCTACCACGGTGCGGAGCACAAGGCGGTGTCCGCCTACGAGGGCGACGGCCCGCTCGACGTCCGGACCGCGTCCCGCTTCACCACCCGGCACGAGCGGTGCGGCACCACGTTCATGCTCGACGTCGCGGTGCTGTCGGCGGCGATGCACACGGTGACCAACGTCGTGTGGCCCGAGGGCCCGGCCATGCTCGCGGCCCGCCTCCTCGCCATCCCGGTCGTCGCGGGCGTCGCCTACGAGGTGATCCGCGTGGCCGGCCGCCACACCGACCGCCGGTGGGGTCGGCTGCTCACCCGTCCGGGCATGTGGCTCCAGGCGCTCACCACCGCTGAGCCCGACGACGGCCAGCTCGAGGTGGCGCTCGTCGCGCTGCGCGCCGCGCTGCCCGCCGCACCCGTGACCGCAGATCCAGCCGGGTGACCGACCTCCCCCGTCCTTCGGACCGCACGCTGCGTCGGATGTTCGAGACGCTCTCGATCCCGGTGATGCTCGTCGGTCCGGACGGGACGATCCGCTGGGCGGGCGGGTCGTCGGACGCCGAGTTCGGCGCCGACAGGCTCGGGGTGACGGGTCGCAACGTCGTCGAGTTCATCCCACCCGACCAGGTCGAGGCGGCCGTGCAGTCGATCGCCGACCTGAACCGGGCCGACGAGATCGGCATCGGCGTCCCCGTCCCCTACGCGATCTACCGGTTCGACGGATCGCTCACGTGGCAGGCGATCGGTGCCGTGCCGATGCTCGACGACCCCGACGTCGAGGGCTTCACCTTCTACTTCCTCCCGTGGGACACCCACCACCACCTCGACGAGTTCATGGCTGCGCTGCTCGCGGACGAACCCCTCCCGACCGTCCTCGAGCACCTGGCGCGCAGCATCTCGACGGGCCTCGAGGCCGTCGGCGCCGCCGTCCACCACGGTCTCGACACCGAGCAGCCGAGGTGCAGCGCCGCGGGGGTGCCCCAGGCCCTCCTCGACGTGGACGACCCGCCGTGGCTCGACGTCGCCCAGGACGGCGAGCCCCGCTACCTCGGCCTCGACGCCTTCCCGGACGCCGCGGCCGCCGCCGGTCGGGCCGAGGGCATCGCCGGCGTGTGGGTCATCCCCGTGGGCGGGGACTCGGTCGCCCGTCGGGCGGTGGTCAGCGTGTGGCGACCGGTCGATGCCGAGCCGGTCACCGCCCACGACTTCGTCGTCACCCGCTCGCTCCGCTACGTGGAGCTGGCCCTCGTGCGGCACGCCGAGCACCAGCAGCTCGCCCGGATGGCCAGCCACGACGAGCTCACCGGCGCGGTGACGCGCCGGGTGTTCTCACGCCGTCTCGCCGAGGCGGTCGAGGGGCCGGCGCCGGCCGTGGTGCTCTTCTGCGACCTCGACGGCTTCAAGCGGGTGAACGACACCTACGGCCACGCCGTCGGTGACGACGTGCTCGTCGAGGTCGCCCGCCGCTTCCACGCCGCCCTCCGCCCCGGCGACATGCTGGCCCGCATGGGCGGTGACGAGTTCACCGTCCTCCTGCGAGGCGACGAGGCGTCGGCGCGTGCCGTGGCCGAACGAATCCTGCAGGCGCTCGATGCCCCGGTCGAGGTGCCCGGTGCGTCGGTCGAGCTCAGCGTCTCGATCGGCGGCTCGATCTCGTCGCCCGGCACCCGCACCGGCGCCGACGCGCTGATCCGGGCCGCCGACGCTGCGTCCTACGAGGCGAAGCGCCGAGGCGGCAACCGCCTCCACCTGGACGGTGTCGACGGGGGATGACCGTCAGCTGCGGTCGCGGTCGCGGCGCACCGAGGCCTTCCGGCCCCGGATCGTGGTGCGCCCGAGGGCGGCGATCACCTCGTCGGCGGCATCGGCCGGCACCTCGACGAGCGAGAAGCGCTCGGTGATCCTGATCGCGCCGATGTCGCGACCAGAGAGCCGGGTCTCGCCGGCGATCGCACCGACGAGGTCGCCGGGACGGACGCCGGCGCCCCGACCCACGCCGACGTAGAGGCTGGCCATCGTTCCGCCGTCCGCAGGGGCCCGCCGCAGCCCGGTGGGGCGGTCCCGCCGCTCGCCCCGGTCGGCTCGTCGGGGTCGCTCGGCGACCTCGGGGATCTCGACGTCGTCGTCGGTGGCGCCGCTGGCCTCGTGGACGAGCGCGACCGCAGCGAGTGCCACCGCGTCGAGGTCGTGCTCCTCCGCCAGCCGATCGAGCACGCTGCGGAAGCGCTCGAGCTCGTCGTCGTCCTCCAGCCGCACCTGGACGGCGGCGACCGTGGCGTCGATCTGGCGGGCCCGCAGGTCGGCGACGGTCGGCACCTTGGCCCGGGCGATCCGCCGCCGCGTCCGACGCTCGATGTTCTCGAGCATGCGGAGCTCGCGCGGCTCGGCGAGCGTGAGGGCGATGCCGTCGCGCCCGGCGCGACCCACACGTCCGATCCGGTGCACGTAGGACTCCGGGGAGGACGGCACGTCGTAGTTGACGACGTGGGTGAGCTGGTCGATGTCGAGCCCTCGTGCTGCGACGTCGGTGGCGACCACGAGCTCGACGGTGCCGGCGCGGAGGCGGCCCATCACACGGTCGCGCTGCACCTGGTCCATGCCGCCGTGGAGCGCCTCGGCGCGGTAGCCGCGCGCGTTCAGCGTCTCGGTCAGCTCGTCGACCTCGGTGCGGGTGCGGCAGAAGACGATCGCCGCCGTGGGCGCCTCGACGTCGAGCACCCGACCGAGCGCGGCGGCCTTGTGCGCCCGGTGCACGACGTAGGCCCGCTCCTCGACCAGCGCGTCGCCGTCGCCGTCGCCCGGGGTGGCGTCGATCTGGATGCGGACCGGGTCACGGAGGTGGCGGTCGGCGATCGACGCGATGCGTGGGGGAAGGGTCGCGGAGAACAGCACGGTCTGGCGGTCGCTCGGCGTCGCCGCGAGGATCGCCTCGATCTCGTCGGCGAAGCCCATGTCGAGCATCTCGTCGGCCTCGTCGAGGACGACGACCTCGACGTCGTCGAGCGGGAGGGAGCCGCGCTCGAGGTGGTCGAGGGCGCGGCCGGGGGTGGCGACGACGACGTGCATGCCCCGGTTGAGCGCCGCGAGCTGGCGGCCGATCGGCTGGCCGCCGTAGACCGGGAGGACCTGGGCGCCGAGGTGGCGCCCGTACCGGTAGACGGCCTCCGCGACCTGGATCGCCAGCTCGCGGGTGGGGACGAGGACGAGGGCGACGGTGCGGATCGGGCCGCCGGCGGAGGGCAGCCGCTCGAGGAGCGGCAGCGCGAACGCGGCGGTCTTGCCGGTGCCGGTGGCGGCGCCGCCGAGCAGGTCGCGGCCCTGGAGGAGGACCGGGATGGCCTCGGTCTGGATCGGGGTCGGCTCCTCGTAGCCGAGCTCGGCGAGGGCGTCGAGCAGCGTCGTGCGCAGGCCGAGGTCGGCGAAGGTCACGTCGGTCGAGGGGTGGGGATCGGTCACGTCGCTCCAGCAGCAGGGGGGCTGCGCACGATACGCCGTGCGCCGGCGGCCTGCACCTCGGAGGAGGGCGCGCTCAGAGGGGCACGCGGGCGCCGAGCTCGGCGACCTCGACCCGGGTGGCGACGTGACGTCCGATCGCGCGGGCCAGCTCGGCCGCGGCGGGCGGTTCGCCGTGCACGAGGTGGATCACCTCCGGCGGCGGGTCGGCGGTGGCGGCCCAGTCGCACAGCTCGCCCTGGTCGGCGTGGACGGACAGGGCCGGCACCTCCACGACCTCCGCACGCACCGGGACGTCCTGCCCGAGCATGCGGACCGTCCGGGCCCCGTCGGCCAGGCTGCGCCCCCGGGTGCCGGGCGCCTGGAAGCCGACGAGCAGCACGGTGTTGCGGTGGGACGGCAGGAGGCGGGCCAGGTGGTGGACGACCCGCCCGCCCGTGGCCATGCCCGACGCCGAGATGATGATGCACGGGCCGTGGACGCCGGCGAGGGCCTTCGACTCCTCGACGTCGTGGACCTCGGTGATGTCACCGGTGTCGAACGGGTCGCCGTGGTCGGCCAGCCCCGGCTCGAGGTCGGCCCCGTCCGACGCGATCGCCCGTCGGTAGACCCCGAGGGCGGCGAGCGCCATGGGGGAGTCCATGTAGACCGGGAGCCGGGGGATCGTCCCGGCCTCGACGAGGGCCCGGAGGTGGAAGAGCACGACCTCGGTGCGGTCGACGGCGAAGGCGGGGATGACGACGGTGCCGCCGCGCGCTGCGGTGCGGTTGATCGCGTCGGCGAGCACGTCGACGGCGGAGCTGTCGTCGTGGTGGCGGTTGCCGTAGGTGGACTCCATGACGAGGACGTCGGTGCGTCCGACCGGTGCGGGGGAGCGCAGCAGCGGATGCGCCGGGCGCCCGAGGTCGCCGCTGAAGGTGACCCGCCGATCCTCCGGTCCGAGGTCGAGGCGGGCGACCGCGGAGCCGAGGATGTGGCCGGCAGGGGACAGGCGCAGCCGGACGCCCTCCGCCACCTCGACGGTGTCCTCGAAGGCCAGGGGGCTGAGGTGCTCGAGCGCGGCCCGGGCGTCGGCTTCGGTGTAGAGGGGGAGCGCCGGCCGGTGCTTCGAGAAGCCCTTGCGGTTGGCGTAGCGGGCCTCCTCCTCCTGGAGGTGGCCGGAGTCGGGCAGGACGATGCGCGCCAGCTCGACCGTGCCCGGGGTGGCGTGGACGCGGCCGCGGAAGCCGTCGCGGACGAGTGCCGGGAGGTAGCCGCTGTGGTCGACGTGGGCGTGGGTGAGCACGACCGCGTCGATCCCTGCAGGGTCGACGGGGAAGGGCTCCCAGTTCCGCAGGCGGTGGACCTTCAACCCCTGGAAAAGACCGCAGTCGACGAGGACGCGGGCGCCGTCGGACTCGACGAGGAACCGGCTGCCCGTCACGGTCCCCGCCCCGCCGAGGAAGTGGAGCTGCGCCGCGGTGCTCACCGTGCCGGCCGGGTCCGCCGGTGGTCCGCGGCCACGCTCTCGAGGATCGACAGGGCCACCGTGATCTTGCGGAGGAACGACGGGTTGTGGGGAACGAGGTGGAACGCGGGGTGGGGGGACCAGAGGTCACGGAGGCGGCGATCGAGCTCGACCGCCTCCTCGTTCGACTCCGTGCGGTAGCGGTTGCCGCCCTCCCAGGCGTCGCCGCCGATCGCCGCGGTCTCGAAGAAGAGCACGATGTCGTAGCGCCGCAGCTCGTCGTCGTGCGTGGAACCCATCGACGCGAAGAAGCCGTCGACCCCCTCCGGCCAGTAGGCGGCCCCGTCGACGGTGCCCCGGTCGCAGAGGAGGATGCGGTCGGGGTGGGCGGCGGCCTGGATGTCCTCCAGGCTCCGCTGGACCGAGAAGATCGCACGCTGCGCCGAGCGTTGGCCGTCGGCGTCGTCGACGCGGGGGAACCCGCCTCGGAAGAGGATCGTCGCCGACTCGGGGACGAGGAGGACCTCGTCGCCGATCTCCCGCCGGAACAGGTCGGCGGCCGTCGTCTTCCCCGCTCCGGGACCGCCGGTGAGGGCGATGCGCAGCGGACCCGCATCGTGGTCCATGTGGGGGATCGTACGGGACGCTCAGGCGACGCCGACGACGGCCCATCGTCCACCGCGCCAGCGTCCGAGGAGCGTGGCCAGGCGCATCGCCATGAACGCCGTGAAGCTCCACCACAGGGCGGCGACGCCGAGGTCGAGGGCGACGACGGCACCGACGAGGGGAAGGTAGCCGCCGGTCGCCAGCGCCATCGCCACCGCGAGCCAGGTCATGTCGCCGGCGCCGATGAGGAGGCCGTCCAGAGCGAAGACCACGCCGTTGAGCGGCTGGGCGACCGCAGCGACGACGAGGAGGCTCCCACCGATCGCCACGACGGTGCCGTCGTCGGTGAAGAGCGAGGGCAGGGCGCGGTGGCCGGCGAGCAGGACCGCACCGAGGACCACGCCGGTCCCCAGCCCCCAGCGGATGATCCGGTCACCGACCGCACGGGCGGACGCGCTGTCGCCGGCGCCGAGGTGGCGGCCGACCATCGCCTGGCCGGCGATGGCCACCGCGTCGAGCGTCAGGGCCATCAGGTTCCAGACCTCGAAGGTGATCTGGTGCGCGGCCAGGGCCGAGGTGCCCGAACGGGCGGCCGCCGCGGTGGTGGCGACGATGGCGCCACGTAGGGCGACCGTCCGCACGAACAGGTCGCGGCCGACCACGCCGAGGCGGGCGATGGTCGGCCAGTGCGGGCGCAGTCGGGTGGCGTGGACGCGGACCGCTCGCTGGATGATGAGGAGGTAGCACGCGGCGCTGCCGACCTGGGCGACGACGGTGGCGGCCGCCGACGCGCCGATGTCGAACCCCAGGCCGAACACGAGCACCAGCTCGACGACGAGGTTCGTCGCCGCCGACGCCACGGCGATGAGCAGCGGCGTGCGTGTGTCCTGCAAGCCGCGGAGGTAGCCGGTGCCCGCCAGCACGAGGAGCATGGCCGGCATGCCGAGGAGGCTGATCCGCAGGTAGGTCGTGGCGTGGCCCAGGACCTCGCCCTCGCCTCCGAGGGCGCGGAGGAGCGGCACGGCGCCGACCGCGACGGCGCCGGCGATGGCGATCCCGATGAGCCCGGCGAGCCAGAGGCTCTGCACGGCCTGGTGTGCGGCGCCCGACTCGTCACCCGCCCCCAGCCGGCGGCTGACCGCCGCGGTCGTCCCGTAGGCGAGGAAGATGAAGATCGAGTAGCCGACGAGCAGCACCGTCGAGGCGAGGGCGAGACCCGCGAGCCTGTCGGTGCCGAGGCGGCCGACGACCGCGGTGTCGGCGAGGATGTAGAGCGGTTCGGCGATGAGCGCGCCGAGGGCCGGCACCGCCAGCCGCAGGATCTCGCGATCGAGCGGCTGGCGGACGAGTCGCCTAGTGATCGTGGTCGTGCTCGGCGGCGTCGGCCTCCGCCTTGGTCTGGTGCACGGTGCCGTCCGGGTGCTCGGGCGGCGTGTAGATCGAGTACAGCTTCAGGTCCCCTGCGCCGGTGTTGACCACGTTGTGCCACGTGCCGGCGGGGATGATCGCCGCCCAGTCGTCCGACAGCGCGTGGTGCTCGTCGATCTGGTCCTCGGCCGGACCCATGTCGAGGCGGCCCTCGCCCTCCTCCACGCGGATGAACTGGTCGAGGTGACCGTGGGCCTCGAGCCCGATCTCGCTGCCCGCGGGGATGCTCATCACCGTCAGCTGGAGGTGGTCACCGGTGAAGAGCACCGTGCGGAACGTCGTGTTGCTCGTCGTCGCATCCTCGATGTCGCCGATCCAGCCGGTCATCCGGGTTCCTCCTGTCGGTGGGCGTGGCCGTGCGGCCCTCCCTTGAGTCTGGCCGCTGCGGGCGGTGCTCACACCTCCTGATCGCGGCGAGCCGCACGCCGAGCGGCGTCAGGCGACGACGGTGGCGATCGCCCCGAAGTGCAGCACGGCGGCGACGATGGTGAAGACGTGCCACACCTCGTGGTAGCCGAACGTGCGGGGCCAGGGGTCGGGCCAGCGCGTGAGCAGCACGGGGAAGCCGATCGTGTAGGCCAGACCGCCCGCGACGATGAGCCCGAGCTGGAGACCGGTGAGGTGCGTCGCGAGCGCCGGCGCAGCGACGACCGCGGCCCAGCCCATGACCGGGTAGAGGGCGTAGCCCACCCAGCCGAGCCGTCGGGCACCGGTGAGCTTGAGCACGATCCCGATCGCTCCGAGGGTGGCGACCACGCTGAGCATCGGGATGCCCCACCGCGGCGGCAGGGCCACGAGGCAGATCGGGACGTAGGACGCGGCGATGAGCACGTAGATCATCGAGTGGTCGAGCCGCTGCATGACGACCCGCGCCCGGACCGACCGGGCGAGCCGGTGGTAGGCGGACGACGTGCCGAACACCGCGAGCAGCCCGCCGACGTAGATCGACGCCGCGACGGTGGCGAGCGTGCCGCTGGCGGCGACGATCAGCGCGAGCCCGGCGGGGACGGCGGCGACGAAGGCCCACGTGTGGGTGCGTCCCCGCCAGCGCGGCCGCTCCTCGACGAGGGCCGGCGACACGACCTCGAGTGACATGACGCCAGGCTACCCGTGGAGGTTGCGGCGAAGGAGGTCGTGGACGCGCTCCCAGTGGGTCTCGGAGGCGGCCCGGTCGTAGCGCGCGCCCCCGGGCGGGGCGTAGCCGTGGAGGGCACCCTCCATGAAGTCGATGCGGTGGCGCACCCCGGCGGCGGTGAGCGCCTCCTCCATCGCCGGGATCGTGTCCTTCGGTGCGCTCGGGTCCTCGTCGGGCCAGCCGAGGTAGACCTCGCCGCGGATGCGGTCGAGCTGTCGGTGGGGCGAGTCGTCGCGGTCGACGACGAGGCCGCCGCCGTGGATGGACGCCACGGCGGCCACCCGCTCGGGCATGTGCTGTGCGAGGGCCAGCACCAGCCGACCGCTCATGCAGAAGCCGACCGCTCCGATCGGGCCGTCGCTTGCGGCGGGATCGCCGTCGGCCACCTGCAGGAGCACCCGGGCGTCGGTGAGGATGCCGGAGCGGGAGACGGTGCCCATGAGGTCGCGCCGCAGGTGCATGTCCTCGTCGGACTGGCCGAACTCGCGGTACTCGCTGCCCCGGTAGAAGAGGAACGGGAGCATGACGTAGTAGCCCGTGCTGGCGAGCCGCGACGCCATGTCCATCAGCGCCGGGCGGATGCTCGGTGCGTCCATGAGGTAGAGAACGACGGGGAAGGGGCCGCCCTCCTCGGGGTGGACGACGAACGTCGTCATCGTCCCGTCGTCGGTCTCGACCTCGATGCGACGTTCGATCATCGGCTCCCCCTCGTCGTCCTCCGGCGCACGCTAGGCGGTCAGCGCGATCTCGAGGACCTCCGGGATGGAGTCCACGAGGTGGATCGTGACCGCGTCCCGGACCGCGTCGGGCAGCTCGTCGACGTCGGCGCCGTTGGCCACCGGCAGGATCACGTCGGTGACGCCGGCCCGCTGGGCCGCCAGCACCTTCTCCTTCACCCCGCCGATCGGCAGCACCTTGCCGTGCAGCGTCACCTCACCGGTCATGGCGACGTCCGGCCGGACGCGGCGGCCGGTCAGCGCGCTCACGAGGGCCGTCGTCATCGTGACGCCGGCCGACGGACCGTCCTTCGGGATGGCCCCGGCTGGGAAGTGGACGTGCACGGTGCGGTCGAGGTCGGCGGCGATGCCGAGCCGCTCGCGGTTGGCACGCAGGTAGGACAGGGCGATCTGGCCCGACTCCTTCATGACGTCGCCGAGCTGGCCGGTCAGGGTCAGGCCGTCCTCGCCCGGGAGGAGCGCGGCCTCGACGAACAGGACGTCGCCGCCGGCGCCGGTGACGGCGAGGCCGGTGGCGACGCCGGGGACCTGCGTGCGCACCGCGGGGTCCTCGCGATGGGGCGTGGGGCCGAGCGCCGGCCGCAGGTCGTCGAGGCCGACGTCGACGACCGTGGTCTCCGGCTCACGGGCCAGTCGGCTGGCGGCGCGGCGGACCAGCCGGTCGAGGCGCTGCTCGAGCCGCCGGACGCCCGCCTCGCGGGTGTGGTCGGCCACGACGGCGCGGATCACCTTGTCGGGGATCCGCACCTCCTCCGCCGTCACCGCGTTGCGGCGGAGCAGCGAGGGGAGGAGGTGCCGGGTCGCGATCGCCACCTTCTCGTCCTCGGAGTACCCCTCGAGGGGGATGAGCTCCATGCGGTCGAGCAGCGGCGCAGGGATGGTGTCGAGCGTGTTGGCGGTGGCGATGAAGACCACGTCGCTGAGGTCGATCTCGTGCTCGACGTAGTGGTCGCGGAAGGTGGCGTTCTGCGCGGGGTCGAGCACCTCGAGGAGGGCGGCGGACGGGTCGCCGCGCCAGTCGGCGCCGACCTTGTCGATCTCGTCGAGCAGGATGACGGGGTTCCGGGTGCCGGCATCGACGAGCGCACGCACGATGCGGCCCGGACGGGCGCCGACGTAGGTGCGGCGGTGGCCACGGATCTCGGCCTCGTCGCGCACGCCGCCGAGCGACATGCGGACGAACCGCCGACCGAGAGCCCGGGCCACCGACTCGCCGAGGCTGGTCTTGCCGACGCCCGGGGGGCCGACGAGGGCGAGGATCGTGCCCGACCCCCGGCGAGCGCCGCTGTCCTCCTGCAGATCGCTCGACCGCTCGTGGCGCAGCTTGCGCACGGCGAGGAACTCGACGATCCGCTCCTTCACGTCCTCCAGGCCGGCGTGGTCCTCGTCGAGCTGCTGGGCGGCGGCATCGAGGTCGAGGGCGTCCTCGGTGGCGGTGCTCCAGGGGATCTCGAGCACGGTGTCGAGCCAGGTGCGGATCCACCCGGCCTCGACGTTCTGGTCGCCCATGCGCTCGAGGCGGTCGACCTCCTTGGTGGCGGCCTCGGCGACCGCGGTCGGCAGCGTGCCGTCGGCGATCCGGGCGCGGTAGGTGGCGAACTCGTCGGCCCCGTCGCCGCCCTCGCCGAGCTCGTCCTGGATGGCCTTCATCTGGCGACGGAGGATGGCCTCGCGCTGCGTGCGCTCCAGGTCCTCGTTCACCTCGTCACGGATGTCCGCGGTCACGCGCGCCTCGGCGAGCGCCTCGCGTGCCCATCCGACGGCGAGCAGGATGCGCGCCTCGGGATCGACCGTCTCGAGCAGCTGCAGGCGACGCTCGTCGTCGAGCTCGGGCCACCACCCGATGGTGTCGGCGAGCTCGCCGGGCTCCTCGATGCCCTCGAGGAGGGCGCTCGCGCCCCGCGACCCGATCGCCGCGAGCAGCTCCTCGGCCACGACTCGGTACTCCCGTGCCAGGGCACGAGCGGCGTCGGACGCCGGCGGCTCGACGACCTCCTCGATGGCGACGTGCAGCGCGCCGCTCCCGGCGACCTCGCCCCGCCCGATGCGCACCCGGCGCAGGGCCCTCAGCACCGCGCCGTCCGCGCCGTTCGCGAGCTGACCGCGCTGCTCGATGCGGACCACGACGCCCACGCTGCCGAAGTGGCCGTCGCGCTCGGGGACCGCGACGAGCTCGTCGCCGACGGTGCGACCGGACATGGCCTCGCGCGCCGCCGCGCTCTCGGCCGCGACGGTGACCACCATGTCAGGGAGGACGACCCCGTGGGGCAGGGGGAGGAGGGGGAGGGAGCGGATCTCGGTCGACGACACTCGGCGCCTCGCAGTTCGGAGAGGGCACGCACGCGGCATGCACTGGCGTGATGGTGATTACAAGATTACGGTCACTCACCGTCAACGCCTCGCGCGGCGAGGCATTCCCGTCACCTGGAGGGCACATGGACGTCGTCGCCGATGCCGTGGAGTGGTTCACCGAGCACGTGCCCGACGGGTGGTTCGAGGGCCCACTCGAGGTGATCGCCGACCGCGAGGAGCTGCTCGTCGTCGGCCGGCTCGCGGCGGGCACCTCGCCCAAGCGCTTCCGGGAGGCCACCCGTGACGCGCGCGTCGCCATCGCCCGTCCCGCCGAGGTGCGCTACGACCGCGCCGTCTCGTGGGCCGTGCGCGTCGACGACCAGCTGGTGCGGTTCTCCCACCTGTCGGTGCCGGTCATGACGCGCCTGCGGGTCGAGGAGCGCCACGTCCTCGACCTGCTCATCGAGGGCGGCATCGCCCGCAGCCGCTCCGAGGCGCTCGCCTGGTGCGTCCGCCTGGTCGGCGCCAACGAGTCGGCGTGGCTCGACGAGCTGCGGGAGGCGGCCACGAAGCTGGCCGAGATCCGGTCGCGGGGCCCCGCCTGCTGAGGGCCCCGCGACCGGCTCAGATCACGGGAGGGGGACGATCCGCTCCCGATCGGCCGGGGCGGCCGGGTCCGCGTACTGCTCGGCGGTGACCGTGCCCAGCGACGCCAGGTAGGACGCCAGCGACTGCTGGTAGGCGACGCCGATGGTGGTGAAGTCGTACGGCTCGAACATGTCGTAGCCGTCCTGGCCCTGGGCGAGGAAGTCGATCGTCGCCACCGTGACGCCGGGGCCGTCGACGACCACGCCGTCGCTCACGATCTCGGTGCCGTCGGCGAGCACCATGTTCACCACCCTGCTGCCCATCGGGTTGTCGACCCGGTACTCGATCCGCACCCCCGCCCAGTGGGCGAAGCTGCCCGCCGGCGCGGGGAGCCCGGCGAGGCCGTGCTCGGCCGCGGCGCGGAGGTCCGCCCGCGCCACGTCGGGGATGATGCTGATCGCGTTGCTGAACGCCGCGATGGCGTAGGTGTCGAGCGCGGTGACGTCACCCGCGGGGATCACCGAGTTGTTGCGGATGCCTCCGCCGTTCTGCAGGGCCACCTGGGGTTCGGGCACGCCGAACTCCGCGGCCCGGCTCCGGGCGGCCGACAGGTGGGCGTCGGCCATGATGCTGCCGAGGTTCGTCTCCCGGCTCCGGACGTCGTCTCGCACGCCGTTGAGGCCGACCTCGCTGGTGGCGACGACGGTGGTGGCGAGCTCCTGGAGGTACTGCTCCACCGGCTGCTCGACGTGGCGCCGGATGAACCAGTTCTGCGGCAGGTCGGCCGTCACGGGCACGAGCCCGCCGCTGAACCCGGTGACGTTGCCGCGTCGGTCGAACTCGAGCACGAGCCGGCCGACGTCGTCGTAGTCCCCGGGGACCGTCACGACGGGGACGGGCGTGCCGTCGACGTCGTTGGCGACGAGCGGGTAGCTCGCCGAGATGTCCTCGCCGCCGCCGCCGCCGATCACGGCGTCGACGTGGTTCAGCTGGGTGACGAGCTCGAGCTCGTTGGTGATGTCCTGGAGGTGGCTGGCGACGAGGATCTTGTCGATCCCGGCGCGGCGCATGCGATCGACCTCACCCTGGATGATCCCGACGAGGTCGTCGTCGATGATCGTGTCGCCCGGGCTGCTCACCTCGTCGAGCTCCGGCGTGGTGACGCCGATGATGCCGATGCGCTCGCCGCGCTCGCGCACGACGACGCTCGGCCGGATGCGCCCCTGGTCGACGAGCGTCTGGAGGGACGGCTCCTGGGAGAAGTCGAGGTTGGCGGAGAGGAAGACGTCGTCGCGGCCGCGGAAGCTCTGGATGAAGTTGGCGAGCACCTCGGGACCGAAGTCGAACTCGTGGTTGCCGATGACGAAGGCGTCGGAGTCGAGGTGGTCGAGCGCGACGGCGTCGTAGTAGGGGACGCCGCGGTCGAGGCTCGCCTGCCACTCGGCGCCGGCGAGGAAGTTGTCCCCGGCGCTGATCGTGACGACGCCCCGCTTGGTGCCGAACCAGCCCCACCCGCCGAAGGGACCGCCGGTGGCCTGCCACCGCAGGCGCTGCACCAGGTGGCCGAAGCGGGAGATCGTGCCGGCCTCGGGGTCGTCGGCCGGGCCGAAGAGGTCGGACTCGCCGTCGTTGTTGTGGAGGACGGTGAGGACGAAGTCCGGGCGGTCCGGGCGACCGTGACCCGGTCCGTGGCCCGGTCCGTGACCTCCGCCGCCACGGCCGCCGGCGTCGACCGGCGACACCGCCCCGGCGCTGACGAGGAGCGCCGCGAGGATCGCGACGAGCATGCGCCGTGACCGGCGCCCCGACGAGGGATGCTGCATGGTGGACCTCCGACTCGTGAGGTGCCCGCGCCGCCTCAGACTGCCCCATCCGGGTGGCCCGATGTCGAGGTGACGGTGACGACCGCGACGACAGGAGGTGGACGGTGGGTGTCGAGGACGACGGCATCGTCGTCACCCGGCGGCTGACGATCCCCGCTCGGGAGCTGCGGTGGCGCTTCACCGGGTCGGGCGGGCCGGGCGGGCAGCACGCCAACACGTCGAACACCAAGGTCGACCTGCGATGGGACGTCGCGGCCTCCGAGGCCCTCGACGACGGCCAGCGGCGCCGGTTGCTCGCGCGGCTCGGTGCCGAGGTCCGCGTGGTGGAGGCCGGCGAGCGGTCCCAGTCGCGCAACCGGGCGGCCGCGGCGCGGCGGATGGGCCAGGTCGTGCGCGAGGCCCTGCGGGTGTCGCCTCGACGTGTTCCCACGCGACCGGGTCGGGGTGCGGTCGAGCGTCGCCTGGGCGAGAAGCGGCGACGGGCCGAGCGCAAGCGATCCCGGCGCGGGGAGGGCTGGGACTGACGGGTGTCGGGCGCTAGCGGGGCGGCGAGACGACCTGCCACGTGCGCGGGCGGACGCGCAGCTCGAGGCGGGGGCCCCAGTCGGAGATCTCGCCGTCGATGTCGCCCCGCACGCCGTCGGAGGAGGTGATCTCCACGGCCCGGCCGCTCCACCGGCCGACGTCCTCGCGGTCGAGGAGCACGCCACGTATCGCATCGGCGGCCATCGCCAGGCGGTCGGCGCGCGTCCGGGGCGGCTCGACCACGACGACGTCGAGGAGCGGGTCCCGCACGTCGATGTCGTCGGTCAGCTCGATGCCGCCGCCCATGCTCGGGCCGAGCAGCACCAGCGCCGCGAGCGCCGGGCCGTCGTGGACCGGCTCGCCGTCGACCGCCACGCCGAGGGGCTCGCCGCCGTACCGCAGGCCCTCGACGGCGGTGCCGACCGGGTAGGCGAAGCGGCCGAGGCGGGGCTTCCAGGCCGTGCCGCGCTCTGCGGCGACGAGGCCGAGGCCGAAGTGGGCGTTGTTGTGGGCCAGCTCGCCGGTGGACGTCTCGATCGCCGCGTACCAGCGCGGTCGACCGGTGAGCACGATCTCGACCGCCTCGTCGATGTCGGCGCCCACGCCGATGCCGCGAGCGAAGTCGTTCCCCGTGCCGGCCGGGACGATGCCGACCGGGGCCTCGAGCTGGTCGGTCGCCGCGAGGCGGTTGAGGGCGAAGTGGAAGGTCCCGTCGCCGCCGGCGAGCACGAGGAGGCGGTCGTCGCGTCCGGCCACCACGGCGTCGAACTCCTCGTCGCCCTCGGTCCACGCCAGCTCGGTGGGCGCGACCTCGGCGAGGCGACCGGCGACGCTGCGGATGGCGGCACGCTCGCTCGAGCCGGCGGCGGCGTTCGCAGCGACGACGTAGCCCGCGGGGCGTCGGTCGTCGGCCATCAGATGAGGTCCTTCGCCGTCTGGATGACCGTCTCGGCCGCCTTCTGGAAGGCGCTGCGCTCCTCCCACCGGGACATGTCGATCTCGACGCTCGACCTCAGGTCCTGCTCGAAGTGCTCGTCGAGGATCGCGGTGATCTCGCGGTCGTAGACGATGAGGTTCACCTCCTCGTCGAACAGCGTCGAGCGGTTGTTGACGTTCGCCGACCCCACGCTGGCGACGAGGCCGTCGATCGTCAGCACCTTGGCGTGCAGCATGCTCGTCTGGAAGTTGTGGATCTCCACGCCGGCGTCGAGCAGCTCGGCGTAGGCCGACTCGCTCGCGAGCTGGACGAAGCGCTTGTCGGCGTGCGGCCCGGGGATGAGCACCTGGACCCGCACGCCGCGCCGCGACGTGTCGCAGATGAGCTCCCGCAGGAGGTCGTCGGGGTTGAAGTAGGCCGTCGTGATCCGCAGGTTCTCCTCGGCGAGGAGCACGAGGGAGCGGAACATCGTCGCGATGTCGCTCCAGCCGGTCTCCGCGGCACCCTTGACCACCTGGATGGTGCGGTCGCCCGAGGGCTGCAGCTCGGGGAAGCGGTCGACCTCCGGGTCGAAGAGCTTCGCCCCGGTCTCGGCCCAGTTGTCGACGAACGCTCCCCGCAGGCCGAGGACGGCTGGTCCCTCGACGAGGAAGTGCGTGTCGCGCCACTCGTCCTCGGACCGGGCGTCGCCGGTCCACTCGTCGGCGATCCCCACACCGCCGGTGAACGCGGTCGTCTCGTCGCACACGAGGACCTTGCGGTGGGTGCGGTGGTTGACCTCCCCGAGCGCGCCGGCCTCGACCGGACGGAACCACTGCACGTCGCAGCCGCCGTCCTCCATCATCCCGACGAGCTCCTCGTCGATCAGGCGTGAGCCGACGGCGTCGAGCAGCACCCGCACCCGGACGCCGTGGCGTGCGCGCTCGGCGAAGGCCTCCGCGAAGCGGCGGCCGATGTCACCGGTCCAGTAGATGAAGGTGAGGAAGTCGATCGTGCGCGTCGACGCCGCGATCGCGTCGAGCATGGCGGGGAAGATCTGGTCGCCGTTGCGGAGGACCTCGAGGCGGTTGCCGTCGCTGGCGGGCGATCCGAGCAGGCCCTCGAGGGTCCGTCGGATCTTGTCGGTGCGTTCGTCGTCGATCACATGAGGAGGTTACGGCCGGATCCGCCGTCCAGGTCGTCCCGCCCGGGCCCGCCGAGCAGGACGTCGTCGCCCGGACCCCCACGGAGCACGTCGCGGCCCGGCCCGCCGAGGAGCAGGTCGTTCCCCGGGCCGCCCTCCACGTGGTCGTCGCCTGCGCCGGCGACCACCAGGTCGTGGCCGGGCCCGGCGCAGACGACGTCGTCGCGTGCCGAGCCGACGACGAGGTCGTCGCCGTCCCCGCCGAGCGCGAGGACGGGCCGCCCCGGTGGGAAGGCCACGAGCAGGTCGGGGCCCGCGCTGCCGAGGAGGAGCCGGTACCCGTTGTCGGACGCCCAGGCCCGCCACCCCGCCTCGTCGAGCGCGAGGCCGTTGCAGCTGAACGTCGGCGCCGGGGCGGGGAGGGCGAGGCCGACGAGGACCGGGTCGTGGTCGCTCGAGCGGAACGGATCCGGCCGGATGTTGCCGTCCGGGTTCCAGTCGTTGTAGTCGAGCGCCGGCGGCTCGTCGGCGTTGACGTGCCACGGTGCGGCGCCGGTGACGTCCTCGAGGAGCCCCGGGCCGGCCATGGCGTAGTCGAGGGAGCCGTGCTCGCCGTCGAAGACGTACGTGTGGCCGCCGACGTCCCAGCTGTTGCCGCCGACGGTCGCCTCGACGAGGTCCCGGTAGCCCAGTGCCTCCAGGGCGCGGATCGGATCCTCGTTGGCGTAGGAGTTCAGGTCGCCGAGGATCAGCGTGCGGCCGGTCGGGTCGATCTCCGCGAGCCACTGCCCGAGCACCTGCGCCGCCGCCGTGCGGGTCAGGTTGCAGTTGCCCTGCCGGTCGGAGGGGACCTCGGGGTCGGCGGTGTAGGGCTCGACCCCGTAGGCCGGGTCGCCGGGGTTGGCGGTGGTGGTGCACGCCGACCCCTTGGACTTGAGGTGGTTGATGGCCGCCGTGACCTCGCCCCCTGTCGCGACGTCCCGGAACGTCTGGGCCAGCGCGGGCCGGTTCAGGTCGTCCAGGTAGGCCGGGCTGACGGCGGCGTCGAGGACGTGCGGCTCGCCGACGAGCTCGACGGTCGCCGTGTCGTAGATGAACGCCACCGCGATCTCGTCGGTGCCGATCGGGCCGGTGGGGACGGCCGCGTAGGTGCGGGTCCCGGCGGCGTTGAGGCGCGCGACGAGGTCGTCCACCGCGACGGGGGCGTTGTTCTCGATCTCGATGAGGCCGACGACGTCGGCGTCGAGCTCGACGAGGGCGGCGACGATCTTCCCCGCCTGGTCCTCGAGCTCCTCGGCGGTGTCCGCACCCCGGGAACCCAGCGTCGTGAAGTAGTTGAGCACGTTGAAGCTGGCGAACCGCAGGGAGCCGCCGACGTCGGGCACCGGCGGCCGGTCGTTCGCCCGCTGGAACGTCGGCTCGACGACGGGGTGGATCTCGTAGTCGCCGAACGAGAAGTGGACGACGCCGACGAGGTCGCTGACCAGATCGCCGTCGCGCAGCGTGCCGTCCGTCTGGAGGTACGGGGTCGGGTCGGGGTTCTCGGTGGTGCGCCCGTCGTCGAGCTGGATGCGGGCGAGCTGGTTGAGCGTGGCCACGGCGTCGGCGTCGGGGCTCGCGGGGTCCGCGACCTGGTTCGGGTGGTCCTGGGCGCCGATGGCGCTCAGCACGACCTCGCCGTAGCGACCGTGGGTGAACTGCTCGGTGACGGCCAGTGCCTGGTCGAGCTGGGTGCGCATCCCTTCGTGGCGCTCCCAGTCGACGGCAGGGTCCTCGAGGGAGGTGGGCAGGACGACGGCGGCGGCGCTCGGGAGGTCGACACCGCTGGCGTCGACGGTCACGGACGCCCCCGTGAGCTGGGTCACGGTGGCGAACTCGCTCACCGTGCCGGTGACGGTCACCAGGTCGCCGACGGCCACGTCGGTGGCGTCGTGGAACACGAACAGCCCCTCCGAGGTGGTGGGGTCGTCGTCAGCGTCGACGTCGGGCTCCTGCACGAAGAACCCGCCGAGGTCGCCCGACTCGTCCGGGCGGCCCGCCTGGAAGTCGCCGACGACGACCGCGTCGACCGTGACGGTGGTGCCGAGCAGGGGCGAGGCGGCCCCCGCCCCCTGCACGTCGTGGACGTCGACCACGTCGGGCTCGCCCGGCCCACCCGGGTCGCCGACGGGGGAGTACGTGCCGATCGGGAAGGGCACGTCGGCCGTGTCGTTGGTCGCCGCCCCGTCGAGGGCGTCGACGCCGGAGAACGACCAGCTGCCGAGCTGGAAGGCGGCGCCGTCCTGGCCCGTGCCGTCGCGGCGGTAGGCCCACCCGTCGGTGTGCTCCCACGGCGTGCCCGTGCCGTCCACCCCGATCTCGCCGAACACGTCGACGCGAGCGCCGTCGTGCCAGAGGACGATGGCGTCGTCGCCGTTGATGTTGACGGCGTTGCCGTGGGTGGCGTCGGGCGGGAACCCGAAGAACGCCTCGAACCCGGGCGACTCGGTGGCGACGTGGATGCGGTCGCCGGCACTGGCCGGCCCGGCGGGCAGCGTCATCTCCGGTCCGACCGAGGGTTGGCCGTTGCTCGCGGACTCCAGCCCGTAGGCGCTCAGGTCGTCGATGTCCTCGACGACGGTGAGCTCCACCGCCTTGGGGAGGCCTCCCGTGAGCGGGCCGTCGATGACCCCGCTGATGACGAGCGCGCCGGTGGCGTCGGCGCTCGTCGGTGGTGCGGCGGCGAGCCCGAGCATGCCGAGGAGCGCGGCGACGAGCGCGACGCGGCCCCTCAGCCCGTGCGCCCTGCGCCGTCCGTACGCGTCCGCCACCTGCCGCTGCGCGCTGGTCCCCACGTGCACCCTCCTGGGTTCGCCGGCCCGCGGCGGGGACCGTAGCTCCGGCGCGCGCTCCGGTGTCGAGTGCCCTAGGTTCCCTCCCCGTGGCGATGGTGGAGGCCGAGGGCCTGCGGAAGAGCTTCGGTCGGACGACGGCGCTGCGTGGCGTGTCCTTGGAGGTGCCCGAGGGATCGGTGCTCGGCCTGCTCGGACCGAACGGGGCCGGGAAGACGACGACGGTGCGGATCCTCACCACGTTGCTGCGGGCCGATGCCGGCCACGCGCGCATCGACGGCGTCGACGTCGCCGCCGATCCCATCGGCGCGCGGGCCCGGATCGGTCTGACCGGCCAGTTCAGCGCGGTCGACGACCGGTTGACGGCGCGGGAGAACCTGATCCACGTCGGCCGCCTGCACCACCTCGGGCGGGACGAGGCGAGCCGGCGCACCGGCATCCTCCTCGAGCGCTTCGACCTCGTCGACGCGGCCCGTCGGCCGGTCGGCGGGTTCAGCGGCGGCATGCGTCGGCGCCTCGACATCGCGATGAGCCTGATCGGCGACCCCGCGGTGCTGTTCCTCGACGAACCGACCACCGGGCTCGACCCCCGCTCTCGCCTCGCGGTGTGGGAGCTCGTGGGCGAGCTCAGGGCGGCCGGCACGACGATCGTGCTCACCACGCAGTACCTCGACGAAGCGGAGCGCCTCGCCGACGACGTCGTCGTCATCGACCACGGCGCGGTGATCGCCCACGGGACGACCGAGGAGCTGACCCGCCGCGTGGGCGGCGACCGCGTCGTGGTCGTACCGGAGCGGGGCGCGGCCCGTCGCGCGGCGGAGGCCCTGGTGCCCCTGGCCACCGGCCGCATCGAGCCCGTCGACGGAGGCGCCGCCCTCTCGGTGCCCGTCGCCGCGCTCGACGGGGCGCTGCCGGCGACCGTCCGCGCCCTCGATCGCGCCGGGGTCCCCATCGTCGACGTGCGCGCCCGGCGCGCCACGCTCGACGACGTGTTCTTCGCCCTCACCGGCCACCCGGCGGCGCCCGACGACGCCGACGACGAGGAAGGCCGATCGTGAGGCTCCTCCAGGACAGCTGGACCGAGGCCTGGCGCCACCTGATCGCCATCCCGCGGAGCCCCGACCTGGTGCTCTTCACGTTCCTGCAGCCCATCATGTTCGTGCTGCTGTTCGTCTACGTGTTCGGGGGCTCGCTCGTCGTGCCCGGCTACGAGCGCTACGAGCAGTACCTGATCCCGGGCGTCTTCGCCCAGACCGCGCTCTGGGGGTCGGCGTTCACGGGCGTCGGCGTCGCCGAGGACATGACGAAGGGCCTCATCGACCGCCTCCGGTCCCTGCCCATCCACCCGGCCTCGGTGCTCGTCGGCCGGACGATCTCGGACTTCGTGCGCAACATCGTGACGTTCGTGGTGATGATCGCCGTGGCCGTCGCCGTCGGGTTCCGGTTCGGGGGGTCGGTCGGCGAGTCGCTGCTCGCCACGCTGCTGCTCTTCACGTTCGCCTACGCGTTCAGCTGGGTGCAGGCGTACATGGGCCTCTGGGTCCGCTCGGTCGAGGCCGCCAACTCCGCCGGCTTCATCTGGATGTTCCCGCTCACGTTCGTGTCGTCCGCCTACGTCGATCCCGAGAACATGCCGGACTGGCTCACGCCGGTGGCCGACGCCAACCCGTTCACCGTGCTCACCAACGCCGGCCGGGCGCTCTACAACGACCGCGATCCCGGATCGGACCTCTGGCTGGCCCTGGCGTGGGCCGCGGGCATCACCGTGGTCTTCGCCACGCTCTCGATCCGGCGGTTCTCCGCCTCGACCCGCTGACGCCCGGTCCGTCCGGGGACGGGTTGCGGCACAATGGGCCGATGGCCGGCTACTCGATGGAGAAGGAACAGATCGCCAAGCGCCTGGCGCGCATCGAGGGCCAGGTCCGTGGCATCGCCAAGATGGTCGACGAGGACCGGTACTGCATCGACGTCCTCGACCAGGTCACGGCGGTCACCCGTGCCCTCCAGCAGGTGGCGCTCGGACTGGTGCACGAGCACCTCGGGCACTGCGTCGCCGAGGCGATGGTCGAGGGCGGGCCCGACGCCGACGCCAAGCTGGACGAAGCCACGGCGGCCATCGCCCGACTCGTGAAGAGCTGAGGCGGTTGCGCAGCACCCGGCTGGCGCTCGATCGGCTGGCCGTGGGCGCCGATGCGATCGACGCCGAGGAGATCTCCTACGCCGACGTGTTCGTCGTCGTGCGAGAGGGCGCCCGAGACCCGGGGCCGAGCGACTGGGAGGTCACCATCCGCACCGTGCACGCCCGCGACCTCGTCGCCGGTCGCCACGAGCTCGTGATGCAGGCCGCGGACGGCACCGTCCTGCGTGGCGCCGCGGTGCTGCGCTTCACCGACGGCCGCCGCCACCTCCTGCGGGGCGACGATCCGCTCGACGGCTTCGTCGACACCGGACCCACCGCCGGCCCGGGCTGACGGTCAGACCTCGCCGTCGACGCGCCAGTCGATCGGTGGGCGCCCGGCGTCCTCCAGAGCGGCGTTCGTGCGCGAGAAGGGGCGGCTGCCGAAGAACCCGTTGGAGGCCGAGAGCGGGGAGGGGTGGGCGCTCTCGACCACGACGTGGCGCGACGTGTCGACCAGCGCCTTCTTGCGCCGGGCCGCCGCCCCCCAGAGGATGAACACGACCCGCTCGGGCTTGGCGGACACCACGCGGATGACCTCGTCGGTGAACCGCTCCCAGCCCTTGCCCTGGTGCGAGGCGGCCTGACCCGCGCGCACGGTCAGGGTCGTGTTGAGCAGCAGGACGCCGCCGCGCGCCCAGGCGTCGAGGCACCCGTGCTCCGGTGGTGGCAGGCCCAGGTCGGACTCGCGCTCCGCGTAGATGTTGCGCAACGAAGGTGGAACGGCCACGCCGGGGCGGACCGAGAAGCTGAGGCCGTGGGCCTGCCCCGGTCCGTGGTACGGGTCCTGGCCGAGGATCACCGCCCGCACCGACGCGTAGGGCGTCAGGTGCAGCGCGGCGAAGACCTCGTCGTGGGCGGGGAAGACCCGGTGGCGTGCCCGCTCGGCGGCCACGAAGCTCTGCAGCTCGGTCCAGTACGGCTCGGCGAGCTGGTCCCGCAGCAGCGGGTTCCAGTCCGTGGCGGCCACCGGCGGGACGTCAGTCGACGGTGATGCGGGCGAGGAGGTCGGTCTTGCGCTCCTCGAACTCGTCGAAGCTGATGGTCTTCGACTCGTACTGGCGGTGCAGCTGCTCGACCGCCTCGAGGAGCTGGGCGGCGCTCAACGGCTCCTCGCTCTCGCCGACGGTCCACTCCGAGGTGGCCGGCTCCTCGGTGGCCGTCGCCGGCTCGTTCTGCAGCCCCATGCGGCGCTCGCGCTTCGCGGCCGCCTTCGCCTTCTTCGCCCGGTCGCGCTGCAGCTTCTCGAACGTGGTGCGGTTCGCTCCCATGGGATCGTCCTTTGATCGCGGTCGTGGCCGTGGCGGACAGCGGGCGAGGTGACGCGCGGCACCCGGAGGCGCGCTGCTCGACAGCGTCAGGTGCCGTCGCGGCCCACACGTCCGTCACGGAAGGGGACCATCCTAGGCCGTCGAGGCCGCCATCCCACGCATCCGCGGGTGCCTAGGCAGGCGGCAGGTCGAGGTCCCGGGCCGGCCGGCCGAGAAGGAATCCCTGGGCCAGGTCGCAGCCGAGCACGGCGAGCAGGTGCTGCTGCTCGACGAGCTCGACGCCCTCGGCGACCACCGACACGCCGAGCGCGTGCCCCATCTGGATGAGGGCGCGGACCGTGGCGGCGTCGGAGGGCGAGTCGGCCATGCCGCCGACGAACGCGCGATCGATCTTGACGTGGTCGGGGGAGAAGCGCCGGAGGACGGCGAGCGACGTGTAGCCGGTGCCGAAGTCGTCGATGGACAGTTGGACGCCGAGGTCGCGCAGCGGGCGGAGGACCTCACCCACCCGGGTGGGGTCATCCAGCAGCGCCCGCTCGGTGACCTCGAGGCACAGGGCCGATCCGGGCAGGTCGTGGCGCTCGAGCACGCCGCGGACCGTGGCGTCGAAGCCTGGGTGGAGCAGCTCGGTCTGGGCGACGTTCACGCCGACCCACGCTCCCGCCGCCGCCGAGCCGGCACCGGCGTCGCGGCGCCACCGGGCCAACCGGCCGCACGCGGCATCGAGCACCAGCGCGCCGAGCTCGGGCAGCAGGCCGGCGTCGTCCGCGACGTCGAGGAAGCCCTCCGGCAGCATCGTGCCGAGGTCGGGGTGCTCCCAGCGCATGAGCGCCTCGACCGCCACGACCCGGCGGTCGGCCAGGCGCACGACGGGCTGGAGGGCGATCCACAGCTGGTCCTCGTCGAGCGCGGCCCGGAGCCGCAGGCGCATCTCCTCGTGGCGCGACGCCCGCTCGCGGAGCGCGCCGTCGAAGCGCACGGCGCGCCCCCGGCCCTGGGTCTTGGCCGTGTACATCGCGGCGTCGGCGTCGCGCAGGAGCGACTTGGGGTCCCGCCCGTCGGTGGTGACGAGCACCCCGATGCTGGCGTTGATGAGGAAGTCGCGGTCCTCGATCGCGAACGGCGCGGCGAACCCCTCCTGGATGCGCTCGACGACGAGGTCGACCGTGTCGGTGACGAGCAGGTCCTCGACGACCACGACGAACTCGTCCCCGCCCAGGCGGGCGACGGTGTCGCCGGGACGCACGGCGTCGCCCAGGCGCACGGCGATCTGGCGGAGCAGCTCGTCGCCGACCTCGTGCCCGAGGGTGTCGTTGACGACCTTGAAGCGGTCGAGGTCGACGAAGAGGACCGCGAACGGGCGCCGCGTGCGCGCCGCTCGGGAGGCGGCGTGCTCGAGGCGGTCGGCGAGCAACGAGCGGTTCGGGAGGCCGGTGAGGGGGTCGTGGGTCGCCTGGTGCAGGAGCGCGAGGTCGTGCAGCTGCCGCTCGGTGATGTCGCGGATGACCACCTGGACCGCGGTCTGGCCACCCCAGACGGTCGGGATCGCGGTCAGCTCGGCGTCGAGGCTGCGGCCGTCGAGCCGCACGACCCGGTGGTGGTTGCCGGGCGCCCACTCGTCGGCCGGGGAGCCGGCCTCCGGGCGGAAGAGCTCCTCCATCTGCCGCCCGGCGACGCGCAGCGGGTCGTCGACGCCGAGGAGCTGCGCCGCCGCGGGGTTGGCGTAGAAGATCGTGCCCTCGGCGTGGATGACGACCGCGTCCGACGTGGCCTCGACGATCGTGCGGTAGAGGGCGTCGCGCTCGGCGAGCGATCGCTCGGCGGTGAGCCGGTCGGTGACGTCGCGCATGCTGATGAGCACCGCGCCGACCTCGGGGTCGTCGAGGTGGCTCGTGCCGCGGGCCTCGAGGTGCCGGATCGTGCCGTCCTGTCGACGGACCCGGAAGACCTGCTGGGATGCGCCGTCCGGCCCGACGATGGCGGCCAGCGCCGCCGCGACCCGGGGGCGGTCCTCGTCGATGACGACGTGGAGGCCGTCGGTGCCGACGAGGTCCTCCGGGGCGTAGCCGAGCATGGGGGTCACCGACGGGCTGACGTAGGTGATCCGTCCTTCGTGGTCGAAGGCGAGGAGGAGGTCGGTGGAGCGGTCGACGACCGCCTGCCACCACCCGAGCGCGCGCTCCGCGCCCGCCACCGGACGCGCGCGCGTGGGGCTCACCCCACCGACCTCGTGGCTGCGCGCGTCATCCGCACCCATCGGCCGCCGCCGCCGCTTCTGTAGATGTCGACCCATCCTCGCCCGAGGTCCACGGGCGGCACGCTAGTGCGATCAGGCGTCGGCGCCACCGTCGGGGTCACGAGCACCGCCGCCGTCGGCGGACCGCTCGATCGCCGCGGCGTTCGTCCCCAGGTACGACGCGACGACCCGAGGATCGTGGAGGACGTCGTCGGGTCGGCCGCAGGTGACGACCGATCCCAGCTCCAGCGCCAGGATCGAGTCCGAGATCGAGCGGATGAGCGGCATGTCGTGCTCGATGACGAGGAGGCTGGCGCCGGTGCTCTCGCGGATGCGGAGGAGCAGCGGCCCGAGCGCCTCGGTCTCGCGCTGTGCGATGCCCGACGAGGGCTCGTCGAAGAGGATCACCGCGGGTTCGTGGGCGAGGATGCAGGCGATGTCGACGATGCGGCGCGAGCCGGTCGAGAGCTCCCGCACGAACTTGGTGGCGTAGGCGCCCAGGCCGAGCAGGTCGATCAGCTCGTCGGCGCGAGCCGCCACCTTGCGTTCGGAGTCGCGCACCGCAGGCAGCCCGAGGGCGGTGGCGATCGGGTCGCGCACCTCGACCCGTCGTTCGAGCGCCACCTGGACCGTCTCCTTCACGGTGAGGCCGGGGAACAGGCGGGCGTCCTGGAAGGACCGGCCGAGGCCGAGCCACGCCCGTGCGTCCGGCGAGAGCTCGGTGATGTCGGTGCCGTCGAGCAGCAGCCGCCCACGGTCGACCGGCAGGTAGCCGGAGATCAGGTCGAACAGGGTGGTCTTCCCTGCGCCGTTCGGACCGATGATGCCGAGGATCTCGCCGGCGTGGAGGTCGAAGGTGATGTCGTCGACCGCGAGGACCCCGGCGTAGCTGCGCGTGAGCCCCTCGGCGCGCAGCACGACCCTGTCGGTGCGGTGCACGGCGGGGCGCGCCCCGGCCGGTCCCGCAGCGGCGCCGTCGAGCGCGCCTGCACCCTCGAGGAACACGCTGCGGAGCACGTCGGGACGGTCGAGCAGCTCGGCGGTCGGCCCGCGGAAGCGGATCTCGCCCTTCTCCATGAAGTAGGCGGTCTCGGCGACGGTGAGCGCGACGTTGACGGACTGCTCGACGAGGATGATCGTCGTGCCCCGGTCGCGGATGGCGGCGACGACGTCGAGGAGCCGCTCGACGATGACCGGGGCGAGCCCGAGCGAGAGCTCGTCGATCATCAGCAGGCGTGGCCGGGCGATGAAGGCCATCGCCAGCGTGAGCATCTGCTGCTCTCCGCCCGACAGGTTGCCGGCGGCGTCGTCCCATCGCTCCCGGAGGATGGGGAAGTGCCCGATGACCTCGGCGGTCGCGGCGTCGAGGTAGTCGTGGTCGTCGGCGTAGGGCCAACCGGCGAGGCGGATGTTCTCGCCGACCGTGAGCGAGGGGAAGATGCCCTTGCCGCCCGGGACCTGCACGATGCCGTGGCCGACGATCTCGTTCGGCGGCGCGTGCGTGATGGTGGTGCCGTCGAAGATCACCGCGCCGGCCGAGGGCTCGACCAACCCCGAGATCGCCTTGAGCAGCGTCGACTTGCCGGCGCCGTTGGTGCCGAGGAGGGCGATGATCTCGCCCTCCGCCACCTCCATGTCGACGCCGAACAGGACCTGGACCGAGTCGTAGTGGACGTCGAGGTCGCGGACGAGCAGCAACTTGGCCTCGCCGCGGTCGCGCGCCGCCCGCACCTCGGCCATGGCCACCGTGGAGGTGCGCACCTTGTGGATGTCGGCGGTGATGAACCCGCCGGCCGAGGTGATCATGAGCACGCCGAGCAGGATCAGCGGGCAGAGCAGCACGATCGCCAGCTCGAGCCCCCACTCGTCGGCGAGGCCGCCGATGATCGGGCCGACGAGCAGGGTGGGGATGACGAAGAGGTTGCCGATCGTGAAGCCCATCGAGCGGATGCGGGGCGGCACGATCAGCGAGATCGTGGCGGCGAGGGCCGGCGCCGTCGCCGCCGTGGCCGCCGCGAGCACCGCCCGCATCGCCACGACGAGGGGCAGGTTCCGGGTGAAGACGAGCAGGAAGAGCGACACGACCTGCAGCGCGGCCGCGGCCCCGAGGAAGCTGAGGAGGTGCGCGGGGTTGCGGCGCATCAGGCGTGTGGCGATCGGGATGCCGACGGCGAGGCCGAGCAGCTGGAAGGGCTCGGTCGCGGCGGCGAGCAGGCCCCTCTGCGCGGAGTTCAGCCCCATCTCCTCCTCGTAGAACAGCTGGAGGAGCGGGGAGAGGGCGAAGAGGGGGATCGTGAGGAACGGCGTGGCGATCCAGATCCGGCGCAGGGTGCGGACCTGCCAGGCGATCCGCCACGCCTCGGCGAGCGACGCCGGCGCCTCCTCGGTGCGCGCCGTGGCCTCGTCCGCGCCGTGCACGACCTTCTCGTGGTAGCCGCGCACCGGCTCCTTCAGGCGGAGCGCCAGGACGACGAACACGAGGGTCGGCACGGCGAAGACGATGAACGGCGTCTCCCAGGAGAAGTAGAACGCGAGCGACCCGGCGATGAGCGGCGCCGCGAACTGGCCGATCGAGTTCCCGGCGCTGTGCACCGCGAAGACGCTCGGGCGGACGTCGACCGGGTAGTAGTCGGCGATCAGGGGGCGGTGCGTCGCCCCGTTGACGGCCCGCCCGAGGTTGGCCGCGCCGCGGACCGCGCCGAGCATCCAGATGTTGCCGACGAAGCCGGCGACGGCGGTGAGGAACGAGGCGATCCCCCACGTCGCCGCGCCCCCGGTCGCGATCTTCACCCTGCTGCGGCGGTCGGCGAGGTGGGCCAGGGGGATCTCGAGGAAGAGGACGAAGAAGCCGACGAGGGACGTGAGGGTGAGCACGCCCTGGATGTCGAGGGCGAAGGCGTCCTTGATGTCGGGCACGAGGACGTTGAACGCCTCCCGGTCGAGCTCGTCGACCAGGTTGAGGCCGAAGAGCACGACGAGCGGGTACACCGGCCCGCCCTGGGTGACGTTGGAGGGGCGCCAGTCGGACAGGCGAGCGCGCAGCGGCCGGCGCGGCGCGGCGACGGGCTCGTCGGTCGGGGGCGGCTGCTCGGTCGCGGTCATCGTCGACCTCCTGCGGCGCCGGCTCGCTGCGCCTCCATCAGGTCCGCCATCTGCCGGACGAACTCCATGCCCTTCTCGCTGCCGGTGGTGATCGAGTCGAGGTCCCGGGCGTCGGCGAAGAGGCTCGGCACCATGATCCCGCGGCGCTCGGCGACCCACCTCAGGTAGCCGTCGCGGGCCCGGTAGATGAGCGAGGCCAGTCCGCCGGGCAGGGCGATGAGCACGGCGAGGAGGCCGAGGCCGCTCGCGAAGAACGTGAGCTCCGACGGCAGGAACGCAGCGCTGCCCTTCACGTAGACGGCGCCGGCGATGGCACCCGGCACCGATCCGAGCCCGCCGATCACCACCATGGTGAAGACCGCGAGGCTCTCGGTCGTGGCGTAGGGCTGGGTGCCGAGCGAGCTCTGGTGGTGCACGAACACGGCGCCCGCGACCGCAGCGATGAATCCGGAGAGGGCGAACGCCGTGAGTTTGGCCCGTACGAGGTTCACGCCGTAGGACTGCGCACCCCGCTCGTTCTCCCGCACGCCGATCAGGACCCGCCCGGTGCGGGAGCGCCGGACCTGGCGGGCCATGCCCATGACGAGGAGCAGCACGGCCAGCGTGAAGTAGTAGTACTGGGCCTCGGTTGCGATCGGGATGGCGCCGAACAGGTCGTTGCGGGGGATGCGCCCCTGGGGCAGCCACCAGTCGAAGCGCCCCTGGTGGAGGAAGTACGACGACGTCGCCTGGGCGAACGCCAGGGTGGTGACGGCGAGGAACAGCCCCTTCAGGCGCAGGGCCGGCAGCCCGATGACGACGGCCAGCAGGGCGCCGACGAGGCCGGCGAGGAGCAGAGCCACCGAGATGTCCCACCCGAGCCGCGTCGTGACCGATCCGCCGACGGCCGCGCCGAAGCCCATGAACGCCACCTGGCCGAGGCTCACCTGCCCCGCCCAACCGGTCAGGACGACGAGCGAGACCGCCACCATGGCGTAGACGAGGATGCTGGCCGCCAGGTTCACGCGGCTGACGCTCAACACGAGCGGGAGGCCGAGGGCGACGAGCAGCCCGAGCACGGGGAGGCCCCGCAGCACGAGGTCGACCTCGGGCAGGCGCGCCAGCTCGGGTGGCACCGGGCGCACGTCGGTGGTGGCCTGCCAGGCCGACTGCTCGTCGGTGCGAGCCAGCTTCCCCCGCCGCTGGACGAGCAGGACGCCGAGGATGACGACGAACACGATCGGGGCGACGAGGACGCGATCGAGGGTCTCCCAGAAGATGGCCTGCTCGAGCACGCCGAGCCCCACCGCGCCGAAGAAGATGACCGTCAGGTTCTCCATCCGGCCCATGACGCAGGCGGCGAGGGCCCGGATGAGGATCGTCGGGCCGAGCACCGAGCCGATCGTGGCGCCGAGCACCCCGGCGCGCAGCAGCAGCGCGGCGAAGCCGAGGAGGCTGGCGATGGCCCACACCACCGTCTGGATGCGCTTGACGGGGATCCCGAGGAGCATGGCCCGGTCGGCGCTCTCGGCGCTGGCGCGCACCGCGATGCCGATCCGGCTGTAGCGGAGGAAGGCGGCGAGCGCCGCGACGATGGCCACGATGGCGACGGCGGCGATGATGTCGTAGGCGCGGAACACCGTCGTGCCGACCTGCACCTGCACGTCGAAGGGTTGGGCGAGCGGCCGCGTGAGGTCCGCGGCGTCGAACACGCCGGGCCAGTACCGCTCGAGGAGCTGCGGGACGACGAGGCCGAGCCCGACGAGCGCCTGGGCCATGCCGATCGTGGCGACGGTGAGGATGAGCCGAGGCGCGTGGGCGAAGCGGCGGATGATCACGAACTCGAGCAGCGCGCCGAGGACGATCGCCAGGACGACGCCGACCGGCAGCGCGACGACGAGCGGGAGGCCCGCGCCCGTGACGAGCATGATCGTGAAGGTCGCCGGCACCGAGCCCAGGTCCGCCTGGGCGAAGTTGATGATGCGGTTCGCCCGGTAGACGAGGGCGATGCCGATGGCGATCAGCGCCGTGAGGCCGCCGATGATGACGCCCTTCAGGAGCTGGCCGGTCGGCGTCGGGAAGGCGACGAGCTGCAGGAGGTACAGGCCGATGCCCGTCGCGACGATCGTCGCGGTGCGCCGCAGCCGCTCCTCGCGCTGGCGGTCGGTGGCCCGTCGACTCGCATCCGCCGTGCGCGCCGACGTCATCAGCCCTCCTCGGGCGCGCTCTCGAACACCCAGACCCCACGCTCGACCCCGAGCGGGTCGTCGGGGCGCAGGGAGGCGGGGGAGAAGAGGATCGCGAACTGGCCCTCCTCCTGTCCGACGCTGAAGATCACCCGCCCTTCGACCGTGCCGCCGGCGGGGATCACGTCGTCGAGCAGCTGCTCCTCGGTGGAGACGTTCGCGGTGTTCGAGATCGTCCCGTCGGGCTTCTCGATGCGCCAGTCCGACCGGTCGTAGTCGACGGCCGACGACGTCGGGTTCTCCATGGAGATGGTGACCTCGACGTAGCCGCGGTTGTCGATCTCGCCGTACTCGGCGACCCGTCGCACCTCGGTGACCGTCGCCCGCAGGTCGTAGACCTCGACGGTGTCACCGACCTGCCCCTCGACGTCGCCCTCCTCGCGGTTGGCCCGCTCGACGTCCGCGAGGGTGGCGTCCTCGTCGGCCTCGCTGAACGCCCCGCAGCCCGTGAGGGCCACCACCACCGATGCCGCGAGCACCACCGCGCCCACGCCCCGCCGCGGCGCGCGCTGCCGCGCCGCCGCACGACTCGTACGAGTCCCGCTCATGTTCCCCCCTGGGTTGTCCGTGCTGCTCGCCGTGCGTCCTGTTGGACCAGCGGACGTGACGTGCGCCACACGGTAGTCTGCGCCGAGTCGGGCATGCGGCACGGCGGAATCGATGTCTCCGGGGGGAACGATGGAAGAGCGACCGCAGCAGAGGTCTGTGCTGGGGCGGTACTGGCCGGTGCTCGTCGTGGGCGTGGTCGTGGCGGCGGTGGTGCTCGTCGGCGCGCTGCGCGGCGGTGACGACGGCGACGACGGTGGCGAGGTGGCGGCCGACACGACCGCGCCCGACACCGACGAGGGAGAGGGCGAGGGAGAGGACGAGGGCGAGGGTGCGTCGGCCGAGGACGCGCCGGACTGCGACCCCGAGACGGGGCGCATCATGATCCCGAGCGTCTACGCGCCGAACTGCGTCCCGCTGTGGGACGACGCCGCCGACAACGGCGGTGCCACCCACGCCGGGGTGACGGCCGACGAGATCGTGGTCGTCGTCTACGGCGGCGAACCGGACGAGAACGCGCTGCAGGCACGCTCGGCGCTGGGTCTCGATCCGCCGTCGGACGAGGAGCACGCGGAGAACCGCCAGAAGGTGGTCGACACCTACAACGCCCTGTTCGAGACCTACGGGCGGACGGTGCACGTCGAGGTGCTCGAGACCGACGCCGCCGGGAACGACGAGGTCGCGGCACGAGCGAACGCCATCCGGGCCGCCGACGAGATGGGGGCGTTCGCGGTCGTGGGTGGACCGGCCAACACGCCGGTCTTCGCCGAGGAGCTCGCCAACCGCGGCGTCCTGTGCCTCTGCACCGCGTCCCTCCCCATCGAGCGCTACCTCGAGTGGGCGCCGCACGTGTGGGGCGGGCTGATGTCCTCCACCCAGGGCTACGTGCACCGGGCCGACTTCATCCTCAGCCAGCTGGCGGGCGAGCCGGCGGAGTTCGCCGGCGACGAGGCCTTCCACACCCAGGAGCGCACGTTCGGCCTCGTCTGGTACGACACCCCGGACAACGCCTACGCCGACGGCGTCGCCTACTTCGAGGAGCTGCTCGCCGCCGAGGGCGTCGAGCTCGAGCTGGACATCCGCTACGAGTACGGCACGGGAGCCAACCTCGACGAGGACGCCCAGTCGATCATCGCCCAGATGAAGGAGGCCGGCGTCACGTCGGTGATCTTCGCCGGGGACCCGTTCATGCCCACGTCGCTCACGAACCAGGCGACGGCGCAGGACTACTGGCCGGAGTGGATCCTCACCGGATCCACCGGCACCGACGTGTCGGCGCTCGCCCGCTCCTACGACCAGGAGCAGTGGCGTCACGCCTTCGGCATCTCGTTCACGCTGCCGATCATGGACCCCCGCCTCGAGCAGCAGGAGGGGAACGTGGTGAGCTGGCACCTCGGCGAGGAGCTGAGCACCTACCCGGAGATCACCTCCTGGGACCTCCTCTTCCGGGGCATCCACCTGGCCGGACCCGAGCTGACGCCTGAGACCTTCCGGGACGGGCTCTTCTCCTTCGAGCCCGTGTCGGGCCACGCCACGCGCTACGGCGTGTCCTACGGGACCGAGCTGTGGGAGTGGGAGGACTACACGTCCGCCGACGACGTGAAGATCATCTGGTACGACCCCGACACGGCCGACCCTCGGGAGGAGAACGAGGAGGTCCTCGGCGTCTACCGGTGCATCGACGGCTGTCGGCGGTACCTGCCGGGCGAGCTCGGCGACATCGGGCCCCTGTTCGAGGAGGACGGCTCGATCGTCTGGTTCACCGAGCGGCCGGAGGGCGACCGGTCGCCGCAGTACCCGCCCCGCACGGGCCGGGAGGACGCCTCCTAGCCACGGTGTCCGGGCCGGTGGCGGGACCCCCAGTTCCCGCCACCGGCCCGGCGTTGCCTACACCTCGGCCGTGCGCTCGCCGGCGGCGTGGCGCTCCCAGGTCGCGTACATGTCGGCGTACTCGCCCCCGAGCGCCACCAGCTCGTCGTGGCTGCCGAGCTCGACGATCCGGCCGCCGTCGACGACGGCGATCCGATCGGCCCGCATGGCCGTGGCCAACCGGTGGGCGATGATGATCGCCGTGCGGCCCTCGAGCAACGTGTCGAGGGCCCGCTCGATCTTGGCCTCGGAGCGCAGGTCGAGGTTCGAGGTGGCCTCGTCGAGGACGAGCACGCGAGGCCGGGCGAGGAAGGCCCGGGCGAGGGCGAGCAGCTGGCGCTCACCGGAGGAGAGCGACACGCCGCGCTCGTGGCACGGCGTGTCGACCCCTTGGGGCAGCCGGGCGACCAGGTCGTCGATGCCGACGGCAGCGCACGCCTCGGCCACCTCCTCGTCGGTGGCGTCAGGACGGGCGAAGGCGATGTTGTCGCGGATCGACCCGCCGAAGAGGAACGGCTCCTGGGGGACGATGCCGAGCTGGCGCCGGAGCGACGACAGCGTGACGTCGCGCAGGTCGTGGCCGTCGATGCGGACCGTGCCGCGGGTCGGGTCGTAGAACCGGGTGACGAGGTTGGCGATCGTCGACTTGCCGGCACCGGTGGCGCCGACGAGGGCGAACACCTCCCCGGCCCGGATCGTGAGGTCGAGGTCGGTGAGGACCGGCGTGCCCGGCACGTAGGCGAACTCGACGTCCTCGAAGGAGATCTCGCCGTCGACCGGCGGGAGCTCGACGGCGCCGTCGCGCTCCGCGGTGAGCGGCTCGGTGGCCAACAGGTCGGCGAGCTTGCTCATCGACGCCTGGCCCTTCTGGTACGTGTTGTAGAGGTTCACCAGCTGCTGGATCGGTGCGAAGAAGGTCGAGAGGAAGAGCACGAAGGCGGTCAGCTGACCCACCGTCAGCTCGCCGTCGAGGACCATCCGCCCGCCGACGAGCAGGATGATGGCCTGGCCCGCGATACCCACCACCTCGGTGCCGGCGCTGTAGGCCGCGCCGACCTTGGCCGTGTAGTCGTTGGCCTCCCGGTAGCTGCCGGCCTCGTTGCGGTGCTCGGCCACGTTCTGGCGCTGGCGGTTGTGGGCCGCGACGATCCGCACCCCGGAGAGGCTCTCCTGGAGGTGGGCCAGCACGTCGGCGATCCGGTCGCGGACGACCACGTAGCCCCGGTCGGAGGCGGACCGGAACCACACCGTCATGACGAGCATGAACGGCACGATGACGAACAGCGTCACCATCGCCAGCTGCACGTCGTAGGTGAACAGGGCGACCACCACCACGATCAGCGTGAGCGCCTGGACGACCATCTGGATGAGGCCCTCGTGGAACAGCTGGGTGAGGCTCTCGATGTCGCTCGTCATCCGGCTCATCAGCCGTCCGGCCTTCTCGCCGGTGAAGTAGCCCACGTCGAGGCGCTGGAGGTGGGAGAAGACCCGCACCCGCAGGGCGTACATCAGTCGTTCGCCCACCCGCCCGGACCAGGCGACCCGGGCACGGGCGGCGTACACGTTGGCCACGATGCTGACGAGGTAGATCGCGGCGACGACGACGAGGACGCCCTTGTCGCCGGCGCGGATGCCGTGGTCGATGCCGATCTGGGTGAGCACCGGGCCGGCCTGGAGGGCGAGCGTCTCGAGCAGGACGAGGCCGAACGCGCCGACCAGCGCCAGCGCGTGCGGGGCGAGCAGGGTGCGCAGCCGGAGGCGGCGCCGGTCGTAGCGGCTGTGGCTGAACTCGACGGTGGGTGCCGGGGTGTCCGGCTCGGTGGCGAGGAGGTCGTCGACCTTCTTCTGCAGCTCCGGCGGGATGCCGGCGAACGGCAGCCCGGACTGCGCCGCGCCGCCACGTGCAGCGGCGAAGGCGCCTCCGCCACCTGCTCCCATCATCCCCATCAGCGTCCCCCTCCGAAGCCGCCCGGCATCCCGCCGGGCCCGTCGAACCCGCCGCCGGTCGCGCGCTGCTGGAGCCGGTCGAGCGCCGCCGCGCGTGTCGCCTGGGCCTCGGCGCGCGCGGCGTGGGCCGCCGCACGGGCCGCCTGGTCCTCCTCGAGGTGGGCGAGCACGGCCTGGTAGCGCGGCTCCTCCGCCATCAGGTCGGCGTGCGTGCCCTGGGCGACGATCCGTCCGCCCTCGAGGAGGGCGACGCGGTCGGCCAGGCTGATCGTCGACAGGCGGTGGGCGATGACGATGGTGGTGCGGTCCGCCATCAGGCGGGCGAGCGCCTCGTGGATCTGCTCCTCGATCCGCACGTCGATCGCGCTGGTGGCGTCGTCGAGCACGAGCACCTTGGGGTTGACGACCAGCGTGCGTGCGATGGCCAGGCGCTGGCGCTGGCCGCCCGACAGCGTGTAGCCCCTCTCGCCGACCAGCGTGTCGTAGCCGTCGGGGAGCCGGTCGACGAACTCGGCGGCGTTGGCGGCGGCCGCCGCGGCGACGACCTCCTCCATCGGCGCGTCCGGTCGTCCGTAGGCGATGTTGTCCCGGATCGAGGTGGAGAAGAGGAACGGCTCGTCGAGGACGATCCCCACGTGGTGCCGCAGGCTGCGCAGGGTGAGGTCGCGGACGTCGTGCCCGTCGATCTCGACCGCCCCGTCGTCGACGTCGTAGAAGCGGGTGAGCAGGCGGACGACGGTGGACTTGCCGCTCCCGGTCCGGCCGACGATGGCGACGGTCTCGCCGGCCCCGACCTCCAGGTCCAGGCCGTCGAGCACCTGGTGTCCGCTGGCGTAGGAGAAGTGCACGTCGCGGAACCGGACGTCGCCGACCGGATCGACGAGGTCGACGGCGCCCGGGCGGTCGACGATCTCCGGCCGCTCGTCGAGGATCTCGTAGATCCGCGCCGCCGACGCCGCGGCGCGCTGGCTCATCATCATCAGCATGCCGATCATGCGAAACGGCGCCTGGAGCATCACGACGTAGCTGGTGAAGGTGACGATGTCGCCGATCCGGAT
Organism: Actinomarinicola tropica; assembly: GCF_009650215.1. GTDB lineage: Bacteria > Actinomycetota > Acidimicrobiia > Acidimicrobiales > SKKL01 > Actinomarinicola > Actinomarinicola tropica. Next base: position 2,009,760 of record NZ_CP045851.1, on the reverse strand, counting down.
CGCCCCGTCGATGGCGAGCCAGCCGCCGTAGAGCAGCACGATCGCGGTGCCGAGCCGCGGCAGGTTCTCCATCATCGGCGCGTAGGTGGCGCGCAGGTCGATCTGCTTGGTCGTCGCCCAGCGCAGGCGGTCGGCGGCGGCCGCGAGCGCGTTCACCTGCTGCTGCTCGGCGGCGAAGGACTTCACCACCCGGATGCCGCTCACGTCCTCCTCGACGATCGTCGCCACGTCGGCGGTGCGCGACTGCACGACCCAGGAGATCGGGAACATGAACGACCGCATCCGCACGCCGACCAGGAACACGAAGGGCAGGGGGAGCAGCGCGACCAACGTGAGCGGCACGTGCACCGTGAGCATGAGCCCGAAGGCGAGCACGAACGTGAGCGCCTGGAGCGAGATCATCGGCGCGAACGTGAGGAACATCTGGACCGACCGGATGTCGGAGTTGGCGCGGGAGATCAGCTGTCCCGACTGCACCCGGTCGAAGTAGGAGAACGACAGCCGGGAGAGGTGCTCGTAGACCGTGACCCGCAGGTCGTACTCCAGCCCGTAGGCCACCTTGAAGAGGAAGAACCGCGACGCCAGCGTGGTCACGCCGCGCGCCACGGCGAGGCCGAGCAGGATCCAGACGAACGTGGTGAGCTCGGCCGTGCGGGCGTCGAGCGCCTCGTTGATCGTGAGGCCGACGACCCGGGGGACCGCGACGTTCGCGACCATCGACAGGGCCGACAGCGACAGCGCCGCGGCGAAGAGGTGGCGGCGGGCCCGCAGCATCGGGGCGATCCGGCGGATCCACCCCTTCTCCCGGTCGGGGTCGATCCCCGCGAGCGGCGCGGGGTGGCGCTCCTCGACCGAGAACGGCTCGAACGGGGAGCGGGGCGCCGCCTGGTCGCGCGTGCCCAGGGCCTCGACGTCGCGCTCGAGGGTGCTCCTCACGCCTCGACCCGGCGGGCGCTGGCGTTGCGGAGGGCGGTGAGCCAGAGCTCGAGCCCGGTGTTGACGGCCGCCACCTCGTCGGGGGTGAGGTGGGCGTCGAGCCAGGTGCCCAGCCGCTGCTGGATCGTGGCGTCGGCCCGGGCCACCGCGGCGCGGCCCTCGGCGGAGATCTCGTGGGTCACCCGGCGCCGGTCGGTCGGGTCGTTGCCCCGCACCACGTAGCCGCGCTGCTCGAGCGTGTCGACGAGCGCGGTCAGGCTCGGCCGCGTGACCGACAGCTTCTTGGCCAGGGCGGTGGCGGCCGAGGGGGCATCGCTCAGGTAGACGAGCAGCCGGTACTGCGACGGCGAGAGGTCGGCGTCGTGCAGGGCGCGCTCGACGCTCTTGGCCAGGACGGCGGCGGCGTGGGCGGCCTCGCGGGAGATTCGTTCGACGGGCACATAGTTAGTGTGCCTGAACGATCTCTGGTCTGCACAGCACCCGGACGCGCCGCCGGGCGGACCCCGCCGACATCGGTCGACGGAGCCCGCCCGGCGGGAGCGGACAGGATCAGACGAAGGCCGAGGCGAACACCAGGGCCACGATGGTCATCACCTTGATGAGGATGTTCATCGCCGGACCGGACGTGTCCTTGAAGGGGTCGCCCACCGTGTCGCCGACGACGGCGGCCTTGTGCGGGTCGGAGCCCTTGCCGCCGTGGTGGCCGGCCTCGATGTACTTCTTGGCGTTGTCCCACGCGCCGCCGGCGTTGGCCATGAAGATGGCGAGCGCGAAGCCGGTGACGAGGGCGCCGGCCAGGAGGCCGCCGAGGGCGCCGACGTCGATGAACCCGACGACGAGCGGCACGACCACGGCGAGGGAGCCGGGGATGACCATCTCTCGCAGCGAGGCCTTGGTCGAGATGGCCACGCAACGGGCCGAGTCCGGGTTGACGCCCGGCTTGCCCTCGCGGAGGCCCGGGATCTCCCGGAACTGCCGGCGGACCTCCTCGATCATCTGCTGGGCGGCGCGACCGACGGCGTCGATCGTGAGGGCTGCGAAGAGGAACGGGAGGCCGGCACCGATGATCAGGCCGATGAACACCTCGACCTCGCCGACGTTCAGCGACAGCTCGCCGCCGGCCTTGGCCACGGCGAACTCGAACGACTTGAACAGGGCCAGCGCCGTGAGCGCCGCCGAGCCGACCGCGAAGCCCTTGGCCACCGCAGCGGTGGTGTTGCCGAGCGAGTCGAGGGCATCGGTGACCTCGCGGACCGACGGGTCGAGCTCGGCCATCTCGGCGATGCCGCCGGCGTTGTCGGCGATGGGGCCGTAGGCGTCGACGGAGACGACGACGCCGGTGGTGGCGAGCATGCCGATGGCCGCCAGGGCGATGCCATAGATGCCGCCGAAGCCGACCGGGATGGCCGGGTTGTCGAGAGCGAGCTGCTCGAGGGTGATCTGCCCGCCCCAGTAGGCGACGCCGACGCCGATCACGATGAGGGCGACGGAGGCGGCGACCGACACCATGCCGGCGGAGATGCCGCCGAGGATCGTCGTGGCAGGGCCGGTCTCGGATTGGTTGGCGATCTTCTTCACCGGGCCGTAGTGGTCCGAGGTGTAGAACTCCGCCGTCTTGCCGAGAGCCCAGCCGACGACGAGACCACCGATGACCGAGACGGCGAGGCCGTAGGGGGCCTCGAAGTCGTCGCCTGCGAACAGCCAGTATGCGAGGCCGACGGTGGCGACGAGCGTGAGGCCCATCGCGATGTTGGTGCCGAGGTGCAGCGCCTTCGAGAGCGCCGAGCTGTCCGTGGACGTGCCGCCCCGGACGGTGAACGAGCCGATGATCGAGGCGATCATGCCGACGAACGCGACGGCCATCGGGAACATGAGCAGCGGGACGTGGATGCTGGCGTCGATGGCGTCGGCGTCGATCGACAGGGCGAATGCCGTGAGCGAGATGGGCGCCAGGATCGACCCGGCGTAGGACTCGAAGAGGTCGGCGCCCATGCCGGCGACGTCGCCGACGTTGTCGCCCACGTTGTCGGCGATCGTGGCCGGGTTGCGGGGGTCGTCTTCGGGGATGCCGGCCTCGACCTTGCCGACGAGGTCGGCGCCGACGTCGGCGGCCTTGGTGTAGATGCCGCCACCGACGCGAGAGAACAGGGCGATGGTCGAGCCACCGAGGCCGTACGCGGTGATGATCTCGAACGCGTCCTCACCGCCCGTGCCGAGGACGAAGAGGATGTAGCAGGTGCTGAGGCCGAGCAGGGCCAGACCGGCGACCGAGAAGCCCATGACCGCGCCGCCACGGAACGCGAGCGGCAGAGCCTTGGCGGGCCCGTCCTTCGCGGCCTCGGTCGTGCGGGCGTTGGCCATCGTCGCCACGGTCATGCCGATGTAGCCGGCACCCGCGGAGAGCACCGCGCCGAGGACGTAGGACACCGCGCCGAGCGGTGCGATCACCAGGGCGATGAGGACCGCCATGACCACGACGAAGCCCGAGACCCAGGTGTACTCCTGCTTCAGGAACGCCTTGGCGCCCTTCTGGATCTCGGTCATGAGGAAGACCATGCGCTCGTCGCCGGGGCTGGCCTTCTTGACGTTGCCGTAGAAGAAGGCGGCGAGGCCGAGCGCGGCGACCGCCGCCAACACGGCCAGGTAGGGAACTGCTTCCACGAAGGTCTCCTCTGCGAGACGGTTGGGGTCAGGCTGCTGGGTGGTCGCCCGGCGGCGGCGAGCCGTCGAGCGCCCTGACGAACACCTGGGTGGCGACGGTGCGCCCCAGGGCTCGGTCCTGCCCGTCGACGCGCACCAGGACGGGCCCGTCGAACGGTTCTTTCTCGCGCACCTCGACGTGGGCACCGGGCCGGAGCCCGATGGTGTCGAGGTACTCGACCAGTGCCGGGTCGGTCGACCCGGGGACCGCGACCACGGCGACATCGCCGGGCTCGAGGTCGTAGAGCGGGGGGAGCGGGACGACCTCGACGTCGGTCGCCGCGGGGATGGGGAAGCCGTGAGGGCAGCTCGTCGGCTCGCCGAGCGCGAGGAAGAGGCGCTGCTCGACCTCGTCGGGGAGGTCGTGCTCGAAGGTGGTGGCGAGCCGGTCGGCGTCGGTCCACTCGTAGCCGAGGTAGTCGGCGAGGAAGCGCTCGACCAGCCGGTGGCGGCGGATCGCGCCGACGGCCGCGGCACGGCCGGTGTCGGTGAGGCGGACCCCGATGTAGGGGGTGTGGCTCACGAGACCTCGGTCGGCGAGGCGCTTGACGTGGCTCGTGGCCGTGCCGGGCGAGGTGCCCATCGCCTCGGCGAGGTCGCCGGTGTGAGCGAACCGGTCGGGGTCGGCGGTGTGTCCGACGGTCTGTCGGTAGATGGCCTTCAGCATCTCTCGGTCGGAGCGGCTCAGCTGGTCCGGCACGTCGGCTCTCGGCGATCCCCCGGGCCGCTCGCGTGCGGCCCAATCAGAGTTTTCGGGCGCCGGAAACCTAGGTCCGGGCGTCGGCGAAGGTCAAGCACCGCACCGCTCGGCCGGTTCGGGTGAAGCTCCTATAGATGTCAAGCGGCGTTCTGGGTGAGCCAGGTGGCGGCTCGGGTGGCGAGGTCGTTGTTGAAGTCGAGACCTCGTTCGAGGCGTGAGAGCCGGATGGGGGCGATGTCGAGGGTGTTGGCGAGGGCGGTGAGGGTGATGCCGGCTTGGAGGCGTCGTTGGCGGATGTCGTGTCCGGTGGGGACCGCTGGCGGTCGGGTGACGACGTTGAAGATCTCGCGGGCGACGTAGCGCTTGAGGCAGCGCATGATCTCGAGGCGGGTCTTGCCCTCGGCGGTGCGGCGGGCGACGTAGGCGCGTGTCGGTGCGTGGTGGCGCATGCGGACCAGGACGATGGTGTAGAGGGCGTTGTTCGCTCGCCGGTCGCCGCCGGGGTTGAGCCGGTGGCGGGTGGTCTTGCCGCTCGATGCGGGGATGGGGCAGGCGGCGCAGAGCTTGGCGAACGCGGCTTCGCTGCTGATCCGTTCGGGGTTGTCGCCGAGGGCGGCGAGGAGCTGGGCGGCGACGTGGGGGCCGACGCCGAAGGTTCCGGCGAGCGCCGGGGCGGCTTGGCCGGTGAGGGTGTTCATGCGGGCTTCGAGGTCGTTGATCTGCTGGTCGAGGAACGTGATCTTGCGGGCGAGGGTCTTGAGCGCGAACCGGACCTGGGCCTCGACGATGTCGTCGTGGTCGCGGAAGCGGCGGGCGAGCTCGAGCTGTCGGGAGAAGGAGAGCCCGGCGAGGTGTTCTCGCAGGTCGGCGGGGGCGGTGACGAGCAGAGCCTTGAACTGGTTGATCGCCCGGGTGCGGTCGCGGGTGGCGCCGTGGCAGACGATCTCGAGCGCCCGGATCGCTTCAACGGGCCCGTCCCCGGACTTCGGCGTGCCAGTGGCCCGGCCCGAGAGCACCGCCCGAGCGGCGGCCTGGGCGTCGATGGGGTCGGATTTGCCTTCCTGCCGGCGGGTCTTGCGGTCGGGCCGGTCGACCTCGATCACCCCGACGCCGGCGGCGGTCAGGTGCCGGGACAGTCCCGCACCCCAGGATCCGGTCGACTCGACCCCGACCGCGTCAACCTCGCCGTGGCCGGCCAACCAGGCGTGCAACGCCGCGTAACCGGCCCGCTCGGCGGGGAAGGACTCGACGCCGAGGCATCGGCCCGTCGCGCTGTCGAGAACGGCAGCGACATGGACATGTTGGCGTCCCGTGAGGTGGTGTAGGTAGCGAGACGGTCCCCCCATGGGTTGGGCCATCGCGTGAGCCTTGGTGAGACCTGCGAAAGCACTCACTGGAAGGAACTCACGCGATGACCCATGACGATGATGCCCGAGTTGCTGACCTGCTGGCGCGTCTGGGCGATGGTGACAGCAAGGAGCTGTTCCGCCGGCTGCTCGAGGCGGGGATGCAGGAGTTGATCGACGCCGAGCTCACCGCCGCGATCGGTGCCGGCCCCCACGAGCGAACCGACAGCCGCACCAACCAGCGCAACGGCTCTCGGAGCCGACTGCTGTCCACGCCGGCGGGTGATGTGGAGCTGCGGATCCCCAAGGTGCGGGTCGGGTCGTTCTTCCCGTCGCTGCTCGAGCCGCGCCGGCGGGTCGACAAGGCGCTGTGGGGTGTGATCATGACCGCCTACACCACCGGCACCTCGACCCGGAAGGTCGACGATCTGGTCCAGGCGCTGGGGTGTGAGTCGGGGGTGTCGAAGTCGACGGTGTCGCGGATCTGCGCGGGGATCGACGAAGAGGTCGCCGTGTTCCGCACCCGACGCCTGGACCACGTCGAGTTCCCCTACCTGTACCTCGACGCCACCTACATCAAGGCCCGCATCAACCACCGGATCATCTCCCGGGCCGTCGTGGTCGCCACCGGTGTCACCGCCAATGGTGACCGCGAGGTCCTCGGTGTCGACGTCGGCGACAGCGAAGACGAGGTGTTCTGGACCGCGTTCCTCCGCGGCCTCAAGGACCGAGGCCTCAGCGGAGTGCGCCTCGTCATCTCCGACGCCCACGCCGGGCTGAAGGCGTCGATCCCACGAGTGCTCGCCGGCGCGTCCTGGCAGCGCTGCAAGGTGCATCTGATGCGCAACATCTTGGGCACCGTGCCCTCCGCGTCCAAAGACATGGTCGCCGCGACGGTCCGCACGATCTTCGCCCAGCCCTCCGCAGAGGGGTGCCGGGCCCAGCTGCATGAGGTCGTCGGGGTCCTCGAGGGTCAGTTCCCCAAGGCCGCCGCGATCTTGGAGGGCGCCGAAGCGGACGTGTTGGCCCACACCGCGTTCCCCCGGGCGCATTGGCGCAAGATCGCCTCCACGAACCCCCTCGAGCGGATCAACAAAGAGATCAAGCGCCGCAGCAACGTCGTCGGGATCTTCCCCGACGACGCCTCGGTCATCCGCCTCGTCGGCGCCGTCCTGCTCGACCAACACGACGACTGGGCCATCTCCGAACGCCGCTACCTCTCCGAAGAGAGCATGGCCGCCATCGATCCCGACCCCACGGAGGTGACCACGACGAACCCTGCGCTGCCAGCCGCGTAACCTCAGGCTGGCGAAGCCAAGGCTCACAGACCTACTTCCACCACTCCACGGGGCACGATCATGGACATCGCCGTGGGTGTCGACCCCACCGGTGACACGGCGGGCTGGGGCTGTCATCATCGTCTTCGATCCCTTCGGTTCGGTCACACGAGGCGGAGGGATCACCGACCGGGAGGACAAGACAGTCGCGAGTCTGCGCGAACAGGCTCCTATGAGGTCACTCCGAACGGCCGAGAATCCCGAGGTGGTGGTCCCGCCAGGACAGGCCGACGCTTCATCACAAGGACACGACGGTCAGTCACACACCAGGGTCAGACCCGAACAGCGGGGCCACCACCGGGGAGTCTCCTCCACGCCGTTCCGGACCGGCAGAACGATCATGACTGTCACACCCCCTGCGTAGGGTGGTGTGCAGGTGGTCGGGTCGTTCTTCCCCGGGTCCGGACTGCCGTGTTCGTCGGCTTCGGTGCCGGCTTGTGTGCGGCGATGGCGAGTGGGAGGTGGCACCGGTGGTGCTGCTCGATGTCGGGGAAGCGGAGTCGACGGTGGCTGGGGCGTTGTCGGCGTTGGCGCGGGCGGTGGATCTGCTCGGGGCGGTGGATCTCGATGCGTTGGATGCCCGCTCGGAGATGCGGTTGGTGCGCGACGTGGAGGTCCTGCGCCGCCGGTTGGACGCGGTGACCGATCAGCTGGCGGGGCATCTGGACCGCTCGCAGGCGTTCGCGGTCGACGGGTTGGCGTCGGCGGCGGTGGCGGTGCGTCACCTGGGTCGGTTGCCGCGCGGCGAGGCGCGGGCGCGGGTGCACTGCGCCCGTGTGTTGCGGGACCTGCCGGCCCTCGCTGCGGCGCATCGGGCGGGGGAGGTGCCGACCGGGCATGTGCGGGCGGTGGCACGGGTGGCGCGCAACCCGCGGGTCGTGGACCTGTTGCCGGTGGTGGAGGACGTGATCGTGGAGATGGCACGGGACCACTCCCATGAGGGGTTCTGTCGGTGGTTGCGGGAGTGGGAACGCCTGGTCGATGTCGACGGCACCGAACAGGACGCCGAGACGTCCCACGCACGACGGACCGGATCGGTGGTGGAGAACTACGACGGCGGGTTCACCCTCACCGGTGGGTTCGGGAACCTGCAGGGCGCCGCGATCGCGGAGACCTTCGAGTGGTTCGCCCGCGCCGAGCTCCTCGCGGACTGGGCCGACGCCCGGGCCCGGCTCGGTGACGCCGCCACCGAGGCCGACCTGCCCCGCAGCGCCGCCCAGCGCGGCGCCGACGCCCTCGCGGCGATCTTCGCCCGGGCGGCCTCCACCGTCGGCCGGGCCGTGCCGCTGGTCAACATCGTCGTCGACCTGCACACCTTCGAGACCGCCCTCACCGGCGGCGAGCCGGCTGAAGCCCCGCAGGTGCCGCGGACGACCGGCCCGCGCGTGTGCCGCACCGTGTCGGGGGTGCCCCTCGCACCGTCCGACGTGGTCGCCGCGGCACTGGCCGGCCAGGTCCGCCGCGTGATCATCGACGCCAACTCCAACGTGATCGACCTCGGACGCCGCCGGCGGTTCTTCACCGGCTCGGCCCGCCAGGCTGCCGAGCTCACCAACACCCTCGCCCACCCCGACGGCCTCCACTGCATCTGGAACGGCTGCCACCGACAACGCGGCCTGCAGATCGACCACACCATCGACGCGAGCCGAGGCGGACCCACCGACCAAGCCAACGCCGCCGTCCTCTGCGACACCCACAACCGGCTCAAGAACCACGGCTGGCACCCCACCCGCGCACCCGACGGCACCTGGACCATCCACCGCCCCGACCGCACACCCACCACACCACCCGCATGACCGCCGCGGGCGCGGGTTCAGGCGGGAGAGAGGAACGCGGTGAGCGCGGCGATGAAGCGCGCCGGCTCGGTGGAGCTGGCCAGCTCGCGCGCGGAGTGCATCGAGAGCTGGGGGACGCCGACGTCCACGGTCGAGACCGCCAGCCCCGCAGCGGTGATCGGGCCGATCGTCGAGCCGCACGCGAGGTCGGTGCGGTGGATGTAGCGCTGCGTGGGCACGCCGGCGTCGTCGCAGGCCAGCTGGAAGGTGGCCACGCTCGTGGCATCAGAGGCGTAGCGCTGGTTGGCGTTGATCTTGATGACCGGGCCGCCGTCGAGGGTGATGAGGTGATCGGGCTCGTGGCGCTCGGCGTAGTTGGGGTGGGTGGCGTGGGCCATGTCGGCGGACACGCACGTCGATCGGGAGAGGGCCCGGAGGAAGGCGGCGCGGTCGCCGCCGCGGGCGGCGACCGACTGCTCGAGCAGTCGGGCCAGCAGCGTGCCGGCGGCACCGGTGGCCGTCGTGCTGCCGACCTCCTCGTGGTCGAAGAGGCACAGCACCGCGATGGCATCGGACGACGCGGGCGCCAGGCGCTCCATGGCGACGAGGCCGGCGTGCGACGAGAGGAGGTTGTCGAGGCGCGGGGCGAAGATCAGCTCGTCGGAGGCGCCGCCGACCGCGGAGGGGGTGAGGTCGTGGAGCATCAGGTCCCACCCGAGGACCTCGTGCCAGGCCACCCCCGCCTCGTCGGCGACGAGCTCCACGAGCTCGCCGGGGCGGCGGGCACCGAGCCCCCACACCGGAACGAGGTGCTGCTGCTTGTTGAGCTGCAGGCCCTTCTCGTTGATCTCGCGATCGAGGTGGATGGCCAGCTGCGGCACGCGCAGGAGCGGGCGGTCGATCTTGACCAGGACCTCACGGTGTCCCCGGGGCGACTCCCCGTCGCGGACGGCGACCCGTCCGGAGATGCCGAGGTCGCGGTCGAGCCAGGAGTTGACGAGGGCGCCGCCGTAGACCTCCACGCCGATCTGGCGCCACCCGGCGCGGCCCACGTCCGGCTTGGCCTTCACCCGGAGGTTCGGGCTGTCCGTGTGGGCGCCCACGATGCGGAACGGGGCATCGGGCGGCGAGCCCGCCGGCGCGGACCACGCGACCAGGGCGCCGCCGTCGGTGACGACGCCGCGGCGGACACCGGCGGGCCAGGCCGCCATCGGGTCGAGTGCGGTGAACCCACCCGCGACCAGTCGGTCCGCGGCGTTGCGGGCGGCGTGGTACGGCGACGGGCTGGCGTCGATGAAGCGGAGCAGGTCCCGCGTCTCGTCGGGGACGGTGATCGGCGTCGACCTCATGCGTCGCGGTCCGGGGGGAGGACGGCCCCGAGGGTGATGAGTCGGTGCAGTGTGGTCATCACCCGGAACGCCGACATGCCGAGGAGCTGGACGAGCTCGGCGACGTCGCGACGGCCGTCGAGCAGCCCGAGGAGCTCGAACTCCTCGTGGTTGAGGGTGATCGGCCCGCTCGTCAGCGGCAGGCGCGGGGCCCGACGCAGCACGACCGAGGTGCTCGGGATCGAGGCGGCGATGGTGCGCCACTCGTCGACGCGGTGGCGGACGTCGTCGAGCACGTCCTCGAACGGGTAGCCCGGATCGGCGGCGAAGGGGTGGGAGCGTCCGGCGTGGAACTCGAACCGGGCGGTGCTCGGCAGGAGCAGCTCGAACAACGTGTTCACGGTGTGGTCGTAGAGGCGGGCCCGTAGGCGGTCGGGATCGGCGCCGCTCGAGACCAGCTGCTCCAGGGCCGCGCCGGGGGACTCGTCGCCGGCCTCGACCAGAGCGTCCCAGGCCCCCGGATCGACGACGCCGCTGCCCACGACGGCCGCGCGCAACCCCTCGAGGCCGGTTGTCGCGATGCGCACGACCTCGGGGCCGACGACGACGGCCACGTGAGAGGTCTCTGCGTCGAGGTGGAGCGTGCCATCCTGTCGGGACGCCCTGAGGAGGCGGAGGACGTCGGCGAACGCGACCTCGTCGAGGCGACCTTCGAGTCCGGAGGTGCTGGAGCTCATCTGGCGCACGCTACCCCCGTCGTCGCAGGTCACGGGGGCATCTAGGCCGTTCGACCCCTCTTCGTGGTGTGCTCAAGTTCACGTAGCGAGGACCGATGGAACCACGTCAAGGAGGGCTCGTCGACCGGGCCCGACCGCCGAGTCCACGAGGGACGACATGCTCCGAAACATGAAGGTGGGGACGAAGCTCCTGGCCGTCGTGCTCCCACCGCTGCTGGTCCTGGTGGCCGTGGCGGGGATCGGCGCGAAGGACCGGCTCGACGAAGCCGCCGACGCCCGCACCGCCGAGACCTACGTCGAGCTGGCCCGTTCGTCGGCGTTCGCCATGGACGCCCTCCAGAACGAGCGCTCGCTGTCCGTCCTCGCCGTCGTCGACCCCGACGCCGCCGAGGGCCTCGAGCAGCAGCGCAGCGCCACCGACGCCACGCTGGCCGACTTCGCCGACCAGGTCGACGACCTGGGCACGACCGATCCGCTGCGGGTCATCGGCGACGCCGCCGTCGCCCGCCAGGCCGACATCGCCACGATCCGGGCCTCGGTCGACCGCGGCTCGATCGACCCGCTGATCGTCAACACCTGGTACATCGACACCATCGCCCGCCAGCTCGACGTGGCGACGGGCGTGTCGAACGAGGTGCCGTTCCCCGAGGTGTCCGCCGACCTGACCGCGCTGGTGTCGCTCGCTCGTGCCTGGGAGGGCGCCGCCCAGGTCCAGTCGGCCCTCACCCTGGCGCTTGGCCAGGACGAGTTCGACGTCGCCGGCCGCCAGTGGCGTGTCCTCGTCGAGGCCACCAGCAACGCCGAGGAGTACGGCGAGCTGTTCTTCGCCATGGCCACCCCCGAGCAGGCCGCCGCCGTCCGGCGCCAGCTCCAGAGCCAGGACGCCACGCGTGCCACGGAGTTCCGCCTCTCGGTGATCGACGCCATGGCCCCCTACATCCAGTGGCTCACCAGCGGTGAGGACAACGACGGTCGGGCCAACTCGATCGCCGCCGCCCTCGACGACCTCGAGCCGCCGGTCGAGGCGCTCACCCCCCAGGAGTGGATCACGCTGAGCGACCAGGTCGTCGCGGCCCAGGCGGTCGTCGGCCTCGAGATGCTCGACTCGGTCGAGTCCACCGTCAGCGACGCCCGCTCCGACACCGAGCGTGAGGCGCTGATCTTCCTCCTCGTCGCCGTCGCCTCGGTGATCGGCTCCGCGGCCCTCGCCTTCCTCGTGGCCCGGCGGATCACCCGTCCGCTCCGCAGCCTCACCGAGGCGGCCGACCGCCTCTCCGGCGAGCAGCTGCCGGCCCTGGTCGAGCGGCTCAAGAGCCCGAGCTCCGGCGGCGGCGAGGTCATCCTCGAGCCCATCTCCATGAACCGCAGCGACGAGATCGGCCACCTGGCCGACGCGTTCGACTCGATCCAGCGGGTGACGGTCGAGGTCGCCGAGGAGCAGCAGTCGCTCCTCAAGAAGGGCATCGGCGACATCTTCGTCAACCTCGCCCGCCGCAACCAGACGCTCCTCGACCGCCAGATCGAGTTCATCGACCAGCTGGAGTCGCAGGAGGAGGACCCCGACGTCCTCGAGGACCTGTTCAAGCTCGACCACCTCGCCACCCGCATGCGGCGCAACGCCGAGTCGCTGCTCGTGCTCGCGGGCATCGAGACCGGGCACCGCCGGTCCCGCCCCGTGGCGCTCGCCGACGTGGTCCGCGTGGCCATCGGCGAGGTCGAGGACTTCGCCCGGCTGAACCTCGTCGCCATGGACGACGCCGTCGTCACCGGCGCCGCGGCCATGGACGTCGCCCACCTCCTCTCCGAGCTCATGGAGAACGCCACCTCGTTCTCGCCGCCGGAGACGAGCGTCGAGATCCTCGGCCACCAGAACGCCGACGGCACCTACGTCCTGTCGATCTCCGACCAGGGCATCGGCATGAGCGACGAGCAGTTCGCCGAGACGAACAAGCTCCTCGCCGAGCCCCCGCTCGTCGGCCTGACCCTCAGCCGCTCGCTCGGCTTCACCGTCGTCGGGCGCCTCGCCGCTCGGTTCTCCATCGACGTGCGCCTCACCTCCTCGCCGACCGGCGGCGTCACCGCCCTGGTGACGCTGCCCACCGCGATCCTCGAGTCGTCGAGCATCAGCGTCGAGGAGGCTCCGGCCCAGCCCGAGCCGGCGGCCACCGTCGCCGAGCCCGAGCCGCAGCCGGCCACCCCGCCGTCGGCGGCGTTCGCGCCCGCCCCGGTCGCTGAGCAGGCCACTCCGGAGCCCGCCGCCGAGTACGTCCCCGACGTCCCGGCCCCGGACTCGCTGGCCACCGCCGTCCCCGAGGGCGCAGCCTTCGACGCCGGCCTGGCGGCCCTGATGGGCGACGACGTCGATGCGCCGGCCACCGAGCACGACGCGCCGTTCGCCGCACCGGCCCCGGTCGATGCCGCTCCGTCCTTCGACGAGCCCGCGCCGGCGGCCGAGCCGGCCACGGCCAGCGCCCCCGAGCCCGCCCGCACCGCATCGGGCCTGGTGAAGCGGGTGCCGAAGAGCGCGGGCACCGCCACCCAGGAGGAGCCCCGGCCCACGGCCGAGGCGCCCATCGCCCGCACCCAGCGTTCCCCGGAGGAGGTCCGGGCCATGCTGTCCCGCTACCGCTCCGGCCTGCACCGTGGCCGTGAAGCCGACTCGCCGAACGGCGAGGGATCGAACTGAGAGGAAGGTCGATGACCGATCTGAGCGCAGCTGCAAGCAACGTCAACTGGCTGGTCTCGAACTTCGTCGAGCGGGTCCCGGGCGTCAACGAGGCCGTCGTGGTCTCCTCTGACGGCCTCCCCATGGCGGTCTCGAAGGGCCTGTCGCGGGAGGCGGCCGACCGGTTCGCCGCCGTCGCCTCGGGCTTCATCGGTCTCGCCTATGGTGCGGCCGGCCGTTTCGGCGGCGGCGCCGTGAACGAGGTGATCGTGGAGATGGAGCGGGCGTTCTTGTTCGTCACCGGCATCAGCGACGGCTCCTGCCTCGCTGTGGTGGCGACCAGCGAGTGCGACGTCGGCCTCGTCGGCTACGAGATGGCGCTGCTCGTCGAGAAGGCTGGTGCCGTCCTGACGCCCGAGCTGCGGGCCGAACTGCAAGGAGCGTTGCCCCGGTGAGCACACCAGAAGGTCCCTCCGAGAACGATCTCGGCGTGCGCATCCGTCCCTATGCCCTGACGGGCGGCCGGACGCGCCCCGGGACCGACCTGGCCATCGAGGCGATGGTCGCGACCACGAGCGAGGGGCTGGCCGCCCAGGACCGCCTCGCGCTGGAACGTGGGCGCATCGTGGCGCTGTGCGTCACGCCGCAGTCCCTCGCGGAGATCTCCGCCCACCTCGACATCCACCTCGGGGTGGCGCGCGTCCTCGTCGGCGACCTCGCCGAGGAGGGCTACCTCGCCGTCAACCGTCCCAGCCACGTCGGGGACCGCCCCGACCTGCGTCTCCTGGAAAGGGTCCTCGATGGCCTTCAGGCACTCTGAGGCGCCGGCGCAGCCGGCCGCGTCGGCCGATGCACCGATGCCCGTCAAGATCATCGTCGCCGGCGGCTTCGGCGTCGGGAAGACCACGTTCGTCGGGTCGGTCTCCGAGATCGCCCCGCTGACGACCGAAGCGGCGATGACCTCGCACAGCGAGGGCATCGACGACCTGTCGAAGGCGACCGGCAAGACGTCGACGACCGTGGCCATGGACTTCGGTCGCATCTCGCTCGGGACCGACCTCGTCCTCTACCTGTTCGGCACGCCGGGCCAGCCCCGCTTCCACTTCATGTGGGACGACCTCGTGCGTGGCGCCATCGGCGCGGTCGTGCTGGTCGACAGCAACCGCCTGGAGGACTCGTTCCCGGCGGTCGACTACTTCGAGGGCCGCGACGTGCCCTTCGTCGTCGCGCACAACATCTTCGGCGCCGAGCCCAGCCACTCGCTCGACGAGCTCCGTGAGGCGCTCGCCGTGCCGGAGGACGTGCCGATGACCACCTGCGACGCGCGGGACCGCAACTCGACGAAGGTGGCGCTCATCGAGCTCGTCCAGCACGCGCTGGTCCGGGCGTCCGCGTCCACCTGAGCTCCACCAGCGGCGATGACCGCCGCGGCGACGACCGCCTGACCGTCGTCGTCGTCCACTGGAACCGCGCCGCGCACTGCCTGCGCTCGTTGGAGCGCCTGGACGCGCAGGGCGCCCCGGTGCGTGCGCTGGTCGTCGACAACGGGTCGCGCCCCGCGGAGCTGGACCTCCTGCGGTCCGGCCTGCCGGCGTGGGCCGAGGTGCTCGAGCTCGGGCGCAACGCCGGGTTCGGACCGGCCGCCAACGCGGGGTTCCGGCGCTGGCTCGCAGAGGGGGCGGGGGAGTGGGTCGGCCTCATGCCGCACGACGCCATGCCCGACGAGGGCACCTTGGCCGAGCTGCTCGCGGTGGCGGCGGCCCGGCCCCGGCTG
This sequence comes from Actinomarinicola tropica, assembly GCF_009650215.1. GTDB lineage: Bacteria > Actinomycetota > Acidimicrobiia > Acidimicrobiales > SKKL01 > Actinomarinicola > Actinomarinicola tropica. The sequence goes on along the minus strand of NZ_CP045851.1, from coordinate 1,994,462 downwards.
GGGTTCGTCAGCGCCGATGTGGGCGACGGGGCGACCCCGGTCGTCGACCCGTACTTCGGCGGCATCACCCGGCCGCCGTCGGTCGAGTCGGGCTTCGAACCTGCCGACCACCCGCACGGCACGCTCATGCTCGCCCGGCGCCGCGCCCTCGAGGACGTCGGTCTCTTCGACGAGCGCTACTTCGCCTACTGCGAGGAGGCGGACCTCGGGCTGCGGGCGCTGGCGGCCGGCTGGGAGGTGGGGCTCGTGCGCGGCGCGATGGTCCGGAACCCCGAGATGGGCCCGGGCAGCGCAGCGGTCGCCTACCTCCAGCTGCGCAACACGCTGCTGCTCGTACGTGAGCACTCGGGGCGCTACCACGCGGCGATCCGGCTGCTCGTCGCGCTGGCGCAGATCACCCGATCGCTGGTCGATGCACGCGCCCGGGACCACCTCCACCACCCGTCGGCCCGCCTGTGGGCGATCGTCGACTTCCTGCGGGGCCGCCTGGGCCCGCCGCCGGCGCGGCTGCAGCCGAGCTGATCGCGGCCCGGGCTAGCGTCGCCGCCCATGGACCCAGCCCTCGCCCGCTCCGCCCACCGCACCCTCGAGCCGTACCACGGCATCGTCTACTTCGCCGCCGAGCCGCAGGAGGCGTACGAGGCGCTCGGGCTCGCCGGTCGGTCCGGCTACTTCGCGAGCCGATCCGCGGCGATGGGGGCGGTCGACGCCGAGGTCGTCGTCGCCACCTTCTTCAACTTCCACCCGGAGCTGGTCCGCCGTGCGATGGCGGGGGTGTGGGACGCGACGACACCGCAGGAGGTGCTCGACGCCCGCCACGGCGGCATCGACGCGACCTTGCGGCGCATCCTCGGCGACGCCGTCGCCAGCGGCGAGGTCGCCGAGGCCCTCGAGCTGGCCCGCCGCGCGGCGACGGACCTCCCGATCTCCGGGCGCCCGCTGTTCGCCGCCCACGCCGGCCTGCACTGGCCCGACGAGCCGCACCTCGCCCTGTGGCACGCGCTGACCCTGCTCCGCGAGTTCCGCGGCGACGGGCACCTCGTCGCCCTCCTCGACGCCGGCATCGCCTCGGGCTGCGAGGCGCTCGTGAGCCACGCGTCGGTGGGCGACGTGCCGGCGGGGGTGCTGCGCTCCTCCCGGGCGTGGCCCGAGGACGAGTGGGCGGCGGCCGAGGACGCGCTACGGGCTCGTGGGTGGATCGACGACGAGGGCGCGGCGACCGAGGCGGGGCGCGCGGCGCGCGAGGCCATCGAGCGGCGCACCGACGAGCTGGCCATGGCCGCGTGGTCCCGCCTCGACGAGCCCGAGGTCCAGCGGCTGCGTGAGCTCGTCCGCCCGTTGAGCAGGGCGATCGTGGCGTCGGGCGAGCTGGGGCGCCCACCGGCGTCGTCCCCACGCGGGTGACCGTGCGCCACCACATGGCGGGCGTCATCGCGAGCAGCGGGTTCGCGTCCGGCGATCGCATCGTGGTCGGTCACTGGGTCGACTCCCCGATCGGGCCGTTCACCGACGTCATGTGGACCGCGCCCGACGGCACGCGCACCCTGCTGTCGCCCACCGAGCGGGCCGAGGCGTTCATCACCGCCGTCTACAGCTTCGATCGGACGTCGGTCGTCGACGTCGCAGCAGAAGGTGGCGCCACCGGCCTTGAGGTGACGGCCGGACCGCTCCGCGTCGGCATCGCCGCGGGCCGGCCCTGGCTCGTGCTCCCGCGTCGGCGCCCGGCGTGGTTCACCCGCTGGGTCGAGGACCGTGTGGCCCGCGCCACGATGGGCGTCCGGACGTTCGGTGAGAGCCCGACGGGGGTGCGTGAGTGGTACCGGGCCGACCGGTACCGGCCGGCCCGGGAGGCGTGGGCGTCGGTCGGCGGGCGGGACCTGGGCGCGATGGCACCGCTGCACCCTCCCCTGGGCGTGGGCTTCACGGATCCGCCGCGACGCCCCTCGATCGTGGCCGTGCGACCGCTGCTCGAGGACCCGACGGGAGGGTTGGACCGGCTGGTGGCCGGCGAGCCGAGCAGCTAGTCGAAGACGATGACGCTGCGGGCCAGCTCGCCCGTCTTCATCGCCGCGAACCCGTCGTTGACCTCGTCGAGCGTGATCCGCCGGGAGACGAGCTCGTCGAGCTTCAGCCGCCCGTCCATGTACATCTCGATGTAGCGGGGCATGTCGACCCGGAAGCGGTTCGAGCCCATGTTCGAGCCCTGGATCTTCTTCTCCGACAGGAAGGCCACGCCGGGCAGCTCGACGTTCTGGCCGACGGGGATCATGCCGATGATCGTGGCCGTGCCGCCGGCCCGGAGCATGCCGAACGCCTGCTCGGCGGCGACCTTCAGGCCGATGGCCTCGAACGCGTGGTGCACGCCGCCGCCGGTGAGCTCCATCACCTGCTGGACGGGATCGCCGGCACCGGCGTTGACGCCGTCGGTCGCGCCGAACTCCTTCGCCAGCTCGAGCTTCGAGTCGAGCATGTCGACGGCGATGATGCGGTTCGCCCCGGCGATGCGGGCGCCCTGGATGGCGTTCAGGCCGATGCCGCCGCAGCCGATGACGGCGACCGTCGTGCCCGGCTCGACCTTGGCGGTGTTGAACACCGCGCCGAGGCCGGTGGTGACGCCGCAGCCGATGAGCGCGGCACGGTCGAGCGGCATGTCCTCGCGGATCTTCACCAGGCCGTGCTCGTGGATGAGCATCATCTCGGCAAACGAGGACATCTTCAGGAACTGGTGGACCGGCTCGCCGTCGTTGCGGGACAGGCGCGGCGGCTGGTCGGCGGTGCGCTCGGTGGCCGCAGCGCCGGTGCAGATCGACGGGTGCCCGGTGAGGCAGTTCTCGCAGCCGCCGCAGTAGACGGAGAGGCAGGTGATCACGTGGTCGCCCGGCTGCACGTAGGTGACCTGGTCCCCGACCGCCTCGACGACGCCGGCGGACTCGTGGCCGAGCACCGCAGGGGTCATGTAGGGGTACTTGCCCTCGATGAAGTGGAGGTCGCTGTGGCAGAGACCGGCGGCCGCGACCCGGATGAGGACCTCGTGCGGCCCGGGGCTCGCGACCGCGACCTCCTCGATCTCGAGCTCACCCGGGATGGTGTTCAGGACGGCGGCGCGCATCGTTCGGTTCCCCTTGTGTCGGCAGCGGAGCGCATCCTGGCACATGTCGTAGGCTGCCGCGATGCACCGGATCGGGATCCTCGTCGTCGCGTACAACGCCGAGGCGACGCTCGCCGCGGTCCTCGATCGCATCCCCTCGGGCTTCCGCTCCCGCATCGACACCGTGCTCATCGCGGACGACTACAGCGCCGACGCGACCTTCGAGCGGGGGCTCGAGTACCAGGAGGCGAACTCGGAGCTGCCGATCACCGTGATCCGGCGGCCGCGCAACCTCGGCTACGGCGGCAACCAGAAGGCCGGCTACCGGTGGGCGATCGAGCAGGGCCTCGACATCGTGGTGCTCCTCCACGGCGACGGCCAGTACGCCCCGGAGCTGCTGCCCGAGATGGTCGCGCCCATCGAGTCCGGCGAGGCCGACGCCGTCTTCGGGTCCCGGATGATGATCCCCGGCGCCGCCCGGCGTGGCGGCATGCCCCTCTACAAGTACGTCGGCAACCGGATCCTCACCCAGGCCCAGAACGCGATCGTCGGCGAGTCCCTGAGCGAGTGGCACTCGGGCTACCGGGCCTACCGGGTCGCGGCGCTCGACGACGTGCCCTTCGAGCTCAACGACGACGGCTTCAACTTCGACACGCAGATCATCGTGCAGCTGCACGAGGCCGGGAAGCGGATCCACGAGGTCCCGATCCCCACCTACTACGGGGACGAGATCTGCTACGTCGACGGCGTGCGGTACGCCGGCGACGTGATGCGCGACGTCGTGAAGTACCGGCTGCACAAGATCGGCTTCGGCAGCGGCGAGATGGCCTTCGCCAGCGACGCCTACGAGACGAAGGACTCGCTCGACAGCTCGCACCGCCAGCTCCTCGAGTGGATGGCCCACCGGCCACCGAGCAAGGTGCTCGACCTCGGCTGCTCGGACGGCGCGCTGGCCGACCGGCTCCGGCGGCTCGGCCACCACGTCACCGGCGTCGACGTGGTCGAGATGCCCGGTGTCGGCACGCGCGTCGACGCGTTCGTCCGGGGCGACCTCGACGACGGCATCCCCGCGGAGGCGGGCACCGGGTTCGACGTCGTCCTCGCCGCCGACGTCATCGAGCACGTCCGGGACCCCGACGCCATGCTCCGCTCGATCCTCGCCGTCCTGAAGCCCGACGGCACCCTGCTCGCCTCCATCCCGAACTTCGCCCACTGGTACCCGCGCCTGCGCACGGTCCTCGGCCGCTTCGACTACGAGCGCCGCGGCATCCTCGACCGGGGGCACCTGCGGTTCTTCACCCACCGCAGCTTCATGCGGGTCGCCCGGCGGGCCGGCTACATCGCCGACTGGGAGAGCGCGACCGGGCTGCCCCTCGAGGTGGTCGACAGGGGCGGCGACGGTGGTGGTGTCGCGGGCTCACCCGTGGCCCGCCTCGTCCGCTGGGTCGACCGGCGCGGCGTGCGCGCCTGGCCGAACCTGTTCGCCTACCAGTACCTGTTCGCGCTCCGTCCCGACCCGATGGTGCACCAGGGCTGACGGGCGCTCAGCCCGCCCGCTCCAGCAGGTCGGCGCACAGCTCGGCGCGGGTCCCCGGCCGCCGCTCGATGGACCCGGCGAAGGTCGCCACGTCGGCGCCGCCCACGACGTCGCGCCCGAACGTGAGCGGCCCGTCGTAGGCGAGGTGCCCCTCGAAGACGAGTCGGCCGTCGAGGGTGAGGGACACCTCGGACAGGCGGGGGTCGGCGACGAGCACGGCGTCGTAGGTGTGCCCGGGATCGACCTCGATCGGGGCGCTGCGCCGTGGCAGGCCGGCCCCCGAGTACTCGACGACGACGTGTCCGTCGTCGGTCGCCTCGACGACCAGTAGCGCCGAGCTGTCGCCGTCCTCGCCGCTGACGATCGGCGACGAGGTGCCCGGGCGTAGCGCGTCGAACCGGATGGCCAGCTCGTACCGGCCCGCCCGCTCGGTGCGCTCGACGGGGATCCAGGAGTGGCGCCGGATCGTGTTCGGCGGGTTGCCGTCGTGGAGGTAGAGGGCGTCGCAGCTGCCGAGGACGAACAGGTCCCCGGGCGATCCGGTCGGCAGCTGCTCGCCGCGCTGCACGCGTGACGGCAGCTCCTCGCCGCCGAGCAGCGACTCGACCCGCGACTGCGTGGCGATGAACGCCGCGGTGCGCTCCTCGTCGGTCGTGAGGCCGTAGAGCCGCTGGGCGAGCACCCCGTGGGACACGTTGAGCCAGGCGCCGAACACGCCGGCGAGGACGACGACGGACACGGCGGTGCGGTGGATCCACGGGCGCGACGGCCGCCACGCCAGCAGCGCCTGCACGCCGATGGCCGCGGCGACGATCACCAGGGGCATGAAGTCGGCGACGTACCGGTTGGCGATGTAGCCGAACGCGAGGACCGCGAGGCCCGAGCCGGCCGCCGCCACCAGCGGGACCCGGAAGGCTCGCAGCGCTGACCACTCGATCCGACCCCGCCCGAGCGCGACCAGGGCGAGGACCCCGAGGAGGACGAAGGCCGGCAGCGCCGAGGGGACGCTCGACGTCCGGTCGAACACGTCGAACCGGGCGTCGAGGAGGATGGGGCCCGGCGCCGGGGCGAAGTCGATCCACGGCAGGAGCGAGGTGGGGCGGAAGGCGTCGGGTCGGAAGTACTGCAGGAGCGTCGTCGGGATGAAGCGGAGGGAGAAGAACCCGCCGTTCTCCGCGAGGAACTCCTGGCGGGTCGGGTCGATGATCGTGTGGAGCTGGGTCTCGAACGGCACGCTGAACAGCGTCCGGAACTTCACGTAGCTGACCGCGGCGTAGGTGCCGAGGGCGGCGACCCCGACGCCCGCGAGCCCCGCGGCGCGGGTGATCGGCGGCCAGACGTCGCGACCGTCGGCGCGACGTCGCGCCACGGCGACGAGCTCGCGGGCGCCGAGGACCGCCACCCCGAGCAGCGGACCGAGACCGATCGAGGCCCGCGTCGACAGGCAGGCGGTGACGAGGAGCCCGAGGACGACCACCCGGCGCGTCGTGGGCGCGTCGACGTAGCGCACCATGGCGAGCAGCGAGGCCAGGCAGAGCGCCACCCCCCACACGAGGGCCTCGTGGTACACCCACGGCTTCGCGGCCAGGTACACCAGGCTCGAGCCCCCCGTGACGAGCGCACACCACGCCGCCACCCCGATCTGCTCGCCACGACCGACCTCGACGTCGGGACGGAGGCGGCGACGGGCCTCCCACAGGATCCGACCGCTGGTCCAGCCGGCGAGCAGGGTGGCGGCGAGGATCGACAGCGTCGTGAGCCGACCGCTCAGGTCGGGCGCCAGCGCCGCCGTCGGGACGCGGAGGAGCGCGGGTACGGGCCCCTGGTACATGTACGCGGGCTGGCTGCGCAGGATCTCGTCGGCGACGAGCGGGTCGTCGTCGATCGGCCAGCCCCGCTCGACGAGGGCCGCGACCTCCTCGTCGAAGCGGAAGAACGACTCGACCCCCAGCGTGTCGATGCCGATGTCCCACCGGCCGTCGAGCCACGCCGCCGCCTGGGCGTCGTAGAAGTCGCTCAGCGGCTCCCAGCGCAGCAGGTCCCAGGAGCCGGCGGTGGCGACCCAGGCGACGAGGAGCGTGCCGAGGGCGGTGCCGATCCAGGCCGCCCGTCCGTGGCGGCGACGGTCCTCGCCCGCCACAGGGCTAGAACGGCCGGGCGTCGAGGAAGCCGAGGGCCTCGTCGATGAACGTGAAGTCCTTCGGCGTCCCGAAGTGGTCGACCTTGGGGAGCGGCAGGAACCGGGCGTCGGGCAGGGCGGCGACGAGGTCGTCCGCCGGCCAGACGAAGTCCTGCTCGCCGAGCACGACGAGGACGGGGCAGCTCACGCGGGCCAGGTCCTCGGGCCGCAGCACCGGCGAGGGGCGTCGCATGAACGCCGCCAGCGCGAGCGGGTCGTTCCCGGGCGTGGTCCCGAGCTCGTGGAAGTGGGCGAGGACCCGGTTGTCGGGGTCGTAGCGGCCCTCGACGGCGTCGGCCACAGCGGTGCTCGCCTCGGAGCGGAAGACGTTGGCGCCGATGCCGGCGACGACGATGCGGCGGAAGCGCTCCGGCGACCGGGCGGCCAGGGTGAGCACGACGCGGGCGCCCATCGAGTAGCCGATGGCGTCGACCGGCTCGTCGGGCAGGACGTCGGCGACGAGGTCCTCGACGGCGTCGTAGGCGTCGACCTCGTGCGGCTTCGGAGCATCGCCGTGGCCGAGCAGGTCGGGGGCCAGAACCGTGCGTCCCGCCTCGGTGATGAGGTCGATCCATCCCGGTTCACGCCAGGTACGCTCGGCCGAGGTGGCGAAGCCGTGAACGAGGAGGACGGGAGGGTGGTTCATGGCGCCGAATCTAGGGCAGCCGGGCGCGTCGCAGCGCTCGACGGCCTGCGTGGCGTCGCCGTCCTCGGCGTCCTGGCGTTCCACGCCGGGCTCACCTGGATGCCCGGCGGGTTCCTCGGCGTCTCGGCCTTCTTCACCCTCTCCGGCTTCCTGATCGCGGGCCTCCTGCTCGACGAGTGGGATCAGCACCACCGCATCGACCTGCGCGCCTTCTGGGGTCGACGCGTGCGGCGCCTCCTGCCGGCATCGCTGGTCTGCCTCGTGGGCATCGCCGCCTTCGGCCTCACGGTCAGCGCCCCCGTGGGTCGCCTCGATCTGCGGGGCGACATCCTCGCCGCCCTGGCCCAGGTCGCGAACTGGCGGTTCGTCCTCGACGAGCGCTCCTACGCCGACCTCTTCGCCGAGCCGAGCCCGGTCCTCCACTTCTGGAGCCTCGCCATCGAGGAGCAGGCCTACCTGCTCCTGCCGCTCGTCGTCGTCGGCGTGCTGCACCTGGCCCGCCGCCGGGAGGCGGTCGGATCGGTCCTGGCGCTGCTCGCGGTGGTGTCGACGCTGCTGATGGTCGCGATCGCGGGGGCGGGGCACCTCACGCAGGCCTACTACGGCACCCACACCCGAGCGGCCGAGATCCTCTGGGGCGCGGCCGCCGCGGCGGTCCTCGGCGGTCTGTCGGTGCGCTCCGCGCTCTCGGAGCGCGGCACACGGCTCCTCGGCCTGGCGAGCTGGCCGGCGATCGCCGCCATGGGGGCGATGTGGGCGACCGCGACCGCCGCCGACCTCTGGGTCTACCGGTTCGCCCTCCCGCTGCACCCGTTCCTGACCCTGGTGGTCGTGCTCGCCGTGGTGCGCGGCGTGGGCCCGGCGCGGCTGCTCTCGTGGTCGCCGCTCGCCGGGCTCGGCCGGATCTCCTACGGCGTCTACCTCTACCACTGGCCCCTGTTCCTCTGGCTCGACGAGGGCCGCACCGGCCTGGAGGGGCCGCCGCTGCTCGCCCTGCGGCTCGGCGCCACGCTGGTCGCCGCCCTCGTCTCGTACCGCTGGATCGAGCAGCCGATCCGCCGGTTGCCGCAGCTGGCCGTCCCGCGGCTGCTGCCGCTGGCCGCCCTGCCGGCTCTCGTCGTCGTCGGGGCCCTCGTCGTCGGGTCGACGGCGGTGGCGCCGCCCCGGTGGGCCGAGACCAGCGCACCGCCCCCGCCGAGCGTCCCGCCGGAGGCGTTCGAGGCGCCGCCGGCCAGCGTCGCACCGGCGGCGGCGGAGGGCGGCCCCGAGGTGCCGGCGATCCTCGACCGGCCGCTGCGCCTCCTCGTCGTGGGCGACTCGGTGTCGCGCTCGCTCGGCTTCGGGCTCGACGCCTGGGCGGCCGAGACGGGGGCCTTCGTGGTCTGGAACACCGGGACGCCGGGATGCGGCATCGTCCGCAGCGTCGAGGTGCGCTCGGTGGGCGGCGCGGGCGCGACCCCCGAGGGCTGCACGAGCTGGCCGACCCTCTACGCCGATCGGATCGAGACCTTCCGGCCCGACCTGGTGGTCGTGCTCGTCGGCGCGTGGGACGCCGGCGACCACCGCCTCGAGCCGGGCGACGAGTGGCGGTGGGCGGGCGACCCGACGTTCGACGCCGCGCTGCGCCGGGACGTCGACCTCGCCGCCGAGGTGCTGACGGCGGGCGGGGCGACGGTGGCCTGGCTCACGTACCCCCACTTCACGCTGGCGAACTACCCGGGCGTCGATCCGAGCGCCGAGGACGAGGACACGCCCCGGCGGCTCGACCACGTCAACGACCTGGTGGCCGGCGTCGTCGCCGATCACGAGGACGTCGGCGTCGTCGATCTCGCCGGGCACATGGAGCACCGGCCCGGCGGCGTGTTCGACACCGACCTGCGCCCCGACGGCGTCCACTTCGACGACGACGGTGCCCTGTCGGTGTCGCGCTGGCTGGGCCCGGAGCTGCTGCGACTCGCGGGCTACTCGCTGCCCTCGTCGGGCCGCGTCGAGGGCTCCGACGGCTCGACCTGGCTGCCGGACTGAGCGGGCGCGTCGAACCAGGCGAGCACCGCCAGGAGGACCGGCCCGGCGAGCGCGAGGTGGTGCACCCGGAGGAAGTGCTCCGGCCAGCGGAAGTCGGCGGGGTGGCCCCACCGGAGCTGCGAGACGACGACGTAGGCCGCGGCGAGGGCCACGGCGATGGCGGGCAGGAGGCGCACCGCCGGCCGCGCCCGCGGCCAGAGGACGCCCGCGCCGACGACGAGGCCCAGCACCAGGCCGGCCAGCGGGTGGACCAGGAGAGCGCCGGCCACCAGGGCGGCCGGTGCCGCGAGCGGCGACCAGGTCGCGTCGCGCACGAGAGTCGGCGCCGCTCGTGGCGGCTGGGGCCGCCGCCGACCGAACACGACGAGCGCGAGGCACGCGACGGCGGCGAGGGCCGAGGCCGCGAGCCCGATGTCCACCGTGCGCTGGGGGGCCCACCGCAGCTCGACGTCGATCGGCCCGTCGCCGGGCTCGATGACCCACCCCATGCCGAAGGCGTCGTGGATCGCCGGCTCGCCGAGGTCCTCGCCGTCCGCCGTCGCGGTCCACCCCTCGTTCCAGCTCTCCGACACCACGAGCCAGAACGGCTCGTCGCCCTCGGGCACCACCGTGGCGTCGATCGCGGTGGCCGACGGGCGCGTCCACTCGACCGTGGCCGGCGCATCCGGGGCGGGGACCGCTGCGGACGCCGCGGGACCGGCGAGCTCGAGCACCACCCGGTCGAGGTCGATCGCCGTGTCCGCACCCGGCGCCGTGCGCACGACGTGCTCGCCAGCGGCCAGCGTGACAGGGTCGCCGCACAGCTCGACGTCGAGCCCGGCGCGGTCGACGGCATCGGCGGCGGTGCCGACGACCCGGAGGGGGACCGGGGTGCCGTCGATCGACAGCAGGTCCGCCCGGCAGGACTCGTCGAGGACGGGATCGGTGACCTCGGCACCGGGGACCTCGATCTCCGCCAGACCCACCGGCAGCGTGACCGGCGTACCCGTGTACCAGTCGCGGGTCGAGCGCTCGTCGATCTCGACCACCGTCAGGCGCAGGGTCGACCCCTCGACGGTGGTCCCGAGCGGCACCACCACCTGGGTCGTCGCTCCGGGCTCGGTCGACTCGGCGACGGGCGGGACCTCGACGACGACCGGGCCCTGCCCGTCGACGCGCACCTCGAGGGTGCGAGGGAGGCTGTGGCGCCCGTCGGCGACGACGTCCAGCGTCAGGGCGTCGAGCGTGAAGGTGGTGGGGGAGGCGACCTCGATCGTGGCGCCGCGCGGGTCGCCGAACGTGGTCTGCCACGCCGTCGTGAGGTCGTCGTCGACGGCGGACACGGCGCGGTGGCGGAGGTCGCCCGCGAGTCGGGCCGTCGAGGTCGCGTCGACGCCGCCGTCCGCGGCGCCGGCGATCCCGAGGGTGCGATCGATCGTCGGCTCCGGTGCGGTCGCGGAGAGGCGCGCCGTGCCGGAGACGTCGAACGTCCCGGCCGCGGGGAGGGTGAACGCCCGGCTCATCGCCAGCTCGGGGTCGCTGCGGACCACCTCGGCCGGGTTGACCCGGTGGCGGGTCAGGACGATCGCGAGCGGGTGGTCGACGAGCCCGGGGCCGACCGCGTCGACCAGGTCGGTGGGGAGGTGCAGGACCTCCTCGACCCGCACGTCGGGGATGCGCACCTCGCTGAAGCCGGTCGGGCCGTCGCCGGGCTCCGACCGGAGCACCTCCACCTCGACCGTGGTGACGGGGTCGCCGTCGAGCGGCACCGGCTGGCCCCCGGGCTCGAGCGAGCGCTCGTCGAGCGCCACCCGCAGGGCACGTCCGCCGTCGAGTCGGATCTCGACCTCCTCCACCGCGCGCATGCCCGGACGGCCGACGGCCTGGCGCAGGTGGACGGCCGGGACGGCGACGGCCTGGTCGAGCTCGATGCCGAGGACGACCGGGTCGTCCCACTGGCCGGTCTCGACCGTCCACGCCGTGCGCTCGTCGCCGTCGAACGCCAGCACCGCCCGGTTCTCGGGCGTCATCGTGATCGGGTTGCCGTACGCGGTGGCCCACACGCGCGCCGCACCCCGGTGCTCGGCGACGGTCTGGGAGGACGGGTCCGGATCGGTCACCGGGGGGATGCGCGCGTCGCCGGGATCGTCCTCGAGCGCGGGCTGGCCCGGCACCTCGACGGCGCCGAGGTTCTCGCGCAGCGAGTACCAGCGGTGGCCGCGGAGACGGTTGGTGTCGGTCAGGACCACCTGCGTGCCGGGTGAGAGGGCGAGATCGAGAGCCGCCGGGTCGTCCGTGACCTCGGCCGCGTACCGCAGCGGTCCGGAGGAGAGGAGGCCGGCCGCGGCCGTGGCGAGGACGCCCTCGCCGTCCCCCGCGAGGATCGTGCCGCCGGCGGTCGGCTCGGCGCGCACGAGGTCGTGGGGGTCCTCGACCGGGAAGACCGCGAGGGCGGGCGGCTCCGCCGCGTCGGGTGCGATGCCGAGCTCGACCTCGTCGATCATCGGCTGGGAGGGGTCGGCCCGGTTGACCTGGTCGTCGCCGAAGGTGGTCGGTGGGCCGAGGCCTGGCGGCGTGGGCGTCAGCGCGTCCCAGAACACGCGCGGGCGGACGGTCCGGTACCGCTCGTACTCCAGGTCGCTGCGGACGAGCACGTCCGACGCGCCGAGCAGGCGGGCCACGGGAGCCAGCGCCTCGGGCTCGAAGGTGCCCTCCTGGATCGACCGGTCGAGCGCCCCCAGCAGGTCGACGCCCGGCGGTGATCCCATCGGCACCAGCTCACGGGCGAGGACGGAGCGGTCGACCAGCCCCGGCGTGATCGGGTCGAGCGTGTTGCCCCAGCGGTAGGCGGCGAAGTCGATGCCGGGCAGCTCGAGGATCCTTCCCTCCCCGTCGGCGAGGTGGTCGGCGGCATCGACCCAGTGGGCAGGCAGCTCGTCGGGCCGGTGGAAGCGCTCGGCGATGTAGCCCGACGTCCAGTGGTGGGGGATCGACGCCACCACGGCGACGGCGAGCGCGACGTGGACCACGACGCGACCACGGGGCCGGTGCTCGGCGAGCACGTGGAGGCCGGCGACGAGCAGGCCGGCCAGCCCGAGGAGGAGCAGCGGCGTGGCGCGCTGGGTGTTGCGGAGGCTGAAGAGCAGGTCCGACGCGTCGGCGCCTGCGGCGAACGCCGCGCCGAACGGGGATCGACCTGCCGCGGAGTAGGCGCCCACCGACAGCACGAGCCCGAGCGCGGCCAGGGTGGCGAAGTACGTGCGGTGCGCCCAAGCCGTGGCGCCCCCGGCGACCAGGGCCACGATCGGCACGACGAAGCCGACGGCGAGCAGGCCGACGTGCTCCATGTACGGCGGGGCGATGCCCTCGAGCCACGGTCCGGTGACGTCGGTGCCGTAGAAGAACCAGTACCCGAGCCCCCGCAGCACCTCGGTCGACGCGGTGGTCGCCGACGTCACCTCGAGCGTCTCGGTGGTGGCGAGCAGGGGGAGCCCGTACCGCCCGCCGACGGCGTAGCCGACGAGCCACCACAGCTGGGTGGCGAGGGTGAGCACGCCGGTGCGGACGAGGGCCACGAACGCGTCGCGGAGGGTGACGCCGGCCGTGGAGCGGGCACGCAGGGGCGCCCAGAGCGCCGAGCCGACCACGACGAAGAACACCGAGCTGCCGTTCAGCGACCCGCAGGTCGCGATGACGAGGGCGTAGGCCGCCGGCCAGCGCCACCCCTTCTCGGTGCAGGCCCGGTCCATGAACACGACGAGCCACGGGAAGGCGGCGAAGGGGAGGAGGAGCGCCGACTGGCCGGTGACGTGGCCGAGGACGTACGGGGACAGGCCGTAGGCGAGGGCGCCGAGGACGTTGACGCCGCGACGACCGAGGAGGTGGTTCCAGAGGTGCAGGGCGCCGGCCGCCGCGGCGAACGAGATCGAGCCGACCCACAGGCGCTGGGCCACCCAGTCGGGCAGCCCGACGGCCTCGGTCAGGGCGTAGAACGGGCCCATCGGCCACAGGTAGCCGATCGTCTGGTGGGTGACCGTCCCGCCGCCGACGACGGGGTCCCACAGGGAGCGGGCGCGCTCCATCAGGCCGAGGGGATCGAGGTACAGGTAGCCCTTGGTGTCGGCGTTCAACACGCCCGGGCGGGCGAGCAGCAGCGGCACGTAGGACAGGAGCGCGAGCGCCGCGTACGGGGTGCCGCGTGCGCGCCACGCTCGACGGACGGTCCGGTCGACGGTCTCCAAGGGGCTCAGCGGCGCCGGGTGCGGCGTCGACGTGCGTCGGCCACGAGGGCGTCGAGGACGCCTGCCGCGCTGTGGGCCCACGTGAACGACGACGCCCACTCGAGGGCCCCCCGGCTGAGGGCGGCGCGCTCGGCGGGGTCGGTGAGGATCGACACGAGGGCGTCGGCCATCTCGTCGGGGCCCTCGGCGAGGCGCCCGCTGCGACCTTCGGCGATGGCGTCCACGTGGCCCGGGATGCGGGTCGCGACCGCCGGCGTCCCACATGCCGCGGCCTCGGTGAGCGTGAGGCCGAAGCCCTCCCGGTGCGACGCCGACACGGCGACCCACGCCTGCTGGTACTGGACGACCAGCTCGTCGTCGTCGACGCGGCCGGCGAGCTCAAGCCAGTCCTCGGCGTCGTGGTCGCGCCGGAGCTGCTCGATCTCCGGTCGCTGGGGTCCGTCGCCGACGATCACGGCCTCGAGGTCGGGGACCCGTCGGCGGACCGCGGCCAGGATCGGCACCAGGTCGGCGAGCCCCTTCTGCGGCATCATCCGCGCCACGGCCACGACCCGGGGGCGTGCGCTCCGGCTGCCGCCGGGACGGAAGCGCGGGTCGATCCCGTGGGGGACCACGGAGATGTTGCGGGCGGGGAGCCGCAGCTCGTCGACGATCTCGTCCCGGGCCGACGCCGCCGCGGTGACCACGGTGGCCCGCCGGTACAGCAGCGGCACCACGTGGCGCTCGATCGCGTCGCCGACCCGGTCGCCGGGGAAGGGCAGGAGGTGGTGCCACGTGCCCAGGTGGACGTGGTGGATCAGCGCCACGCGGGGCCCGCGGGCCCAGAGCGGGGAGAAGAACGGGACGCCGTGGAAGACCTCGACGAGCCCGTCACGCGGGCCGAGGCGTCCGCTCAGCTCGTCGACGACGGTGGTGGCGAAGACGCCGAGGCGTCCGCCGCGTCGCACGACCCGGACGCCGTCGCGATCGAGCTCGGCCGGCCCGCCCGGCACGGCGCCGGTGTGGTGGACGATCTCCAGGCCGGCCAGGTGGAGGTGGTGGGCCACCTGCGTCGCGTGCTCCTCGGAGCCGCCGGCCTCGGGGTGGTCGCGATCGCGGAACGTCGCGATGTGGATGCGTCGCAGCCCTGCCGCGTCGGCGGTCGCCGCCATGTCCCGGAGGGTCTCGTCGCGGCTGCGGGTGGGGTTCGTCTGGTCGGGCACGAGCGGGTGAGCCACCCTCGGAGGGTTCTTGCAGCCGGCGGACGGGCGTCCGTACTATACGCCACCGACCCGCCCGGGCTCGGGGGCGCCGAGGCGCCGGGGCTCCTCGCACCGCCCCGCTGGACGTCGCCCGGAAAGGATCGATGCCGCCGATGGTTCCACCTCCGACGACGCATCCGGACGAGGTCCGGCGCTCGTTGGTGATCCCGATGTTCGACGAGGCGGAGCGGATCGGCGGCACGCTGCGCCTGCTCGCCGGCTCGCCGCTCGCCGGTGAGGGCCACGAGCTGCTGCTCGTCGACGACGGGAGCGCCGACGGCACCGCGGAGCTGGCCGAGAAGCAGATCGCCGAGCTCGGTCTGGCCAACGCCCGGGTCATCCGCTCCGCGCTCAACCGGGGGAAGGGCGCCGCGGTGCGCGCCGGGATGCTCGCCGCGCGAGGCCACCTCCGGGTCTTCGCCGACGCCGACCTCTCCGCAGGCGTCGACGACATCATCCGCTGCTTCGACACGTTGGTCGCCGAGCAGGCCGACGTCGTCTTCGCGAGCCGCGCGCACCCCGACAGCACGATCGCCGACTCGCAGCCGGGGCACCGGGTGGCCACAGGGCGGGCGTTCAACCTCGTGCTGCGGACCTTCCGCCTGACGACCGAGCTCGACACGCAGTGCGGCCTGAAGGGCTTCACGGCCGACGCCGCCCACACGATCTTCAGCGCCGTCACCATCGAGGGCTTCGCGTTCGACGTCGAGGTCCTCGCCCTCGCCGAGCGCGACGGCATGCGCATCGTCCGGATGCCGCTGGAGTGGTCGCACGTGGACGCCAGCCGGGTCCGACCCCTCCGCGACGGGGCGGCGATGCTCCGCGACGTGATCGCGCTGCGCCGGGCGATCCGCCGTGCCGGGCCCTCGGTTCCGGCCCCCGGAGCGGGGGGCCAGATGGCGGTCGAGAAGTTCGAGATCATGTCCCGCCTCGAGCGGGACCACTGGTGGTTCCGCGCCAAGCAGCGGCTCCTGGAGCTGGAGCTGGGCCGCCGCCATGACGGCTCGGGCGTGGCGTGCGACGTCGGCTGCGGAACGGGGAGCACGCTACCCGTGCTCACCGCCCACGCCGACTCGGTGATCGGTGTCGAGTTCGACGGACACGCGGCCGCCCTCGCGTCCTCCCGACAGGCGGCCGGCGTGGCCGTGGTCCGCGGATCGGCGGGCGAGCTGCCGCTGGCGTCGGGGTCGGTCGACGTCCTCACGAGCCTCGACGTGGTCGAGCACCTCGACGACGATGTGGCCGCGCTGCGGGAGTACCGCCGGGTCGTCCGTCCCGGAGGGCTGATCCTCCTCACCGTGCCCGCGTACCAGTGGGCGTGGAGCCGCCACGACGAGGTGCTCGGCCACCGCCGTCGCTACACCGCAGCGCGCCTGCGCGACGTCGCGGACGCCGCCGGCGTGGAGGTGGAGAGGGTCACGTACTTCCACTCGTGGCTCACCCCGCTGGCCGCCGTCGTCCGCAAGACCCCGATCCGCCGCCTGGTGCGCGGCGACGAGGAGGAGGTCAGCTACGTGCACCCGCACGTCAACCGGCTCCTCGGCTGGATCGCGACGGCGGAGCGGCGCGTGCTCCGCAGCGCCGACGTGCCCGTCGGCCTGTCGATCCTGCTCGTCGGCCGGGCGCCCGGTGGACCCCGTCCCGGCGACTGAGGCGGCACCGGGGCCGCCGCCCGTCCCCCGGCCGGTCCGGCTGGCCGCTGCGGTCGGCCTGCTCGCCGCCCTCCTGCCGTTCTGCTGGCTGCTCACCGCCGGGACCTTCGAGCTGCTGGCCCCCCAGCCGCGCGCCGCGGACTTCCACGAGGCGCAGGCCCGCAGCTGGCTCGAGGGTCGTTGGGACCTCGACCCCGGCGTCCTCGGCATCGAGGCGTTCGAGATCGACGGGCGGGAGCAGACCTACTTCGGGATCGTCCCCACGCTGCTCCGCGTACCGGTGGTCGCCATCACCGACCGCCTCGACGGTCGGCTCACGCAGCTCTCGATGGTGGGGGCGGTGTGCGTGCTCGCCGGCGCCGCCACCTCGCTCGGGTGGTCGGTCCGATGGGCGGTGCGTGGCGACCGAGCCGTGGACCGGCGTGACCTCGTCGTGGCCGGCGCCACCACCGGCGTCGTCGTGGCGGGATCGGTGGTGCTGTACCTCGCCGGACGCGCCTGGGTGTACCACGAGGCGCTGCTGTGGGGCAGCGCGTGGGCCCTGGTGTCGCTGGCGGCCCTCGTGCGCCACCTGGCGGGCGGTTCGCTGCCCGCCCTCGGCGTCGCGGGGGCGGCCGCCGTGGCCGCGCTCCACAGCCGGGCGTCGGTCGGCGCCGGCGCCCTCGTCGCGCTCGGCCTCGTGGGCGGGGCCGAGCTGGTCGCGCTCGGTGCGGCCCGCTGGCGTACCCGCCCGTGGCGCCTGGCCGGTGGCGGGCGCCAGGTCGTCGCCCTCCTCGCGGTCACGGGCACCGTCGCCGTCGGCTCCTACGCCGCGGTCAACCTCGCCCGCTTCGGCGAGCCGTTCCGCCTGCCGCTCGAGGCCCAGACCTACGTGCGGATCAGCGAGGAGCGCCAAGAGGTCCTCGACGCCAACGACGGGAGCCTCTTCGGGCCGCAGTTCGTGCCGACGACCGCGCTGCAGTACCTGCGGCCCGACGGCGTCGCGCTCGGTCGGACCTACCCCTTCATCGGCTTCCGCGACGGCGTCGACGTCGTGGGCGACGTCGCGTTCGACACCCTGGACCCGACCGCGAGCCTCCCGTCCTCCACGCCCCTGCTCGCGCTGGGCTCGGTCGCCGGTCTCGGCGTGCTCGCCGTCGCCTGGCGGCGCGGGCACCCGCTGCGGTGCCTCGCACTGCCGGCCGTCGGCTCGGCGGCGAGCGCCCTCGGGGTGCTCACGATCGGCTACGTCGCCCACCGCTACACGACCGACGTCCTCCCGTTCCTCCTCGTCACCACGCTGCCGGCCGTGCACGTCGCGATCGAGCGGGCGGGGCGGCACGGCCGTCGCACCGTGGTCGTCGCCACGGTGGCGATCGCCGCCCTGGCGGCGTGGGGCGTGGCGGCGAACGGGGCGCTCGGCCTCCTCTACCAGCGCCAGGAGGCGCCCGACGTGTCGGAGGCGCTGCGTGGTGCGCTGGTGTCGGACCAGGTGTCGGTGGCCGAGGCGGTGCCAGGCGCGACCGCTCCACGGGTGCGCTGGGTCGAGGAGCTGCCTCGCGACGTCACCGCCGGGGACCTCGTCGCCCTCGACGACTGCCGCGGGGTCTACTGGGGCGAGGGCGACCGGTGGCGAGGCGTGGAGCGCACCGAGGAGGCCGGCGGGTGGACGCTCCACGTGCCCTGGCCGGAGGGAGCCCAGCCGGGGGAGCTGTGGCCGCTGCTCGGCAGCGGCGATGCCGACGGAGCGAACGCGCTCGTGGCCGAGGTGCGCGAGGACGAGGTGCGCATCGGCTACGTCTGGGACGACCCGGACGGACGCCACGTCGACCTCGGACGCTGGGTGCCGCGACGCGCCCGGTCGACGGTGACGGCGGTGTTCGACCCGGTCACCGTGGAGATCCGCGTCCAGGTCGACGACCGGCTCGCGTTCGAGGGCTATCGCTTCCACCCTCGTGACGGCGTCGCACCCGGCCGCTCGCTCGCGGGTGGGCCGGTGCAGACCCTCACCCCTGACGTCGAGGTGCAGCCGCGGGACTCGGACCTGTGCGAGCGGCTCAGGTCGTCGGGGTGAACTCGTCCTCGGTGGGGACGAAGAGGAAGTTGTTCACGTAGTCCGGCCCGGTGAGGTCGTCGAGGTGCGCGGTCTGGCGCTGCTCCACGTCGAACGTGTCGAGGGCGTGCCAGCCGCCACCGTGCAGGAACCACCCGCGGTAGCCCAGCGCGCCGACGTGGTCGAACAGCTCGTGGAGCGGCGTGTCGAGGTGCCGCTGCTCGGCCTCGAGCAGGATCCGCGGTCGGTCCCGACCGATGAGCGCGGTCGCGCCGTCGAGCACCTCCCGCTCGTGGCCCTCGACGTCGACCTTGAGGAACCCGACGTCGGTGAACCCGAGGTCGTCGAGGCGGACGACGTCGACCTCGTGGACGATGGCGTCGGGATCGGCGTCGGCTGCACCGGGACGCACCGACGCCAGAGCGTTCTCCCCGTGGCGCGACGACGGGACGACCAGTCGGGTGCGACCGGCGGCGTCCGACACCGCCACCTCGTGCACCGTGACGTTGGCCGGCACCACCTTGCGGAGGAACGCCGCGAGGTCGGGCTGGGGCTCGAAGGTGTCGACGCGCCCGCACCAGCGCGACAGCTCGCGGGTCCAGGGGCCGAGCCAGCCGCCGACGTCGACGGCGTTGCGACCTCGCGGCACGAAGCTCCGCAGGCGGGCGAGCTCGGGCTCCTGGCCCCGGTAGATGAGCGGGGCGATCCGGTAGACGAGCGGATCGGGGAGGACGTCGACCAGCGCCGCCTTGAGCGACGCGACGTCCAGCTTCACCGGCGGGGCTTCCGCGGCAGGACCGGCGCGTCGCGGCCGGTGCCCGTGGTGCGGGTGCCGGACTCCTTCACCGACGAGGTGGCCTCCTCGTGGTAGTCCTCCTCGACGTTCACCGACCACACGTCGTGGGTGGTGCCGTCGACGATGTTCTCGACGGTGAGCATCGCCGTGAGCATCGAGTGGTCCTGGTTGTTGTAGCGGTGCATGCCGTTGCGGCCGACGGGGTGCACGTTCGGGGTCGTGGTCTCGATCCACTTGCGGAGCGTCTCGACCCGGTCCGTGTAGCCCTCGTCGTAGGTCGGGTACGCCTTCGGGACCCGCACGACGTGGCCGAGCTCGATGCGCTCCCGGTCGACGAGGCCGAGGAAGGCCAGCTCGTCCTTGGCCTGCTCGATGAGGTCCTCGTCGGACTTCGACCACATCTCGTCGTCCTCGAACACGAAGTACTCGAGCCCGAGGCAGGTGCGCCCCTCCTTCACCATGTAGGGCGACCACGAGCCGTAGTTCTGGATGCGCCCGACCTCGACCTCGGGCGCGTGGATGTAGATCCAGTTGTCCGGGAAGGCGTACTCCTCGGGGACCACCAGAGCGACCGAGAGGAAGTCCCGGTAGCTGATGTCCTCGGCCGCCTCGACGACCTGCGGGTCGGGGGAGGGGTCCATGCCCGTCACCAGCTTGGTGAACGGCATCGACGAGATGACGTGGTCGCACGGGAAGGTGCTGCGGGTGCCGTCGGGGTGCTCGGCCACGACCTCGTAGGCCCGGCCGTCGCGGTGACGGATCTCACGGACCTTGGTCTCCATGTGGACGGTCGAGCCCTGGGCGAGCACCTTGTCCCGGCAGACCTCCCACATCATCCCGGGCCCGTACTTCGGGTACTGGAACTCCTCGATGAGGGAGGTGATCTCCTTCTGGTTCCGCTTGGGCATGACGGCGTTGATGATCGCCTTGCGCAGGTCGAGGTTCTTGATCCGCTGGGCGGCGAAGTCGGCCTCGAGCTCGTCGGCGGGGATGCCCCACACCTTCTCGGTGTAGCTCTTGAAGAAGTGCTGGTAGAGCCGCTTGCCGAACCTGGCGGTGACCCAGCCCTCGAACTTGTCCTGGTTGGCCGGCGGGCGCACCTGGGCGTAGGCGTAGGACGCCACGCAGCGCACGGCCTCGACCGGACCGAGGTTCGTCAGGGCGTTCGTGGCCTTCAGCGGGTAGTCGTAGTACTTGCCCCGGTAGAAGATCCGGCTCATGCGCGGACGCAGGAGGAAGTCCTCGTCGGGGAGGATCTCGTGCCACAGGTCCTCCACCTCCTGCACCTTGGTGAAGAAGCGGTGGCCGCCGATGTCGAACCGCCACCCGTCGCGCTCGACCGTCCGGCTGATGCCACCGACCTGGTCGGTGCCCTCGAGCACGGTGACGGGGACGCCGCGCTTGCCCAGCTCGTAGGCCGCGGTCAACCCTGCGGGGCCGGCGCCGATCACGACCACACGGGGCGCGTCGGACGTTGGGACGGGAGTCTGTTCGGTCATCGAGGTGGTGTCTCCAGGGGCGGGCGCGACGACACAGAGTAGACGAGGACCTGTCGAGATCCGCTCATCCCGGGGCCCGTCCGGGCACCACTAGCTTTGCGCCGTGCCCGCCCCCGCCGACGCCTCGTCCACCCCGCGCGCCCTCGAGCTCGTCGTCCTCGTCGGCGCCGTGCTCGGCGGTGTCGTGCTGCGCCTCGTGACCCACTCCGACCTGTGGCTCGACGAGGCCCTCAGCGCCAACATCGCCGCCCTGCCGCTGGCGGACCTGCCCGACGCCCTGCGCCAGGACGGGCACCCGCCGCTCTACTACGTCCTCCTCCACGCGTGGATGTCCGTCGTCGGTGAGGGAGACGCCGCGGTGAGGGCGCTGTCGGGCCTGCTCTCGGTCGCCACGCTGCCCGTCCTCGGCGTGATGGCGCTGCGGCGCCGGGGTCTCCTCGCCGCCCTCTGGACCGTGGTCCTCGCCGCGCTCCTTCCCTACGCCACGCGCTACGGCACCGAGGCGCGGATGTACGCCCTCGTGATGCTGCTCGTCGCCGTCGGCTGGTGGCTGCTCGATGACGTCGTGCGGCACGGCAGGTGGGCCTCCCTGCTCGGGACCTGGCTCGTGGCCGTGCTCCTGCTCTACACGCACTACTGGTCGGTCTGGATCCTCGGCACGACCGGGATCCTCCTGCTCCTCCTGTGGTGGCGGGGAGCGACACCGGAGGTCCGGCGCGGGGCGGCGCGCGGCGCAGGGGCGCTCGTGGCGGCCGGCGTGGCCTTCCTGCCGTGGGTGCCGATCATGCTCGACCAGCTGGAGCGCACGGGGACGCCGTGGGGCGATCCTCAGCGACCCACGATGTCGGTCTCGATCGCCCTGCTCGACTTCGCCGGGGGCGGCGTGATCACCGAGGCGATCGTCGGCGCGGTCCTCCTCGCGCTCCTGCTCGTCCTCGGACTCACCGGGGTCCCCCGACCGCCGTGGTCGATCGAGCTCGACCTGCGCACGGTGCCCGGCGTCCGGCTGGACGTCGCCGTCGCCGTCGGGGCGCTCGTCGTCGGGACCACGGTCACGTGGCTGAGCGGTGCGACCTTCGCCAGCCGGTACGCGGCGATCTCGATGCCGGTGCTCCTCGTGGCGGCCGGGGTCGGCGTCACCGCCGCCCCACGGCGCCTGGCCGTGGCCCTCGGCGGCGTCGTGGCGCTCGTCTTCGCCGTCGTCGCGGTCGCCGGCGCGCTCGAGGAGCGCACGCAGGGCGGGGACGCAGCCGCAGCGATCCTCTCCGGCGCCGCCCCCGGCGACGTCGTGCTCGTCTGCCCCGACCAGCTGGGGCCCGCGCTCTCGCGGGGCCTCGCGTCCGGCCCGGACCTCGAGGTCCTGACGTACCCGACGCTCGCCGGCCCGGAGCGGGTGGACTGGCGGGACTACGGCGAGCGCAACGAGGCGGCCGATCCCGCAGCGATCGCCGCCGAGGTGGGCGAGCGTGCCGAGGGCGGCACGATCTGGCTCGTGTGGATGGGCGGCTACGCCACCTACGACACGCAGTGCGAGGAGGTGCGTGACCTGCTCGCCTCGGAGGGCCTGCTCGAGACGGTGGTCGCCGCGCGCCCCGCCGAGGTGTTCGAGCCGATGTGGGTCGAGCGGATCGCCCCCGCGCCCTGATCGAGGTCGGCGTCCACCCGTCGCACGCTCAGGATCTCGCTCGTCCGGAACGACGCCAGGCGCGTGCTCCACGAGTCGATGACCTCACGGCGCGTCGCGAAGAACGTCGTCATCTGCCCCTCCTGCTGGTAGGCGTCCGCCCCGTCGATCTGCTCGATCGTCCGGTCCGTCAGCGTCACCGTGTACATCGCCACGTCGGTCCTCCTCGTCGTCACCACCGACGGTACGGGGCCGGCCCTGTGGGGTGGAAGAGGTGCAACCCTGTGGATCTCGCGCCCCATCCACAGGGTCGCGTCCACAGCTCGGCCATGATGGGGCGATGGAGCCCACCCGCCTCGACCCGCCCACGGACCTCGTCGAGATCACGTGCCCCCGGTGCGGCACGCCCGCCGAGGAGCGCTTCTTCGGCCCCTGCGGCTCCTGTCGTGACGACCTGCGGGCCTCGCTCGGCGGTCAGGCGCGAGAGATCGTCGCCGAGGACTACGTGCCGAAGATGAACGTCACGCCGAACGCGGTGGCGCTCAAGGACTGACCGCCTGCGCGGAGGCCCACCGGTAGTCGGCCTTGCCCGCGGGGCTGCGCAGGACCGCCTCGCGGCGCACGATCGCCTTGGGGAGCTTGTAGCGGGCGATGTGGTCGCCGGCGGTCGCGAGGAGCTCGTCGTCGGTGGGCGAGGTGCCCGGCCGCAGGGCCACCACGGCGACCACCTCCTGGCCCCAGCGGTCCGACGGGCGCCCGACGACGACGACGTCGTCGACGTCGGGGTGGTGCTTCAGCGCCGCTTCGACCTCTTCGGCGAACACCTTCTCGCCGCCGGTGTTGATCGTGACCGAGTCGCGACCGTGGAGCTCGATGGTGCCGTCGGCGAGCAGCCGCGCCCGGTCACCGGGCACGGAGTAGCGGACGCCGTCGATCGTGGGGAAGGTCGCCGCCGACTTCTCGGGATCTCCCAGGTAGCCACGCGGGGTCCGTCCGGACTGGGCCAGCCAGCCGATCTCGTCGTCGCCCGGCGTGAGGACCCGCGTGCGGTCGTCGGACAGGACGACCGAGCCCGCCGAGGGTGCGAAGCGACCCGGCGCCCCGCCGGCGTCGCCACGGCTCGACCGGGTGCCCTGACGGCCGCTCTCCGAGGAGCCGAGCACGTCGAGGATGGTGGCGTCGGGCAGGAGCTCGTGCAGCCGGGCGGTGAGCCGGGGACCGAGCGCGGCGCCGCCGGTCATCACGAAGCGGAGGTCCGGCAGCTGCCGGGGGCGGCGCTCGAGCTCCTCGACCAGGGGCCGAGCGAAGGCGTCGCCGACGATGAGAAGCGACGTGACCGCCTCCCGGGCGCAGGTGTCGAGCACGTCGGCAGCGTCGAGGCGGTCGGTCCGGTCCTGGACGACGACGGTGCCGCCGGCGATCCACGCGCTGATGGCGTTCCAGTGCGCAGCCCCGTGCATGAACGGGGCCGAGGGGAGCGCACGGAGCGTCCCGCCACGCGCCTTGTCGACCAGGGGCCCGAGGTCGTCGTGCTCGGTGCCGTCCTTGCGCCGGACGCCGAGGGCTGCGACGAGGAAGTCGGCCTGGCGCCAGCAGACCCCCTTCGGCATCCCCGTGGTGCCGCCGGTGTAGAGCAGGTAGAGGTCGTCGCCGGACCAGTCCCGGGCCAGCTCGTCGACGTCGCCGGGATCGGCCTCGGCGAGCAGCACCTCGTAGTCGACCGAGCGAGGGAGCGGATCGTGCCCGGAGCCGTCGGGCACCCGGACGAGCAGCTCGACGTCGGGCAGCTCCGGGAGGACCTCGGCGAGGACTGGGGTGAACGCCTCGTGGTGGACCACCACCCGGGCGCGGGCGTCGGCGAGCAGGTAGCGGAGCTCCTCGGCGACGTAGCGGTAGTTGACGTTCACCGCGGCGGCGCCGGCCTTCATCGTGCCGAGCATCGCCTCGAGGTACTCGACGCCGTTGTGGAGGTGGAGCGCGACGTGGTCGTGCGGCGACTCCCACCCGGCCAGGTCGTCGAGCCGTCCGTGGCGTCCGATGCCGCGCGCGGCGAGGCCGGCGGCGAACCGGCGCGTGCGGTCGTGGACCTGGGCCCAGGTGAGGTGGCGGTCCCGGTGGACGAGGCACTCGCGGTCGGGGACCGCCGCCGCGATCGCCTCGTGGATCTGCGGCAGGTTGAGCTCCACCGGCGGTCAGCCCTTGGGGAGCTCCTCGACCGACACGGCGTCCATGACGTCGCCGACCTCGATGGCGAGGGCGGTCTCCATGCCGTCGGTGACCTTGCCGAAGTAGTTGTAGTTCTTGTCGAGGCGGCCCTTCAGGTTCTCGATGCAGATGAAGAACTGCGAGCCGTTCGTGTTCGGGCCGGCGTTGGCCATGGCCACTGCGCCGAGGTGGTAGTCGCCCTTCACCGGCTCGTCCTCGAACCGGTAGCCCGGCCCGCCACGCCCCGAGCCCTCGGGGCACCCGCCCTGGATCACGAAGCCGGGCACGACCCGGTGGAAGGTGAGGCCGTCGTAGAAGCCGTCACGCGCCAGGGAGACGAAGTTGTTCACCGTCACCGGGGCGAGCGCGGGGTCGAGCTCCATCACGATGTCGCCCTTGCCGGTGCTGATCGTGACCCGGTAGAGGGCGTCGGTGTCGATGGTCATCGCAGGGGGGTTGGCCATGCGGCCATGCTCCCACGGCGACCTAGGTCTTGGCGAAGGCGGGCGGGTGCGTCGCGATGCCGGACGGGATGAGCTGGCCCAGGCCCTTCCAGGCGAACACGCCGAGGATGTCGACCAGCCGGTCGAACTCGAGGTCGTCGTCGAGCTCCTCGTAGGCCGACATGCCCGCGAGCAGGAGCCCGTTGATCGACGCCGCGATGATGCGGACCTCGGGCCCGCCGCCCCAGCGCTCGACGACGCTCTCGATGCGCCGCTGGCGGGCCTCCTGCACCGCGGGGTGCTGGCTGGCCGTCGCCGAGCCGATCATGCTCCACGGGGCCGGGTTCTCGGCCGCGAAGGTCAGGTAGCGGCGGATCCACTCGCGGGCCTGCTGCGACGGTCGCAGCGACGGGTCGAACGCCGGCGCGATCGCGTCGTCGAGCTGCTCGAAGCAGCGCAGGCACACCGCGCCGAGGAGCCCGCCGCGGTCACCGAAGTAGTTGTAGACGAGGGCGCGCGACACCCCCGCCGCCTCAGCGATCTCCTCGAACGTGACCTCCGACGGCTCGCGCCCCGCGAACACCTCGATGGCGGCCTCGATGATCTGTGCTCTCCGGAGCTCCGGCGCCAGCCGGGTCCGGGGTCCGTTGTTGCGTCGTGCCACCCGCGCCTCCTTCGACCGAGCCGTGCGCGTCCCTGGCGCCGGCGTCACGCCGTCGGCGCCGGTTCCTCGATCACGGGGCTCAGCGGGAAGTGGCACGCCACCCAGTGGTCCTCGCCGACGCGCCGCATGGTGGGCTCGTGGTGGGCGCACCGGTCCTCGGCCCGCGGGCAGCGGGTCCGGAAGCGGCAGCCGCTCGGCGGGGCGATCGGCGAGGGGAGCTCGCCGCGGATGGTGTCGCGGTCCTCGGGCCGGACCGTGGGGTCGGGCACGGGGATGGACCCGAGGAGCGCCTCGGTGTAGGGGTGCGCAGGCGCGGCGTAGAGGTCGTCGGGTCCGGCGACCTCGCACAGCTTGCCGAGGTACATGACCGCGACCCGGTCGCTGACGTTCTTCACGACGGCGAGGTCGTGGGCGATGAACACGAGGGTGAGCTGGTACTCCTCCTTCATGTCCTCGAGGAGGTTGAGGATCTGCGCCTGGACCGAGACGTCGAGGGCCGAGACCGGCTCGTCGCAGATGATCACCTTGGGGTCGAGCACCAGGGAGCGGGCGATCGAGATGCGCTGGCACTGGCCGCCGGAGAACTCGTGGGCCCGCTTGGGTCGGGCCACGACCGGGTCGAGCCCGACCGAGCTGAGGACCCGATCGACCAGCTCCTCCTGCTCCTTCTTCGAGCCCCGCCCCCAGATGTCGAGCGGCTCGCCGACCAGATCGCCGATGCGGCGCCGCGGGTTGAGCGACGAGATCGGGTCCTGGAAGATCATCTGCAGCTCGGGTCGGAGGCGGCGGAGCGCCTCGCCGTGGAGCTCGGTGAGGTCGGTGCCCTTGAAGACGACCTTCCCCGCGGTCGGGGGCGGCAGCTGCATGATCGCTCGCCCGGTGGTGGACTTGCCGCAGCCCGACTCGCCGACGAGCCCGAGGGTCTCGCCGTCGAGCACGTCGAGGCTGATGTTGCTGACGGCGTGGACCTTGGCCCCGCCGCCGAGCGGGAACTCGACGGTGAGGTTCTCGATCGAGAGGAGCGGGTCCTTCTCGGGTCGGAGGTGGGCGGTACCTGATCCGGCCATCGTCAGCTCTCCGAGGTCACGGCGGCGCCGGCACCGGCGCCTTCGACGGTCACGAGGGTCTGAGGCAGCTTGGCCTCGAGGTTGCGCTCGTAGGCGGCGCGGTTCTCCGGGGTCCCGACGGGGAACCAGCAGGCGTACTGGTGGCCGGGCGCTTCAGCGGCGATCAACGGTGGCTCTTCCTCGTGGCACTTGGGCTGGGCGTAGGGGCACCGAGGGCTGAAGTTGCAGCCCTTCGGGGGGTTGATGAGGTCCGGCGGCCGACCGCCGATGACCTTCAGCCGGGTGTGGCTGTGGTCCTCGAGCTTCGGGATCGAGCGCATGAGCGCCTCGGTGTACGGCATCTTCATCTGGTCGAAGAGCACCGCCGTCGGCGCCTGCTCGACCACCTTGCCGCCGTACATCACGATGATCTCGTCGGTGCGACCGGCGACGACGCCGAGGTCGTGGGTGACGAGCACCATGCCCATGTCGCGCTCGCGCTGCTGGCGGGCCAGGAGGTTGAGGATCTGGGCCTGGACGGTGACGTCGAGCGCGGTGGTCGGCTCGTCGGCCATCAGCAGCTTCGGCCCGCAGGCCAGCGCGATGGCGATAGTGACGCGCTGGCGCATGCCGCCCGAGAGCTGGTGGGGGTACTCGTTGATCCGCTTCTCGGGCTCGGGGATGTTCACCGACCGGAGGAGGGCGATGGCGGTCTCCTTCGCCTCCTTCTTGTCGAGGTCGAGGTGGAAGCGGAGGGACTCGGTGATCTGACGACCGATCTTCACGACCGGGTTCAGGGAGGTCATCGGGTCCTGGAAGACCATGGCGATCTCGATGCCCCAGATCTCGCGCATCGACTTGGCGTCGAGGCCGGTGATGTCGCGACCCTCGAAGGTGATCTTGCCGTCACGCACGACGTTGCTGCGGGGCAGCAGGTTCATGATCGAGCGGGAGAGGACCGTCTTGCCGGATCCGGACTCGCCGACGATGCCGATCGTCTTGCCCCGCTCCAGGGCGAAGCTCACGCCGTCGACGGCGCGGACCCGGCCACGGGCCGTGATGAAGTGGGTCTTGAGGTTCTGGACCTCGAGGAGGTGCGCCGAGTCGGCGCCCTTCCGAGGTTCGAGCTTGCTGACCGACCGGGTACGGCTCATGGAGTGGGCTCCTGGGGATCACGGATCGGCAGGCTGCGCACGGCGCGGCCTGCGACGGCGGTGTGGTGGTGCGGGGTGGACGGGAAGGCCCGGTGGTGGTGCGGGCGCCGGCGTCGGGCCGAGCGCTCCTGCGCCGTTGTCGTCGTCACCAGGCGTGTCCCCCCTTCATGGTCGTGCGGCGCCTGTGATGCCGGTCACAGGAGCGTGCGCAGACGGTATTCACGCGGTTGTCGGTATGTCAATTACCGGTGCGTCGACGCCTGTGGACATCCTTGTGATCGGCGCGGATCGCCTGGTCAGAGGCCCAGGCGGTCGTAGTCCCGCCGGTGGCCGAGCACGGCGTCCACGTAGGCCTGCGACCGGTTGTAGGAGAGGATCGCGGCGTTGAGGTTGCCGGCGTCGCCCAGGTTGCCGCTGGACCGGCACAGGTACCCGGCGGCCGCGGCCGCGGCGTCGTAGAGGTTGTGGGGATCGGCCCGTCCGTCGCCGTCGCCGTCGCGCCCGAACGCGCGCCACGTCGAGGGGATGAACTGCATCGGCCCGATCGCCCGG
Organism: Actinomarinicola tropica; assembly: GCF_009650215.1. GTDB lineage: Bacteria > Actinomycetota > Acidimicrobiia > Acidimicrobiales > SKKL01 > Actinomarinicola > Actinomarinicola tropica. The sequence continues at coordinate 1,965,859 of NZ_CP045851.1, read as the reverse complement.
TCGTACACCGGGTCGCCGTCGAACGCCCCGCCGTCGGTGTCGGTGATCGTGGCGATCCCGGGACGACCGTCGAGCGGGATCCCGATGATCCGCGGGCTCGTCGTCCCGTCCGACTGCAGGCGGGAGCCGCCGTAGGTCCCGTGGCGGCTCTCGACCCGGCCGATGCCGGCGAGGACCGTCCAGCTGATGCCGCACGCGCCCTGACCGTCGGCGGCACGTCGATAGGCGTCGTAGGCGACGACCGAGAGCAGCTCGACGCCGGCGATCCCCGACTCCATGAACGCGTCCCGATAGGCCTGCTGGGCCGGCGCCAGCGCGGGCTCGGCCCAGGCCAGCTCCGCCTGGGCGGCGTCGCGGCGTCCCGTCGTCTCCTGGATCTCCGCCACGATCCCGTCGAGGGCGTCGCGCGCCGTGGCCACTGCGTCCGACGCCGCGTCGACCTCGGCCTCGGCCTCGGCCAGGCGGTCGCGCAGGGTGGAGTCGGCCGCGTCGACGAGGATCTGCTGGCGGCTCGCGTCGTTCGCCGACCCGGCGCCGAGGGGGAGCGCGTCCTCGGTGCGACCCCCGCCCACGTAGGCTGCCACCGCCAGCTCGGACAGCCGGTCCCGGAGGCCCTGGGCCCGGACCCCGGCGTCGAGCCGTCGGGCCCGCTGGACCGTGATCGTCGTGCGCTGCTCCTCCCGGCGCACCCCGAGGTCGACCAGCTGCAGGTTCGCGGTGTCGCGGATCTCGCGGTTGGTGACGATCGTCCGCTCGATCTCGAGCACGCGCGCCTCGGCGGCGCGCAGGGCTCCGCTCGCGGCCGGCACGCGGCGGAGGTGCTCGGGCAGCTCCTGGCGGGCGGCCTCGATCGCCCCGAGGACGGGGGCGGCCGGCGCCTCCTCGGGGGCCGGCGTCTCCTGGCCCGACGCCGGGGCGGCGCCGAGCGCGCCGAGGGCGACCAGCGGGGCGAGCAGCCGCAGGCGGGCGCGCCGACGACGAGGGGGAGCGGGAGGGGGAGCGGTCATGGCGGGAACCATCATCCTCCTCCACATCGGCGCTCCGGTGGACCGCACCAGCCTCCGTTAGGGTGCTCCGACGCACCGCGAGGAGGGGACATGAGCCAGCAGGTCGTGAAGGATCGGGTGTCGATCGACGTCTCGGAGGGCGTCGCCGACGTCCGACTCGTGCGGGCCGAGAAGATGAACGCCGTCGACGGCGCCATGTTCGAGGCCCTGATCGAGGCCGGCGACATCTGCGCCGCCGACCGATCCATCCGGGCGATCGTCCTGTCCGGCGAGGGCCGTGGGTTCTGCGCCGGCCTCGACTTCGGCAGCTTCCAGGCCATGGCGTCGGGACCGCGGCGCGAGGGCGGCGGCAGCGGCGAGCGCCTGCTCGACAACGAGGGCCGCATCACCTCACGGGGCCAACAGGCCGTCTACACCTGGACCGAGCAGGCCGTCCCGGTGATCGCCGCCGTCCACGGTCCCGCCCTCGGCGCCGGCTTCCAGCTGGCCCTCGGCGCCGACATCCGCTTCATCCACCCCGAGGCCACGATGAGCGTCCTCGAGATCCGCTGGGGTCTCATCCCGGACATGACCGGCACCCAGATGCTCCCGCGCCTCGTCGGGCTCGACGTGGCGAAGGAGCTGACGTTCACCGGTCGCATGGTGCCGGGCACCGAGTGCGTCGAGCTCGGCCTCGCCACCCACCTGAGCGACGACCCCCACGCCGACGCCATGGCGCTGGCCCGCGAGATCGCCTCGAAGAGCCCCGACGCCATCCGGCACGGCAAGCGCCTCCTGTCGCAGGTCGGGCAGGTCACGGTGGCCGAGCAGTTCGCCGACGAGGCCCGCACGATGGGCTCGCTGATCGGCTCGCCCAACCAGCTCGAGTCGGTGAGCGCCTACTTCGAGAAGCGGGATCCCGTCTACGAGGACTGACGTGGCGGACGACCTCCTCGCGGCGCTCGCCGAGGTCGTCGGGGCGACCCACGTCCTGACCGACGAGGGCACGACCCTCCCCTTCCGCACCGATTGGACCGGCCGCTGGACCGGGGAGTGCCGCGCCGTCGTCCGACCCGGCTCCACGGCCGAGGCGGCGGCGGTCGTGCGGGCCTGCGCGGCGGCAGGTGTCCCCGTGGTCCCCCAGGGCGGCAACACCGGTCTGGTGGCGGGCTCGGTGCCCGCCGTCGGCTCGGTCGTCGTCTCCACCCGGCGCCTCGACGCCGTCGGGGAGGTCGACGACTCGACGGGTCAGATCACCGCTGGCGCGGGTGCCACCCTCGCCGCGGTGCAGGCCGCGGCGGCGGCTGCCGGCTGGCGCTACGCGGTCGACCTCGCGGCGCGGGACACGGCGACGGTCGGCGGGACGATCGCCACGAACGCCGGTGGGCACCACGTCGTCCGCCACGGGATGACCCGCCGCCACGTCGTCGGCGTCGAGGCCGTCCTGCCCGACGGGAGCGTGATCTCGCACCTCGGCGGCCTGGTGAAGGACAACACGGGCTACGACCTCGCCGGTCTGCTGTGCGGCAGCGAGGGCACGCTCGGCGTCATCACGGCGGCACGGCTCGCCCTCGTCCCGGCGGTCGAGCAGCGCGCCGTCGCCCTCGTCGGCTTCACCGGCACCGCGGCCGCCGTCGCGGCGATCGGCCCCCTGCGACGGCGGCTCCCGGCCCTCGAGGCGCTGGAGCTCGTCTTCGCCGACGGCGTCGCCGCCGTGGGGGAGGCCCGCGGGGCCCGACCCCCGTTCGACGGGGCCGCCGCGCTCCTGCTCGTCGAGGTGGCCGGTTCCGGCGACCTGCTCGAGGGCCTGGCGCCCGTGCTCGCCGACCTCGACGGCGTCGTCGACACCGCCGTGGCCACCGACGGTCCGCGCTGCGAGGAGCTGTGGCGCTGGCGCGACGACCACACCGACGTCATCAACCAGGTGGGGGACACCCCGCCGCACAAGCTCGACGTGACCGTGCCGCTCGACCGTCTGGGACGGTTCGTCGAGGAGGTCCGGGCCCTCGTCGCGGACCTCGCCCCCGCGGCCCGCCTGTGGCTGTTCGGCCACGCCGGCGACGGCAACCTCCACGTCAACGTCACCGGCCTGGCCCCCGACGACGAGACGGTCGACCGGGCCGTCGTCGAGCTCGTGGCCGGTTCCGGTGGGTCGATCAGCGCCGAGCACGGCATCGGGCGCGCCAAGCGCCCGTGGCTCCACCTGAACCGGACGCCCGAGGAGATCGCCGCCTTCCGGTCGATCAAGGACGCGCTCGACCCGGCGGGAATCCTCAACCCCGGCGTCCTCGTGCCCGAGCGCCGATGACCGCGGAGACGGACGAGGCGGGCTACCGGTCGTAGTCGGCGGTGCGCCAGTGCTCGGGGGTCAGCCGCATGCGGACCCCGCCGCGGCCGCTGCCGCCGTACGCGGTGCCGAGCTTCTCGCCGAGGTAGCGGATGGCCACCGAGACGTCGCGCGGCCCGTCGTCGCAGACGACCGGGCCCTCGACGCTGACGTAGCGGTACGGCGGCGTCTCGGTCTGCACGGTGAGGGTCGCCCGCCCCGCGGCCTCGACGAGGCGGTGCTTCAGCGTGCCCGGCATCGTCCAGGCCCGCACCTCGCCCTCCTCGTAGACGTACCAGATCGGCAGCGCGAACGGCCCCCGACCGGGCTCGTCGATCGCGAGGATCCCCACGTGCACGTCGGCGAGGAACGCCTCGCGCTGGTCCTTGGTCATCGGTCCGATCGCCATGGGACCGCTTCCTAGCACCCGTCGGCGATCAGCCGCCCACCCACTCGCCGCGCTGCTCGAGGACCTCGCGCAGCACGGCGGGCCGGTCGGTCATGATCCCATCGACACCCATGTCGAGCAGTCGGTGCATCTCGGCCGGGTCGTCGATCGTCCACACGTGGACCTGGAGGCCGAGCTTGTGGGCCGCCCGCACGAAGCGCTCGTCGGTGACGACGACCCGCCCGGACCGCACCGGCACCTGCGCACACTGGGCGGGCAGGCGGACGGGCGCCCCGTAGCCCGCCGCCTTGAGCTTGGCGGTGCCCTTCGGGCCGAGCGACGTGCACAGCTCGGGTCCGAGCTCCTCGCGCACCCGGGCGAGGCGGCGGTCGGAGAACGAGCCGATGCACACCCGCCGCAGCGACCCGGTGCGGCGGATCGCGTCGACCAGCGCCTCGACCGAGCTGTCGTGCTTGGGGTCGATGTTGACGCGGAGGTCGGGCCAGGTGCCGAGGATGTCCTCGAGGAGCGGGATGGGTTCGCGACCGTCGACGCGGGCCGCGCCGACCTCCGACCAGGGCAGGTCGCGGATCAGCCCCGATCGGTCGGTGACCCGGTCGAGCGACTCGTCGTGGAAGGCGACGAGGACGCCGTCGGCGGTGACGTGCACGTCGGTCTCGACGTAGCGGTACCCGAGCGCGACCGCTCCCTCGAACGCGGGCATCGTGTTCTCGGGCCAGTCCCCGGCCCCGCCCCGGTGGGCGAAGGGCAGCGGGCCGGGGTGGTCGAGGAAGGCGACGTCGGACCGGGGCACGTCGGACCGATCAGACGAGGCGCGAGTCGTGCCCGGCCCAGTACTCGTCGCGCAGGAGCCGCTTGTAGAGCTTGCCGGTGGGGTGGCGGGGCAGCTCGTCGCGGAAGTCGACCGATCGGGGGCACTTCACGTCGGCCAGGTGCTCGCGGCAGTAGGCGATGAGCTCGCTCGCCAGCTCCGGGGTGCCCGCGTGGCCCTCGGCCGGCTGCACGACGGCCTTGACCTCCTCGCCGAAGTCCTCGTTCGGCACGCCGATGACGGCGACGTCGAGCACCGCCGGGTGCATGGTGAGGACGTTCTCGGCCTCCTGGGGGTAGACGTTCACGCCGCCGGTGATGATCATGTACGCCTTGCGGTCGGTGAGGTAGAGGAACCCGTCCTCGTCGAGCTTGCCGATGTCGCCCAGGGTCGACCAGCCGCGGCCCTTCGGATCCCGCGAGTCGCGGGTCTTGTCCGGGTCGTTGTGGTACTCGAAGGAGGCCTCGCTCTCGAAGTAGACGGTGCCCTCCGACCCGACCGGCACCTCGTCGCCGTTCTCGTCGAGGATGTGGATGGTGCCGGTGAGCGCCTTGCCGACCGAGCCCCTGTGGGCGAGCCAGTCCTCGGAGTTCGTGTAGACGAAGCCGTTGCCCTCGGTGCCCGCGTAGTACTCGTGCAGCACCGGGCCCCACCACTCGATCATCTGCTCCTTGACCGGGACGGGGCAGGGGGCGGCGGCGTGGATGGCGACCTTCAGGCTCGACACGTCGTAGCGGTCGCGGATCTCCTGGGGGAGCTTCAGCATGCGGACGAACATCGTCGGCACCCACTGGGAGGTGGTGACCCGGTAGCGCTCGATGTTGCGGAGCGCGAGCTCGGGGTCGAAGCGGTCCATGACCACGACGGTGCCGCCGACGCGGTGCACGCCCATCGAGAAGCGCAGCGGCGCGGCGTGGTACAGCGGCGCGGGGGAGAGGTAGACGGCGTCCTCGTCGAAGCCGAAGAGCAGCTGGGCGACGCCGGCCAGCGCGGTCGGCGTGCCCAGCTCGGTGCCGGGCAGCGGGATCTTCACGCCCTTGGGGCGCCCCGTCGTGCCGGACGAGTACAGCATGTCCGGGCCCTCGCAGCGGGGGTCGGGCAGCGGCTCGGCGGGCTGCGCAGCGATGGCGTCCTCGAGCCGCTCGTAGCCCTCGAGGTCCATGTCGAGGATGTAGCGGTGGGTGATCCCGGGGTTGCGGCCGAGGAGGGTGCGGGCGGCGTCCTCCTTGTAGGCGCTGGTGATGAACACCTTCGCGCCGCAGTCGTCGAGGATGTACTCCATCTCCTCGTGGGTGAGGCGCGAGCTCATCGCGGTCCAGTAGACGCCGGCATAGGCGCAGCCCCAGGCGATCGGGTAGAAGTCGACGTGGTTCTCGAGGCAGAACGCGACGTGCTCGCCCTCCTGGACGCCGGCGGCCCGGATCAGCTGCGAGACCTGGTTCGCCCGGTCGTCGAGCTCCTTGTAGGTCACGGCCCGATCGGTGGAGGCCATGACGTAGGCCGGGTGGTCGGGACGGGTGGTGGCGAAGTGGCCCGGGTAGTTCGACATGCTGTCAACATAGACGCAGCGACGAGTAGGGTGTGACGCCGAGCACACGCCCGTCCGACAGGGGGAACCGAGCCAGATGACCGCCACCGACACCACCGTGGACACCGACGAGGCGCGGGTGCGCGACCTGGTCGGCCGGCTCGTCGCCGAGCACGACCCCTCCGACGTCACGGGGTTCCTCGGGGCGCAGTTCGACCTCGGGCTCGCCTGGGTGCACTTCCCCGAGGGCCACGGTGGTCTCGGCCTCTCGCCGAAGCTGCAGAACGTCGTCAACACCGAGCTGGCGAAGGTGCACGCGCCGAGCCCCTACGGCCGCAACCCGATCGGCTACGGCATGGGTGCGCCCACCGTCGTCACGCACGGCTCCGAGGAGCAGAAGCAGCGCTACCTGCGGCCGCTGTTCACCGGCGAGGAGATCTGGTGCCAGCTCTTCAGCGAGCCGGGGGCGGGCTCCGACGTCGCCGGGCTGTCGACCCGGGCCATCCGCGACGGCGACGAGTGGATCGTCAACGGCCAGAAGGTCTGGACCACGCTCGCCCACCTCTCGCGCTGGGGCATGCTCGTCGCCCGCACCGACCCGGACCAGCCCAAGCACAAGGGCCTCACCTACTTCGTGGTCGACATGGAGGCCCCCGGCGTCGACGTGCGCCCGCTGCGCCAGATGACCGGCGACGCGGAGTTCAACGAGGTCTACTTCACCGACGTCCGGATCCCCGACGCCGAGCGGCTCGGCGACATCGGTGAGGGCTGGAAGGTGTCGCTCACCACGCTGATGAACGAGCGGGTCTCGATCGGGGGCACGGTCGCGCCGCGCGGATCGGGGTACATCGCCACGGCCGTGCGCGAGTTCACCGAGCGGGCCCCTGGCATGACCCCGGCGGAGCGGGCGGCGAAGAAGGACCAGTTGATGGCGCTGTGGGTGCGCGCCGAGGTCCTGCGCCTCACGAACATCCGCGCCGCGGAGAACCGCAAGGCCGGCGTCCCGGGGCCGGAGGGATCGGTCGGAAAGCTGGCCTCGGCCGAGCTCAACAAGGAGATCACCGCGTTCACCATGAACGCGATGGGCTCCGACGCCTTCCTCTACGACGACTACGCGATGCGCCGTCCCGAGACCGCGGCCGACGCCTCGACCCCCCAGCGCGGCTTCCTGCGCATGCGCGCCAACTCGATCGAGGGCGGCACCACCGAGATCATGAAGAACATCCTCGGCGAGCGCGTCCTCGGACTCCCCGGCGACGTCCGCGTCGACAAGGACCGGCCCTGGGTCGAGGTGCCCCGCTCCTGAGCGTCGCCCAGGCCGGCGGCCTGCGGTCTGTAGCGTGACGCCCATGTCCCGACGCACGAAGATCATCGCCACGATCGGTCCCGCCTCCGACGACCCCGCGACGCTGCGGGCGATGATCGAGGGCGGGATGGACGTGGCGAGGATCGGCTTGGCCCACGGCACGGTCGAGGAGCAGATGGACCGCTTCCAGCGGGTCCGCCGAGCCGCCACCGACGTCGGCCGCAACGTCGGCATCCTCGTCGACCTTCCGGGACCCAAGGTCCGCGCCGGCAGCTTCGGCGAGGACGACGGGGTCACGCTCATGGAGGGCACGGAGATCCGACTCACGCCGGGCAGCGCGCCGAGCACGCCGGAGCTGGTGCACGTCGACTACGACCACCTGCTCGCCGACATCCACCCCGGCGACCGGCTGATGTTCGGCGACGGGGCCGTCATCGTCGAGATCCACGAGTCGACGGGCAACCACCTCATCGGCCGCGTCGCCCACGGCGGCTGGGTCCAGGGGCGGCCCGGCGTGCACATCCCGAGCGACCGCCTGCGCGTGGCCTCGCCCACCGATCGCGACCTCGAGCTGCTCGACACGTTCATCGACGCGGGGACCGACATGGTGGCCCTGTCGTTCGTGCGGTCGGCCCACGACATCCGTCGTGCCGGGGTCGAGCCCCACCCGCGCGGGCCGCTGATCGTGGCCAAGATCGAGACCCGGGCCGCGGTCGACAACCTGGAGGGGATCGTCGAGGCGTCGGGGGCGATCATGGTGGCCCGCGGCGACCTCGGTGAGGAGTTCGCCATCGACGAGCTGCCCCACCTGCAGAAGGACATCATCGCCAAGTGCATCGCGATGGGGCGGCCGGTGATCACCGCCACCCAGATGCTCGAGTCGATGATCCACGCGCCGAGCCCCACCCGCGCCGAGGCCACCGACGTCGCCAACGCCGTGTTCGACGGCACCAGCGCGGTGATGCTGTCCGCGGAGACGGCCATCGGCCACGACCCCGCGCTCGTCATCGCCACGATGTCGAGGATCGCGGGGCGGGCCGACGAGCGCTTCGACTACGACGGGTGGGCCGAGCAGCTCCAGCACCGCCACATCGTCGAGGTGGCCGGACACGACACGAAGGTCACCGACACCGTCACGATGGCCGCCTGGCGGGCGGCGATGGACATGGACGCCAACGCCATCATCTGCATCACCCGGTCGGGCTTCACCGCCCGCGCCATCGCCCGGTTCCGTCCCGAGGCGAAGATCCTGGCGTACTCGCCCGACGACCGGACCGTGCACCAGCTGAGCATGAGCTGGGGTGCCACAGCGATGCTGTCGGGCGCGCACGGACGCTTCGGGGAGATGGTCGACTGGGCGGTGTCGGACGCCACGAGCAAGGGGCACGTGCGGTCCGGCGACGTCGTCGTCGTGGTCGCCGGGTCGCGCGAGGGTGCGGAGGCCGCCGACACCATGCGGGTCGTGCGCGTGCCGTGAGCGTCGCCCGCCGGGCCGGCCGGTACGGGCTCGCCATCCACGAGCACGACGCCGACGGGTCCCGCCCGATGCTGCCCCCGGTCGTGCTCGTCCACGGGACGATGGACCGGGCCACGAGCCTGGCGAAGGTCGCCCGCCGCCTCCCGGAGCTCCGCGTCGTGCGCTACGACCGGAGGGGCTACGGCGACTCCCGCCTCGATCCGCAGGGGCACCCCTGGCCGGTCCCGGCGTCCGTCGACGAGCACGTCGCCGACCTGCTCGACGTCCTCGACGGCACCCCGAGCGTCGTCGTCGGCCACTCGATGGGCGGCACGATCGCCCTGGCGGCTGCCGCCCGGCACCCCGACGCCGTCCTCGCCGTCGGCGCGTTCGAGTCGCCGCGCCCGTGGGTGCCGTGGTGGCCGGCGGCGTCGCCGGGCTCCCGTGCGGTGGAGGACGGCGAGGTCGACGCGGCCACGGCCGCGGAGCGCTTCATGCGCCGGATGATCGGCGACGCCCGGTGGGAGCGCCTGCCCGCGCGGAGCCGCGCCACGCGGCGCGCCGAGGGTCCGGCCCTCGTGGCGGACATGACCACGATCCGATCGCCCGCCTACGACGACGCCGCGATCAGGTGCCCGGTGGTCGCCGGCGCGGGGAGCGGGTCGGGCGACCACCACGCCAGGGCCAGCGAGGAGCTGGTCGACCAGGTGCGCCACGGCGAGCTCGTGGTGGTCGAGGGTGCGCGCCACGGGGCCCACCTGACGCACCCCGACGAGTTCGCCTCCTTCGTGCGACGGGCCGTGGACCTGGCCGTCGCTGCCTAGCCTCGTGCCATGAGCGACGCCCGACCCGTCAACCTGTCCACCTCCGGCCCGCCCGAGACGATCCTCGACGACGAGCCGGCTGCCGCCCGCGAGGCCCTCGCCGCCGCCCTGCGCGGCACCGAGGCGGCCGAGCGTCGCGCCGCCGTCGCCGAGGTGGTGTCCCGCTGGCCCCGCGACCTCGACGCCTGGGCCCGCCTGGGCGACCACGGGCGCGACGTGGTCGAGTCCTACGCCGCCTACCGCGTCGGCTACCACCGTGGCCTCGACCGCCTGCGCGCCAACGGGTGGCGAGGCTCGGGCTACGTGCGGTGGGAGCACGAGGCGAACCGCGGGTTCCTGCGGGCCCTCGCCGGGCTCCAACGGACGGCGGCCGCGATCGGCGAGGAGGACGAGGCGGAGCGCTGCGCCACGTTCCTCCGCCAGCTCGATCCCGCCTGGCCGCCTGCCGACCTCTGAGCGGCGCACGTCGGCGGGACGGGTCGGCGCGCAGCGGTACGGTGGCCCCATGGCGACACCCGGAGGCTCCGGCCCGATCGGCCCGTACCCACCCCGCGTGCCCGACACCGAGGAGGGCCACGACGAGTACGACCGCCTCCGTCGGCGCGTGCTCTGGACGCTGCCCTACGGGCTCTACGTGGTCGGGAGCCGCGCCGAGGTCGACGGCGAGGTCCGCCGCAACCTCATGACGTTGAACTGGGCCACGCAGGTCAGCTTCGAGCCGAAGCTCGTCGGCATCGGCGTCGAGCGGCCGGCGTGGACCCACGAGCTCATCAGCGCCGGCGGCGTCTTCTCGCTGTGCACGATCGCCCGCGACGACCGTGCGGTGGTCCGCAAGTTCACCAAGCCGGCCGAGGACGACCCCGACGCCCAGACCCTCAACGGCTTCCCGTACGTCGAGGCGGTCACCGGGGCCCCGATCCTCGCGAGCGCCCCGGCCTACCTCGACTGCGAGGTGCGCCAGTCGGTCGAGCTCGGCAACCACACGTTCTTCATCGGCGAGGTGGTCGACGCCGCCTTCCTCGGCGACGAGGAGGCCGACGTCCTCCGCATGGAGGACACCCGGATGAACTACGGGGGATGAGCGGGTCCGTGCCGGCCTCGGACCGGGTGCCGTTCAGCGGCGCGGTCCTGACAGGAGGGGCGTCGCGCCGCATGGGGCGCGACAAGGCACTGATCGACCTGGACGGCCGGCCGCTCGCCGGACGGGTCGTCGGGGCGCTGCACGAGGCGGGAGCCACGCGGGTGATCTGCGTCGGGGGCGACCTCGACGCTCTGCGCCGCGCCGGGCTCGAGGCCGTCGCCGACATCCATCCGGGTGACGGGCCGCTCGCCGGCGTCCTCACCGCGCTCGGCACCCCCGGCGTCGAGGAGCTCGTCGCCGTGCTCGCCACCGACCTGCTCCAGCCGGACCCGGTGGCCGTCCGGCGCTGCGTCGACGCGGCGGTCGACGACGTCGACCTCGTCGTCCCCGTCGCGGCCGGCCGCGTGCAGTGGCTGCACGGCGTGTGGCGACGGAGCACCGCCGGTCCGCACGTGCGCCGCGCCTTCGCGGACGGCGAGCGGGCCGTCCACCGCGCCGTCCAGGGCCTCCGCGTCGTCGAGCTCGACGGACTCGCGGCCGCGGCCACCGTCGACGCGGACCGCCCGGAGGACCTGACGACCGGCGACGCCCGGAACTAGCCTGACCTCCCCCGAGAGCCGAGGAGCAGCGCACAGGTGGACATCCCCGAGATCGACGTCGACGAGCTGGCCGACCGCCTGGAGAGGGGCGACGACCTGCTGGTCGACGTGCGCCGACCCGACGAGTGGGACGAGGCGCACATCGGTGCGGCCACGCTCATCACCCTCGACACGCTGCCGGACCACCTCGACGAGCTGCCGCGCGACAGGGCGATCCTCGTGATCTGCCGGTCGGGGGCCAGGAGCGCCGCGGCCACCGAGGCGCTGCGCGGTGCCGGCTACGACGCCACGAACGTCGCGGGCGGCATGCTCGCCTGGATCGACTCGGGCCGCGACGTCGCCACCGGCGCGTGAGCCGCCTCGAGCCGATCACCGACCCGGCGCGGTTCGCCACCGTCGTCGAGGAGCTGCGCGGCGAGCACGTCGTCGCCCTCGACACCGAGTTCCACCGGGAGCGCACCTACTACCCGCGCATCGCGCTGGTCCAGCTCGCCTGGCGCGACGAGGTGGCGATCGTCGACCCCCTCGCGGTCGACCTCGCCCCCCTCGCCGAGATCCTCGACGCCGAGGGCACCACCACGGTCGTCCACGCCGCCTCCCAGGACCTCGAGGTGCTGCTGCGGTGCTGCGGGACGGTGCCCCGTCAGCTCTTCGACACCCAGATCGCCGCCGGCTTCCTCGGCATGTCGAACCCGTCGCTCGGATCGCTCGTCGAGCGCGAGGTCGGCGTGCGCCTCCCGAAGGGCGACCGGCTCACCGACTGGCTCCAGCGGCCCCTCACCGACGCGCAGCTCGCCTACGCCGCCTCCGACGTCGCCCACCTCGTCGAGATCCACGGTCGGCAGGTCGCGGCGCTCGAGGCGCGGGGTCGCCTCGGTTGGGCGCTCGACGAGTGCGACGCCCTGCGCAACCGGGCTCGGGTCAACCGCCCGCCGGACGAGGCGTGGTCCCGCATCAAGGAGGTCCGTCAGCTGCGCGGGCGAGCACGGGCGATCGCCCGGGCCGTCGCGGCGTGGCGGGAGCGGCGGGCGATGGAGGTCGACCAGCCGGTCCGCTTCGTGCTCGCCGACCTCGCGATCGTGGCGATCGCGCAGCGGGCGCCCACCACACCGGACGAGCTGCGATCGATCCGGGGTGTCGACGACCGACACGCGAAGGGCGAGGTCGCCCGGCAGATCCTCGAGGCGGTCGCCGAGGGCGCCGCTGCGGGGCCGGCGCCCGCCGAACCCACCACGAACGGCGAGCTCTCCCGGGAGCTGCGACCGGCCGTCGGCCTCGTGTCGTCCTGGGTCAGCCAGCTCGCTCGGGAGGAGGACATCGACACCGCCCTCCTCGCCACCCGCGCCGATCTCGAAGCGCTGCTCCGGGGTGACGAGGACGCACGCCTGGCGCAGGGGTGGCGGGCCGAGCTCGTGGGCGAGCCGATCCGCCGTCTCGTCGCCGGCGAGGCCGCACTGGCCTTCGACGGCAAGGGCGGGCTGGTCCTCGAGGTGCGCTCGCACCTGCCGCTGCGCGGCGCCCCCCAGGGCTGACGCGTCAGATCGTCGTCGCGGCCCCTGCGCCGATGACGACGAGCAGACCGAAGGCCACGGCGGCGAAGCGCAGGTCGCGGCGGCGGATCCAACGGACGAGCAGCCACGCGATGCGGAGCACCGGCGCGGCGACGAGGGTGGCGACGAGCGCGGTGCCCGCGGCGTCGCCCGCCTCGCCGGGCAGGACGACGCCGGCCAGCGCCAGCGCGAAGGCGAGCACGTACAGCGCCCGCAGGAACGTCACGAGGTGGCGCTGGCGGCCGACGAGGGGATGGGGGCCCGGCGCGCTCACGGGTCCACCAGGACGACGACGGCGACGACGACGAGCACGATCGAGAGCGCACGGCGAACGCCCTTCGGGGACAGCCGCTCCTGCACCGCCGCGCCGATGACACCGCCGACGAGGCCGCCGAGCGCCACCGCCGATCCCGCGGCGACGTCGATGCGGCCCTGGCCGGCGAAGACGAGCAGCGACGTCGCCGCGGTGATGCCCACCGTGAACGTGGTGGTGGCGGCGGCCACCTTCACGGGGATGTACATCAGCTCGCGCATGGCCGGCGTCTTCACGAACCCCGCGCTGACCCCGGACAGGCCGGTGATGGCACCGGCGACGACCATCGCCACCAGTCCCTGCGGCACGTTGCGGGCCCGATAGGGGATGACGCCGCCCGGTCCGGCGTAGGCCCCGCCGAGCGTCCCCGGCCACTCCGCCGGCGGCTCACCTGCGAACTCGGGCAGCGCGACGTTGCGCACCTCGCTGCGGAGGAGGCCGGCCACGCCCGCGCCACCGGCGCTGACCGCGAGGACCACCCGCAGCAGGTCGCCGGACACCTCCGAGGACACGACGGCGGCGACCACCGCGGCGGCCGAGGCCGCCACCTCGAGGGTGATGCCGAGGCGGTGGTGGACCAACCCGTGCTCGAGCTGGCGCGGCGCCGCAGCCAGCGATCCGGCGGCGACGGAGATGAGCCCGAGGGGCGCGGCGTCGATCGGCTCCACGCCGCCCACCACCAGCGCGGGGACGAGGAAGACCGCGCCCCCGAGGCCCCCGAGGGCCCCGACCGCCGCCGAGCCCACGGCGAGCACGACGAGCCACGGGACGTCGATCACCGGGGCCCCCGGGGGACGACGGGGAACGGCGCACCACGAGGGGGAACGAGGAGGATCGTGCGTGGTGCCAGGATCACGGACGCCGAGGGGGTATGGTGACGCCAGGAACGTCTTTCGCACGACAGGAGCTGGCCCGTGAAGAAGGGTCGCCACCGGCGGTTCGAAGAAGCGCGAGCCCTGAAGCGCTCGCAGGACATCGACATCGAAGGGTTGTTCGAGTCCCTCCAATCGGAGCGGCCGGCGTCGCCGGAGGGCGACGACGAGCACCCCGAGTGGTCGGAGTACGCCGACGACGAGGACGAGGACTGACCGCTCACTCCGTCCCCTGGCTCGACGGATCCGTCTCGTCGAGGATCTGATCCAGGCGGACGACCTCGTCGGCGTCCACGATGCCGACGAACGTGCCCGACTCGTCGGTCACGGCCAGCACGTCGAGGTCGTTGCGCTCCATGGCGGCGACGGCCTCCTTCAGCGTCCACCCCGGGCGTCCCGTCGGCGCGTCCGTGCGCATGACCTCGGCGACGCTCGTGATCTCCCAGCGCTCCCGCTCCACGGTCGCGACGTCGGCGAGCGAGCACGTGCCGAGGTACGTGTCGCCGTCGACGACGGCGACGGTGCGGCGCCGACGCCCGAGCACGTGGAGGTCCATGAACTCCGACAGCGCGGCGTCGGGTGGCACCGTGAGCTCGTCGGTCGACATCACGGCGACGATCGGGAGCTGGAGGCGCCCCTCCAGGTGGCCGATCCGTGCCGAGCGCTGGCCGCTCGCCACCGTCGTGGAGCCGGCCACGAGCTGTGAGACCGCCGCGGCGATGAGCGCCGGCACGACGTAGCTGTCGCCGCTCGTGCTCTCGGCGACGAACATCACCGCCGCGATCGGCGCCCGGTAGCCGGCGCCGAGGAAGGCAGCCAGGCCCAGCGTGGGCCAGAGGCTCGAGGACGCCTCGGTGCCCGGCAGCAGACCGCCGACGAACCGACCGAGGATGACGCCCTGGACGACCAGGGGGATGAACAGCCCACCCGACCCGCTCCCCCCGAGGGTCGAGAGCGTGGCGAGGATGCGGACGACGAAGAGCGCGGCGATCAGGGTGAGCGACCGCTCCGGGTCGGTCACCCACTCGATGGCCTGGATGCCGGGTCCGAGCGACAGGGGCGCCTCGAAGAGCGCCTCGCTGACGACGACGAGGGCGGCGAGCACCGTCGCGGCGACCACGATCCTGTACCGCAGGCGGACCCGGCCGACGATCTCCTTCGTGACCGTCACCATCCACGCCGTCCCCCGCCCGAACAGGCCGGCCAGCACCCCGAGGATCGCGGCGCCGATCAGCTCGGTCGCCTCGATCGGGCCGGGGCGCAGGCCGAGCACGGGGAGGGCGTCCTCGGGCTGGAGCACGACGACGAAGGTGATGTAGCTGGCCGCGGACGCGAGCAGGGCGGGGAGCAGCGCCCGGCGGGCGACGTCGTCCTTGTAGGGGGACTCCAGGGCGAAGATCACGCCGGTCGCCGGCGTCTGGAAGACGGCGGCGATGCCCGCGGCCGCGCCCGCGGAGAGCAGGAGGCGGGCGTCGTCGAGAGCCAACCAGCGCCGCAGGCGGGCGGAGACCTCGAGGCCGAGCGTCGAGCCGGCGTAGACCGAGGGGCCCTCCAGCCCGAGGGCGCCGCCGGACCCGATCGTGGCCACGCCGGCGAGCAGCTTCCCCGGCATCTGGCGGATCGGGAGCCGTGGGCTGCGGGCGTGGAACTCGCGGACGTACTCGTCCGACGTGCTCGGACCTGCGCCGCCGGCCACCCAGCGGAGGAGGAGGGCGCAGGTCACGAGGCCGACGCCCGGGGCGAGGGCGAGCTGCCACGTCGGGCGTTCGAGCAGCGCGTGGAGCACGAGCTCGGTCGTCAGCCACTCGAACCCGGCGACCGTGAGCCCGACGAGGATGCCGGTGAGGATGGCCGCGAGGAGGAGGCGAGACGCGTTCGCCGTCATCGCCTGGCGTCAGCTCCCGGCCTCGTGTGCATGGAGCCTTCCTACCAGACCGGTAGCATCTCCCCTTCGTGCCTCCCACCAGCCTCCGCAACGTCGCCATCGTCGCCCACGTCGACCACGGCAAGACCACCCTCGTCGACGCCCTCCTGAAGGCGGCGGGAACCTTCCGCGAGAACGAGGCGGTGGCCGAGCGCGTCCTCGACTCCGGCGACCAGGAGCGCGAGCGGGGCATCACGATCCTCGCGAAGGCGGCCTCGATCACCTGGGAGGGCGTGCGGATCAACCTCGTCGACACCCCGGGGCACGCCGACTTCGGCGGCGAGGTCGAGCGGGCGCTCACGATGGTCGACGGCGTGCTGCTCCTGGTGGACGCCGCCGAGGGGCCCCTGCCCCAGACCCGCTACGTCCTGTCGAAGGCGCTCGCGATCGGCCTGCCCGCCGTCGTGGTGCTCAACAAGGTGGACCGTGGCGACGCCCGCCCCGCCGAGGTGCTCGACGAGGTCTACCAGCTGTTCATGGACCTCGACGCCGACGACCACCACATCGAGTTCCCCGTGATCTCCGCGGTCGCCCGTGAGGGCCGCAGCGTCGTCGGCCTGGGCATGCCCGGCGAGGACGCCGACCTCCGGCCGCTCCTGCAGACGCTGATCGACACCGTCCCGCCCCCGGCCGGCGACCCGGACGCCCCGCTCCAGGCCATCGTCACCAACCTCGACGCCTCGGACTACCTCGGCCGCCTCGCGGTCGGACGGGTCATCAACGGGCGACTCCGCAAGGGCGACCAGGTCGCGCTCTGCGGCGAGGACGACGAGCTCGTCCGTCGACGGCTGAGCCAGCTGCTCGGCGTCGAGGGCGTCAGCAGGGTCGAGGTCGAGGAGCGCGCCGCCGGCGACCTGTTCGTGCTGGCCGGCTTCCCCGAGGTCGAGATCGGCGACACCCTGGCCGACGCCGCCGACCCGCAGCCGCTCCCGCGCCTCACCGTCGACGAACCGGTCATGCGGATGACGTTCGGGGTGAACACGTCGCCGCTCGCCGGCAAGGAGGGCAAGTACCTCACCTCCCGCCACCTGCGCGAGCGCCTCGAGCGCGAGGTGCTCGGCAACGTCTCGATCCGCCTCGCCGAGACCGACTCGCCCGACATCATCGAGGTCGCGGCGCGCGGCGAGCTGCAGCTGGCCGTCCTCATCGAGAGCATGCGCCGCGAGGGCTACGAGCTGCAGGTGAGCCGCCCGGAGGTGCTCGAGCGCGAGATCGACGGCCGCCGCCACGAGCCCCTCGAGCACGCCGTGATCGACGTCCCCGACGACTTCGTCGGCACCGTCACCCAGGCGGTGGCACCCCGCAAGGGCCGGGTCTCCGACCTCCGGCCGGGCGATGCCGGACGCACGATCATCACCATCGAGGCGCCGTCCCGCGGCCTCCTCGGCTTCCGATCCCTCCTGCTCACCGCCACCCGCGGCACCGCCCTGATGCACCAGCACCACGAGGGCTGGATCCCGTGGGTCGGGGAGCTCCCCACCCGAAGCGGCGGCGCCATGATCGCCGACCGCTCCGGCACCTCCACCGGCTACGCCCTCGACAACCTGCAGCAGCGGGGCGAGATGTTCATCGGCCCGGGCGAGACCGTCTACGAGGGCATGATCATCGGCGAGTCGGCGCGGGGCGACGAGATGCAGGTGAACGTCACCCGCGAGAAGCAGAAGACGAACATCCGCACGCACGCGTCGGACGACGCCATCAAGCTGACCCCGCCGCGCCAGCTCACCCTCGAGTCGTGCATCGAGTGGATCGCCGACGACGAGCTCGTCGAGGTCACGCCCTCGAACCTCCGGTTGCGCAAGCGCGTCCTGCGCGAGCAGGACCGCCGCCGGCTCGGCCGGTCCTAGCCGCTCAGGGCACGGCGGGCGGGCCCGCCCACAGCTCGACGGCGCGATCCAGGTCGTCGTCGTCGAACACGGCGACGACGCGGCGTCCCTCGGCTCGGCTCCGCAGCGAGTCGACGACGACGTCCCGTCGGGCCATCGCGCCGGCGGGCGGCACGTCGACGAGGACGTCCCCGAGGAGGATGCCGTGGAGCCCGGCGTTGGCGCCGCGCAGGCGAGGGTGGCGGTACTCGAGCGGGCCGGCCCGCAGGACGCCGTCGCGAGCACGCAGGTGCGGCACCCGCTGCCCTCGTGCCTCCAGGCGCGCCGCCAGGCCGACGAGGACGGCGTGCTGGGCGCGGGTCCGGCGGTCGCAGTAGGGGAGGAGGTCGTCGACCGTGAGCGGCTCGAGCGCCTCCTCGAGGACGCGCACGGCCGGCGTGTAGGTCCCCTTGCGGCTCCCGGCGCGCACCCGGCGGATCTCCCGCGGCGTGGGACGGGTCCGCGGCACCGTGATCAGGTGCTGGGTGTGCAGCCAGCGGTCGGCCTTCTGGCCGTTCGCGCGGGCCAGCCGCAGGACCTCGTCGTCGTAGGCGTCGGCCGGCAGGGCGTCGGTGGCCCGCCCGGCGTCGCGGATCGCCACCAGGGCCGCCACCAGGATCCGGTTCTCGTCGGTGTCGTAGTGCCGCCGCGGGACGGCGCACACGAACACGTCCTCGGCGGCGTAGCTCGCGCCGCGCGCCGCCATCGTCTCGCTCCAGAGGACCGGGCCCCGCAGCTCGCCGCTGCAGCGCTCCGGCCGCTTCTGGATGGCGGTCGAGAGCGCCCGTGAGATGACCGGCATGCGGGCGAGGAGCCGCTCCGCCCCGTCACCGGAGGCCAGCCGGCTGCCGATCAGCTGGTCGATGACCTCCTCGGACAGCCCGAGCGCGGCGTCGACGACCTCGGGCGTGTCGAACGGGCGTCGCAGCCGGCTCCACATCTCGTGGGTGGGCGTGGCGTGACCGACGGCGACGGGCATCGTCGGGCTCAGATCGACAGCTCGATGCCGAGGACCTCGCCGATCGTCCGCTGCGCCTCGAGGCGCTCGGGCTCGTCGAACAGCGGCTCGACCGTCCGGTAGAGGGCGGTGGCCTTGTCGTCGTCCATGCCCTCGAACTGCGGCAGGAAGTAGGCGTAGAAGACCTCGTACAGCAGGCGCGACTCGGAGGTGCCGTCCTCGGCCCGTCGGGCCGCGTAGCGGGCGGCGTCGAGGAACACCGCAGGCCCGAGGTCGCTGAAGCGGCGCAGCGGCAGGAGCCGCGTGACGATCTCGCCAGGACCCTGGAGGAGCTTCACGTAGGCGTCCTCGTCCGGCGTGCCCACCTCGATGAAGGCGAAGCGGCGCATGAGCGCGTACGACATCTCGAACAGGAGGTTCTTGTCGAAGACGTTCATCGTGGCGATGATCCGCCACGACGCCGGCATGCGGATCACGTCGGTGTCGTCGGGCGGATCGATGCCGGACGGCACGATCGAGATCGGCTGCGGCTGGCCCGATCGCTTGAAGGGCAGGACCACCGGCGAGCCGGAGAGGACCGTGAACAGCTGCCCGAACGCCCGGTCGAAGTTGGAGCGGTTGAGCTCGTCGATCACCAGCCAGCGCCCGGTCATGATCGCTTCGACGAACAGGCCCGGCCGGTAGATGAGGCCCTCGGCGGTCGGCTGGAGCCCGCCGATCGTCTCGAACGTGGTCCACTCGCTGGTGGCCGTCGTCGGGAGGTAGCCCGTGCAGAGCATGGCCTTCTGGGCGACCTCGGCGGCGACGTAGGCGAGCGTGGTCTTGCCGGTGCCCGGGGGTCCGGTGAGGATCAGGTGCTTGCCGGCGTCGATCGCCGCGACGACCTGGTCGAGCACGTGGGGCGGGAACAAGATCCCCTTGGCGTCGATCGATCGTTGGAGCGCGTCGCGCGTGAAGCCGTTCACCCTGTCACCGTCGGACGTCTAGCGTCGTTTCTTGAGCGCGGGATGAGGAACTGCGACCGATGACCCCCGCGCCTCGACGTACTGGACGAAGCGCGCGTACAGCTCGATCCCGACCATCTCGATGATCTCGTCACGCATCTCCTCGTACACGGGGCGGTGGCCGACGAACGCCTCCGGTGCGTCGGTGCACCACCAGTTGAACTCGTACCCGCCGTCGCCCCAGTCGCCGCGCTGCCACTCCCGCAGCGTGTAGGTCGTCCGCTCGTTCTCGTCGGTCGAGGTCACGAGCCGCAGCGGCACCTGCCAGCAGACCGCCGGCTTCCAGTCGAGCGGGCGCTCGTCGTGCTCGAGCGCGGCACGGTGCAGCGCGCACCCCGGACCGCCGGGGAAGTCGGGACCGTTCAGGAAGATGCAGGCGTCATCGACGAGCAGCGACACGGTGGTGCCGTCGACCTCCTCGAGCGGTCCGCCCTGGCGTCGGGCCTCGTCGATGTGCTCCCAGGTGGCGGGGGTCAGGCGGGCGGCCGCGGCCTCGACCTTCGCCACGTCCTCCGAGTCGGTGAAGTGGGCGCCGTAGGAGCAGCAGCCCTGCGCCAGCTCCGGCGCGGGCTCGGTGAGGATGCCCGGGCACCCCCGGCCGAAGATGCACGTCCAGGGGCTGGTGAGGAAGGTGAGGTCGAAGATCCAGGTGTCCTGGTGCTCGTCGACGAAGGAGACCCACTCGTGGATCTCGCCGGACAGGATCGACATCGTGGCGAGGGTAGTGGCCGTGGGGTTGCTCCGAGCACCTCGGACGCGATGGGATCAGGGGGAAGCACCCGGTCGGGACCGCGCACGCGGCAGCCGGGTGACCGAGAGGAGTCCCATGTCGGGGGAGTTCGATGACATTCGCACGAGGCTCGAGGCGATCTCCGAGGAGCTGGCCGATCTCGCCATCGCCCGACTTCGTGAGTCGATCGATGCGGGCGGCAGTGAGCTCCCAGTCGACGAGAAGCGCCTCACCCGGGCTCGTCGGGCCGTCGAGAAGGCCGCGTCCATCCTCCGCGAACCCGACGACGTCGAGGTCTGAGATGTCCGGTTGCTACATCGTGGTCAGCGGTGCGCCGGGCAGCGGCAAGACGCGCTTGGCCCGCCCGCTCGCGGAGCAGCTGCACCTCCCGCTCCTGTCGAAGGACGTCGTGAAGGAGACCCTGTTCGACGAGCTCGGCGTCGGCGACCGGCTGTGGTCCCGCCGCATGGGGCGGGCGAGCATGGCGGTGCTCTACAACATCGCCGCCAGCACCCCCGCGGCCGTCATCGAGGCCGTCTTCCACCGCGACGTCGCGCTCGACGACCTGCGCGCCCTCGGCAAGCCGCTCATCGAGGTGCACTGCCAGTGCGACCCCGACCTCGCGATCGCGCGCTTCCAGCAGCGGGCCGAGGACGAGCGCCACCCGGGCCACCTCGACAGCCGCCAGCCCCGCAACAAGCTCGAGGAGCTGGTGCAGGACGGCTGTCGGCCCCTGGGGCTCGACGGACCGCTGCTGGAGGTCGACACCACCGACGACGTCGACGTCGACGCCGTGGCCGCGTGGGTCCGGGCACAGCCCGAGTGGGACCCCGGCACCGACTGACCCACAGCTGCGTCGCACCGACGTCGACTGTCACACCCCCTGCGTAGG
This sequence comes from Actinomarinicola tropica, assembly GCF_009650215.1. Taxonomy (GTDB): domain Bacteria; phylum Actinomycetota; class Acidimicrobiia; order Acidimicrobiales; family SKKL01; genus Actinomarinicola; species Actinomarinicola tropica. The sequence continues at coordinate 1,944,425 of NZ_CP045851.1, read as the reverse complement.
GTGGTGTGCAGGTGGTCGGGTCGTTCTTCCCCGGGTCCGGACTGCCGTGTTCGTCGGCTTCGGTGCCGGCTTGTGTGCGGCGATGGCGAGTGGGAGGTGGCACCGGTGGTGCTGCTCGATGTCGGGGAAGCGGAGTCGACGGTGGCTGGGGCGTTGTCGGCGTTGGCGCGGGCGGTGGATCTGCTCGGGGCGGTGGATCTCGATGCGTTGGATGCCCGCTCGGAGATGCGGTTGGTGCGCGACGTGGAGGTCCTGCGCCGCCGGTTGGACGCGGTGACCGACCGCCTCGCGGGGCACCTGGACCGCTCCCAGGCGTATGTGGTGGATGGTCTGGTGTCGGCGGCGGTGGCGGTGCGTCACCTGGGCCGGTTGCCACACGCCGAGGCCCGGGCTCGGGTGCAGTGCGCCCGTGTGCTGCGGGACCTGCCGGCGCTGGCCGCGGCGCATCAGGCGGGGGAGGTGCCGACCGGGCATGTGCGGGCGGTCGAGCGGGTGGCCCGCAACCCCCGGGTCGGTCATCTGTTGCCGCTGGTCGAGGACGTGCTCGTCGAGATGGCACGCAGCGAGGGCCATGAGGGGTTCTGTCGGTGGTTGCGGGAGTGGGAACGCCTCGCCGATGTCGACGGCACCGAACAGGACGCCGAGACGACCCACGCGCGACGGAGCGGGTCGGTGGTGGAGAACTTCGACGGCGGGTTCAGCCTCACCGGCGGGTTCGGGAACCTCCAGGGCGCCGCCATCGCGGAGACCTTCGAGTGGTTCGCCCGTGCCGAGCTCCTCGCGGACTGGACCGAGGCACGCGCCCGGCTCGGCGACGCCGCCACCGACGCCGACCTGCCCCGCAGCGCCGCCCAGCGCGGCGCCGACGCCCTCGCCGCGATCTTCGCCCGCGCGGCCTCCACCGTCGGCCGGGCCGTGCCGCTGGTCAACATCGTGGTCGACCTGCACACCTTCGAGACCGCCCTCACCGGCACCGAGACGGTGGCCGACCCGACCGGGCCGCGCCTCTGCCGCACCGTCTCGGGGGTGCCCCTCGCGCCGTCCGACGTGGTCGCCGCGGCACTGGCCGGCCAGGTCCGCCGCGTGATCATCGACGCCAACTCCAACGTGATCGACCTCGGACGCCGCCGAAGGTTCTTCACCGGCTCGGCCCGCCAGGCTGCCGAGCTCACCAACACCCTCGCCCACCCCGACGGACTGCGCTGCATCTGGAACGGCTGCCACCGACAACGCGGCCTGCAGATCGACCACACCATCGACGCGAGCCGAGGCGGACCCACCGACCAAGCCAACGCCGCCGTCCTCTGCGACACCCACAACCGGCTCAAGAACCACGGCTGGCACCCCACCCGCGCACCCGACGGCACCTGGACCATCCACCGCCCCGACCGCACACCCACCACACCACCCGCATGACCGCGGGCGTGATGGTTCCGCGCCGAGACGAACGTATGTTCGACTAGCCTCCTCGTGCATGGGCGAGCCCGACGAGGCGACGATCCTGCACGCCGATCTGGACGCCTTCTACGCGTCGGTCGAGCAGCTGCTCGATCCGAGGCTGCGCGGTCGTCCGGTCGTGGTCGGCGGCGGCGTCGTGCTCGCCGCCTCCTACGAGGCGCGTGCGCGTGGCGTGCGCGGCGGCATGCCGGGGTGGAGGGCGCGGCAGCTGTGCCCCGAGCTGGTCAGCGTCGGCGGGCACTTCCGCGAGTACCAGAGGCTCGGCGACGAGGTGATGGCGATCCTGCGCGACGTGACGCCGCTGGTCGAGCGGGTGTCGATCGACGAGGCCTTCCTCGACGTCCGCGGCACGCGGCGCCTCTTCGGCGACCCGACCCAGATCGCACGCTCGATCCGCCAGCGGGTGCGCTCCGATGTCGGGCTGCCGATCTCGGTCGGGGTGGCGACCACCAAGCACCTCGCCAAGGTGGCGTCGCAGGTGGCCAAGCCCGACGGGCTCGTCGTCGTCCCCGCCGGCACCGAACGCCGGTTCCTCGCGCCGCTCCCGGTCGGGCTCCTGTGGGGTGTCGGGCCGGTCACGAGGCAACGCCTCGCCGGGCGGGGCATCACGACGATCGGCGAGCTGGTCGAGCTCGACCGGGGCCACCTCGAGCGTCTGCTCGGCTCGGCCATCGGCCGCTCGCTCCACGAGCGAGCCGCCAACGTCGACCGACGTCGGGTGGTGGACGGGTCGCGGAACTGCTCGATGGGCGCGCAGTCGGCGCTCGGGCGCCGTGCCGCCACACCGGAGCAGCTGCGCACCACCCTCGGCCACCTCGCCGATCGGGTCACCGGACGGATGCGGCGCGCGAGCCTCACGGGGCGGACCATCACCACGCGGGTGCGGTTCACCGACCTCCGGTCGGTCACCCGCTCGGTCACGTTGCCCGAGCCGATCGCCGAGACGCTCACCGTCACCTCGGTCGCGGTCGAGCTCGCCGCCGCTGCGCTGCGAGACCACCCCGAGGAGCGCGAGATCAGCCTCCTCGGCCTGTCGGTCTCGGGCCTCGTCGGGGCCGCACCGGTGCAGCTGGAGCTCGAGCTGGGTCTGCCCGGCGCCACCCGCCGTCCCGGCTCCGGTGTTGGCGTCGCACGACGCTCCGTGGATCGGGCCGTCGACGCGGTGCGGGACCGCTTCGGCCGAGATGCCGTCGGCCTGGCCGGCGTCCAGCTGCGCGGCGATGGCGGGGTGCCCGACGCGTTCCGCGAGCTCGCCGAGCGGAACGGTCGGCCCCCCTCCGACGGATCGTGACAGGCTGAGCGGGTGACCACAGGTCGTCCGCCTGCCCCGCCCTACATCGGCGAGGGGCCGCACGCGCTGTGGCACGTCAGCGAGGATCCGACGATCGAGCGCTTCGTGCCGCACGTGCCGGCGTCGAACCGCGATGCGCCACCGGCGGTGTGGGCGATCGACACCCGGCACCTGCCGACGTTCTGGTTCCCTCGGGACTGCCCGCGAGGCTGCATCTGGCTGTCGGGCCGCGAGTCAGCAGACGACCGGGAGCGCTTCTTCGGGGACACCGACGCCGACCGCATCCACGTCATCGAGCAGAGCTGGCTGCCAGCGGTGCAGACCACGACGCTCCACCTGTACCGGCTGCCCGAGTCGTCGTTCGCCCGCCACGACGTCGGCGGCTACTGGACCTCCTCGACCGCCGTCGAGCCGATCGAGCGGCTCGAGATCGACGACCTCGTCGGACGGCACGCCGGTGCCGGCATCGAGCTGCGGATCACACCCTCGATCTGGCCGTGGTGGCGGCAGGTGGCCGCCTCGACGCTCGACTTCAGCGGGTCGCGGTTGCGCAACGCCGCGCCGCACCCGCTGGCGGTGTCCTAGGCGGTCGCCGCACCCGGCGTGGGATCGTCCGGACCGAGCTCGTTCAGCCGGTCGATCAGCTGGCGGAGGCGGGCGTGGCCGAACTGGTCGAACACGAAGCTGAAGCGGTGGAGGTCGAGGACGTCGTCGTCCGCGATCTCAGCTGGTGACGGCTCCGCCCGCTCGATCCCGCCGCCGCTCATGATGCTGGCGAACTCGTTGCCGAGGCTGTTCAGCTCCTCGTCGGTGAGCGGATGGCGGTGGCGGATCACGAGGCGCCGGCGGACGTAGCGCATCGAGTGGTAGTTCCGGTAGAAGCGCTCGATGTGGTCGATCGCGTCGTCGATGTCGTCCGTGAGGTGCACGAGGCACAGGTCCGCCGCGTTGATGAGCCCGCCCGTGACGAGCTCCTGCTCGACGAACTGCTGCCAGCGCTCCCAGTAGGTGGAGCCGGGCGGATCGAGCAGGACGACCGGGCTCGGGTAGGCCTTGCCCGTCTGCAGGAGGGTGAGCAGCTCGAACGCCTCGTCCATCGTGCCGAAGCCGCCGGGCAGGAGGCAGAAGGCGTCGGACTCCTTCACGAAGGTCAGCTTGCGCGTGAAGAAGTACCGGAAGTTGATGAGCTTGGGATCGCCGGCGATGGCGCTGTTCGCCACCTGTTCGAAGGGCAGCTGGATGTTGACGCCGAACGAGGCGTCACGACCGGCACCTTCGATGCCCGCCTGCATGATCCCCGGGCCCGCACCGGTGATGACCATCCAGTCCCGTTCGGCGATCCGAGCCGAGAAGTCGGCCGCTGCGACGTAGGACGGATCGTCCGACGGGGTCCGGGCCGAACCGAAGACGGAGACCTTCCGCACCCCGTGGTAGGGGGCGAAGACGTGGAAGGCGTAGCGCATCTCCTTCAGCGTGTAGTTGGCGATCTTCAGCTCTCGACGGTCGACGTCCTCCCGTTGCATCCGGATGGCCGACACGATCAGCTCGAAGACGAGCGCCGCGTCGTCGGGCCCGCCGGCGGTGGCAACGAGGTCGGCGATGCGACGGTCGAGCTCGTCGTCGCCGGTGCGGTAGCGGGGGAGGCCCCGCTCGAACGGCGGGCCGAGCGCCGGCCCCTCGGTGGGAGCCGGCTCGTCGACGGCCTCGGATCGCTCGGTCTCGGGGATGTCCCCGGCCGGTGGACGCCGGGTCATGGCGCGAGGTCGCCGGCGGCGGCCCGATCGACCAGCCACACGACCTGCGGGGCGTCGATGCGTGCGGCCGGGACGTCCTCGCCGGCGACGACCCGGGCCAGGGCCTCGCGCTTCTCCTCGCCGCTCACGGTGACGAGCACGAGACGGGCCTTGGCGATGCCGGAGAACGTGAACGTCATCCGCTCGTAGGGGTTGTTGCCCAGCGGGTCGTGGTTCATGACGACGAAGCGGCCCGGGTCGGCGTCGAGCGCCGGCGACCCGGGGAAGAGCGACGCGGTGTGGGCGTCGGGGCCGAGCCCGAGGTGGACGAGGTCGAGTGCCTCCAGCTCGCCGATCCGGAGCTGGTAGGGGTCGGCGCCCTGGTCGCACTCCATCGGGTAGACGATGTGAGCACCGCCGATCCGCTCCAGCAGCGCCTCCCGGGCGAGCCGGTAGTTGGACTCCTCGTGGTCGAGCGGGACGGCTCGCTCGTCACCCCAGTAGACGGCGACCTTCCACCAGTCGATGGCGTCGACGCTGGCGGTGGCGAGGCGCTCGTAGCAGTCCCGGGCGGTCTCGCCGCCGGACAGGGCGATGCTGAAGTCGTCGTTCGGGCGGGCGCGGAACGCCTCGATGACGCGCTCGGCGAAGGCGTCCGCGACGTCGTCGACCACCACCAGCTCGCCGTTCATCGTGCTCGCACCCTAGGCGACGTGGGGTGCCGGCCCCGCCCCGTCAGCGTCCGGACCCGGAGGCTGCGGTGGTGAGGGCGGCGATGAGGTCGTCGAAGGAGGCGGCGAAGCTCGCCACGCCCTCGCGCTCGAGGACGGCGGCCACGTCGGCCATGTCGACGCCGACGTCGCGCAGGCGGTCGAGGGCTCGCTGGGCGCCCGCCGGGTCGGCGTCGACGGTGCGGGCGACCGTGCCGTGGTCCTCGAAGGCCTCGAGGGTGGCGTCGGGGAGCGTGTTGACGGTGTCCGGCCCGATGAGGCTGTCGACGTAGAGCGTGTCGGGGTAGTCGGGGTTCTTCGTCGACGTCGACGCCCAGAGCGGACGCTGCACGTTGGCGCCGCGTGCGACGAGGGCGTCCCACCGTGAGCCGGAGAAGCGCTCGGTGAACAGCGTGTAGGCGGCCTGCGCCTGGGCGACGGCGGCCTTGCCCCGGAGGTCGAGAGCGTCATCGGTGCCGATCTTCTCGAGGCGGGCGTCCACCTCGGTGTCGACGCGGCTGACGAAGAACGAGGCGACGCTGTGGATCCCGGAGAGGTCGCCCTCGTGGGCCTCGAGCCCGGCGAGGTAGGCGTCGATGACCTCCTCGTAGCGCTCGAGCCCGAAGATCAACGTGACGTTGATGCTGTGGCCCTCGGCGATCATCGTCGTGATGGCGGGGAGGCCCTCGGCGGTGGCCGGGATCTTGACCATCAGGTTCGGTGCGGTGATCTGCGAGGTGAGCTCGCGAGCGGCCGCGACGGTGCCGGCGGTGTCGTGCGCGAGTGCCGGCGCGACCTCGACCGAGACGAACCCGTCGCGGCCGCCGCTCGACTCGTGGATCGGCGCCAGCACCTCCAGGGCCCCCTGGATGTCGTCGGCGACCATCGCCCAGTAGGCGTCGACCACCGAGGAGCCGGCGCCGACGAGGCGCGCGAGGTCGGCGTCGTAGGCATCGCTCGACGACATGGCCTTCTGGAAGATCGTGGGGTTCGACGTGATGCCGCGCACGCCGCGCTCGACCCAGCGCACGAGGTCGCCGCTGTTCAGCCAGTCCCGCCGCAGGTTGTCGAGCCAGGGGCTCTGGCCCTGCTCGTCGTGCAGCTCGTGGAGTCGGGTCATGGCGAGGTCACCTCGAGGTGGTGGAGCGGAGGAGCTGGCGGGCTCGGTCGGCCACGTTCTCGGCGTTCATGCCGTAGCGCTCGAGCACGAGGGCGCCTGGGGCGCTGGCGCCGAAGTCGTCGATCCCGACCGCGTCGTCGGCCCACCGGGCCCACCCGAGGGTGGTGCCGGCTTCGACCGAGAGCGTCGGCACGTCCGGAGGCAGCACGGAGGTCCGGTACCCGTCGTCCTGGGCGGCGAACCGGTCCCACGACGGCATCGACACGACCCGGACGGCGAGGTCCTCGGAGAGCAGGTCGGCGGCCGCCACGCATACCGAGACCTCACTGCCCGTGCCGACGAGGACGAGATCAGGGGCGGAGTCGGGGTCCCGCAGCACGTAGGCGCCGAACCGGACCTTGTCGGGGTCGGTGCCCTCGAGCACCGGCAGGTCCTGGCGCGACAGGACGAGCCCGGTCGGCCCGTCGGCGACGATGGCCTCGGTCCACGCGCCGGCGGTCTCGTTGGCGTCCGCCGGCCGGATGACGCCCAGCCGTGGGATGGCCCGGACGGCGGCGAGGTGCTCGACGGGCTGGTGCGTCGGGCCGTCCTCGCCGACGCCCACGGAGTCGTGCGTCCAGACGAAGATCGACTTGGCGCCGCTCAGCGCGGCGAGTCGCACGGCCGGGCGCATGTAGTCGGAGAACACGAAGAACGTGCCCCCGACCGGGACGACGCCGCCGTGCAGGGCCATGCCGTTCTGGGCCGCCGCCATGGCGTGCTCGCGGATGCCGAAGTAGATCTGGCGGCCACCGGGCTCGGCAGGCGATTGCACGCCCTCGGCGGCGAAGGTGGTGCCGGTGTTCGACGTGAGGTCCGCACCGCCGGCGACGAGGCCGGGGACGGCGTCGGCGAGCGCCTGGAGGCACCGCTCGCTCGCCTTGCGTGTGGCGATCTTCTCGCCCGGCTCCCACGACGGCAGGTCGAGCGTCGCGCCCTCGACGACCGTGCCGGCGAGGCAGGCCTCGTACCGTGCCCGGACATCGGGAGCGAGGGCGTCGCGCCGCGAGCGCCACTCGTCGTGGGCCGCGCCGCCGCGGCGGCCGGCCTCGCGGTAGAGCGACAGGACGTCGTCGGGGATGTGGAAGGCCTCGTCGACGGGGAGGCCGAGGATCTCCTTGGTGGCCGCGATCTCGTCGTCCTTCAGCGCGTAGCCGTGGGCCTCGTGGTCGTCGGTGTGGTTCGGCGACGGGTACCCGACGTGGCTCCGCACGATGACGAGGGACGGCGCTCCCTCGTGGTCGATCGCCTGGCGGAGGCCGGTCTCCAGGGCGTCGAGGTCGGTCGCGGCGTCACCGAGGTCGATGACGTTCCAGCCGTAGCCCCGGAAGCGGGCGGCGGCGTCGTCCGAGAGCGCCAGGTCGGTCGGCCCGTCGATGGTGATGCGGTTGTCGTCGTAGATCCACACGAGGCGGTCGAGCCCGAGGTGGCCGGCGAGGGACGCGGCCTCGTGGCTCAGGCCTTCGGACAGGTCGCCGTCACCGCAGATGGCGAAGGTGCGGTGGTCGCAGATGTCCGGCCCGAACCGGCCGCGGAGATACCGTTCGGCGATCGCCATGCCGACGCTGTTGCCCGCGCCCTGGCCGAGGGGCCCGGTGGTGACCTCGACGCCGGGGGTCTCGTGGCCCCGCTCGGGGTGACCCGGCGTGCGGCTGCCCCACTGGCGGAAGTCCTTGAGGTCGTCGAGCGTCAGGCCCTGACCGGTGAGGTGGAGCATGGAGTACAGCAGGATCGACGCGTGGCCGGCGGAGAGGATCAGCCGGTCGCGGTCGGGCCACTCCGGGTCGGCCGCGTCGTAGCGGAGGATGCGGGTCCAGAGCACGTGGGCCAGCGGCGCCAGGGCCATGGCCGTGCCCTGGTGCCCCGAGCGCGCCGCGTGCGGGGCATCCATCGCCAGCCCTCGGACGACGTTGATCGCCCGCTGCTCCAGATCCACGTCGGTCACCGGTCCTCCTGAGGTGTGTCGGCGGCCCACCCTAGCGAGAGCGGGGCGAGCGGCTCTCAGGCCCGCTCGGGTCCGACGAGGAGGATGCCGGTGCTCGAGGTGTGGAGCAGGTTCCGTCCGCCCACCGGGGCGATCTCGCCCTCGGTGAAGATGCCGCCGGTGGCCCGGGAGCCGGTCAGGGTGCTGATGACGTCGGCGTCGTGGTCCGGGTAGCCGAAGAGGCGGTGGCCTCGGGCGGTGCTCGTCACGACGAGCGCCCCGGCGGCGCTGCGACCGGCGAGTGCGGCACGGAGGTCGTCGTCGGCGCCGAGGGCGTCGCGGAGGTGGAACTGGATCGTCTGGCCGACGTCGAGGGCGTCGCCGACCACGACCGCCCCCGAGGCCATGTCGGCCCCGACCATCGGGCGGATCCGGAAGTCGTCGCGCCCGAACTCGGCGCGGCCCTCGTCGATCACGATGCCGATCTGGAGCCCGCCGGCGGCGACCGTCCGCTCCGCGGGGTCGAGGCTCTCGAGCACCTCGCGCAGCCGGTCGATCGCGGGCTGGCCGGCGAGCTCGAGGACGTGGCGGCCGTCGACACGGGTGACGACCAGCGGATCACCGACCGCCCGGGCGCCGTGGGACACGACGGTCTCGACGTCGGCTCCGGGCTCGAGGAGCACGCCGACGGCCCCGCCGGTGTGGACCTCGTCGTCGAGGACGAGGCGCGCGCCACCGGGCCCGAGGGCCCCGGCGACGAGCCCGCCGACCACCTGCAGCTCCGGGCAGGTCTCCCCGAGCTGGTCGAGCACGCCGTCGGTCGGGAAGGAGTGGGGGTCGGCGAAGAGGACGAGCGTGCGCGGCCCGTCGGCCGCGGTGGCCGGGAGCCCCGTCACGGCCCACCCGTCGTCGAGGCGTGCGGTGCGCACCCGCACCGGCTCCACCCGTCCCAGGCGGGCCGCCCACACGGCGATCGCCGGGCTCTGCTCCACCTCCCGGTGGCCGCCGATCACCGACGCGCTCGCCGCGCCGAGCAGCACGCGCGGCTGCAGGACGGTGGCGGCGGTGCGCGCCACGTCCTCGAGCGCGCCGGCGTGGTTGCCGGTGACGGTGACGACGGCCAGGTCGGGTCGGGGGCCGAGCTGGTCGAGGACCTCGCCGAGCACGTCGCCGGTGGCGTGGGTCGGCAGGGGGTGCTCGGAGATAGCGGCCGCGCCCTCGGGGCGCCGGCGGGGGCTCACCCCGCCGGCGGGAGGAGCGTGTAGGGCACGACGGTGACGGGACCCATGTCGATCCGGCAGTGGGCCTCGATCGTCCCGTAGTCCTCGAACTCGAGCTCGCCCCGCACCAGCCGGTAGTTGAACTTGCCCGGCTCGACCTGGAGCGGCTGGACGTTGCGGGCGATCTCCTCGCCGTCACGCCGGAAGACGACCTCGAGGGCCCCGGTCCCCGGGTGGTCCACCGGGCAGCCGACGATGATGCACAGGTGCGGCGCCCAGGTGAGCGGCACCGGCTGGGGGGCGGCCGCCGAGAACTGGATGCCGGTGAGGTCGATCCGCGTCGAGGGACCGCTGACCTGGCGCAGCTCGATGTCGTCGATGAAGAGGGCGGAGATGATGTGCATCGGGTCCGACCGTACAGGCCGCTCCGGGCGGCCGGTCAGAGCGCCTGCTCGCCACCCACCCACACGGCCTCGACCCTCACGCCGTGGTCGAGGGCGACGAGGTCGGCCCGGGCACCGACCGTGATCGTGCCGCGGTCGTCGAGCCCGAGGGCGCGCGCCGGCGCCGTGGATGCGGCATAGAGCGCCGACGCGAGGTCGCTGGCGCCGGCGTCGACCAGGTTGCGCACGGCGGCGTCCATGGTGAGCGCGCTGCCCGCGAGGGTGCCGTCCTCGAGACGAGGCACGCCGTCGACGAGGCGCACCTCGCGGTCGCCGAGGGCGCCGGCCCCCCAGGCGACGGCATCGGTGACGAGGACCAGGCCCCCGGGCGGCTTGCAGCGGGCGACGATGCGCAGGACCGTCGGGTGCACGTGGGCCAGGTCGGCGATCACCGACACGGCGACGCGGTCGTCGGCGAGCGCGAAGCCCGCCAGGCCCGGCGCCCGGTGGTGCAGCGGCGACATGGCGTTGAACACGTGGGTGACGAGGGTCGCGCCGGCGGCGACGGCGGCCCGGGCGTCCTCGATCGTGGCGTCGGAGTGGCCGAGCGCGACCCGCACGCCCCGCGAGCGCAGCGCCTGGATCGCGTCGACGGCCCCCGCCACGTCGGGTGCCAGCGTGACGAGCGCAGCGGCGGGCGGCAGGGCGTCGAGCGCCTCGGCCGTGGGGGTGGCGAGGGCCGCAGGGTCGTGGGCGCCCGCGCGGGTGAGGAAAGGACCCTCCAGGTGGAGCCCGGCGAGGTCGGGGCGGGCGCCCGGCCGGCAACGGGCGAGCTCGACGCGAGCGGCCGCCGCGTCCCGACGGGCCGGCTCGTCGGTGATCAGCGTGGGAAGCCACGTCGTGACCCCCTGGGCGAGGAGGGTGCGGTCGAGCCGATCCCAGTCGGCACCGTCGGCGGTCGCGACGTCGACGTCGCCGTGCCCGTTCACCTGCAGGTCGACGAAGCCCGGGGCGAGGATGCGGTCGGGCACCTCGCCCGTCGGTCGGCCGACCGCCACGATCCGACCGCCCTCGACCTCGACGACGCCGGGGGCCAGCGAGCCGTCGGGCCAGAGGACGTGGGAGGCGGCGATGGTGGTCATCGGCCCGCAGTGTGGCACCGCCCCGCCGACGACCGGGGATCAGGCGGCCGAGCTCCCCGCCGCCGGCGTCGTGGCGAGGAAGTCGGTGAGGGCCTCGAGCAGGGCGTCGGGCGCCTGGAGGTGGGGGAAGTGGCCGACGCCGTCCAGGATGACGAGCCGGCTGCCGGGGATCGCCGCGTGCGCGGCGTGGGCGTGGCTCACCGGGATGATGTCGTCGGCATCGCCCCAGACGATCAGAGTGGGGAGGTGGGCGGCGAGGTAGAGGCGGTCGAGCGCGCTGACGACCTGCCCGCGGGGCTCGACGACGCCGCGGATCGTGCGGATGAACGCCGCCCGGTTCTCGACGCCGGCGAGCGACGCGTACGCCCGCCACATCTCGGCGACGTGCGGGAGGTGGACGCCACGGCGGGCCAGGAAGCGGTTCAGGTCCTCGCCCCGGTCGGCGGCGACGCGGGGGAAGACGAGCGGCATCAGGTGCTCGACCCCCGGGAGCGTCACGAGGCGCAGGAGCCAGCTCACCTCCCGACCGAGCCCGCCGCTCGCGATGAGCACCAGGCGGTCGCACAGCTCGGGGTGCTGGTAGGCGAGTTGCATGGCCACCCCGCCGCCGAAGGACTGACCGACGATGGTGGCGCTCGGCACGTCGAGGGCCCCGAGCAGGTCGCGCAGCCCGCTCGCGAACGCGCCGAGCGAGTAGTCGCCGACGGGCTTGGCGGACTCGCCGTGGCCGAGGAGGTCCGGGGCGATCACGTCGTACGAGTCCGCCAGCGTGGGCATGATCTCCCGCCAGGTGCGGGAGCTCCCGGCCAGGCCGTGGATGAGCACGACGACCTCGCCCCGCCCGCCCCGCCGGTAGGTCACGTCGTGACCGTGGATCTGGATCGTCGAGGACCGGATGTCTGCCACGCCTCCAGGATCCCACTCGGCGCCTCCTCGTGTGCAGGGCCGGACGTCCCGGTCACGGGGCCCGCCGGCCACGGGGTTGGGTACCCTCCACCTGTGAGCGAGGTGCAGACCGGGTCGAGCGAGCCCGACGGGAGCGGTCGGGGCGGCGACCGCGAGCTGACGACCCGGGAGCAGATCCTCGCCGAGGCCCGCCGCTGCTTCGCCGAGCACGGCTTCGACGGCACGTCGCTCAACGACATCGCGGCGGGTGTGGGCATCCGGCGCCCGAGCCTGCTCCACCACTTCCCCTCGAAGGACGCGATGTACCGGGAGGTCTTCGAGCTCGCGCTCGCCGAGTGGTACGAGCGACTGGCCGTCGCCACCACGAGCGAGACGCACCGCGAGGGCTGGACGCTCGTCGACCACGTGATCACCGCCGGGTTCCGCTTCTTCATGGAGAACCCCGACTTCGTCCGCCTCGTCCGGCGTGAGGCGCTGGAGGGCGGCAGCCGGCTGGGCATCGACCTCGGCGGGGCGCTGCGACCGCAGTTCGAGCAGGCGTGCCGGTTCTTCGAGCGCGAGATGGACGCCGGGCACTTCCGCCGGCAGGACCCGGCGCAGCTGCTGCTCACCGGGTACGGCGCGCTGCTCAGCTACTTCTCCGACGTCCCCTTCATCGAGGGGCTGCTCGGCGAGGACCCCCTCAGCCCGGAGGCGCTCGAGGAGCGCCTGGTGCAGGTCCGGGCGTTCTTCCGGGCTGCGCTCGAACCCACGGTCGAGCGCTCCCACGCCTGAGTCACGGCCCCGGGGGCACCGAGGTCGAGCACTAGGCTCCGCCCCCGTGCCCGACTCCACCACCCTCTCCGAGACCGAGTCCAAGCGGCTCCTCGCCGCCCACGGCGTGCCCGTCGCCGACGAGCGCCTCGCCCCGGACGCCGACGCTGCGGCCCAGGCGGCCGAGGAGATCGGCTTCCCCGTCGTCGTGAAGCTCAACGGCGACGGCATCGCCCACAAGACCGAGCGCGGCCTCGTGCGCCTCGGTCTGGCGGACGCCGCGGCGGTCCGGGCGGCGAGCACCGAGCTGCTGGCCAAGGCCACGCCCGAGGACGGTGAGGTGCAGCTGCTCGTCGCCCCGATGGTCAGGGGCAGCCGCGAGCTGATCGCCGGCCTGGCCGAGGACCCCCAGTTCGGGATGACGGTCATGCTCGGCGTGGGGGGCGTCCTCGCCGAGGCGATCGGCGACGTCGTGCTCCGGCTCGTGCCCATCACCGCCACCGACGCCGAGGACATGATCGACGAGCTGGCGACCCAGCGGCTCCTCGGCGAGTTCCGGGGCGAGCCGGCGGTCGACCGCGAAGCGCTCGTCGCGGTGCTGCTCGGGCTCTCCGCCGCGGCGGAGGCCGACGGGCGCATCGTCTCCGCCGACCTGAACCCGCTCATCGTCGCTGACGGTCGCCCCGTCGCCGTCGACGCCCTCGTCGAGGTGACCGCCTGATGCCCACGTCCGAGCAGTTCCGTGCCCTCTTCGAGCCGCGCGGCGTCGTCGTCGCCGGTGCGTCCTCCCACCCGGGCAAGTTCGGCTTCGTCAGCCTGCACAACCTCCTCGCCGCGGGCTACGCGGGCAAGGTCTTCGCCACGAACCTGAACGGCGAGGAGATCCTCGGGGTCCAGACCGTGCCGTCGATCCTCGACCTGCCCGAGGGCGAGGTCGACCTGGCGTTCGTGTGCACGCCGGCCGCGACGAACGCCCAGCTCCTGCGCGACTGCGCCGCGCGTGGCATCCGCGCCGCGTTCCTGACCTCCGCGGGGTACGGCGAGGCAGGGGAGGAGGGCAAGCGCGCCGAGACCGAGCTCGTCGCCCTCGCCGAGGAGCTCGGCATCCTCGTCGCCGGCCCGAACGGGCAGGGCGTGGTGTCGACCCCGGTCGACCTGTGCGCCCAGATCGTCGCCCCGAACCCCCCGCCGGGCCGGATCGGCGTGGCCAGCCAGTCGGGCAACTTCGTGTCGTCGTTCATGAACCTCGGCGTCCAGACCGGCATCGGCTTCAGCCGCGGGGTCAGCGCCGGCAACGCGGCGATGGTCAACGTCGCCGACTACCTCGAGTTCTACGGCGACGACGACGCCACCGCCGTCGGCCTGGCCTACGTCGAGGGGCTCACCGACGGGCGCGCCTTCCTCGAGCGTCTGCGACGCGTCGCGGAGCGCAAGCCCGTCGTGCTGCTGAAGGGTGGGGCGACGAGCGGTGGGCAGCGGGCGGCGGCCAGCCACACCGGCTCGCTCGCCACCGACGATCGGGTCTTCGACGGTGCCTGCCGCCAGGCGGGCGTGACGCGCGCCGCGACGGTCGAGGAGGCGTTCGAGGCCGCGGCCACCTTCGCCACCCAGCCGCTCCCCAAGGGCAACCGGGTCGTGGTGCTCACCACCGCCGGAGGGTGGGGCGTCGTGACCGCCGACGCCCTGGCCCGCACCAGCCTCGAGCTGGTGGAGCTGCCCGAGGACCTGCTGGCCCAGATCGACACCAAGCTCCCGCCCCGCTGGAGCCGGAACAACCCGGTCGACCTCGCGGGCGGCGAGACCCGGGACACGATCCCCGAGGTCATGGAGATGGTCGCGTCGCACCCCGATGTCGACGCCGTGATCTACCTCGGCCTCGGCATCCAGTCGAACCAGGCCAAGCTGATGCGCAACGGCCGCTTCTACCCGGACCACGGGCTCGAGCGGATCGTCGAGTACCACGAGCGCCAGGACCGCCGCTTCGCCGAGGCGGCGGCGGAGATCTCCGACCGCACCGGCAAGCCGATCCTCACCGCCACCGAGCTGGCCACGGCCGACCCCGACAACCCCGGACCGGCGGCCGTGCGTGCGTCGGGCCGGCTCTGCTACCCGTCGTCGAACCGGGCCGTCACGGCCCTGGACCACATGTGGCGCTACGCCCGGTACCGGGCACGCCGCGACCTCGCCTGACGCGTGCGCTTCCTCGCCGTCGTCGTGGTGCTGGCGGCCCTCGCGGCCGGCGCAGGCTGGGCCGCGCTCGAGGTCGACGCCTCGACCGGCACCGAGTCCTCCGTCGGCACCCAGGCGGTCACGCCGGTGCTCTCGGTGCGCCGGGCCCCCGAGTCGCTGCTCGACGTCCGTCGTGACCAGGCCGCCGCGGCGGCGGTCGCCGACGTGCCCGGACGCATCCCCGGGGGCGGGTGCCTCGTCGTCGCCCAGGGCGGGCGGGAGCTCGTCCTGCACGACCCGGACCGACCGCTCGTCCCGGCGTCCACGCAGAAGCTCCTCGTCGCCGGCGCGCTGCTCAGCCTGATGGAGCCCGACGAGACGTTCCGGACGACCGCGGTGGCCACCGGCCCGGTGACCGACGGCGTGGTGGAGGGGGATCTGGTCGTCGTCGGCGGTGGTGACCCCCTCCTGTCGACCGACGCCTACATCGCCCGCCAGTCCGACCCGGCGCGGCCGGCCACCCGGATCGAGGACCTGGCCGACGCCGTCGTCGCCGCCGGCATCACCGAGGTGCGCGGCGCGGTGGTCGGCGACGGCACGCGCTACGACGACGTCCGCACGATCCCGTCCTGGCCGCAGCGCTACCGCGACCAGGTCGTCGCCGGTCCGCTGTCGGGGCTCGGCGTGAACGACGGGCTCGAGACCTTCACCGACACCGAGGTCCCCGTGAACCCGGGGCGCCCGGCGGCCGATCCTCCCGCCCACACGGCTGCGGTGATGACCGACCTGCTGCGCGAGCGTGGCGTCACGGTCGTCGGCGACCCGCGCTCGGGTTCGGCCCCCCAGGGGGCCACGGAGGTCGCGGCCCTCGAGTCGCCGCCGGTCCGCGACGTCGTCGCCCAGATGCTGGTCTACAGCGACAACACCACCGCCGAGCTGCTCGTGAAGGAGATCGGGGTGCGGTCGGGGGTCGGCGGTTCCACCGCGGCGGGCCTCGCCGCGCTGCGTGACCTCCTGGCCGGCCAGGGCATCCCCGTCGAGGGCCTCGCGCTCACCGACGGGTCGGGCCTCGACCTCGGCAACCGCGCCACCTGCCGCACGCTCGCCGCCGTGCTCGATCGCTCACCGTCGCGTGACGTGCTGATCGAGGGCCTGGCGGTGGCGGGTGAGAGCGGGACGCTCGCCGAGCGGATGGTCGGCACCCCCGCGGCGGGCAACCTCCGGGCCAAGACGGGATCCCTCCGCCACGTCGCCGCGCTCGCGGGCGTCGTCGACGGCCCGGACGGGCGCCGGTACACGTTCGCCTACATCACGAACGTGCCCGAGGGGGAGTTCGTGCCCGAGCTCGGCTCCGCGCTCCAGGAGGAGATCGCGGTGGCCCTGGCGACGGTGCCCGAGGTGGAGCCGCCACCCGAGGTCATGCCGGAGCCGCTCGCCTCCTGACGCGCCGCTTCACTCGTCGTGGACGACCATGGGGTGGGAGCGTTCGAGGATCGGCCGCACGACGAAGTACACGCCCATGGCCACCGTCGTGACCGTGCCCATGATGGCGAACGTGGTGCGCAGCCCGATGGCGTCGGCCACCACGCCGAGCGGCAGGGCCATGAGCCCGAAGCCGGAGAACCCGAGCATCATCAGCGACTGGACGCGCCCGTGGTAGGCGCTCTCGCTCGCCATCAGGACCATCGTGTTGTTGAGGGCCTGGAACGCCGACGTCGCGCCGCCCACGAGGACGAGGACCACGAGCGACACGAGGAAGGTCGGGGCGGCGGCGAGGAGGACGAGGCCGATCCCGAAGGCGGCACCGGCGGCGGCCTGCACCTTCCAGACCCCGGGACCACCGGATCGTCCGGCGATGAAGAGGGACGCGGACACCGCACCGATCGCGGTGGCGCCGGACATGAAGCCGTAGCCGGCGTTGGACTCGCCGAACCCGAACACGTCCTTCGAGAGCGAGGCGAGGAAGGAGATGTACGGGAAGGCGCTCATGACGACGACGAGCGACACCACGAGGAGGAGCCCCACGTGGGGGTTGGCCCGGACGTAGCGGAGGCCGTCGGCGAACTCGCGCAGCGGACGCTGGGTGACCTTCCCCGGCGCCGGGCTGCCCGGCGGGAGGCGCATCGTCATCACGCTGGCCACGATGGTGAGGATCGCCGTCGTGATGTAGGCGCCCTCGTAGCCGAACCACGCGATGCTCGTGAGCAGGCCGGCGATCGACGGGCCGAAGACACGGGTGCCGTTCATGCTCATCTGCTGCAGGACGACGGCGTTGCCGAGCCGCTGGCGGCCGACCAGGTCGCTCGTGAACGCCATCCGTGCCGGCCCGAGGAACGCGAACGCCGCGGCCTGCACGGCCGAGGAGGCGGGGAGCATCCAGAACGCGATGACGTCGGCGATGAGCACGATGGCCAGCAGCGCGGACGAGATGATGAGCAGCCACTGCGAGACGAGGATCACGGCCCGCTTGGAGAAGCGGTCGGCCGCGACGCCGCCGAAGGGCGTGAGCAGGAGCATCGGCACGCCGAACCAGAACATGACGGTGCCGAGGGACTCGTTGGAGCCGGTCAGGTCGTAGGCCAGGGCGGCCCGCGCGATGACCTGCATCTGGACGGCCAGGAACGAGAAGACCCCGCCGTACCAGAGGAGCCGGTAGGCGGGGACGGAGAGCGCCGCGAACGTCGACTCCCGCCAGGTCGGCGGGGCGGTGGTCGGGGCGTCGGACCCGGCGGTGGGCGGCTCGTGGGGTTCGCCCGCAGCCGCGCCGCGATCCTCCACTTGGCTCAACGTCCTGCCTCCCTGCGCACGAGCAACGGTTAGAGACCCTAACTGTCGGGGCGCGAGGTCACAACCACCCGCGCGGGCCTACCGTGGGCCGGTGACCGCCGAGCCGCGCGAGATGGCGATGTTCCCCCTCGGGACCGTCCTCGTCCCCACCGCCGTCCTGCCGCTCCACGTCTTCGAGCCCCGCTACCGCGAGCTGGTCGACGCCGTGCTGGCGACCGAGGCGCGCGAGCTCGGAGTCGTCCTCATCGAACGGGGGAGCGAGGTCGGCGGCGGCGACGCCCGCACGTCGGTCGGCACCGTCGCCGGGGTCATCGACGCGCAGCGCACCGACGACGGGCGGTGGGGGCTCGTCACCGTGGGCCTGCGGCGGATCGAGGTGGCGCGCTGGCTGCCGGACGAGCCGTACCCGCGCGCCCTCGTGACCGACTGGCCCGATGCCGACGACGCGACCCCGTCCGACGAGCTGGAGGGGTTGCGCGCGACGGCGGTGACGCTCGTGCGACAGGCCCTCGCCGTCGCCACCGAGCTGGGGGAGGCGCCGGTCCCCGCCACCGTCGACCTGTCCGACGACCCGGTCACCGCCAGCTTCCAGGTCGTCGCCGCCGGCCCGCTCGGCCCCGCCGACCGCCAGGCGCTCCTCGAGGTGCCCGGCGCGCGCGAGCGCCTCGAGCGTGCGGCCGTCCTGCTCGGCGAGGCGATCGAGCTCATGCGGGCCCGCATCGCCCTCGGCGGGCCCTGAGCACGGTTGCCTCCGGGGCCCTCTGCCAGTAGGAAGGGGCCGACGACGCCGGCCGAGAAGGAGCGACGTGGCCCCCAACCAGTCTCCGGCGGAGACCTTCGCCGATCTGAAGACCCTGATCGTCGACTACGCCAAGCAGGAGACGATCGACCCGCTGCGGAACCTCGGGCGCGACCTCGGGTTCGGGATCGGCGGCGCGCTGCTCCTCGGACTCGGCGTCATGCTCCTCGGGCTCGCCCTGCTGCGCGGCCTCCAGCACGCCGAGGTCTCCTGGATGACCGGGAACCTGTCGTTCCTGCCCTACGTGTTCACGATCCTCGGCCTGGGCGTCGTCATCGCCCTCCTGGTCTCCCGCATCTCCCGGGGTGCGCGATGACGGCCACCGACCGCGGACGCATCACCCGTGACGACCTCGAGGCCGGCTTCCGGTCGCTCGAGGGCGAGGTCGACGACCGCAAGGAGCAGGCGATGGGCATCGCGGCCGTCGTCGGCGTCGCCGTCGTCGTCGGCGTCGTGCTCGTCGCCTACAGCCTCGGGCGGCGTCGTGGGCGCAAGAAGACCACCGTCGTCGAGATCCGCAGGGTCTGATGCTCCGCCGCCTGCAGCGCCTCGCCGTGGCCAGGGCGATGGCGGGGGGATCGACCCGCAACTGGGCGGCGCTCGCCGCCGGCGTGTGGCTCCTCCGGAAGGCCAACGAGGTGCGGCACCCCCAGCCCGAGGTCGTGTACCGCAGCGTCATCGAGCCCGGCCAGACCCTGCTCGTCGACCACACGACGTTCGACCGGCGGGGCAAGCCGACCCGCCGTCGTCGGGGCCGCTGACCTCGACCCCCGGGGCGCTTGCCATGATGGAGCGGTGAAGGTCCTGCTCCGCAACCCCCGTCGGACCGTCGAGGTCTCCGGTCCGGCCACGGTCAACGTCGTCCTCGACCGGCTCGACATCCACCGGGAGTCGGTGATCGTCGTGCGCGGGGACGAACTGGTCCCCGGCGACACGATGCTCGCCGCCGACGACGAGATCGAGGTGCGTCCGGTGATCTCGGGCGGGGCCCTCGACCGGGAGGTGCCGTCGTGAAGTGCCGCGCCTGCCGTGAGCCGGCGGTGATCGACATCCGCCGCCACAACGCCAACTTCTGCCGGGAGCACTTCCTCCGGCTGTGCCGGGACCAGGTCGCGAAGGCGGTCAAGGAGTTCGACATGCTCCGGCCGGGCGAACGGGTGCTCGTCGCGGTCTCGGGAGGCAAGGACTCGCTGGCCCTCTGGGACCTGCTCCTCGAGCTCGGCTACGAGGCCGACGGCCTCTACCTGGGGCTCGGGATCGGGGACTACAGCGACGAGTCGGGCACCTACGCCCGTGCGTTCGCCGCGTCCCGTGGGGCCCGCCTCATCGAGGTCGACCTGCGGGAGGAGTACGGCTACGACGTCCCCACGGGGGCGCGGGCCGCACGGCGCGCGCCCTGCTCCGCGTGCGGGCTGTCCAAGCGGCACCTGTTCGACAAGGCGGCGATCGACGGCGGCTACGACGCCGTGGCCACCGGCCACAACCTCGACGACGAGGCGGCGGTGCTCTTCGGCAACGTCCTGCACTGGCACGACGAGTACCTGGCCCGCCAGCTCCCCGTCCTCGCCGCCCGTGACGGCTTCCCCCGCAAGGTCAAGCCCCTCGTGCGCCTGGGCGAACGGGAGATGGCCGCCTACTGCGTGCTGCGGGGGATCGAGTACCAGGTCGAGGAGTGCCCGATGGCGGAGGGCAACCGGCACCTCCACTACAAGGAGGCGCTGAACCAGATCGAGGCCCGCTCGCCCGGTGCCAAGCACGACTTCTACTTCGGCTTCCTCGCCCGGGCCTCCGAGCGCTTCCGCGACGGGATCGCCGAGGAGCAGGGCGCGCTCTTGAGCTGCGAGCGCTGCGGAGCCCCCACCCCGTCCGAGGTGTGCGCGTTCTGCCGCCTCGTCGAGAAGGCCGCCGGCGCACAGCCGGTCACGATCGGCCGGAGAGGCGCCCACCGATGAGCCGACCCCTCGCCGCGGGCGAGCGCGTCCTCATGCTCGACAGCAAGAAGCGTCGGTACCTCGTCACCCTCGAGGAGGGCGGCGAGTTCCACACCCACAGCGGGTTCGTCCCCCACGACGACATCATCGGCGGCCCCGAAGGGGTGCGGGTGACCTCGACGCGAGGGTCCCGCTACCTCGTCGTGCGGCCGACGCTCGCCGAGTTCGTCCTGAAGATGCCTCGCGGCGCCCAGGTGATCTACCCGAAGGACCTCGGGCCGATCCTCATGCTCGCCGACGTGTTCCCCGGCGCCCGGATCCTCGAGTCCGGCGTGGGGTCGGGTGCGCTGTCGATGGCGCTGCTGCGGGCCGGCGCGCTGGTCACCGGCTACGAGCTGCGCTCCGACTTCGCCAACCGGGCCCGACGCAACGTCGAGACCTTCCTCGGTCCGGAGGCGCTCGAGCGCTACGACGTCCAGGAGCGCGACTGCTACGAGGGCATCGACGAGCGCGACGTGGATCGCGTGATCCTCGACCTCCCCGAGCCGTGGCAGGTGGTGCCCCACGCCGCCGAGGCCCTGGCCCCCGGCGGCATCCTCGTCGCCTACACGCCATCGATCACCCAGGCGAGCCAGCTCCGCGAGGCGCTCGAGAAGAGCGACTTCGACATGGCTGCGACGGTGGAGGTGCTGCACCGCGGCTGGCACATCGAGGGCCAGGCGGTCCGGCCGGACCACCGCATGGTCGGCCACACCGGCTTCCTCACCCACGCCCGGCTCGTCGGGGCCTGATCGGGACCGGAGGGCGTGCCGAACCTCTTCGACCTCCTCATCGTCCTCGGCGTCGCGGCGGCGGCCTCTGCGGGGTGGCGGCTGGGCTTCCTCACGCGCGTGGCGTCGTGGTTGGGTGCCGGCGCCGGGCTCCTCGTGGCCCTGCGCGCCCTGCCGTGGGTGGTCGACCGGATCGAGGGCGCGGGCGCGCTCCGCCTCGCCCTCACCGGCGGCGGCGTCATCGTCGCCGGCGTGTCCATCGGCTCCCTCCTCGGCCTCGTGGTCGGCAACCGGCTGCGCTCCGCGGTGTCGGGTGAGGCGCTGAACCCGGTCGACCGCGCCGCGGGGGCGATCGTCGGCGGCCTCGGCGTGCTGGTGGCCGTCTGGCTGCTCGTGCCGCTGATGACGAACTTCTCCGACGTCCCCGCCGAGCAGGCGCGCACGTCGCGGATCGCCAGGGCGATCGAGGACGTCTTCCCCCCGCCGCCCGACGGCGTGCAGGCCCTGCGGCGGGTGATCGGCGCCGACCAGTTCCCCCGGGTGTGGAACGCGCTGCACCCGACCCCCGACCTCGTCGCACCGCCGACCGCCACCGGGCTCGACGAGGAGGCGGCAGCCGCCGTCCGCCGCTCGGTGGTGCGCGTCGAGGGCACGGCGTGCCGGCGCATCCAGCTCGGCAGCGGCTTCGTCGCCGCCGAGGGGCTCGTCGTCACCAACGCCCACGTCGTGGCGGGCCAGGACGACACCTCGGTCGTGAGGGACGACGGCGAGTCGCTCGACGCCACGGTCGTCCACTTCGATCCGGCCACCGATGTCGCGATCCTGCGCGTGCCGGGGCTCGACCGTCCGGCCCTCGCCCTCGTCGAGGGGGAGGTCGGCGACGTGGGCGGCGTGTTCGGCCACCCGAACGGGGGCGACCTCCGCATCGCGCCGTTCGAGCTGGCGCGCCGGGTGACCGCCACCGGCACCGACATCTACGATCGCGACCGGGTGGAGCGCGACGTGCTGTTCGTCGCCACCGAGCTCAGCCCGGGGGACTCGGGTGCGGCGCTCGTGGACGGCGACGGCGAGGTCGTCGGCCTGGCCTTCGCCATCGCGCCGGACACCGACGGGGTGGCCTACGCCCTCTCGACGCCGCAGGTCGTCGCCGCCCTCGACGCGGCCGGTCCCGACGCCGTCGCGACCGACGGCTGCCTGCACTGACGCACCCGCTGCCGGCCGGGCCCGTGCGCTACGGTCGGGAGCCGACGACGAGCGCTCAGGGGGTGCCGGTGGCCGAGGTCGTGCTGGACCAGATCGACAAGGTGTACCCGAACGGGTTCCACGCCGTGCACGAGCTGAGCCTCGAGGTCGAGGACGGCGAGTTCCTCGTCCTCGTCGGCCCGTCCGGCTGCGGCAAGTCGACGGCGCTGCGGATGATCGCCGGGCTGGAGGAGATCACGTCGGGCAAGCTCACCATCGGTGGGCGCATCGTGAACGACGTGCCCCCGAAGGACCGCGACATCGCGATGGTCTTCCAGAACTACGCGCTGTACCCGCACATGACGGTGTTCGACAACATCGGCTTCGCCCTCAAGCTCAAGAAGATGCCGAAGGACGAGATCGACACCCGCGTGCGCGAGGCGGCGCGCATCCTCGAGCTCGAGGAGAACCTGGAGCGCAAGCCGGGCCAGCTCTCGGGCGGCCAGCGCCAGCGCGTGGCCATGGGTCGCGCCATCGTGCGCCAGCCCGCCGCCTTCCTCATGGACGAGCCGCTCTCCAACCTCGACGCCAAGCTCCGGGTCCAGATGCGGGCCGAGATCGCCCGCATCCAGCGCAACCTCGGCGTGACGACCATCTACGTCACCCACGACCAGACCGAGGCCATGACGATGGGCGACCGGGTGGCGGTGCTGAAGGACGGCGTCCTCCAGCAGATCGACGCCCCCCAGACGATGTACGACCGGCCCCACAACCTCTTCGTCGCCGCGTTCATCGGCTCGCCGTCGATGAACCTGTTCGAGTCGCAGCTGACGGGGGACGACGGCAACCTCACGGTCGACATCGGCAGCCAGAAGGTCGCCCTCGACCCGGCGAGCTTCGAGCGGCGCCCGGGCCTGCGGGGCTACGCCGGCCAACGCGTCATCGTCGGCATCCGCCCCGAGGACATCGACGACCTCGAGCTCGACCCCACGATCCCCGAGGATCAGCGGATCCGGGTGGAGATCGAGCTCGTCGAGGCGCTGGGGTCCGAGATCATGGCCCACTTCACGGTCGACGCCCCGGCCGCGGAGACCGGCGACCCCGACGCGGTCGAGGAGGTCGGCTCCGAGCGGGAGACGAAGTGCGTCGCCAAGCTCGATCCGCGCAGCCGCGTCAAGCTGCGCGACACCGTCGAGCTCGGCATCCACACCGCCCGCCTGCACTTCTTCGACCAATCGACGGGCGCCGCGATCTGGGACTGAGGCAGGGACGAACGGCCCAACTTCTGACCGGAGGCTGATCAGAGGGCCGTCGCCGCCGACCTGCCACGTGTGAACGCTCCTGTCGCGGCTCTCGCCGTGCGCCGCGCCATCCCGGCGCTCGGCGCGCTGATCGTGATCGCGGTCCTCGGCGGCATCGCGCTCCGGATCGGATCCGACAACCTGGCGGTCGCCGAGCGCACCCGGTTCGCGTCGCGGGTGCACACGATCGACGGCTTGAAGGAGAACGCCGAGGACGCGAGCGACGCCGAGTCGCTCTCCGACCTCGTCCAGCGGACGCCCTTCGCTCCTGACGACCCCGCGGGCAACGCGGCGCTCCTCGCCTCGCTCCGGACGGGTGAGGACGCGGGCGTCGTGGCCCTGATCGACCGGAGCGGGGAGCTCGTCGCCGCCCAGCCGGACGGCAGCGCACTCACGGCAGAGGACCTCGGCGGCGCGTGGGACGAGGCCCTCTCGGGCCGAGCGGCCACGAGCGACGTCATCGACGTCGACGGCCGCACCGCGGTCGCGACGCTCGTGCCGATCGGGGAGCCCTCGCCGTGGGCGGTCGTCGTCGTCACCCGCGTCGCCGACGGGTCGGTCGGGCAGGCGTTCTTCGAGCAACTGGGGTCGCTCAACGGCGCGCCCGGCGGCTTCGCGGTCGTCGACCGCCGGGGCGTCGCCTACAACGCGTGGTCCGCGGACCGCCTGGGCACCGCCGTCCTCACCCCGCAGGAGGTCGCCGCGCTCTCGCCCGACGAGGTGAGCGGTTGGACGGCGCTGCGCGACGGCGTCGAGCACTCGTACGCCGGCATCGAGCTCCGGGGCGGCTTCGGCCTGGTCTTCGATCAGGAGACCGACCTGCTCTACGGCGACCTGCGCGAGGCCGAGCGGGGCCGGAACCGCACGCTCGTCGTGCTGCTGGTCATCGCCGTGGGCGGGGTGGCCGGGACGCAGTACCTGCGGGAGCGGACCGCCCGCAGGGAGGAGGCGCGCGTGCGTGCGCTCCTGCGCAACAGCCAGGACCTCGTCCTCGTCACCACGGAGACGGGCGTGCTCGGCTTCGTCAGCCCCGCGATCGAGGGCCTGCTCGGCCACGACGCACGCCGGTGGGTCGGCCGGCCGCTGCGCGAGCTGGCACACGAGGCGCACCGCGACGTCCTCGACCGGCTCCTCGCCGAGCCCGGGCGGGGACCGCTGCACGACGTCGAGCTGCTCGCCGCCGACGGCACCCGACGGTGGTTCGACGTCGAGGCGCGCGACCTGCGCGACGATCCCGACGTCGGTGGGATCCTCCTCACGTGCCACGAGGTGGGGGCGCGCAAGGAGCTCCAGGACGAGCTGCTGCACCAGACGACGCACGACCGGCTGACGGGGCTGCCGAACCGGCCGCTCCTCGGCCAGCGCCTCGACGAGCTCCTCGCCGCGGGGCCGGTCCGGTCCGTCGCCCTCCTGTACATCGACCTCGACCGGTTCAAGCCGGTCAACGACACGCTCGGCCACGACGCCGGCGACGCCGTGCTCGAGACGGTCGCACGGCGGCTCCGCGCCGTCGCCGGCCCCGCGGCATGGCCGGCGCGCCTCGGTGGCGACGAGTTCGTCGTGGTCGCCGAGGGCATGGACGAGGACGCGGCCCGACAGCTCGCGGAGGCGCTCCGCACCTCGCTGCGCGCCCCGATCGCCGTCGGGACGAACATCGTGCACATCGACGCCAGCGTCGGGCTCGCGGTCGTCCGGGACGAGGACGACGTCCTCACCGCCGACCAGCTGATCCGCATCGGCGACGAGGCGATGTACGAGGCCAAGCGGCTCGGTCGGGGCTCGGTCGTCGCGGCATCGGAGGAGGCCTTCGTCGCCCCGCCGCCCCTGTCGGTGCACGTCGTCCCGTCCGCCGCGGTCGATGGATGCCCCTCCGCACAGGCGACGACCGAGGAGGAGACCCGGTCGGGTCCGCCGGGCCCGACCGGTGGGCCGGCGGCCAGTCGACGGCTCGTCGCCAGCGCACCCGTCGTCGTCGCTGCGCTGCTCGTGGCGCTCATCGGTTGGTTCGGGCTCCGCCAGACCGACGAACGGCGCGTCGCCGCCGAGGAGGAGCGCGTCGAGCAGCAGAGCCGCTTCGTGGTGCGCGCCGCGGCGTTCTACTCCGACGCCTACGCGGCCGAGCACCTCACGGGCACCGTCACGTCGGCCCCCTGGTCCCTGGATGGGGGACCGGTCGACGCGGCCGTCCTCGAGGCCTTCGCCACCTCCGATCGCATGGGCGAGGGTGCCACCGCCCTGCTCCTCTCCCCGGGCGGCGACGTCGTCGCCTCCTTCCCGGCTGATCACCCCGCCGCGGTCGGTGCCGACCACCCCGCATGGCCCCGCGTCCTCGACGGCCACGCCCAGCAGCTGGCCTCGGTCGCCGACGCCGACACGCCGCGGAGCTACTACCTGGTGCCGATCGAGCGGGAGGGCGAGGTGGCCGGGGTCCTGGCCCTCGGCCTGTCCCTCCGCGACGGTCCGAGCCAGGCGGCGTTGCAGCAGGGAGGGTCGTCAGGGCAGCCGAACGGTGGTTGGTCGCTGCTCTCGGCGGACGGCCGCGTCTACGCCTCGTGGGATCCGGACCTGATCGGGACGCAGCTCGCCGATCCCGCCGACCTCGCCGAGATCGAGGTCGACGACGTCGCCGACCTGTCCTCGGAGGGCACCTTCGCCGCGGTCTCGCCGATGACGTCGTCCTACGAGCGCACGTACCTGGCGTTCTCCGTGCCCGAGGACGAGTTCTTCGCCGACCTGCGTGTCGGCACGACCCGGCGCGACCTCAGCTACGGCGGCGTGCTCGCCGCCACGATCCTCGGCCTGGCGGTGTCCAACCACCGTCGCGAGCGTGCGGTGCGCCGGTCCGAGGCGCGCCTGACCGCGCTGCTGCGCAACGCCCACGACCTCATCCTCGTGCTCGACGGGCGCGGGGACGTCCGCTTCATCAGCTCGGCCGTCGAGCACCTCCTCGGGTACCCGCCCGGCTTCCGGCTCGGGTCCGGCCTGATCGACCTGGTCCACCCCGACGACCGCGACCGGATCGTGGACCTTCTCGTGGGGAGCCGACGGTCCGGAGCAGGCGGCGCGACCGACATCCGCGTCGAGGACGCCGCCGGACGGTGGCGGTGGTTCGACGTCCACGCCAGCGACCTGCGCCACCACGCCGAGGTGCGGGGCCTCCTGCTGACCTGCCACGACGTCACGGTGCGGCACGGGCTCCAGGAGCGGCTGCGTGAGCAGTCCCGTCGTGACCCGCTGACCGGGCTGCCCAACCGGCGACGCCTCGGCGAGTCGCTCGAGGAGCTGTCGGTCGGCATCGGCGAGCGGTTCGCCGTGCTCTTCGTCGACCTCGACGACTTCAAGCCGGTCAACGACACCTTGGGGCACGACGCCGGCGACGAGGTGCTCCGCGTCATCGCCACCCGCTTCGACGACAACGTCCGGTCGCGTCCCGGTGGACGTCCCGACGACCTCGTCTGCCGCCTCGGGGGCGACGAGTTCGCCATCCTGCTGCGCGACGTGGACGACGCCGCCGCGAGCGTCGTGGCCGACCGCCTCACCGAGGTGGCGGCGGCGCCGATCGACGTCGGTGGCCGAGAGGTGCGGGTGAGCGCCTCGATCGGCGTCGCGCTGTCGCACCCGGCGAGCGAGGACCCCACCGCCGCGGTGCAGCGGGCCGACCAGGCGATGTACCGCGCGAAGGCGACCGCCCCGGGCAGCTACGCGGTGACCTCGCTCTGAGCGTCGGGCGTCCGGGTGGCGACGTCGAGGAGGCGACGCCACGTCGAGAGGACGACGACGACGGGGACGAGGGCGGCCACGACGCCCGCCGCCGCCACGAGGTGCAGCTCCTCGCCACGGCGCGACACGAGCTCGGCGAGCTGCAGCGTCACCGGTCGCACGGTGGCCTCGGTGCCGCCGAGGACGGTGCCACCGACGAGCAGGTCGCTCCAGGCGACCACGAACGGCACGGCCGCCAGCGCCACCACGTCGCCCGGCGCCCGTCGCGCTGGTCGGCTGCGGACGTCGAGCAGGGCGACGATCGGGGAGGTGAGCGCCGCCAGCACGAGCCAGACGAGGCCGAGCCGGACGGCGGTGACGTCGACGTCCGCCGCCAGGCGCGCCACCGGCAGGACGACGGCGACGGCCGGGAGGAGCACCAGGGCGACCAGCGCCGTGCGCCGCCGACGGTCGTCGGCACCGCCCCGAACCTCCATGCCACGCCCGATCAGCAGACCGGCCGCGAGGGCGAGGGCGGTGGCGGGGACGGCGACGAGCAGCGAGTCGAGGACGGCGGGCCACATGCCGCCGACGTCGGGGTCGAGTGCGGCCTGCAGCGAGGTCGGGTCGAGGTCGGGGGAGGTCGGCCAGGTCCACCAACCGGAGCTGGCGACGTCCTCGGCGGGCCGGGCGGCGTCGAGCACGAGGCCGACGACCGGGAGCAGCGCGAGGACGACCACCACCCAGGCCGCCGCCGTGCGCAGCCCGTCACGTCGGTCGCCGGTCGCGTCGCGCGAGCGGCGCCGGTGGCGACCCCGCCGGCCGGTGCCCGCGCCGGCGTGTGGGCCGCCGCGGCGGCCGAGGACCCACCAGCCGACCGCCCCGAGGGCGAGGGAGATCACCACGACGAGGGAGGCCAGGGCGGCACCGCGGCCGGGCTGCGACGCCACCAGCGAGAGGTCGACGGCGCGGGTGGCCGGCACGTGGGTGCCGAAGGAGCCCGACGTCGCGACCCACACGAGGTCGAAGCTGCGCGCCGCCACGACCGCGGCGACGACGGCGACCAGCGCTCCGGTGGGCCGCAGCTCCACGACGAGGTCGTGCGGCGACCGGCGGGTCGGTCCTCCCGCCCCCTGGTCGAGCCGGGCGAGGAGGAGCGCCGTCGCCGGCCCTGCGAGCACCCAGACGAGGGACGTCGCGAGCACGACCGTGTTGACGAGCGGCTCCTGGGTGAGCCAGGCGACGGGGGAGAGCCCCACCGTCGTCAGCACCTCGTTCACCAGGCCGACCTGGCCGCGTCCGTCCGGGCGGAACGCGAACGTCGCCCTCCAGACCACGGCGACGGTCGCGAGCGTCGAGGCCGCCGGGACGAGGAGGAGCGACGTCAACCAGGCCCGGCGCCGGAGCGGAGCGAGCAGCCAGGTGAGGAACCCGGCGACCACCACCGTGCCGAGCGTGACGCCCACGATCCACACCGCGGCGTTGACGACCGTCGACGTCGCCGAGCCGACGAGCCACGAGGCGCCGGACAGGGAACGCACGAGCGTCCAGGCCGTCGGGACGACGAGCAGCGCGGCGACGAGCAACGTCGTGCCGGTGCCGGCGCGCGCCGCAGGTCGATCTCGCATCCGTTCCTCCTCGTGGGGCGACGCCACCGGGTCGGCGTCGCCGGGACGCCATGGTGGCCCATGACGCGACGAGGAGGGTCGACGCCGTGGCGTCCACCCTCCTCGAACTGCGACCGGACGTCGGTCAGCGGATCACTCGACCTCGATGAAGATGCACTCCCCGGGGCACTCCTCGGCCGACTCGATGACGGCGTCCTCCTGGCCGGCCGGCACGTTGGCCAGGCCCTCGGGGCCACCCGGGTCGGAGTACACCTTCGAGCCCTCCTTCACGTAGGCCAGCCCGTCGTCGAGCAGGGTGAAGACGTCGGGGGCGATCTCCTCGCAGAGACCGTCGCCGGTGCAGAGATCCTGGTCGATCCAGACCTTCATGCCCATGGGAGTGGCACCTCGCTGTGGTGGTTTGGGGGGCTGCCGCCGCAGCGTCGAGGCTGCCGCGGGTCGTGGGGGCAGTGTAGCCGCAACCGGGAATAAACACGGAAATCGGCAGGGAAACCCGGCGGCGCCCGCTCTCGGGGTCATCCGTGTAGGTTCGACCTCGTGGATGACGAGAGCGTCGACCGCCCCGCCGAGCAGCCCCAGGAGCTCGCAGCCCGGCTCGCCCACGCGGACCTCGCCGAGCTGCGCGAGATCGCGTCGGCCTACGAGGAGGAGGTCGGCAACCTGCGCCGCCGCCTGCAGGACGCGCCCAAGCGCGTCCGCACGCTCGAGGAGCGGGTGCTCGAGACCAAGGGCCAGCTGGCGCAGGCCATCTCCCAGAACGAGAAGCTCACCTACACCCTGCGCGAGGCGCGAGAGCACATCGCCGCCCTGCGCGAGGAGGTCGAGAAGCTCACGCAGCCGCCGTCGGCGTACGGCACCTACCTCGGCCACAACGACGACGGCACCATCGACGTCCACTCCGGCGGGCGCAAGATGCGCGTCGAGCTCCACCCCGAGCTCCGTGACGTCGAGCTGTCCCGCGGCCAAGAGGTCGTGCTCAACGAGTCGCTCAACGTCGTGCTCGCCCGCGGACCCGAGGGCACCGGTGAGGTCGTCACCCTGAAGGAGGTGCTCGCCGACGGTCGCCGGGCCCTCGTCGTCGGCCGGGCCGACGAGGAGCGCGTCGTCGACATCGTCGAGGGGCTCGACGTCCAGCGGCTGCGCTCGGGCGACACGATGCTGTTCGACCCGCGCTCGGGCCTGGTGCTCGAACGGCTGCCCCGACCGGAGGTCGAGGAGCTCGTGCTCGAGGAGGTGCCCGACATCTCCTACGCCGACGTCGGCGGCCTCGACCAGCAGATCGAGGCCATCGTCGACGCCGTCGAGCTGCCCTTCCTCCACCAGCGGCTCTTCGCCGAGTACCGACTGCCCGCCCCGAAGGGGATCCTGCTGTACGGGCCGCCCGGGTGCGGCAAGACGCTCATCGCCAAGGCCGTGGCCAACTCGCTCGCCACGAAGGTCGCCGAGGTCAGCGGCGACCACGAGGCCCGCAGCTACTTCCTCAACATCAAGGGCCCCGAGCTGCTCAACAAGTACGTCGGCGAGACCGAGCGCCAGATCCGCCTCGTCTTCCAGCGGGCCCGCGAGAAGTCGGAGGAGGGCTGGCCCGTCATCGTGTTCTTCGACGAGATGGAGTCGCTCTTCCGTACCCGTGGCACCGGCATCAGCTCCGACATGGAGTCGACGATCGTGCCCCAGCTCCTCGCCGAGATCGACGGCGTCGAGACCCTGAAGAACGTCATCGTCATCGGCGCCTCCAACCGTGAGGACCTCATCGACCCCGCCATCCTCCGGCCGGGCCGCCTCGACGTGAAGATCAAGATCGAGCGTCCCGACGAGACGTCGGCGGCCTCGATCTTCGCCCGCTACCTCACCTCCGACCTGCCGATCGACGCCGACGAGATCGCGTCCCGGGGCGGCGGCGACCCGGAGAAGGCCGTCCGCTCGATGATCGAGGACACCGTCGAGCAGATGTACCGCGCCGACGAGGCGAACCAGTTCCTCGAGGTCACCTACCAGAACGGTGACAAGGAGATCATGTACTTCAAGGACTTCTCGTCCGGGGCCATGATCGAGAACATCGTGCGCCGGGCGAAGAAGCTGGCGATCAAGCGGGTCATCGAGGGCGGGCCGCCCGGCATCCGCACCGACGACCTGCTCGCCTCGATCCGCCAGGAGTACAAGGAGCACGAGGACCTCCCGAACACCACCAACCCCGACGACTGGGCGAAGATCTCGGGCAAGAAGGGCGAGCGGATCGTCTACGTCCGCACCCTGGTGCAGAAGGAGCGGGAGGAGCCCGAGGGCGGCCGCGCCATCGAGCGCGTCGCCACCGGCCAGTACCTCTAGTCGCGGCGGGTCGTTCGTCCCCCACAGGTAGGGTCACGACGTGGCCACGCGCAAGATCGTCGGGATCGAGACCGAGTACGGGATCGTCGTCCGGGGCGCGGACGACTCCAACCCGATCGCGGCCTCCTCGACGCTCATCAACGCGTACATCGCGGCCACCACGCCGCCCCGAGCCGGCCGCACGGCGCCGGTCGGGTGGGACTTCGAGGACGAGTCCCCCGGCAACGACGCGCGGGGCGACGCCTCCTCGCTCGGCTCGCTCGCACCCGAGGTCGAGACGCACCTCGTCAACACCGTGCTCACCAACGGCGCCCGGTACTACGTCGACCACGCCCACCCCGAGCTCTCCACGCCGGAGTGCGGCGACGCCCTCGACGTGGTGCGCTACGACCGGGCCGCCGAGCTGATCCTCCGGCGCTCGATGGCCGCGGCGTCGTCGAGCCTCCCACCGGGCCAGGAGATCGTCGTCTACAAGAACAACAGCGACGGCAAGGGCAACTCCTACGGCTGCCACGAGAACTACCTGATGGACCGGCTCGTGCCGTTCGGGCGCGTGGTCACCCACATCACCCCGCACTTCGTCACGCGCCAGATCTTCGGCGGCGCGGGCAAGGTCGGGTCCGAAGTCCCGGGCATCGGACGCGACGAGGTCCCGTTCCAGATCACCCAGCGCGCCGACTTCTTCGAGGAGGAGGTCGGGCTCGAGACGACCCTCAAGCGGCCGATCGTCAACACCCGCGACGAGCCGCACGCCGACGCCCAGAAGTACCGGCGGCTCCACGTCATCGTGGGCGACGCCAACATGGCCCAGCTGGCCACCTTCCTGAAGGTCGGGACCACGTCGATCGTCCTCGCGATGATCGAGGACGACTGGCTCGAGCGCGAGATCCGCTTCGCCGCGCCCGTGCAGGCCCTCCGCCACGTCTCCTACGACCTCGGCCTCCGGCGTCCCCTGCCGCTGGCCGACGGCACGACCACGACGGCGCTCGAGGTGCAGTGGCACCTCCTCGAGCGGGCCCGCGCCTACGCCGCGGCACGCGGGCTCGACGTCGTGGGGGAGGAGGTCGGCAAGCAAGTCCTCGTCCGGTGGGAGGAGGTCCTCACCGACCTGGAGGCCGACCCGATGCGGCTCGCCGACCGCCTCGACTGGCCGGCCAAGCTGTCGCTCATCGAGCGCTACCGCGAGCGCGACGGCCTCGACTGGGACCACCCCCGCCTGGCCGCGCTCGACCTCCAGTACCACGACCTGCGCGTCGAGCGTTCGCTCGCCTCCCGCCTCGGCCTCGAGCAGCTGGTCGACGACGCGTCGGCCACCGCCGCCATCGAGGAGCCGCCGGAGGACACCCGCGCCTACTTCCGCGGCACCTGCCTCCGCCGCTGGCGCGACTCGGTCGTCGCGGCCAACTGGGACTCGATGGTCTTCGACGTCGGGCAGGACCCGCTGCGGCGCATCCCGATGATGGAACCGTCCCGTGGAACGCGCGCCCACGTCGGTAGGTTGTTGGAGCGTTGCGAGACCCCCGCCGAGCTCGTGGAGCAGCTGGGGTCGTCCGATCGATGAGTGAGGTCCTCGATGGCAGAGCGTGAACAGATCAAGAAGCCGGCGCCGAGCCGGGACGAGGCCGAGGTCGCCGAGGCGCCGGCCAAGTCCGAGTCCGGCGAGAAGATCAAGGCGGAGCTCGACGACCTGCTCGACGAGATCGACGAGGTCCTCGAGACCAACGCCGAGGAGTTCGTGAAGTCGTACATCCAGAAGGGCGGCGAGTGACCTTCCCGTTCTTCGCCGCCTCCGAGGACCCCGGCCCGAGCTTCACCTCGCTGCTCCGCGCCACGGGCCACCGCCCGCCGGTGATCGAGGGCGACCTCGACGGGCGCCTGCCGATCACCCACGGCACCACCGTCGTCGCCATCCGCTACGCGGACGGGGCGGTGATGGCCGGTGACCGACGGGCCACCTCGGGCCACCTCATCTCGCACCGGACCATCGAGAAGGTGTTCCCGGCCGACCGCCACTCGGGGGTCGCCATCGCCGGCGCCGCCGGCCCCGCGGTCGAGATGGTGAAGCTCTTCCAGCTCCAGCTCGAGCACTACGAGAAGGTCGAGGGGTCGGCGCTGTCGCTCGAGGGCAAGGCCAACCAGCTCTCGCAGATGGTGCGCAACCACCTGCCCGCGGCCATGCAGGGACTGGCCGTCGTGCCGCTGTTCGCGGGCTACGACGTCCGGCGGGGGACGGGTCGGCTGTTCCAGTACGACGTCACCGGCGGCCGCTACGAGGAGAGCAACCACGCGGCCACGGGGTCGGGCAGCCTCCACGCCGGCACCGTCGTCAAGCTCGGTTGGCGCGACGGCATGAGCCGCGAGGACGCCATCGACCTCGCCATCTCCGCCCTGTTCCAGGCCGCCGACGAGGACTCCGCCACCGGCGGACCCGACCTCGTCCGGGGCATCTTCCCCACGATCGCCACCATCACGAGCGACGGCTTCGTCCGGGTGCCCGAGGAGGAGGTCGGCGACCGGTTCCGCCGGCTGATCTCCGACCTCACGGTCCCCGGTACGCTCGGCGGCACGGAGGGCACCGCGTCGTGAGCATGCCGTTCTACGTCGCACCCGAGCAGGTCATGAAGGACCGGGCCGACTACGCCCGCAAGGGCATCGCCCGTGGCCGGTCGCTCGTCGCGCTCGCCTGCGAGCCCGGCATCCTGATGGCCGCCGAGAACACCCAGCGCCTGCGGAAGATCTCCGAGATCCACGACCGCATCGGCTTCGCGGGGGTCGGCAAGTACAACGAGTTCGACTCCCTTCGCATCGCCGGTGTCCGCCACGCCGACCTGAAGGGCTACGCCTACAGCCGCGAGGACGTCGACGCGCGGTCGCTCGCCAACCAGTACGCCCAGATCCTCGGCCAGGTCTTCACCCACGAGATGAAGCCGATGGAGGTCGAGATCCTGGTCGCCGAGGTCGGCCGCGAACCGGGCGCCGACCTGATGTTCCGCATCCTCTACGACGGCACCATCGTCGACGAGTCGCGCCTCACGGTGCTCGGTGGCGACGCCGAGGTGATCGGCCAGCGGCTGGTCGACGACTGGACCGAGGGGCTCGACCTCGCAGGAGCGCTGTCGGTGGCCCGGGCCGCTCTCGCCGGGCCCGACCGCACCCTCGCGAGCGGCGACCTCGAGGTCGCGCTGCTCGACCGCCGGGCCGAGCGCCGGGCCTTCCGCCGCATCGAGGGCCCGGAGCTCGAGGACCTGCTCGCCGCCGATCGCCGCCCGCAGCCCGAGACGGCGACGGACGAGCCGGTGGGGGACGACCACCCGGGGCCCGACGCCGACGGATAGCGTGACCACATGGAACGCCGGATCTTCGGGCTGGAGAACGAGTACGGCGTCACCTGCACCCTCCGCGGCCAGCGCCGACTGAGCCCCGACGAGGTCGCCCGGTACCTGTTCCGCCGCGTCGTCTCCTGGGGACGCAGCTCGAACGTCTTCCTCGCCAACGGCGCCCGCCTGTACCTCGACGTCGGCTCCCACCCCGAGTACGCCACCCCCGAGTGCGACTCGGTCCACGACCTGATCGTCCACGACAAGGCGGGGGAGCGGATCCTCGAGCAGCTGCTCGTCTCGGCCGAGCAGCGGCTCCGCGAGGAGGGCATCCGCGGCGACATCTACCTGTTCAAGAACAACACCGACTCCGCCGGCAACAGCTACGGCTGCCACGAGAACTACCTGACGAGCCGCGGCGACGAGCTGAACCACTACGCCGAGGTGCTCATCCCGTTCCTCGTCAGCCGCCAGATCTACGCCGGCGCAGGCAAGGTCCTGCAGACGGCGCGCGGCGCCACCTACTGCGTCAGCCAGCGGGCCGAGCACATCTGGGAGGGCGTGTCCTCGGCGACCACGCGCTCCCGCCCGATCATCAACACCCGCGACGAGCCCCACGCCGACTCCGAGCGCTACCGGCGCCTCCACGTCATCGTCGGCGACTCGAACATGAGCGAGTACACGGCGTTCCTGAAGGTCGGGGCCGCCGCCATCCTCCTCCGGATGCTCGAGGACCCGTCGGTGGTGCTGCGCGACATGACCCTCGAGAACCCGATCCGGGCCATCCGCGAGATCAGCCACGACACGTCCTGCACGCGGACGGTCCGCCTGGCGAACGGCCGCGAGGTGTCGGCCCTCGACATCCAGAGCGAGTACCTCGAGCGGGCCCTCCGGTACGCCGAGACCCGTGGCATGTCGCCGGAGGAGAAGCTCGTCCTCGAGATGTGGGAGCACTGCCTCACCGCCCTCGCCGACGACCCGATGCAGCTCGACCGCGAGGTCGACTGGGTGATCAAGGCCCACCTCGTCGAGGCCTACCGGGCCCGGCACGACTGCGAGCTGGGCGACCCGCGCGTGGCGCTCGTCGACCTCCAGTACCACGACGTCGACCGCCAGCGCGGCCTCTTCTACAAGATGCAGGACAAGGGCCTGGTCGAGCGCATCTGCACCGACGCCGAGATCAACCACGCCGTCGAGCACCCGCCGGAGACCACCCGTGCCCGCCTGCGGGGCGAGTTCATCCGGCGGGCGAAGGAGCGCAAGCGCGACTACACGGTCGACTGGGTACACCTGAAGCTGAACGACCAGGCGCAGCGCACCGTCCTCTGCAAGGACCCCTTCCGCTCCCACGACGAGCGGGTCGAGAAGCTGATCGCGTCCCTCTAGCCGTGCCGAGCTTCCGCACCGGCACGGTCGTCGAGGTCCTCTCCGAGCGACGCGGCATCCAGCGCCTCACGGTCGACCTCGGGGGCCCGGCGCCCGAGCGCGCCTACGCGCTGGTCGACCTCGTCGGTCCCGTCGCACCCGGCGACGGCGTCGTGGTCAACACCACCGCGGTCGACCTCGGCCTCGGCACCGGCGGCTGGCACGTCGTGCACTGGAACCTGGCCCGGGAGAGCTGGAGCCGGCCCGGTCCCGGCCACATCGTGAAGCTGCGCTACACCAGCCTCCAGGCCGACGTCGGCGCCGCCGAGGAGGCGCATCCCGACCTGCCGGCGACGCTCGACGGCACGCCGGTCGTGGCCTGCGGCCTGCACAGCCAGGTCGGGGTCGTCGCCGCGTCCATCGCGGCCGCCCGACCGGGCACCCGCGTCGCCTACGTGATGACCGACGGCGCCGCGCTCCCGCTCGCCCTGTCCGACCTGGTCGGCGCGCTGGTCGACGCCGGGCTCGTCCACACCACCGTCACGACTGGACACGCCATCGGCGGCGACCTGGAGGCGGTGTCGCTGCCCTCGGCGCTCGTGCTCGCGCGCCACGTCGCCGGCGCCGAGGTCGTCGTCGTGGGGATGGGACCGGGGGTGGTCGGCACCGGCACCGCGCTCGGGACGACCGGTGTCGAGGTGGCGTCGATCGTCGACGCCGCGGCCGCGCTTGGCGGTCGGCCGGTCGTGTGCGCACGGGCCAGCGACGGTGACGCTCGCCAGCGCCACCGGGGACTGAGCCACCACACGGTCACCGCCCTGGGCCTGGCGCGCACTGCCGCCGACGTCGCCGTCGCCCGGGGGAGCGGGCTCGAGGTCCCTCCACCTCATCGTCAGGTCGAGGTCGAGGTACCCGACGTCGCCGCCCTCCTCGACGACCTCGACCTCAGGATCACGACGATGGGCCGCGGACCGGACGCCGACCCGCTGTTCTTCCGCACCGCGTCCGCGGCGGGGATCGTGGCCACGGGCCTCCTCGACGGCGGTCGGTAGAGTCGCCGCCGTGCAGAAGCTCGAGCGCCTGCTCAACCTCACCGCGGTCCTGCTCCACAGCGGGCGCCCGCTGTCGGCTGCCGAGCTGCGCGACCGCGTGCCGGGCTACCCGGAGGGCGACGCCGCCTTCCACCGGGCGTTCGAGCGCGACAAGGACGACCTGCGCGAGATGGGCATCCCGCTCGACCTGGTCGAGATCCCCGGCGCCGACCCACCGCTCGACGGGTACCGCATCCCGCGCGACCAGTACTACCTCCCCGACCTCGGGTTGGAGCCCGACGAGCTCACAGCGCTGCAGCTCGCCGCCTCGGCCGTGCAGCTCGACGGCGTCGAGGGCATCGAGGCGCTCTGGAAGCTCGGCGGGGCGACGGGCGTCGGCGAGGTGGCACCGGCGACGGCGTCGATCCCCACCGACCCTCGCCTCGCGCCGCTCTTCGACGCCGTGTCCCGCCGGGCGACCTGCCGGTTCACCTACCGCGACGAGGTGCGGGAGGTGCACCCCTACGGCATCGTGTTCCAGCGCGGCCACTGGTACCTCCGGGGCTTCGACGTCGGCCGGGACGATCGGCGCACCTACCGGGTCGACCGGATCCAGGGCGACGTCACGCTCGGCGCCGCCGGGGCGTTCGAGCCGCCCGAGTCCGACGACGACGAGGTCGTGGCCGAGGGCTGGCGGCTGGCGATCGATCCGCCCGTCCGGTGCCGCCTGCTCGTCGACGCCAGCCACGCCGCGATCGCCCTCGCCCACCTCGGCGCCGACGCCGACCAGGTCGAGTCGCGTCCCGACGGCGCCGTCGTGGTCGAGCTGACCGTCACCAACCGCAGCGCGTTCCGCGGCATGGTCCTCACCTACCTCGAGCACGCCGAGATCCTCGAGCCCCCCGAGCTGCGCGACGACCTCGTCGCCTGGTTGCGCGACGTCCCGGGCGTGGCGTCGTGAGCCGGCCGACGGCGGGGGAGCGGGTGCGCCGGCTCCTGGCGCTCATCCCCTGGCTCACCGCCCACTCACCTGCACCGGTCGAGGAGGTCTGCCGCCGGTTCGGCATCACCCGTGCCGCGCTCCTGGCCGACCTCGAGGTCCTGCCCTTCGTCGGCGTCCCGCCGTACACGCCCGACACGATGATCGACGTCGACATCGACGACGCCGGTCTGATCTCGGTCCGGCTGGCCGAGCCCTTCGACCGGCCGCTGCGGCTCACGGCCCCGCAGGCGCTGGCCCTGGTCGCGGCTGGTCGCACGATCCGCGACGTGCCGGGCGCCGACCCCGGGGACCCCCTGCAGCGTGCGTTGGCCAAGGTCGCGACAGCTCTCGGCATCGACCCCGAGCGGGTGCAGATCGAGCTCGGCGACGCCGAGGAGCGCATCCTCGACGAGCTGGGACGGGCGGCCACGACGTGCCACCAGGTCGAGATCGACTACCTCTCCTTCGGCACCGACGAGCGCACCCGTCGTGTCGTCGACCCGCATCGCCTCTACGCCGACCGCGGCAACTGGTACCTCGTCGGGTGGTGCCACCGCTCCGAGGACGTCCGCGTCTTCCGGGTCGACCGGATCGACGACGTCGTCGTCCTCGACGCCACGTTCGAGGCGCCGGAGGTCCCGGACACGCTCGCCGTCTACCGGCCGTCGAGCGACGACCCCCGCGTCACCTTGCGACTCGACCCCTCGGCGCGCTGGGTCGTCGAGCAGTACCCGCACGAGCACCTGGAGGAGCGTCCTGACGGACGCCTCGACGTCACGCTCGCGGTGAGCGCACGCCGGTGGCTCGAGCGGCTCCTGCTGCGGCTCGGGCCGGCGGCCGAGGTCGTCACCGCCGACGGCGACCTGCCCGACGCGGGTGCCGACGCCGCGCGCCGGGTCCTGCGCCGCTACGGCGGGGCTCCCGGGGCCGACGGGTACAGTCGGCCCGGATGACGAACCAGCCGTTCGGCCCCGAGGGCCACGATCCTCTCGAGCGCCGAGACGGGGATGCGGTGCCCGGGGCGGCCTTCCGGGCCCGGCGCGATGACGAGCTGCTGGCCTCCGCGCCCCGCACCCGCCGCAAGCAGCGGAGCCCGGTGCGCAACCTCATCGAGTGGCTGCTCGTCATCGGCGGCGCCCTCGTCGTGGCGCTCGTCATCAAGACGTTCCTCTTCCAGGCGTTCTACATCCCGTCCGAGTCGATGGAACCGACGCTCACCCGGGGCGACCGGGTCCTCGTCAACAAGCTGAGCGACGACCTCGGCGGGATCGATCGCGGCGACGTCATCGTGTTCCACCGCCCCCCGAACGAGCCGCCGAGCGAGATCGACGACCTCATCAAGCGCGTGGTCGGACTGCCGGGGGAGACCGTCGAGGGGCGCGACGGCCGCGTCTGGGTGGACGGTGCTCCGCTCGAGGAGCCCTACCTCGCCGACGGGGTGCTCACCGACCCCTTCGCGCCGATCGAGGTGCCCGAGGGCGGCGTCTTCGTCATGGGCGACAACCGCGGCAACTCCCGGGACAGCCGCGTGTTCGGACCGATCGACGAGGAGCTCATCGTCGGGCGGGCCTTCGTCACGGTCTGGCCGCTCGGACGGCTCGGCGGGCTCTGACCCACCACGCCGCCGGCGTCAGGCCGTCGCGGCGTCGATGCTCTCCATCAGCACGTCGACGTGGTCGCTGAACACGCCGTCGATGCCCATCGCCACGACGTCGCGGATCACCCGTTCGAACTGGGCGTCCCAGGCGAACGCGTAGCGGTCAAAGCGGTGGAAGAGCGTCGTCAGGCCACCCGTCCAGTCGGCGTGGTGCATGTTGATGGCGTCGATGTCGCGCGCGGCGAGCGTGGCGGCGCGCCGCTCGGGGCCTTCCTTGATGCGGGCGAGGCGGGTGGAGTCGACGAGGCGGACGCGCCCGTCGAGCGCACGCCACGACGAGAGCAGGTCCAGGTCGTCGTGGCAGAGCCACAGCCGCCCGAGCGCGACGTCGCCGGCGGCGCGGGCGACCTCGAGGACGCGGGGCACCGCGGCTGGGTCCTTCACGTCGAGGGAGACCTCGAGGTCGGAGCCGCAGGCCTCGTACAGCTCGGCCAGCGTGGGGATGTGGGACGGCAGCTCCGCCCGGCGGACGTCCAGGATCCGGGTCCGCCGCCGGAAGCGCAGGAGCGAGCCGAACATGCCGTCGTGGTCGAGCACCGCCTCGCCGTCGGCGGTGAGCCACACGTCGCTCTCGAGCCCGGTGGCGCCGAGCCGTCGGGCGAGGCGGAACGCCTCCAGCGTGTTCTCGGGCGCGTGGGCACGTGCGCCGCGGTGGGCGAAGCCGATGGGCGGGGTGCGGAGCGAGGGCAGTCGGGTCGGCACGGGGGGCCATCTTCGCCGGTGACCCCACCATCCCGCCATCGGCGGCGCCGGCGCGCGATCGTGCTCAAGGTCGACGGCGGACCGGTCGATGCAACGCCAGACCGCGGATGGAGGACCGATGGCGACGATCCGAGCGAGCTGTGATACGTGCGGCGACGTGGAGTTCCCCACGACCGACGTGCGCGTCCACGCCCCCGAGGACGGGGGGGCCGGCACCTACGCGTTCTCGTGCCCGGGCTGTCGCAGCACGGTCGTGCGCACCGCCGAGCGACCGGTCATGGACCTGCTGATCGCCGCCGGCGTGGCCTTCACGACCTGGCGTCGGCCGGCGGAGCTCGTCGAGCGGGAGTCCGAGGTCCGCGAGGAGCCGCTGACCCACAACGACCTGCTCACCTTCCACGAGCAGATCGCCGACGACGCCGTGCTCGAGGCCGCCCTCGCCGCGATCATCGATCCGCAGTCCGGCGGGAGCGAAGCGGCTCGCTGAGACGTCGCTAGCCTCGCGTCCGTGGACCTCACCTGGGTCGCGCCGCTCGCGTCGCTCCTGCTCGCCATCGGTGCCCTCGGCTGGACCGCCCGCCGGATCGGGCGCGAGCTCGTGTTGACCTCCGAGCGGCTGGAGCAGCTCGACGTCGCCCGCCGCGACCTGACGCTGGCGACCCGAGAGGTGGCGGCGTCGATCGGGCGCGGACCCGCCGCGGGGTCGTCCGGCCCCCACCGGTAGACTCGGGCCGATGTTCAACGTCGGTGGTGGAGAGGTGCTCGTCATCCTCCTCGTGGCCCTCGTGGTCCTCGGCCCCGACAAGCTGCCCGGGGCCGTGCGCAAGGTCGGCCAGGTCGTCAGCGAGGTCCGCAAGATCTCGGCCGGGTTCCAGGCCGAGATGCGCACGGCGATGCTCGACGAGGACGCGAGCCGACGCATCGGTGGCGGAGATCCGCCACCGCCGACCACCGAGCGGCCCGACGACGACCCCTGGTCGCGGCTCGACACGGACCGTCCGGAGTGAAGCTCGGACGACGCGGCGACGGGACCGCACGCGATCCCGAGGCCCACATGACCCTGATCGAGCACCTGGCGGAGCTGCGGTCGCGCATCATCACGTCGGTGCTCGCCGTCACCGCCGGTGCGGTCGTCGCCTTCTGGCAGTACGAGCCGATCATCGACTGGCTGAGCGGCCCCTACTGCGAGATCCGACCCGACGCCGAGTGCGTCTTCCTCCAGACCGACCCGCTCGAGAGCTTCGGCGTGCGCATCACCGTCGCCGTGTACACCGGGCTCGCCCTCGCCATGCCGATCGTGCTGTTCCAGGTCTGGCGGTTCATCACCCCGGGCCTCCACCCGCGCGAGAAGCGCTACGCCGTCCCCTTCGTCACCGCGGGCGTGGTCCTGTTCGTGCTGGGTGCCGGGCTGGCGTTCTGGACGGTCCCGAAGGCCCTCGACTTCCTCGTCAGCATCGGTGGCGACCAGTTCGAGCAGTTCTTCTCCGGTTCCGCCTACCTGAGCTTCCTCGTGAAGATGATGGTGGGCTTCGGCATCGGCTTCGAGTTCCCGATCCTGCTCGTGTTCCTCCAGATCGCCGGGATCCTCTCGCCCGACCAGCTCGCCGGCATCCGCCGCTACGCGATCGTCGGGATCGTCACGCTCGTCGCGGTCATCACCCCGAGCGGCGACCCGATCAGCCTCGCGATCCTCTCGGTGCCGATGTACCTGTTCTTCGAGGCCTCCATCGTCATCGGTCGGCTCCTGCGGCGATGACCGCCAGGGACCGCCGCCGCCACTTCGAGTCGCAGGTCGGGTTCCCCCTCGACCCGTTCCAGGTCCAGGCGCTCGACGCCGTCGACGCCGGACGCTCCGTGCTCGTCGCCGCTCCGACCGGGTCGGGCAAGACGGTGGTGGGGGAGTACGCCGTCGACGTGGCCCTCGACGAGGGGCGTCGGGTCTTCTACACGACGCCGATCAAGGCGCTGTCCAACCAGAAGTACAACGACCTCGTCGCCCGGCTCGGCGCCGATCGGGTCGGGCTCCTCACCGGCGACAACTCGATCAACGGGTCCGCGCCGGTCGTCGTGATGACGACCGAGGTGCTCCGCAACATGATCTACGCCCGGTCGAGCGCCCTCGACCTGCTCCGGTGGGTGGTGCTCGACGAGGTCCACTACCTGCAGGACGAGTACCGGGGCCCGGTGTGGGAGGAGGTCATCATCCACGCGCCGGCCGACGTCCGTCTCGTCTGCCTCTCCGCCACGGTGTCCAACGCGCCCGAGCTCGCCGAGTGGATCGAGACCGTCCGCGGCCCCACGGACGTCGTGGTCGAGACCACCCGACCGGTCGAGCTGGTCAACCACTTCCTGGTGGGTGACCGCCAGAGCGACCGGATGCACATGATCGACATGCTCCCCGGCGGGCGGCCCAACCCGGAGGGACGGCGCTTCGACGCCGACCTCGGGCGCGGCCCGCGGGGGAGCAAGGGTCGCGGCCGGCGGCGCTGGTACACGCCGCGACGGGTCGAGGTGATCGAGATGCTCGCCGAGCGCAACCTCCTGCCCGCCATCACGTTCATCTTCAGCCGGGCGGCGTGCGACGACGCCGTGAAGGCCGTGCTCGACAGCGGCATGCGCCTCACGACCGCCGAGGAGCGCGAGCGCATCCGTGAGATCGTCGACGAGCACCTGGCCTCGATGGACGACGCCGACCTCGCCCTGCTCGGCTACGACCGCTGGCTCGCGGGTCTCGAGGCCGGGGTCGCCGCCCACCACGCCGGGATGGTCCCCCCGTTCAAGGAGGCGGTCGAGGCGATCTTCGTCGAGGGTCTCGCCAAGGCGATCTTCGCCACCGAGACCCTCGCCCTCGGCATCAACATGCCCGCCCGCAGCGTCGTCATCGAGAAGCTCACCAAGTTCGGCGGCGAGCGCCACGAGATGCTGACGCCGGGCCAGTACACCCAGCTCACCGGGCGAGCGGGTCGCCGGGGGATCGACCGCATCGGTCACGCGATCGTGCTCTGGTCGCCGTTCGTCACCTTCGACGAGGTCGCCGGTCTGGCCTCGAGCCGCAGCTTCGAGCTGACCTCCGCGTTCCGACCCACCTACAACATGGCCGCCAACCTGGTGCGCCGCTACGACGCCGACCAGGCCGTCGAGCTGCTCGAGCAGTCGTTCGCCCAGTTCCGCGCCGATCGCCACGTCGTCCGGCTCGGCCGTCGGATCGAGCAGCGGCGCGAGGCACTGGCGGACGCTGCGGCGACGGCGACCTGCGAGCTCGGGGACGTGGGGGAGTACCGCGAGCTCCAACGACAGGCGCAGAGCGTCCGGTCCGGCCCTGACGGCGGCGAGCGGGCACGAGCGCTCGCCGCGCTCCGTCCCGGCGAGGTGATCGACGTCGAGCGGGGCAGCGCCGCGGGGCCGGCGGTCGTCATCTCGGTGTCGGAACGGCGGGGCGGGGCGGTCAAGGTGCGCGCGCTCG
Organism: Actinomarinicola tropica; assembly: GCF_009650215.1. Classification (GTDB taxonomy): domain Bacteria; phylum Actinomycetota; class Acidimicrobiia; order Acidimicrobiales; family SKKL01; genus Actinomarinicola; species Actinomarinicola tropica. Next base: position 1,900,635 of record NZ_CP045851.1, on the reverse strand, counting down.
GCGGGCCGCGGCACGTCCTCAGCCTCGGCCCCGATGACGTCAGCGGCTTCCCGCAGGTCCTCGGGCGCATCGAGCTGCCGACCCCGTTCGCCCCCAACAACCGCGCGTTCCTCACCGAGGTGCGGCGCCGACTGCGCGACGCCGACCTCGCACCGGCGGCCCGGCGTCGCAACCGGCGACGCGGGGGCGAGCGGATCGGTCACCCCGTCGAGGGCTGCCCGGACCTCGAGGTGCACCTGAGGGCCCAGCGTCAGGTCGAGCGGCTCGAGCGAGAGCTGCGCGACCTCGAGCGGGTGCGCCGGTCGCGCACCGCCAGCCTGAGCGCCACGTTCGAGCGGATCCTCGAGCTGCTCGAGGACTGGGACCACCTCGCCGGGTGGGAGCTCACCGAGGCCGGGCAGGTCCTGGCGCGGATCTACCACGAGTCCGACCTCCTCGTCGCCGAGTCGATCCGCCAGGGCGAGCTCGACGGGCTCGACCCGCCGACGCTCGCGGGCGTCGTCGCCACGTTCACCTACGAGCACCGCAGCGCCCAGCCGCCCCCCGAGCCGTGGTTCCCTCCCGGACCGATGGCCGAGCGGATCGACCGCATCGACGCCATCGCCCGCTCGCTGAACCGCGACGAGATGGCGTCGGGGCTCCCGCTCACCCGCCGGCCCGACCCCGGCTTCTCCGCCCTGGCCCACGCGTGGGCCTCCGGCGACGAGCTCGACGACGTGCTCTCCGAGGAGACGGTCTCGGGTGGCGACTTCGTGCGCAACGTCAAGCAGCTCATCGACCTGCTGCGCCAGATCGGCTCGGTCGCGCCGCTGGCGAGCACCGCCGCCGCCGCTCGCGCCGCATCCGATGCCCTCCTGCGCGGCGTCGTGGTCGCCTCCTCGGCGGTGGGGACGGGCGCCGACGACGACGAACCGGTCGAGGACCTCGAGGAACCGGACCCCGGTGCCGATCCGCAAGGGTGAGGACTGGGGGACCGAGGCCCCGCTCCCCGACGACGCCGTCGAGGTGCGCAGCGACGCCGAGGCTCGCGCGATCGTGACGGCTGCGCTGCGCGCCGGCGAGCCGCCGCCTCCCCTCGCCCTGCTCGGTGGCGACCTGGCACGCGCCGTCGGGTCCACCGGCGACCCGGCCCGCCTGCGGCGCGGCACCACTCGGCACCTGCCCCTCGACGTGGGCCAGGTCGACGTCGACGGTGCGCGCCACTGGTTCGTCGCCCACCTGGTCGTGCGACGGCGGCTGTGGCAGGGCCGCTTCTCGGCGGTGATGAACACCGAGTACCTGGGTGACTGGAAGCTCGCCCCCCGCGCCCACCCTGGCGACGGCCTCCTCGACGTCCTCGACGGCCGCCTCTCGCTCGACGACCGCCTCAAGGCCCGGTCGCGGGTCGGGCGGGGCGAGCACCTGCCCCACCCCGGGATCGACGTCCGCCGGGTCCCGGACCTCGACGTCACCCTGGCGCGACCCACCACGGTCCGCCTCGACGGCGAGTCGGTCGGTGTCGGGCGGGTGCTCTCCGTCAGGGTCCTGCCCGACGCCGTCGTCGGGATCATCTGAACCCTAGGGTGGGGCGATGGACCTCACGTCGCTGAAGCACCGCGTCGCCGAGGACGTGCGCTCGCGCGCCGACGTCCTGCTCGACGTCTCCCACCAGATCCACGAGCGACCCGAGCTGAACTTCGAGGAGCGCCACGCCCACGACGTCCTGTGTGCCGCGCTCGACGTCGGCGGGCTCGACGTGGAGCCCCACGCCTACGGCCTCGACACCGCGTTCGCGGCGCGCGCCGGCGACGGCGACGGCCCGCTCGTCGCCGTCATCTGCGAGTACGACGCGCTGCCCGAGATCGGCCACGCCTGCGGCCACAACATCATCGCCGCCGCGGGCCTCGGGGCCGGGTTGGCCGCCGCGGCCCTCGCCGAGGAGCTCGGCGGGCGGATCGTCGTGCTCGGCACCCCGGCCGAGGAGGGCGGCGGCGGCAAGGTGCTCATGGGGCGCCAGGGGGCCTTCGACGACGTGGCGGCGGCCATGATGATCCACCCCGCGGACGCCGACCTCACCGCCATGGACACGATCGCGATCCACCAGCTCGAGGTCAGCTACGACGGGCGCGAGGCCCACGCGGCCGCGCACCCCGAGCTCGGCCTCAACGCCCTCGACGCCGCGGTGCTCGGCTACGTCAACGTCGCCGCGCTCCGCCAGCACATCGGTCCCGACGAGCGGATCCACGGCATCATCACCGACGGCGGGGCCAAGCCGAACATCGTACCGGCCCACGCCGCCGCGCACTGGTACGTGCGCTCGCCGAGCCTCGCGACGCTCGAGCCGCTGAAGGAGCGGGTGAGCGCCTGCCTGAGCGCCGGGGCCGCGGCCGCCGGCTGCACGATGCACGCCCACTGGAACGACCCGCCGTACGCCGACATGCTCGACAACGACCCCGTCGTCGAGGCCTTCCGGGCCAACGCGGCGCAGGTCGGCCGGGACCACCGGCGTCCCGACCCGCGGGCCCGCGTCGTCGGCAGCACCGACATGGGCAACGTCAGCTACCTGACGCCCTCGATCCACCCGATGATCCGCGTGGCTCCACCGGGCGTCTCGATCCACACCGCGGCGTTCACGCGCCACGCTGCCGGAGCCGAGGGCGACGCGGCGGTGATCGACGGTGCGATCGCCATGGCGGCGACCGTCCTCGACCTCTGGGCCGACGAGGACCTGCGGCGCCGGGCGGCCGACGACCTCCGTCGGGCCACGGAGGGTGACCACCCCCCGGTCCTCTGACCGCCCGGCCACCGCGCTCCGCGGTCCCCGGGACGCGGGGGCCCAGCACCTAGTGTCGGGCGCCGTGACCGTCTACGTCGCCGAGGAGTTCTCGCCCGCGGAGTCCGACATCCTTCGTCGGTACTTCACGAACCTCGACGGACCGGTCTTCGCCCTGGTCAACCTGCCCGAGGTCGTGAAGGGCGCACTGTTCGCCCGGTACTCGCGCTCCCCGAAGTCGCTGCGCCGGCTGTTCCTCGACGAGTTCGTCGGCGACCTCGACATCGAGGGCGACCAGACGATCGACGCCACCGTGGGGCTCCGCCGGGCCGAGGAGCTCTACGACCGCGTCTTCCTCGAGTACGGCGACGACTCGGTGGCCCAGCTCGGGGGGGTGCACCTCGCCTGCGAACAGGCGTCGAACGTGCTGACCAAGGTGCTCGAGTGGGGGCGGCTCATGTCCTACCTCGAGCAGTCCACCCGCTACATCTCCTACGACACCCGCATCGGCGGTCGGTACCGCTTCCACCGCGACCCTGCGGTGCTCTCCTCGCACCTCGGCACCCGCTTCGTCGGCGACATGGACCGGATGTTCGACACCTACGCCGGTCTCCTGCCGGTCGTCCAGGACTGGTTCCGGCGGGAGATCCCGAAGGACCCCGGCGACTCCGACCTCGTCTACCGCCAGGCCGTGCGGGCCAAGGCCTTCGACGCGCTCCGGGGAATCCTCCCCGCGGCGTCGCTCTCGAACGTCGGCATCTACGGCACCGGCCAGGGCTACGAGCAGCTGCTGCTGCGCATGCGCGCCCACCCGCTCCCCGAGGCCCGGACCTACGCCGACCTGATGCTCTACGAGCTGCGCAAGGTCATCCCGTCCTTCCTCAAGCGGGTCGACCTCGCCGACCGGGGCGGGGCGTGGAGCACCTACCTCTCCACCACCCGCGACGACCTCTCCACGCTCGCCGCCCGGCTCCTCGAACCCGGGGGATCGGGCGACGCCGCCCCCCACGACGCCGAACCGGTGGTCACGCTCGTCGACCACGACCCCGACGCCGAGGTCAAGTTGGTGGCGAGCATGCTGTACGCGGCGTCCGACCGGCCCGAGAGCGAGCTGCTGGAGCTGGTGCGCGCCATGTCGATCGACGATCGGCTGGCGGTCATGCGGGCCTACGAGGGGCAACGGGGGAACCGACGTCACAAGCCGGGACGTGCGCTCGAGCGCGTCGGCTACCGCTTCGACGTCCTCGCCGACTACGGCGCGTTCCGCGACCTCCAGCGTCACCGGATGCTCACGATCGAGTGGCAGCAGCTGAGCCCGGCCCACGGGTACACCCGCCCGGCTGCGGTCGACGCCGCCGGTGGCGCCGCGGCGTTCGACGAGGCGATGGAGCGCTCGGCAGCCCTCCACGCCGCGATGGTCGAGCCGTTCCCGCACCAGGCCCCCTACGCCGTCGCCCTCGCGTACCGCATCCGCTTCGCCATGCAGTTCAACGCCCGGGAGGCGATGCACCTCCTCGAGCTGCGCACCACGCCCCAGGGCCACCCCGCGTACCGGGCGGTCGCCCAGCAGATGCACCGGCTCATCGCCGAGCAGGCCGGGCACCGCGCCATCGCGGAGATGATGCGCTTCGTCGACCACTCCGGCGAGGCCGATCTCGAGCGGCTGGACGCCGCTCGACGCGAGGAGCGACGTCGGCACGGTTCGTGACCGATTTTTCGCTGCGCTGTTCGTGGGATCCCGGCGGGTTGTGCCTATGATCCGCCCGCGACCGCTCCCACCGTCCCCCCACCCCCTGTCCCGAGGACCACATGGCTGACGACGACCTGATCGAGGAAGAGATCGACGAGGAGTTCGACGAGGACATCTCCGACGAGGAGGACCTCGACGAAGACCTCGACGACGATCTCGACGACGACCTCGCCGACGGGTCCGACGACACCGAGGACGAGGACGAGGAGGACGAGGAGGAGGCCGTCGAGACGGCCGCCCGCCGTCGTCCCCGCAAGGGTGACGAGGAGGAGGACGAGGACGACGACGAGGAGCTCGATCCCGACGACGTCGAAGCCGACCTCGACGCCATCCTGAAGGACCGCATCGCGGCGTCCGACGACGAGGACGAGGAGGACGAGGAGGAGACCGTCGAGGTCGACACCAGCAGCGAGGGGTCCAGCCGGATCCAGCCGAAGCGTCCCGGCGAGTTCGTCTGCCAGTCCTGCTTCCTCGTGAAGCACCCGAGCCAGCTCGCCGACGCCGACCTCATGTACTGCAAGGACTGCGTCTGACGTGAGCGAGGAGCGCGACCCGCTGGCGGTGCTGCTCGACACCGTCGTCTACGCCCCGATCGGCGCGGCGCTGCACGGTCCCGAGGCCGTGGAGGAGCTGGCGGCGAAGGGGCGCCAGGACGTCGCCAACGCACGCGTCATCGGCAAGCTCGCCCTGGCGCGCGGTCGTACCGAGGCGGTGCGCCTCGCCGGCGAGGTGCAGGACGTCGTCGGGGACCTCCTCGTCGCCGCGGCCCGCGCCGCGGGAGCGCCGATGGCGGGCCCGACCACGCCTCCGCCCACGACCGACGCGCCGGCGGACGGGCCTCCGACGACCGCTCCGAGCGAGCCAGAGGAGGCCACCCACCTCACGGTCGTCCCGGACGCCGCGCCCGACGCGGAGGAGCTCGCCATCCCCGACTACGACAACCTCTCGGCGTCCCAGGTGGTGCCCCGGCTCGACGACCTGGCCGAGGACGAGCTCGCCGCGGTCCAGGCCTACGAGCGTGCCCACCGAGGTCGGATGACGATCCTCAGTCGCATCGCCCAGCTCCAGGCCAGCTGATCGGTGGAGTCCGCGCGCCCGGCACGCCCCGAGGACCTGCCCCGCATCGCCGAGCTAGCCGCAGCGGTCATCGAGGAGCTCACCCCGATGCGCGGCGGAGAGATCTGGGCGCGCCAGACGGCCCGGAGCCTGCCGGTCGACGGTGAGCTGGCCTCCGCTCTCGACGACCCGGACCAGCTCCTCGTCGTCGGCGAGGTCGACGGCACCACCATCGGCTACGCCGCGGTCCGCATCGAGCGGCTGCGCGACGGTGGTGCGCTCGCGGTCCTCGACGACCTCTACGTCGAGCCCGACGCCCGCGGGGTCGGGGTGGGCGAGGCGATGATGGACCAGGTCGTGGAGTGGGCGACGGCCCAGGGCTGCATCGGCATCGACTCGGTGGCCCTGCCGGGCAACCGTGCTACCAAGAACTTCTTCGAGAGCTTCGGCCTCGTCGCCCGTGCGATCGTCGTCCACCGACCGCTCGCACCCGAGGTCGACACCGGGGAGGGGCCGGTGTGACGACGCCGACGGCGGTCGAGCTGTGCGTCGGCGCGCTCGTCGTCGACGACGGCCGGCTCCTGCTCGTCCGGCGGGGGCACGGCCCGGCAGCGGGGGAGTGGTCCGTGCCCGGGGGCCGGGTGGAGCCAGGGGAGACCCTCCCCGAGGCCGTCCTGCGGGAGCTGGCGGAGGAGACCGGCGTCCAGGGCCTGTGCGGCGACCTCGCCGGGTGGGTGGAGCGCATCGACGACGACCGCCACTTCGTCATCCTCGACTTCTGGGTGACGACGCTCGACCCGATCGAACCGGTGCCCGGCGACGACGCCGCCGAGGCCGAGTGGGTCGGTCTCTCCGAGGTCGGCGAGCGGCGACTCGTCGACGGCCTCGGTCAGTTCCTCATCGACGTCGGCGTGCTCGACCGGCTCCTTTGAGCGGGCCGGGCCACGCCGCGTCGATCGGCGGCAGGGGCTACCGGCCCTTCCACTCCGGGGCTCGCTTCTCGATGAAGGCCCGCGGACCTTCGGCGTAGTCCTCGGTGTTCACGAGGCGGGCGAAGGCCTCTCCCGAGAGCCGGAAGCCGGTGGCGTCGTCGGCGCCGCGGCTCTCCTTCATCACGCCGAGGCTCTCGCGCACCGCGAGCGGCGCGTTGGCCTCGATGCGGCCGGCGAGCTCCATCGCGGTGTCGAGCGCGGATCCGTCGTCGCAGAGGACGTTGACCAGCCCGAAGTGGTGGGCGCGCTCGGCCTCGATGGGGTCACCGGTGAGCACCAGCTCGGTGGCCACGTTCTGGGGCAGCTTCTGGGCCAACCGGAAGAGGCCGCCTGCGGCGGCGACGAGCGAACGCTTCACCTCGGGCACGCCGAAGCGGGCCGAGCGGGAGGCGACGACGAGGTCGCAGGCGAGCACGATCTCGGTGCCGCCGGCGAGGGCGGGACCGTCGACGGCGGCGATCACCGGCTTGGTCCGCTCGCGGCTCACGATCCCGGCGAAGCCGCCTCGCGACGTGTTGAGCCCGCCGGCGTTGCCGCTCGCGATCTCCTTCAGGTCGGCGCCGGCGCAGAAGACCGGTCCCGCGCCGGCGAGGACGGAGATCCAGATGTCGTCGTCGCCCTCGACGCGGTCGATCGCCTCCTCGATGCCTGATGCGACGGCGGCGTTGACCGCGTTGCGGGCCTCGGGACGGTTGATGGTGATGAGCGCGGTGTGGCCGCGCACCTCGACGTCGATCATGCCGGGCACCCTAGTCCGGGTCAGCACCGCGCTCGGACATTGGGTATCAGCAATTCGACGGGCCCGGGGCGTGCGATCATCGGCCGCCATGGACCTGCGCCCCGCCGCCGCCGTCGTCTTCGACCTCGACGGGACCCTCGTCGACTCCGATGCCGCACTCGACGCCGCCTGGGTCGCGTGCGGCGTCGCACCCGAGGACATCACCCACGGCCACGTCCTCGCCGCGGAGTGCGCCCGCCTCGGCGTCGCGGTCGAGGACTACCTGGCGGCCTACGACCCGACGGCGGTGGTGGCGTTCCCGGGCGTCGAGGAGATGCTGGCCGAGATCGGGCGGTGGGCCGTCTGCTCGAACAAGCGGGCCGAGGTCGGCCCGCGCGAGCTCGACGCCCTCGGGTGGCGGCCCGAGGTCGCGCTCTTCGCCGACGCCTTCGCCGGACCGAAGGAGCTCCCGCCGGTGCTCGATGCCCTCGGGCTCGACGCCGAGACGGTGGTGTTCGTCGGCGACACCGACCACGACCGTCGGGCGGCCGACGCGGTCGGGTGCCGCTTCGTCTGGGCCGGGTGGAACCCACGGGTGGGCGAGCACCCTGGCGACGAGGTGGCGGCGGAGCCGGCCGACGTCGTCCGCGCCGCGCGGGGTCAGCTGCTCGGCTGATCCTCGTCGGTCGAGGGGGCCTCGGCCTCCTCGACCGCGGTCTCGATCGCCACGGCCACCTCGGCCGCGGCCGCCGAGGCCTCGGCGGGAGCATCCTCCGCCGTCGACGCCTGCTCCTCGACGGGGGCCGTGGGCTCGGGCTCGGGGGCGCTGGCCTCCGGCTCGGCGACGTCGGATGCGGCGGCGGGCGGCGAGGCCGGCGTTGCGGCCGGCGGTGTGTCGGCGGGAGGCGGCGGTGGGACGGCACGGCCGCCACCGCCACCGCGGCCGCCGCGCCGGCTGCGAGCGGTCGGTTGGACGCCGAACAGCGTGGCGATCTGCGGGGTGCGCGAGGCGAGCTTGCGGACCGCCGCCATCAGCGCGTCGCCGGGCTCGGCCGGGACGGCGGCAGGGACGACCTGCTGGCGGACGGGGGAGTAGGCGACGGCGTCGAGCACGGTGGCCCAGCGCTCCTGGGTGACCTCGGAGCCGAGCGCCTCACCCGCCGCCGTGGCGAGGGAGGTGGCGAGCTCGGCGGGCAGCGGCGCGCCGGCCTTCGGCGGCCGGGAGCTGAGCCGGAGGGCCCGCACGACGCGACCGTCGCGCAGCGTCTCGCTCATCTCGGCGAGCCACGCCGCGTGCTCGGCCTCGACCCGGCGGTTCAGTCCCTCGCGGAGCTGGTCGGCCACCTGGCGTGCCTCGTCGTCGCGCGCGCCGGTGTCGGCGGCGACGACCACCGACCGCAGGTCCCGCAGGTCGAGCTCCTCGAGGGAACCCAGCGCGGCATCGGCGCGGTCGCGCCACTCGGCGGCGCGCAGGCGGGGGAGGAGCCGCTCGGCGATGGCGACCAGCGGCTCGGCCTTCACCTCGGGACGGCCGTCGGCACGGGCCTGCTCGTTCTGCTTGTCGACCGCCTGGCGGACGGCCGGGATCCCGCCGCGGAGCACCTGCTCGGCGATGGGACGCTCCTCCTCGGGGAGGCCCTCGAGGACGGCGCTGCGGTGGGTGCGCCCCGGTCGCAGGCGCTTGGGCTTGGGCTTGGCGGGCGCCGGCTCGGGCCGGGGGCGCCGTTCGCCGCGGGGACGATCGTCGGCGGAGCGGCCCGATCGGCCGCGCTCGCGCCGGGGCCGGTCGCCACGGTCGCCGCGGTCTGCGCCGTCGTCGCCGTCGCGCCGACGGCCACGACCCCGCCGGTCGTCCCGGCGCTTCGGTGCCAGGGTGGACGTGACGAGCTGGTCGTCGGCCAGGGGCCGCCCGATCACCTCGATGCGGTCGGGCTCGTGGCGCTCGGCGCGTGGTGCGAGGACGCTCGTGATCGTGATCCCGTCGATGTCGAAGTCGGCATCGGCGCGCACGACGTCACCGACCTTGGCGCCCTCGTGCAGCAGGCCGCCGTCGAGGGTGCCCTTGGGCTGGCGGGCGCCGGCGGCGCGCCAGGTCCAGGTACCGTCCTCTCGGGCGCTGGTGAGCTCGACCTCGATCCTTCGCGGCATGTGTGCAGACGCTAGCCGCGCCCGCAGGCGGTTCCGTCCGCCGCCCATTGGTATGCTCGCACCGTACCAATTTGGTACGTACCGCGCGCACTGCATGCGCGGCGCCGGGAGGGAGGGGAGCCGTGGACGCCGACAGGAACCCGTTCGAGTACGTGCGCCCCCTGCGGCCCGAGGACGTCACCGGTCGCGACGCGCTCGTCGACCGGCTCGTCGGCGCGGTGCGCGCCCGCCACATCGTGGCCGTGGCGGGGCCCCGCAGGTTCGGCAAGACGTCGATCCTCGGGCGGGTGGCCCAGATCGCCGAGCAGGTCGACGCCGTCGACGTCGTCACCGTCGACTGCTTCGGGCTGGCCTCCCTGGGCGAGTTCGCCGTCCGCCTCGAGACGGCCATGTCCGGGCTGCGCGGCCCGGCCCGGCGCCTGGCGTCGCGGCTGCTGGCGCCGAGCGAGCTCGGCCTCTCGATCACCCCGGGCGTCGGGTTCAAGGTCCGCTTCGGCCAACGGGACGCTCCGGACGCGTCGGCGGTGCTCCACGCCCTGCTCGACACGCTCGTCGCCGTCTCGGAGCAGCGAGGTGGGCTCCTGCTCGTGCTCGACGAGTTCCAGGACGTGGCGCGGGTCGAGCACCTCGACGCCGTCCTGCGCACCCACCTGCAGCACGCCCGCGAGGTCGCGGTCCTGTTCGCCGGGTCCCGGCCCTCCCTGATGCGGGCGCTGTTCGAGGACCGGACCCGCCCGTTCTACGCCCAGGCGGAGATCATCGAGGTCGAGCGGTTCGACGTGGACACCGCCGCCGGCATCGTCGAGGACGGGTTCGCCGCCACCGGCGACGACGCCGGTCCCGGCGGCGAGATCGTCGCCCACGCCACCGAGGGCCACCCGCAGCGGCTGATGCTCGTCGCCCACCTCATGTGGGAGCTCGTCGATCCGGGCGGCGCGGCCGACGCCGAGGTCGCCGGCGCGGCGCTCGAGGCCGCACACGCACGCACCGAGGCCGAGCATCGGGCCACGGTCGACGGGCTCGACCGGACGCACCGGGACACGCTCCGGGCCGTGGCGGGCTACGGCTCGCCGTACGCCCGTGCAGCGGAGCGCACGCTGGGCCTGGCACGGTCGAGCGTCCAGGGCGCGGTCGGCGCTCTCACCGCCGACGCGCTGCTCGAGCGCACGTCGGACGGCGCCTGGCGGGTGGTCGATCCGCTGTTGGCGCACTGGCTCCGGGCGACGCTGCCCCCACCCGGCGGGGTCCGCACCAGCCGCCGATAATGCATGTTCTGTAAAGTTGGCCTGGGACTCGGCGAGGACGGCCCCCGGCCAGCCCGCGGTTCGACCAGCCTCCGGCTCGACCAGCCTCCGGCTCGACCAGCAGAGCCTCAGCCCGACGGGTACTGCTGGCCCAGTGCCCCGATCGTCTCGTGGAAGCCGGCGACGGTCTCGGCGATGATCTCGGCGACGGGCTTCACCTCGTCGATGCGGCCGACGACCTGACCGCCGAGGGCGATCGACGCCTCCATGTCCCCGCCGAAGTACAGGTCGGCGACAGTGGCGAACTCGGCCATGCTCACCTTCTCCTCCCGCTCGAGGCGCGTCGTGCGCTCGGTGCGCAGGGCCCGTAGGCCCGGGCTGGCGAAGCGGTTGAGGAACACCGTGTCGGTCTCGGCGGCGTCGACGATGGCCTGCTTCCAGTTCTCGTGCACCGGCGACTCCGCCGCCGACACCATGCGCGTGCCCATCTGCACGCCCTCGGCGCCGAGCGCGAACGCGGCCGCCATCGTGGGACCGTCGACGATGCCGCCGGCGGCGATGATCGGCACGTCCACCTGGGAGCGCACGAGCGGCAGGAGCACCATCAGGGCGACGTCGCGGGGGTTCTTGAAGCCGCCGCCCTCGCCACCCTCGACGATGAGCCCGTCCACGCCGGCCTCGACCGCCTTCAACGCGCCCTTGAGGGTGGGCACGACGTGGAACACGGTCAGGCCCGCGTCCTTCAGCTGGGCGGTGTAGCGCGTCGGATCACCAGCCGAGGTCGTCACGAACCGCACGCCCTGGTCGATGACGAAGTCGACGATCTTCGGGTCCCGCACGAACGCCTGCGCCACGTTCACGCCGAAGGGCTTGTCGGTGAGGTCGCGCATCTTCTCGATCTCGGCCCGGACGGCGTCGAGCTCCCCCGACGAGGTCTCGATGATGCCCATGCCGCCGGCGTTGGAGACCGCCGAGGCCAGCTGGGCGCGGGCGATCCAGCCCATCGGCGCCTGCACGATCGGCACCTCGACGCCCAGCATCTCGGTCACCCGGTTCTCGATCACGGCCACTCCCCTGGTCGGCTCCTGCCGTTCTAGCATCGCCGGATGGCCGGCTCGCCGAGGTGCGCCCGTGCGCTCCTCGTGGCGCTCGCCGTAGGGGCCGCGGCGTGCACGGCCTCGTCGACCACCGACGTCGTCCCGACCTCGGATCAGACCACGGTCGCTCCGACCCCGACGGCCGATGCGGTGCCGACACCCACCGCCGATGCCCTGCCCTGTCCGGACCTGGCGCTCGGACGGCCGTTCGCCACCGTGGCCGATCCGGCGCTCACCGAGATCTCCGGTGCGGTGGCCAGCCCCACGACGCCCGATCGGGTCTGGGTGCACGAGGACTCGGGCACCGCGCCCGTGCTGCACCAGCTGACCCTCGGCGGCGCCACCGAGGCCACCTGGCAGCTCGACGGCGTCGACGCCGTCGACTGGGAGGACATCGCCGCGCTCCCCTCTCCCCCGGCGCTCCTCGTCGGCGACATCGGCGACAACCGCAGGGTCCGCACGAGCGTCGTCGTGCACCGCCTCGCCGAGCCGGCCACGTCGGGCACCGGTCCGCCCGATGCCACGATCGAGCTGCGGCTGCCGACGCCGACCAACGCCGAGGCCCTGCTCGTCGACCCGAGGAGCGGCGATCTGGTCGTCGTCACCAAGGACCTCGCCGGCGATGCGGAGGTCCTCGTCGCCGCGGGGGTCGCGCTCGCCGACGACGGCACCGTCCACACCATGGAGGTCGCCGGCACCCTCTCCCTCGGCCTCCTCGCTCCCGTGCTCGCGGGCGACGTCGCACCCGATGGCCACGCGGTCGCCCTGCGCACCCCGTCGGACGTGCTGTGGTGGACCGTGGGCGACGACGAGTCGCTCGCCGACGCCCTCCTCGGACGGGACCCGTGCCGCCTTCCGTCCACCGTCGACGTCTACGGCGAGGCGCTGGCGATCCTGTCCGCGCCGGCGGGCTACCTCCTCCTCGGCGAGGGGACGAACCCGGCGATGCCGGTGGCGCGCTGAGGCCCGTTCACCCGAGCGCCACGAGGGCGCCACCCCGACGCCGGGCTCGGGCCCACCGGCGTTGGTACCGTCGGCGCGACCGACCAGAGGAGCCCCGTTGTCCGACGCCGAGCCGCAGAACGAGACCGCCGAGATCCGCCAGTACCGCTTCACCCCGCCGCCCGGTGCGACCCAGCTGATCCTCGTCCGCCACGGCGAGTCGGCGCCCCACGTCCCCGGAACGCGGTTCGAGCTGGTCGACGGCCACGGCGACCCGGCGCTCTCCGAGCTCGGGCGGTGGCAGGCCGAGCGGGTCGGCGACCGGTTGGTCCACGAGGACATCGCCGCGATCTACGTCACGACCCTCCAGCGCACCCACCAGACGGCCGCGCCCCTCGCCACGCGCCTCGGGATCGAGCCGATCGTCGAGCCCGAGCTGCGGGAGGTGTTCCTCGGCGACTGGGAGGGCGGTCTCTACCGCGAGCGCATCGCCGCCCGGGATCCGATCGCCGAGACGATGTTCCGCGAGGAGCGCTGGGACGCCATCCCCGGTGCCGAGTCGAACGACGCCCTGCGGGACCGGGCCGTCGGTGCCATCGAGAGGATCTGCGCCGCCCACCCGGACCAGCAGGTCGTCGCGGTGGTCCACGGCGGCATCATCGGCGCCCTCCTCGCCCACGCCGCCAGCTCCCGCCCGTTCGCCTTCACCGGCGCCGACAACGGGTCGATCCACCACCTGGTCATCACCGAGCAGCGCTGGATCATCCGGCGCTACAACGACACCGGCCACCTCGACTCGATGTCGGCGGTGCCCTCACCCCTCACCTGAGGTCGAGGTCGAGGTCGGGTCGCCCTCGAGCGCAGGTGGAGGCGCCTGGGCCGGTCGCGCCGGGGGCTCCGACGCGCCCCAGAGCCTGAGCTCGTCACCGGGGACGGACCACGCCAGCAGCCGGCCGGGCATCTGCTGGCGGCGATCCCGCAGAACCGTGACGGCGTCGTTGTAGAAGGTGCGGGCCGCGGCCAGGCCGTCCTCGGTCCGCCGGAGATCGTCGAACAGCGCACCGGCGTGAGCATCCGTGCGCAGCTCGGGGTGGGACTCGGCCAGCGCGAGGAGCGCGTCGGCCGCCACCCCCTCCTCCTCCGGCGTGCGCGCCGCCGCGAGCAGGGCCGCCTGCTCGGCGTCCATCGCGGCCCGCACCACCGACGTCACCTGCGGGACGAGGTCGTGGCGACGCCGGAGCTGCACCTCGACGAGCGCCCATGCCGCCCGAGCCCGTTGGTGCACGTCGACCAGGCGGTTGCGGAGGCGGACGACGTAGGACACGGGCAGCACGACGAGGACGGCCGCGACCCCGACGAGCGCGTCGGGCACCGCCGCGTCCCAGGCGATCCCTCGACCCTCGGTGACCGGTGCGTCGCCGAGGACGCCGAGGGCGTGGGCGGCGACGACCGCACCGACCACGCCGGCCAGGAGCATGACCAGCAGGGCGACCGCCTGCAGCGCGGTCCGTCGCAGCGCGGCGTCCTCGTCGCCGGCGGCGATGAGGGGTCGGCGGCGGAACTCCAGCGCCACGGCGTCGTCGCGCAGCGTCGCCTCGCCGAGGACGTAGATCGCCTCGCCGGGCCGGATCAGCCACTCGGTCGAGCGGTGAGCGTCGAGGGAACCTGTCGCAGCGATCGTCAGCCCGTGGTCCTCCGCGGCCAGCCGCGCCAGCAGGTCGAGCCCGGTCGTCCGGGACGGTCGCCCGGCGTGCGATGCCCGTCGCCGCTCGGTCGCGTACACCGACGCCCCCTCGGGTCGGATCAGCACCCGGCCGGAGTCGTCCTCGATCCAGAAGGGCGCAGCGGAGGACTCGTCGTGCACGGTCCGCCAGCGGCGCCGACCCTCGGCGTCGCGCTCCTCGCGCTCGAGCAGCGACCGGAACCAGACGCACTCGACGCCGGCGTAGGGCGCGACGATCGGCCGGTCGAGCGGCGCGGCCCGTCCACGGAGCTCGTTCGTCCCGACGAAGACGTGGGCGGCGTCGGAGGTCGGGGTGTCGGCGATGTCCCACAACCGCCGCCACATCGCGTAGCCGAAGCCGCCGCCGACCACGACGGCCACCAACGACGCGACCAGCCCCGCAACCGCCCAGCCCATGGCCGGGAGTCTGGCAGATCGTCCGGCAGACTCACCGGATGGACGTCTTCCTCACCGCCGCCGCCCGCTCGCTCCACCGCAGCGTCCTCGACGAGGCCGCGCCCTCCGCACGCTGGCTGTGCCTGGGCGACGACGGCACGCTGCGCGACGAGTCCAGCGGCGAGGAGCTCGACATCCGCACCGCGACGCCGGAGGTGGCGTGGATGACCACCGACCTCGTCGACGGCGGACCGATGCGACCGTTCTTCGGCCTCGTCACCCGCTCGTCGTCGCTGCGGTGGCTCCAGTCCTCGGCGGCGGGCTTCGACGCACCGGTGTTCGGCGAGCTCGTCCGCCGCGGCGTGCGGCTCACCGCCTCCCACATCGCCGGGCCACCGATCGCCGACTTCGTGCTGCGCGCCGCGCTCGACCACCTGCAGGACGCCGATGCGTGGCGGGCCGCCGCGGCACGCCACGAGTGGGATCCCCACGAGCTCGTGGAGATGGGGTCCACCCGGTGGCTGGTGATCGGCCTCGGCACGATCGGCCGCGAGGTCGCCGTGCGGGCCCGGGCCTTCGGCGCCCACGTGACCGGGGTGCGCCGCTCCCCCGTCGGCGACGAGCCCGTCGACGCCATGGCCCGACCCGACGAGGTGCCGGGGCTGCTGCCCGAGTCGCACGTGGTGGTGCTGGCGACCCCGGCCAACGCCGGCACCGTCCACCTCGTCGACGAGGACTTCCTGCGTCACATGCGCGCCGACGCCGTGCTCGTCAACGTCGGCAGGGGCGCGCTCGTCGACGAGGGCGCCCTCCTCCCCGCCCTCGACGAGGGCCAGCTCGCCCGGGCGGTCCTCGACGTCACCGAGACCGAGCCGCTGCCCGCCGACGACCCGCTCTGGGACCACCCGAAGGTCGTCGTCACACCCCATTCCTCGGCCCTGGGCGACGGGCGACGGCGCCGTGCGGCCGAGGCGTTCGTCGAGAACGTCCGGCGCTACGTCGGCGGCGAGCCGCTCCTCCACGAGGTCACCGTCGACGACATCGACGCCTGATCGGGCCGTCGACGGCGACCTGCGGCTCAGCCGTCGCCGTGGGCGAAGCGATCGATGATCCGGGCCAGCTCGAGCGGCTGGTCCCCCTGGATCGAGTGGCCGGCGTCGGGCACGACGACCACCTCGGTGCCGGGACGGCGCCGCAGCAGCTCGTCGACGCCCTCGTCGGTCACCACCGAGCCCTTCGCCCCGCCCCGCACGAGCAGGTACGGCGCGACGATCGACTCGATCTCCTCCCACGGGTCGGGCCGCTCGACCTCCGGTGCGTCGGCGCGGTCCCGGCGGTCGTAGCGCCACTGCCAGGAGCCGTCGTCGGCACGGCGCGCGTTGTGCACGATGCCCCGACGCAGCGAGGTCTCGGAACGGGTGGGGTTGTACTGCACGGTGCGCTCGAGGATCTCCGCGAAGCTCGGGAAGCTCTGGGGCCCGGCGATGAAGTCGTGGATGTCCTTCACCGCCTCGCTGCTCGGGTTGGGCGTGATGTCGACGGCGACGACCCGCCGGACGAGGTCGGGGCGCCGCGCCGCGAGCGAGCTCACGGTCGCACCGCCGAGGGACATGCCGACGACGACGACGGGTTCCTCGCAGAGCTCCTCGAGCACCACGGCCAGGTCGTCGGCGAGCTGGTGAGGTCGGTACCCGAAGTCGTCGCGCCAGTCGGAGTGACCGTGGCCCGGGAGGTCGACGGCGAGCAGCGGTCGCCCGAGCGCGAGGGCCACGGTGTCCCAGGTGTGGGCGTTCTGGGCCGATCCGTGCACGAGCACGAGCTCGATCGGCCCGCTCCCCCACCGGAGGGCGCTCACGCAGCGGGAGCCGGCGACGGCGACCTCGACCCGCTCCACCGTCGGCGGCCCGGACCACGGGAGCCCGACCTCCTCGGCGTTCTCCCGCAGGTAGGCGAGCTCGTCGTACTCGAAGTCGGGCGCGGTCGGGTCGGTCGATGCCATGTCCTCGGTCTCCCCCTGGTCGGACGAGCCGAGTCTGCCACCCGAGGTCAGCCCTGCAGGACCCGCCGCGGGTGTCGACCGTCGACGTAGCCGACGAAGGGCGGGCAGATGCCGTAGCCGAGCAGCTCCTGGAGCCGGGGCGGGAGGGCGGCCGCGACCTCGCGCGGCACGGCGAGGAGGTGGTTCTCCTGGGCCCGGAGGTACGCCCACGCGTACTCGAGGATCACGCCGAGTCGTGGCGCGCCGGTCGTGTTCGCACCGCCGCCGTGCCAGAGGCTACCCAGGTAGAACATGACCGAGCCGGCGGGCATCTCCGCGGGGATCGGCGGCTCGTCGGGTCGCGGCTGGCCGCCGTGGCTGCCGGGCACGAGGAGCGTGGCGCCGTTCTCGGCGGTGAAGTCCTCGAGGGCCCACATGGTGTTGACGACGAACTCGCGATGCGGGTCGGGCAGCGGGTAGATCTGGTCGTCGCGGTGCAGCGGCTGTGCGGGCGACCCGGGACCGATCTCGATGCCGGTCGGAGCGCTCAGCTGGTGGTGCTCGAGGATCGCGTCGACCACCCCGAGCACCAGGGGGTGGATCGCCAGGTCGTCGAACGCCCGGGTCTTGGCGAACAGGGCGTAGATGCGCTTCGTCGCGAAGCCCTCGAAGTCGTTGCGGCCCTCCGGCGTGGTCGCGAGCACCGGAGCCAGGGCGTCGCGGATCGCCGCCACCCGCTCGTCGTCGAGGAACCGCTCGACGACGACGTACCCGTGCTCGCGAAGGCCGGCGACCACCGTGGCGACGTCGACGTCGGGCCCGACGCGCGTCGGCGCGGACGGCACGGCCTGCGACGATCCCCCGTCTCCCATGGGCCCATGCAACCCCACCGGTCGGTCGCTGTCGAGCCGCGCCGCGGGGCCCCGCTACCGTCTGCGACACATGGTGACCGACTGGTTCGAGCGCGAGGAGGGTGGGCACCGGCTGCCCGTCGTCGTCCTCCGACCCGACGCGCCACGGTGGGCCGTGTCGTCGGCGACGCTCGGCGGGGGGCTCGGCCTCCGCCACTGGATCCTCAACGCGACCGTGCACCGGGGCTACAGCCGTGACGACCCGGAGGTGCACCTCGCGGAGCTGGCCCTCGAGGTCGGTCTCGACGGGCCCGGCGTCGGGCTGATGACCGCCGTCGACGTCCGGCGCATGGTCACGACCGTGGACGGCGGCGTCACCGTCCGGGCGACCGTCGGCGTCGAGGAGCCGTCGTGGGCCGCGGCCCCGAGCCCCGATTGGCACGCCGAGGGCGCCGTCGCCGTCGGCACCATCAACGTGGTGGTCGATCTGCCGGTGCGGATGTCCGACGCGGCGCTCGTCAACGCCGTCGCGACGGCCACGGAGGCCAAGTCGCAGGCCATGGCCGAGGCGGGGTGGGCCGGGACGGGCACGCCCACCGACGCCGTCTGCATCCTCTGCCCGACCGAGGGAGCGGCCCAGCCCTACGGCGGACCACGGTCCGTGTGGGGTGCCCGCATCGCCCGCGCCGTGCACGTGGCCGTGACGGAGGGCCTCGCCACCCAGGACGCGGACCTCCCGTGATCGTCCTCGTCCTCGGCGGCGCCCGCTCGGGCAAGTCCGCGGTCGCCGAGCAGCGGGCCCACGTGCTCGCCGACGGCGGTCCCGTCACCTACGTGGCCACCATGGTCCCGTCCGACGACGACGCGGATCTGGCGGCCCGACTGGAGGCGCACCGCGCCCGCCGGTCCGCGACGTGGCACACCGTCGAGCCCCCGTTCGACCTCGCCGAGGTGCTCGCCACCACCCCCGGCACCGTGCTCGTCGACGCGCTCGGACCGTGGGTCGCCGCCCGGCCCGACATGGAGGTCGACACCGACGGGCTGGTCGCCGCGCTCCGCCGCCGCAGCGAGCCCGTCGTGCTCGTCTCCGACGAGGTCGGCATGGGCGTGCACCCCGAGACCGCCGCCGGACGACGCTTCCGCGACGCGCTCGGGGCGCTGAACCAGGCCCTGGCCGCGGCGGCCGACGAGTCGCTGCTCGTCGTGGCCGGGCGCGTCCTGCGCCTCGAGGCGCCGTGAGCCGCTCCCTCGACGCGGGTGGGTTCCGGACGGCCGCCAGCTTCCTCACCGTCGTCGGGCGAGCAGCCACGCCGACGCCGTCCGCGCTGGGTTGGTTCCCCGTCGTCGGCGCCGCGATCGGTGCCGGCGTCGGGCTCGCCTGGTGGGGTGCCGACCAGCTCTGGCCCCCGCTGCTCGCCGCGGTCGTCGCCGTCCTCGCCGACCTCGTCCTGACGGGCGCTCTGCACCACGACGGCCTGGCCGACAGCGCCGACGGGCTGCTCCCCCACGCCGATCGCGAGCGACGCCTGGCGATCATGCGGCAGCCGGACGTGGGTACCTTCGGGGTCATGGCCCTCGCCACCACCACCCTCGTCCGCGTCGGGGGGTTCGCGGCCGTCGACCCTCGCCCGCTCACCATCGCCGGCCTCTGGTGCGGGTCGAGGACGGCGATGGCTGTGATCGCCCGCACGCGCCCCTACGCCCGCGCCTCCGGGATCGCCGACGCGTTCCTCGGCGGGTCCGCTGCCAGCGTGGGGCTCCTCGGCGCGGTGACGGCCCTCGCGCTCGTCCTCGTCGGGTCCGGTCTGCCCGGCGCCGCCGCTCTCGTCGCCCTCGCTGCGGGCGCGGCGCTCGTCATGTCCCTGGCGGCGCGGCGCATCGGCGGCTTCACCGGCGACGTGCTCGGCGCCGCGGGCCTCGTCGGCGAGTCGGCCGGCCTCCTCGTCCTGGCGGCCCGCTGGTGAGGGGCCGACACGCCCGGGGAGCGGCGATCGGCCTCCTGGCCGACGGCGTCGTCCGCCACCCGAGTTGGGTGCCCCATCCGCTGTCGCTGTTCGGCACGGCCATGGGCCGGCTCGAACGTCGCCTCCACGCCGACGACGTCGGCGCCGGTGCCCGGTACACCGCGGCGGGCGTGGCGCTCGGGGCGGCCGCCGCGGTCCCCCTCCGCTCCACCATCCTCGCCACGTGGCTGGCGACGGGAGGCCACCAGCTGCACGAGGTGGCCATCGACGTCGCCGACCGGCTGGAGGACGACGACCTCGACGGCGCGCGGGACCTGCTGCCGTCGCTCGTCGGGCGGGATCCGGCTGCGCTCGACACGAGCGGCGTGGCCCGGGCGGTCGTCGAGTCCGTCGCCGAGAACACCGTCGACGCCGTCGTGGCCCCTGCGATGTGGGCGGCCGCGGCCGGACCGACCGGGGTGCTCGTGCACCGGGCCGTCGACACGATGGACTCGATGGTCGGGTACAGGACCGAGCGCTACGAGCGCTTCGGCCGGGTCGCGGCGCGGCTCGACGACGCGATGGCGTGGGTCCCCGCCCGCGCGACGGCGCTGCTCGTCGCCGCGGCTCGACCCGACGCGGCCCGCGCCGTGCTGCGTGCCGTGCGCCGCGACGCGCCGGCGCACCCGTCGCCGAACGCCGGCGTGGCCGAGGCCGCGTTCGCCGCCGCGCTCGGCCTCCAGCTCGGCGGACCCACGCCGTACCCCGGTGGGCGCGTGGAGGATCGGCCCCTCCTCGGCTCGGGGCGTGCGCCCGCTGCGGCCGACATCCGTGCGGCGGTGGAGCTGTCCGCCGACGTCACCACCGCGCTGGCCACGGCACTGGCCGGCTACGGCCTGGCCCGCCTCGGGCGGTGATCGGGGACGTCCCGGCGGCCGGGCCCCACGGAGGTGACGGTGCCGCGATCGCCCGCTGGCTGGGCGTCCCCGTCGAGCAGGTCCTCGACCTCAGCGCCTCGCTCAACCCCGTCGCCCCCGACGTCGAGGCCCTCGTCGTCCGGCACGCTGCGGCGGCACGGCGCTACGGCGACGTGGCACCCGCCGAGGAGAGGCTGGCAGCGCGCCTCGGGGTCGATCCCGACCTGCTCGTGCTGACCGCCGGCGCGAGCCAGGCGATCGCCCTCGTCGCCTGGGCGCGGCCCGACGGGCACGTCGTCGAGCCGGAGTTCAGCGGCTACCGACGGCACCTCCGCTCCGTCGACCCCGGGTCCCCTCGGTGGCGGTCGAACCCCCACTCCCCCTCGGGCCGGCTCGCCCGACCCGACGACCTCGCCTCCGTGTGGGACGAGGCCTACTGGCCGCTCGCGACCGGCACCTGGACCCGCGGCGACCACCGGAACGGCGCCGTCGTCATCGGGTCGCTCACGAAGCTCCTGGCCTGCCCCGGCCTCCGGCTGGGCTACGTGTTGGCACCCGACGTGTCGACGGCCGAGCAGCTGCGTGCGCTGCGGCCCGAGTGGGCCGTCGGCGCGCTGGCGCTCGAGGTGGCGGACGACGCGCTCGACGCCCTCGACCTGGCCGACACGGCTCGGCGCGTGGCCGCGGCGCGCACGGCCCTGGCCACCGCCGTCGCCGCCCACGGCTGGGACGTCGACGCCGCGGATGCACCGTGGATCCTGGTGCGGGGCGCTGCCGGACTGCGTGCGACCCTCGCTCGACGGGCCGTCGTGGTGCGCGACTGCACCAGCTTCGGCTGGCCCGACACCGTCCGCATCGGCATCCCCGGCCCCGCTGATCTCGACCGCTTCCTGTCCGCCCTCCCCCCGCGCGAGGACCCATGACCCATCTCACCGCCCTCCGTCACCGCCTCGACGCCGTGGTGTTCGACGTGGGCGACACGCTCGTCCACGCCGCGCCGCCCGGTACCCCGACCGATGAGCTCGAGGTCCAGCTGCGAACGGAGGTCCTCGCTGACCTCATGGCGCTCCGCGACGCCGGCCTGCGCCTGGCCGCGGTGACCGACACGTCGGTCATGACCGAGCGCGACGTCCGTGGGCTCCTCGCCCCCACCGGCCTCGACGCGCTGCTGGAGGTCGTGGTCACGAGCGTCGACGTCGGGGCCCCGAAGCCCGATCCGCGCTCGCTGCGCACGGCGCTGGACCGGTTGGGCGTCGATGCGTCGCGCGCGCTGTACATCGGCGACGCCGTGGTCGACCGCGGCGCGGCCGACGCGGCGGGCACCTGCTTCGCCTTCGTCGACGCGACCATCCGCAGCACCGCCGAGCGGTGGCTGGACGACGGGAGCGGCCGGTTCGACGCGATCCACCGCAGCTGGGAGGAGCCGGCCGACCCCACGGTCGACCCGTCGGCGCGAGCGGCGCGCGAGCGGTTCGACGCCCTCGCCAAGCCGACCGGCTCGCTCGGGCGGCTCGAGGCGCTCGGCGCCCGCCTCGCGGCGATCGCCGGGTCCTGCCCTCCCCCACGCCCCGCTCCGGCGACGGTGGCGGTGTTCGCCGCCGACCACGGGGTGCACGCCGCGGGGGTCACCGCCTGGCCCCAGGAGATCACCTCCACCATGGTGGGGGTCATGGCGTCGGGGCGGGCGTCGGTCCAGGCGCTGGCCGCGGCCGCACAGGCGGAGGTCGTGGTCGTCGACGTCGGCGTGGCCCACCGGACCGCCCCGGTCGACGGCGTGCTCGATCGGTCGATCCGCCGTGGAACCCGCGACCTGTCGGTCGAGCCGGCGATGACGTTGGCCGAGGTGTCGCGCGCGCTCGACGTGGGCGCCGAGGTCGCCGACGAGCTGATCGCCGGCGGCGCGCGGTGCCTGGTGACCGGGGAGATGGGGATCGGGAACACCACGCCCGCATCCGCCCTCGTCGCCGCCTACTGCGGGCGGTCGGCGGCCGAGGTGACCGGTCGCGGCGCCGGCGCGGACGACGAGACGCTGGCGCGCAAGGTCGGCGCGATCGAATCCGGGCTGTCCCGCCACGACCCGGGTGACGACCCGCTCGTCGTGCTCGCCTCGCTCGGGGGGTTGGAGATCGCAGCGATGGCGGGGTTCGTCGCGGCCGCCGCGTCCCAGCGGGTGCCCGTCGTCATCGACGGCGTGATCGCCGATGCCGCCCTGCTCGCGGCCGAGCGGCTCCTCCCCGGCGTGCGCCACCGCGTCGTCGCCGGGCACCGATCGACCGAGCCGGCAGCCACCATCGCGCTCGACGAGCTCGGCCTCGAGCCGGTGCTCGACCTCGACATGCGTCTCGGGGAGGGCACCGGCGCCGTCCTGGCGCTGCCCCTGCTCGACGCTGCGGTGCGGGCGCTGACCGACGTGGCCACGATCGCCGACGTCATGGGCGACTGAGCACGCGCCACCCCGCAGGAGACGGTCGCGGTCAGCCCGCGGTGTCGACGCGGAGGGCCTGGACCGGGCACTGCACCGGGTACGACTCGGCGCACGGACCCTCGGTCCACACCTCGACGGGCATGCCCTCGGCCAGGTCACCCGTGCCGAGCTCGACCCCGGCGTCGTCCACGACGACCGGCGGAGCGTCGCCCCGTGCCGGCAGCAGGGCCATGCCCTCGAAGTAGGCGTCGTCGGCGTCGGACAGCGCGAACGTCCCCTCGCCGCCGTCGAGGATGCCTCGGACCTCCGCGGGCCGGTCGGGGACGGTCACCGCCGGCGAGGATCCGGATCCGCTGCCGGCACCGTCGCCATCGGCGTCGTCGCCACAGGCGGCGAGGGGCAGGGCGAGGATGAGGGGCAGCAGGAGGAGGCGTCGCATGGGAGTTCGACGTCGGGGGTGGTCGAGCGGTTCCCTCCCCCGCCGGGGTCGGGGCCAGGTTCTACACTGCGACGGCGTTCCCACCTGGAGGTGCACCATGGCCGAGCTCCGGCTGCCGTTCTCCCGCCCGCAGTTCGACTCCGTCGAGCAGGAGCGGCTCCACCTCAAGCAGCGCCTCGCCGCGTCGTTCCGTCTCTTCGGCCGCTTCGGCTTCAGCGAGGGCGTGGCCGGCCACATCACGGCCCGGGACCCGGAGCACACCGATCGCTTCTGGGTGAACCCCTTCGGCATGAGCTTCAACCTCATCCGGGTGTCGGACCTCATCTGCGTGAACCACCAGGGCGAGGTGGTCGAGGGCGAGTACCACGTGAACCAGGCGGCCTTCGCCATCCACTCGCAGGTCCACGCGGCCCGCCCCGACGTGGTGGCGGCGGCCCACGCCCACTCGGTGCACGGCAAGGCCTGGTCGTCGCTCGGGCGCGAGCTCGATCCCCTCACCCAGGACTCCTGCGCGTTCTTCGAGGACCACGCGCTGTTCGACGACTTCACCGGCGTCGTCCTCGACGTCGAGGAGGGCAAGCGCATCGCCCACGCCCTCGGCGAGAAGAAGGCGGCGATCCTCCGCAACCACGGCAACCTCACCGTCGGGCACTCCGTCGACGAGGCCGTGTGGTGGTTCATCACCATGGAGCGCACCTGCCAGGCCCAGCTCCTCGCGGAGGCGGCCGGCGACCCGGTGTCGATCGACCCCGAGCACGCCCGGCTCACCCACGGTCAGGTCGGCTCGGACAGCGCCGGGTGGTTCAGCTTCCAGCCGCTCTACGAGTGGATCACCCGGGCCGAGCCCGACCTGTTCGACTGACGGCGCTCAGGCGTCGCCGACGGCGCGGGGGCCGGCGATGCCCTCGGCGACCTCCTGGGCCAGCGGCCGCAGCTCGACGATGGCCGCGTCGACCTCGTCCTTGACGCCGCCGAGGGGCAGCACGTTGAGCACGCCCTGGCCGTTGCGGAGGACGTCGACGAGCTCCTCGTCGGTGGAGACGAGCACGCTCGGCCCCCGGATGACCAGGTTGGCCGTGGTGACGTCCTCGCCGAGGTGCTCGCGCAGGTAGGTGAACGCCTCGCGCACCGACTCGAGCCGGATCCCGGCGTCGAGCAGGCTCTTGATGACCTTGAGCTCGAGCAGGTCGCGGTAGGAGTAGCGCCGGCGGCTGCCGCTGCCGTTGGCGTCGGCGAGCGAGGGCCGCACGAGGTCGGTGCGGGCCCAGTAGTCGAGCTGGCGGTAGGTGATGCCGACGATCTCCGCCGTGCGACGTCCCGAGAAGCCCTCGGTCATCGCGCGATCGCGCTTGGACTCGGTCATGTGGTGGTCTCCCCGTCGGGATCGCACACCGCCGGCCCTCCCGGCCGAGCCGGTGCTGACGAGGACCACAGGTGCGTAACTACGTCGATGTGAACCTGGTGAGCGTACGACCGGGCGCGCGCGCCGTCAACGGGTCGTGCGGATCAGGACCCGAAGTCGTCGGGGTTGACGCTGTCGATGAACTCCTTGAACTGCTCGACGACGTCGTCGGGCTCGTCGCCGGTGGCCTCGACGTAGCCGGCCTCCTCGAGCACCTCGTCGGAGGCGTAGATCGGGGCGTCGACGCGGATCGCGAGGGCCATGGCGTCGGACGGGCGTGAGGAGACGACCTTGGTCCCGTCGCCCACCCGCAGGTGCAGGTCGGCGTAGAAGACGCCGTCGCGGACCTCGGTGACGACGACGTGGTCGAGCGCCGCGCCGAGCTCCTCGAGCAGGATCGTGACCAGGTCGTGGGTGAGCGGCCGGCGGGGCTGGATGCCCTCGAGCGCCACGGCGATCGCCGTGGCCTCCGGTCCGCCGATGAAGATCTGGAGCATGCGGCTGCCGTCGCGCTCGCGCAGCAGGACGATCGGCACGTTCGAGGGGACCTCGACCCGTACGCCGATGAGCTCCATCTCCACCATCGACGTGACCCTACCGCCGTGCCGGACGTCGCGCGTAGGCCCAGGCGAGGTAGCGGTCCGGGTCCCGGGCCAGCTCCGCGGGGTCGGCGGACGCGATGAGGTCGAGGTTCCGGTAGCGGCCGGCGAAGTCGAGCCCGTAGCCGATGACGTAGTCGGCGGACACCGAGACGCCGACGTGCTCGATCGGGACCGGGACGAGACGTCGAGCGCGCTTGTCGACCATCGCGCAGACCGACAGCGAGCGCGGTCCGCGGCGCTCGAGCTCGTGGCGGAGGAGGGTGAGGCTGTGGCCGGTGTCGACCACGTCCTCGACGAGGACGACGTCGCGTCCCTCGATGTCGATCTCGAGGTCCTTCTCCAGCCGCACCCGCCCGCCGCCCGACGGGTAGGGCGACACGGCCATGAAGTCGACCTCGGGCACGAAGCGGACCTCGCGGACCAGGTCGGCCATGAACAGGAGGCTGCCCTTGAGCACGGCGACGAGCACCGTGCCGTCCTCGTGGCGCGTCGACAGCTCGTCCGCCAGCCGCCGGACGGTGCGGTGCACCTCCTCGGGACCGAGGACCAGGCCGGGGACGGGAACGCTCCCCACGATCAGGTGGGGCCGAGGTAGTCGCGCAGGGCGTGGTGCAGCATGGCGGCCCGCAGGCCCTCCCCCAGCTCAGCCAGCTCGCCCAGGGTCTCGATGGCCTGCTGGCGGGCAGCCGGGTGGCGCTGCTTGAGCTGGGGCATCACGACCTGCTGGAAGAACGACGCCTCGCGCTCGGCGGCGACGCGGTACATGCGCAGGTGGCGCCCCTCGACGCCGTGGCGGATGAACCCCGACGCCAGGCGCGCGACGTCGAGCGCCGACTCGTCGAACAGGGTGGTCGGGCCGATGGAGCGACCGGTCAGCAGGCCGAACCGCTCGAGGTCGGCGACCTGCTCGACCGTGATGCCAGCCGCCTCGGCCAGCTCCTCGCGGCTGAGCGCGACCGAGGCCGGGTTGGGGTCGAGCGGTGCGGACCGCACGGCCTCGCGAGCGGCGCGCGCCGCGCCCCGACCGGCGTCGGTGGTGCCACTGGTGGCCCGGGGACGCGGTCGCTCGGGCGTCGGCTCGGAGGCCGCCGCCGGAGCGGGCGCGGTGGGCGTCGACGGCGGAGGCTCGGGCAGGTCGAGCTCGCCCGTCGGCCCGTCGGCCTCGGCTCCGCCGGGGGTCGGCCCCGCCTCCTCGGGCGGGTCGTCGACGTCGCCGCTCTCGAGGCGCTCCTTGATGACCTTGAGCGGCAGGAAGTTGTCCCGCTGCTGGTGGAGGATCCAGCGGAGCCGCCGGATGTCGCCGTCGTAGAACTTGCGGTAGCCCGACGGCGTGCGCTCGGGGTCGAGCAGCCCCTGGCTCTCCAGGAACCGGATCTTCGAGATGGTGATGTCG
This sequence comes from Actinomarinicola tropica, assembly GCF_009650215.1. Taxonomy (GTDB): domain Bacteria; phylum Actinomycetota; class Acidimicrobiia; order Acidimicrobiales; family SKKL01; genus Actinomarinicola; species Actinomarinicola tropica. The sequence continues at coordinate 1,873,867 of NZ_CP045851.1, read as the reverse complement.
GGGAACTCGCCCTGGAGGAGGCTGAGGACCTCCCCGATCGAGAGGTGGGCGCGGGTCCGCTCCGAGGGAGCCTCGCTCACCCGTCGCTCTCCGGCGAGTCGCTCGAGACGAACATCAGCTTGAACTTGCCGACCTGGAGCAGGTCGCCGTCGACGAGCGGACCGTCGTCGATGCGTTCGCGGTTGAGGTAGGTCCCGTTGAGCGACCCGACGTCGGAGACCGTGTAGCCCGACTCACCCCGTCGGATCTCGGCGTGGCGGCGGGACACGGTGATGTCGTCGAGGAAGATGTCGCTCTCGGGATGCCGGCCGACCGTGGTGACCGGCTTGTCGAGCAGGTACCGGGAGCCGGCCTTCGGGCCTCGCCGGACGAGCAGGATGCCGGTGCCGTGGGGCAGCTCCGCCTCGTCGAGCCCCTCCTCCTCCTGGCTGGGGAGCTCCTCGACCGGGAAGGACATCGTGGTGCTGTCGACGCCGCGCTCGTCGAGCGCCGCCCCGCAGGACGAGCAGAAGTTGGAGCCCAGCGCGTTGTGGTGGCCGCAGGCTCCGCACACGACCTCGGCCACGCCTCAGCCCTCGATCAGCGCGCGGTAGGCAGCGGCGTCGAGGAGCCCCTCGACGGCCGCGGCGTCGGCCGGCTCGATCACGCAGATCCAGCCGTCGCCGTAGGGATCGTCGTTGAGTCGCTCGGGAGCGTCGGCGAGGTCGCCGTTCACCTCGACGATCGTGCCGGCGAGCGGTGCGTAGATGTCGGACACCGACTTGGTGGACTCGACCTCGCTGAACGACTCGCCGGCGTCGACCGAGCGGCCGACCTCGGGGACGTCGACGTACACGACGTCGCCGAGGGCGTCCTGGGCGTAGTCGGTGATGCCGATGCGCAGTCGGCCGTCCTCGACCCGGACCCACTCGTGGTCGGACGAGTACCGGAGCTCCTCGGGGACGTTCATGGGGCCAGACGCTACCGCGGCGCGTCGGTTCCGGCGACCGGTTCCTGACCGTCGAGTGGAGGTCGAGGCCCGCTGGCGCTCAGACGTCGAGGTGGCGGTGCCGGCCGTCGCGCCCGGTGCGGAGCGCCGCCCGTGCCGCGGGCACGTACCCCGCCGCCGAGTAGTACGAGATGGCGACGCCGGGGATGCCGCAGACCCACGCAGCGACGCGTGCCGGGTCGGCGAGCGCCCAGTCCGCGTGCGACGACAGGAACAGCGGATAGCTGAACATGAGGAGGAAGGTGCCGGTCTTCCCCCACCACGTGACGTCGATGCGCCGGGCGCCGAGCGCCGCCATGCCGAGCGCCGCCAGCGACACCGCGCCCTCCCGGACGAGGGTGAGCACCCCCAGCCACCACGGGACCGAGCCGTCGACGGCGATCGACACGACGCCGACGAGCAGCATGATGCGGTCCGCGGTGGGATCGAGCACCTTGCCGACGGTCGAGACCTGGTGGAAGCGACGGGCGATGTAGCCGTCGACCCAGTCCGTCGCGCCGAGCACGGCGAGCAGGACGGCAGCGGCCAGACGATCCTCCTGGGCGAAGAGGAGCCACAGGAACAGGGGCACGCACAGGAGCCGGACCACCGAGATGAGGTTCGGGACGGTGAGGACGCGGTCCTCGTCGAGGGGGTCCGCGGCCGACGGCGCAGGGTGGAGGGCGTCATCGGCGGGTTCGGTCACCCGGCCCACTCTACGATCCCGCCATGGCCTCCATCTTCACCCGCATCATCGACGGCGAGCTCCCCGGGCGGTTCGTCTGGCGCGACGACCGGGCCGTCGCCTTCATGTCGATCGCTCCCCTGCAGCCGGGTCACACCCTCGTCGTGCCGGTCGAGGAGGTCGATCACTGGATCGACCTGGACCCCGACCTCCTCGCGCACCTCACCGGGGTGTCCCACACGATCGGCCGTGCGATCCAGGCCGCGTTCGGCCCGGAGAAGGTCGGCATGATGCTCGCAGGCCTCGAGGTGCCGCACACCCACATCCACCTCGTGCCGATCCGTGGCGTCCACGACCTCGACTTCGCGAACGCCGACAGCTCGGCGAGCGGCGAGGACCTAGAGGTCGCGGCGGCGCGCATCCGCGAGCAGCTGCGGTCGATGGGGGTGGCCGAAGTCGCCGACTGATCGGACGCCACCGCCGGCCCAGGGTGCCGGCGTCGGATCAGGTGCCGCGGCGACGGTGGACGCGGATGCCCTCCACCGCGGCGACCTCCTCGAAGCCCTGGGCCTCGAGCTCCTCGACGAGCTCGGCGACCTCGTCCTCACCCAGGTCCCAGGTCGCGACGACCTCCTCGTCCAGCACGACGACGTCGACGCCGCTGGTCAGCTCGGACGCCGTCGGCGCCACGCCGGTCGGCACGGCACGGATGACGTCGCGCGCCGCGAGCTCCCCCACGAGCGACGGCGCGGCTCGGACCCGCTCGTCGCGGTCGAGCCGCTCGACGATCTCGAGCCGCACGCCGTCCGCGGCGTCACGACCGCCCCACGCCCACGGCTCGCTGTAGGGCGAGCTCGGGGCGTCGAGCACGAAGAACGTCAGCGCGGCCAGGGTGAGGGCGGCGAGGATCCGTCGGTCGACGGTGACCCGCTCGATGTTCCGGCGCCCGAGGTTCTCGAGCGCGAACGGGAGGGCGATGAACACGCCGGCCAGCGGCGCGACCAGGTGCCCGACCCCCTCAGGGCCTGCGATCGGCACGTCGGCGACGAACGGGATGGCGAGGACAGGGGCGAACGGCAGCAGCCGACGGGGCGCGAGCGTCGAGAGGAAGGCGACGGGCGCGAGGAGCGCGACGAGCACCTCGAGGTTCTCGTGGGCGATGAGGTCCCCGATCACCTCCCAGGGGGCCGTCACCATGCCCCAGAGGATCCCGGGGCCGTCGTCGCCGTAGCGAGCGAAGGCGTCCTGGTGGACGAACCCGTCACCGCCGATCATCGGCTGCACGACGAGCTGGGCCAGCGCGGTCCACGCGAACCCGGCGACCACCAGTCGACGGCCTCCCCTCGCCCGCCCACCGACCACGAGCCCGCCGCCGATCGCGGCCACGGCGAGCCCCAGGTCGGAGCGCATGGACACGGCGAGCAGGAACAGCGGGAGGGCCCACGCCCAGCGGCCCCGGTACGTCGCGTAGGCCCCCCACAGCAAAGCAGGGAGCGCGAACGCTTCGGGGTGGACGTCGGCGAGGTTGAGGGTGTGGAGCGTCGGGTGGACGCCGTAGGCGACGACCGCGGCCAGCGCCGCGCCCACCCGCAGGGTGCACACCTGTCGGGCCAGCCGCCAGATCGCGCCGGCCCCGGCGGCGAGCGCGGCCGACTGCAGCGCCAGCAGCAGCGGGATCGCGGCGACGAGCCGGGTGAGCTGGGCCACCCCGTAGAACCCGACGGCGAGCTGCGGCTCGAGCAGGTGGCGGCCGGTGATCGTGCTCTCGGCCGGACGACTGGTGGTGATCTGCCACGCCCCCTGCACCCAGGTGCCGAGCTCGGACCCGGTCTCGAAGCTCCGGGCCCGGGCGAGCGCCGTGCCCGCCAGGACGACGAAGAGGCCGAGCATGGCGACGAGCGGGATGACCCGGTCGGCCCACGCCCCGTCGAGGCGGGCCTGCCAGCGCAGCAGCTGGTAGTCGATGCGGCGACGGAACGACCGCGTAACGGTCGCCGTCACGAGCCGGAGGCCGGCGGGTCGGCGTCGCCGGCGGCCCCGGCACGGACGAGCTCGATGGGCTCGACCAGGTGCTCGCCCTGGTTCCGGGCGCTGTTCACCTCGGTGGTCACCGGGTGGAAGGTGATGAGCTCCGGCGGCGCGGGCACGAGCAGCCGGCCGAGGGTGTCCGCGTCCTCGACCTCGGGGTCGAGCCAGGTGTCCCAGGCCGACGGCGGCAGGATCACCGGCATCCGGTCGTGGATCTCCGCCATCTTCTCGTTGGCGCTGCCGGTGATGATGGTGCAGGACCGCACGGGGTCCTGGTCGCGGTCGGGCCCCCGCCACGTCTCCCAGAGGCCGGCGAACGCGAGCGGTTCGCCGTCGGGCCGGTGGATGAACCAGGGCTGCTTCTTCGCCTGGCCCGGTTCCTTCGTCCACTCGTAGAAGCCGTCGGCGGGGATGATGCACCGCTGGCGCCGGAAGGGCGTGCGGAAGGCGTTCTTCGTCGCGACGGTCTCGGCGCGGGCGTTGATCATCCGGTTGCCGACCGAGGCGTCCTTGGCCCAGAACGGGATCAGCCCCCACTTCGCCTGCACGAGCGCCCGGGTGTCACCGTCCTCGAGGACCGTGAACACCTTGCGCGTGGGCGCGACGTTGTAGTCGGGGCCGACCAGCCGCTCCGCCTGCAGCGTGGCACCGAAGTACCTGGCCAGCTCGTCGGGGGGCGTCGACGAGACGTACCGACCGCACATGCGCGTCGACGCTACTCGGCGACCGGAACCCCGACGCGATCGAGGGACCGGCTCCGTCGGAGCGGCCCCTCGATCGTCTGGTCGGGCTGGCGGGATTCGAACCCACGACCTTCGGTCCCCCAGACCGACGCGCTAACCAAGCTGCGCCACAGCCCGTGAGGTGGACACTCTAGCCCCTCCCCGGCGACCGCCCGTCCGGCCTCGGGTGCGCCGTCCCGTGGGTCAGAACCACTCCCGGGCGATCCACAGCAGCAGCTCGACGAACCGCCATCCGAGGTAGAGCACGACGCCGGCGACGAGCACCCAGAAGTGCCAGGGGACGCTGGCCTGCTCGTCCTCCTCGGCGCCCTCCGCCGCGGCGGCGGGGTCGATCGGGCGACCGCACGAGGGGCACGTGCCGTCGGGCTGCACGGTGTTCGGGTTGAGGAAGCGGTCGCACCGCTCGCACCACGGCACCTCAGGCGCGGCGGACGGCGAGGATCGCCACGTCGTCCTCGATCGGGCCCTCGGAGAAGTCCCGTGCCGCCTCGAGCAGGCTCTTGCAGAGCACGTCGGGAGCCGCGCCCGGGTCCCGCCGGATGATCGTGGCCACGCGGTCCTCGCCGAACATCTGGTCGCCGTTGCGGGCCTCGGCCAGGCCGTCGGTGTAGAGCAGGGCCATGTCGCCGTCGTCGAGGCGGATCTCGCGGGAGTAGTAGGTGCCCTTCGGGTCGAGCATCAGCAGCGGACCGGTGGCCCGCAGCGGGCTCACCTCCCGTTCGTGCCACAACCACGCCGGCGGGTGGCCCGCGGAGGCGTAGCGCAGCGTCCCGGCCTCGGTGTCGAACACGACGACGGCGAGCGAGATGAACTCCTCGCCTCGATCCATCGCCGCCATCTGCGCGTTGAGCTCCTCGAGCGCCTGGGCCGGGTCGCGGAACTGCTTCAGGAAGGTGCGCAGCAGGTACTTGGCCTGGAACGCGGTGATCGAGGGCTCGATGCCGTGACCCGTGACGTCGCCGATGACCGCGGCCACGCGGGTCGGTGCCACGCGGAACAGGTCGTAGAAGTCCCCCGCCATGAGACCGGTGCCGGCCTGGTAGACACGGCCGACCTCGAACCCGGTGATGTCGGGCAGCTCGTCGGGTGCCAGCCGTGCCGCCCACCGCTTGGGGGCGGTGTCCTCCTGGTCGATGACCTCCTGGGCCCGACGCTCGAGCTCGAGCCGGGTCTGCGCCAGCTTGGCGTCGGCGACGAAGCGGCGACCGAGGACGGCGGTGACGAGCACGGGCACGAGGATGATGGCGAAGTAGGCGCCCGACGACGACGGCGCCACCGCGGCCAGCGCCGCCGACAGGGCGAGTGAGCCGTAGAGGCCCGCGGTGTGCAGGTCCTTGCGGTAGTCCGAGCGGGCGAGCTCGCGCATCTCCGGGTCGACCGACGAGCGCTCGACGCGCTGGAGCACGCGGCCCCGGTGCGACGCCGAGCGGCCCCACACCACCGCGGCCACCGCGCACGAGACGGCCACCGCCGCCAGGACCAGGTCCTCCATGAGGGGAACGATGCTAGTGGCGGTCAGTTGGACCGGCGACGGATGCGCATCTTGATCGGCGTGGCGCCGAGGTCGAGCTCCTCCCGGAGCTTGCGCTCGAGGTACCGCACGTAGGTCTGGGGCAGCTCGCGGTTGGCGAACAGCGTGAAGGTCGGCGGGTCGACCGCCCCCTGCGTGGCGTACAGCACCCGGGCGCCGTGCGGCGCCGGTTGGGCCTGCTGGGCGGCCCGGATGACGTCGTTCACCTTCCGGGTGGGGATGCGGGTGTGGTAGTCCGCGATGGCGTCGGCGAGGGCCGGCAGCAGGTTGTGGACGCCCTTGCCCGTCAGCGCGCTGATCTTCAGCACCGCCGCCTCGCCGAGGAAGCGCAGCTTCTGGCCGACCTGGTAGGTGATGTCCTCGCGCTGCTCGGCGTCGAGGGTCTCCCACTTGTTGAGGAGGACGACGACGGGGCAGCCAGCGGCGTCGATGCGCTCGGCGAGACGCTGGTCCTGGTGGGTGATGCCCTCGGTGGCGTCGATGACGAGGAGGGCGACGTCGGAGGAGTCGACCGCCTTCAGGGCACGGACGAACGAGTAGTACTCGGTGCCCTCGTCGATGCGGCTCCGCCGTCGCATGCCGGCGGTGTCGACGAACCGGATCGGGCCGTCGGGCGTCTCGACGATGGTGTCGACGGCGTCGCGCGTCGTGCCGGGCATGTCGTGGACGACGGCGCGCTCGTCGCCGATCAGGCGGTTGAAGAGCGTCGACTTGCCGACGTTCGGGCGACCGACGATCGAGACCGAGAACGTGCGCTCCTCGTCGAGCGGGGCGGCCTCCTCGACCTCGATCTCGTCCTCGGGCGTCCACTCGGGCAGCTGGTCGACGAGGGCGTCGAGCATGTCGCCGGTGCCCCGTCCGTGCAGGGCGCTGATCGGCCACGGCTCGCCGAGCCCGAGCGCCATGAGCTCCCATGCCGCGCCCTCGCGGTTCGAGTCGTCGACCTTGTTGGCGAGCACCATCACGGGGACGTCGGCGCGACGGAGCAGCTCGGCGACGCGCCCGTCCTCCTCGGTGATGCCCACGGACGCGTCGACCACGAACAGGACCAGGTCGGCCTCGCGCATCGCCTTCTCGCTCTGGCGCGACACCTTGTCGTCGAGCGCGGAGCCCGACGGCAGCCACCCGCCGGTGTCGACGAGGCGGAACGGGCGGCCCCGCCACTCGGCCTCGACCTCCTTGCGGTCGCGGGTGACCCCCGGGCGCTCCTCGACGATGGCCTCGCGGCGACCGAGCACCCGGTTGAGCAGCGTGGACTTGCCGACGTTCGGGCGACCGACGATGACGACGGCGGGCAGCTCCTGGCTGGGGGTGGTGGCGGTCGACGGGGACGGGCTCATCGACCGACCTCCTGCATCTCGTGGGTCGGCGTGGTGGCGTCGAGGCCGAGCGCGGCCCGCAGGGCGATGCCGTCGGTGGCGACGACCTCGACGGGTCGGGGCAGGTCCTCGGGCGTGAGGCCGTCGAGGAAGCGTCCCTGGCTGAGGCAGACGTCGGGCAGCAGGTACCGGTGCCCTGCAGGCTGCGCCGCGAGCGTGCGGGAGAGGTCCTCGCCCACCATCAGCCCGGTGACGCCGACGTTCCCGCCGAAGAACTCGTTGGTGACCTCGACGACGCGGACGTCGTCGCGGCCGAGGCGCTCGACGAGCGGGCGGAGCACCTGGGCGCCGAGCGGAGCGGTGAGGAGGCCGACCGGCGCGTCGCGCCGGGGGCCGATGCGCAGCGTCGCACCGCCGTCGCCGCCCGCCGGGCCGCACCCGGGCGCCGTCGTCCTCGGGGCCCGGTAGCCCTCGGCCGGCGCGCCGTCGACCCAGGCGAAGAAGCCGGCCTGCGGGCCGGTCGCCTCGTCGACCTCGCCCATCAGCTCCCGTTCGAAGGTGCGAGCCATGCCGATGCCGTCCTCGTGCATCGGGAAGCCCTCGTAGGTCCCGGCGTCGGGGAACGGGCGTCCGGCGAGGAGGTAGTACTCGTCGGCGGCGAAGACCAGCCGGTGGCCGAGCAGCTCGAGGTAGGTGGCCTGCCACCCGTCGACGAGGTCGCAGACCCGCTCGGCCTCGGCCTGGGTGTGGGCCCGCATCCGGGGCTCGTTCGAGTGGCGGCTGATCCCGAGCGGCACGACGCACAGGCTGGCGAGCTCGGGGTAGCGGTCGAGCACGCCGGCGAGCGTGTCGGCCAGGACGTCGCCGTCGTTGATGCCCGGGCACACGACGATCTGGCCGTGGACCTCGACGCCGTGGTCGAGGAGCGCGCGCAGCCAGCGCAGGCTCGTGGCGCCCCGCCGGTTGCGCAGCATGTCGACGCGGACCTCGGGGTCGGTGGCGTGGATGCTCACGTGCAGCGGCGAGAGCCCCTCGGTGACGACCCGCTCGAGGTCGAGCTCGGTGAAGCGGGTGAGGGTGGTGAAGTTCCCGTAGAGGAACGACAGCCGGTAGTCGTCGTCCTTCAGGTAGAGGCTCTTCCGCATCCCCGGCGGGAGCTGGTAGATGAAGCAGAACTCGCAGTGGTTGTCGCAGGTGCGCACCTGGTCGAACAGGGCGGAGTGGACCTCGGCACCGAGCGCCTCGCCCTCCCGCTTGGCGACGGTGAGCTCCCGGACCAGGCCGCCACGGTCGATCTCGAGCACCGGATCGGCGTCGTCGACGAGCATGCGGTACGCGATGACGTCGCGCGGCACCTCGCCGTTGATGGCGAGGATCTCGTCGCCCGCGACGACGCCGGCGCGCGCGGCCGGCGATGACGGGGCCACGGCGATGACACGGGGCCGAGACACCCCGCAAGGATAGGGGGCGGTCGGCCGGATCGGTAGCGTGGACGGGGTGAACGTCGACCTCGTGCTCCTGGCCGCCCCCCGTGGCTTCTGCGCCGGCGTGGAGATGGCCATCAAGGCCCTGGCGTGGATGGTGCGGGCCTTCGAGCCGCCCGTGTACTGCTACCACGAGATCGTCCACAACCAGCGGGTCGTGGAGCGCTTCGAGCAGCAGGGGGTGGTCTTCGTCGACGACGTGGCCGAGGTGCCGCCCGGTCGTCCGATCATGCTCTCCGCCCACGGCTCGGCCCCCGAGGTGGTCGCCGCGGCCAAGGCCAGCGGCGGCTACGTGGTCGACGCCGTCTGCCCGCTCGTCACCAAGGTCCACCACGAGGTGAAGGTCAGGGCCGGCAAGGGCTACCAGATCGTCTACGTCGGCCACGACGGCCACGAGGAGGCCGTCGGCACGATGGCCGTGGCCCCCCAGGCCATCCACCGGGTGGAGACCGTCGACGAGGTCGACGCCCTCCCCCCGCTCGACGGGCCGGTGGCGCTGCTCGCGCAGACGACCCTCAGCCACCGGGACTGGGCCGGCGTGATGGAGGCCACGCGGGACCGCTTCCCCGACGTGTGGCTCCCCGGCCGCTCCGACCTGTGCTTCGCCACGACCAACCGCCAGTCGGCGCTGATGCAGATCGCCGGCAAGGTCGACGCCATGGTCGTCATCGGCTCGGCGAACTCGTCGAACACCCGTGCGCTCGAGAAGCTGGCCCGAGAGCAGGGGTGCCCCCGCGTCTACCGGATCAACGATGCCGAGGAGCTGCCCGACGACCTGTCGGGCACGGTCGGCGTCACCGCCGGCGCGTCGGCGCCCGAGGAGCTCGTCGACGCCGTCATCACCCGCCTCGCGCCACGCGACGGCGTCGAGGAGGTCCGCATCACCGAGGAGGAGGAGTACTTCCCTCCCCCGCGTGCGCTCCGCGAGCTCATCACCGCGGTCGACGTCGTGGCCACCCTCACGATGGGCGGCTCGGTGCCCGACCGCCCGGCGCTGAACGACCGTGACGTGAGCGCCTCTGCGGTCCTCGCCGACCTCTAGCGTGCACTAGACAAACGGGCATGCTGCCGGTCACCGTCGACACCGTCCGACTCGCGCTCCACATCCTCGGGGCCACCGTCTGGGTCGGCGGCCAGATCACCATGCTCTACCTGCTGCCGACGGTCCGGGGACTCGACGAGGCCGCCCCGGCGGTGGTGGCACGTCGGTTCAACCAGATCGCCTGGGGCGGCTACGCGCTGCTCGTCGCCACCGGCGTCTGGCACCTTCTCGTCATCGACGTCGGCGACCGCACCACGGCGTACCACGTGACCCTCGGCGTGAAGCTGCTCGTCGTGGCGCTCTCGGGCATCGGCGTGGCGGTCCACATCGTGGGACGCTCGAAGGTGGCCCTGGCCATCGGCGGCGCGCTCGGCTTCCTCGCCGCCGTCGCCGCCCTCGTCCTCGGCGTGGTGCTCCGCGGCTGACATCGGGTGAGCCATCGGGCACACTGGCCCACATGACGACGACTTCGACGGACACCTTCCGACGCATGGACGAGTCGACGGCCGAGCAGTGGGCCGTCATCGGCGCCGAGACCAACAAGAACCAGGGGCGGGTGGCCGAGCGCATGCTGATGCTCCTCCGCTCGCTCGACGACGTGGTCGACGGGTTCAGCACCGACCAGCTCACCCACTGCCTCCAGGCGGCCACGCTCGCCGAGCGGGCCGGCGCCGACGAGGAGGTCGTCTTCGCCGCCCTGATGCACGACGTGGGCAAGGCGATCAGCGTGCCGAACCACCCGGCGATCGCCGCGGAGATCATCAAGCCCTACGTGCGTGAGGACGTGTACCACATGATCCGCACCCACCAGGACTTCCAGGGCCAGCACTACTACCACCACTTCGGCGGCGACCCGCACATGCGGGACCGCTACCGCGACGAACCGTGGTTCGAGCTGACGGCCCGCTTCGCCGACGAGTGGGACCAGACGGCGTTCGATCCCGACTACGACACGCTGCCCCTCGAGCACTTCGAGCCGCTGGTCCGCAAGCTCACCGCGCGGGTGCGCCAGCCCGCGATCCCCCGCAAGGACTGATCGCGCCCCGCGTTTGCCCGCCGCGCCAGGGCGGGTAGCCGCCCGGCGGTCGTCACCGTCCCCGACGGCCCACGACCCCCGGAGCGCGCATGTCCGACCCCGACCCGTCCCCCGTCCGCCTCGGCGGGCCGGCCGTGCGCTCCGAGCCGCTGCGTCGGGCCGGGCGGGTCGCGTGGAGCCTGGTCGGGATCGCGGTCCTCGTCGTCCTGCTGGTCCTGTTCCTCGGGCTGTTCCGGCTCGTCGTCATCCCCCTCGCCATCGCGCTGTTCCCCGCGGCCCTGATCGCGCCGCTCTCGGAGCGCATGAAGGAGCGCGGCTGGCGTCCCGGGGCCGTGGCGGGGCTCCTCGTCGCCGCGCTGGTCGTCGGCACGCTCGCGCTCCTGTCGGGCCTCGGCTACCTGGTCGCCACCGAGCTCGACGACCTCGGGGCGAGCCTGGAGCAGGCCTACGACGAGATCTCGACGTGGGTCGACGACAATGTCGGGGTCGAGATCCCGCCCTCCGACGAGCTGGTCGACCAGGTCCGTGAGTGGTCGGGGTTCAACGGCGAGGACGGGCGGATCGGGCGCTTCGCGACCACCGCGCTCGAGCTGCTCACCGGCGCGCTGCTCGCGGTCGTCACCTTGTTCTTCTTCCTGAAGGACGGCGAGCGCATCGTCGGCTTCCTGCTCGACATGTCGCCGGCCGCGTACCGCGACGACGTGGCCGAGGTCGGCCGGAGGGTCTGGACGACGATCGGCGGCTACTTCCGGGGCCAGCTCGTCGTGGCCGCCGCCGACGCCGTGCTCATCGGGCTCGGCCTGCTGGTCCTCGGCGTGCCGCTCGTGGTCCCCCTCAGCATCCTCATCTTCATCGGCGGGCTCTTCCCGATCGTCGGCGCGTTCACGGCCGGTGCGGTCGCCGTCCTCGTCGCCCTGGCCGAGGGCGGCGCAGGGCTCGCCCTCGCCGTGGTGGCGGTCAACGTCGTCGTCCAGCAGGCGGAGGGCAACCTCCTCGAGCCGCTCATCGTGGGACGCGCCACCAAGGTCCACCCGCTGGCGATCCTCCTCGCCCTCACCGCAGGCGGTGTCACGCTCGGCGTCCTCGGCGCGTTCATCGCCGTGCCGCTGCTCGCGAGCGGCGTCCGCGTCGTCGGCTACCTGCGGGAGCGGGCCAAGGTCGACCGCGCCGAGGACGTCCCGCCCGACGTCGAGCCGGAGGACGTCCTCGGCGAGGACGACGACTGAGCGACCGGCGCCCTACCCGACCTCGTCGTCCACCTCGGCCGGTCGGTTCATCGCGCTGACGACGGCCTTCAGCGACGCGGTGAGGATGCTCGCGTCGGTGCCCACGCCCCATCGGATCGTCCCGTCCGGGCGCTTCGTCTCGACGTAGGCGACGGCCGTGGCCTCGGAGCCCTCGCTCACGGCGTGCTCGGAGTAGTCGGTGATGTCGATCTCCGCCACCGGCCCGAGCACGTCGGCGTGGTCCTTCAGGCCGCCGACGAAGGCGGCGAGGGGGCCGTTGCCGGTGCCCGTGACCGTCCGGGCCTCGCCGTCGACGACGATCTGCGCGGTGATGCTCGTCGAGCCGTTCGACGTCGTGATCTCGGCGGTGCGGTAGGCGATCCGGGCCTCGTCCGGCAGGTACGTGTCCTGGAAGTGCTCCCAGATCTCGCCGGCGCTCACCTCGGTGCCGGTGTCCTCGCTCACCTTCTGGATCGTGCGGGAGAACTCGATCTGGAGCCGACGGGGCAGCACGAAGCCGAACTCGGTCTCCATCAGGTAGGCGACCCCGCCCTTGCCCGACTGGCTGTTGACCCGGATGACGGCCTCGTAGGTGCGGCCCACGTGGGCGGGGTCGATCGGCAGGTACGGGACCTCCCACACGGGGTACTCGCCGTCGACCTCGGTCGTCCGCAGCGCGGCGATGCCCTTCTTGATGGCGTCCTGGTGGGAGCCGGAGAAGGCGGTGTAGACGAGGTCCCCGGCGTAGGGGTGGCGGGGGTGCACGGGCAGCCGGTTGCAGTACTCGGCGATGCGCCGGATGCGGTCGATGTCGTGGAGGTCGACCTCGGGGTCGACGCCCTGGCTCATCAGGTTGAGCGCCAAGGTCACGAGATCGACGTTGCCGGTGCGCTCCCCGTTGCCGAACAGCGTGCCCTCGACCCGGTCGGCGCCGGCCATCACGCCGAGCTCGGTCGCCGCGACCGCCGTCCCCCGGTCGTTGTGCGGGTGGAGCGAGAGGACGACCGCCTCGCGGTGGCGGATCGTGCGGCTGAAGTGCTCGATCACGTCGGCGTACACGTTCGGCGTGTACATCTCGACGGTGGCCGGGAGGTTGAGGATGATCGGCCGGTCGGGGCTGGCGTCGATGGCCTCCATGACCGCCTCGCAGATCTCGATGCCGTAGTCCGGCTCGGTGCCGGTGAAGCTCTCGGGCGAGTACTCGTAGCGGACCTCGGTGTCGGGCACGGTGTCCTCGAGCTTGCGGCACAGCCGGGCGGCGTTGACGGCGATCTCGGTGATGCCGTCCCGATCCAGCCCGAACACGACCCGGCGCTGGAGGACCGATGTCGAGTTGTAGAAGTGGACGATGGCCCGGGGTGCTCCGGCGATGGCCTCGTAGGTGCGCTCGATGAGCTCGGGCCGGCACTGGGTGAGGACCTGGATCGTGACGTCGTCGGGGATCAGGTCCTCCTCGATCAGCTGCCGCACGAAGTCGAAGTCCGGCTGCGACGCCGAGGGGAACCCGACCTCGATCTCCTTGTAGCCCACCTCGACGAGCGTCTCGAACATCCGCCGCTTGCGCACCGGGTCCATGGGATCGATCAGGGCCTGGTTGCCGTCGCGCAGGTCGACGCTGCACCAGCGCGGCGCCGCCTCGATGCGGCGGGTCGGCCACGTGCGATCCGGGAGGTCGAGCGGCCGGAACGGCACGTACTTGTCGTACGGCATCGTGCGGGGATGTACCGGCTCGGGGGGCATTGCGGGTCCTCTCGGGTGGGGCGTGCGTGGGGGCGGTCGGCGGACCTCGGGTCCGAAAACGACGAAACCTCCTGGCCCGGAGGCACAGGAGGTTCGGCGAGCACCTATGGGTGGTGCTCGCCTACATGAGGAGGAGGAGGGCGGCCGACGTGGTGGTCACGCCTGACACGGTGCCCCGCCCGAGGTGGCGCTGTCAAGCTTCCTTCGGCGGCTGCTCGGGGTGCGGGAGCACGACGTCGGCGCCGCGGCCCGCCCGCTGCTGGGCCTCGTCGAAGAGGTCCTGGACCTTGCGGTGCAGCTCGGCGGTGAGCTCCTTCACGACCCGCCGCGGCACCCGGTCGCCGGGCTCCCGGCGAGGCGGCAGGATCGGCTCGCCGATGACGATCGAGATCTTCACCGGCTTGGGGATCTTCACGCCGCGTCCCATGGCGCGCTCGGAGCCGCCGATGCCGATGGGCACGATCGGCGTGTTGGTCCGGGCCGCGACGAAGGCCGGACCGTCGTAGAGCTCCCAGATGTGGGGGCCGTGCCGGCGGGTGCCCTCGGGGAACATGATGAGCGGCTCGCCCCGCTCGACGACCTCCTCGGCGGCGTGCAGGGCCGAGCGGTCGGCGGTGCCACGGGCGACGGGGAAGCCGCCCATCGACGTGAGGAACCACCCGCCGAACCGGCTGGCCTTCCACAGCGAGTCCTTGCCCATCGCCCGCAGGTTGCGGCGGGTGATGACCGGCATGAGCGGTGTGTCGAGGTTCGAGCGGTGCGCCGGGGCGACGATGTAGGCGCCCGATGGCGGGAGGTTCTGACGTCCGGTGATCTCCACGCGGAAGTACAGCTTGGCGACGAGGAAGATCACGCCCCTGACGAACCGGTACATCACCCGCTGGGCGGGCGTGAGCGGCGCCGAGGAGATGGCCGGGCGGTCGGCGTGGTCAGACATCGAGCATCCCCACCAGCTGGTCGAGCACCTCGTCGACGGTGCGGTCGGTGGTGTCGACGACGACCGCGTCGTCGGCGGTGCGCAGGGGATCGCTCTCGCGCCCCTGGTCGAGGGCGTCGCGGCGGGCGAGGTCGGCGGCGACCGTCTCGTAGTCCAGGTCGGCGACCTCCTTCGACCGCCGTGCGGCGCGCGTCTCGGCCGATGCGGTCAGGTAGATCTTCAGCTCGGCGTCGGGGAACACGACCGTACCGATGTCGCGCCCCTCGAGGACCCCTCCCCCGCGCTGGCGGGCCCACTCGCGCTGGCGGCTCACCATCTCGCGGCGGACGGCCGGGTTGGCGGCCACGATGCTGACCGCCCGGGTGACCTCCGGCCCGCGGATCTCGATCGTGGCGTCGACGCCGTCGACCCGGGTGCCGCTCTCGTCGACGCGCAGGTCCACGCGCTCGGCGAGGCGGGCCACGTCGTCGACGTCGGCGGGATCCACGCCGCGCCGGAGGGCGGCGAAGGCCACGGCGCGGTACATGGCGCCGGTGTCGAGGTACTGGAGCCCGAGTCGGGTGGCGAGCTGGCGGGCGATGGTCGACTTGCCGGACCCTGCGGGCCCGTCGATGGCGATCACTCTCATGGCGGCGGCGACCCTACTCCGGCTCCGGCCCGGGCTCTGCGGGCCTGCGCAGCTGGTCGAGGGTGGCGAAGTAGTCGGGGAAGGTCTTGGCGACGCACCCCGGATCGGCGATCTCGATCCCCGGTGCGCGCAGGCCGAGCAGCGCGAAGCTCATGGCCATGCGGTGGTCGTCGTAGGTCTCGATCCGCGCCGGGCGCAACGGCCCGGGCTCGATCGTGAAGCCGTCGCGCCGCTCGTGGACCGTGAGCCCGCACCGCCGGAGCTCGGCGACGACCGCCGCGATCCGGTCGGTCTCGTGGTGGCGGATCAACTCGACGCCCCGCACCGTGGTCGGCCCGTCGGCGAAGGCGGCGACCACCGCGATCGTCTGCGCCATGTCGGGCAGGTCGGCCAGGTCGACGTCGACGCCTCGCAGCTGCCCGGTGCCGCGCACCTCGACCGAGTCGTCGGCCAGCTCCACCTCCGCGCCCATCTGCTCGAGGACCGCCACGACGCGGATGTCGCCCTGGAGGCTGCCGGCCCCGAGCCCGGCGACCCGCACGCGCCCGCCGGTGAGGGCGGCGGCGGCGAGGAAGTAGCTGGCGGCGCTGGCGTCGGGCTCGACGCCGTAGGCCGTCGCCCGGTAGGAGGCGGGCGCGACGACGAAGCGATCGGGCGACGGTCGTTCGACCTCGACGCCGAAGGCGGCCATCGTGGCTGTGGTCATCGTCAGGTACGGGCGCGAGACCGCCGCACCGAGCATCGTGAGGTCGAGGCCCTCGGGCATGGCCGGCGCGGCGAGGAGGAGGCCGGACACGAACTGGCTCGACAGGTCGGCGGGCACCGCGGTGGCACCCCCACGGGTGCCCAAGCCCCTCACCGTGACCGGGAGGTGGCCCGGGCCGGTCTCGGCGCCGTCGTCGACCTCGGCGCCGAGGGCACGGAGGGCGTCGACGGTCGGGCCCATGGGACGGCGTCGGAGCGGCGCACGACCGTCCAGCACGTAGGGCCCGGACCCGAGCGCGAGGACCGGGAGCAGGAACCGCGCCGTCGTGCCCGACAGGCGGGCGTCGATCCGCAGGGGTCCGGCGGGAAGCCGGCCGCCGAGCCCGTGGACGACGAGGCGGCGGCCGCCGTCGTGGCGCTCGATGCCGACGCCGAGCTGCTCCAGCGCCGCGGCCATCGCCTCGGTGTCGTCGGCGACCAGGGCGCCGTGGAGCGTCGACGTGCCGTCGGCCAGGGCAGCGAGGACCAGCGCCCGGTTGGTGAAGCTCTTCGACCCCGGCACCGTGACGGTGACGTCCGGCGGACGCTCGAGCGGCGCGATGGGCAGCGGATCGGGCCGGTCCACGCCGGTCACTCGAGCGGGCGGGAGGTCGGCCGGTAGCCCCGGGCCATCAGGCCGCCGATCAGCCGCTCGGCCATGTCGGCGGCGACGACGAGCACGAGGAGGCCGCGCGTGCTCTCCGCGGCGTGGTCGATCTCGATGTCGTAGATGTTGACCTCGAGGTCGGTGGCGAGCGTGGTGACACCGGACAGCTCGCCCGGCTGGTCCTGGATGGGGACGCGCACCTCGACGAGCTCGCTCGGTCGGGAGGAGCGGGCGGGCAGGGTGTTGCGGGCGCGGCGTGCCTCGCCCAGCGCCCCGAGCAGGCGCGATCGGTCCGAGGCGTCGACGACCTCGCGCATCTCCCGCAGCGCGGCGACCAGCTCGTCGAGGGTCTGGACGATGGCGGCGCGGTTGCTCTCGCAGATGTCGGGCCAGATGCCCGGGTGGCCCGACGCGATGCGGGTCATGTCGCGGAAGCCCCCCGCGGCGAGGCGCAGCAGCCCTCCCTGCTCCTCGGCCCGGGTCGACGCGAGGCGCATCAGGGCCGCCGCCGTGAGGTGCGGCACGTGGGACACGACGGCGACGAGCTGGTCGTGCCGCTCCGGTGCCACCTCGACGACCTCGGCGCCGAAGCTGGCGACGGTCGACCGCACGAGGGTGAAGGCACCGGGGTCCGTGCCGGCGACGGGGGTCAGCACCCAGACCGCGCCGTCGAAGATGTCCGCGGTGGCTCCGTCGACGCCCTCCTGCTCGGAGCCGGCCATCGGGTGTCCGCCGACGAACCGAGGATCGTCGATGGCGTCGACCACGCTCGCCTTCACGCCGCCCACGTCGGTGACGACGCCGGCGGTGTGGGCGAGCGCATCCTTCACGGCGTCGGTGATCTGCCCGACGGGCGTGGCGACGAAGGTCAGCTCGGCCTCGGGGTCGTAGCCGACCTCGTCCACGACGCCGAGCTCGAGCGCCCGGGAGGTGCGGGCGTCGTCGCTGTCGACGCCGCTCACCCGCCAACCCCGCTCGCGCAGCGCCCTGGCGATCGACCCGCCGATCAGGCCGGTGCCGACGACCGTGGCGCGCCGGATCGGCTGCTCGTGGTCGGCGGGGGCGGACATCGCAGCGATGCTACCTCCGCCCCTCGGGGCGCCCGTCCGTGCTCGACGCCGACGCCGCCCGCTCGAGCGCCCGGACCTCGGCCTGGTCGAGGACCCGCCACTCGCCCGGCTTGAGCGTGCGGTCGGTGAGGGGGCCGATGCGGCTGCGGACGAGCCGCACGACGGGGTGGCCGACGGCGTCGCACATCCGGCGGACCTGGCGGTTCCGGCCCTCGTGGATGACGAGGCGCAGCAGGTTCGGCGCGAGCAGCGACGCCTGGGCCGGCGCGGTCACGCCGTCGTCCAGCTCGACGCCCTCCCGGAGGCGACGCAGGGCACCCCGAGACGGGTGGCCCTCCACCTCGGCGAGGTACTCCTTCTCGACCCCGAAGGAGGGGTGGGTGAGGCGGTGGGTCAGGTCGCCGTCGTTGGTGAGCAGGAGGAGGCCCTCGGTGTCGGCGTCGAGGCGCCCGACCGGGACGACCCGGGGCTCGGCGGGGACGAGCTCGACCACGGTGGGCCGCCCGTGGGTGTCCGCGGCCGTGGAGATCACCCCGGCCGGCTTGTTCAGCAGGTAGTGGACGAGGCCCGAGCGCACCGACACCGCGACGCCATCCACCTCGATGCGGTCGACCTCGGGGTCGACCCGCCGACCGAGGTCGGCCGTCTCGCCGTTCACGAGCACCAGGCCGTCCTCGATCAACTCCTCGCATCGACGGCGGCTGCCGAGGCCGGCGCGCGCCATCACCTTCTGGAGGCGCTCCCCCTCCGGGTGCTCGGTGGCGACCACTACTCCTCGGTGTCGTCGGGGCCGACAGCCGGCGGCGGGTCGTCCTCGGCGGCGGCCGGTGGGGCGTCCGGCTCGGTGCGGAGCCCGTGCTCGAGCGCCTCCACGACGTCGGCACCGGGGACGAAGTCGCCGAGCGGTGGCAGGTCGCGGAGCGAGTCGAGGCCGAGCCGCTCGAGGAACGTCTGGGTGGTGCCGAACAGCACCGCCTGACCGGGACCGGTGTCCCGTCCGATCTCCTCGATGTAGCCCCGCTGCTGGAGCGTCCGCATCACCCCGTCGACGCCGACGCCGCGGATCGCGGCCACCTGCGCACGGGAGATCGGCTGCTTGTAGGCGACGATGGCGAGGGTCTCGAGCGCGGCCGCCGAGAGCCGGGCCGACTGGCCGTCGAGGACGAACCGCTCGATGTACGGCGCCTGGTCGGGGTGGCTCTGGTAGCGGTAGCCGCCGGCCACCCGGACGAGCTGGAAGCCACGGCCCTCGGCCTCGTACTCGGCCGCGAGGTCGGCGCAGAGCTGCTCGACCACCGCGGGGGCGAGCTCGACGAGCTGACCGAGCAGCTGCGGGTCGACCGGCTCGTCGGACACCATGACGACGGCCTCGATGGCCCTGCGGGCCTCGTCGTGGCGCTCTCCTGGTGCGGCCGTCGGCTCGCCCTCGGGGGGTGGGAGGTCGGTCATCCGTCGTAGACGTCGATCGCGGCGAGGTCGGCGTGGTGCTCGCCCTCCTCGCCCAGCCACACGATGGCGATGTCGCCGAACGTGGTGGGCTGCTGGAGGTCGACGACGCCCTGCTTGAACATCTCGAGCACGGCGAGGAACCGCACGACCACCTCGAGGCGCTCGACGAGTCCCGAGGTGAGCTCGCGGAAGCCGATGCGGCCCACCCGGGGCAGCTCGTCGACGAGCTCCTCGACCGCCTCGGCGACGCTGAGACGGATCGGGGCCACGTGGTCCATGTGGACCCGCGGCTGCGGCTTCGGAGCCGAGGCCCGCAGGAACGCCTCGCGCAGCTGGTCGGCGGTGAGCCCCTCGAGCAGGTCCGGCGCGAGGTCGGCGAAGCGCTCCTCGAGCCCGGCGACCCGCGGGACGCTGCGGCTGGCCTCCAGCTCGATGCCCCGCAGCACGATCGCCGCGTCCTTGAACGTCTTGCACTCGAGCAGCCGGGCGAGGAGCAGGTCGCGCTCCTCCCAGAGGGCCAGCTCGTCGTCGAGGTCGATGCCGTCCTCGTCGGGGAGGAGCCGTCGGGCCTTCAGCTCGACGAGGGTGGCGGCGATGAGCAGGAACTCGGTGGCCACGTCGAGGTCGAGGCCCTCCATCCGCTCGATCTCGACGATGTAGGCGTCGACGATGGTCGAGAGCGACACCTCGTAGAGGTCGACCTGCTCGCGGAGGATGAGGTGCAGGAGGAGGTCGAAGGGGCCTTCGAACACCTCGGTCTGGACGGCGATCGGCACGTCGAGAGACTAGTGGTCGACCGGTGCGGACCAGCGCGACCCTCGGCTGACTACCGTGCCGTCGATGCGCATCCTCGTCACCGGCGGCGCCGGGTACATCGGCAGCCACACGGCGGTCCTCCTGGCCGAGGCCGGCCACGACGTCGTCATCGTGGACAACCTCGTCAACTCCCGCTCGGAGGCCGTCCGTCGCGTCCGCGAGCTCACCGGCGCCGACGTCGCCTTCCACCAGGTCGACCTGCTCGACGAGGAGGCCCTCGACGAGGTCGTCGCGTCGACCGGGCCGGAGGCGGTCATCCACTTCGCCGGCCTCAAGGCCGTCGGCGAGTCGGTCGCCGACCCGCACCGCTACTACTCGGTCAACGTCGGCGGTGCCCTCGCGCTGACGAAGGCGATGGCGGCCCACGACTGCCGCACGATCGTCTTCTCGTCGTCGGCGACGGTGTACGGCGACCACCCCACGCTGCCCCTCCGCGAGGGAGCGCCCACGGCGGCGACCAACCCGTACGGCTGGACGAAGCTGATGATCGAGCAGATCCTCCACGACCTGCACCAGGCGGACGACACCTGGCGGGTGGCGTCGCTGCGCTACTTCAACCCCGTGGGCGCCCACCCGTCGGGACGCATCGGCGAGGACCCGCAGGGGATCCCGAACAACCTCGTGCCCTACATCGCCCAGGTGGCGGTCGGGCGACGCGAGAAGCTCCAGGTCTTCGGCGACGACTACGACACGCCCGACGGCACCGGGGTCCGGGACTACATCCACGTGCTCGACCTCGCCCAGGCCCACATCGCGGCCCTGGACCGCCTGGAGGAGGTCGGGGGCCACCACGTGTGGAACGTCGGCACGGGCAAGGGCCACAGCGTCCTCGACGTCGTCGCGGCGTTCGAGCGGGCAAGCGGGCGTCCCATCCCCTACGAGGTCGTCGCCCGACGACCGGGCGACATCGCCACGTGCTACGCCGACCCGACCCGCGCCAACACCGAGCTCGGTTGGACCGCCGACCGCACGCTCGACGCCATGTGCATCGACACGTGGCGCTGGCAGTCGTCGAACCCCGAGGGGTACCCGCCGGACTGAACCGGTGCCGGACGGTCCCGGGCGCTCCCCTACGATCGGCGCCCATGGCCAGAGTGTTCTCGGGCATCCAGCCCAGCGGCGACCTCCACCTCGGCAACTACCTGGGGGCGTTGCGCCGCTTCGCCCGGGAGGCGCAGTCGCCCGAGTCGCTGTTCTGCATCGTCGACCTGCACGCCATCACCGTCCCCCAGGACCCGGCGGAGCTGCGGGCCCGCACGATCCAGATGGCGAACCTGTACCTCGCCTCGGGCCTCGACCCGGACGTGGTCACGCTCTTCGTCCAGAGCCACGTGCCCGCCCACTCCGAGCTGGCGTGGCTGATGGAGTGCACCGCGAGCTTCGGTGAGCTGTCGCGGATGACCCAGTTCAAGGAGAAGAGCGATCGGCGCGACTTCGTGTCGGCCGGGCTGTTCACCTACCCGGCGCTCATGGCCGCCGACATCCTCCTCTACGACACCGCCCAGGTGCCCGTCGGCGACGACCAGCGCCAGCACCTCGAGCTCACCCGGGACGTCGCCATGCGGTTCAACAGCCGCTACGGCGACACCTTCGTCGTGCCCGAGGCCGTGATCCCCAAGGCCGCGGCCCGGGTGATGGACCTGCAGAACCCGACGAGCAAGATGTCGAAGTCGACCGAGTCGCCGCAGGGGACGGTCGGCATGCTCGACGAGCCGTCGACGATCGAGAAGAAGTTCAAGCGGGCGGTCACCGACAACGACGCCGAGGTCCGCTACGACGTCGAGGCCAAGCCGGGGGTGTCCAACCTGCTGTCGATCCTCGCCGCGGCCACCGACCGCACGATCGAGGACGTCGCCTCCGGCTACACGCAGTACGGCCCGCTGAAGGCCGACGCCGCCGCCGCCGTGGTCGAGGTGCTGGGACCGGTGCAGGAGCGCTACGCCGAGCTGGCCGCCGACCCCGCCCAGACCGAGAAGATCCTCGCCAGCGGGGCGGAGAAGGCCCGGGCCGCCGCCGCGGTCGTGCTCGACCGGGCGCGCGACGCCGTCGGCCTGCTGCCCCGCAGCTGAGCGGTTCCGCCCCCGTCAGTCGTCGTCTCGCCGAACGAGCCGGACGAACCGGCGGAGGTCCTCGACGACGAGATCCGGCGCGTCGTGCGCCGCCCAGTGGCTGCCGCGGTCGTGCTCGGTCCACGTCACGATGTTGGCGTGGTCCCGCTCGGCGAACCGGCGGACCGTCGACATGTCGAAGGCGAAGCTCGACAGCGCCAACGGCACTGCGGTCCGCTCTGCGGGTCGGCGCGCGTGGTGGTTCTCGAAGTAGAAGCGGGCCGACGACGCCGCGGTGTTGGTGAACCAGTAGATCGAGGCGTTGGTCAAGATGACGTCGGGGTCCTGTCCGGCCAGCAGCTGCAGGATCCAGGCCAGCTGCCCGACGGGTGAGTCGGCCAGGGCGTGGGCGATCGTCTGGGGTTGGGCCCGCTGGCTGCTGTCGTGGATCGCACGCTCCAGGAACGACTGCGCGAACTCGAGGGGGGCGAGCTCCTCTGCCGTCAACCCGTCGAGCTCGCCCGGCTCCCCGTTCGGGAACGAGAAGATCTGGTCGACGTGGACGCCGATGACGTGGGCTCCGTCGACCTGGCCGAGGAGCGGTGCCACGATGGCGCCGGCGTCGTTGCCGTGGGCCACGTAGCGGTCGTAGCCGAGACGCCGCATCAGCTCTGCCCACGCCCTCGCGGTCCGGGCCGCGTCCCAGCCGCGCTCATGGGTCGGCCCGGAGAAGCCGAACCCCGGGAGGTCGGGGATGACGACGTGGACGGCATCGGCGGGATCGGCCCCGTGGGCGCGTGGATCGGTGAGCTCGTCGACGAGCCCCATGAACTCGACGAAGGTGTTGGGCCACCCGTGGGTGAGGATGAGCGGCGTCGCGTCCGCCTCCGGTGATCGGACGTGCACGAAGTGGATGTCCTGGCCGTCGATGGCGGTGGTGAAGTGGGGGCGAGCGTTGAGCTCGGCCTCCACCCGACGCCAGTCGAAGTCGTCTCGCCAGCGGTCGACCAGCTCGCGGACGGCTGCACCGGGGACGCCGTACTGCCAGCCGGGCATCACGGGCCCGCCGGCGGGCAGGTCGGCCAGCTCCGAGGGCGGGAGCTCCTCGGCGAACCGGGTGCGCGCCAGCCGATCCCGGAGGTCGTCGATCGCCGCCTGCGGGACGTCGATGCGGTACGGCCTGATGGACGTGTCGTCGCTCGAGAGACGGGTGGTGGATGCGGTGGAGTTGCTCATGCGGCGACCGTAGGACGGCTTTAGGCATGTTACGTTCCTCAATCTGCGGCACCATGGCGGCATGTCCACCGCCGCTCGACTCCTGGACCTGCTCGCACTCCTGCAGGTGCCCCGCTCGTGGCCGGGGCAGGAGCTCGCCCAGCGCCTCGGCGTCGCCCCGCGGACGCTGCGCAACGACGTCGAGCGGCTGCGGTCGCTCGGCTACCGCATCGACGGCGTGCGCGGCCCCGCCGGCGGCTACCGCCTCGGGTCGGGGGCCCGGATGCCCCCGCTCCTGCTCGACGAGGAGGACGTCGTCGCCGTCGCCGCGTCGCTCCTCACCCAACGGGGGCACGTCGCGGGTCTCGACGAGAGCGCCGAGCGAGCCCTCGCCAAGCTCGAGCAGATCATGCCGCCGGCGCTCCAGCGGCGTGCAGCGGCCCTCCGTGTCGCGGTCGTCCAGGTGCCGGCGGACGCCCCCGCGGCGCCCGTCGACGCGGAGGTCCTCTCGGTGGTCTCGGCGGCATGCCGCGACCACGAGGTCCTCCGTGCCGACTACCGCCGCCACGACAGCGCCACGACCGAGCGCCGGATCGTCGAGCCGTACCGCATCGTGACGTGGGGGCGCCGCTGGTACCTCTACGCCTACGACACGGTCCGGCGGGACTGGCGCACGTTCCGCATGGATCGACTGGTCCCCAACCCGCCCGCAGGTCCCCGGTTCGCCCCCCGACCCCTGCCCGTGGACGACGTCGCCGCCCACGTCTCGCGTGGTGCCGCCGCGGCGGCGTGGACGCACCGCGCGACCGTCGTCGTCCTCGCCCCCGCCGCCGAGCTCGCCCACGTGCCTGGCGCAGCAGGCACGATCGAGCCGTTGGACGACCGCACGTGCCGGTTCACCACCGGAGCCGAGGACCTCCGCACGCTGGCTGTGCACCTCGGGCGCCTGGGGTGGGACTTCCGGGTCGAGGAGCCGGACGAGCTGCGCGACGAGCTGCGGACGCTGGCCGAGCGGTACGCACGCGCCGCCGGATGACCCGACGGCTCAGTCGTCGTCGGCGGCCTTGAGGGCGTGGGCGACGCGGGGGTCGAGGGTCCACATGTGCTCGGGCCAGTGGTGCTCGCGCGCCCAGGTGACGGTCAGCGGGTCCGACCCCGCCATGTCGAGCTGGTCCGCGCCGATCACGTCGTGCTGGAGGTACAGGCCCACCCGCCGGGTGAACCCCCGCTTCTTCGCCCAGTGGTCGGCCATCTCGTGCCCGCCGACCATGGCCGACACGCTGGCGACGACCCGCCCGTAGGTGCGCAGACCCGAGGTGGTCTTGCCGACGTCGTGGAGCAGCGCAGCGGCGAGCACGGGTCGGGTCGCCTCGTGGCCGAGGGCGCGCTCCACCCGGCGTGCGACCGCCACCGAGTGACGCCGGTCCGGACCCGACATGCGGTCCCACAGCTCACGTTCCGAGTCGAGGAGGTGCTGCGCGGCCCAGGACACGTCGACGGCGGGCGGTCCGCCGGGGCGGAGCGAGCCGACGAAGCGCCGGGCGAGGTGGCCGAGCGCCGCCACGATCCCTCAGGCGTGGTCGATGCAGCGGCGCGTCGTGGGCATGGCCTCGAGGCGCGCCTCGGCGATCGGCTGGCTGCACACCTCGCAGAGCCCGTAGCGGCCCTCGTCGAGGGCCTTCAGTGCTTCCTCGACGTCGTCGAGCTGCTCCCGCAGGCTGCCCGCCAGCGCACGAGCCTCGCCCATCTCGGCCGCGACCTGGGCGGAGTCGGCGAAGTTCTCGTCGTGGGCCGGCGCGCCGTCGGCGTCGCTCGCGAGCTCCTCGATGTGCTTGCGCAGGCGCACGCGCTCGGACTCCAGCTCGTCACGCACCGCGTCGGAACCACCCACCTCGGCCATCGGTCCAGGCTACTCCCCCTGCCCCTCGTTCGACCGGAGGGGCTCCCTCCCGTCAGCGAGCGGCGCCCACGGACGCTCGGGGGTGCGCCGCGTCGTACACGGCCCACAGCCGCTCGGTGGAGACCAGCGTGTACACCTGCGTCGTGCTCACCGACGCGTGGCCGAGCAGCTCCTGGACCACCCGGAGGTCGGCGCCGTGGTCGACCATGTGGGTGGCGCACGAGTGGCGCAGCACGTGCGGCGTCAGCCGGTCGCCGAGGCCGGCGGCGTCGCCCCACCGGGTGACGACGCCCCACGCGCCCTGACGGCTGAGCCGGCCGCCACGCTGGTTGAGGAAGAGCGCCTCGGCGTCGCCGCGGCGTCGCCACTGGCGGGGGACGAGGGCCGGGCGCCCCGGCTCGTCGAGCCACGCCTCGAGGGCCAGGCCCGCGTGGCGGCCGATCGGCACCACCCGCTCCTTGCTGCCCTTGCCGAACACCCGCATCCGGGCGGCGACGAGGTCGACGTCGCCGAGCGACAGGCCGACCAGCTCCGAGATGCGCACCCCCGTGCCGTAGAGGACCTCGAGGATCGCCCGGTCGCGGCGGGCCGGCGCCTCGTCGCCGACGACCGCGGTGAGCAGCCGGTCGACCTCGTCCTCGCTCAACGCCTTCGGGATCCCGCGCGGCACCTTGGGCGATTCGACGTCGGCCACCGGGTCGCGCTCGGCCAGGTCCTCGTCGACGAGGAAGCGGTGGAGGTTGCGCACGGCGACCACCCGCCGCGCCCGGGTCCGCGGAGCCAGCCCCGCCGCCTCGAGGTCGGCGACGAACCGCTCGACGTCGTCCTGGCCGGCGTCGAGGAGTGAGAGACCCCGGTCGCGCAGGTGCGCGACGTAGGCCCGCAGGTCACGTCGGTACGCCTCGACCGTCGATGCCGCCCGACCGCGCTCCGCTGCCAGCCAGGTCAGGTACTCCTCGACCTCGAGGGGCAGCGGCTCGGTCACCTCAGTCGTCGAGGCGCTCGCGTGCGAGCAGGAGGCCCACGACCGTCTTGCCGTCGGTGATCTCGCCCGACCTCACCCGCTCGACCGCCGCGTCGAGGGGCACGCGGTCGACGACCATGTGCTGCTCCTCGATGCCGTCGGCCTCGCGTCCGACCTCGGTGAGGCCCACCCCGAGGACGATCGCTGTGCTGTGCGTGGTGAACCCCGGTGCGGGGTGGAACGACGTGAGCACGGTGACGTCGCGCACGTCGTAGCCGGCTTCCTCTCGCAGCTCGCGCCGGCCGGTGTCCTCCGGCGACTCGCCCTCGACGTCGCACATGCCGGCGGGGATCTCCCACATCTCCCGGTCGACCGCCCCCCGGTACTGGCGCACGAGGACGACCTGCCACTCCCCCGACGGCCCGCGGTCGACGGGGACGATGCCGACGGCGTTCGGGGTGTGCACCACGTCCCGCTGGAACTCGTCGCCGTCGGGGCCGACGAAGGTCGACTCGGTGAGCCGGACCAGGTAGCCCCGGTGGATCTCGCGCTCGCCGACCCGACGGAAGCCGGCGTCGGTCACGACCCGGCCGCCACCTGCCGCTCGGCGGCGAGCTCGAGGAGCCGGGGGTTGCGGCCCTCGGCCCGGGCCAGCGCGGCCCGGATCAGCCCGTCGAACAGGGGCGCCGGCCGGTCGGGACGGCTCTTGAACTCGGGGTGGGCCTGGGTGCCGACCCAGAACGGGTGGCCGTCCAGCTCGATGAACTCGACCAGGCGCCCGTCGGGCGAGGTGCCCGAGCACACGAAGTCGGTGCCGTCGAACTTCGAGCGGTACCGGGGGTTGAACTCGTAGCGGTGCCGGTGGCGCTCGCTGACGACGGTCTTGCCGTACAGCTCGGCGACCTGGGAGCCCGGTGCCAGCTCGGCGACGTAGGCGCCGAGGCGCATCGTGCCGCCCATGTCGGTGACGTCGCGCTGGGTGTCCATCAGGTCGATGACCGGGTGGGGCGTCTGGCGGTCGAACTCGGTGGAGTTGGCGCCGGTGAGCCCGAGCACGTTGCGGGCGTACTCGACGGTCATCACCTGCATGCCGAGGCAGATGCCGAGGCACGGGATGTCGTGCTCGCGGGTGTAGGTGGCCGCCGCGACCTTGCCCTCGGTGCCCCGCTCGCCGAACCCGCCGGGGATGACGATGCCGTCGAGCTCGCGGAGGCGGCCGTCGACGAGGAGGCCCTCGACCTCCTCGGCCTGGATCCACTCGATCTGCATGTCGGCACCGTGGGCGAACCCGGCGTGGCGGAGCGACTCGACGACCGACAGGTAGGCGTCGGGGAGGCTGACGTACTTGCCGATGATGCCGATGCGCAGCGGGGTCGTCGCGGCCTCGACCCGGTCGACGAGCGCCCGCCACGGGGCGAGGTCCGGCGCAGGGGCGTCGAGGCGCAGCACGTCGCACACGTAGTCGTCGAGGCCCTCGTGGTGCAGCACGAGCGGGATCTCGTAGAGGCTGGGCGCGTCGGCGGCGTTGACGACGGCGTCGACCGGCACGTCGCACAGGTTGGAGATCTTGCGCTTCAGGTCGTCGGAGAGGGGCTCCTCGGACCGGCAGACGATGGCGTCGGGCTGGATGCCCCGGCTGCGCAGCTCGGTGACCGAGTGCTGCGTCGGCTTGGTCTTCTGCTCCCCCGCCGGCCCGATGAACGGCACGAGGGTGACGTGCACGTAGCAGACGTTGTCGCGGCCGACGTCGAGGCGGAACTGCCGGATGGCCTCGAGGAACGGGAGGATCTCGATGTCGCCGACGGTGCCGCCGACCTCGGTGATGACGACGTCGACGTCGTCGGTGGCCAGGCGGCTGATGCGGCGCTTGATCTCGTCGGTGATGTGCGGAATGACCTGGACGGTCTTGCCGAGGTAGTCGCCGCGCCGCTCGGCGGCGAGGACCGACGAGTAGATGCCGCCGGTGGTGGCGTTCGAGTCCTTGGTGAGGCTCTCGTCGATGAACCGCTCGTAGTGGCCGAGGTCGAGGTCGGTCTCACCCCCGTCGTCGGTGACGAAGACCTCACCGTGCTCGAAGGGGTTCATCGTCCCCGGATCGACGTTGATGTAGGGGTCGAGCTTCTGCATGGTGACCCGGAGCCCCCGGGCCTTCAGCAGGCGGCCGAGCGAGGACGCCGTCAGGCCCTTGCCCAGCGAGCTCACCACACCACCTGTCACGAAGATGTGCTTCGCCACCTGGGTCTCCTCCGTCGGCACCACGACGGGATCGCAGCGTACCCGACGAACCGGGCGCCGAGGCTCACATCGGTGTGATTCACGTCATGGGCCGGCGCCCGAGCTGGTCCAACCAGCGCAGCGCGGGCGTGCGGTCGATCACCGCGGAGAACGAGATGCGCTCGCTCACCAGGTTCAGGGCGAGGAGGACGACGAGCACCGCCAGCTGGGTCCACGGCCCGGTCGTCGCGACCACCGCGAGGCCGAGCACCGCGCCGATCGGGTTGGCACCGGTGTCGCCGAGCATCACCGACTCGCGCAGCTCGGCGACGAGGAGCCCGAGCGCGGCACCGACCACCGCGGCGGCCGGCCCGACGAGCCACCGCTCGTCGGGGGCGGCCGTGACGAGCAGGACGACGAGCGCCGCCACGGCGATCTTGGTCACCCGGCCGGGCGCGCGATCGAAGAGGTTCGCCGTGTTGGTGGCGAGCGCCACGACGCCCGCGGCGACCACCCACTCCCACAACGGTCCGTCGGTGGCGGTGAGGGCGACGGCGGCGAGGCCGCCCCCGAGGAGCTTGATGCCGCCGGTGGTGAGTCGACCGCGGTACAGCGCGCCGAGGTGCCCCCGGAAGCCGCGGTCCTCCCCCTGGGCCAGGAGGTCGTCGACGAGCCCCAGCACCGCGAAGACGCTCACGATGGCAACGACGGTGAACGCCTCGTGCATCTCGGGCAGGACGGAGTCGGGTTCGGCGACGAGCCGAAGGATCACGCTCGCGACGGCGAGCGGCGGGAGCAGGGCGAGAACCAGCACCACGCCTCCCGCGGTCGGGACGTCGATGCCGCGCACGTTGCGCCTCGCCAGGGTCGGGTGGTCGAACACGGGTGCGGCGAGGCGCCAGACGAGTGCCGCCGAGAGCGCGGCGATGACGAGCGCGAGGACGACCGCTGTCACGACGCCTCCGCCGCGGCCCGGGGGCCGTGGAGGACCGCCGGGTGGTGCGAGTCACTGAGCGCGAGGAGCGTCAGCAACGGGCCGAGGTAGACGAAGGCGAGCGCGGCGACGACGACGCCGCTGTCGTTGACCAACCACCCGAGCACGCCGGTGGCGAGCGTGCCGATGACCGCGGCCCGCACCGCGGACCCCATCGGCAGCAGGCGCCGCCAGCCTCGGGCCACGACGAGGACGTAGAGGGCGAACACCGCGATGATCGGCACCATCCACGCCCAGATCGACTGGCGCAGCACGCGCAGGTTGGTCGCCCACTTGCGGCTGATCGTCGTCCAGAAGTTCCCCTGGTCGTCGCCCGACGCGAGGACGAACCGAGCGAGGTGCGAGCGGTCGTCGGGGTCGCGCAGGAGGTCGAGGCCGACGGCGAGCGCGAGCACGACGAGCGTCGCGACGCCGGCGAGGACGAGGACCTTCATCGAGATGCGCCGGCCCGCGAGCGCCCAGAGCGTGAGGGCGAACACGGGGACGTAGGTCAAGATCCCGCCGACGTCGGCCCCGAGCTGCGGGGCGCCGTCGGCGACGAGGACGACGAGGAACATCGCCCCGGCCGCGGCCAGGGCGTCGCGGCGGCGTGGTGCGTGGTGCACGTGGAGCGCTGCCGCGACCACGGCGCAGGCGCCGAACACGGCGAAGGTGGTGTTGCCGAACCCGGTGAAGCGTGCCGCGGTGTGGGGCGAGTACCCGAGGAGGCTCGACATCTGCAGCGGGGCGCCGAAGGCCATGTCGAGCAGCAGGAGGAGGACCGTGAGGCCACAGATGAGGGCCAGCGGCACGAGGGGCCGCCGCCGGACCCTCGCCGCGGCGAGCGCGATCGCGAGCGCGACCAGCCACAGCACCACGTGCGCGCCACCGCCCAACCGGTAGACCGACGGCACCAGCCGCAGGAGGAAGGTGGCGAGGGGCCAGGCGGCGAAGGTCAGGACGAGGATCCGTGCCGGTCCGACGAGGTGGCGCGCCATGTCGGGGGCCAGGCGGAGCACGAGGAGCACCGCCGCGTAGCCGAGCGCCTGCACGACGATGAACGTCAGGGCGATCGGGTAGTAGATGCGCTCCCGCCCGTTCGCGGTGTCGTTCATCGACTGGAGGCGGTCGAGGTCGACCGATCCCGCCTGGTAGCGCAGCGGGGCGCCGATCATGTCCGCCGGGATGTCGGCCCCGATGGCGTCGAGCACCGTCGGGGCCACGTCGGTGAGCGTGACGAGCCCGGTGCGCTGCGTGGACGGCGAGTGCAGGTAGCCGGGGCGCACCCCGGCGCCGCTCGCGACCATCGGCGTCAGGGACCACGTGGAGGTGGGCGGCGTGAGCCCGACGACGAGGAGGAGCGTGTCCTCCGGCAGCCGGTCGTGCAGCTCGCCGACGAGCGTGTCGACGCTCGTGAGCGCGGCGCTGCGCAGCTGGTCGCGCTCGCTCTCGGTCATCACCGAGTCGTAGTCCCGCAGCCGGTCGAGGTCCCCCGGGTCGACGGTGACGACGTGCGCCTCCTCGAGGGCGGCCAGCGTCGTCGCGACCATCGCCTCGGTGTCGGCCATCGTGCCGAACGGGGCCGACGGGTCCTCCCGGAGCAGCTCGGGCCCCACGGCACCGTGGTCGACGAAGCCGTCGGAGCGCATGACCGCCACGGCGGCCGGGCGCGAGATCGTCAGGTCGCCGTCGGGCTGGATCCGGTCGGCGTTGCCCACCGTGGCGGTGCGCAGACCGGCGGCCGTCAGGGCGTCGCCGAGGGAGCCGGGGAGGCTCGGCACGTCGTCGCCGGCGTTGTCGATGACGAGCGGCGTGTTCACGATCGCGATCTGGCCCGTCACCTCGCTGCCGGTGCGCCGGGCCGTCACCTCCCCCGCCGTCGTGTTCTCGTACGGAGTATCGGAGGCGTAGGCCGCGCTGGCGATGAGGTTGGCCCGGACCCGCGACCCCGCGCCGAGCGTCGCCCAGGCCTCGACCGTCGACGGGCGACTCGACAGGGTGCGGACGCTCGCCGCGGACAGCGCGCCGCCGTCGCGCCACAGCGCATCGATCTCCGGCACGATGCCGGCGTCCAGGTCGTCGAGCGAGAGGCCGGCGACGCCGACGACGACGACCCGCTCGGCCCCGGTCGTGGCCGCCGCGCCCGTCGGCGTGGCCGCCTCGGCCCCGACGAACAGGCCCGCCAGCACGGCCAGCGTCAGCACCCCGAGCAGGACGGCGCGTGCCGGCCCGCCGACCAGGCGTGGCCACAGCGCTCGGACGATGTCCGCGCCCTGCCGGCCACGGTGCCGGAACCCGGCGAGCGATCGACCGGTGTGGAGGTGCTCGATCTCGGCCTCGACCTCCTGCACCCGCGCGCCCGCCCGCACGGCGTCGATCGTGAGCGCGACCTCGAGCCCGAAGCGCTCGGCGCTCTCGAGGCCCCGCAGCAGGTCGGCACGGACGGCCCTCTGGCCCGAGAGCGGCGCGCGGGCCTCGAACCCGCTCGCCCGGCGGATGCCGCGCGTCGCCATGTCGCGCACCTTCCCGAACCCGCCACGACCGGCGGCGGGCGGCAGGACCGCGATCGTCATGTCGGCCTCGCCGGCGAGGACGGGCGGGAGGAGCCGCGCCGTCTCGGCTGCGGTCTCCTGGAGGTCGGCGTCGACGAGCAGGAACACGTCGGCGTCGGGGCTGGCGGCGACACCGGCCAGCACCGCGCCGCCCTTGCCGCGGTTGGCGGGGAGCTGGAGGACCTCCGCCCCGGCCGACCGGGCGGCGTCGACGGTGCCGTCGCTCGACGCGTCGTCGACGACCAGCACCCGGGCGACACCGGGGATGGCCGCGGTGGCGCGCACCGTCGCCGCGATGCGGGGCGCAGCGTTGAAGGCGGGGACGAGGGCGACGACGACCATCAGCGCAGCACCCTCCCCGGTCGTCGGAGCACGCGCAACTCGTCGCTGTGGGCCAGCGCGTGCAGGCCGACGTAGGCGAGGGCGCCGCCGAGCCCGCCGAGCGTCAGGGATCCGACGGCGGCAAGCCGCGTGTCGATGCCGATCGAGGACGCGACGCCCCACGCCGCGACGCCGGCGAGCGCGGCGAACGCCGCATCCCGCAGGATCGTCGCGCTCAGGCGCACGGTGCCGATGCGCCGCCGGAGGGCCGGCAGCAGACCGAGCGCGCTGGCGGTGACGACACCGGCGTGGGTGAGACCGAGGACGAGCAGGCGAGCGTCGCCGTCGAGCACCTCGGTGCCGACGACGAGGACGACGGCACCGACCCCGGTGGCGACGAGGCTCACGAGGGTCGGGCTGCGGGTGTCGCCTGCGGCGTAGGCGGCTCGGGTGAGGAGGAACGATGCGGCGTAGCCGAGCAGGCCGACCATGTAGCCGCTCGTGGTGAGCGCGACCAGGTCGGCACCCGCCACGTCGAGGTTGCCGAGACGGACCACCTCCAGCAGCGGCCGGGCGAGCACGCCGATGAGCACGCTGGCGGGCAGCAGGATGAAGCTCATCGAGCGCAGGCCCCAGGAGACGTCGTCGGCGGCCTCGTGGGGGCGTCCGGCGGCCACTGCGGCGGCGAGGCGCGGGTAGAGCGTCGTGGTGAGGGGGTTCGCCAGGAGGGCGTACGGGAGCAGGAAGAACGTGAACGCCACCTGGTACGCGACGACACCGCCCGACACCCGACCGGCCACGACGACGGTGGCCATGGCGAACACCTGGTTCAGCCCGAGGTGGCCGGCGGCCCACGCGCCCTGGGCGGCCAGCGGACGCAGGCGCGGGTCGTGCAGGTCCCAGCGGGGGCGCAGCGTCAGGTCCGTGCGGCGCAGCGCCACCAGGGGCACGAGCGTCATCGCGAGCACGCCGACGGTCGCCCCTGCGCCGAGCACCAGCTTCTCGACGAGATCGAGGTCGAGGCTCGGGGGCGCACCGTCGCGCAGCAGCCAGAAGGCCCCCATGGCCGAGATGACCACGAGGTTGTTGAACACCGGGGCGATGGCGGCCGCCACGAACCGGCGCTCGGCGTGGAGCAGCGCCGTGGCGACCGAGCCGCAGGCGTAGAGGAGGACCTGGGGCAGGAAGAACCAGAGCAGGAACACACCGAGCGCCCGCTGGTCCGCCCGGAGCCCGGGGTCCTCGACCCCGGCGGTCAGCAGCCCCATCAGCTGGTCCGCGAGCAGGAGCGCCGCGGCGACCACCGCCGTCAGGGCCACGAGCGCAGCCCCGAGCAGGATCCCGCCGAGCCGCGCGGCGTCCTCCCGCCGTCCCCGGTCCACCAGGTCGACGAAGGTCGGCACGAGCGCCGCGGAGAGCAGCCCGCCGGCCAGCAGCTCGAAGAGGATGTTGGAGACCAGGTTGGCCGCCTGGTACGTGTCGCCGAGGGCCGTCGCGCCGAGCGCGGCGGACATGGCGACGACGCGCAGGAGGCCCGTCGCGCGCGACGTCAGGTTGAGCACGGACACGAGCGCCGTGGCGCGACCGATCCCCCGGGCGCCCTGGGGCTCGCCGGACCCCGTCGTCGGGGGTGCGGGCGTCGCTGCCGTCACCCCGCCGCCGGGAGCAGGGCGCCGGCCCCCTCCGCCACGCCGTAGTGGCCGACGCCGGGATCGGGCGCCGCGAGGTCGGCGAGTCCCAGCACCGTGGCCGCCTGGCCGATGAAGTGGCGCGCCATGTCGACGGTGGTCAGCGAGAGCCGCATCTGCGGGTCGTTCCGCACCAGATCGACGAGCGGGCCGGCCGCAGGGGCGGCATCGTCGTCCAGCTCCGCCTCGGGGTCCTCCACGGGCTCGGGCAGCGGTTCGATGACGACCACCGGTGCCGGATCGGCCGCGGCGAGCTCCTCGAGCAGCGGGAGCAGCGCGGCCTCGATCGGCACGTCGCTCTCGGGGGTCTGGACGACGACGAACCGCGCCGCCGCCTCGGGCAGCGGCGTGCCCGCCTCGTCGGGCAGGAACTCGAGGTACCCGCGTTCGAGGAGCGCGGCGAGGAGCAGCCCGTTCGGCTCCGGCGGGGTCGTGGTCGTCGTGGTCTCGGGTGCGGGATCCTGCACCGGCGCGTCCTCGACCGCCTGGTCGGTTCCGTCCTCGGTCGCCTGGTCGGTCCCGTCCTCGGTCGCCTGGTCGGTCCCGTCCTGGGGCGTCGCGTCGACGCCGTCGTCGGTGACCGTGGGCGTCTCCGGCTCGGGGTCCGGCGGGAGCTCGGCGGCGACCAGCATCTCGTCGGCCAGGTCCCGCATCACCCTGGTGCGCACGAGGTCTGCCTCGGCGACGGGCTGCTCGGTCAGCTCCGCCAGCTCGGCCACCTCCCCCTCGTCGAGATCGGTCCACCGACCGGTGAACCGCAGGATCCCGTGGACCTGGGCACCGGCGTCGCGCAGCGAGCGGCGGGTGAGGTCGACGAGCGACTCGTCGACGCCGCCGGTGGCGACCACCAGGACGGGGACGTCGGTGAGGTGGCCGGCGTACAGCGCCGTGCCCTCGGTGGTCAGCCGCTCGTCGAGCTCGGCGATCTCGTCGAGTCGGCCGCGCAGCTCCGCGTTCTCACCGTCGGTGCGGTCGAGCCGCTCGGCCTGCTCGTCGAGCCGGTCGTTCAGCGTGTCGACCAGGCCCCGCTGGATGAGCGTCGAGCCGAGCGCGACACCGATGCCGAGCGCGAGGAACACGGCGGTGATGGAGACGATGTGGTAGCGGAGGTTGATCATGGGGCACCAGGCGGGGACGGCCGAACCGCCGTCGTCGCACGCTAGAAGGTGAGCAGGTAGCCGCGGATGATGACGCGCAGCGGCTCGCTGACGAGGAAGATGATCACGATCGTGATGAGGGCGGCGGCCACGAGCAGCCCGAGGTCCCGCTTGCGGACCTGGTGGCGGTAGAGCCGCGACACGCCTTTGGCGTCGACGAGGATCGGACCGACCTTCAGGCGCACGAGGAACGTGGAGGCCATGCCGGCGCGGCCCTTGTCGAGGAAGTCCGCCATCGAGCTGTGGGTGCCGACCGCCACGATGAGCTCGGCGCCGCGCTCCCAGGCGAGCAGCATCGCGATGTCCTCGCTCGTGCCCTCCGAGCCGATCGTCAGGTACTCGAGCCCCAGGTCCTCGAGGCGTGCCGCGCCCGGGGCCCGCCCGTCGCGGTAGGCGTGCACGACCAGCTCGGCGCCGCTGCGGAGCGCGGTCTCCGAGACCGAGTCGAAGTCCCCGATGATGAGGTCGGGGGTGAGGCCCATCTCGAGCAGGGCGTCGGCGCCCCCGTCCACGCCGATCAGGACCGGCTGCATCTCCTGCATGTACCCGCCGCGGCGCAGCATCTCGAGGTCGTCGCGGAAGTCGCTCCCCCGCACGACGATCAGCGCGTGCCGCCCGGCGAGGTCGGTGCGGATGTCGGGGATCTCGAGCTCGTCGAGCAGGAGGTGGCTCTCGCTCTGGATGTAGCCGAGGGTGTTCTCGGCGAAGCGCGCCAGCTCCGCGCCCATCGTCTGTCGGGCGTCCTGGATCGCGGCGGTGAGCGTGGCCGACGTCTGGGGCACCCCACGGGCGACGACCTGGCCGTCGACGCGCACGTCACCTCCCTCGAGGGTGACGCTCTGGCCGTCGGCGACGGCATCCATCACCTCGGGCCCGGCCCGGTCGACGAGGACGACCCCGGCGCTGGTGAGGATCAGCGGGCCCCGGTTCGGGTACCGCCCCGACACCGACGCTGCAGCGTTGACCACCGCGTGCACGCCGGCCTTCAGGAGCGACTCGGCGGCGACGGGGTCGAGGTCCTCGTGGTCGATGACGGCGACGTCGCCCGCCTCGATCCGGTTGACGAGCTCCTTGGTGCGGCGCCCGACCCGCGCCGGTCCCTCGACCTCGACGAGGGCGGCGGGGTGGGAGCGCCGTCGGCGCGTGCGGCCGGTGGCCGGGGGGCTCACCGCCGGCTCCTCTCGGCGCTGGCGAGCAGCTCCGCGGCGTGCTCTCGGGCCGCCTCGCTCCCTGTGTTGCCGGACAACATCCGGGATAGCTCTAGCACCCGCTCGTCGCTCGTGAGCAACCGAGCCTCCGAGACGGTCGTGCCGTCGACCTCGCGCTTGGCGACCGAGACCTGGTGGTCGGCGCACGCCGCGACCTGCGGCAGGTGGGTCACGACGAGCACCTGGTGCCCCGGCGCGAGGTCGGCGAGGGCCCGACCGACCGCCACCGCAGCCTCGCCGCCGATCCCGGCATCGACCTCGTCGAACACCAGCGTCGGCGGGCCGCTCGTCAGCACGAGGCGGATCGCGAGCATGGCCCGGGCGAGCTCGCCCCCGGAGGCCACCTTGGCGAGTGCCTGGGGATCGGAGCCGGGGTTGGCCGCCAACCGCAGCTCGACGTCGTCGCCCGGGTCGTCGTCCCCCACCGCCACGACCACCCGTGCGCGCGCCATCTCCAGGTCCGCCAGGCGCTCCTCGATCGCTCGGGCCAGGTCGGGGGCCGCCGTGCGGCGCAGGGTTCCCACCTCGGCCTCGACGGCGGCCAGCTCGGCCAGGGCGGTCCGGCGCTCGGCGTCGAGCTCCGCCGCCCGCGCGTCGTGGGACTCGAGCTCGGCGAGCCGCTCCGCCGCCTCCCGGTGGTAGGCGATGACGTCCTCGAGCGTCTCGCCGTACTTGCGGCGGAGGTCCCGCAGCAGCTGGCGGCGCTCGCGGATCTGGGCCAGTCGATCGGGGTCGGGATCGATCGCCTCGGCCACGCCCCGGACCTCGGCCGCCACGTCGGTGACCTCGGCGACGACGGCGCGGAGCCGCTGCTCGAGCTCGCGGTAGGGACTGCGGTCGGCGAGCGCCGCGACGGCCACGCCCAACGGGTCACCTGCACCTCCGTCCCCGGTCAGCGCCTCCACCGCCGCGGCGCCGGCCTCGCGGTGGGCGACGGCATCGGCGAGCACGTCCTCCTCTGCGGCCAGCTCGTCGTCTTCGTCCGGTCCGGTGATCGCCGCGGCGTCGAGCTCCTCGACCTGGAAGCGGTGCAGGTCGGTCTCCCGCGCCCGGGCGCGCTCGTCGCCACCGAGGGCGGCGAGGGCGGCGTCGAGCTCCGCGACGCGTGCTCGTGCCGCGTGCAGTGGCCCGAGGTCGACGCCACCGAACCGGTCGAGCGTCGCCCGCTGCACGGCGGCGCCGAGGAGCGACTGGTGGGCGTGCTGCCCGTGGAGGTCCACCAGCCGGCGGCCCCAGCGGGCGAGCTCGGCGACGGTGGCCGGACGGCCGTCGACGTAGGCCCGCGACCGGCCCGATCGGGGCACCACGCGCGACAGGACGATCTCGTCGCCGGGCCGCGGCCCGCCGTCCTCGTCGGCGCTGCCGTCCGCCGGCTCCGGGACGACGAAGCGCCCGTCCACGCGCGCCTCGTCGGCCCCGGGCCGCACGAGCACGGGATCGGCACGACCACCGACGAGCAGCTCGATGGCGTCGACGACGAGCGTCTTGCCCGCCCCGGTCTCGCCGGTGAGCACCGTCATCCCCGGCCCGATGACCAGCTGGAGGTCGGCGATCACGCCGAGGTCACGCACGGACAGCTCGATCAGCACCGCGCCCGCCCCCGCGACCTCGTCGTCATCGGTCGTTCAGGCCGAACTTCGACTTCAGGATCCGGTGGAACTCGCGAGGTCCGAAGGTCACCAGGCGCGCCTGGTGGTGCGAGGCCCGGCAGCGCACGACGTCGCCGTCGCCGAGCATCCCCGTGGGGCGCCCGTCGACGGCCAGGCTCGCCGTGCGGTGGCCGCGCACCGTGATCCCGACCTCGGTGCTCGGCTC
Organism: Actinomarinicola tropica; assembly: GCF_009650215.1. Lineage (GTDB taxonomy): Bacteria > Actinomycetota > Acidimicrobiia > Acidimicrobiales > SKKL01 > Actinomarinicola > Actinomarinicola tropica. The sequence goes on along the minus strand of NZ_CP045851.1, from coordinate 1,835,760 downwards.
CAGCACGAGCGTGCGGTCGAACAGCATGTGGGGCGCGACCGGCGTCAGCAGGAGCGCCCGGTGGGTGGGATCGACGATCGGCCCACGGGCCGAGAAGGCGTACGCCGTCGATCCGGTCGGGGTGGCCACGATCAACCCGTCGGTCGCGTAGGTCGTGAACTCGTCGCCGTCGAGCGCCACGCCGAGGCGCACCGTGTGGCCCGCCGCGGTCTTCTCCACCACGGCCTCGTTCAGCGCGTACTCGGTGAGCGACGGCTGCTCGGCGCCGTCGACGTGCACCGTGACCGCCAGGAGCATGCGGTGCTCGAGGCCGAAGTCGCCGGCGAAGTAGCGCTCGAGCGCGTCGATCACCCGAGGCGGCTCCACCTCGGTGAGGTAGCCCATGTCGCCGACGTTCACCCCGAGCACGTCGACGTCACACGCACATGTCATGCGCACCGTGCGCAGCATCGTGCCGTCGCCTCCGAGGCTCAGCGCGAGGTCGAGCCCGGTGCCGAAGTCGCCCGGTTCGACGCCGGAGCTCGCCCCGACGAGCGCGGCGTCCTCGGTGGTGAGACGGACCTCGTGGCCCTGGTCGGTGAGCCAGGCCGAGACCTCGTGGGCCAGGGTGCGGGCGAGAGGGCGTTCCTGGTGCAGGACGAGGCCGACGACGGGCACGCTCAGCTCCGCCGGGCCCGGGCCTCGGCCACGGCGGCGTCGAGGACGTCGTCGCTGCCGGTGCGCGCCGCACCCTCGGAGGGGGCGACCGCGTGGACCAGGAACTCGACGTTGCCGTCGGCGCCGACGAGGGGCGAGCACATGGCCCCCATGATGGCTGCTCCTCGGGCCGAGAGCGCGTCACGGACCTCGCCGAGCACCCGCCGCCACACCTCGGGATCGGAGATGATGCCCCGTCCTCGCGACGCCTCCTCCCGCCCGGCTTCGAACTGCGGCTTCACGAGCAGGACGAGATCGCCCCCGGGTGCCAGCAGCGCCAGCAGGTCGTCGGCGACCGTGCGCAGCGAGATGAACGACAGGTCGCCGACGACGAGGGGCGCCGGTCCGCCCACCACGTCGGGGTCGATCCCACGGATCGTGGTGCGCTCGAGGTTGCGGACCCGCTCGTCGGCCCGGAGCTTCTCGTGCAGCTGCCCGTAGCCGACGTCGATGGCGACGACCTCGGCGGCGCCGGCCTGCAGCAGGCAGTCGGTGAAGCCGCCGGTGGACGCCCCGCAGTCGACGGCGCGCTGCCCGGCGACGTGGACGTCGAACCGGTCGAGCGCACCGGCGAGCTTCTCGCCGCCCCGCCCGACGTAGCGCGGGGGTGGCCCGACCACCTCCAGCGGCTCGTCGGGGGCGACCAGGCGCGCCGGCTTGTCGGCCGGCGCGCCGCCGACGCGCACGCGGCCCGAGCGGATGGCCTCTCGTGCCCGCTCCCGTGAGGGGGCGAGGCCCCGCCGCACCAGCTCGGCGTCGAGCCGCCGTCGCGCCGCCGTGGGGTCAGTCCTTCGTCGTGCGGGAGCTGGTGGTGGTCTTCTTCGCCCGGGTGCTCTTGGCGGTCGAGCTGCGCGTGGCCCGCGCGGCGCGGGCCTCGACCTCCGCCAGCCGGGCCTCGAGGGCGGCGACCTCGGCACGGGAGGCCGGCGTGTGGGGGCGGACGCGGGCATCGAGGGTGGCCCGGGCGCGCTCGACGTCGACGAGCAGGCGCTCGCGGCCGGCGTCGACCCGCTCACGCAGCTCGGTGACGACGGCGCCGGCGGACCGCTCGACGCGGGACGCGGCGGTCTGGGCGGTGTCGACGGTGAGGTCGACGAGGTGCTGGGCCCGCTCGGGGGCGCTGGTGATGAGGGTGGGGAGGTTGGTCATGCCATCAGGGTAACGCCAGCAAGCATATGCTTGCAACAGTTAGCACTCGGTCGCGGGCGGCTCGCAACCGGATCATCGTCGCACCATCTGGTCGACGACCGCGGCCAGGTCGTCGGCGACGACGTCGGGGGCCGGATCGACGGGCAGGTCGCCCGCGCCGGTGACGCCCGTCAGCACGAGCGCGAACTCGAAGCCGAGCGCCCGGGCGATGCGACCGTCGGTGTCGGGGCGGTCACCGACGACGACCCCGTCGGCACCGAGGCGCTCCCTCACCAGATCGACCATCGGCGGATGCGGCTTGCCGGCGACGACCGGCGCGGCGCCGGTGGCCGTGACGAGGGCGGCGAGGATCGCGCCGCCGCCCGGCAGCTGGCCCGACGGGGTCGGGTAGGTCGCGTCGTCGTTCGTGGCGACGAGGCGCGCCCCGGCCCGCACGGCCAGCGTGGCGCGCGACAGCAGGTCGTAGCTGAGGTCCCTCGTCAACCCGACGACGACCACGTCGACCCCCTCGGGCTCGACGACCATCTCGACGCCCCGCTCACCCAGCGCCTCCACCACGCCCGGCCCGGCGCAGACGAGGGCCCGCTCCCCCGGCTCGACCAGCCGGGCGCCCGCCATCGCCGAGGTGAGGACCCGTCCCCGGGCCGCGACGCCCTGGGCCACCAGGCGCTCCTCGACCGCCACGACCGGCGACGACGAGTTGTTCGTGACGAACACGACGTCCTCGCCGGCGGCGAGCAGCGCGTCGACCGCCTCGGCCGACCCCGCGATCGGCTCGTGGGCCAACCACATCACGCCGTCGAGGTCGATCACCCAGCCCATCGGCCCATGCTGGCAGACGCCACGGGCGGCGTGGCGCCCCGGTCGTTCTGCCAGGATGAGGTGATGCCTGAGTTCTCGCCGTTCGCCGGGATCCGCTTCGACACCCGCCGGGAGTCGCTGGCCGAGGTCACCGCCCCGCCCTACGACGTGATCGACGAGGCCCTCCGCTCCCGGCTCGCCGCCCGCCACCCGCACAACGCGGTCCACGTCGACCTCCCCGTCGACGACGGCGCCCGCTCCCGCTACGAGGTCGCGTGCGATCTCGTGCACCGGTGGCTCGAGGACGGCGTGCTGGTGCGCGACGACGCCCCCGTGTTCTACGGCTACCGCATGTCGTTCACCGATCCCGCCGGCCGGCATCGGCACACCACCGGCGTCATCGGCGAGCTGACGCTCTCGCGCCCCGGCGAGGGCGGGATCCTCCCCCACGAGCACACCACGCCGAAGGCAAAGAGCGACCGCCTCGAGATGCTCCGGTCGTGCCGCATGAACCTGTCGAGCATCTGGGGGCTGACGCCGGCGGCGGGCGTGACATCGCTGGTCGGCGAGCCAGGCCCCGAGGACCCGACGTGGGTCGACGACGACGGGGTCGAGCACGCCCTCTGGGTCATCGACGACCCCGAGCGGATCCGCGGCATCCGTGATGCCGTGGGCGCCCACCCCGTCGTCATCGCCGACGGGCACCACCGCTACGAGACATCGGTCGCCTACCGGGACGAGCGGCGCGCCGAGGGCGGCGGCGACGCCGGGCCAGCCGAGGCGGCGATGGTCTACGTGGTGGAGCTGGTCGCCGACGAGCTCACCGTGCTGCCGATCCACCGGCTGGTCGACGGGCTGCCGGACGGGACCGACGTCGCGGCGGCGCTCGACCCGTGGTTCGAGGTCGGCGACGAGGTGGCGCTCGACGCCGGCACGCTCGACCACATGATCGAGCGCGGGGTGCTCGTGCTGGTCGAGCCGGACCGGGCCCGGGAGCTGCGGCCCCGGCCGGGCGCGTTCGACGGCGTGCGGGACCTCGACACCAGCCGGCTCGACGCCGCGCTCACCGCCCTCCCGCCCCACGAGCTGCGGTACCAGCACGGGGTCGACGAGGTGGCCGACGCGGTGCGCGCCGGCCGGGCCCAGATCGGCGTGCTGGTGCGCCCTGTGTCGGTGGAGGCGATCGCCGCCACCGCCGACGGCGGCGAGCGCATGCCGCCCAAGTCGACCTTCTTCCACCCCAAGCCCCGCACCGGCCAGGTGTTCCGCAGCCTGGACTGAGGCGGGGGCGTCAGGCCGGCGGGATCAGCCGATCTCCCACGTGGCGCCCGAGCGCAGCAGGCCCGCGAGGTCGGCCGGCCCCTGCTCGGCCAGGGCCCGGGCGAGCTGCTGGTCGGTGGACTCGGTGTACTCGGCGCGCTCCACGGCCCGGAACACACCGACAGGGGTCGGCTCGTGCGGGCCCGCCGCCAGCTGGGCGAGGTTGAACGCCATCGACGCCGACGGGGCGCGCTCGTCGTGCACGACGATGCGGTCCTCGCCGACCTCGGCGACGTCGGCGACCTGGGCGCGGCCGTCGTCGCCGATGATGACCCCCTTCTCGCCGTCGGCTCCGAACCGCAGGGGTTCGCCGTGGCGGAGCGGGATGAGCATCGAGTCGCGGTTCGACTTCGAGGTGATGGTGTCGAACGCGCCGTTGTTGAACACGTTGCAGTTCTGGTAGATCTCGACCAGCGCGGCACCCTTGTGGTCGTGGGCCCGGCGGAACGTCGCCTGCATGTGCTGGCGGTCCATGTCGTGGGTGCGGGCGACGAAGCTGGCGTTGGCGCCGAGCGCCAGCGCGATCGGGTTGAACGGGGCGTCGAGGGACCCGAACGGCGTGGACTTGGTGACCTTCCCGACCTCGCTCGTCGGCGAGTACTGGCCCTTGGTGAGGCCGTAGATCTGGTTGTTGAACAGGAGGATCGTCAGGTTCACGTTGCGGCGGAGCGCGTGGATCAGGTGGTTGCCACCGATCGACAGCAGGTCGCCGTCGCCCCCGATCACCCAGACGTCGAGGTCGGGGCGGGCCATGGCCAGGCCGGTGGCGATCGCCGGGGCGCGCCCGTGGATCGAGTGCATCCCGTAGGTGTTCATGTAGTACGGGAACCGCGCGGCGCAGCCGATCCCGGAGATGAACACGGTGTTCTCCCGACTCACGCCGAGGTCGGGCATCAGCATCTGCACCGCGGTGAGGATCGAGTAGTCGCCGCACCCGGGGCACCAGCGGACCTCCTGGTCGCTGGCCCAGTCCTTCTTGGTGGTGGGTTGCACGTCAGTCACGGATGGCTCCCAGGATCGCGGAGTGCAGCTCGGCGGCGGTGAAGGGCGTGCCTTCGACCTTGTTGACCGATCGGGCGTCGACGAGGAACTCGGCCCGGACGAGCCGGGAGAGCTGCCCGAGGTTCATCTCGGGGACGAGCACCCGGGGGTAGCGGGCCAGCACCTCGCCGAGGTTCGAGGGGAACGGGTTGAGGTGGCGGAGGTGGAGCTGGGCGACCTTGTGGCCCTCGGCGCGGGCCCGCTCGACGGCGGTGGTGATCGCACCCCAGGTGGAGCCCCAGCCGAGCACGAGCAGCTCGGCGTCGTCGACGTCGCCCACGGCCTCGACCGGTGGGATCGACGCCGCGATGCCCGCCACCTTCGCGGCACGCAGGGCGACCATGCGTCCGTGGTTCGCGGGGTCGTAGGAGATGTTGCCGGTGCCGTCGGCCTTCTCGATGCCCCCGATGCGGTGCATCAGACCGGGCGTGCCGGGCACGGCCCACGACCGGGCGAGGGTCTCCGGGTCGCGGAGGTACGGCCAGTACTCGGGCTGGCCGTCGTCGTCGACGTGGTTCGGTTCGGTGGTGAAGTCGACCTCGATGGGGTCGAGCGTGGTCACGTCGGGCAGCCGCCACGGCTCGGTGCCGTTGGCGAGGTAGCCGTCGGACAGCAGCATCACCGGGGTGCGGTACGTGAGGGCGATGCGCACGGCCTCGATGGCCACCGCGAAGCAGTCCGACGGCGTGGCCGGCGCGAGGATCGGCATCGGGGCCTCGCCGTGGCGCCCGTACATGGCGAGGAGCAGGTCGGCGGCCTCGGTCTTGGTCGGCAGGCCGGTGGAGGGGCCGCCGCGCTGGATGTCGACGACCACGAGCGGCAGCTCGAGGCTGATGGCGAGGCCCATCGCCTCGGACTTGAGCGCGATGCCCGGTCCGCTGGTGGTGGTGACGCCGATGTGGCCGCCGAAGGCAGCACCGATGGCGGAGCCGACGCCGGCGATCTCGTCTTCGGCCTGGAGCGTCCTGACCCCGAAGTTCTTGTGCTTCGAGAGCTCGTGCAGGATGTCCGATGCCGGCGTGATCGGGTACGAGCCGAGGAACAGCGGGAGCCGGGCCAGCTGCCCGGCGGCGATGAGCCCCCAGGCCAGAGCGGTGTTGCCGTTGATGTTGGTGTAGGTGCCGGGCTCCTGCGGCGCGGGCCGGACCTCGTAGCGGTGGTCGAACAGCTCGGCGGTCTCGCCGAAGGCGTGCCCGGCCTTGAAGGCGAGCACGTTGGCCTCGTGGACCATGGCGTTGCGGCCGAACTTCTCGGCGATCCACTCGAGGGTCGGCTCGATCGGCCGGGTGTACATCCAGCTGACCAGGCCGAGGGCGAAGAAGTTCTTCGAGCGGTCCGCGTCGCGTGGCTTCACCCCGGCGGGCGCAACGGCGTCCTTGGTGAGGCTGGTCATCGGGACCTCGTAGACCGTGTAGCCCTTCAGGCTGCCGTCGGTGAGCGGGTTGTCGGCGTACCCGGCCTTGGCGAGGTTGCGCTCGTCGAACGTGTCGACGTTGACGATGATCGTCCCGCCCTCGTCGAGGCGGTGCAGCTCGGCCCGCAGCGCCGCGGGGTTCATCGCCACGAGCACGTTCGGGGCATCGCCCGGCGTGGTGATGTCGTGGTCGGAGATGTGGACCTGGAAGGCCGACACGCCGGCGAGGGTGCCGGCCGGTGCCCGGATCTCGGCCGGGAACTCCGGGAGGGTGGCCAGGTCGTTGCCGAACAGCGCGCTGGCGCTCGTGAAGCGATCCCCCGTGAGCTGCATGCCGTCGCCGGAGTCACCCGCGAAGCGGATCACGAGGCGGTCGATCGTCGTGGGCTGGTGCCGCGCCGCGGTGTCGGTCACGCGCTCCCCCTTGTCGTGTCGTCGAGCAGACGTGGTGTCAACTGTCCCCTCGGCCACCCTACCCACAGGTCGAGCGGCGTGGCGGTCTCCCGAGGGCATCGACGACCTCGGGCGCCGACCTGAGCGGTCGCCGTCACCCGGCCTCGACCAGGCGCTGGGCGATGCCCTCCACGACGCGGCGCGCCGCCGCCCGTCGCCCCGTCGGGACCACCCGCTCGGCGACCACCTCGGTGCGACTGGCGGTGCTGCTGCCGGCCCGGAAGAAGCGACGCCGCACCCGCCCGACGACGAGGACCTCGGACCCGGCGGCGACGCCGCTCGGCAGCGTGGCGGTGACGACGGGGACGGTGTCGGCGGGCTGGTCGAGCACGCGGACCGTGATCTCGAGGGCGTGCAGCACGTCACCCGAGGGCAGGGTGCGTGCCACTGGGTCGCTCGACAGCGTGCCGCAGAGGACGGCGACGTTCAGAGGCTGCGGGACAGCAGGGGTGGTGGGCATCCGGGATCTCCTTGCGAGGGCGTGCGCGCGGCGCACCGGAGGGCAGGAGGGGGAAGCCGAGATCCAGGCTACGCAGGGGGTGTGACGCTCACCGTCGGACGTCGACGACGACGCGTCCGCGCACCTTGCCCTCGAGGATGCGGGCCGTGACGTCGGGCAGCTCCCCGAGCCCCACCTCGGTCACCATCGTCTCGAGCAGGTCGCGATCGATGTCGGTGGCGAGGCGGTCCCACGCCGCGACGCGCCGGTCGTGGGGGGTGACGACGGATTCGACACCGACGAGGGTCACCCCGCGGAGGATGAAGGGGGCCACCGACGCCGGCAGGTCCATGCCCTGGGCGAGGCCGCACGCGGCGACGACGCCCCCGTAGGCGGTGGCCGACAGGACGTTCGCGAGGGTGTGGCTGCCGACGGCGTCGACGCCGCCGGCCCAGCGCTCCGACGCCAGCGGTCGGCCCGGTCCCGCCAGCTCGGCCCGGTCGACCACCTCGACGGCCCCGATGCGACGCAGGTAGGGCTCCTCCTCGGTGCGACCCGTGACCGCCGCGACCCGGAACCCGCGACGGGCCAGCAGGCTGATGGCCACCGACCCGACGCCCCCGGACGAGCCGGTGACGACGACCGTGCCGTCGTCGGGCGTCAGGCCGTGACGCTCGAGGGCGAGCACGCACAGCATCGAGGTGAGCCCGGCGGTCCCGATCGCCATGGCCGTGCGGGTGTCGATGGCGTCAGGCAGGCGCACCACCCAGTCGGCGGGCACCCGGGCACGCTCGGCGTGGCCGCCCCAGTGCCGCTCCCCCATCCGACAGCCGTTGACGGTGACCCTGTCGCCGGGGCCGTACCGCGGGTCGTCGCTGCTGTGCACCGTGCCCGCGAGGTCGACGCCGGGCACGATCGGGTAGCGATCGACCACCCCGGGACGACCGGCGTAGGCCAGCCCGTCCTTGTAGTTGACGGTCGACCACTCCACGTCGATCGTGACCTCGCCGGCCGGCAGGTCGACGTCGTCCAGCTCGCGGATGGTGGCCTCGACGTGGTCGTCGGTGCGGTCGAGCATGACGGCTCGGAACACTGGGGTCCTCCTGGTCCGGTTGGGCGTGGGACGGCTCGACGCGTCAGCCGAGGGCGTCGCGCCGGGCCTCGACGTCGCCGAAGTCGGGATCGGCCGCCGCGATGCGCGCGAACAGCGAGCGAGCACGGGGGACGTCGCCTGCTCGCTCGTAGAGGTCGGCGAGGGCGTAGCCGCGCCGCAGGTGGTGGACGAGGGGCCGCTTCGGCCACCGGAAGCCCTTGTCGAGCAGCTCGATGGCCTCCGGCAGCCGATCCCGGTCGGCCAGGGCGCCGGCGGTGACGATCCGGCCCTCGGTGACCAGCTCCGCCGAGGGGGAGGCGGCGCGCAGCTCCTCCCAGAGGTCGTCGACGTCGGCCCACCGGCGCAGGGCGCGGTAGCAGTCGGCCAGCACGGGGTGCTGGTCGGTCGAGCCGCTGAGCTCCCGGAACACCTCGAGCTCCTCGGCGGCCGCCTTCCAGCGGCCGAGGCGGTAGAGGGTGAGGCCGTTCAGCTCCCGCAGAGCGACCGAGCTCGGGGCCTGGTCGACGAGCGGCGCGAGGATCTTGCGGGCCTCGGCGAACCGCTCGCCGTCGAAGGCCTTCGCCGCCTCCTTCAGGCGGGCCTCGACCCGCCCGGCGCGGTCCCGTCCGACGGCCCGGCTGGCCTCGGCCACGGTGACGTCGATCTCGGCGTCCTCGAGGGGCCGGCGCTCGCGCCGGGAACGATCCGGCTGGCTGCCACGAACGCCGCGACCGACGGCCTTGGTGGCCTCGCGACGCACCGGGCCCTCGTCGATCCACTCCTCGGCCTCGTGGGCCTCGGGAGCGCGCCCGGACGGGGCCGCCGTCCCCGCACCACGTCGATCCTCCCCGAGTCGGCCGGCGCCCTTGCGGGCCAGGCTGCCCCAGGTGCGCGGGCCCGCCGGCTCCGACCGTGGCGCCTCGTCACGCCCGCCAGGTCCGCGACCGCCTCGCGACGACGGCGCTCCGCCGCGCCGGTCGCCGCCCGGCGCTCCGCCGCGTCGGGGGCCCTTCGGACCGCTGCGGCCGGCGCCGCCCCCCTTGGGGCCGCCACGACCGGGCGTCGATCGACGCCCGCGGGGCCCGGTGCTCGGGGACTCACTCCGTTCAGCCATGGGGGCGAGGCTATCGGACCGGCGTGTCGGTCCCGTCAGGCGCGAAAGCCGGTGCCGGGGCGCGCGAAGAAGGGCCCCCGAAGGGGCCCTTCTCACGTGCGAAATCCGGCGGCGACCTACTCTCCCAGGGGATCTCTCCCCAAGTACCATCGGCGCTGGTGGGCTTAACTTCCGTGTTCGGAATGGGAACGGGTGTGACCCCACCGCTATGGCCACCGAAACCTTGTCAAGAGCGGCGCCAGAGGCAGCCTGCTCTCGAGAACTCCATAGCGAGCACGAACATCAGTGCACTCTCACAGATGTGAGAGAGATCCAAGCCCTCGGCCGATTAGTACCGGTCAGCTGAACACGTTGCCGTGCGTACACTTCCGGCCTATCAACGTGGTGGTCTGCCACGGGCCTTACCCGGTTGACCCGGTGAGGAACCTCATCTTGAAACGAGCTTCGCGCTTAGATGCTTTCAGCGCTTATCCCTTCCGCAGGTCGCCAACCAGCCGTGCCCTTGGCAGGACAACTGGCACACGAGAGCTGCGTCCGTCCCGGTCCTCTCGTACTAGGGACAGCCTTTCTCAAGTTCCTTCCGGCTGCAGAGGATAGGGACCGAACTGTCTCACGACGTTCTAAACCCAGCTCGCGTACCGCTTTAATGGGCGAACAGCCCAACCCTTGGGACCTGCTTCAGCCCCAGGATGCGATGAGCCGACATCGAGGTGCCAAACCTTCCCGTCGATATGGACTCTTGGGGAAGATGAGCCTGTTATCCCCGGGGTACCTTTTATCCGTTGAGTGACGGCGCTTCCACACGCAACCGTCAGATCACTATGTCCTGCTTTCGCACCTGCTTGACGTGTCAGTCTCGCAGTCAAGCTCCCTTGTGCCATTGCACTCGACGCCTGATTGCCAACCAGGCTGAGGGAACCTTTGAGCGCCTCCGTTACCTTTTAGGAGGCGACCGCCCCAGTCAAACTACCCACCTGACGCTGTCCCCGACCCGGATCACGGGTCTGGGTTAGAGCTCCGTCATACGCAGGGTGGTATTTCAAGGATGGCTCCACGCTGACTAGCGCCAACGCTTCCTCGCCTCCCACCTATCCTACACAACGCATAACAAAACCCAACATCAAGCTATAGTAAAGGTCCACGGGGTCTTTCCGTCCTTCTGCAGCTAACGAGCATCTTTACTCGTACTTCAATTTCGCTGGGTCTGTGGTTGAGACAGTAGGAAAGTCGTTACGCCATT